>NZ_JBDSCA010000070.1:0-2667 GCF_039921305.1 Mucilaginibacter sp.
ATCAATTCATTATTAGCATTAAAAGGAAATAAAACAGTTAACGAGTACCACCGCGACCTGGGCCACATTATGTGGG
The DNA here is from genome assembly GCF_039921305.1 of Mucilaginibacter sp. Taxonomy (GTDB): domain Bacteria; phylum Bacteroidota; class Bacteroidia; order Sphingobacteriales; family Sphingobacteriaceae; genus Mucilaginibacter. The sequence goes on from NZ_JBDSCA010000070.1 coordinate 77, forward strand.
AATATTGCGGAATGGCCCGTACTGCCGAAGGGTTGACCAAAGCCAAAGGTTTAATACAAGCCCTTAAGGCTGATTTCTGGAAAAATGCTTTAGTAGTTGGCCAAAACGAAGAGGTGAATAACTGCCTGGAACGTGCAGGCCGTGTAGCCGACTTTATAGAATTAGGCGAGCTAATGGTTGATGATGCCCTGATGCGTAATGAATCATGCGGCGGTCACTTCCGTTTAGAATCTCAAACCGAAGAAGGTGAAGCGATGCGTAACGACGAGGTATTCTCGTTTGTTGGTGCATGGCAATATAAAGGCGAGAATCAGCAGGAAGAATTGCATAAGGAAGCGTTGAACTTTGAATTTGTTCATCCTTCTCAGCGTAGTTATAAATAAAAAATGCGGTTAAGCGATCCAGCATTGGTAAACCTGCTAAAGCAAGCATATTCGGCCGAGAAAGCTGCAGCGTTTGCTTACCAGGGACATGCCGGATCTGTTAGTAATAAAGCGGAGAAACTAGCTATCAAACAAATTGAGATAGACGAGTGGAACCACCGCGAAGAAGTTTTAAAAATGATGGACCTTTACCAGGTGCCGGTATCAAAATGGCTGGAGGTAAAAAATTACATCATTGGCAAAACGATAAGTGCAAGCTGCTATGTAATAGGCTGGTTTATGCCTTTTTACTTTGCAGGCAATTTAGAAAGCGGTAACGTATGCGAGTACGTGCGCATGAAAAGACTTTTTAATGCTTTGGGGTTAACTGATCACGACGAGATATTGTACGAGATGAGTTTGAAAGAAAAGGAGCACGAAGTATATTTTTATGAGCAGATAAAAACCAGCAAACTACTGCCTTATTTTGAACGGTTTTTTGCCTGGGGCGAACATAAACGTAAAAACGATATAGATCTTATTAAAGGGTTTAAATTGGAAGATACAAATACATATTGTGAAGGCTTTCACGAAAAAAAGAAAGTTTCAAAAAAGCCGGTATTAATAAACGAAGAACAAGTTGAGGGATTAAAAGCAGGGTTTACATCCCGCGACACAAACCTCACAACTCAAATTTAAAAAAATGAGCGACGGAAACATGAATCTGACACTTAAGGTGTGGAGACAAAAAGACGCTAATAGCAGCGGTAAAATGGTAAGCTACCCGGCAGAGAATATCTCGCCTGATATGTCATTTTTAGAAATGCTTGACGTGGTAAATGAAGGCCTGACCCATAAAGGTGACGACCCGATACATTTTGACCACGATTGCCGCGAAGGTATTTGCGGTATGTGTTCGTTATATATTAACGGTCGCCCGCATGGCCCTAAAGGTGCTATTACCACTTGCCAGTTGCATATGCGCAGCTTTAATGACGGCGAAACGGTTACTATCGAGCCTTGGCGCGCGGCTGCTTTCCCGGTTATTAAGGATCTGGCGGTTGACCGTTCGGCGTTTGATCGTATACAGCAATCAGGTGGTTTTGTATCGGTAAATACCGGTGGCGTACCTGATGCCAATATCATCCCGATCCCGAAAATTATTGCTGATGAAGCTTTCAACTCAGCTACCTGTATTGGTTGCGGTGCTTGCGTTGCGGCATGTAAAAATGCTTCGGCTATGTTGTTTGTATCAGCTAAGGTTTCACAATTAGGTATGTTGCCGCAAGGTCAGCCCGAGCGTTGGAGCCGTGTACAAGCCATGGTAGCGCAAATGGACGAAGAAGGCTTCGGTAGCTGTACCAACACCGGTGCGTGTGAAGCTGAATGCCCTAAAGAGATTTCATTACTGAACATATCTCGTATGAATAACGATTTTTTCAGTGCTAAACTATTCCGCGAGGAAAAAATACACGACCACGGCAATAGCGGTGGCGAATAACTTTTTAATAAAGAACAATTGGATTAGGCTCGGGGATATTTCTTCGGGCCTTTTTTTGTAGCTGTAGTTTTAAAATACAGACACGTCAAACAATGGTGTATTGCAGTTATGTTAGGCAATAGCTATATTTATTACCTAATCTTAAGCAATTATGAACATAAAGAACGGTAATGACCAACAACTAGGCCTACTCAACCTTATTGTATTTGTATTATCTATTTATGTCCTTGGAGCTATTTTAGTTGACACTGTTTTTACGCTTCCCCCTCAAACTTCTTTATTGTTAACATATATAGATAATGGAATTTGCATTTTCTTTTTTGGAGACTTCTGTTTCAGACTATTCATGGCACCTGATAAAGCCAAATTTATGCATTGGGGATGGATAGATTTAATCTCAAGCATTCCTGCAATAAGTTATTTAAGAGCCGGACGACTATTGAGACTTATTCGTTTATTACGATTGATACGAGCTTTCCGCTCAACTCAACAATTTATCAATCATGTTTTTAAGAACAAAGCTCAAGGAACTTTTACTTCAGCTGCCATATTAGCCATTTTGCTCATTATATTTTCATCAATCGCTATTTTACAGGTAGAAAAAGACCCCGGTAGCAACATAAAAACTGCCGAAGATGCGATATGGTGGGCGTATGTAACTATTACTACAGTAGGTTATGGTGACAAGTTTCCGGTAACAACGGAAGGCAGAATTATAGCAGCTGTTC
>NZ_JBDSCA010000071.1:0-54695 GCF_039921305.1 Mucilaginibacter sp.
AAGCTAAAAAAGCTCCAGCAGCAGCACCGGCTCCGGCTAAAAAAGCAGAAGCAGCAGCAACTACTGAAACTGAAGAATCAGCAGAAGAAGCAAAATAAGCTTTTAATAAATTTAAATCCGAAAGCCCTGTTCGAAAGAACGGGGCTTTTTTTGTTTCCTGCCGTTATCCCGAACTTGTTTCGGGATCCCACTTGCTAAGTCTGCGAGTGCAAAGTCTGCTACCTGTCCTGTGGGGTGCCGAAATAAATTCGGCATGACGTGGTGGAATAATTATATTTATTTATGAAACAAGCATACGTTTATATCATGACCAATCAATATCGCACAACCTTTTATATCGGCGTTACTAACGATATTGCGGTAAGGGTTTGGCAACATCTTAACGAAGGCGGTTCTAAATTTGTAAAGCGGTACCATTGTTTTGATCTGGTTTATTATGAGCATCACATGAGAGTTACTGATGCCATAGACCGCGAGAAGCAATTAAAAAATTGGCACAGAGACTGGAAAATTAATCTTATCAAAACAACAAATCCAGATATGCGCGATTTAAAACCACAAATTGGGACTTAGTTGTTTTTTACCGTCATCCCGAACTTGTTTCGGGATCCCACGAGCTAAGTTTGCGATTGTAAAGTCTGCTACCTGTCTTGTAAGGTGCCGAAATAAATTCGGCATGACGGTGGTGGGTAGGAGATGGGAAAAATGGGTCGGTTATTCCAGTTTATTTGATTATTTTAGTTATTTAAGTTATTGATAATTAAATATTTATATTTTTAATTGTTGATATTTTCGTATCTTTGTATTGTCTTGACGTTACGCCTGTAACGTCTGTTTGGTCCCACCTAAAAAATGAATAAACCCATGAACAATTTTGAAGAATTAAATTATCAACAACAACGCTTTTGTGATGAATATCTGGTCAATTTTAACGCTTTCCGCGCGGCCTTGAGCGCCGGTTACAGTGAAAACACGGCCCGTAAGTGTGAGCTTTTGCATAATGCTAAAATACAGGCTTACCTTAAAACCGGAATGGAGAAGGCAAGGCAGCGATTAGAAGTTACGCATGATATGATTTTGCGCGAATTTGCCAAAGTGGCCTTTAGCAATATGGGTAATTATTACGACGAGCGTGGCGCCATTAAACCCATGTGCTGTTTAACCAGTGAAGAGAAAGCGGCTGTTAGCTATTACCAGATTATGGATAGCATAGATGAGCACGGCAACCGGGTAGGTGAACTTGGCAAGATTAAACTGCATAACAAAATGAGCGCTTTGGATAAGATAGCCAGGCACATTGGGTTTTACTCTGAGAAGAGTCAAGAATCAAGAGCCAAGAATCAAGATGAGGGGAAGGAGACTCAGGAATCAAGAGCCAAGAATCAAGATGAGGAGGAGACTCAGGAATCAAGAGACAAGAATCAAGACGAGGGGAAGGAGACTCAGGAATCAAGAGGCAAGAATCAAGACGAGGGGAAGGAGACTCAAGAATTAAGAGGCAAGAATCAAGACGAGGGGAAGGAGAGTCAAGAATCAAGAGGCAAGAATCAAGACGAGAGGAAAGTGGCAGTTGTTGTTGAGGACGAGGTATGCTTAGTGGTTAATAACGAAGGAAACCTTGCCGGCGAAACTGTATTGGAGAAAGCGACATCAGCTACAGTTAGCGGCGATGATTCGGTTTTGGAGCAAGTACCCGCGGAGGTCACAAAAATTCTTACTTTATCCCCCCAGGGTCGGCAATTGTATTCACCATTGGAACATTGTGCAGAGGGCTATGATAGCCACTTAGTTTCCGCACGGTAGAAAACAAAAAAGCCGAAGATAAATCCCCGGCTCTCCATGTTCCATATGTAAATGCAGCAAGCTGCTCAGGCGTGTTATCTTACCCCTCCGTATTATTCTCGCATACGCCAAATGCATTACGTTGATGTTACGTATGGCAAATGCGGCTTCGCAATAGCACAGATAGTCGCAATAAAAAGAACAAAAAACAAACAATAATGTTTATTTTTTACTTATAGGCATAGCTTTATTACTAAAAACCATTGAAATCATTATTCTTATCCGGCCTTATCGCGTTGCAATTTTTTGTGTTGAATGCTCATGCCCAATTGCGTGCCGACAGTGTTAAAATAGCTGTTGAACCCCACTATAATAAGGTAAGTAAAACCCATGAGTTTTTTTTGGGCGAAAACTACCGTAAGCTATGGGCTGCGCCGGTTAAGCTCGCCGTATTCCACATATCTACCGAAAAAGGTGGTTTAAAAATACTGCAAAGGGGAGGAGGCAAGCAAACCAAATCATTGCGTTTGCAAGACTCTACCGGTCAGCAATGGGTATTGCGTACCCTCCAAAAGTATCCGGAATATGGCTTGCCTGCTAATTTAAGGCCGACTGTGGCCAAAGATATTTTGCAGGATCAGGTATCGGCTGCTCATCCGTTCTCGGCATTAACGGTGCCGCCACTGGCCGAAGTGTTGGGTGTGCCGCATTCAAACCCACGCATAGTTTATTTGGCCGATGAGCCTGCGCTGGGTGAATACCGTAAAGAGTTTGCCAACAACGTATTTCTATTTGAAGAACGTGAGCCGCTTGACGCTGATAAAACCTACAACACCGAAAAAGCCCAGCGCAAACTGCAAGATGATAATGACAATAGGGTAGACGAAAAAACGGTACTCCGCGCCCGCCTTTTAGATATGCTTTTAGGTGATTGGGACCGCCACGAAGACCAATGGCGCTGGGAAAAGATAGATGGCAAACACGAAAACGTTTATGAACCCGTACCGCGCGATCGTGACCAGGTTTATTATAAAACCAGCGGTTTGTTCCCCTGGATCGTATCGCATCAATGGTTAAAGTCAAAGTTTCAGGGATACAGTAATAGTATTAGAGATATCAACGGATGGAACTTTAATGCCCGCTATTTTGACCGCTATTTTTTGAACCAACTGAGCGAAGATGATTGGAAAGAGCAGATAGCCTATGTTCAAAGTAAATTAACGGATGAGGTGATCAGCAAAGCGATCAAACTGATGCCCGATACTATTTATCAACTTTCGGGAAAAGAGATCACCGGTAAAATGATAGCCCGCAGAAATGCGCTTGCTCAACAAGCACTTGAATACTATCGTTTCATATCCCATGAAGTGGAAATACCCGCGAGCGATAAGATGGATAAGTTCGCCATTAACAACCAACCCGATGGCAATTTAACCGTAACCGTAAACAAGATAAAAAAGGACGGCAGTATTGATAAAGTAACCTACCAGCGTACTTTTAAACCCGATGTTACTAAAGAGGTTAGGTTGTACGGCTTTGATGGCGAAGATGTGTTTTCGGTAACGGGAACAAAGGCTTCGCCCATTACTGTGCGCATGTTGGGTGGCGGTGGTGTTGATAGTTTTTATGTAGATAAAGATCTGCATAACAAAGGCCGGCTGTATGTTTACGACCGTTCTGATCAGAAAAATATACTCCCCTCATCATCACAGGTCAAAATCAAAACATCAACAGATACTGCGGTAAACAACTACGATAAAACCAGTTTTAAATTTGACAGGTTTGAACCTATTATACTGGCTAAGTACAGCAACGATATTGGGGTTTTATTGATAGGTGGTTTTTCGTTCGAGAAACAAGGTTTCCGCAAAGAACCTTATGCCTTTAGGCAAGAGTTTTTAACCAATTATTCGCTTGCGCGGAAATCGTTCCTGTTTACCTATGTGGCGCAATGGAAAAAGCTTATCGGTAATAATGACCTTGGTATTAACCTGATGTCGAGAGGACCCAACAACCTGAGTAACTTTTTTGGCGAGGGTAATAACACCGTTTTTGTAAACCAGGGAAATAAAGAAATATCCTATTACCGTAACCGGTATGACTACATTACCGGTGATGTTTCCTTATATCACACTTACGGTAAGCTCCGCCTAAGCGCGGGTGTAGCGGGGCAATTTTACAACAGCGAATCGGCCGATAATCCCAACCGTTTTTTAACTGATTATAACCAGCTACATCCCAATGAGCACGTTTTTGATACCCGGGTTTACGCAGGCTTACTTGCAAGCGCGCAACTGGATACCCGCAATAAAAAAACATTGGCCACCAAAGGTATTTACTGGAATACCACTCTTAGCGGTTTTAAAGGCATTAATCAAAGTAATAGTACTTATGGCCAGGTGTTATCAGAGTTTAGCTTTTATTGGAACCCCGATAAGGATTCTGTACTGGTAATAGCCAACCGCGTTGGTGTTGGAACTACCATTGGCAATGCAGCCTACTTTCAACAGTTAAAGTTAGGCGGCGCTCAAAACTTCAGGGGTTTCCATACCAATCGTTTCACGGGCAAAACAATAGCTTACAATAACCTGGAATTGCGCCTCAAAGTGCTCGATTTTAACTCTTACCTGTTACCTGGCACATTAGGCCTGATAGGTTTTAACGATGTTGGCCGCGTATGGGTGCCCGGCGAATCGTCGGATGTTTGGCACGATGGCTATGGCGGTGGTATTTACCTTTTACCTGCCCAACTCATCTTAATAGAAGGTGTAGTAGGTTTTTCTAAAGAAGGTGCGTTGCCCTATATTTCTATAGGTTTTAGGTTTTAATATCTCGCGAGGGGGATAAATAAGATTCATTTCGTTCTTTCCTTTCTCAAGTTTGAATAGCAATTAAACCACAAACCCCTTATCCAACTTTAAAACCCTGTCCACACTATCCGGAATCTCGTGCTGGTAATGCGTAACATAGATCAGCGTAGCATTTCCAGATTGGCAAATGGCATCCACAATATGTTTAAAATGCTGTTGCTGATGCGCGTCTAATCCCTGGCAAGGCTCGTCAAAAATTAATAGGGGCGGGTTTTTAACCAAAGCCCGAGCCAGCAAAACCAAGCGTTGCGCACTTGCCGATATGTTTTTCAGCGGTTTGCGCGCATATTGCTCCAACTCCAAAAGTTTCATCCAACGTAAAGCTACCTCCGCCTTTTGCGGGTTACTTGGCCTGAATAAACCCAGCGTATCGTAAAAGCCCGATTCTATAACCTGCAAACAACTATTATCTGTCGGGAAATACTGGTGCAATTCGGGTGATACAAAACCTATTTTACTTTTAATATCCCAAATGCTTTCACCAGTGCCACGTTTACGGTCAAACAACACAATATTGTTGGCATAAGCTTGTGGGTTATCACCGTTAATTAAACTCAATAGTGTTGATTTTCCCGCGCCATTTGGCCCCAGTAATGCCCAGTGCTGGCCCTGTTTAATTTGCCAGTTTACCTTGCTAAGTATGGTTTTATCGCCGTATTTAATGGTCACATTTTGCATGGCAACCATATCGTTAAATTGCGTTTGTGGTGTGAGTGATAACAAATTATTTAATTCATCCTGGTCAATATTCCGCGTCGCGGCAATTTTTACCATCTCAGGTTTAAAATCGGCTTTAGCCAAACGCTCAATAATCTGGCCCTCGTGCAACACGGCTACATGGGTGATAGCATCAGGTATTTCATTTGGTGACGTTGCGATAACTACCGTAATTCCAGATGTCGCTATCTCACTTAAAATAGCATTGAATGCCGCGCGGGTTTGCACATCTAACCCCGTAAGGGGATTATCCAATAACAATAACGATGGGTGTTTCAACAAAGCTGCCGCGATCAGCAATCGCTTGGTTTCACCGTTTGATAATTTGATGAGCTGCTTATTGAGCAACGCGGTAAGGTTCAGTTTATTAACCGTTTGCTCATAGGCCCAAACTTGTTGTGTATCGTTAGCCGGATGAATATTGGCAAGATAATTCTCAACCGTAGGTGAGTCTTCCGAATCTGAAGAATTAAAGCGTTGCTGATAATAAAAATCGGTAGTGTTAGATAGATTGCGAAAGCTATGTTTGGGCGATACCATCGCGATCAACTTATGATGCGTAAAATAGGCATCCTTAACGGAATGGGTTTTTATAAAGTCGTCGAAATAATGATGGTGTATCTCACCGCCGGTCACATTAAATTTACCGGCAATGGTTTGTAGCAAAGCGCTCTTGCCCGAGCCGCTTTCGCCCACCAAGGCCCAGTGTTCTCCTTTATTGATTCGGAAACTTAAATCCTTAAAAATGGTTTGCTCCAGATTTCGAACGGTGATATGCTCAAGTGATAGGATAGACGTATTCATATTATAGCTGCTTAACAAGCCGCTAAACTAAATAATAAAGCATAAAAAAACGGAACAAGCTTTTGGCCGGTCCCGTTTTATGATATCCTAATGATGATTATCTTTCTGCCGGTTGTTCGTAATAAGTACCGTTCTTAAAAAAATCAAAATTGTATAATTTACCGTCTTTATATTCAAACTCGGCTAATTTTTGATCAGCATGGTTGGCCTCTAATTCTTCTTTGGTTTGCACCGAATTACGGCTGAAAGTGAATGTTCCCTTGTAAAAGGTAAAGTATATGGCTTTGTTATTGTTAATATCGGCGCCAAGTTTCTCTTTAATAAAATCTTGTAAACGCACTTTGGTTTTGTCGGTTAAATCAACATCTTCGTCAACCAGGTAATATTGTGTTTTAATGTTGGTTTGAATGTCTTTGTCAAGGTCTCCACCTTCTCCAAGGTCAACCTGGGTACTAAACGGGCTTAGGGGATAAATTTTGTACTCACCTCTTTTAGGTTCACAGCTGCAAAATATAGTACATAAAACTATAACCAATGCAAATACGGGGTTTTTCATTAATGGGGGAATATTTATTTCTATTATACGAAGTATGTTTAAAAACAGTTTTACTTATCTATTAGTTACTACATGCCTGTAAAACAGGCGCTGAAGCGGCTACAAAAATAGGACTAAAAATGCAATTTTTGCAAACCGGATTTAATATTTGCGTTATACAATGGTTTATAATTGCCATTTGTTAAACCATTGGCGTAAATTTGTTAACATATAAAAAAACAGCTTTAATACCGTAATGGATTATAAAGATTATTATAAGGTTTTAGGAGTTAAAAAGGATGCGTCGACAGATGAGATCAAAAAGGCATATCGCAAGCTTGCCGTAAAATATCATCCCGATAAAAACCCCGGCGATAAGGTAGCCGAAGAAAAGTTTAAGGAAGCCAACGAAGCCAACGAAATTTTGGGCAATGCCGATAAACGCAAAAAATACGATGAGATGGGCGAAAACTGGGGACAGTACCAGAACAACCCATATGCGCAAGGTCGCCCGGGCCGCCAGGCTTATAATACCGAAGATTTTTATGGTGATGGCAGCCAGTTCTCCAGCTTTTTTGATTCGATATTTGGCGGCGGTGGTGGTTTCGGCGGTGGCGGACGTAAACGTAGCAATCAAAGGCGCGGGCAAGATACCGAAGGCACTATTGATTTGAGTGTTGAAGAATCGTTCAATGGTACCAGCAGGCAGGTTACTTTAGATGGCGCCAAGCTAAACCTCAAATTTAAACCCGGTACAGCCGAAGGCCAGATATTACGTTTAAAAGGTAAAGGTAACCCTGGTTACGCAGGTGGCGAAAACGGCGATCTGTTGATCACTGTTCATATAGCTAAACACCCGCGCTTTGAGATCAAGGGTAACGATCTGTATTTTGACCAGCCTTTAGATTTGTACACAGCCATATTAGGCGGCAAAGCAACCGTGCAGGGTATTGATAAAGCAGTGAGCATGAACATTCCCGCCGGAACAGATAGCCATAAAATCCTTCGTTTAAAAGGAATGGGCATGCCTAAATTTGACAAACCCGAAGAGCGTGGCGATGCTTATGTGCGGATGGTGATAACAACCCCCAAGCATTTATCGGCAGAAGAAACAGAGCTGTTCACTAAACTTGCTGAAATAAAAAAATAAAACAGTATAATATAAACTATAATAACAGAGCAAACGTTATATCAAGAACCCAATTGTATTAACTGATAATGAAGAAGATATCATTAATAGTAGCAGTTATATTGATCGCTGTTATTTGTTTTTTTAGTCGCTGCGCTAAGATCAATACCGATCAGCCCTGTGGTACTTATCAAACCAATATTCAGTTGTTTAAAGATAGCGAGAACAAGTGCTACTATAAAGATCAGGATACGGGTAAAAAAGTATATGTAGATCAGTCTATATGCAATTGCTACTAAAAACTTTTACCAGCTAAAGCTTCAAAAACTTCCGCGTAAAGTAAGCCGCTACCACCTCCATAATGCTGCACAACGGGTATATTTGGCTTATGCGAATTAAAAAACAGGCAGAGTTCATCGTTCTCTGCCTGTGTTAATCCGGCACCAATTAATATAACGTTGCAGGGCTGCTCCTTAAATGTGCTAATAGCCTCGTCGCAACTTGATGCGCCTACACCATTCCATTCCGGCTTATTGTTAATAAGCCTTAAAATGGTTTGCATAATTTCGGGATGCTTGCCTACAACCAATATTTGTATGGTATCCATATTATTAAAATTTCATTGGTACATCCATCAATAAAAATTCGGCATCGCTCAGTGCTTTGATCGTGAATTTATCAGTATCCCAAATACCAAAGCCATCACGGGTGTTTACCACCTGCCCGTCAATTTCAACCGAGCCACTCAGTATAAAAGCGTAAACGCCGTTACCGGGAGCTTTAATGGTGTATTCGGTACTCAGGCCTTTATCAAAGTTACCTAAGTGAAACCAGGTATTCTGATAGATCCATACCCCCGCATCATCTTTATTTGGCGATAATACCTGTTGCAATTTATTATGGCGCTCTTCCTTATTCAACGTCAACTGATCATAACGTGGCTCAACATTGCGCACATTCGGGAACAGCCATATCTGTAAAAATTTGACCGTTTCGCTTGGATCGTTATTATGCTCGCTGTGAAAAATACCCGTACCTGCGCTCATTACCTGTATATCACCATCGCTTATTACAGCCTGGTTATTCATATTGTCTTTATGTTTCAAACCACCTTCCAACGGAATCGAGATGATCTCCATATTATCGTGTGGGTGCTCCCCAAAGCCTTTACCACCGGCAACGGTATCGTCGTTCAAAACACGCAATGCCCCAAAATTCATCCTTTCGGGATTATAATAACCTCCAAAACTAAAGCTATGGAAACTTTTAAGCCAGCCCATATCGGCTTTACCGCGGCTGTTTGCTAAATGTAATACTGTTTTCGACATGATGTTTTCTCCTTGATTTGTTATACAAAGATATAGCCCCTTGCAAGGATCACACTTGATGTAGGATAAGAAATGATTTTTTAATCATCATCGCGTCATTGCTGCTACGAAGCAATGAATGAAGCGTAAAGTATATAATAAGTAAGTATGCAGCATGTTATTCAAAAGCTCCCCCTTCAGGGGGCTGGGGGGCTCACCGTTTTATCGGCGCATTCCTATCCATCTTAACCAATTTATGCTGCATTCTGCTAAAAAATTCAGGCGTAACGCCAATATAAGCGGCAATTTGCTTTTTAGGCAACTCATTAATTAACGATGGATACCGCTTGCAAAAGTTATGAAAACGATCTTCCGCAGTTAAACTCAGGTTATCAATTAGCCGCTGCTGGTAAGCCACCAGTGAGTTCTCTGTAATAATACGGAAGAATCGTTCAAACTGTGGGATCTTAATATAAAGCTTTTCCTGATCAGCTTTGGATAAGGTAAGCGCCTCAGTATTTTCAATAGCCTCAATATTCAGTATCCCGGGTTTACCGCTAATTAAACTGTACATATCCGCTATCCACCACCCTTTCGGACCGAAATTTAACACATGCTCAAACCCATTCTCATCAACCGAAAATCCCCGCAAACATCCTGAAGTAACAAAGGTAGAGTACTTACAAACCTGCCCGTATTGTAAAATAAATTGCTTGCGTTTAATGGTTTTAGGATGCAGTAGGGATACAAAATAAGTCTGCTCATCCTCCGTAAGGTGAATATGTTTGGCAACACTCTGTAAAATTAACTCGGTAAACATAGATTGAAGATAGCGTTTACTAATTACCGCTTGTCATGTTCTTAAACTGTTGCGGTGTTAAAAATTCATAACCTTTCGGAGTATTGAAAACACCATCAGGTACTTTTTCAAACTTAATATCTTTAGCTGTAGTTTTAACAATAATACCGTTCTGCTTTGAAGTAAATGACAGCGGAACACCAAGCGCTGTATCCAGGTTTAACGTGAGCGAATTGGGGATAATAGCTACATCCTTAGTGAACCAGGCTTCAGCTTCGTCGCCGGTTAATTTCTCTTTTAGGTTATATTTATAAGCCTCATAACCCGCAATGCTTTTATGCTCTGTGGTTTTGGTAAAGGTGTACGATGGCATGCTGGCCAGTTCTTCGGCCTGCCCGTTTTTGTCATAGTCAATAGCGTAATACTTTTTCTGCTCGTCCGATTTTAGCAGCGCTCGCATAAAGGTTGTCTTTTGGTTGGTAACAATACTGGTTGATTCTTCTTTACCAGCCTGAATGCTTACCGTAGAATCACCTTTAAAATAAACCATGGCCTGCTTTGGCAAATGCTCTGCATATTCTTTTAAACTATCCGGTAATTGGTATTCAACTGTGTAGTAGATGGAGCCCTCAGTTTTTTTGCCGCTGCACGAGTACAAGCTTATCGCGATAGCAAACGCAAATAGTATATTCCTTTTCATCACCACAAAAGTAGCATAAAGCTTGTAGCCCCGCTAATTTATCAGGCGTTTTTGGCCATATTCAACTCGCTGATAATGCGGGCCAATTCCCAGTAAGGATGTTTAAAGTCGTGCCTGATTTGGTTGTGCTCAATAAAATTGCGGCATACGTAGGCAATATTATAAGCAGACATGCCGCCATTTTGAAGCGGCATCAACTGCTCTAATTGCTTTTTATCAAAATATGAATGCACCTTTTTGCCCAATGCCATACCGGTATAAACCACGGTGGAGTATTGTGTAATTAATTCGGCACAGTTGGCTATCATGTGGTTGGTATTACCGCTTTGATAGATCAAGGTGCCTTCCGGCGCATATTTGCGGATCTCCGCTTGCGCGCGATCAAATTTTTCGTTAGGATGTAACTTAAAGAGTAGTTTCCGGCCATTAGCAATTTTAACAGCTTCTTTAATAAACGACGGACGGTTTTCATATCTAAAGGTTTCGCGCATATCCGTAGTGGCAACCATCACATAATTCCGATACGGAAAATCGTTATCCACAAACCGGCTAATGTTATCATAGTTAGGCATACCGGTAACCACTATTTTATTAGCAACTGTTCCTAAACGGTTAAATTGTTTTTTATAACCTTCGGATGCGGCAAAATAAACATCACAGATGTTTGATGATCCGTTGAGTGATGTGCCGCCTGTTAAAATAGGAGGTAAATTTAGCGCCTTAACAATTTTACTCATCCAGGTATATTTATCTGTCATGCCTTCTTGCACCCAAACGGTTTTGGTAGCGCGTATCCTTTCGGGGATATGCAGGTCGCTGCAATATACTATCAGATCATATTGGTTTTTTTTGGCCTGATAATCTATTTGCAAATTATTGCGGCGTAAGTAATCTTCGGAGTTTTGTTTGAACTGACCGGCCAATATAGTACCATCCAGCAATCGCGTATGCTTGATCAGGAAATTAAGGGTTGGGGAATCTGTAAAAAACTGACTAAACCAGCAATCATAATCAATCAACTGCTGCGCCACCTGATGCATTTGCGAAGTTTGATTAATTGAGCCTGTTATAAATAGTATTTTTCCCTTCATACTCACTACATTAACACAGTATTGATCTGCTTGTAACTTTATTAATACAAATTAAGGGTATCAATAAAAAACTAACATCATTAAATTGTAAATTTACTATCTGACTTTTGTAGTTAAAAAGTAAAATCTGTGTTAATAAAAAAAGACTTTTCAAATGATGAAAAGTCTTTAACTATAAGTTATGATTAGTATTTATCTCCGCTGGAATTCTGGCGACCCGATAATAATACCCACCACCTGCGATAACATAGTAGCCTGGTTATTAGAATTGTTTTGTGTGATAACTTTTGGCGGATCTTTAACAATTGGCTTGGCAGTATTTTCGCCACCTAAATTCATAGTACCCATATCTCCCGGAGCGCCAACTGTAGGATGGTCTGGTGCACTTGGTGTGGCTTTAGTGGCCGCGTTGTTCACCTTATCCGCTAAAGCGGGATCATTTAATAAGGGTATAAGGTCCTTATATGTTTTTTCGAGGTTACGCTCCGGTATCATTATTTTGCTGTAAGTAACCAATGCAGCGTTGGTACTCTCTGGCTCATGGTGGTTGTTTAGCGCGGCCAGGTTAACCTTTACGCCCGGTATACGTTGTTGCGCAAGCGCCAAACCAAAATTCATCCGGTTAAGCAAGGCACCGGTATTTATCCAATACTGGCCTCTGTCCGGGAAACCGGTTGGAGCCTGGTAATAATATATCTTTTGGCCCATGCGGGTCATCCAATTATACAATTGGTATGGGTCTTTAACATCAGCATTCAGGCTACGGACCGAGCTAACCACCAACTCAAAAGGCGATTTTGTTTTCTCGCGCAAAGCCTTAGCGTTCCAAAACTCGGGTGAACTCACCATGGTGATCAATACCTGTTTAATATCACCATTTTGCTCAGTAAAAGTTTTAGCCATTTTATTAATGAGGCTCACAGGCGGATTATCGCTCACAAAACGTACAGCTAATTTTTTCGAGATAAATTTAGCTGTTGAGGGATGATGGGCCAGCATTTCCAATAGGTCAACACCTTCCTGGTAACCTCCCTTACCATCAAAGTGATGGCCTAACACAACTTTTTCGCCTAAATCATGGCGGGTTGGGGTAAATAAAAAGTCGCCGTCGTGTACAAAGCCTTTGCTCTCTAAATTTGCAACGCCAATCTTATCAACTAAACCTTTCATGGCGCTGCCATAACCATAGCTACTGATGGGATAAATAGTCCATCCGGTTAAAACTTTGGCCGCTTGTGTTACGTCGGTTTGAGTATAGCCACCATCAACACCTAAAGTGTGCAGTTCCATCACTTCGCGGGCATAGTTTTCGTTCAATCCGTTAATGTTTTTATTTTGAGGATTTGGCGGTGTTACTTTTTTAACTACGAGTGGCTGGGTACTTGGCGGACTCATCATCTGCATCATATCTACAGGTTTTGCAGCTTGTGTTGTTGGTTTAGCTGTGTTTGCCATGGCATCTCCACTCATCATCATATCGCCACCGGTAGCTGCTTGCGCAGGTTTAGCAGCGGGTTTTGGTGGCTGGGCGCTCATCATGTCACCGCCCATCATCATATTATCAGCAGGCTTTGCTACCGGCTTGTTTTGTTGTTTAGGTGGGGTAGGTGCCGGTGGGCCAACGCTGGTAAAGTTATCCAGAAAGTAAAGCATAGCCGGTGATTTTGCCGATGCCAACAACAGCTTATCAAATTCACCAAGCGCGTTCGGGCGTATCACATCGCGCTCATAGGCAGGTATAAAGGGTACGCTCTCGCCTTTGGTGAATGATACATTAAAGTGATTGAACCAAAAATCGGTCATCACTTCCTGCAATTGGTTGCGGCTATAAACCGCGCGCATTATGTTTTGATTAATAAACTGGCGGGTTAATTCGTACTCTGGTTTAAAGCCTTTGCGGGCCATATAGGCATTTACGGTGTCATTAAAGGCTTTTTTATTTACGGCTTTATTAACCGAATCTTTACTGATGATGCTATCTTTAATAGCCATGTAAGTTACTACAAAACCGGCAGGGTATTTTCTTAAAGCATCGGCATTGCTAAGGTTAATGGCATCATATTGTTTTAAGCGGTTATTCAGGGTGTCATCAGCCAGGCCTGCGTTAAGTTGCTGATCGAACCATTTTTCTAAGCCCATGTTTACTACCGAATCTATTTGCCCCGGCGTGGCGCCATAAGTAAAGCGGTTAAGCAAATGGGCCGCGGCCTGCCGCTCGGTTAGTCCACCGCGCTTGTACGGAAATTTATATGTTTTTACGGCCAATGCCGGACCTGTTAAAAATGATGAGAGCATAATGCCGCCCACCAATACAGCGAGGGCGATGCTTAAAAATTTAGTGGTCTTCATGAAAATAACTTTAGGTGATGTATCTCTATAGACGTTATAAAGCGATCAAGGTTTAAACTAATCACAACTATTACGTGTAATTAGTACACATCTGCACATAGCAGATAATAATCAGCACAAATTCACTATTTGTGTCAATACAATTTATGTTAGATTTGGTGCAATTATAATGCCTTAATCTATTCTTATGATCAAAACAAGTACGCTTGCCGGTATATTGTTATGCTTTTATGCTATCGGTGCCAAGGCCCAAACCGAAAAACAGGTTATTGTGGGTACACGCAATGTTAGTTTAGTGCTTACGGTGGGTAAAAACGGCCGCGTTTATCAATCGTATTTTGGTAAAAAACTACTTAACGCTGCTGATTATACAAACTTTGCGGCAGGCCGCCACGAAGCCTACATAACCGGTGGTATGGAAGATCAGTTTCAACCCGCCATCCAGGTTAAACATAACGATGGAAATCCATCATTGCAATTAGTTTATGTTAGCGATAACAGCAGCAAAAAAAGCGATGATATTACCGAAACTACATTCAATTTAAAGGACCCCAAATACCCGGTAGAAGTAGTATTACATTACGAAACCTATTTTAATGAGGATGTGATCAAAGCCTGGACAGAGATAAAACACAACGAAAAATCGCCTTTGATATTGAATAACTACGCATCAAATATGTTGCATTTTGATGCCGATAAATATTGGCTTACCCAATATCACGGCGATTGGGCCACCGAGATGATGCAGCAGGAAAGCCAACTAACCAGCGGTAGTAAAGTAATAGAAAGTAAACAGGGTACCCGCCCCGATATTTACCAGGAGCCTTTATTCATGCTATCCCTAAACCAACAAGCCGATGAAACCAGCGGCGAAGTTTTAGCAGGTTCGTTAGCCTGGACGGGTAATTTTAAGTTTCAGTTTGAGATAGACCAGTTAAACTCGTTGCGTGTAATAACAGGCATTAATCCTTACGCCTCCGAATACCAATTAGATGCAGGTAAAACGTTTACCACACCGGCCTTTATATTTACTTACAGTAATAGCGGTAAGGGTTTAGCCAGCCGAAACCTGCACAGGTGGGCGCGTAAATACGGCGTTTTAGATGGCGATAAACCACGTGCCACCTTATTAAACAACTGGGAAAACACCGGCTTCAAATTTGACGAAAAGCTATTGGTTAATTTATTTGATGATGCTACCAAATTAGGTGTGGATGTTTTCCTTTTGGATGATGGTTGGTTTGCCAACAAATACCCACGCAATAACGATAAAGCTGGTTTAGGCGATTGGGAAGAGAATAAAACCAAACTACCCAGCGGTATTGAATACCTGGTTAAACAGGCCGAAGCCAAAGGTGTAAAGTTTGGTATCTGGATTGAGCCCGAAATGGTGAACCCTAAAAGCGTGCTCTACGAAACACATCCGGATTGGATATTGAAACTGCCCAACCGCGATGAAAGCTACCAACGTAGCCAATTGGTGCTCGACTTAGCTAACCCAAAAGTTCAGGATTATGTATTCGGAATTCTGGATAATATGATGACTAAAAACCCCGGCATTGGCTATATCAAATGGGATTGTAACCGTACCATGAGCAATACCTATTCGGTTTACGAAAAGGATAAGCAATCAAACCTTTACGTTGATAATACTTTGGGTTTATATAAAGTATTGGATAGGGTGCGATCCAAATACCCGCACCTGTTAATGATGCTATGTTCTGGCGGCGGTGGCCGTACCGAATATGGTGCCATGAAATACTTTACCGAGTTTTGGGCCAGCGATAACACCGATCCGCTTGAGCGGGTTTATATCCAATGGGGTTTTTCAAACTTTTTCCCGGCCAATACCATTTCGGCGCATATCACCTCATGGAGCAAGCTATCAACCGTAAAGTTCCGTACAGATGTAGCCATGATGGGCCGTATGGGATATGATATCAACATGAAAGACATGAGCGAAGCCGATTTAAAATTCAGTCAGCAAGCCGTTAAAAACTATAAACGTTTAAGTGATGTGATCTGGTTTGGTGATCTGTACCGCCTGATATCACCCTACGAATCAAATCGTGCCGATCTGATGTATGTGAACGAAGCCAAAACCAAGGCCGCACTATTCAATTACATGCTTAGCGCGAGGTATAAAGAGATCTTCGGCAAGGTAAAACTGCAAGGCCTTGACCCAGCCAAACGCTATAAAGTTGAAGAGACCAATATGATGGAAGGAGCAAAACCATCCTTCCCGGATAACGGCAAAACCTTCAGCGGCGATTATTTGATGACGGTAGGATTAACTTTAAATGCTGGCAGGATAATACCACAAAGCAGTAGCGTAATTGAGATAACGCAGCAATAGGATAGAATTAAAGGAGAAATCTTTTGCGAGCGGTTCTGCTTATGAGCGTGTCCAGCGCAGAAGATTTCTCACTATCGTTTCGAAATGACATAGTTTATTAAAATAATTACTTTGCTTTCAACGATTGTACCACAGCCAAAGCCTGTTTAGAATGCTCGGTACCTTCCATCATTGATGTGTACGAGAAAGCTATCTTACCTTTCAAATCCACAACAAAGGTTTGTCTGCCGCTCATAAACATTACCTTTTTAACACCGAACATTTTATTAACCAAATTATCCGGGTCGCTCAATAGCACAAAGGGTAATTTATAATGTTCCTCAAACTTTTTATGGCTTTCAAAGGTGCCGCCATTAATGCCAATTACCTGTGCTCCTGCCTTGGTATAATCATTAAAGCTATCGCGAAAAGCACAGGCCTCTTTAGTGCAAACCATGCTTTCGTCTTTTGGGTAAAAATAGATCACGTAAATGTGCTTACCAATTTCATCCTTCATGTTAAAAATTTTACCATTTTGGTCTTTTAACGAAAAGTTGGGTACGGCATCACCAACGTTTAATGGCTTCTGAGCCATCGGGCTTACAGAAAAAAGGAGCGTTGCAATTGTTGACAGAATGTATTTCATGTTGTGGTTTTTAACAGATACGTAGTTTAAAGGCAAAACGATTTAAGCAATATTATTTCCTAAAGGCAAAGCTCACCCTGCCACCAAAATCCTGTACCCAATAGTATTTGTATTCCGCAATACCTATTTCGGTAAAGTCAGGGTTCATCAAATTTTTGCAATGAGCGTTACTCTTGAACCAACCTGTTAAAACCTCGTCGATGCTACGCTGGTTAAAGGCTATATTTTCGCCAATAGCATATTTGCGGAAACCTTTATAAGTATAGCCAACATCCAGCATCCGATTTTCCATTTTGCGGCCATCCTTACTATCATGGCTAAAATAGTTTTGGGCATACATATCTTCGGCGTGTTCTTTAGCGGCAAGGGCAAGTTTATCATTCCATGTTAATGGCTGTGCAGGTTTCATATAAATGTTTCCGCAATTGCAGCCTTTGGCACGTTTGGCATTAATGGCGTTTAGAAATTGACCCCGGAAATCTTGCTTACTGATGTGCAGGGATGATTGCGCCATTGCCACCGGCAAGAGCGATAAGTAGATCAATAATGTGAATGATAACCTTTTCATATCCGTATTAATAACGAATGATCGGTCGTTTTGTTGGATGGGAATTTATACTATAGCCCGTTCGTAGCTATCAATAAACGTTTTAAATCCGCTTGAGCGGGATAATATCCAATTGAACAGGCCTATCCCAATTACAGCGCAGGTAATGCCCGCTAACACATCTAAAACATAATGATGGCTCAAATACACCGCCGCGAACCAGATGCCTACCATCACCACGCCGAAAAACAAATTCACCTTGCCCAACTTGTTTTTTAAGCCATAATACAGTACAATAACAGGGTAAGAGGAGTGGAGCGATGGCATTGCCGCGAATACGTTTGAGCCTTTTGCATAAATAGATTTGAACACACTTACATTAAAATAGGTATCAAATTTAGCCAGCCCGGCTGTATTGCCTGGTGTATGCGATATAAAGTTAAAACCATGATATTGTACGTACCAGGGCGGCGCAGCCGGAAAGGTATAGTAAATAACAAACCCAATAAAGTTAACCAGTACAAAAGTGAGCAGGAACAATAAAAAATCGCGACGGTTTTTAAAGAACAGGTACAAGGCAAAGCCCATGGGTACGGGTATCCAGCACAGATAAAATATTCCGCAAATAATGTCTAAAGCTGTATTGCCATGGTAGCGCCAGTATTCGTTTGGGGTAAGTAACTCACTGTGGCTGCTGATACCGAAGATGTGTTTTTCGAAGTTGTAAATATCTTCGATATGTACAGTAGCGTAATTATAATTAGGAAAGGCCTTCATATAATCGTAAATGATCCAGTATACGATGAAGATAGAAAAGCCCACAATAAATTTTCGCGTTATCGCCGAGGCATAAAAAGCCAGGTTGAACAGGCCAACCAGTACCAGTTGATCAACTTTATAGCCTACTAAAAAGTACGATAGCGCCAGATAAGAAATAGATACAATACACACTACCGCTATGCTTTTACCATTAACGGTAACCGCGCCTGTTGTAGCCGGAGCGCTGCCCATGCTTACTTGTTGGTAAAGTGCGAGCGGAAAATGTTATCCCAAAAATCAGAACTTACGCCGTAACCGCGTGATGGATCTTGATAGTGGTGCAGCATGTGGTGTTGTTTGATCTTTTTCCACATGCCCGATTTAAAGTTGAAGTGGTGAATGGCATAATGCGTCATATCGTAAACCAGATAACCGCCTATAAAACCGGGATAAAACGCGAATACGTAAGTAGCCGGTAAAATAGCATTGAACAATAAAAAGAAGCCCAAGGCTAAAGGTATACTTGCCGATGGCGGCAATACCAAACGTTTCAGGTCGTTAGGATAATCGTGGTGAACGCCGTGGAATATAAAGTGTAGGCGGTATGCCCATTTGGCTTTAGGTACATAATGGAACACAAAACGGTGCATTACATATTCAACAAAGGTCCACACAAAAATACCGGCAGCAAACAGGCCAATAAATAACAATGCGCCCATACCAGCCTCAAAAAATGCTTTATAGATCAAATAAAATATTACAGGTACATATATCACCAGCGGAACAAAAAAGTAAACCTTAGAGAAAATCTCTAAAAGGTCGCTTTTAAACATCCTTACAGATTCACTGGAATTTGATACATAGTTTTTCTTCATTGCGCTTTCACGGTTTAAAACGTTCTATTACTTCTTTTCCGGTTATAGGGTCATTACCCTTAACCTCAACATATAATACATTAGGTATCCAAAATGTACCACCGTCTATCCTTACAAATATACGGGTCACTATGGCTTCTTTTTTGCCAATAGTGGCGTAAATATGATATTTATTATCCGTTGCCGATTTCATCAGCGATAGCGGATATTTTTTATACGACACCAACCGGACGTCAAATTTACCATTATCTAATGGTTTTGTCACCACACCATAAGCAAATTTTCGCTGAATAAAGTTCAATTCTTCCTTTTGGCCCTTCTCGTTGTATTTAATCCAGTACGGATGCACCGGGTTATCAGTATCCAACTGACCCTTGTTATCAACATTCAAATCATAAATAATGGTATTGGTGTTAGGGTCGCGTTGAATATAAAATAGCTTGTTTGCAACAGCAGGCACCGGAAAGCTCATCGCTTTTGGCTTTACCTTACGGGATGCGGTATCGGTAGCAGTGGTAACATCGATAGTGGTGTTAGATACTGTTTTATAAGTAAAAGATGTATGGAGCAGCAGTGAAAAATTTAACAGGATAGCGGCAGCAATTTTCATTATTATTTTTTTGTTGTAGTATGCTCGGCAGCATCCATTATTTTTTTGGCATCGTATAAACGCCTGAATGCTGTGATGTTTGATAGTATGGCCAATATTACAATTGGCACGGTAAATATGGTAATGGTTTCAAACACGTGGAACGGTATACCTGGTATGTACAGCTTATAATCGCCGCCAATATACATGGATGATATTCCGCATATCATGGCAAATAAGCCAATGGTTACCACACGCTCAGGGCGTTGCATTAAACCACCTTTTATTTCAATACCCAGTCCTTCGGCGCGTGCCCTAACGTAACTAACCATCATTGAGCCAATAAGCGCTACAAAAGCGAATATGGAACTCAAAAAGTAGTGATGGGCTACAAGATAATAGCAGATACCCAAAAACATGATCAATTCGCTATAGCGATCTAAAACAGAATCATACAACGCGCCAAACTTCGAGCTCATTTTGCCTAAACGCGCAACCTGCCCGTCAAGCATATCAAATAAGCCTGCAAAAAGCACTAATGCTCCGGCCCAGCCTACATAGCTTAAATCGCCACGGTTACCTTCTTCGGCACCCAATATGAATATTCCGGCAACGCCAAAATTCAGCAATAAACCAATTGTAGTAATAGCATTTGGGGTGAGGCCTATTTTGATCAAAACCTTCACCAAGGGATCTATAATTTTGTAAATTCCTAACTGAAGATTTACGCGTACGGTAGTTGTTTGTGCCATTGCGATTTCTTTTAATGATTAAAAATCTAACCTAACCCTTGTTCTGATACCAAACTGAGGCGCGTTTTGATGATCAAGATAATTAAACCGCTCAACAAGATCTATCCTGAAAAACTTAAATATATTACCTACACCAATACTGCCCTCGGTATATGGCTTGCTGCTTAAAGAATAAGTTAAAGGCCTGCCGGTCGCATCCATTGGGAATTGGATCAGATCAGGATGAAGGGCCGGGTTATTCTCGTCGCGGATACCGCCATATAAAGCTTTGAACGAAATAAACTCACGTAGTTTAACCCGTTTAAGCAAAGGTATCTTATTAAAAATAAATCCGTTAAAGCAATGATCTAACGTTACGCTGGCGTAATGGTCGCTCACAAACTCTAAAAAATTCATCAGGTTATATGAGTCTAACTGATAAGCGTACGTTTGGTTTGCACGATGGATAGTTTGCAATGGGTAAGGTATCCTGCCAAAGCTATAACCACCCTCGGTAATAAAGTCGGTATAGCCTAATTGCGATAAATAGAAACGTTTTTCAACCCGGGCCTTTAAATTTGAATAGGTGTATTGGCTACCGAATAAGCCTTTAACACCCTGAGTATACCCTAACGATAATATAGGGTATTTGCTTGGGATGGTTATTCTGTATATTTTACCCTGTATAAATTGCTCGTGCGGTGCATAACGCATTGTGAACGATAGCTCGGTAGTGGTTATGTTAGGAATGTTGTTTGGCAAACCGTTGATTGTATTATTGAATACCAATGAGCCGGCAGGTGTTTCTTTCCAGTTTTTAAAACCTAATGTGTATGATAGGTGGCTCTCAAACTCACGCACATAGTCTACCCTGTAATAGTCGTTATATAAGTACTTGTCGTTAACGCCACGTTTAAAAGATAGCAAAAAGTTGTCTTCGCCCACAAATTGTAATTCGGCTCCCGGTATTTTGGTTTCGCGCTGTACGCTGGCCCGGATGTAGTTCTGTGGGAATTTGTAAATGGTTTTATTATTGAGCGAATAGGTAGCGCTTAAAAAGTACTTCCATTTTTCGTCTTTAAAACCATAGGCTCCATAAGTTTCAAAATAGTATCTCTTGCTTAGCTCTGGCGTTGTTCTGCCACCAAAACGTAAGCGAAAACCTTCAACCGGGTTAAAGCTGTAAAACGCGTTTGCCGGCCCAATTTCAAATGGCCCGAACGATTTATACCCCGCCAATACCAACGACGCGATATCCATAGTGCGCTTAAATGCCGGTATGGTTTGTATGCTATCAATATTTTTGTAAACTTTTGATTCGGCTGTAGTTAAAGTATCTGTTCCGCGACTCCGCACCCAAAAGGTATTATCCCGCTCTTTAGCTTCTTCCGATACATATCCGCTTAAACCGTCATACGTGGTATCTGGTCTGGGTTTATCAAAAACGTAGTTTCTGAAATTAACAGTCCTTTCGCCAAAAAGCCCTGTTTTACCTTTTTTGGTGATACCGAAATCGGCTATCATATCACTTTTAGTTAGCTGATAGCGGCCATTGGTGTTTCGTTCAAAGTTTTGGTTCACAGTCATACTGCGTACCCAGTTCAGGTTAATGTTTTTATTGATGGAGAGTGTAGCGTGTTGTACAGCGTAATTGGTGTCAATAGTTACGTATATTTTTCCCTCAAACAACATATCTGTTGTATTGCGTGGGGTAAAACTCAACTCAACCAGTTTATGGTTTTCTGCATCAGTAATGGTATCGGTAATAAAAAACTTGTAGAATGTTGGAGCTTCGTCAGCAATAGGACTTAAAAACTCATTGGTCATTAAAAAAATGTTGTTTGAATAGATATCTACATCGCTATACATTCTGTTCAAATAGGCGTTCATACCATCATCATCAATAAAACTACCAAAGTTTACTTTTTTGTTCCCCAACACCACAACCTTTTTTGTTTCGGGTTTTTTGCGAAGATAATTTTGGGTTATCTTTTCGTCCATGTAAACGGGCAATAAGTTTTTGCCAGGTACAGAGGTTGAATCACGGTTTTCGAACAAGAACTTATACGGACGGAATATTTTTTTATTACCTATGTTAGCCGATAGATTGGTGAACGAAAACACCATCTTTTCGTATTGCTGAAATTCCACATAGTTATAATTCTCAATCCGGTTTTCATCCTTATGCTCAATTACCTTACGGATCAACTCGACCGCGGGATTATCTTTATTGCGATAACGCTGCTTTTTAGCTGATTTGATCTCAATATCTTTTAGAGTTTGGCCGCTTGTATAAAGTTTAACATTAAACGTTTGCGTTTCGCCCGGAATAATGGTTGTATTAACAGTTTTGTAACCAAGGTAAGATACCTGTATCTTATAGAATGACTCTGTTGTTCTTAAAGTATAGTTTCCTGTATTATCGGTAGTGGTACCTACATTGCTCCCGGTAAATGCTACGGATACAAAAGGTAAAGGCTTATTAGTTTTACCATCGGTGATGGTACCTTTAATAACCGTTAGCTGGGCCTTAGCAAGTATGGTTGAAAATACAAGAAAGAATAAAAGAGTATACTTCATTTTGTTATTAATACGCTTTATTTAGCCTACTGGTTTTTTGTATAAACGGGCTAAAATAAACCGCCGCAAATGTAAAAAAAATCAACTTAGACTTTTGTGTTCAAAAAGTCAAATCTTGTTTTGTTATACAGACGAAAAGAAAGTGTTAATGTTACATTAATTTAAACCACCAAATAATCTGTAGTATCAAATTAGCGTAAACACCTGCTAAAACATCATCTAACATAATACCCCAACCACCTTTTAAGCCTTCCATTTTCCTGATCCCCAATGGCTTAACAATATCGAAAAAGCGGAACAGAATTAACCCGGCTATCAAATATTTTACATTAACGGGTAAAAACAGCAGGCTAATACACATGCCCGCAATTTCGTCTATCACAACCCGTTGCGGGTCTTCGCCCCATATTTTTTCAACAACGGTTGAGCTCCATATGCCAATCGCGGTAATGGCAATAGTTATTACCAGTGCCAGTATGCCCGGGTAGCCGTTCATAAGCAATAAATACCACACAATGCAACAGGCAACAGAGGCATATGTGCCCGAGCCTTTGCCTATGTAACCAATGCCTAAACCTGTAGAAAATATTTTATGAAACACGTATTGTTATGATGCTTGAATTGACAAAATTACATAAAAAAACAGCCTGTTGATTTAACAGGCTGTTCATTTTTAGGTTATTTAACACTTGCTACATCGAGTCAACCAATTCCTGGTAGTAATCCAAGCCCAGGTGGGTGATCAAATCTTCGCCCATCATGTGGCGCAAAGTGTTTTGTAGTTTAATTAATTGTTTAAAAATATCGTGCTCAGGTTTTAAGCCCGGCGCAGCTTGCGGCGATTTTAAGTAGAATGATAACCATTCTTGTATTCCGCTCATTTGCGCGCGTTTAGCTAAGTCCATAAACAAGGCCAAATCCAAAACGATAGGTGCAGCTAATATAGAATCGCGGCACAAAAAGTTGATCTTGATCTGCATTTCGTAACCCAACCAGCCGAAGATGTCAATATTATCCCAGCTTTCTTTATTATCGCCACGTGGCGGATAGTAGTTGATACGTACTTTGTGGTACATATCGCCATATAATTCCGGGTTGATTTCTGGTTGGAAAATTTCTTCCAATACGCTCAGTTTAGAAACTTCTTTAGTTTTAAAGTTATCCGGATCGTCCAGAACCAAACCATCGCGGTTACCTAATATGTTGGTAGAGTACCAGCCTTTAACGCCCAAAGCACGCGCGGTTAAACCCGGCGCTAAAATGGTTTTCATTAAGGTTTGACCGGTTTTAAAATCTTTACCGGCAATAGGGGTATTGGTTAATTTAGATAGCTCAACCAATGCAGGGATATCAACCGTTAAGTTAGGGGCGCCATTTGCAAAAGCTACACCTAATTTTAAAGCGGCATAAGCATAGATCATGCTTGGCGCAATGCGGCGGTCATCATCTTTCATAGCTTGCTCAAAAGAGGCAAGGCTCATGTGTATTTCCGATTCCTCAAAATAGATCTCGGTCGATCCGCACCATACCAAAACCACACGGTTAAGGTTATTATCTTTTTTAAAGTTCTCAATATCGGCCATTACCTGTTGGGCAAGGTCCCAGCGGGTGGTAAATTCCTTAATGTGAGTTCCGTCAAGGTTCTTTACATAATCATGGTCAAAGGCTGCTTTCATCGGAACAATAGCCTCCAATGCATCCTTAACCGAATCCAGCAAATGCTGATCTAATACCTTCGCGTGCGATGCCGCCTTATAAACGTTATCCTCGTATACATCCCAGCCACCAAAAACAATGTCTTCAAGCTTAGCCAAGGGTACAAAATCTTTAATTTTAGGGTAGCGGTTCTCTGTGCGTTTACCTAAACGGATGCTGCTCATCTGTGTTAATGAGCCTATGGGTTGTGATATTCCTTTTTTTACTGCTTCAACTCCGGCAATAAGCGTGGTAGCAACGGCGCCTAACCCCGGCATCAGGATGCCTAATTTTCCTTCGGCTGGTTCAATGTTCGTCTTCATTCGATATTTGTATTGTGTATTACGATGTTAATAGATTGTTAAATCCAGTTGTTTTTTTTATACCATGCAAAGGTATCTACAAGCCCTTTTTTCAAGTCATATTCAGGTAAATAATTTAAATCCTGTGTCACATTCTTGATATCACATATCCAGTTCACAGCATTTAGCTCATTTAACTTCTCAATATTCAGTGCTGGTGTTTTGCTGCTGCGGGCGTAAAGCCGCTCTAAAAATCCGGCCAGTGCCTTAATTAGTAATAAAGGTAAATGTAGCTTAATTGTTTTTTTATTTAGCACTTCTTTTGAGTAGTTGGCCAAAGCATACCTGTCATACACCTTTCCATCACTCAAATTATAAGTTTTGTGTATGATAGGCGAGAACAGGGCACTTATCGTGATCTTAGCCAAATCCTTTACATAAATAAAGCTCAGGTGCTGGTTTACCCGCCCAATATATGGCTCAAACCCCTTGCTGAATTGTTTTAAAATAATGTAGATTCCGGTATCTCTTGGCCCGTAAACGGCAGTTGGGCGTAACGTAATTAATGGGAGCGAAGTAAGGGTATTCAGCTTTTGCTCGGCAAGTAATTTACTACGGCCATAAGCTGTTACCGGGTTAGGCGTGGTATGCTCGGTAATAACACCTTTAATATCTTCCAGTGGACCTAAAGCTGCCAAACTGCTCAAAAAAACAAACTTTTTAAGTTTGATATTTGACTGCGCTGCCGCGGATGCGAGGTTGAAAGAGTAATCGGCGTTAACGCGATCATAATCTGCCTGTGTTTTGGCAGCAGTTACACCTGCCGCGTGAATGATGTAGGTATATTGCTTATCCTCCAACTCTTTTATTAAAGAATCGGTACTGCTAAAATCGGGATAAACATAATTGATGGGGAACTCTTTCAGGTGATCTACCTTGCTGGTTTTTCTAACCGCGGCATAAACCTCTAAGTTGTTTTTTAGGGCATGCTCAACTAAATGGTATCCTACAAAACCACTTGCACCGGTTATTAAAACCCGTTCCTTCATATCTGCTTCTCGTAGATGCGGTATTTTTTGTAAGGATCACCTTTGATAGCCATAATGGCTTCGTTGATCAGCGTATTGTTCTCCAGTGTCCAACCGGCTTCAGCATGGGTAAAGCCTTTGCGTTTGTATTCGCTGATGATGGAACCATATAAACAGGCTTCGATACCCATTTTGCGGTAACCATCAATAACGCCTAAAGCGTAAATACGCAGACTACGTACTTTACTTTTATTGAACAATATTTTGAATAGTCCGGTGGGGAATAAACGGCCACGTTTTACCTTTATTAAAATTTCATTAAAATTTGGAAGAGCCAGCCCAAAACCTGCTATTTTGCCATTTTGTTCGGCAACGTAGGCGAAATCTGTATCTAAAATCAGCTTCAAATCTTTGGCTAAATGCGCAAATTCATCATCGGTTAAGGGTACAAAGCCACTGTTTTGGTCCCAGGCCGAGTTGTAAACTTCGCGTAGTTTGGCAACTTCTTCTTTAAAGTTTTTAAGGTTTACCTTGCGGATGATGATGTTGTTACGCTTCAACCTTTCCTGCAAAGCAGCCAGCAACCTTACCGATTTATCATCGTAAGCCTGCCCGTCCCAATGCCAGGCAATCAGATCAATTTGTTTGGCATATCCGGCTTTCTCAATCAATTCGGCATAATAAGGCGAATTGTAGGTCATCATCAAAAACGGCGGGCTATCAAAGCCCTCTACCAATAAACCACAGGCTTCGTTAGTTGAAAAGTTTACCGGGCCTATTACTTTTTGATCAACGCCTTTTTCTTTGAGCCATTTATCCGCCGTAGCGAAAAGTATGTTGGCCACTTCCTGATCGTTAATACAGTCAAAAAAGCCAAAAAAACCATCGTTCCTTTTGTTAAAGGTGTTATGGTTATTGTTTAAAATGGCTGCTATGCGCCCCACAACTTTACCGCCTTTGTAGGCTAAAAAGCACTGTAATGATGAGTGCTTGTGGAACGGGTGTGTAGTTAAAAGATCTTTTTGGGCGATAAACAGTTCGGGAACGTAGTTTGGATCGCCATCATATAAGTCATGCGGAAAGTCGATAAAGGTAGCAAGCTCCTTTGTCGACTTTACCGAAACTATGTCAATCATATTTTTTCTTTCACAGTATTGAATACACCAACCTGTTTAAACGCTTTTGATAATTTATCTACCGCTTCATCAATTTGAGCGAAGGTGTGTGTAGCCATTAATGAGAAGCGCAGCAACGATGAATCAGACGGAACCGCCGGTGATACTACAGGGTTCACAAATATACCTTGCGATTGTAGTATGTTGGTGGTCATAAACGTTTTAGCGTTGTCCCTAACATAAATAGGTAATATTGGGCTCTCTGTGGCACCCATATCAAAACCTTCTTCTAACAATAATGCTTTAGCATAATTAGTGTTTTTCCAAAGGTTTTCTATGTGATGAGGTTCACTTTCAATAATATCTAAAGCCGCAATAACGCTGGCTACAGAAGCCGGGGTCATACTTGCGCTAAAGATCAATGAACGTGCTTTATGCTTAATGTATTCGATCACATCCAGATCGGCGGCAATAAAGCCACCTAATGATGCAAATGATTTGCTAAAGGTTCCCATAATCAGGTCAACATCCTTGGTTAAACCAAAATGTGATGCTGTACCGGCACCTTTTTCGCCAATAACGCCTAAGCTGTGTGCATCATCAACCATAATGTTACAGCCAAACTCTTCGGCAATTTCAACAATTTCAGGTAATTTAACAATATCACCTTCCATGCTGAATATACCATCAACCGCTATTAGTTTAACGGCATCCTCTGGTAAGTTTCTTAGTTTTTGGCGGAGGTCGTTCATGTCGTTGTGCGCGTATTTGATAACGCGTGAGAACGATAAACGGCTTCCGTCAATAATAGAAGCGTGATTATATTCGTCTAATATCAAATAATCGTTACGGCCTGTAATGCATGATAATACACCCAGGTTAACCTGGAAACCAGTGCTGAAAATAACGGTAGCTTCTTTGCCAACATACTGTGCAAGCCTGTTTTCAAGCTCGATATGTATATCTAAAGTACCATTTAAAAATCGTGAACCGGCACAGCCTGTACCGTATTTGTCAATTGCTTTTTTAGATGCTTCCTTAATTTTAGGATGGTTTGTTAAGCCCAAATAAGAATTTGAACCAAACATTAATACCTTCTTGCCGTCAATAACTACTTCCGTATCCTGACCAGATTCTATTGGCCTGAAGTACGGATATAATCCTGACTCCTTTATCGAAATTGCATCTTGAAATTGAGCAACTTTCTCATGTAGTTTTTTACCCATGTATGTTAACCCTACTTAAAATTTTTGTAAAAATACCACGAAAATCCTAATATCCCGCTCCATTGCTTTATATTTTTTTAACATTACAGTGTTATTGCACAAATTTTCGGACAGCAAATTAATCGTTTTTATTGCGAAATATAAAACCGAATTCACATTTTGACTTTAATATAACCGTAAAACCCGTTTTTAGGCTTAAAAAAATCGTTTTGTAATAATGTTGTCACAACAAGCTTTTATCATGACGTATTAGTAATTATTTGACCAAAGTGGTGGAAAAGTTTAAACTAATGAACTTATTTTGTAGCGTAAAATCGATTCGCAGTTCTATAATATGAAAAAATCCGTCCGTCAGGTTTTAACAATAATACTCATTTGTTTTTTAATTCCTTCACATTTATTTGCACAGGCTAAAGTTGATACCGCTACATCTGTAATATCATTGCAGCAATGTATTGGTTTTGCGCTGCGTAACCAGCCCGCAACAAGGCAAGCCAGTTTAGATGAGCAGATAAACGAACGCACCATTAACATAGGTTTAGCCGATTGGCTTCCACAGGTTACGGCCAGCGGTAATGCCCAGCATTATTTTCAATTACCGGCTACATCTTTTAATGGTAATGTGGTAACAACCGGCTTGCCCAATACATCGTTATTAACGGCTAACGTAAATCAAACCCTTTATAACAATACCGTAGCGCTGGCATCGCACACTGCAAAATACAGCCGCGAGTATTATAAAGAGAATACGGTAAACAGCCAGATCAATGTAGTATCTGATGTAAGCAAGGCTTTTTACGATGTGCTTTTATCGCAAAAGCAACTTTCTATCATTAATCAGGATATTGTTCGCCTGCAACAAAGTTTAAAAGATGCCTACGCCCGTTACCAGGCCGGTATTGTTGATAAGATAGATTATAAACAGGCAACCATAGCCTTAAACAACGAGCTGGCCAGCCGCAAGCAGGCACAAGAGGCTATTAAAAGTAAAAGCGCTTATCTGAAACAGATCATGGGGTTTGACCCCGCAAAACCTGTTCAATTGGCTTATGACTCTACCCAGCTTGAGCGCGAAACTTTGATTGATACCGCGCAGGTTTTAGATGTAAATAACCGCATAGAATACAAACTGCTGCAAACTCAAAAAACATTGCAAAACATCAACGTTGATTATTATCGTTGGGGATGGCTGCCATCTGTTTCGGCATTTGGTACGTATAATTTGAATTATTTTAATTCAAATTTGCCAGATCTGTACAGCCGCTCGTTTCCAAACTCATTGGTAGGCTTAAACTTTTCGATACCCATATTTACCGGTACCAAGCGTTTGCAAAATTTAAGTAAGGCAAGGCTACAGGTTGAGCGTGCCGATCTGGATATTGTGAACACTCGTAATGTGATCAATACCCAATATACCCAGGCTTTGGCCGGGTACAAAAGCAACTATAACGATTACAGAATATTAAAAGAAAACGTTGAAGTTGCCACTGATGTTTATAATGTGGTGTCGCTGCAATATCGCGAGGGTATTAAAACTTATTTGAACGTGATCAATGCCCAATCTGACCTTCGTACTGCGCAGTTGAGCTATTACAATGCCTTGTTTAATTTATTATCGAGCAAAATTGACCTGCAAAAATCACTCGGAACCTTATCTACTCAATACTAATACAATACGTAGCAATGAATAAAAAAAACATTTTTTTAATAGGCCCCTTAGCCGTGCTGTGGGTATCATGCAAACAACCAGGAAAACAGGCAATGGTATTGCCGCCAACAGCTGTAACCCTGGTAGCCGCCGAGAGAGCAGATGCTGTTTATTATGATCAATACCCTGGTATCGTAGTTGCACTTAACAGTGTTGAGTTGCGATCGCAGGTTGCTGGCTATTTAACCGGAATTTATTTTAAAGAAGGTGAACTGGTTGAAAAAGGAAAGCCGCTATACGAGATAGACCGCCGCAAATACCAATCTGCATATTTACAGGCGCAAGCTAATTTAAGCAGCGCTCAGGCGGGTTTGATCCGCTCACAAAAAGATGCCGACAGGTATAATCAGCTTTTAAAGCAGGATGCCGTTGCCAAGCAATTGGTTGATAACGCCACCGCAACCTTAGCCAGCAGCCAAAGTCAGGTTGAATCGGCTAAAGCCGGGGTAGTATCTGCAAAAACAGATCTGGATTATTCGCTCATCAAGGCACCGTTTACGGGCCGCATTGGTATATCGCAAGTTAAATTAGGCGCGCAGGTTAGCCCGGGTACAACGTTGCTGAATACCATATCAAGCGAAGACCCGATAGCGGTTGATTTTGTTGTGAATGAAAATGATGTGCCGCGTTTTTCGGCCATGCAAAACAAACCGGCTATTAAGGCCGATTCTACCTTTATGCTCACCATGTCTGACGGTACGGCATACAAACAGCCAGGTAAAATTGTGGTGGTTGATAGGGGTATAGATAACCAATCCGGAACGATCAAGGTTCGTATCCAGTTCCCTAACACCAAACGTCAGTTAATAACCGGTGCAAGCGTTACTCTAAAAGTATTGAACCAGGCTTCGGGTTCGCAGGTAATGATACCTTATAAGGCTGTAACAGAGCAAATGGGGGAGTTTTTCGTATTTGTTGGTCAGGACACCATTGCTAACCAGGTTAAGGTAAAAGTTGGCCCAAGAGTGAGCGATAAGATAGTGATATTAGATGGCATAAAACCTGGCGATAAGGTTGTAACCGAAGGTTTGAACCGTTTACGCGATAAAGGCAAAATAATGGTTGGCCCACCAAAACAATCAGCACAAGGGCAACAAGCACCAAAATAATAAGATCAAAGCATGATTGCAGAAACTTTTATAAAGCGGCCGGTAACCGCAATTGTAATATCAATTGTGATACTGATAGTGGGAATTATCGCTATCGGTACCTTACCCATCGGCCAATATCCCGAAATTACACCGCCTACCGTACAAATTACGGGTACCTATACCGGTGCCGACGCGCAAACCGTTGAGCAAACCGTAGCTACACCGGTAGAGGTGCAGGTAAACGGTACCCCGGGCATGACCTACCTAACCAGTAATAGCACCAGCAACGGAGCCATGAGCATGACGGCGAACTTTGAAGTTGGTACCGATATTAACAACGCCACGCTCGATGTTCAAAACCGGGTAAGTATTGCCCAGCCAACCTTGCCGCAAGAGGTACAGCGTTTGGGTTTAACGGTTAAAAAGCGTAATCCAAGTATATTAATGCTTGTTGCCTTATACTCACCAAACGGAACGCACAATGTTACATTTACCGATAACTACGCTAATATATTTGTTCGTGACGCGCTTTTAAGAACCAAAGGTGTGGGCGATATCAACAGCCGCTCGGATGATTTTAGTATGCGGATCTGGCTTAAGCCGGACAAGCTATCGAGTTTAGGTATTACAGCCGCCCAGGTTACCCAGGCTTTACAGGAGCAAAACGCCCAGATAGCCGCTGGTACCATTGGCGCGCCGCCGCAAAAAAACGCGCAAACATTTGAGTACACTGTATATGTAAAAGGCCGCTTGGTTGAGCCCCAAGAGTTTGGCAACATCATTGTAAAAACCAATGCGGCTAACGGCACCATGGTTTACTTAAAAGATGTAGCCCGTATCGAGTTAGGTAAATTTAACTACTCCGGTAACTCGTTTGTTGATGGCAAGCGTGCATCGTACCTGCTGGTTTACCAGGCGCCGGGTAGTAACGCCATTGAAACTGCCGAAGGTGTTTACAAAACCATGGAAGAGTTAAAGAAGGCCTTTCCTAAAGATATTGATTACGTGGTTCCATTTGAATCGGTAACCGTAGTAAAAGTATCCGTTCACGAGGTTGTTGAAACCTTGTTGATAGCTCTGGCATTGGTTATTGTAGTGGTATTCCTCTTCCTGCAAAGCTGGAGGGCAACCTTAATCCCTGTACTGGCCATCCCGGTATCTATTATTGGTACGTTCATCTTCTTTATCCCTTTGGGCTTTACTATCAATACATTAACCTTGTTTGGCTTTGTGCTTGCCATTGGTATTGTGGTTGATGATGCCATTGTGGTAGTTGAGGCCGTACAACATTATATCGACGAAAAGGGAATGGATCCTAAAGAGGCCACCATGCACGCTATGCGCGATATATCGGCACCGGTTATCGCTATCGCCTTAATTTTGGCGGCGGTGTTTGTGCCGGTGGGCTTTATACCGGGTATTGTGGGCAGGTTATACCAGCAATTCGCTATCACTATTGCCATATCGGTAATGATATCCGCCTTTGTGGCGCTATCGTTAACGCCTGCGCTTTGTACCATGATCTTAAAGCCAATGAAGCTGGACGAATCGTCCACAGGCTTAAATAAGTTCTTTTTTAAGTTTAATAAATGGTTTGGCAACGTAACCAATAAATATCAGGGTGGTGTAAGCAAGAGCATCAAAAACTCCAAGTTTGTTGTGGTGATATTGATCTGTATCATAGTAGGAGCGGTGCTGCTATTCAAAAGCAAACCTACAGGCTTTATCCCAACCGAAGATGATGGCCGGGTTTATATCACCTTTGATTTGCCCGAAGCATCATCTACCACACGTACGGTTGATGTTTTACACCGTATGATGGGGATGTTGGATAGTGTACATGCCATTCAGCATTATGCCGCTTTGGGTGGGTTGAATGTGGTTTCGTTCGCAACAAAATCAAACAGCGGTACCATATTTTGCCAGTTAAGGCCATGGGACGAACGATCAAAAGACGAAGACCAGCTACTCGGCCCTAAAGGTGTGGTAGCAACCCTGCAAAAGAAATTATCGGGAGCTCTTAAAGAAGCCAACATTGTAGTAATATCGCCACCCGCCATACCTGGTTTGGGTACAACCGCGGGTTTCGCGTTTAACCTTGAGCAGCGTGAAACAGGAGATATCAAGAGCTTTGAAAAGGTGGTTCAAAACTTTATAGTAGCCATTAACCAGCGTAAAGAGATAGGTAAGGCATTTTCGTTCTTTACCGCACGTACACCCGGTTACCAGTTAACTATTGACAGGGAAAAATGTAAAAAATTAGGCATAAGTATATCCGATGTGGGGAATGCCCTGCAAACCTACCTGGGGAGCGCCTACGTAAACGATTTTACCATTTACGGGCGAAACTTTAGGGTGGTAGAGCAGGCCGATACCAATTACCGTGGCGATATTAAAAACCTTAACCAGTTTTTTGTAAAGAACCAGGCTGGTACTATGGTGCCGTTGAGCGCGATAACCACTTATAAAGTAACCGAAAGCGCGCCGTTAATATCCCACTTTAACCTGTTCCGCTCAACCGAGATTGATGGTAGCCCCGCCGAGGGTTATAGTAGCGGTGACGCCTTGAATGCCTTGAAAGAAGTAGCCGCGCAAACACTGCCGCAAGGTTACAGTTACGAGTTTTCGGGTTTGAGTAGGGAAGAGATCCTTTCGGGATCAAAAACGGTTTACATCTTCTTGCTTTCGCTGATGTTCGTGTTCCTGTTTTTGGCGGCTTTGTACGAGAGCTGGTCGGTACCATTCTCGGTATTGCTTGCCGTGCCTTTGGGGGCGTTCGGCGCTATTTTGGCACTTAAGTTTCAATCTACATTAACCGATAACGTTTACGCGCAGATAGGTTTGATAACCTTGATAGGTTTGGCCGCCAAAAACGCTATCCTGATAGTAGAGTTTGCCAAAGAGCGTGTTGACCGTGGTATGGAAGTAGTAAAAGCTACATTGGAGGCTGTACACTTACGTTTACGCCCAATCATAATGACATCTATGGCTTTCATTTTGGGAGTATTGCCGTTGGTCTTCTCATCAGGTGCCGGTGCCGAGGCCCGTAAAACCATTGGCTGGACGGTGTTAGGCGGGATGATTGCCGCGACATTCCTGGCCATTTTTATTGTACCGGTACTTTATGTACTGATCACCAAGTTTGCTTACGGAGCTAAAAAGTTGGCCGAAATGCAAGCCAATTATAAGCCAGACCCGGAACATGACGATATTCCTGGTATAGAATAATATACGTTTAAAAGCCCTTAACTCTAAAAGTTAAGGGCTTTTTTATTTGCGTACACAATAACTTTCTGTTTAAATAGTTCGTATAATATAATGTTATGAAAATCAGGCTGATGGTATGCTTACTGCTTGATGATAACGTTATAACAAACCAAGAACGCATGAATCAAATTACGGTGCCAGCCAAAGTTTGATACAATATACGTTGATTAGGAGCTTAGTAATAAGCTCCTTTTTCTTTTTAAAACTTGATGATAAGGATAGGTCAGGATGGTTGCTTGAAGATAAAATTTTAATTTGCACTAACCTCAATTATAATCATGTCAATTATCAGATCTGGCTTTATCGGCTTTTGCCTTTTGGCGATAACATTAAAAACCTATGCTCAAACCGAAGAGCATACTATTGTTTTGGGTAAGGATATTACCTATACCGAAAATGGCCACTTTAAACAAGGCGCATATAAAAACCCGCAAGGTGTTAAGCTTGATCTGAATAATTATTACTTGCGTAGCGGCGATAAGCCCGTATTGCCTGTTATGGGCGAAATACACTATTCTCGATACCCGCGTGCCGAATGGGAGCAGGCTTTGTTACAAATGAAAGCTGCCGGCATCAACGTAATTGCTTTTTACGATTTTTGGATACACCATGAGCAGAAAGAAGGTGAATTTAGATACGATGATAACTTAGATGTGCGCTACTTTATCCAGCTATGTGCTAAACATGGTTTAAAGGCGGTAGCTCGTATTGGCCCCTGGGCGCATGGTGAAGCCCGGAATGGTGGCATGCCCGATTGGTTTGTAAAAAAGAAAATGAAGAGCGGTAACGATCGTGTAACTAAAAATGGCAGCGTTGAACCCGAAGTTGCTGATTGGTATAAATCGTTAGCTAAACAATTTGAAGGTTTGTATTTTAAAGATGGCGGCCCGCTCATCGGTATTCAGTTGGATAACGAGATGCGCAGTAACGGGCCCGGTAGCGCGGGTTATGAGTATCTGGCTTCGCTAAAAAAGCTGGCAGTAAGCGTAGGTATGGATGTGCCATTGTATGTAGTAACCGGCTGGCCCGGCCCGCAGGTGCCCGAGGATGAGGTAATGCCTTTGTGGGGTGGTTATCCTGATGCGCCCTGGACGCAAAATACTAAAGACCTACCACCTAATAACATATATACTTTTACACCCGACAGGCGGGATAAAAATATTGGTAACGATATGCTTACCTATCAACCCGGTTCACCAAAGTCACCTATTTACCGCCATCCTTTTTTAACGGTTGAGTTGGGCGGTGGCATGCAGGTAACCTACCATCGTAGGCCAACTCTGCAAGGCGGAGATCTGATGGCTTTAATTTATACCCGTTTGGGAGTGGGGGCCAATATGCTGGGCTACTACGTTTTTCATGGCACGCAACATCCTTTAAGCTGGGATAAAGAATACCCTACACAGGAGTCCAAATCCACTATTTACCCATACCCGAATGACTATCCTCTGATATCGTACGATTTTGAATCACCCATAACCGAGTGGGGCTTTATTCGCGATTATTATCACGATTTTAAATTGCTTCATCAGTTTATCAATAGTTATGGTTCAAACCTGGCACCTATGCAGGCGCAGATCCCGGCTGATAATCCCGATAAGGCAGATAACCAGAAAGACCTGCGTTATACGGTAAGAAGTAGGGGTAATTCGGGATATGTGTTCATCAATAATTATGTGCGTCATTTTGATATGGCCAACCACTCCAGCGTGGTTTTCAACATTAAAACAGAAAACGAAACTGTTAGAATTCCCGAAAAGGGGAGCATTAACATAGCCAATAAAGTTTATGGTGTAATTCCTTTTAATTATGATATGGATGGCGTTTTACTAAAATATGCTACCGCTCACCCTATAACCATATTGAATAACAAAAACAAAGTGTACTGCTATTACGCAATGGAGGGTGTAGCTCCCGAATTTAGATTTGAGAGTAAGAATATCCAAAGTATTAAAACCACAGGTAAAGTAAGCCAAAGCGGCAATTTTACTTTAGTGCAAAATTTGCAAGCCGGTAAAATGTGTACTATTGATATCAGCGCAAAAAGCGGTAAGAAGTTCCAGATACTATTGCTGACTACAGACGAAGCCAGGTACTCGTACGTGTTTGATATTAAAGGTGTAAAAACTCTGATCTTAACACCCAATATGGCTTTTTATGATGCTGTTAAAGATGAGCTGACCATCCGTTCTGTGGGTAAAGCTGCATTCAATTTTGATGCTTATCCTGCAATTATACCCAAAAGCAAAACTGTTAAAGCTGATGGGAGCGAGGGACTATTCAGCAAATACAAGGTAAATTTACCTGAATGGAAGCCGGTTGAAATAGCGTTCAAGCAAATATCAAACGATCAGAATTTTATAAAATATATTGATTCACTACAGGGTAAAACGCCTGCTGGTCCAACGTATTCAATCAGGTATAACCCAGCTTTGCCTTATAAAAACTATAGCCTGGGCATGCCAGCCAGCATACCTAAAAATGTTTACGATGTTTTAGTTGAATTTGATTATCGTGGTAACACTGCGGGTTTATACGCCAACGGGTTAATAATTGGCGATGATTATTATGCCGGAAGTACAATGCCTTACAGTTTGAAACGTAACGAAAAACTATTAGGCAAAGCGCCATTCATTTTACAAATAACGCCATTGATGGAAAACCGCCAGATACATTTTGAGCCGGGTACTGATTTGAAGTTTGCTAAAGATAAACACGCGGAATTGAGAGCGATTAAGTTGACACCGGAGTATCAGGTGGTGTTGTAAATTTGCTTACAAAGCAAAAAAAGCATCAATTATATTGATCAAAGCACTCATCGGCTTATTTTGATCGATGGTATTGTAAAACTCATTGTTAATAGAAAGCTCGATAATTTCGCCATTACGAACTTTAAATAAATGAGGGAATTTTGAGTAATGTTTAAAGTTGTATAAAATGTGCTTTATAAGCCATTCCTCATAATCAGACTCAGGATTTTTACCATTCAGGAATATGATTTCAAAATTTGATGCAAGCAGAGGAATTAATATGATTTCAATCGCGTCCTGGACGTCTTTTTTATTGTTGTAACAGAAGAAGTTTTTTCCTTCTAATTCTAATAAATAGTTTGATGCAGGCCATTTAGCAGCTGTTTGCTTAGATTGATAAAATAGGAAGACAATAATTGCACTTAATAGTAAGCCGACAGCAATTTCCATAATGGATTACAAATGCGAATTCCTATCCCTCAACCAATGATCGGCTAATACTAAAGCGGCCATCGCCTCAACAATAGGTACAGCGCGAGGCACCACACAAGGGTCATGGCGGCCCTTGCCGCTAATTTCGGCAGCATCACCGGCAGCGTTAATGGTTTGCTGGTTGTGCATAATGGTTGCAACCGGTTTAAAGGCAACCTTAAATTCAATAGGCATACCATTGCTGATACCGCCTTGTATACCACCACTAAAATTGGTGATGGTTTTAATATCACCCAAATGGTTTTTTACAAAAATGTCGTTATGTTCGGATCCGCGCATTTCGCTACCAGAAAAGCCTGAACCAAATTCAAAACCATGTACGGCGTTTATGCTTAACATAGCCTTGCCTAATTCGGCATGTAGTTTATCAAAAACGGGTTCGCCTAAGCCAACGGGGCAATTTTGAATGTGGCAGCTTACTTTGCCACCAACGGTGTCGCCATCTTTGCGTACGGCATCAATGAAATCTATCATTTCGGTAGCTGTGGCCGGGTCGGCACATCTTACAATGTTGCTTTCGCGGATAGCTAAAAACTCTTCGGCGGTGGTTATTTTAATATTAGGCGCATCAATTTTACCAACGCTGCTTACATGGGCCAGTATCTCTATACCTTGTGTTTTCAATAGCAGTTTAGCTACTGCACCAGCCGCAACACGAGCCGCGGTTTCGCGGGCTGATGAACGGCCACCACCACGATGATCGCGGATGCCGTACTTGGTTTGATAAGTATAATCGGCATGTGATGGGCGGAATATATCGGTGTTATGGCTGTAATCTTTAGATCGCTGGTCCTCATTCGGTATCAGCATCATGATAGGGGTGCCGGTAGTTTTACCTTCAAACACGCCCGAAAGTATCTTAACCGTATCACTTTCTTTGCGTTGCGTAGTAATTTTACTCTGGCCAGGTTTGCGCTTATCCAACTCACCTTGAATGTATTCCATATCAATTGGCAGCTGCGCCGGGCAACCATCAATGATCACGCCAATAGCTTCGCCATGTGACTCCCCGAAAGTGGTTATCCTGAATAATTGTCCGAATGAATTGCCTGCCATGGTTTAGTAGTTAGTAGCGAGTATTTAGATTGATGTGTCATTGCGAGGTACGAAGCAATCGCAAGGAGGCAGAACGGCTTTTGTATATTCGCCTTGCACAGTTCGCGATTGCTTCGTACCTCGCAATGACACAGTTTGTTTTAGTCCGGAAGTCGGTAAGACCGAAAGTCCGGAAGTAGATTATATTGTTTTTTATCTTTCGGACTTTCCGTCTTCCGGACTTTCCGACTTCTTAATTTCAAACCCCGATTTTTCCAGATCTTTCCAGAAAGCCGGGTACGATTTCTCCACCACCATCGGATCCTCAATTTCTATTTGGGGGACTACCAATGCCAGCGGCGCGAAGGCCATCGCCATACGGTGATCTTCGTAAGTATGTATCATTACCTTTTCGGGGATGTGCTTTTCGCTGCAATCCAGTTTGTAAACCTGTCCCTTTTCGGTCAGCTTAACGCCGATCTTGGCCAGCTCGTTTTGCAGAGCGGCTATCCGGTCGGTTTCTTTGATCTTTAAGGTTTCCAATCCCGTAAAGGTAGCGTCGTGCCCTAAAGCCGCGCAAACTACAATAACGGTTTGAGCTAAGTCCGGACACTCTTTAAAATCAAATATCTTGCGTAGAATAGGTTTGGCTTCCTTTTGCAGATACACACCACCATCTTTAAAGTGCGATGTGATACCAAAGTTAGCCATAATCTCGGTGATCACGCTATCACCTTGTAAACTGTAAGGCTTTAAAGCAGGCAAAAATAGCTCGGCGGTATCAGATAAGGCCGCTATAGCGTACCAGTATGATGCCGCGCTCCAATCAGGCTCAACCACCAGGTCGGTTTCCTTAAAAGGTTGGTTTTGGATGTGGATGTTATTGCCTCCCCAGCTATGTTGAATGCCCGCCTGCTGTAGCATAGCCAGCGTCATCTCCACATAAGGTTTGGATGTTAGTTCACCTTCTATCTGCAACGTTAAACCCTGTGGTAAGCTCGAAGCGATCAATAACAAAGCGGTAATATACTGACTGCTGATATCACCTTTGATACTGATGCGATCCGTTTGCTGCTCAAAGCCGCTATGGATTTGAAGCGGAGGGAAGCCTTCGTTATTTACATAATCAATTTTAGCACCCAGTTTACGCATGGCATCAACCAATATCCCAATAGGGCGCTGCTGCATACGCTGCGTTCCGGTTAAAACTACGTTCTGATCCTGTAAAGGTAAAAAAGCCGTTAAAAAACGCATGGCAGTACCGGCAGGGCCGATGTTGATGTTTGGGATAGAAGGAGCAAGCACCAAAGAGTAAGGATCCTGACCTTGCAGATCTTTGATCCTTGTTCCTTGTTCTTTATTCTTTAAAACAGAAGAAAGGGTAACCGCATCCGCCGCATCACTCATGTTTTTTACCTTCACCGTGCCTTTGCTTAGGGCCTCAATAATGAGTGCCCTGTTGCATTCGCTTTTTGATCCGGTAAGCTGTATGGTGCCGCTTAGCGTTTTACTTGCCTTAGATACTATAATGTTAGCTTGCATTGCTGCTGTTTAGGCGTGTGTTAAATGTTCTTGCTGTGATCCGGCAATACCGTCTTTGTTCATGATCTCGGTTTGTTTACGGATAGATTCGCTGTGCAGCAATTCTAAAAATTTCTCGGTAAACTCTTTGCTCAGGTTAAAGGCTGATGCATATGGAATACGTTTGTTTAAGATCTCTTCCCAACGGTTAACCTGTAAAATGGTGATGCCGTTATCTTTTTTGTAGTTACCTATCTTCTCAACGATCTTCATACGCTCACCAACTTTTTGAATCAGTAAGTCGTCAATTTTATCAATGCCATCGCGTAAAACAGCTAAAGCATCTTTTACTTCTTCGGTACCGGCGCCTGGTTTTCTTACTTCCAGTTTATCCATTATGGCATCCAAAGCGGCAGGTGTTAATTGTTGTTTAGCATCTGTCCAGGCAACAGAAGGGTCGATGTGTGATTCGATGATCAAACCTTGCATATCCAGATCAAGTGCTTTTTGCGCGATGTAAGGGATCAACTCGCGGTTACCGCAAATATGGCTTGGGTCGCAAATGATAGGTAATTCTGGCGCGTGTGTTTTTAGGTTGATGGCCAGATCCCACATTGGTTCGTTACGGAAAGCAGTTTTTTCGTGTGATGAAAAACCACGGTGAATAGCGGCAAGTTTAGTGATACCAGCGTTGTTAACACGCTCCAATGCACCTATCCATAAAGAAAGATCGGGGTTAACCGGGTTTTTAACAATAACCGGGATATCAACACCTTTTAAAGCATCAGCAATTTCTTGCACAGTGAAAGGGTTGGCGGTTGAGCGGGCGCCTATCCACAAAATATCAACACCGGCGGCTAAAGCTTCTTCAACATGCTTTGCTGTAGCAACTTCAACGGCAGTTGGCAAACCGGTTTCGGCTTTGGCGCGTTTTAACCACTCCAAACCAATGCTGCCAATACCTTCAAACTCTCCCGGACGGGTACGTGGTTTCCAGATACCAGCGCGAAGCACCGATACACGGCCTGTTTTGGCTAACAAATGCGCGGTAGCAACTAATTGCTCCTCGGTTTCGGCACTGCAAGGGCCGGCAATTAAAAATGGTTCCTTGGTTACTTTAGCCCAGGAATTGAATGGCTGTATGTTAAAATTAAGTTTCATCGCTTTTTGTTTTTAGTCCATAGACCATGG
Organism: Mucilaginibacter sp.; assembly: GCF_039921305.1. Taxonomy (GTDB): domain Bacteria; phylum Bacteroidota; class Bacteroidia; order Sphingobacteriales; family Sphingobacteriaceae; genus Mucilaginibacter. The sequence goes on from NZ_JBDSCA010000071.1 coordinate 41,567, forward strand.
TCGATAGTCAATGGTTTTGTTGTTTATTGTTTTTATATTGTTGTTATTTAATCTCTATTCTTATCTATGGACTATTGACCATCGACTATGGACGTCCTCTTATACCGTATCGTTCTTTTTGTATTCGCCCAGTATGTTAAAATTGTGCGTATGTTTTAGTATCTGGCGTATGGCGGCATCATAGTTTTCCTGTTTTTCCCATTCCACATCCAGATAAAAAGTGTACTCGTTACGTTTACCTAACACGGGCATGCTTTGTATTTTACTCATGTTAACATCGTTTTCGGCTAAAATATTCAATACCTTAGCCAATGAGCCAACCTGGTTACCCACCTGGAAGCATAACGATGCTTTATTAGCCTTTATTTTTTGAGCAAACTCATGTTCCGTTAAAATTAAAAAGCGGGTGTAGTTTGTTTTGTTTGATTCTATCCCGCTCTCCAAAACTTCCAGCCCGTATAGCTTGGCGGCAAGCGCGTTGGCTATAGCAACTGTATCGGTTAATTTTTCATCACGTACACGTTTGGCGCAAGCGGCGGTATCAGTACCTTCAACCAGTTTAATGTTTGGATAGTCATCAAAAAAATCCAAACACTGGCGCAAAGCCATTGGGTGTGATGTTACTATCTTGATATCTTCAAACTTAACACCAGGGTAAGCCAGCAGGTGCAATTGGATAGGCAAATAAACTTCGCCCACTACCGGGAAATTATAATTCATTAATAAAGTATAGTTTGGCAATATACTGCCGGCTATACTGTTCTCAATGGCCATAATTACGTAATCAGCCTCTTTAGCCTGTAATTTATCAAACGTTTGCTTGAACGAGTTACATTCCACAGTTTCGATATCTTCACCAAAAAACTTGAATGCCGCTTCTTCGTGAAACGACGCCCGTATGCCCTGTATTGCTACTCTTGGTTTTTTCTTTTCCATTTGTGTGTTAAAGCAAAAAAGTCCCGGCTGGTTGGCCGGGACTTTTTTGCTTTTTCTTATATCTGTTACGACATATCAGTCCCGGCTTGTACTCATAAAGTAAAAGTAATAACCGAACCAGAATGCGTTTGATGTTTTCATTTTTTGTTCTACGCTGTAAATGTACAGTTTAAAATTTATTTGTCAATAGCTAATTTTTATTTTTTTAATAAATCCGAATTTAGTTCGGATAAGTATATATAAATGTAAGGTAAACGAAATTTAATGCAATGTAACCAGTCGGCCCTTGTAAATGTCTTATTCAAACCAAAATAAAAAATATAAATTGGGGCTTTTGTTAAAATGCCATTAAAAATGCGGTAGTAATATCATTTATAGCACTCCATCTGCAAATTAAACACAAATATGGCATTTTGATGATTTTACTTTTGTACCAAATTAGTCAATTTGTCGTTGGAAATATCCTCTTTTGAATAATGAATAATTTACTTGACGTTCCTGAACAAAAATCTGAATCCAAATTAAATAACGGAGCGTTAAACAGTGAACAGTATATAATGAATAAAACTTTTACCAACAACCTTACTGATAATAAAGCCGCACGCTATACTGTTACTTTAATAGTACTCACATTTATTGCCCGCATACTAATTGCAACCTATACAGGTTTAGGTATTGGCGAATCTTATTATTTCCGCGGTGCATTAAGCCCGAGCTTGAGCTATTTTGACCAGCCGCCTTTGTTTTTTTGGCTGAGTACCTTTATGATCAAGGTATTTGGTTTGAGTAATTTAACCCTGCGTTTACCTGCGGTAGCTTTATTTGCGGGCACAAGCTGGTTGTTGTTTTTAATAACCAAAAGGTTATTTAATGCCCGTGCAGGTTTTTGGGCAGTGCTGATGATGAACCTAAGCGCTGTATTTACTATACCTGTAGCCACCTGGTTTCAGCCGGATGCGCCTTTAATGTTTTTTTGGTTGTGGGCAACCTACTTTATTGTACAGTTGCTAATGCCTGCCCCAGATGCACCGCCACGTACCACAAGGCAGGAGTATGGCTTATGGACCTTAGTAGGTGTTTTAATGGGATTGGCTACATTAAGCAAGTACCATGTACTATTTTTGTTTGTTGGCGTGTTGATGTTCATCATCGCCAATAAAAACCAACGCCGCTGGTTAACACATGGTGGGCCATACCTTGCGGTATTGATCACTATATTGATAGCATCACCAATTATCTGGTGGAATGCGCATAATAACTGGGTATCGTTCGCTTTTCAAGGCTCACGTGCCGTGTCTGATGGTAAGTTTGTGTTACACCCTGATTGGTTCCTGCGCAGCTTTATCGGCCAGGCTTGTTGGATATTGCCATGGATATGGGTGCCGGTAATGGGGCAGTTGATCAAGGCGTTCACGTTAAGAAATACATCGCAACCTTACAGCTTTGTATTATGGACATCGGTATTACCAATTGTGTTTTTCACGGTAATAACCCTTTGGGCCGATCTTCAATATCACTTCCACTGGCAGGCACCTGGTTACCTGATGTTGTTTATGCCTTTGGGATATGCGATAGATCAAAAACTAAATGACCCTGCCAAAGCGCGCGGCACTCGTAGGTGGCTAAGGTTTTCGGCAGCTTTTACCGTATTTACTATCGTCTTTTTAAGCCTGCACATGATAACCGGATTTTGGCAATGGTACGGGCCCAAATATATAGTAAACAAAACCCATTTGGGTATTGATGACCCAACCATTGAGGGCAATGATTACCTCGATATTAAAACCCGTTTTGAAAAAGAGGGATGGTTAAACAACCCCAATGTATTTACCGGTTGTACACGCTGGTGGTTAACGGGTAAGGTTGATTGGGCATTGAAAGGCCAAAAGCCTATTGTATGTTTTAGTTATGATCCGCGTAACCTGGCTTTTTTAGTTGACCCCGGAACATTGAAGGGGAAGGATGCCGTTGTCATCACACAAAACGATACCAGCAGTATTCACCAGGATGTTACGCCGTTTTTTGATAGCTGCAAACGTGTGGATGATATTGTAGTAACCCGCAACGGAAGGCCGGAGTTGCATTTGGTAACGTTTTATCTTAAAAACTTTCACCTGCCTAAAGAGCCAAGGGCTGATTTGCCTGTGTATTTTCAGCTAAAGGGATTGCCACCGTTTACCGGACGTTAAGGCATTGAATTTTGCATAATTACGGTTAATTCTCGGTTGTAATATCCATATACCTATGGGAAAAAACCAGATCATTAAAAAGACTGTCGAGAAATCGTCGATGACAACTTTACGTTGCAGTTCAATTGTTCTTACAGTTTTTGCAGCAAAATACATGCAATAAAACACACAGAACATTGTAAACAGATGTAAGCATATTACAACGGGTGTAATAAAAAGGTCAATGCCAGTTTTTGCATCGTTGTGAACCGAATGATTTGAGATGCTATAAAATGCCCAAGGCACATATATAAGCGGCACGAAAAAAAATAGCTTAAACTTTAAAGTTTTCATTTTTACGTTTTGAGGTACCTTGCTTTGAAGAAGAATAGCCACGGCCCAGAGCCAGGCCAAAAAAGCCCCCATACTTATGATAGTTAAAACTGATAAAGGAGTTAATATATCTCCAATAACAGATATACCGATCATTAACAAAAACAATTGCCAATGCTTGGCGAATAAAAAATTAACCATTGATTTAGTAGATTAATTGACTAATATAGCAACATTATAAATACAGAACATGAATTTCTACACGCGCAAATGGGTTAAACCCGAAGACCTGAATGCCCACGGAACCTTATTTGGCGGAAGCTTGTTGAGTTGGATTGACGAAGAAGCCGCCATTTATTCCATTATCCAATTAGGTACCAACGGTTGTGTAACCAAATACATGTCCGAGATCAATTTTGTAAGTTCGGCCAAGCAAGGCGATATTATCGAGCTAGGTATCAAGGCCATTAGCTTTGGGCGTACATCGCTTAGTTTAGCCTGTGAGGTTCGTAATAAAATAACGCTTAAAACCATCCTTACCATTGATAAGATCGTTTTTGTTAGTGTTGATGAAAAGGGTTTCCCTGTTCCACACGGAAGAACCGAGATAACCTATACTGATGAGCGTTTGAGAGAAGGTTGATTTTATGAATTAATAGTTCAAAAAAAATACCAGCCCGCAAATGCAAACTGGTATTCATTATAGTAAAAACAATTAAACGTTTCTGAGATGATTACATCGCCTCGGATACCACTTCGGTAACTTCGGGAACCATGCGTTTCAACAGGTTTTCGATACCCGATTTGAGGGTGATGGTTGACGATGGGCAGCCACTGCATGAACCACGAAGCTCAACAGTTACCACGCCTTCGTTAAAAGATTTGTAGGTGATAGCGCCGCCATCCTGCTCAACAGCCGGGCGAACGTAATCCTGCAATATTTGCTGAATTTTGATCTCGGCATCGGTACCTTCAAAGGTAACTTCTTCCTGCTCTTTTAGTTGAACCAATAATTCTGATTCTACAGCACCTTTAACAAACTCTTTCAGTATCGGCTCAAGGTCGGCCCATTCGCTGCCTTCGGTTTTGGTTACAGTTACAAAGTTGCTGGCGAAAAATACACCGTTAACAAACGAAAACTTAAACAACTCCTTAGCAAAAGGTGATTTTTCGGCACTCTCTTTAGTAGCATAATCTACACTTCCGTTAATCAGCAGCTTGTTTACAATGAATTTCATTGTAGCTGGGTTTGGTGTAGATTCGGTATATACGTTGATATTCATGACTGTACAATTTAATACTGAACAAATGTAATCAGGTTTTTGATTGGTTGTACTAACTGCTATTGTTTTGACGGGGGCATGACTTAGAATGGTTCTAAATCAAGTTTGTCATTGCGAGGTACGAAGCAATCTCTTTGAGCAGAGCGGCTATGCATGTTCGCTTGTCCTAAAGAGATTGCTTCGTACCTCGCAATGACGCTGGTTTTAGATGCCTGTATATGTTGATGGGCTAATCATCCTGATCTCCGCTTTAATATCCTCGCCAACATTTAACGTTTCAACAAACTCAGCTATTGTTGTTGCGTTGATCTCGTTATTGGTACGTGTTAATTCTTTCAGGGCTTCGTATGGATTAGGGTAACCTTCGCGGCGAAGGATGGTTTGTATCGCTTCGGCAACTACGGCCCAATTAGCTTCCAGGTGGACTTTTAATGCGCTTTCGTTCAGCAATAGCTTACCTAATCCTTTTAAAGTTGATTTGATCGCGATAAGTGTATGTGCTACAGGCACACCTATATTACGGAGTACGGTTGAATCGGTTAAATCACGTTGTAAACGGGAGATAGGCAATTTGGCAGCTAAGTGTTCAAATAAGGCGTTAGCTATACCTAAGTTACCTTCGCTGTTTTCAAAATCAATCGGGTTAACTTTATGTGGCATTGCCGATGAGCCGATTTCGCCGGCTTTGATTTTTTGTTTGAAGTAGTTCATGGATATGTAGGTCCACATATCACGGTCCAAATCGATCAATATATTGTTAATACGCTTTAGATTATCGCAATGGGCGGCAAAATTATCGTAATGCTCAATTTGGGTGGTGAATTGGGAACGTTTCAATCCTAATACATTATTCACAAAGCTATTGCCGAATGCTTTCCAGTCTGTATCAGGATAACCTACAAAGTGCGCGTTATAGTTCCCGGTTGCACCGCCAAATTTGGCAGAATAGGGTATGGTTGCCAATAACTGTAACTGAGCTTCTAAACGTTCTACATAAACCATTAACTCTTTACCTAAGCGAGTTGGCGATGCGGGCTGACCGTGCGTATGAGCCAGCATTGGGATGGCTTTCCATTCTTCGGCGTAAGTTTTAAGCTGGGCGATGATTTCTTGGATCCCCGGAAGGTAAACTTCATCGATAGCCAGTTTAAATGAATAGGGTATAGCGGTGTTATTAATATCCTGAGAGGTTAAGCCAAAATGGATAAACTCTTTTTGATCTTGCAGGCCTAAAGCATCAAACTTTTGTTTGATAAAATACTCAACGGCTTTTACATCATGGTTGGTTATTTTTTCGATATCTTTAATGCTCTGGGCATCGGCTTCGGTAAATAAACCGTAAATATCCCGTAACTTATCGAAGAGTTGGGCGTCAAAACCTTGTAGTTGCGGCAACGGCATTTCGCACAAGGCGATAAAGTACTCTATCTCAACAAAAACGCGGTACTTGATGAGAGCGGCTTCCGAAAAATAGGCTGATAGTTGCTGAGTAGTATTATGGTAACGGCCATCGACCGGTGAAACTGCTGAAAGAGGCGAAAGCATGATAAATGGGTTTTTGCGCAAAGATAGAAAATCAATGCTTGAATGATTAATTTATGGTTAATTGATTTAGATTTTTTTAACACCGGTGTCTCATTTATCATTTATCGATCGTCTACCTAATAAGCAAAGCTCTTTGAAATTGCAGAATCTTCATCATATCTGTGGCGCCTTCGTAGTCAGATCATTAAAATAATAAATAGTAAAAAAAATATCATGGAAACTTTGAAATCAAAAAATGTTTCCATAGTTTTGACCAATTATGTCAAATGTTCAAAAAGATAGAATATTAGAAGGGGCCGAGGAGCTGTTTTTTAAAGCAGGGATCCGCAGTGTGACGATGGATGAGATAGCGAGACATTTGGGCATGTCTAAAAAAACCATTTACCAATTTTATCGCGATAAGGATGATATTGTAAGCGCTTTGATCCAAAAAAGGCTTGAGGAAGACAAGGAGCAAATGTGCGGCATAGCCGGAAAATCATCAAACGTAATGGAAGAGATGATCAATATGATGAAGCATTCCGAAGAGTTTTTTTCGAAGGTAAACCCGATACTCATCCACGATCTGCAAAAGTATTACCCGGAGGCCTGGCAATTATTTCAAACATTTAAGGCCAATGTAGTAATTGATAGCATGCAGCAAATTATGGATCGTGGTATTGAGCAAGGTTATGTTAGGGAGGATATTGACACTAAGGTAATGGCGCGCATGCGGGTTTGGCAGATAGAACTTGGTTTTGATAACAACGTATACCCTCATAATGAGTTTAACAGCTGGAAGGTGCAGTTGCAGTTTTTAGAACATTTTATTTACGGAATATGCACCGAAAAAGGCTATCAAATTTTACAGCAATACAAAAATATATTACAGCACAACTAAATCAACTAACACTATATATAAATATGAAAAATCTGTTTTTAATAACCGCTTGCTTAACGCTGATTGCCGGTATTGGCAAGGCGCAACAGGCAGCACCACCCACTCAACCATATAACTTTACTTTGGCTGATTGTATAAACTATGCCTACGAACACCAGGATTCGGTATTGAACGCACAACTGGATGTTAAAAGTGCTGAGTATAAAGTAAAGGAAACTACCGGTATTGGTTTGCCACAAATTAATGGTTCGGCTTCACTTCAGGATTATTTGAAAATACCTACAACCCTTATACCGGGTGAAGCGTTTGGCCAGGCCCCCGGAACGTTTATCCCTATTAAGTTTGGTGTTAAATACCAATCATCTGTAGGGTTAGATGTAAACCAGATCATATTTGATGGTAAATACCTTGTTGGCTTACAGGCTTCAAAAACTTACAAGGAGTTATCGCAAAAATCGTTAACGCGTACCAAAATTCAAACCAATGTTTCTGTAACCAAAGCGTACTACCAGGTATTGGTGAGTAACGAGCAAATTAAGTTGCTTAATGCAAACATTGCACAGTTGAAACAACAGTTTGACCAAACCACGGCGCAAAACAAACAGGGTTTTGTTGAAAAGATAGACGTTCAACGTTTAGAAGTACAATACAATAACTTGGTAACCAACCGTGAAAATGTTTTGAGTTTGTTGACGCTTAATTATCAATTACTGAAATATCAAATGGGAATGCCTGTTGGCCGCGAACTAACATTGAAAGATAAACTATCAGATGTTAAGCTTGACGAAAATGTTGCTGAAACAACGGTTGATACAGCTTTTTATCGTAACCGTGTTGAGTTTAGTTTATTGGAAACTGTAAATAAGCTGAATGAACTTGATTTGAAAAGGCAAAGGTCACAATATCTGCCAACTTTATCTGCTTTTGGTAATACATCGGTAGCTTTCCAAAACAACGCTTTTGGTAATTTATACAATGATAATTTCCCTGCAACTTATATAGGTATCAAATTAAACGTGCCCATATTTAATGGTTTTCAGCGTAAATACCAGATTAAGCAGTCGGAGATCAGTGTGTTAAAATCGCAGAATGAAATCATTCACGGCAAAAACGCCTTAACGTTACAAGCTAACTCTGCCCGTATTACTTATACCAACGGAATACACTCGCTTAACAACCAAAAGCGCAACCGCGACCTAGCCCAGGAGGTATTTCGTGTATCTAAAATAAAATATGAGCAAGGGGTAGGATCGAGCATTGAGGTTACACAGGCGCAAACAGCTATAGAAAGTGCAGATAACGATTACATCAAAGCTTTATATGATGTGCTGATTAACAAGGTTAATCTTGACCAGGCTTACGGAAGAATAAACTAATTATCTATAAATCAAACATACAATCATAATACAATGAAGAAAATATTTATACTAAGCGCCGTTGTTTTTTTAGCAGCATGTGGCGGTAAAAAAGATCCTAAGACGGAATTGGCTGATCTGAAAAAACAACAAGCCGATATTAATGCCAAAATCACCGCCTTACAGGCTACTGTTGGTGCCGATTCGGTAAAGTCGACAGATGTTAGCGTGGCTGTACTTAAGGCAGGCACGTTTACTAACTATGTACAAATACAAGGTAAAATTGATGCGCAGGATAACGTAATGGCTTTCGCGCAAGTGCCGGGTACCATAACAGCTATCAATGTTAAACCTGGCGATCACGTAAGTAAGGGTCAGGTTTTGGTTCAGTTGGATGCCAGCGTTTTAAAACAAAACATAGCCGCGGCTCAAACCAAGGCTGATCTGTCAAAAGTGGTTTATCAACGCCAGAAAAATCTTTGGGATCAAAAAATTGGTACTGAGGTTGCATTTTTAACAGCAAAGGCCACAATGGAAGGTGATCAAAAACAGGTTGATGTATTGCGTCAGCAAGCTGATCAGTACCGCATCATATCACCTATTACAGGAACAGTAGATCAAATGGACTTGAAATTAGGTCAGTCTATATCTGCAGCTAACAGTATCCGTATTGTTAACGCCGATAATTTGAAAGTTAAAGCCGATGTGCCGGAATCATACGGAAGCCAAATTAACACTGGTGATGTAGTTAAGGTATTGGTACCTGATGCTCCGGACTCGTTAAACGCGAAATTGAGCTTTGCCGCTAAGGTTATTGATCCAACATCGCGCAGTTTTGCGGTTGAGGTTAAGTTGCCACAACGTAAAGGCATTCGCCCTAACATGACAGCTATTTTGAAAATTGTTAACTACCAAAATAGCAAAGCCATCAGCATCCCGGTAAAAGCTATCCAAAAATCAGAAGCAGGCGATTATGTTTACGTTGCTGTAAATGGTATTGCCAAACGTACAAATGTTAAAGCAGGTGCAACTTATGGTGGTATAACCGAAATACTTTCGGGCTTAAAAGAAGGTGACCAATTGGTAACCGATGGCGCCAGCGATATAGAAGATGGCAGCAAAATTAAGATAGTAAAGTCCGGTAATTAATTACAATTAAATAATTTGATCTACAATGAAGGATCTGCAAAAAGAATTTGGACCCTCAAGTTGGGCCATAGATAATAAAACGGCCATTTACGTACTGATATTTTTAATATCGGTACTGGGGCTGATTAGCTATAATAATTTGCCGAAAGAGAACTTTCCGGATATAGCACAATCAAAAGTGTTTATAACTACGCAATGGAATGGCCAGTCGCCTCAAAACGTTGAGAACTTGGTTACCAGGCAAATCGAAAAGCAATTAAAATCGCTTAAGGGCCTAAAAAAGGTAACTTCAAATTCGGTACAGAATGTATCTATCATCACAGCTGAGTTTCAAGCTAATGTTCTGATCAAAGATGCTAAGATTGACGTGAAAGACGCGGTTGATAAAGCTAAACAGGATTTGCCACAAGGTGATGTGAATTTGAAGGATTCGAAAATATCCGATATTAACGTTGCTGATTTGCCTATTCTATACATTAATATATCAGGCGATTATGACTTGAAAAAGTTGAAGGAATATGCCGATCTGTTAAAAGACGAGATAGAGAGCTACAAGGAAATATCGAAGGTTGACGAAGTTGGTGCATTAACACCCGAAATTCAGGTTAATGTGGATTTGAACAAGATGGCCGCTGCCCAAATTAGTTTTAGCGATATTATTCAAGCCATTGGAAACGAAAATGTTTTATCATCTGTAGGTACAATAAAAACTGACGGTATCCGCAGGGCAATTGATATTAAACAGGATTTTAAGAATGCCGATGAGGTAGCTGCAATGGCTATTCGTAACCCTAAAGGGCAGGCTGTTTATTTGCGCGATATTGCCGAGATCAAAGACTCGTTTTTGGAACAAGAGAGCTACGCGCGTTTAAAAACTCCAGAGGCAAAGGATTTTAAAAATGTAATTACCCTGAACGTTAGTAAACGTGCCGGTGAAAACCTGATAGCGGCATCGGATAAGATCAATGCGTTGATTGTTGATAAACAAAAAACAACTTTCCCCAAAGGATTGGATATTACCGTAACCGGTGATCAGAGTGATAAAACCCGGACTACGCTAAACGATCTGATCAACACCATTGTAATTGGTTTCTTATTAGTAACCGTTATTTTGATGTTTTTTATGGGAACTACCAACGCCATATTTGTGGCGCTATCGGTTCCGCTATCATGCTTTATCGCGTTTTTGGTGATGCCTGTTATCGGGTTCACCCTCAATATGATCGTGTTATTCTCGTTCCTGCTCGCGCTGGGTATTGTGGTGGATGATGCCATTGTGGTGATAGAGAATACGCACCGGATATTTGATAACGGTAAAGTGCCAATTAAGCAAGCCGCTAAAATAGCTGCTGGTGAAGTTTTCTTACCGGTATTTTCTGGTACTATGACAACCCTGGCTCCATTTGTGCCTTTGGCTTTCTGGAACAGTTTGATCGGTCACTTTATGTTCTTTTTGCCGATCACGCTAATCATAACTTTATTAGCATCATTGGTAGTGGCTTATATCATGAACCCGGTTTTCGCGGTTGATTTTATGAAACCACACGTTGAAGGCGAGCATGATAACCCTAAGTTTGATAAAAAGACAAGCCGTGCAGTATTGGTTATGGCTGTATTAGCTGGTTTAAGTTACCTGATGTTTATAACAGGTAAATGGACCATGGGCATGGGTAACTTTTTTGTATTATGTATTCTATTGTATCTGTTAAACCACTTTGTGTTACTACGTACAATTGATAAGTTCCAAAATAATATATGGCCACGTTTTCAGGATTGGTATGCCGGTTTACTTGAAAAAGCTGTACGCCGCCCGATAGCTATTTTGGCCGGAACATTTGGTTTATTTGTACTATCAATAGTGTTGTTGGTGGTATTAGGTAAAACCCCGGTATTTTTCCCTTCCGGCGATCCAAACTTTGCCTATGTGTATATTACAATGCCTATCGGTACAGATCAGGCTACAACTAACGAGATAACCCGTAAGGTTGAAGAGCGTGTAGCCAAATCCGTTGAAGCTGATAAGGATATTGTATCATCGGTTATATCAAACGTAACCAAAGGTGTTACCGATCCGCAGGATGAAGACCAGGGCGATTACGAAAATAAAGGTAAAGTAACCGTAGCCTTTGTTGAGTTTGGTAAACGTGATGGTAAGGATACCAAAGCTGTGTTGAAAAACATTCGTGCAGCGGTAACAGGCATCATTCCGGGTGCAAAGATCTCAGTAGTTCAAGAAAACAGCGGTCCGCCGGTACAAAAGGATATCAGTATCGAGATCATCGGTGATAACCTGGATTCGTTGGTTGCCACAAGTAACCGTTTAAAGGCTTACATTAATGCTCAAAATATAGCTGGTATTGAAAACCTGCAGGCCGACGTGCAAAGCGATAAGCCCGAAGTTGTATTTGATATTAACAGAGAAAGAGCAAACAGAGAAGGTATTACTACCAAAACAATAAATGATAATTTAGGTGCAGCTATATTTGGTGCCAAAGCTGGCGATTACCGTAATACCAAAGAAGACGACTACCAGATCAAAGTACGCGCTCTTGAAAGCCAGCGTGGTAATATTGATGAGTTGCGTAACATGAAGGTCACTTACCGTGATATGGCAACCGGTGGCGCTATCCGCCAGATACCTATTTCGGCCTTTACGGACGTGCGTTATACCAATACATACAGTAACATCAAACGTAAACAACAACGTAGGGTATTAACTTTGGGCTCAAGCGTTATTAAACCTTTTAACCCTAATGATGTGAACGCATCTATATTGCGGGCTGTTAAAAACTTTAAAAAGGCTGATAATATTACCATTCGTCAGGGTGGTGGTCAGGAAGATCAGGCGGAAGCCGCGGGCTTCTTGTTAAGCGCGCTTGCAACATCTTTCTGTTTGATATTTATTATTTTGATGATCCAGTTTAACTCGGTGGGTAAAACGTTCATCATTATTAGTGAGATATTCTTCAGTATTATTGGTGTATTTTTAGGTGTAACCCTTTGCGGGATGACGATGACCATTGTAATGACTGGTATTGGTATCATAGCCCTTGCGGGTGTTGTGGTACGTAACGGCATATTACTGGTTGAGTTTACCGATATGCTGATAGAACAGGGCGCTAACCTGCACGATGCCGTAGTAGAAGCCGGCCACACCCGGATGACACCGGTATTGCTAACCGCCACAGCCGCCATATTAGGTTTAATACCACTGGCCGTAGGTTTCAACATCGACTTTATAGGCATGTTTACCCACTTGAAACCACATATCCACTTCGGTGGCGATAACGTGGCTTTCTGGGGCCCACTGGCCTGGACCATGATCTTTGGTCTTGGTTTTGCAACCATCATCACCCTGATACTGGTACCATGTATGTACCTGATCAGGATCAACATGAAAAACAGGTTGTTCGGTAAAAAAGAAAAAGTAGTTAAAGCTGAAATAGCTGAAGCTTAATAATTGATCCCCAAAAATCAATG
>NZ_JBDSCA010000072.1:0-239686 GCF_039921305.1 Mucilaginibacter sp.
CTGGGTTTCTTTGAGACTCAAGAATCAAGAGCCAAGAATCAAGACAAAAAAGAGCAGGAAGCGGGAAGCTTGAAGCCGGAAGCTTTGGTTGTTGACGCGGATGGTGATTTAGGATTTGTTGCCGGGAATGGAACTAAAAAAGACGAAAATATTCTTACTTTATCCCCCCTTGTGGATGCGATGAATGAGGGTTGCAGCAATTTGGTGATTAACGGTTGTACCGCAAGAGAGAGCCTTGCGGGAGCCATGGAAGTATCTGCACGAACATAGCAGGCCGCTTATTTAATCCTGCCTAATTAGCCATATTAATTTCCACCATTCCTACTTGCAAATAAAAAATATAGTGCTTATTTTCAATCAATTAATCATCTTTAAATAACCACTATGAATCTTATCAAAACAACCTCAAAAACAAATCCTTTGTACGTTGGTGAGTTTAGAAGCCAACAGGAGTGCGCGCATTTAACTGCTAATTTCAGAAAAAGTTTTCCTGATGAAATTACTTCGGTAAACATCAAAAGATCTGTGATCCAAAACCTGCTCGATAACGAAAACGTTTCGGGGATCCGTTTCATGTACGGCCTGGGCGATAAGAACGATGCTGCATCGAGGGTGATCATATTAATGCCCTGCAATTTTACCATGCAAGGCAATATCCCAAATGTGATTTTTAACAAAAGCGGCTTTTACACTCACAATGGCGATATGATATCCCTGGATGATGCCTGTGGCAAACAAGTTAATCATGTTTTCAGGATGAAAAGCCAGAATCCCGAAATTGCGTATACTAAAATTTTAAGGGGTTACTTTTTAGGAAAGGCAGGTTTGCTGGAACTAATTAACCGGGTAACTGATGAATATGTTAGTTACAATTTCGGGTACGATATTACTTCAAATTCAACACTGAAACCGGTGATCCGGTCAATCGACGGGGATGATGACGGGCTCGACCATGGAAAACTCTGTCCGCCAGATACTGATTGTGGTATGGAAAGCGACATTACCTGTGTTGCTACCTATGTTGCCGAGTATTATGCAGCCAACAAAGAAGGAGAGTTAAATATTTTGCGCGGCTTTAGAGATATTGTTTTAAACGAGAATTTAGCAAGCGCGGCTATCGAAAAATATTACACCATTTCGGCATCAATAATGGAGCAGTTGTATAAAGATGTCGCCAAAACAGAGGTAGCCCAAACACTTTACCATAACTACTTCAAAACATCGGTAGCATCGTTAGTTGCTGATGATAAGGCCCAGGCATTCCGGATATTTGAGGAGTGCATGCAATACTTAACCGATAAATACTTGTACCAATAATTGCATAGATCAAACAATAAAAGCTGCCTTAAATACCCGAGGCAGCTTTTATTACTGCACCACCTCAACGGCTTTCTTCACCGCGACATCCTCATCATTAATGCTGGTATAGTAAGCCACGTCACCCCATTTAAAGTGCGCGGCGGCAGCCTTCAAATAACGTTTGATATTCGCCTTTGAACGTTCGATCTCTCCCGAATCCATCTGCTTTAAGCTTTTGGTAGCGTAAATAATAAAGCGGGTAAGTTCATCATCGGTAACGGTATAAGCTTTGTTAAAGCTGTTGAAAGTGGGATATTTGGCCAGTTTGCCTTGCATTTTTTGCAGCACATAGGCCATAAAAATATCCTGGTTGTTTAAATCATACAGCAGTTTGGTATTGCTTACGGTATCGGCAGGTACAAATACATCGGGCATAATGCCACCACCGCTGTACACCTTTTTACCGCTCAGGGTATGATATTTGGATGGTTGTTGGAACAGGCTATCATCCAGGTTGTTCTTTGCCGAAAACAGTTCGCCCTTTTGCATCCGGCTGGCCAGCTCGTTATGGTAACGCTCAACGCCGCCATGATACGATTTTTGTACCGACCGGCCCGATGGTGTATAGTACCTCGCCACAGTCAAATTAACCGCCGAGCCATCCTTAAAAGCAAACTGCTCCTGCACCAGCCCCTTACCAAACGAACGCCTTCCCACAATAGTGGCCCGGTCCAGATCCTGCATCGCGCCAGCCAAAACCTCACTCGCGGATGCCGAATATTCGTCGATCAGGATAGCCAGCTTGCCTTTTTCAAAGCTGCCGGTATCGGTACTAAAATAATCGGTACGGGGTTCGTGAACGCCTTTGGTGTATAAAATAAGTTTCCCGGCAGGCAAAAACTCGTCGGCCATTGCGGTTGCCGCGCTCAGGTAGCCACCGCCGTTATTGCGCAGGTCGAGTGTAAGTTTGGTCATACCTTGGGCTTGCAGCTTTTTAAGGGCTGCTTTAAAATCCCGGTCGGTAGTGGCGGCAAACTTGCTTATTTTAATGTAGCCGGTTTGCGGGGCGATGATGTAAGCGGCATCTAAACTACTCAAGTTAACGCGGCCACGCTTCAGGTTCACGGTTAACACCTTCGCCGAAGCATGGTGCAGTAAACCCAATTGCAGCCCGCTATCTTTTGGCCCCACAAAGGCTTTATGAATGGTTTGGATAGTGAGATGCGTGCCGGAAAATGGCTTCCCGTTAAGGTTAATCACCCTGTCGCCGCCAATAACACCCGCCCTGGCTGCCGGCGAACCTGCCACAACCTGTGTAATGTAAAGGGTATCATCAATCAACTGATACGATACGCCAACGCCGTTAAAACCACCGTTCAGCTTTTCGTTAACAGATTGCGCCCGCTGCGGCGGAAGGTAGAGCGAATGCGGATCGAGGTTTTGTAAAAACTGGTTCACGGTTTCGCCCTCAAGGCTATCCACATCAACCGAATCCACGTATCTATCGTGCACCAGCCTCACCACACTGGATAGTTTATTGTCTTTCCCAAAACTAAAAGCATGCCTTCCCCAACCACGATCGTTCAATATCGTACCAATTATTACACCCATAAACAGGATAATAATTGCGCTAAACAGGTTAAAAAAGTTGATTTTCATGCCTTGTATGGCTGCTAAAATAAACAAAGCATAGCTTTAGCAATAATTTTTATGTACGATTGCATTAAGTATCTCCAAAAATTTACCGATTTTTGCTAAACAAGCATTTAACGTGGAAATAATAACAGAAAAGGAATCCTACTACCATAACCTGGATAAAATGTCGGTATCAGAGATACTGCACAACATTAACCAGGAGGATAAAAGCGTACCGCTGGCTGTAGAAAAAGCCATCCCGCAATTAGAAAAATTGGTAGCCGTTACCGCCAAACGCATGCAAAACGGCGGCAGGTTGTTTTACATAGGTGCAGGCACAAGCGGCCGTTTAGGCGTTGTTGATGCATCAGAGTGCCCGCCAACCTACGGCGTACCCTTTGATTGGGTAGTAGGCATCATAGCCGGTGGCGATGGCGCCATCCGCAAAGCGGTTGAGTTTGCCGAAGATGACACCGAACAAGCCTGGAAAGATTTGTTGGAATATGATATCACCGAGAAGGATGTTGTGGTAGGTATAGCCGCGTCGGGCACTACGCCTTATGTTATTGGCGGCCTGCGCACAGCTAACGAGCATGGCATTGCCACAGGCTGCATAGTTTGTAACGAGGGAGGCCCGGTTGCCGCTGTAGCGCAATACCCGGTTGAGGTAGTTACAGGCCCCGAGTTTGTTACGGGTTCAACCCGGATGAAAGCCGGCACAGCCCAAAAGCTGATATTGAATATGCTGAGCACATCGGTAATGATCAAATTGGGCCGCGTACAGGGCAATAAAATGGTGGATATGCAACTATCAAACCATAAGCTGATAGATCGTGGTACCCGTATGGTGATGGATGCCACCGGTGCCGACGAGCAAACCGCCGCCGAATTGTTAGAGCAACACGGCAGCGTGCGCAAAGCGGTTGATAAGTACATGCAGAAGAAATAAGCAACACAAACTTTCGTTTTAAGCACAGAAGGTTAAATGCACGAGATAGAGCCATATTACCGCTGGAGAGACGATTACGTAGCATCGGAAGATGAGCTATCGCCTTTTTATGCTACCGAATATAACGAGTTTGAGTTTGATAAGCAGGTGTACAATTACCTGCTCCACCCCCAGTGGGATTCTTTCGGCTCAAACACCATGTACATTAAAGTACTGTTTGCCGATTACGACCGTAACTACGCAATCATCGAATTAATTGGCGAGTGGAACGATGCCATCGACAACGACATTATGCTGCTCAAGCGCGAGATCATCGAACTGATGATGGATGCCGGAATAGACAAATTCATCCTGATCGGCGAAAACGTTTTAAACTTCCACTCCAGCGATGATTGCTATTACGAAGAATGGTTCCAGGAGGTTGAAGATGGCTGGATAGCAGGTATCAACTTCCGC
The DNA here is from genome assembly GCF_039921305.1 of Mucilaginibacter sp. Lineage (GTDB taxonomy): Bacteria > Bacteroidota > Bacteroidia > Sphingobacteriales > Sphingobacteriaceae > Mucilaginibacter. The sequence goes on from NZ_JBDSCA010000072.1 coordinate 4,340, forward strand.
GATCATGTGATCAGCGAATTCAAACGCAACAATATCGATTACTACATCAACTTCGGCGGCGTGTTAGATGATCTGAACTGGCGCACCCTAAAACCCCTCCAGGTATTCAAAAAGGTAGAAGAACAACTGGTAAAACGCTTAAACTAAATATCAATTCTTAACGTTATATTTGAGTAACAAAAACCAATCATATTTTTAATAAAATGGACAACAATAAATTAAATTACACGTACGATAATATCATCCAGGTTGATGAAAACACGGTAACCCGCAAGTTTATGGCCAACGTATTTTTATGGATGTTTTTAGCATTAGGCATATCGGCACTTTGCGCTTTCGAGGCCGCCTTTAACCCAAGCGTTCGCGATGTTATATACGATGCCACTACAGGCCAAAGAACAGGTTTAGGTACATTAACAATATTTGCGCCCTTCGCTTTCATCATGGTAATGGGCTTGGGCTTACAAAAACTGGCTTACCCTATACTGGTTGTATTGTTCATCGCATTTGCGGCGGTAATGGGTGTTGGTTTAAGTTCAATCTTTTTACAATACACTATCAACGCCATATTAGGCGTATTCGCAAGCACATCGGTACTGTTTGCGGTTATGGCTATTGCCGGATATACCACTCAAACCGATTTAACCAAGTTTGGCTCCCTAATGATGATGGGCTTAGTTGGCATCATCATCGCATCAGTAGTAAACTGGTTTCTGCAAAGCAATCAATTAGATTATATCATCAGTTTTGTTGGTGTAGCCGTATTCATCGGTTTAACCGCTTACGATGTTCAAAAGCTAAAACAGATAGCCGCAACCGAAGATATTGATGGTACCCTGAAAAGCAAGTTAGGCTTAATGGGCGCATTGAGCTTATATCTTGATTTTGTTAACCTGTTCCTGATGCTGCTGCGCTTATTCGGCGGTGGCCGCGGACGGAATTAATCAGTAAACTCTTTACGCAAAGCCTCCGCCAAAAACGGGGGCTTTTGCTGTTTAAGGCAGAAACTAAAAGCATCGGGTTACTTAAGTCAGCACCGTGTCCTATCTTGATTCCTGATTCTTAACTCTTGCATCTCTCCCTTTTATTGTGCAACTTTGCGCTGCTTATAGAGAAAGACGGAGGGATTAGACCCTGCGATGTCTTAGCAACCTGTACTTACAAGGTGCTACATTCTACTCAGGTCACACTTCGCGGCCCGGGACAGATAAGCGAAAGTCAATATTAACGCCCGACTTTTCGATATAAGCTTTTTTTTAGTATCAAGTAATTAGTATCAAGTAGCAAGATGATTTTCTGATCGTCAAAATCTGCTACTGATATTCTTCGTACTTGATACGTGATACTAACTACTTGATACTACATGGATATCAGACAACAACTAAAAAAACGCATCCTCATCATCGACGGGGCAATGGGCACCATGATACAACGGTACCAATTGCAGGAAGCCGATTTCCGTGGGGAACGTTTTAAAGATCATCATTCAGATTTGCAGGGTAATAACGACCTGCTCAACATAACACGCCCCGATATTATCAAAGCCATCCACGCCGAATATTTGGAGGCTGGTGCCGATATCATCGAAACAAACACTTTCAGCACACAGGTAATTTCACTTGCCGATTACGCCCTCGAAGAATTAGCCTATGAGCTAAGCTTTGAAGGCGCACGCATAGCCCGCGAAGTAGCCGATGAATATACGGCCAAAAACCCTGATAAACCCCGCTTTGTAGCCGGTGCCATCGGGCCAACCAACCGTACTGCTTCCCTATCGCCAGATGTAAATGATCCTGGTTACCGTGCCGTTAGCTTTGACGATCTGGTAGAAGCTTACTACACGCAGGTTCGTGGTTTAGTTGATGGTGGTTCGGATGTACTATTGATCGAAACTATATTCGATACCTTGAATGCCAAGGCAGCGATCTTCGCCATCAAAAAATATGAGGATGAGTGTAAGGCAGCGGGTAAAGATTACCCGGCTTTCCGCAAAACGGGCGGTATTATGATATCAGGTACCATTACCGATGCCTCGGGACGTACCTTATCCGGGCAAACCGTTGAGGCTTTCTGGAACTCCATTCGCCATGCTAACCTGTTATCGGTTGGTTTAAATTGCGCTTTGGGAGCTAAGGACATGCGCCCTCACATCGAAGAATTATCCGCTAAAGCGGGAGTATATATTTCGGCTTACCCCAACGCGGGTTTGCCAAACGAATTTGGCGCTTATGATGAGGCCCCGCACGAAACCGCCCACCTGGTGGAAGACTTTATGCAGGCCGGACTGGTGAACATTGTTGGTGGTTGCTGCGGCACCACGCCCGATCACATCAGTTGCATTGCCCGCAAGGCAGATAATTTCCCGCCAAGGCAGATCCCGGTTATTCAAAACAACATGCGTTTGAGTGGCCTCGAAGCTATTACCCTCACCCCCGAAAGCATCTTCGCTAACGTAGGTGAGCGTACCAATATTACAGGTTCGCCAAAATTCAGCAAGCTCATTTTAGCCGAAGATTACGAAGGCGCATTGGTAGTTGCCCGCCAACAAGTTGAAGGCGGCGCGCAGGTGATTGACGTGAACATGGACGAGGGTATGATAGACTCGGAAGCAGCCATGACCAAGTTTATGAATCTGATCGCTTCTGAGCCAGATATAGCCAAGCTGCCTATCATGGTCGATTCCAGTAAATGGACCGTAATAGAGGCTGGTTTAAAGTGTTTACAAGGCAAAGGCATTGTTAACTCCATCTCGTTGAAAGAGGGAGAGGAAAAATTCATAGAATCTGCCCGTAAAATTATGGCTTATGGTGCCGCTACGGTAGTGATGGCATTTGACGAAACTGGTCAGGCCGATAGTTTGGCGCGTCGTATTGAGATCTGCCAGCGCAGCTACGATATTTTGGTGAAGGAGGTTGGCTTCCCTGCCGAAGACATCATTTTTGACCCCAATATATTAACCGTTGCCACGGGACTTGAAGAGCACAACAACTACGCTGTAGACTTTATTGAGGCTACCCGCTGGATAAAACAAAACCTGCCGTATGCTAAAGTAAGCGGTGGTGTGAGTAATATCTCGTTCTCCTTCCGGGGAAACAATACCGTGCGCGAGGCGATGCACTCCGCCTTTTTATACCACGCCATTCAGGCCGGTATGGATATGGGTATTGTAAATGCCGGGATGCTTGAAGTATACGAAGAGATCCCAAAACCATTGTTAGAGCTGGTTGAAGATGTATTATTAAATCGCCGTCCCGATTCAACCGAACGCCTGGTTGAATACGCCGATACCGTAAAAAGCAAGGGCAAAGAGATTGTTAAAGACGAAGAATGGCGTAAAGACCCTGTTGAAAAACGCCTATCGCACGCGCTGGTAAAAGGTATTATTGAATACCTTGACGATGATGTGGAAGAGGCCCGCCAAAAATACCCTAAACCATTAGAGGTTATTGAAGGCCCGCTGATGGATGGAATGAACATCGTGGGCGACTTATTCGGCGCGGGTAAAATGTTCTTACCACAGGTTGTAAAATCTGCCCGTGTAATGAAAAAAGCCGTGGCTTACCTGCTGCCATTCATAGCCGCAGAAAAAGCCCGTGTATTAGCCGCCGGTGGTGGCGATAGCGGCGGCCGCAGCAATGCCGGTAAAATATTGATGGCCACTGTAAAAGGTGATGTGCATGATATTGGGAAGAATATTGTAGGCGTAGTACTGGCCTGTAATAACTTTGAGATCATCGATCTTGGGGTAATGGTTCCGGCACATAAAATTATCGAGGAAGCTAAAAAGCAAAACGTTGATATCATTGGTTTGAGCGGATTGATCACCCCATCGTTAGATGAGATGGTTCACTTTGCCAAAGAGATGGAACGCGAAGGGTTCACCATTCCGTTAATTATTGGTGGTGCAACCACATCACGCATCCACGCCGCGGTGAAGATCGACCCTAACTATTCTGGCCCGGCAATTCACGTTTTGGATGCATCACGTAGTGTAACCGTGTGCAGCAACCTGATGAACAAAGATAATCGTGATGGCTATATTCAAGGCATTAAGGATGAATACGCCAAGGCCCGCGAAGCGCATTTGAACAAAAAGAGCGACAAGCGATTTGTAACCATTGATGATGCAAGAAAGCAAACTATCGATTTAGACCTGGATGCTATCCCTGCCAAGCCATCATTTTTAGGCACTAAAGTTATCGAAGCGTATCCGTTAGAAGAACTTGTTCCGTACATCGACTGGACACCTTTCTTCCACACCTGGGAACTCCGCGGAAGCTACCCTAAAATATTTGACGATAAGGTGGTAGGCGTTGAAGCCAAAAAGCTTTATGATGATGCCCGTACTTTATTAACCGAGATTGTAGATAACAAATTATTGCAGGCCAATGGCGTTATCGGTTTCTGGGCAGCTAACGGCGTTGGCGACGATATTGAACTATACACCGATGATACCCGAACCGAAGTATTATCAACCATTTACACGCTTCGCCAACAGGCAGAGAAAGTAAAGGGTGAACCATATTACGCCCTATCCGATTTTATCGCGCCCAAAGAAAGTGGTGTTGCAGATTATTGGGGTGGCTTTGCTGTAACAGCAGGTATCGGTTGCGACGAGTTAGTAGCCAAATACGAAGCCGATCACGACGATTACAACAGCATTATGGCCAAAGCCTTAGCCGACAGGTTAGCCGAAGCCTTCGCCGAAAAAATGCACGAACTGGTGCGTAAAGATTACTGGGGCTACGCCAAAGATGAGAGCTTAGGCAGCGAAGACCTGATCAAAGAAAAGTATCAGGGAATCCGCCCGGCACCGGGTTATCCCGCCTGTCCGGATCACACCGAAAAAACAACACTGTTCGAACTACTATCAGCCGAAGAAAACGCCAAAATGCATCTAACCGAAAGCTTAGCCATGACACCGGCCGCATCAGTAAGTGGCTTCTACTTCGCGCACCCACAAGCCAGATATTTTGGTTTGGGTAAGATTGGGAAAGATCAGGTTATTGATTACTCAGAAAGAAAACAAATGGATTTAGAAACGGTAGAACGTTGGTTGAGTCCGAATATTAACTACTAACCACCATGTCATTTCGACGATAGGAGAAATCTTTTGCGCGCTGCCGGTCAACACCATGCAAACGCACAAGAACAAAGCAGAAGATTTCCCTCTCGTACCTCGTTCGAAATGACATAGTTTTACATATAATTGCACAATAAGATTAAATAAGCCTTCACTGGGGTTGCACATGAAAATTACGGAGCATATTAAAAACGCAAATGGAAAGACTCTCTTTTCTTTTGAACTACTTCCCCCAATAAAGGGTCAAAGCATACAAGGCATCTATAACGCCATCGATCCCTTAATGGAGTTGAACCCTCCATTCATTGATGTAACCTCCCTGCGTGAAGATCACGTTTACAAAGAGCACGATAACGGCCTGTTAGAAAAACTCATCACCCGCAAACGCCCTGGTACTGTAGCGGTTTGTGCGGCCATTATGAATAAGTATAAGGTTGATGCCGTTCCGCATTTAATATGTGGTGGTTTTACTAAGGAAGAAACCGAATACGCCCTTATCGACCTGCAATTTTTAGGCATCGACAACGTATTGGTGCTCCGTGGTGATGCCCGAAAGGCAGAATCCGGCTTCGTACCGACTCCCGGCGGCCATGCCTACGCTACCGACCTATTAGGCCAGGTAGTGAACATGAACAACGGCATGTACCTGCACGATACCGGCCCATCAGCCTACAAAACAGATTTTTGCATAGGCGTTGCCGGTTACCCTGAAAAACACTTCGAGGCCCCAAACCTAAAAACCGACTTTAAATATCTCAAGCAAAAGGTTGATATGGGCGCAGGCTTCATTGTAACCCAAATGTTTTTTGATAACAGCAAATACATCGAGTTTGTAAATAACTGCCGGGCCAATGGTATCAATGTGCCTATTATTCCGGGCTTAAAACCTATTACCGTATCCAAGCAATTGATCAGCCTTTCCAAAATATTCCATATCGATATTCCGGAAGCATTGAGCGAGGCCATTACCGATTGTAAAAACGAAAAGGATGTTAAAGAAGTAGGCATACAATGGATGATACAGCAATGTAAAGAGCTGGTTGAGTTTGGCATACCCCTACTGCACTTTTATACCATGGGTAACCCCGAGCCTACTAAACGCATTGCGCAGGCGGTATTTTAGTAGCTACTGAATTTGAATATTGAGATCTTCAAATGCTTTTTTTAATTCATCAGCCGAAACAAAGTGAATAGATTCAATCCCCATTTCCCTTGCGGCAATGATATTGCGGTAGTTATCATCAATAAACAAGCACTCGCCAGCTTTAACATCGTATCTATCTAAAAGCAGCTGATAAAACTCCGGAACAGGTTTACGCATACCTTCGGCGCCTGATACCACAATACCATCAAACCAACTCAAAAAATCGTAATGCTTTAAGGCGATAGGGAAAGTTTCGGTACTCCAGTTGGTTAAAGCGTAAAGCTTGTACTTACCGCTATCTTTTAACTGTTTAAACAGCTCCACCGTTCCCGGGATAGCACCGCCTAACATTTCTTCCCAACGCTCATAATAAGCGCGGATATTAGCCTCATGCTCGGGGAATTGCTGAACCAGCAAATCGGTACCATCCTTTATAGATCGCCCGGCATCCTGTTCCTCGTTCCAATGCATAGTGCAAATGGCATCCAGAAACGTTTTGATGTCTTCATCATGATCAAACAGTTTGCGATAGAGCAGGTATGGATTCCAGTCTATCAATACATTGCCGAGGTCGAAGATGATGGTGGTGATCATGGGTTAAAAAAGCTATGTCATTGCGAGGAACGAAGCAATCGCGAACTATACAGGGCGAATAAGCATGGCCGCTATGCCTCCGTGCGATTGCTTCGTTCCTCGCAATGACAATTTGAGAATTCCTTTTATTCGTTATTTAATAACCACCATTTAAACCCTTTAAAATCGCTACCCATCGCGCTCACAACGGGCAACTTACCCTGCATTTCTTTCACAGATTCAGGCACCACAATAGCCGCGTGGATCTCATCCGAAAACACATCTGGAAACTTACAAGGATGAGCCGTAGATAAAAACACACCCGCGCTTTGATCTTCCGGATGCTGGACCTGGTAATCCTTCAAAGCTTTCCAGGCGATAGCAGTATGCGGACAAACCACATAATTATATTGGCTGTAAACCTGGTTAATGGCTTCAACGGTTTGCTCGTCTGTATAGCTTACACCCCGAACCAGTTTCTTCAATTCGGCAGTATCACCTTTAAACATTTCGTCAATGCGTACCCAGTTGCTTGGGTTGCCCACGTCCATCGCGTTTGATAAGGTTTGCACCGATGGCTTAGGCTCATATACTCCGCCATTCAAAAATGCCGGAACGGTATCATTGGCATTAGTAGCAGCGATGAATTGTTTAACCGGCAGGCCCAATTTCCAGGCCAGTAAACCTGCGCCTATGTTACCAAAATTTCCGCTCGGTACACAGAATGTCACTTCACTTTTACCTTCGCGCAATAGCTGCGCATAAGCATTAAAGTAATAGAATGTTTGCGGAATTAACCTTGCGATATTGATAGAATTTGCCGATGTTAAGCGGAACTTTTTATTTAGTTCATTATCAGTAAAAGCTTGTTTAACCAAAGCCTGGCAATCATCAAAAGTACCGTCAACCTCAATAGCACGAATGTTTTTGCCATTGGTGGTTAATTGCTGCTCTTGTATCGCGCTTACTTTCCCTTTAGGGTACAATATAGTTACCCGGGTATTCGGCACACCTAAAAAGCCTAAGGCTACGGCACCTCCTGTATCGCCGCTGGTGGCTACCAATACATCCAGCAGTTGCTCGCCATCACGCAAAAAGTAGCTCATCACCCGGCTCATAAAGCGGGCGCCAAAATCCTTAAAAGCTAACGATGGGCCATGGAATAACTCCAGCACATAAACGTCCTCTTCAAGCTTTACTATTGGTGCCTCAAAGTTAATGGCATCGTCAATTATAGCTTTCAGATCATTTTCCGGGATAGAACCTGACAGCAATGTTTTAGCCACCTCAAAAGCGATCTCCGGAAGGGAATATTTATCAAGGTTCTTGATAAAGTGGGCATCCAGTTGCGGGATGCTCACTGGCATATACAATCCCTTATCCTGCGGTAAGCTATTAAAAACCGCTTCTTTAAACGGAACCTGGGTTAATGTGTTATTAGTACTGTAAAAATTCATGATCTTATCCGATTATTTTTGGCCCTTCTTGGTTCACGGCCGAAACATAGGTTTCACTCGCAATGTGTAAACCGGTTAAATGTTGTTGTATTTTATTGGTGATATTAACGGCCGTTTGCTCATCTCGTGTAAACGCAAATACCGACGGGCCAGAACCCGAAATACCGAAACTTACAGCGCCCAATTCCATCGCCATCTCGCGCATCTTATAAAAATCAGGTATTAGTATAGATCGTGTTGGCTCAACTAAAACATCGTGCATGCTGCGGCCTATCAGGTCAATATCATTCATAAACAAACCGGTAACCAAGCCGGCTACGTTACCCCACTGCACCACCGCATCTTTCAGCAATACGCTTTTGCGGATCATTTGCCTGGCATCACGCGTAGGTACATCCACATCCGGGAAAACAATAGCGCAATACAGGTTAGGTGTGGGCAGCTTAATAATATCCAAAGGCTCATAACTGCGTATCAGTACAAAGCCGCCCAACATAGCCGGGGCCACGTTATCGGCATGACCGGTACCGCAGGCAAGCTCCTCGCCCTTCATGGCGAAGGGCACCATTTCCATCGCGGTAAGTGGCCTATCCAATAGCTCATTAATGGCAAACAAACCCGCCACCGTACTCGCCGAACTTGAACCTAATCCACTACCTATCGGCATCTTTTTGTGCAACTCAATATCCACACCAACATCAGTACGGTTAATGTGCTTTAGGTAATGCTGCACACTGGCGCTCACGGTATTCTTATCCGCGCTCATGGGCAGGCGGCCATTGTCACCGGTAATTTTGCTGATGCTTACGCCGGGCTTATCCGTAAAACGCATCACCACTTCATCGCCAGGCGCGTTAACCGCGAAACCCAGCACATCAAAGCCGCAAACTACATTGGCAACTGTTGCCGGAGCAAATACTTTTAGGCCCCCCAACCCCCTAAAGGGGGAGTTTATTATGTCCATTTCTTTATAAATTCTTTATTCAACTATTCGTTCCCCCTTCAGGGGGTTAGGGGGCTCTACGCTCCCACATTCACAATATCCGCGAACACACCGGCCGCGGTAACTTCGGCACCCGCGCCCGGTCCTTTCACTACCAACGGACGCTCTTTATAGCGTTCAGTGGTGAACGATATGATGTTATCACTCCCCGATAAGGTATAAAAAGGATGGTTCTCATCAACCATTTGCAGAGTGATGGATACCTGTCCGTTTTCTAACTGACCAATATAACGCAACACTTTTCCCTCTGCTTCGGCCATAGCCTTCATATCGGCGAAGAACTTGTTTTCGTTGTTCAACTCCTTGTAAAACTCATCCACAGTACCGGCATCTAAACAAGCCTTTGGCAACATGCTTTCAATGTTAACATCGCTTGGTTCTAATACATAACCAGCATCGCGGGCCAGTATCAGCATTTTGCGCATAAAGTCGGTACCACGTAAATCATCACGCGGGTCTGGTTCGGTATAGCCTTTTTCCTGGGCAATTTTTACGGTATCATGGAAAGTGGCATCGCCTTTAAAGTTATTGAAGATGAAAGATATCGTCCCCGAAAGGATGGCTTCTATCTTGATCACCCTGTCGCCGCTCATCATCAAATCTTTCAATGTACGTACTATTGGCAAACCTGCACCCACATTGGTTTCGTAATAAAAATCGACACCGTGTTTGCGGGCGCTATCTTTAAAGGTTTTATATTGCTCGTACGATGCCGAGTTACCAATCTTATTACAGGTAACTATCGATATATTCGATTTAAAAATAGTATCGTAGTATTCAATTGGTTTCGGGCTCGCGGTATTATCGGCAAACACGCAGTTAGGCAAATTCATCTGCTTCATCTCGGCCACAAAGCCTTCTAAACTGGCTTGTTTGTTAGATTCCTCCAAAGTTTCTTTCCAGTTATCCAACGATAAACCATCCGAATTGAAAACCATCTTCCGGGTATTCACCACACCAACCACTTTTATCTGGATACCATTATTCTTTTCCAAAAACGCGGCATGCTCACCCAACTGTTTAAACAGCGTGGTGCTGATATTACCTGTACCGGCCACAAATACATGTAGCGTTTTATTCAGTAACTCAAAGAAAGAATCGTGCACAGCGTTCAACGCCTTGGCCATATCGTTTTTAGATATGATAACCGAGATATTATACTCCGACGAACCCTGCGCAATAGCCCTTACATTGATACCATTACGGCCCAAAGCATGGAACAATTTTCCGGAAATACCCGGAGTTTGTTTCATATTCTCGCCAACTATGGCCAATATAGATAGGTTGGGTTCTATCTGTGGTTTGTCCAGCTTTTTAGCTGCGAGTTCCAGTTCAAATTCCTGCTCAATTAAGTGCTGGGCTTTCACCGCATCCGCGGGAGGAATAGCGAAGGTAATGCTATGCTCTGAAGATGATTGAGTGATCAGTATCACGCTGATCTGCTCACGGGCCAGCATCGAAAACAGGCGACCACTAAAGCCAGCTTTACCCACCATACCGCTACCTTCCAGGTTAATGATGCTTACCTCATTGATCGACGAGATACCTTTTATCGGAAGATTAGAAGCAGCGCAATCGTGCTTGATATAAGTACCCTCAAAATCTACATCAAAAGTATTGAGAATGCGGATAGGGATCTTTTTCAAAAAAGCCGGGATCATGGTTGGTGGGTAAATTACCCTCGCGCCGAAGAAAGAAAGCTCCATCGCTTCGGTATAAGATAATTCCGGTAACGAGAACGCTTTTTTAACCATGCGCGGGTCGGCGGTCATCATGCCGTTTACATCAGTCCATATCTGGATCTCGCTGCAATTTAATGCCGAACCTATAATAGCAGCGGTATAATCGCTGCCACCCCTGCCTAAAGTTGTGATGCGACCATCTTCGTTGCTGGATATAAATCCGGTAACGAACAGCAACTTGTCCGTGTTATCGTAATAATAATTGCGCACCAGCATATCGGTCAAAGCCATATCAACCTTGGCATGGCCAAAACTGCTATCGGTTTTGATCAGGTCGGCAGCGTTAACAAATACCGCGTTCGGGAATTGCTGTGCCGCAATTTTGCTGATCATAAAAGTTGAGCAACGCTCGCCATAACTTAACACTAAGTCGCGGGTTTGGGCAGTTAACTCGCGCAGACTGTAAATGCCTTGCAGCAAATCTTCAAGCTCATTAAAGTAGATCTTCAGTTTGGTGAACACCGGATTTTGGCTCTGTACATCCATCAGCGCCTTGATCACATCAAAATGCTTGCGTTCTAATTCGGCCAAATCAGCCGTAAACGTTTGTCCCGTGGCTGCCTTCTCGGCCATAGCGGCCAATAAGTTGGTTACACCGCTCATGGCGGATAATACAGCTACGGGATTTTTACCGTTTGCTACCTCTTTTTCAAGAATGTTGAGTACGGTTTTGATACTGGATACCGACCCTACCGATGTGCCTCCGAATTTTAGAACTTTCATTTTATTAGATATGAGTATTGAGATTTGAGTATTGAGACAGTTTCCTGCTCACTCATTCCCTTATTGCTTTAAAACAAAAAAGCCTCTCTCTTTTCGGAGGAAGGCTTTTTTGTGGTTTTATATTTTGATTATTAATCCCAAAAACTATCCTTCCTCCGTTTTAACCCCGGTGGTAGTTGTTGTTGTGCTTGTAATAATCGACTTTGTGTTCATTTCTCTGTTTGCTTGCCGCTCAATTGATTAGCGACGGTAAAGTAAGCAGTTAAATTTTATATATGCAATTTTATTTGATCTTTTTGCGATAAAGTATATTGATTTAGTAGGAAATGTATTCTATACATCGTTACTGTAACAACCATTAAATTTTGATTAATTATATTAACCATAGAAAAATAAAATATACCATTTGGCATAGTATTTGATTTACACCTATCGTATCAAATTTAAAAACTATGGGAACAGTGTTGATTGCAAGCGGAATTGTTATTGGAGTTTTGGGTATAACCCGCGGAATACAAATCGTAATTAAAAAGTATAAAATATATTAAAAACCTGTTTCTTACATTTTATAATTAACAATTGAACGCTGTTACTAACGGAATATATTGCCATAGGTAAACTTAATAAGATACCTAAAAGGCAGATTATTTATTTGTTGAACACCCAGATCTGGAAGCCTGAATGAACCACCATCATCACCGGGCTTATTATAAGTAGCAACAATAACGGCGTACAATTCGGGATATAAGTGAATATCACTTGTTCGCCCATCACAGATCATCCAGCCCCAGGCTTCTATGTTAATCTGCCTTGAGGGTTCAGCGGAGAAGTCTGGATAAAGTACAATTGTACCCACAGGCACATTTACATTTAATTGCGGCGATGGGAAACCTTGCATATATTTTAATTATGTTATAATAAATATACAAACTTACTATTATATAATTGAGCGTCTGCCCCGATTAAATTCTATAGGTTAAAAGCATCTTGATTACTGATTCTTGGCTCTTGATTCTAAACCCCTATCTTTGCAAAACTAAATGCAGGGATTAATTACAAAATCAACAGGGAGCTGGTACCAGGTACAAACGCCGGAAGGGCGCAGGGTGGATTGCCGTATCAAAGGTAAATTCCGGATCAAGGGTATAACTACCACTAACCCGGTAGCTGTAGGTGATAGTGTTGATTTTGACATGGAGCCCGAGCAGGAAACCGGCGTGATCACCACCCTGCACGAGCGCAAGAATTACATTATCCGCAAATCCATCAACTTATCGCGACAAGCGCAAATTATCGCTGCCAACCTCGATCAGGCTTTCCTGGTGGTTACACTGGCATCACCACGCACCTCGCTTGGCTTTATCGACCGGTTTCTGGTTACTGCCGAAGCTTACCACATCCCCGCAAGGTTAATCTTCAACAAACTCGATCTGTTCAGTAAAGAAGGCTTAGATATCTTAGCCGAGTACAGCGCCATATACGAAAAATTAGGTTACCCATGCTACCATGTTTCGGCCACCAAAAACCTGCACGTGGATAAAGTAATTGAGCAATTAAAAGACAGGACGAGCCTTTTCTCCGGCCACTCCGGCGTAGGTAAATCAAGCCTCATCAATACTATTTTACCCGAACTAAGCCTACGCACCACCGAAGTATCCGAATGGCACGATAAGGGCATGCACACCACCACCTTTGCCGAAATGTTTGAACTACCTTTCGGTGGATTCATTATCGATACACCCGGCATCCGCGAGTTTGGTATTGTTGATATTGAGCAATCAGAATTAGGCCGTTTATTCCCCGAGATCCGCCAGCACATGGAAGACTGCCGCTTTAAAAACTGCCGCCACATTAATGAGCCAGGCTGCGCGGTACTAACCGCTGTTGAGAATGGTGAGATCGAATTATCACGCTATGAAAGCTATTTGAGCATCTATCATGGTAATGATACGAGGGCGTAGTTTTAAGAATCCCCCTGCTTGTCATTTCGACGATAGGAGAAATCTTCTGCGCTGATAAGTCTACACTATGCCTCGCCACCGTGTCAATCGCTCGCAGAAGATTTCTCTCTCGTACCTCGTTCGAAATGACATTTTGTTGATTGTTACTTCCCCATCAACACATAATCCTTCAAATAGCTGCACTCTCCTACTGCTTTTTTAAAGATGGCTGTTTTACGGTATTTGGTTTTTAGCTCGTCAAAATAATCACTGCCTTTTAACTGCTGCATGTAGTTTTTTTGGAGGGCATCATAATTATCCATGCCATAGTTGGGCATTACCAATTGCTTTTGATGGCATTTGGCGGCCATAAAGGTACACTTGGCCTTAAATTCTTCGTTGCTGCTTAATGAGCGGGCCAGCAGGTAATACTTTTCGGCATTTTTGGTTTTAACATAATCGGCATCGTAGCTGTATTGATAATCGCGCCCAAAATCCATCGAACTCCAATTGTACGATATCAAATACCAGGCATTACCATAGTGCGATGTATTGTACAATCCGGTAGCATACCTGTAATAATAAGATGGTGCATTTGGCGCGTCTGTTTTAATCTTCTGTTCCAGGTCGTTCATCGCGTCGGCAAATTGCAGCTTGTTAAACCCTTTGGTTTTACCGTAACGCATTACTTTAGGGTAATCATTTATCCGGTCAATAAACGGATCGCCCTTGTAATAATCTTCCGGCGATTTATTGAGTTCAACCGGGTCAACCTGCTTAAGCGCGATAATGGCTTTGGCGTATTGATGCTCACGCAGGTAAGCCGTGCCTAAAAGCTCGTACAGGTAATTCAATTTAAAGTTGCCCACTTTGTTAACTAAAAAATTAAGGTAAGGCACCGTTGGAGGCACCTTTTTCCAACGGATGATGCGGGCTATTTGTATAGAATGCAAACCAGTTTCCCAAAATTCGTTTATGGCGTAATCACTTCCGCTCTTTAACAGGGCCAGCGCCGCCCGTGTACTATCTCCCTGCCTTAAATACCCCGGAGCCAAAATTTGCTGGTAAAAATCGCGGGCTGTATTGGTAAACTTGTGATCATCGTGATAAGGATATTCAGACGTTTTATTTTCGGCTTTAACCTTACCATCCAGCCATTGCAAAGCCGGCAGCAACTGTCCCTCATTAACATCGTTCAGTTTTTGTATCCCCTGCGCAGATAGTAATAACCGGATGATCTGTTTCTGATCATTCTGTGCAGGGCTTAAACTCTCGCCGCTTAAAGTCCGCAATTCATCAAAGCCCCCGGCGTTATCGCCCTGCATCCATGCCATGTAGGCAATGGCTAAAGCACCCATGTTATAATCGGGATATTTGCGCTCCTTTACCACCAGTTTACAAAAAGCGCTCAGCTTATTCATGTAATTTCTGAGGGTAATGTCTTTATCCGCATCGGCTTTCGAATATTGATTTGCCGTTGTAAGCCTGTTCTTTTTATAAAGGTAAGGCGTTAAAAATTGTTCCTCAAGCTTATTAAGCTCGCGCGTAAGCAACAAACCAACCATGGGCGATGCTGGCTCTATCTCGTAAACCTTCTCTAACGGTTGCAAGTTATTGTCGGTATTACCAAAGGCATCCATGGCATATATTACAGCCTTTTCGTTATTGTTTGCAGCAAGGGCAATTACGGCAGCGTTGTTACCGCGCAAGTATTTATAATTAATGTAGGCCTGTATCCGCCTTTCAGGATATTGAGAAAACACTTTCGAGAACAGATAGGCCGATTGTACACTATCTTTCAAATGCCTCAACTCACCCGCTTTCAGCGCCAGCGACCAACCCTTAATATGGCTTTTTGACGAGGTAAGCACCAGGTAACGGTTATAAATTTTTAACGCTTCGCTATAAGCCCGGCCATAATGCAGCAAGCGTTGAGCCTGGTAATAATACCGTAGCTGAATAAATTTGTCTTTTTCGAGCAGAGCAGTTTTAAGGGCCGCGTTACCTGCAACGCGCAGGGCTATTGTATCAATGGGTTTAGGGTTCCAGTAATCAGATGCTACGTTAGCTATCTTCTCTGCTCCTTTAACAAAGCGGTAATATTTAAAGGCCTGGCTATTCCGTTTAAGTGCTTTTAAAAAGGAGTTGTTAGTCAAACTATCCGGAAGTTTGTCACCTGTTTTAAGATACCCCTCCTGCAAAAGCGAATCGGCTTTGGGGGTTAAATGGTACATGGCTTTTAACACATCGGCGGCGCTAACTTCTTTGCCTAAATAGGCGCTCCATTCTTCGGCGTTTATTTCGGCTTCGCTTGCGGGTTCGGTTTCATCGTAAACATACAGCGCGCTGGTATAATAAAATGACCTGTATTCTTTTTGATGTTGAACATCGTTATGGAAAAACGATACATAATAATCATAAGGATCTATCTCGGCCCCGCAGGCTAAAATAAGGGCTATTCCGGCACCAAAACAAGCTATAAAACTAACGCACCAAATTAGCGGTGTTCTGCAGATCCTCATATTTGTATTTTTTAACCATAGCCCCATCTAAATGAAAGTACACGATATTAACTTCGCCGGGTTTTAAATATTGTGCAATGTAAGCCGCTGCAGCCTGCACCGCTTTGATATCCGAATCTTCCCAACGCACCTCATCGCCTTTGTGTAAACCGTAAGCAGGCAAATCTGTTTCGGCGGTATACAGATTATTTCCTTTTGATGCGAATTGATTTGTTTGGTTTAAATTATCAAATTTTATCCGCTTATCAATACCAATATACTGCTTATCGCGAAAAGCCACCACCCAACTAAACAGCGGCAAACCAATATCCATTGGCATGGGATAGGTACCGAGGTTATCATCTGTATATTTTTCAAGTTCGCTCAACTCAATGATAGAGTTTTGCACACCATATTTGCGCAGGTTGCCCATATTATAGCACATCAGCAAAACCTTATCGGCAGGTGGTACACCGCTTGTTTTTTGATTTTTAAGCTGATGCAGGCGCAACGTTACCGAGAGTTGTTTATCACCGATAAGGCGCTTGATCTGTTTGAGCAGATAAAAATAATTGTCGCGGGTTTCCTGTGTCCAGTCACAATCTATCTGGAGTTCATTAAAGTTTGCTTTGCCAGCTTGCTCTGCTTTGGCTTTTACAAAGTTGTTGAGCTTACGCGACAGATCATCCATCCGCGCATGCGTAATATTTCTTAAAACATCATTCACAATAAATACTACCGGAATGATCTGTAAACTATCCGGCAGTTTATTTTGAAAAGTGATGGGTGATATCGGAATGGGATTAACACCATCATCGGCCATATCAATATCCATTATCCTAACGTACAGTTTATGCGCGTTCAATCGTTTGAGGTAGCTATCGGCGGTATCATTTTGCCTGTAAACAGTTTTCCAATAATAAAAGGAAGTGTTTACCTTTCTGCCGGGTTTGCAGGCGGCAAGCAGTACAACAATTAAAAACAGATAGCCCAAACGCATTAACCAAAGTTATTAATTAAAACAGAAGCTGAAATATGAGGGCAGTTATTCAACGCGTAAGCCATGCGAATTGCAAAGTAGATGGCAAAATTACCGGCGAAATTGAAACCGGATTACTGGTTGTGTTAGGCGTTGCCGATGATGATACCACCGAAGATTTAGAGTGGCTTTCCCAAAAACTAACAAACCTGCGTATTTTTGGCGACGAAAATGGTTTGATGAACAAGAGCTTAATAGATGTTGATGGTAATATTTTATTGATATCGCAATTCACCCTTTTCGCCCAAACCAAAAAAGGGAATCGCCCATCCTTCATCCGCGCGGCAAGGCCGGATAAAGCTATACCGATGTATGAGCAGATGATTGCCACACTGGGAAAGCTATTGAATAAAAAAATAGCCACGGGCATTTTTGCAGCCGATATGAAAGTAGAGCTACTCAATGATGGGCCTGTCACCATCATTATGGATACCAAAGACAAAGAAAACCATTAATTTAGCCTATCATGACTATACAACAAGCACAAAAAGAAGTTGACCAATGGATAAACACCACCGGAGTGCGTTACTTTAACGAACTAACCAACACTGCCATCTTAATGGAAGAGGTTGGTGAGGTTGCCCGGATAATGGCGCGCAAATACGGCGAGCAATCGTTCAAAAAATCGGACGAGGAAGTTAACCTGGCCGATGAAATGGCTGATGTGCTTTTTGTACTGATATGCCTGGCTAACCAAACAGGGATTGATCTCACTGAAGCTTTGGAGAAGAATATGATCAAAAAAAATATCCGCGATGCGGACCGGCATAAGAATAATGAGAAGTTGAAATAAGATTTCCCTTTTGTCATTTCGATAGAGCAGGGGCAGGAATGTGCGGCTGCGCGAAAGAGAAATCTTCTTGGCGCGATGAGTATGCTGTAGACCAAGCAAATGTATATGAACCTTCCAGAAGATTTCTCCCTTCGGTTCGCAATGCCATAGTTTGTTATTTAAACCAACTTCACTAATTTATCACCCTTCAAAACCGGGATAGCCGTTGTAATATCCACATGCAAACAAAAAGCGATATCATCTAAAATCCCCAATTGCTTCATCCGTTCACCATGTGATGTTTTGCTCAGGTAAGCGCCCAGATCTGGTTTGGCTAAACTGTACATATCATTGGCGGCTATGGTGGCATCATCCCATTTATAATCGAGTTCTTGGAGTTGATCGGCAACGGCCCCGGCAAATACGGTATCTTCAATATTGAAGTTGTTTTTCCAGCCGGCGCAAACCAGCAGGATGTTTTCGTTTTGGGTTTTCAGCCAGTTACACAGCGATGTTAAATTCAAGAATGAGCCTATCACAATTTGTTTGGCCTTAATGCTCATGTGCAGGGCATGGGTACCGTTGGTTGTGGTTAGCACTATGGTTTTGCCCGCCACTTTTTCTTTAGTGTACGAGAATGGCGAGTTGCCAAAATCAAAACCATCCACTACCGCGCCATCACGTTCGGCGGCTAAAAGATAATCTAAACCCATTTCGCGATAAGCGGCGCACTCTTCTACTTTGGCAACGGGGATAATAGCTTCGGCTCCGTTATCAATACCATAGCAGATGGATGAGGTAGCGCGAAAAATATCTATTACCACTACAATACTATCTTCAATATTGAATAAAGGCAGTAAAGCTGGACTTAGGCAAACTTCTAATTTCTTTTGTATCATGCTGATCTTATTAGCACAGGCTAATAATTAGTATTGTCATTTCGAGGCACGAAGCAATCGCGAACTATGCACGACCGCTTAGCTTCTGTGCGATTGCTTCGTACCTCGAAATGACATGGTGGTGATTGTAAGATTATTTATAAAAAGGCGGCTTTGCAACCTGGGCCTTTACTTTGTTATCGCGAATTTTGATATAGATCTCGGTTCCCTCTTTAGCGAAGGCTGTATTTACATAGCCCATACCTATCGGTTTTTGTAACGATGGCGATTGTGTGCCCGAGGTTACTTTACCTATTACGTTGCCTTCGGCATCAACAATTTCGTAATCGTGGCGGGGTATGCCGCGGTCAATCATTTCAATGCCTACCAGCTTGCGGGTTACGCCTGCCGCCTTTTGATCTGCTAAAGCTGCGGAGTTGGTGAACTCTTTATTGAATTTGGTTACCCAGCCTAAACCAGCTTCCAATGGCGATGTGGTATCGTCAATATCGTTCCCGTAAAGGCAAAAACCCATTTCTAAACGCAGGGTATCGCGCGCGCCCAAACCTATTGGCTTAATACCAAATGGCTCGCCTGCTTTAAAAATGGCATTCCAAATTTCTTCGGCATGTTCGTTATCAAAATATACTTCAAAGCCACCCGCGCCGGTATAACCCGTTGCCGATATCAATACGTTATCAATACCCGCGAATGTTCCTTTTTGGAAGGTATAATATTCCATCGAGGCCAGGTCGATATCAGTGAGGCTTTGCAGGGCTTCGGCTGCCTTGGGGCCCTGGATGGCTAAGAGCGAAGTACGGTCGGATATATTTTTCATGGTTACCCCCATGTTGTTGTATTTGGAAATCCAGTTCCAGTCTTTGTCAATGTTTGATGCATTAACTACCAGCATATAGGTTTTCTCGTCAATGCGGTAAACCAGCAAATCATCAACTATACCACCATCTTCGTTAGGTAAGCATGAGTATTGCACTTTGCCATCATACAGTTTTGAGGCATCGTTACTGGTTACTTTTTGGATAAGGGCTAATGCGTTATCACCTTTCAAAATAAACTCGCCCATGTGGCTCACGTCAAAAACACCTACGGCTTTGCGTACGGTATCGTGTTCGGCATTAATGCCCGTGTATTGTACTGGCATGTTATATCCAGCGAAGGGAACCATTTTTGCCCCTAACTTGATATGGACATCGGTTAAAGCCGTATTCTTCATAAACAGTGTTGTTTTATTTGGCAAAAATATTAAAAAATGCCGGATCTCAGGCCCCCAGAAGCTGTTGGTAAAAATTTATAAATTTCTCGGTTACCACGTTGGTATCATGTTCCTGCTCAATTAAAAGGCGGGCGTTTATGCCTATGCGCTTGCAATATTCCTCATCGCCAATGCATCGTTTTATAGCGCTGAAGAATTCGTCCCTGTCGTTAGCTATCAAAATATTATCGCCGTTGGAGTAGTGCAAACCTTCGGCACCCAAAGTTGTGGTGATGATGCATTTTTGCATGGCCATGCCCTCTACGATTTTAACGCGCATACCACCACCGGACAGTAGAGGCACTACCATGATTGATTTGCTGTTCACAAACTCCAGGGCATCGTCAACTTCGCCCTGAATAAATATTTTACCCATTACCTCGTACTCGTCAAACCTTTCGGGGATATTTTTGCCGCCTACATAAAATTTTACACGCAGCTCGCCATCGGTGATATCGGCCGAAAAATTATCCAGGAACCACTCCATTCCCTCCCGGTTAGGCATCCAATCCAAAGCTCCCAAAAAGAACAGGCTGGGGAATTCTGTTTTACTATAATCGGGCTTATATCGGGTTAAATCAATCCCAACGGGCATTACCTTAATGGGTACTCTGGAACCGTATTGCAGCATCAGTTGCTTATCCTGACCGGTTAGGGTAACTATAGCATCAAAAATATTAAGGTATTTTAACTCATAAGCTTTGATACGTTTAGCCAGTAAACGCAGGTATGTTTTTTTAATAGGATCGGCCTTTTGCTCGGATAGGCGCTGCCATATTAAATGTTCAATGTTGTGCGCCCTGTACACCAGTTTTGCCGTACTGTTTTTGCGGATAGCAGGCAGATATGACGACATAAACAAACCCTCGAACTGAATGATATCGTATTGAACGCGCTTAAGTTCGTTGATCAATACCTTTTCGAAACCAACATCGTAAAAACGATCTACATTATAAGTTCGGCGGCCTACCAGGTTGAGAATGAATTGCCATGGGGATAAGCGGATATCGATATCGTAAGATTGGTAATATATCCTGCGGATCAGTTCATCATCATTATCCAGACTAATACCCCGCTGGTTTTTGTTGTTAAGCGTGAATACCGATACCTCGTGACCTTCGTTCACCAAACCCAAAATGGTATTGCGTACCACAATGGGGTAGCCTCCGTTTTGAGGGAATGGGACACGGTTACTGAGGATGAGGATTTTCACAAAGGGTTGATTAGTGTAACAAAAATAGTAAGCCTTGGGGCTTATACAATGATAGCGCTAAAAATAAAACTTAATTATATATTTACTTAAACCTGTCACCATGAAACTCCCATCAATAAAATTGCTGGCGCAAAATACTTTTAGTGTATTTAAACGTTTTCCGCTCGAAGTTATCTCTGTCGTATTTGGCTCTACCATCGCAACCATAAACATCAAATCATCCTATCATAACTATGAATTTGATGGTACCCTGTATACCAGGCTTACCATGCTGGCCAGTTTGAGCTTGCTGCTCAATTTATCGGCAACCTTGTTTACAGCCAGCAAGCAAATTAAAGGTATTGCTAAATGGGGGTACCATATTGTTGCCTGCATTGTTATTGCGGGTTTATTTTTTATGCTGAATCCTTACAATCATGGCACAGCCTACCTCATACGTTTCTTTTTGATCAGCCTGTCATTCCACCTGTTAGTTGCTATTGCGGCGTTTATTGGGGTGCCGCATGTTAATGGCTTCTGGCAGTTTAACAAAACGCTTTTTTTACGCTTTTTGGCCTCATTTTTATATGGGGTAGTTTTATACCTGGGGCTTGCCGGGGCTTTGGCTTCAATGAACTTTTTGTTTAACACACATTTTGAATGGGATACTTTTTCTATCCTTTGGGTGTGGGTAGTTGGAGTTTTCACCTCAGTTTTCTTTTTGGCGGGTGTACCCAATGATCTGAATGCGCTTGAGCACGATGAAAACTACCCTAAAGGGCTAAAAGTTTTTACGCAATATGTATTGATACCATTGGCAACAGTGTATGTAATTATCTTGCTATCCTACGAAGGTAAAATACTTATAGAATGGCGGTTACCAAAAGGTATGGTATCTGATTTGATACTGGGCTATGCAGTTTTCGGCATCCTGTCGTTACTGTTGGTTTATCCGATACGTAACCTGGAAGAGAACAAGTGGCTTAAAACCTTTGCCAGGTCTTTTTATTTTTTGATGATACCCCTTATTGTATTGTTATTTTTAGCGGTGGGCACACGGGTATTTAAGTATGGCATTACAGAATACCGTTACTTTTTA
The DNA here is from genome assembly GCF_039921305.1 of Mucilaginibacter sp. Lineage (GTDB taxonomy): Bacteria > Bacteroidota > Bacteroidia > Sphingobacteriales > Sphingobacteriaceae > Mucilaginibacter. The sequence goes on from NZ_JBDSCA010000072.1 coordinate 26,759, forward strand.
ATACTGCTGTCGTGCTGGCTGTTTTTCATTACGCTATACTTTTTAATATCCAAAAAGCAAAATATCAAACTGATACCAACTTCGCTATGCATACTTACGTTGTTATCGGTTTACGGGCCACAAAGCGCGTTCTCGGTTTCTGAGTTTTCGCAGCGCCGGGTGCTCCAAAACATTTTTGAAAAATATGGCGCCGTTAACGATGGTAAGTTAATATCATTAGCTGATAAAAAGGTTAGCAATAAAGATGGCCGACGAGCAGTATCAACCCTGGAATATTTAATAGACAGCCACAATTTAACTTCGCTGCAAACATTTTTTAAGCGCGACCTGACGGAAGTTATTGACTCAATAAGTAAACTAAAAAACAAAGCCGGAAAGATTATAGTGGTTGACCGATACGATTTACACAATAAAAAACTGGAGTGGGCTAAGGCCTATCTTGGACTATCGAAATTTAACTGGAACAGGTATAGCAGAGACACTGATACGGATGTGGTTGAAATAAAAACTAAGAACCTTCGTGCTAAAGCAGATGGGGTAATCGAAATAAAAGGATTTGATTATATTATTAACGGACAATACCTTGAGGACGACACCACATTGCACCACTATACTGGCATAGCCTTTAAACAGCGACACGATAAAAACAAAAACACCTACAACCTGACGTTGAATAACGAAAGGATTGTATTTGAAATAGCCCCCTTGGTGAATAAGCTGCTTAAAGACAAAAACTTAAAGAATTATAAAGACAAAAATGAATATCAGGATGAGTACACTTTTCCGAAAGACATGCTTGAGTTAAGGGCTGAAAGTAAAAGCTATTTAATTATATTTAAGATAGATAACATTACTGTTGATGCACCTAAAATTGGCAATCAGGATCTTAATTCTGTTAGGGGAGATTTTTATATTAAAATTAAGCATTAGGCTTGATTAAAATAACTCCATTTGTGGGTCGGTTACACGGAAGGTACGGCGGTGATATGGGGTAAAACCCAGTTCCATAACCGTGTTACGGTGTTTAATGGTAGGATATCCTTTGTTGGTATGCCAATCGTACTCGGGATGTTCGAGGGCTATTTTTTGCATAAAATCATCGCGGTAGGTTTTGGCCAGTATGGATGCCGCGGCTATGCTGAAATATTTACCATCGCCTTTGATGATGCAGTGGTGTGGTGTGGTGCCGTATTTGTTAAAACGGTTACCGTCGATAATTAACAGTTCTGGCGATATGTGCAATTTTTGAATGGCGCGGTGCATAGCCAGGAATGATGCGTTGAGGATATTGATCTCGTCGATCTCGATATTATCAACCGATGCTACGGCATGGGCTATGGCGCATTGCTCAATTTCTTCGCGCAGCTTGTAACGGTTTTCTTCGTTAATCTGTTTGGAATCGTTCAGCAGATCGTGCTCAAAATCGGGTGGTAAAATTACAGCCGCGGCAAATACCGGGCCTGCAAGGCAACCGCGTCCGGCTTCGTCGCAACCGGCTTCTAACAATTCGTATTGAAATCTGGCTAACAGCATTTACTAAAATATGCGCAAAGTTAACAAAGTGATATCATCTATCTGTTTCGATTTTACTTTAGAGTTTAACTCATTCAACAAAGCCTGATTAAACTTATCGGGAGTCATCTCGCCGTTCGCAATTAAAAAATCCATTAATGTTTCTTCGTTCCAGTTTTCGGCATCGCTGGGTTCATAATCCAGCAGGCCATCGGTATAGTTTACAATTAACGACCCCGGCTCAATATCTATTTCACCCTGATTAATAAACGGCAACTCATCAAAAGCGCCTATCATGGTGGTACCCAATTTTAACTCGACAGCCTCGCCGTTAGAGTATAAAAGCGATGGGTTGTGCCCCGCATTAATAAAGTTTAAACGACGGGTTTCCTCATTATATTTTGCCAGGAACAAAGTAATAAATTTTTCGCCCTTGGTTATTTTGATCACAATACGGTTAAGGCGCTCAACAATGTTTGTCAAATCCTCTTCAACCGTGGCCCAGGCACGTAAGCTGGCCTGGAAGTTGGCCATTAACAACGCCGCCGAAATACCTTTGCCGGATACATCGGCAATGCACCACATAAATTCCTTTTCGTTAAGGCGGATAAAGTCGAAATAATCGCCACCAATGTTTTGATGCGGCAGGTAACGCGCGCCAATTTCTACCCCGGTTTCAATATGCAGCCTTATCGGGATCAGCATGTTTTGCACCTCAACCGCCAATTCCATTTCGCGCTGAAAACGCTCAGCTTCTATCCGCTCCCGGAATAGCCTTTTATTCTCGAGCGCTACCACAATCACATTCATAATGGTTTGAATGAAATTGAGATCATTGTTAAGCATTTCGCCCGAAGTAGTAAACTCGCCGATCAGGGCAAAAGCCAACAGCTTGCTTTTATGATAAATGGGGATAAAATAATCGTAAGATGAGAGGATGCTGTCGTTATGCGATGTAAGTTTAGCGGGCAGCTTAAACTTATTCAGTTTCATGGATGATTTATAGAGATCTGTGTTGCTCTCAAAATCGCCCCCGTATTTTGCTATGCAATAGTAACTGCCAAATTTCTCGATCATGAAGCGAAGCTTACCTACATTAAGGTAATTTTTGAGGATAACTTCGAGCATACTAACCAGCACCTGGGTGGAAGTATTTTTGTTGATGGCCCGGGTAACTTCGAGCAATGAGTTTAGCTCCGACTGCCGTTTTAACAGCAAGCGAATTAATTCACTCTCGTCGTTATTGTGATCAAGGTCCTCCATTAAAAACTGTTAGATAGACAGGTAACTAAATTACAAAAAAAACTATATCCGCACGTTTTGCGATTTAATATCGAAAGCATCGCGTAAACCAATGGTTACCAGGTTAAAGGCGTACACCATCAGCATAATGGCCACCCCGGGTAACACAGCAAGGTAAGCATCATCCATAATAATATAACCGTAATGTTCCTTGATCATGCCTCCCCAGGTTGGTGTTGGCGGCTGCGCGCCGAAGCCTAAAAAGCTTAAACCGGCTTCTAACAAAATAGCCGAAGCAAAGTTAGATGATGCCAAAACCAGTATAGGGCCTACTATATTCGGCAAAATATGCTTCCAGATGATGCGGTTATTGGTGAAACCCAAGGCATGCCCGGCCTCAACAAACTCAAACTGCTTTACACTCATTACCTGCCCCCTAACCAGCCTTGCCACATCAACCCACATAGAAATACCAACGGCAATATAAATTTGCCCTAGGCCCTTACCTAAAGCGAAGGATATGGCGATAACGAGCAGTAAGGATGGCAGCGCCCATAAAACATTCATCACCCAACTTAGGCCGGCGTCAATCCGGCCACCGTAGTATCCGGCCATAGCCCCAACAAAAACGCCAATAAGCATGCTGATGATAACAGCCACCAAACCAACCGATAGCGATATACGCGCGCCTAAAATAATGCGGCTCAATAAATCGCGACCGTACAAGTCTGTGCCAAGCAAGTATGTTTTTTTAATGATCTGATCTTTTTGTATTTGTTGGCGTATGCTTGCGCGGAGGGCATCGTTAACGTTAGCAGGAGTTCTTTTTTGACCACTTACCACCTCAAAAACACTGTATCCATGTTTCTCGGGTTTATCTTCGTTGCCGATGAACTGATCAACCAGAATTGAATCGCCATTAAAATGATAAGCCGTGATGGGTACACTGCGATACTGATCCGGCTGACCGAACAACATCTTACTAATAATATTAACCTGCTCCACATGCTCAGGCTTTTTTATCCGCAACAGCGTGAATTGCGAACCCGGTTTTTTGATGCTGAGTTGCAGTAGCATGTTGTTTGAATCGGGCGTACTGTCAGGTGTTATCAGGTAACCCAGTAAAGCAGCTAAAACAGAAATGATGATGAACACCAGCCCACCAAACGCTAACTTATTGCGTTTAAAGGTTTTCCATATTCGTTGGCCGGGCGTATTATCTGTCATATTTGGTAATGGCTAAATATCGTTTATTTGGCCGAATAAACAATCAGTATTTGGTAAAATGAATGAAACGGTAAAGGTTTGGGATATTTTGATCCGTAATTATTAAGGTTATGATTGATGCCGGATAGAGCAATTACAACCTAAAAAGATTGGTAATATAACCTCCAATTATAGCCATAGCGTTAAAATATGTTAAATGCGGAGACTTAAAAACGGGATGTGAAAAAACGGTTTTATATTGCACCGAAATAAATAATTGACTGATTTACATTATTGAATTATCTTTGCAGGATGTTTAAAAAACAAAAAGCCCTTATTGGCACACTCGTGCTTGCCTTGTTTATTGCCTTAGCAGGCTGTAAAAGCAAGTTTGAGAAGCTAAAAGCCAGTAATGACAATGCTAAAAAATACCAGGAAGGTATTAAATATTACAACAAAAAAGAGTACACAAAGGCGCTCGACCTGTTTGAAGACCTTGTACAAAAGTATCGCGGGCAAACTGAAGCCGAAGATTTATACTACTATTACGCGTACACAAACTACAAACTGAAAGATTTTACATCGGCACGATACCACTTTAAGGTTTTTGCGGATAGCTATCCTAACAGTAGCCGTACCGAGGAGTGTAGGTTCATGTCGGCGTACTGTTATTACCTTGATTCGCCAAATTTTTCGTTAGATCAGGATAATACACAGAAGGCCATTGATGCCATGCAGTTATTCATCAACTTGTACCCTAAGAGCGAGCGTGTTGCCGAGGCGAGCAAGCTGATACAAAATTTAAGGGATAAGCTGGAAGAAAAATCATACGCTAACTCTAAACTATATTTAATTATAGGTGATTATCAATCGGCAGTTATTGCGTTTGGTAATACATTACGTGATTATCCGGATACTAAATATGCCGAAGAACTTGAGTTTTTAACTATTAAAGCGCAATATTTATACGCTAAAAACAGCTACGAGGTTAAACAAGAAGAGCGTTATAATGCGGCCATCGCGTTTAGTCAGCAATTTACTGAAAAGTACCCAAAAAGCAAATACGATAAAGAAGCGGAAGCTTTTAAAAAGGATAGTGAGCAGGGTATTATACAAAGTAAGCGTATATTAGCCGAAGCTGTTACCAACGAGCGTTTGTATAAAAAGATACAGGCTGAAAAATATGGCGCTCCACCAGAACTAAAAGCAGACACAACAAAAGTAAAAAAGTAAAATCCCAATAAAATGACAAATGTTACTAACAAGCCAACTGTGGCAGGAAGTACAATAACACGCGATTTACGCGAGTTAGACGTACAAACAGATAATATTTACGAGTCTATCGTAATTATGGCTAAAAGGGCTAACCAGATATCAAACAACGTAAAGGAAGAATTGCACCAAAAGCTTTCTGAATTTGCTTCATCAAACGATAACCTGGAAGAAATTTTTGAAAACCGTGAGCAAATTGAAATATCTAAACACTACGAAAGAATGCCTAAAGCAACTTTAGTAGCCGTTCAGGAATTTTTAGAGAACAAGGTTTACTACCGTAACCCGGCTAAAGAAAACTTGTAATACCCGGCTACGCGGGTTATTGAAATTATCCCGGTTGCTTTTTAAAGCGACCGGGTTTTTTGTTGATATGCCCCAACTGCCGCTATGATGAAATATTAACTACTGCCGCCCGTTATTATGGCAGGATATTATAACTTTGAACTGTGCGTTTTTTTAAGAGATACAGGCTTTATGTATGTGCATCGCTACTTTTGGCGGGTATTGGTTTGTTCAGTAACTCGTGCAAAAAAGACAACAGCGATACCTTGAGCTATTTTTTAACTACCGGCACATGGCAGTTAGCTTCGGTAACGAGGCAAACATTTGTTGGCGATACCTTGAAAACTATTGGTACAGATACATTGAACCTTACATGTAACTTAACCCAAACCTTTAAGTTTAATACCGATAACTCTTGCACTTATATTAATTACCATTGCATTAATCAAAGCTCAAAAGGTACCTGGGCGTTAGATATAGACAACCTGAACGTGCAAACTACTTTAAGTGCCCAGGATACTTCAAAAAACACAATTGTTACTGTAAAAGCATTTGATAATGCACAGATAGAAACACTGGGACAATACTCGTTAGTTTTAAGAACCGGCTATACAAGTTCGTATTATACCTCAAAAACCAAACGTGTAATTGTACGTTATGGATTTGTTCACGCTGTTAATCAATAATATTAAATGAAAATGTATACCTTAGAAATGTTCAAAATTATATATTTGAACAGGTATATTTAAAAACATAGTATTACTTGAAAAAACGCATCGCTATTTTTGCTTCCGGATCGGGATCAAATGCTCAAAAAATTATGGAGCATTTTAAACGCAGCGCTATCGCCGAAGTAGCGCTCATTTTAACTAATAACTCCGAAGCTTACGTTTTACAACGTGCCGATAACTTTGAGATCCCATCGCATATTTTTGACAGGCAGGAGTTTTATCATACCGATGACGTGATCCGCCTATTGAAAAACCTACAGGTTGACCTGATCGTTTTAGCCGGATTTTTATGGCTCATACCACCATCGTTATTACAGGCCTTTCCTAATAAGATCATCAATATCCATCCGTCATTATTGCCCAAATATGGTGGCAAGGGTATGTACGGCGATCGTGTGCATAACGCGATACTGGCAGCTAAAGAGGATGAATCGGGGATTACGATACACTTTGTTAACGAAGAGTTTGACGAGGGTGAAGTAATACACCAATCGCGCTTTAAGATTGAGGCTGATGACGACCTTGAAATGGTAAAGTTTAAAGGGCAGCAATTAGAGCACGCTCATTTTGCCAAGGTTATTGAGAGCCTGCTGAAAAAAATGAAGTCGTAATATATAGCGCAGCCTTCCCCCTATTTCACCATTACCAACTCAACTTGCTCTAAAGTGCTTTTACGTGTTCTCTGATTGAGGAATGCGGGTTTTAAACGGGTGATCCAATACCGTTGGAAGGTTTTAACTGGCGTGATCTGCCAGCCTTGAGCTTTTAAAAATTCGATATTGTTAGGATAGCCATACATCAGAAACGGTTTTGATGGTAGTTTACCTGTTCCGTTCTCGGTAATAGTATAAAGCGGCTGATCAAGGTAAAACTCCATCGGGTAACTATAATCGTTTACACGGATGCATTGTACTACCGGCAGTTTGCCCGGGTTGTTTTGATTGATCCAGATAGCGGCTTCGCTGCCTGATTGGTATTTTAGCAGCGAAGGATAAAATGCCAGATTGAGATATAGGTTAACAATTATACCCGCTAATATAGTACGCACGCCTACTCTCTGATACCAGGTGAGCGTTAACCGCGATGGCAAAATTAACATCACAACAAATAAAGCCAGCAGTATTAAACACGTGAGCCAGTTAAAGCTATCGGGATTAAAGAAGTATTGAAGCGCGATAACTAATAACATCAGCAAACTAATGATAACTGTTTGTATGATGTGGATTGCTTTGATGCTTTTAGCTTGCACTACACCATACAGGTATTGCGCTGTTATAATAGCGTAGAATGGAAAGATGATATTGGTATAAAAAGGCAATTGAAACTTAGATGCCGAGAATACCAGAAAGGTTAATGCAAAGCCACACATAGAATACCACTCGGCTTGCTGCGCATTTTTTCGATTTTTTTTAATGAACTGAAATACCCCGGCAAACAGCAGTAACGACCAGGGCAAAAAAGCCCAAAGCGTAGTATGCACAAAAAATGTAGGGTCGCCGTGCCCTTTAATGGGGCCGGTGTTGAAAAACCTACCAAACTGGCTATCCCAAAAAAAGAATTTAATACCCGATACGTTATGATGGCCAAATACGGTTTTTTCGGGATGTAGGTCAAACTGTTCTCGTAAACAATAAAGTTCGGGCAAAATGAATATTAGTATCAATAGCGCGCTTAAAAGCCATCGCCAGTGGAATAGTAGTCTCCATTGTTTGGTGATGCTTAAGTGGCCCACAATAGCGCCACCAATGGGTATAAGGGCAAACATTCCCTTTGTCATTAAAGCGCAGGCTGCAAACCCGCTGGCTATGGTGATATGCAGTATGGTTTTGCTTGTGAGCGATTTATAGAAATGATAAACCGAAGCAATGATCAACCCGGTTAAATAAGGCTCGGCCCGAACATCCTGGTTAGATATAACGATGTGCTGGGCAGTTAACAGTATCAATACCGACCATAGCGCAATTTCTTTATTGTACAAGCTCTTGGCAAAAAGATAAGTATAACGCGCACCCATCAGTAAAAAAAGAATAGCCGGTAACTTATAGGCCCAGGTTGTAATGCCCAAACATTTAAATGATAAGGCAGCCATCCAAAACGGAAAATGTGGTTTATCAAGCCAATCGCGGCCCTCGGCAAACAAATCTATGTAATTGTTGCGCAGTACCATGCTTTTGGCTATGCCCGCGTAAAGTGCGCCATCGGGAGCTACTATTGTAACAAATAAGCCGCTAAAGTTTAATAAAACAACCAGGCCAATAAAAATGTATAACCATTTATAAGTATTAGCCGTATTACTTTCATCCATATCAATGCCGCTTAAAGGTGTAAAGGTAATCAGATTTTTGCTTTAACAGTTGAGTAGCCTTGTAACACCTACATAATTTAAATTATCTATTTTATGCCAAAAAAGCTTACATTCATATGGTCATATTACCTAACAAAATAGAACTATAAGTCACCCATTATGCCTGGCTTTAAAAAACCGTTGTTGACTGATTCTGCTTTGGCAAAAAGTCCGTTTTACATAAAATACGGTGTGCCTTTGCTGTTAACGGTTATTGTTACCATTATCAAGATATCGCTTACCAATTATATCGGACAAAAAACTCCTTTCCTTTTATATTTTGGTGTTGTAATTATTACATCCAGATATTTTGGAAAAACACCTGCCATTGTAATCACATTATTATCCGCTATAGCTGCCAATACCTTTTTTATATCCCCGGTTGATCCCTTTGTATTTAACAACGACGCACTGTTACAGGTGGCTATATTTATTGGCGAATGCTCATTATTAATAGCCTTAAGTAATGCTTTAAGCAAAGCGGTAACTATAATTAATGAAAAAGACATTGTATTTAAAACGCTGGTTGAAAAAAGTTCGGAAGGTATCATAACCGTTAATGCCGATGGTAAAATAACTTATTGCAGCCCATCGGTACAAAACATTATTGGTTATACCGGCGAAGAGTTTATGAGCTTACCTGCATGGCAATTACTGCATGAGGATGAAGCACTTGAGGTTAAAGAACAATATTACCGCTTTGCGGCCCACCCCGGCAAACATATCACCATGACCCACCAAATGAGGCATAAAAATGGCGATTATATTTGGATAGAGAGTAAAATGAGCAACTTATTAGGTGAGCCGCCCATTAACGCCGTGATAGCTAATTTTACTGATATAAGCGACCGGATATTTGACAATAAGCTACGCGAGGACTTTATCGGCATCGCATCGCACGAGTTAAAAACGCCTTTAACCAGTTTAAAAGCTTATACCCAGGTACTGCAAAATCGCTTTAGAGACAATACCGACGAAACATCGCTTAACATTGTAAACAAAATAGAAGTGCAGGTGACCAAAGTGATACAAATGGTTACCAATTTATTAGATATAACATCGCTACAGCAGAAAAAGCTGATTCTTAATATCGGGCTATTTGATCTGAACCTGTTGATAAGCGAAATTGTAGATACATTGCAATCAACCACAAAAAAGCACAACATTATTACCGAGCTTGTACCAGTACCCGATATTTGGGGAGATAAAGAACGGATAACGCAAGTGATCATCAACCTGGTATCAAACGCGATAAAGTACTCACCGGATGCAAATACTGTTACCATAAGTTCGAAAGTGGAGAATGGCAGCGTAATACTTTTGATTACCGATCAAGGCATTGGTATACCTAAAAATGATCTGAAGCGTGTTTTCGCCCGGTTTTATCGTGTTCATAATACGAGCAAAAATTTTCAGGGTTTAGGTTTGGGCTTATTCATTTGCTCGCAGATAGTTGAGCACCATGGCGGCGAAATTGGTGTTGAGAGCGAGGTTGGCCAGGGATCTACCTTTTGGTTTAGTTTGCCATTGAGCAATTAACAGGCATTTGTCCGGATAATTAAAGCCTGAGTATACTGGGACTATTCTATATAACAGCATACTATAAAACAAAAAAGCATCCGCTTTAGGCGGATGCTCAACGATTTTATGATGGTTTGCTAATTAAGCAAGTTTCACGTTTACCGCGTTCAAACCTTTTCTACCGTTTTCAACTTCGTATTCAACGCTGTCGTTTTCACGGATTTGATCCATTAGGCCTGTAGAATGAACAAAGATCTCGCTATCGCCATTGCTTGGTACGATGAATCCGAAACCTTTAGTTTCATTAAAAAATTTTACTGTTCCACTTTGCATTATATTGTATTTAATTATTAATAAGGCGCAAGGTAACACTAATTAATTGATTAACAGTATTTTTTATTATTCACAAACCAGCCCGATCCAATAAACCCCTAATTATCAACAGGTTTTTAAACAAAAAAGCATCTGTTTTTTAACAGATGCTTTATGATTAATTTATGATAATTGTGATTAAGCGAGCTTCACATTTACTGCATTTAATCCCTTTTTGCCTTCTTGTTCTTCGTAAGTTACTTCATCGTTTTCGCGAATCTGATCTTGTAAGCCAGAAACGTGCACAAACACTTCTTTGCCCGATCCGTCTTCTTTGATAAAGCCGAAACCTTTACTCTCATTAAAAAATTTTACTACACCTGTTTTCATTATAACGTATTTTGATTAATAAATAGATTGCAAAGTAGTACTAATTATTGAAAAAAAAGACAAGCTTTAGTTTTTAAGTAGTTTGTACTGATTGTATTAACTTTTTTAAAACTGGTACACCAGGGCATTAATATTCATCCCAGCCCCAACAGAAGCAAATACCACTTTATCGCCTTTATTGATCTGATGGTTGGCAATTTGACCTTTAAGTACCAGATCTAACAATGTTGGAACGGTGGCTACAGAGCTATTGCCGAGCCATGATATGGTCATGGGCATAATGGAATAGATATCGTTATTTTCCATTCCATATAGCTTAAACAAGCGTTGCAAAATAGCATGGTCCATTTTATCATTAGCCTGGTGGATCAATACTTTTTTGATCTCGGAAAGGTGAACCCCGGCTTTTTCTAAAGCCATTTTAACTACCAAGGGTACGTTACTAAGGGCAAACTCATATAGCTTACGGCCATTCATGGTTAAAAAAATATCGTTCTTTTCGCCACCGCAATCATAAACCGGGTTGTGCATGGTGAGCAGCGTAGCATGCTCTAATGAATAGGTTTGAGTTTTGTGAGCCAGTATCCCTTGTTCCGAATTTGTAGCCGCTTCTAAAATAACCGCTCCTCCGCCATCGCTGTAAAGCATGGTATCCCTATCATGCGGATCAACTACACGCGATAAGGTTTCGGTACCTATAACCAGGCAGCGTTTGGCATCGCCTGATTTGATAAAGTAGTCGGCCTGTATCACTCCCTGTACCCATCCCGGGCAACCGAAAGGCAGATCATAAGCAACGCAATCGGGGTTTCTGATCCCTAATAAATATTTGATACGTGAGCCTAAAGATGGTACCATATCTGTTCGGTTACTACCGTGAGCCACATCACCAAAGTTATGGGCCACTATAATATAGTCCAGTGTTTCGGCATCAATGCCTGAGCTTTCCAGCGCGTTTTTGGCAGCAAGATAACCTAAGGTTGAGGCGTTTTGTTCGGGTTGCGCGTAGCGGCGTTCTTCTATGCCCGCTATCTCGCGGAATTTTTCAATAATGGTGGCATTATCTTTAACAATGGGAGTTCCGTCTTTCTCTAAAAAACGGCTATTCAAAAAATCGTCATTACTGATCACAATTTCGGGAATGTAGCTTCCGGTTGCTGCAATTACAGTTTTAATATGGTTATTCATGTACTAATTTGAACTGTTTATTAATAATAGGGATGGCGTTTGATTAAAATGGAACCAGGTTTATACGGTTTAAAGCTAAAGCGGTAATAAAACACGCGCATCATTTAATTAAATAAACTTAGGTAAAAAAGTTTGAATTAGAAATAATTAAACAACAATTTATTATTAGAACCAAAATGGTATATGGTATTATACTTTTATTTTGAAGTTTTAAAGGCGCCTTTTAAGGCCGTAAATAATATACACCAACAAGCCGGCAAACGGCGCGAATACAATAATTGCCGACCAAAAAAGTTTAATGGGTAAGGCAACATCTTTGCGCCTGGAAAGCGTGATCAATACCACAGTGAGTACTACCACCCAAACCAATAAAGCAATAATAAATATGTTAAAAAACACCGAAGAGAAACTGATTTGCATAATGACTATTTTTGCTTTTTCGATGCCATTTTTATGCCACAATTGCGTTTAGATATTATATTGTAAGTACAGTAATGGAAGCGGATAAGTATTGACTTACAGGAACAGTTATTTATGCGTTACGCACTATTTAAAAATTGTGAAACCAAGTTTGCCAAACATTGCGTAATTTAACTGCGTTAAACGTTTATGCTTAAAAAAATACTGTTATTATCAATTAAAAGGCACCCTTTAGCCGTAGCCCTGTATGTGGTATATTTATGTATTTGGTTAGGGATGTGCTACTTAACCTATTACTTTTTAATACAGGGTGATGATGATGTTATACAAGGCATTCTTTTTTACTGGTGCATGTGTTTATGCATACCGTATTTGATAGTGAACATTATACTATCATACCATAGCTTAAAATTCCGGAGGTTTTATAACAACATGAGTAATTTGATATTTGTGCCAATAGGTATGCTCATTTTGGTGTGGATTGAGCACGGAATGATCGCTTATTTTAATAAGGGCGTATAAGTTTTCGGGGCAGCGACCTAATCTCTCAATTTATCACTAAAGTGTATTTACCAGAAAAGCTTGACGGAGTAGCAGCATTCAACATAACATTGTAGTTAAATGTACCTATATCATTAATAAGTGGTACAAGGTATTTGAGCGATATGGCTAACTCATAAGTGTATTTTTTTTGATATGATAACGCTGCGGCTTCGATGCCAAGGTTGTTGGTAGTTGAAATCAATGAATCGGGTGTTGCTTTAATCCCGGTTACTTTAATTTGCTGGATATTGTTTAAAGGATAGGTTATGATGAGGGGTACCGAACCACCGCCCTTACCGTCACCTTTGATGGTTAAGGTGATACCGCTGTTTATTATTCTTTCTATTATAGCGGTATCGGCAACCTGTATGGTTAGGTATAATTTTTCGTTATCATTAGCCATGGTGTAATACATGGAGGCAGCCTTGTTATAGGCCTCAAACTTACTACCCCACTCTGTAGCTTTACCATCGGTTTTTACTTGCGGAGGGGCCAGCACACCTACGGTTTGCACATTAGGCAACTGTTGCGCTTTGACCGGTGGGCTGGTAGCCGTAAGTAAACAGGCAATAGGTAATACAGGAATATAGTTAAGGTTGAGGTTTTTCATGCACTAAATTTAGCACGAGTAAACCTCAACCGTTTATTGTTTAACTTATTTTAACACAAAGTGTTAAATACCTTTTTGGGGTACCTGGCTCATATCCATATAAAGTACGTTCCAGCTATGTCCATCCGGATCGGCAAACATGCAACCGTACATCCAGCCTTGCATTGGGCCTGGTTTATGGTTGCTGCTACCACCTGCATCAATTGCACGTTGTGCCATTTCATCAACCTCTTCTTTGTTTTGCGCATCGATAGAGAGTATTACTTCGGTGCCCTTTTGGGTGTCCGAAATTGAGTTGCTGATGTATTGCTTAAATTGTGGTTCTTCACACAACATTACAACCGTGTTCTTTTCGCCAACAAGCAAGGCGGCCATATTATCGTTTTCGCCAAAGCGAGGGTTAAATTTGAAACCCATTTGAGTAAAAAACGCCCTTGAGGTTTTAACATTCTTAACCGGTAGGCTAAGCCAAAAATCTTTTGCCATGATATTTAAGTTTGATTTGATCGCCTACTCTTTTATAGGATTTTCGGGTACTCCTTTATACTAATCTTTTTTATGACGCTAATATTTCATCCAGTTTGGCAAAGCCTTCGGTGAGGCCATATTCCATTCCTGAACTGATCATGCCATCCCTATCGGCTACAGATTTATATACTGATTGGATGGTAAGTTTGGTACGGCCATTAGGCAATTCTTCAAATATGGCGGTATCTAAAGATACGTGCCCTTTGGTTGGCATACCCTCAAACTCGAAGGTTTGGATGAGCATTTCGGGCGCTTGCATTGTGTGGATCACGCCGTGAAAGCAATATTCATTTCCTTTTGGGTCGGTATGAATGTAACGGTATGCACCACCGTTTTTGGGTTCGTAATAATCAATAGCCATGGTGTAACCATTGGGGCCGAGCCATTTGATGAGCAGATCCGGATCGGTGTAGGCTTTGAATACCATATCGCGCGGGGCTTCAAATTCGCGCACGATGAACAGCTCCTGCTTGCCTGGCTCGGCAGTAAGCTTGAGTTTTTTTTCTGTTGTCATTTTTTACTTTTTTTATCGGTTTTCATTTGGTTTAGTACATCGTCAAGCCTATCGAAACGTTGTTCCCACATTTGGATAAAGGGTTGCATCCAATCGGCAACTTCGGTAAGTGGCTTCAGCTCTACTTCGCAATAACGCTCGCGCCCTTGTTGTTTAATATTGAGCAAACCGCATTCCATCAGTATTTTAATGTGTTGGGATATTGCGGGGCGGCTCATCTCAAAATTATCGGCAATAGCGTTCAAATTCATCCGCTCGCGGGCCACCAGGCCCATTATTTGTCTGCGGGTTGGATCGGCTATTGCCTGGAAAACATCTCGTCGTGCCTGTATTGCCATTTTATGTAAGTGAATGCTTACAAATATATATGTAAGCATTCACTTACGCAATAGTTTGATAAAAAAAAGTTTAATAAAGAATGAACATGAGCAAACTCATTACTATCATCAAGCCATCTTCAATAATGGTTACGGTGCTCATTGGCAAGTTAAAAACAGCCCCAAGACAAGCGCAACGTATTTTTTGTTTATTCAATACGCTTTGTAATACGCCTGCCAAACTTACCGTCATCACCAAAAATGCAATAGCACTGGTAATTTTCGGCAACAAGTTAAACGCGTAGGCCAAACCAAGGACAAGTTCAACAAAGGCATAGATGTAGCCCCAGGCCTTTATCCGGCGGGCAATAATATCATACATAGCGTAGCTATCGGCAAAGCCTTGCAGATCGAGCATCTTAAAAAACGAGAAAGTCAAAAAGAAACCGCTCATAAATACCCGCATCATTACCATCGGGCTAAAGCCATTTGATTGATGTCCGGCAATTAGCGTTATGCCCAATATGTAAGCAAAAATGAGCAGAATGGGCCGGTATGTTTGCAGCCATGTTCTGTTATCCGTATCATCCATTATAGATGTAGCCGGAAATGTATGCGCTTCGGTTAACTGGTATTTAGGATAAGCCTCTAATGCTTTTTGCAATACATCTGTCGGGATATGCTGTTCCATTGTAATATCGGCCGTACCTTCGGCTAACGATATATCCACATTTTTAACTCCTTTGATCTGCGAAAGCAGGGATTGCACTTTAGCCTGGCAGCCAGAACAGGTCATGCCGCTAATTTGATAAGTATGTATCATGATCTTTTAAATTTTATGATACAAATTTACCCTTGAGAACAGCCCTGAATGTTACGGAATTATGGTAGTGATTTATAAGATTTACAGGTCTTCGAGGTTTGTTCGCTTTTTACCTTGCATGTTTTTAAAGGCCGAAGGCGTTATGCCGGTGACTTGCTTAAATTGATTGGAAAGATAAGCTACACTGCTATAATTTAACTGATATGCAATTTCGGATAAGCTTAATTGATTGTAAACTAATAGTTCTTTTACTCTTTCGGTTTTCTGCGCGATGAAGTATTTCTCAATAGTGGTTCCTTCTACCGTAGAGAAAAGGTTACTTAAATAACCATAATCGTGCTTTAACTTATCAGCCAATACTACAGATAGCTTAAGTGGTTGCGTGTTGTTTGGGTAATGCACCATTGCTATGATCTGTGATTTGATCTGCCCGATCAGTTTGCTTTTCTGATCGTCAATTAACTCAAAACCCAATTTATTTAAGCCTGTGGATAATTGTTCCATTTGCTGTACTGTTGGCTCGCCTTCCACATCAACCTCGCCTAACTCCATGTGCAGTACCTGCAAGTGCGCCTTATTCAACTCGTTTTCCACTGCCATTTTACAGCGACGGCAAACCATATTTTTGATGTACAGTTTCATGCCATTAAGCTCACTTTAACAACACCTTTGTAGCCCCATATCCAAATTTCTCTTTACGGGCATCCATAAAGGTTTGGATGTGCGGGTGTTTGCCCACTATTTTGTGGAGTTCGTTTTTGAGGGTGCCGTTGCCTACGCCGTGTATAAAGGTGATTGATGGCAGTTTGTGAACTATGGCCGCATCCAGTGCTTTACGGAAGGCGGTGAGTTGGATGTTGAGTATTTCGGCGCTGCTTAAAAATTGGTGATCGTCACGTAGTTTTTCGATGTGGAGGTCGATCTCGTGAACTGGTTTTTCTATTTCGCGTTTTTCTTCGGCGGGTTTAAAAAAGCTTTCTTTGAGTTTTTCGGCATCAAGCACCAACTCCGGTTCGTCTAAACGGATGAGCCAGGCTTGTTGCTTAATTAATGGCACTACGGTTTTGGTGCCCGAAAAATCTTTGGCCTTGAAGGTTTCTTTTAGAATTAAAGGCTGGTTGATCGCGATGTTTTGGGTAGTGTAAAAAACGACCTGAAAATTAAATACCGGCCATAATTGAATATCCTGCAAAGGGGCTGAAAAAATTTTAGTGGCCGATTTTGGGGCTATGATGCCTGCGTATTCGCCTTTAAACTTGTATAGTTTTTCGGTAGTTAGGGCGGTTAGGAGTTGGAACGAGGTTTCGTTAACGAGGTAAAAATGAACCACCGATGCGATGCGCTGATCGCTGGCCACGGCGAGATAAATACCGCGGGTATCAAAATCGCCTGTGTTTGCTTTTACTTCGTCAAATGCCTGGCTCTCTACTGCGGTTGATTTGTGGCCATGTACCGTTGTAACCTTGCTGGCCAGAACCGGTATCTCAAAATCATCTTCGCCGGTTACACCAATCATATCATCATCAATGATGGTGGTTACATATCCTTCCATTTTCTCGTCAACAAACCGCACAAAATCGCCTAACTTATACTTCATAACATCGTAAATATGAGGAGGCGAATTTACCGATAATTATTGGGCGATGGGTAGTTTATCAAACGACTAATTATCGGCATTAAATTTTTCTATAGCCTTTAGATATTCTTTTTTAATGAAGGCTTTCATGGCTTTTGGATCATTACTGATCATTTGTTCAAGGGCACGTTCGTCAAAGGTTTGTATGACACCGGTGCCGGTTTGCAAGGCCGAAACACTATAAGAGCCCGCGCCTTCGGAAAGGAATGAGTAGGCATTGATCTTTCCGCTCACTATTTTGAACAGCCAGCAGCTATCGGTAGCAATACCTATTATTTGCTTGCTACCATCCTCGCGGCTAATGCGGCGGGTTTGGCTGCAATATATTTTTTTCTGATCGTCCATTACGTAGCTCCTATTATTCGCACTATCGGCGTATAGCTTGGAGTGTACCTCACGGGTGGAGTTATCTTTCATGGTGAGGGTGAAGGTATACCTGGCGTTTTTGAGGTTGCTTAACCGATAGGCCCAATTGCCGCGTTCCAGTTCAAGATTAACTGTTTCGTGGCCACCCATTTTGCTATAATCGCCAATGTAGGTAGCTCCCACGCCTGCCTGAGCCTTTGCCTTGTTACCAAATGCAAACACGATGAGTATGATGGTAATTGAACTGTATAATTTTTGCATCCTGATCAAATTGCTATCGCAAGATAATATATTAGCCGTGAAAATGGGTTGCTTATTTAAACCAATGGACAATAAACAGGCATTATTACAGGATTTTGATGATAAGGGCTTCATTATTATTGAGGATGTATATACTCATCAGGAAATTGAACAGCTATTAACAGCCATCAATAGTATACCTGTTAATGGTAGTACTTTCCGCAAAACGAATAATCTGTTTGCTATTCGCCAGTTTTTGAATGAGGTGCCGGTGAGCCGACCATTGATATTTAACGATAAACTGAAAGGCATTATTAAGCAATTATTGGGTGATGATTTTTTCGCCACCAAAGCCATTTATTTTGATAAACCGCCACAATCGAACTGGTTTGTTGCTTATCATCAAGATCTGACCATTTCTGTAAATAAGCGTGTTGATATTAATGGTTATGGGCCCTGGACGGTAAAACAAAACCAGTTTGCGGTACAGCCACCTATCGGAATACTCGAGAACAACTTTACCATTCGGATACACCTGGATGATACGGATGAAAACAATGGCGCGTTAAAAGTTATATCCGGCTCAAACCGAAAAGGCATTTATCGCGCCGAAACAATAGATTGGGATACAGAAACTGAAGTATTTTGTCCGGTTAAAAAAGGCGGTATCATGTTGATGCGGCCCTTGCTTTTGCACGCATCGAACCGTAGTACCAATAATCTATCCAGACGGGTTATTCATATTGAGTTTAGCAATAGTGAGCTTCCGGCAGAAATTGCGTGGTCTGAAAAATATAATTACCATGAAACCCATTAAAATCCTCGCCATATCGGGCAGTTTACGGCCCAAGTCGTCTAACAGTTCTATCATCAATAAAATAACTGAGATGGCTGACGGTAGCATTTCGTTTGACATTTATGATGGACTGGCTGATCTGCCACACTTTAATCCTGATCTGGATGATGACACCCCTCCTTCCACAGTGATAGCCTGGCGTGATCAATTGAAGAATGCCGACGCGGTATTGATCTGTACGCCTGAATATGCTTTTGGTGTGCCGGGATCGTTAAAGAATGCTTTGGACTGGACGGTTTCGTCGGGAGAGTTTGTGGATAAGCCTATGGCTTTGATCACGGCATCCAGCGTAGGTAGTAACGGGCATGCGGCTTTGTTATTAACCTTGGAAGCGATATCGGCCAATGTGCCGGGGGATGCTCAATTACTGATTCCTTTTGTACGTACTAAAGTTAATAGCGACGGGAGTATTACCGATGCGGAAGTTTTAGCATCGTTACAAAAAGTATTGGATGCGTTGGTGGCTGTTATTATTTAACTTTGCTTAATGGCAGAGCAAACCAATAACCCATTACACGGTAAAACGCTGGAAGCGATATTAACCCACTTGGTTGAGTACCATGGCTGGGAACGGTTGGGCAAGGTGATCAAGATCAATTGTTTTATCAGCGACCCCAGCATTAAATCGAGCCTCAAGTTTTTGCGCAAAACGGATTGGGCGAGAAAGAAGGTGGAAGACCTTTATCTGGAAACGCCACAGAAATAAATCTCTTATTCTAATAGCCCATGTGCCATCCCTTACGTATGTTATAGTAACAAACCTCAATAACTTATTCTGCCAATTTGACAAGTTAGCACTCTTTGGAACGGCCCTTGATAACAGGGTATCAGTACAAATTTTAAACTCAAAAACAGAACATAGTTATGCAAGAAAAAGGAACGATCTCGATACATACCGAGAACATTTTCCCGATCATTAAAAAGTTTTTATACTCTGATCATGAGATATTCCTGCGCGAATTGGTTTCGAACGCGGTGGATGCCACTCAAAAGATCAAACGTTTAGCGGCATTGGGTCAGTACAATGGCGAATTGGGCGATTTACAGGTTGAGGTTGCTTTTGACGAAGCTGCAAAAACCATTACCATTAGCGATAATGGTTTGGGTATGACCGCCGACGAAATTAAGAAATACATTAACCAGATCGCTTTTTCGGGTGCTACGGAATTCATGGAAAAATTCAAGGATGCCAAGGATGCCAACGAAATTATCGGAAGGTTTGGTTTAGGCTTTTACTCGGCCTTTATGGTATCTGACCAGGTTGAGATCCAAACCTTATCGTACCAGGATGGCGCCGAACCTGCCCGTTGGGTATGTGATGGCAGCACCGAATTTGAGATAAGCGAAGGTAGCCGTACAACCCGTGGTACCGATATCATTATGCATATCAACGCAGATGGTGAGGAGTTTTTAGATAAGAGCCGCTTGCAAGGCATCTTAGATAAATACGCTAAATTTTTACCTGTGCCTATTAAGTTTGGTACCACTACCGAGCGTGAGCCTGATGGTGAGGACGAAGAAGGTAAACCAAAATATACCGAAGTTGAGGTTGATAACATTATTAACAATACCAGCCCGATATGGACCAAGGCTCCTGCCGATCTGATCGATCAGGATTATTTGGATTTTTATAAGGAGTTGTATCCATTTTCGGAAGATCCGTTATTCTGGATCCATTTGAATGTTGATTATCCGTTTAATTTGACGGGGGTATTGTACTTCCCGAAAATTAAGAATGACTTTGAGATCCAGAAGAACAAGATCAAATTATACTCGCGCCAGGTATTTATTACCGATGAGGTGAAAGATATTGTTCCGGAGTTTTTGATGTTGCTGCATGGTGTGATCGATTCGCCGGATATTCCGTTGAACGTATCACGTAGCTTTTTACAGGCCGATGGTAATGTGAAAAAGATCAACAACTACATTACCAAAAAAGTTGCTGATAAACTGAGCGAACTGTTTAAAGCCGACCGTAAAGCGTTTGAAGAAAAATGGAGCGACATTGGCTTGTTCGTTAAATACGGTATGATAAGCGAGGACAAGTTTTATGATAAGGCTAAAGACTTTGTTTTGCTTGAGAACACTAAAAAAGAGTTTTTCACTTTAGATGAATACAAAACTAAGGTAGCGCCAAATCAAACTGATAAAGACGGTACTGAGGTTTATATTTATACCAACGACCCGGCTAAACAAGATACTTTTATCCAGAGCGCCAATAAAAAGGATTATGATGTATTGTTGCTGAACTCGCCTATTGATGGTCACTTTGTGGCTCAGATGGAGCAGAAGTTAGAGAAAACATCCATCAAACGTGTTGACGCGGATGTGATCGATAAGATCATCAAGAAAGAAGACGCGCCTGCGCATGTGTTGACGGAAGAGCAATCGGCTACTATCAAAACCATTTTTGACAAGGCGATAACTAAAGCCAACTTTAAGGTTGAAATTGAAAGCCTAAACCCTGACGAGTTACCGGTAACTGTAACTATGGACGAGTTTATGCGCCGCATGAAAGAGATGGCAGCCATGGGTGGTGGCGGCATGAGCTTTTATGGTACTCTGCCGGATAACTACAAGGTATCTATTAATGGTAATCACAAATTGATCAGCCGTATAGCGCAAGCTGAAAGCGAAGAGGAGCAAACTCAATTGGCTAAACAGGCTTTTGATTTGGCTTTATTATCGCAAGGTATGTTGACTGGCCCGGAATTGACGGAGTTTGTTAACAGGAGCGTTAGTTTGATATAATAGTTTTTTATAAGTAAAGAAAGGCCGTTCCGTAGGGGATGGCCTTTTTTATGAGGTGCGACTTGGGATTGAGAGTGGATTTCACAAATCAATTTTGGCTAATCCGGCGGATTTTTCGTATATTGTATGGAACGGTTTGTAATATGAGGTTGCGAATTAGGGTGTGAAATGTTTCTTACTTTATCCCCCTTTGAGGTTTTGTTGATTACAAAACAATAAAGCTGAAAATATTATAACAAATAATGCTATATCAAATGAACGAAACTCAATCTTTACCTTTTGGGCTACAATTTACTGTAGCATTAGCTTCAATATTTTCGGCAGCCGCAGTTATAATTTACATTATTCAAACGATTATGAATGCACGGAATTTTAATAAACAATTTAAAATCAGCGAAGCGCAAACTAAATTAGCTAAAGATCAATTGATTTATCGCAAAAACAGATTCGTTATGCTAATCAAGGATGGCTATCAATTGAATTACAACCTCTTTTGGCAATGGCACAAACCCAGCCTCAGACTCTTCATGCATCAATGAAACCTGGTTTGAAATATCGTGAGATTGGACTTAATACACCTTTAGAAAACACAGGAAATACGCCGATAAAAATCGAATTTAAAAGTTTCATTTTGCGATTTAATGGGGTTGAATATTACAAACGCGATACCTCAACTAATAAAAAAGGAATCTATCCACCAATTATTTTATATCCTAAACAAAAGATTCCGCATTCATATGGTGGCTTAACCTTTGATGCAAAATCAACAAGTTTAACATCACCAGAAATAAATAATTTAAATGTAACAGCAGAGTTTGAAATACACTACAAAGATTTAAATTATGACCAAATCAAAATTATATATAGAACAGTCAAATTTATCTTAACAGATGTATCCATTGCAGTAATCTATACAAATATTGATGATACTATTCCTGAATAATATTAACGAGTTATAAGATCGATGACTAAATTATTTCTTACTTTCTATATTTCCTAATGATATAGAACTATCTTGTGGTACCCGAAATAAATTCGGGATGACAGATTGAGAGGGTTTGAAATATTCTTACTTTATCCCCCCTTGGATGAGAACGAGAAATTAGGAGGCACCTACGGAGCCAATTTTTTCAATTTATATTTTCTATAAACAGGGTGCTCCTACGGAGCAATGAGTGGTGAAAAAAACCTACTTTATCCCCCCCTTTCGAAACGGAGTAATACCTGTTTGTTTATTTTTTTTTGCGAGGCAACTTATTAGTGTTGTGATTGTTGACTTTATAATAACTTAATCAAATGAAAAATCTGATCAACCATATTACAGCAGTAGCAGCCAGTGAAGGCGAGAATGTTTCGGTAGTAGGCGATACTTACCGGATAGTAATGTCGGGCAGCCAAACAGGCGGCGATTATGCTTTGATTGATATGCTGATACCCCCAAACGGTGGCCCTGGGCCGCATGCACATAAATATATTCAGGAAACGTTTTATGTGCTGGATGGTGAAATTGAAGTGAAGACAAAGGAGAAAACTTATACCGTTACAAAAGGTGGTTGCGTAAACATCCCGAAAGGGGGCCTTGTGCACCAATTCAAAAACGTGAGCGATGAGGTTGCGCATATGCTTTGTGTAGTTACACCGGCGGGTATGGAGGATATGTTTAAGGCAATTGGAGTACCTGTTGAGCCGGGTAAATTTTTACCGCCACCCGAGATGACTGCTGAGAAGTTGGGAAAATTTAAAGCAATTGCTGAGCAGTACGGACAAGAGTTGTTTCCGCCTGATTATTTCGGTTAGTTAATAGATTTTGCACCAGGAGAAACAGCGCGCTATATGGACAGATTATTTGATAATGAGGCTGCTTTTTTGTATATTGTATAGAATGTGCTTGTAACACGAGGTACAGAATGAAGGGTGAAATATTTCTTACTTTATCCCCCTAAATAGAATCAAGAGTTAATATGCAGCAATCAAAATTTGAAAAAAACCTACTTTATCCCCCCTTTGCAGATGGAGCAGGCCTTATGTTAAATTGGCTTACGTGCGGTTGCTTCGTTCCCTGTCTGCCGACAGGCAGGCTCGCAATGACATAGTTCTTAGTTTGAAAAATCCTACTTTATCCCCCCTGCGATCAAAGATCAATGTCACATTTTAGAGATACAGCATACTACAGGACGGTTTGTTGTTTGGGTATAATATCTTTGTGGTATAATGCGATTCTTCGCATTGTGAACCTATATTACTACCCTAAATGAAGAAATTACTTATACTTTTTGTTGGCGGTTGCTTTGGCATTAATGCCGCAATGGCCCAAACTGCAAAAACCGCTACTCCGGTATGGCCAACGGTTACCAAAGAAATGCGCCCCTGGACACGCTGGTGGTGGATGGGTAACGCGGTTGATGATAAAAACACAGCGCGTTTATTGGAAACCTACAATAAGGCCGGCTTTGGCGGGGTTGAGGTAACACCTATTTACGGAGCCATTGGTTATGAGAGCCGGTATCTGCAATTCTTATCCCCGCAATGGATGAGCGCGTTGGAGTTTACCGTTGGCAAGGCTAAAACTTTGGGTATGGGTGTGGATATGAACACCGGTACAGGCTGGCCATTTGGCGGTCCGCAGATCAAGAGTGAGAACGCAGCGGCTAAATTGATCGTTCAAAACTATAAGGTAGCGGCAGGGCAGGCACTTGCTGAGAAGATATATGTTAAAGATGCCAAGCAAAAGAGTGCTCCTTTGCAGGCTGTTACCGCTTATGGTGAGCATGGTGAGGTGATAAACATCACCGATAAGGTTACAAGTGGTGGCACTTTAAACTGGAAGCCTGAAAAAGGTAACTGGGATATTTATGTGGCCTTTAGCGGAAAAACCTTGCAGCAGGTTAAACGCGCCGCGCCGGGTGGCGAGGGTAATGTGATGGATCATTTATCAAAAGATGCGGTTAACATTTATTTAAAGCGTTTTGATGATGCTTTTAAGGGCAAGCCGCCGGGAGTTGGTTCGTACTTTAATGATAGTTATGAAGTTTATGGAGCAAGCTGGTCGCCGGTTTTGTTTGATGAGTTTCAGAAACTACGCGGGTATGATTTACGCCTGCATTTACGTGAGTTAGTGAGCAGCGATAATACTGAGGCTGTTGCCCGCGTAAAGAGTGATTACCGCGAAACCATGAGCCAGATGTTGCTGGATAATTTCACGTTGAACTGGACAGCCTGGGCGCATAAAAACCATAGTTTAACCCGTAACCAATCGCATGGTTCGCCGGGTAATTTATTGGATCTATATGGTGCTGTTGATATACCGGAGTGCGAAACCTTTGGATCGAGCAAGTTTGATATTCCGGGTTTACGCCGCGATAGCGCGGATGTGAGGAACGTTGATCCTGACCCGATCATGCTAAAATTCGCGCCATCGGCAGCGCATGTTACCGGGAAGCCTTATGCTACATCGGAGACATTTACCTGGCTGGCAGAGCATTTTAAGGGTTCGTTATCGCAAACCAAACCTGAGTTAGAGCAAGTGTTTTTATCGGGCGTGACCCATGTTTATTTTCATGGCACTACTTACTCGCCTGATGATATCGCGTTCCCGGGGTGGTTATTTTATGCATCGACCAATTTTGTACCTGATAATAGCTGGTGGGGACATTTGAATGGTTTGAATACTTACATTGCCCGCTGCCAATCGGTTTTACAGGCAGGAAAACCGGACAATGAGATTATTATGTACTGGCCAATTTATGATGCCTGGAGTGCTACCAAAGGCCTGGAAATGGATATGGCCATACACGGTATTAACGATTGGCTGCGCCCTACGGCTTTCTACAAAACGGCCAATGCTTTGCAGAAGAGCGGGTACTCGTTGGACTTTATCTCTGATAAAGCGATAGCGGGTTCGAGCGTGGTTAATGGCGAGATAAGCACAGCCGCAAATGCGGAAACCAGGAAGGTTTTAATTGTGCCTGCATGTAAATATATACCTTTGGCTACTTTGCAAAACATCATCCAGTTAGCTAAGAATGGAGCGACGGTTATCTTCCAGAAATTGCCTGAAGATGTGCCGGGGCTGAATGACCTCGCCAACAGGCAACAAGGCTTAAAGGGCATTTTGGCTGCATTAAGCTTTACAGATGCAGGTAATGGGGTTAAAAAATCGGTTACAGGTAAAGGATTGATCTTATTAGCCGATGATGTGCAAAAGGCTTTGGAATATAGGAATATAACTGGCGAGGCTTTGGTAAATACGGGGTTGAAATTTATCCGTAGAGAGATAGCTGGCGGCAAGTACTACTACATTGTTAACCACACGGCTAAGACTATTGACACAGATTTGCCTTTGAATATACAGGCCCATACAGTTATGTTGATGGATCCGCAAAGCGGTAGTTATGGTGTTCCGGCATCAAGTAATGTTAATGGCAAAACTAAGGTGAGGGTTCAGTTGCAATCGGGCGAAGCCTTAATTATTAAGGCGACCAACAATATTGCTCCACAGAGCGCCAAATGGAAGTATATTGAAAAAACAGAAGCGCCGATTGTTGTTGGGAAGGAATGGGTTTTGCACTTTACTAAAGGTGGACCGGAGTTACCTGCTGATCAAACTTTGACCGCGCTTACATCATGGACTAATTCGCCTGATGCTAAAACGCAATCCTTTTCGGGAAGTGGTGAGTATAGTACTACATTTGAGATACCCGCCACTAAAGCGAGTGAGTATATATTGAACTTAGGCAAGGTTTGTGAAAGCGCCCATGTTTATATTAATGGTGAGGATGCTGGTATATTTTGGAGCATACCGTTTAGTGCCAGGGTTGGGCAATATTTAAAGCCCGGAAAGAACACCATCAAAATTGAGGTTGATAATTTGATGGCAAACCGCATCAGATACATGGACCAGAACGGCCTGCAATGGCGCAAGTATCACGAGATCAATTTTGTGAATATTGATTACAAGCCTTTTGACGCCAGTAAATGGAACGTAATGTCATCAGGATTATTGGGCCCGGTTACTTTGACACCGGTAGACTAAGGAGAATAAAAAAAGCCTCCCGATTCAACATCGTGAGGCTTTTGCTTTTTAGCGGAAGCTCTTTTGGCCTGAGCCTCCTGAACGTTTGAAACCACCACCAGCACCGCCGGTTTTTGGTTTGTCGTCTGCCTCGGCTACAGAAATTCTGCGACCGTAGTAATCGGCTCCGTCCATATTAACAATGGCTTCTTTAGCTTCATCATCGTTAGTCATTTCAACAAAACCAAAGCCTTTGCTTTGTCCTGTTTCACGATCTTTAACAATACGTAGTGATTTTACATGCCCAAAATCTCCGAAAACAGCGGTTAGTTCTTCTTCCCCAACCTGGAATGGTAGTCCTGCAATAAATATCTTCATTAAATCCTTAAAGTTTTTTACAAAGATACAGATAACGGGGCGGGCAATTGCCACAGCAGTGTTATTATCGGTAACAATGTTGTGGGTAAGACTGACGGAAATGTCAGTTCGATTAGAATAAGCCTAACTGCCCATTGTCATCAATATCCAACTCATCCGGATTAGTTATCTCGAAGTCTATCTTTTTAACGGGTTTAACTTCGGGAGCAGGTAGCGTTGGTTTTTCTTTTACCAGCGGTTTAGCTTCTTCTGCCTTCTCTTCAATCGCCGGCAGTTTTGGCTCTTCCTTTTTTGCTTCAATTACCGGTGGAACCGGTTTTTCTATAACAGGCACCTTAACTTGTTCTTTCTTTTCTTCTATTACCGGTGGTGCTGGCTTACTTTCTTCAATTGCCGCATCATCATCATCACCCGTGATCTCCTTTTCGGCTTCTTCATCGGCTTGCTCGGCAGCTATTACTTCGCTTAGCGGGGTTTCGGCTACCGGATCTGGTACGTCTTCCTCATCGTCGTGCTCGGTTATCAGGACTATCTTTTTCACCTCGTGAGGTGTTAAGCGGTTACCCTGGGCCTTCATACCTTTCACATCAATGGCATCAGCAAGGTTGATCTCGATGGTTTCTGGTATTGATGATTTGCCTTTCAACTGCTCAACAGTTACAACGGGTTGCGCGGCAGAGGATATCAAGGTAAGCTTTGAACCGTTCTCGTCGCTGATGATGCTGGTTGGCTTGCCTATCGCTATGTGCTCAAATGAAAAACGCTTAACGTAGTAGTTTTTTGATTTGCCTTCGAAATGAATAACCGAGTACACCTGTTCAGGGTTGTACTTTTCTATGCGGATCATTTTATCATCAAAGTGATTGCTCAGATCGAAACTGGTGAGTTCGTAGATACCTGTGTTGAGTACGGTAAGTATCTTATCATCGCCATCAAATTCGCCTAAGTATTTACCGCGGGCATCAACGTTAAGGCGTTTCAGGATATCATCATACCAGATCTTCCGTCCCGCTAAGGTTGAAATACCCTTTGATTTTAGGATGATCTTTTTAACCGGGTATTTGGTAATGATATTACCCATTGACGAACGTCCTTTAATGGCGATCTCGGCAAAATCCTGGTCGAAAACGAGTTTCTTTAATTTGGAATGTGGCTTTAGTGATACGTTTATGATCTCAGCTTCTCCGTTAGGGTTAGCGCTAAAGTATAATGTTCTTGAGCCTTTGGTGCCTTTGGTTAAATCATATTCCTTATCGCGGGTAACGCCTAATACCGAGAAACGTTTGATGTATGCTGTACCATTCGGGCCATCTTTATAGATCATGTTATAAACGGTACGCTCATCGTTCTTTTTGAATACGCCTACGTGGATGATCTCTTTACCGACGAAAACCTTATCCTGAACTTTGGTAACCAAACATTTCCCGTCTTCGCGGAAAACGATGATCTCGTCCAGATCCGAGCAATCGCAAACAAACTCGTCTTTCTTTAAACCAGACCCTATGAAACCATCGGTGCGGTTTACATACAGCTTAACATTGGCTAAAGCAACCTGCGAGGCTTCTACCCTATCAAATGTTCTTAACTCGGTTTTACGACCGCGATCTTTGCCATACTTGTCCTTTAGTTTTTGGAACCAGGCTATGGCGTAATCGTTCAAGTGTTTGAGGTGATGGTTAACTTCTTTGATCTCGTTCTCTAAAGTCTTCATCTGCTCATCCGCTTTCTTTACGTCAAAGCGGGTGATGCTACTCATCGGTTTATCAATGAGCTTTTTGTAATCTTCGGGAAGTATGGCACGATAGAAGATCTTAAAGAATGGCTCGAACAAGGTGTTCAATACTTCAACAACACCTTCAAAATTCGCCGAGGTTTCGTAAGCGGGGTTTTTATACATCCCTTCCTGGATGAATATTTTGAGCAATGAGCTAAAGAAGATCTTCTCTTTTAGCTCATTTAACCTGATCTGTAGTTCTTGTTTAAGTAAGTTTTTGGTATGATGCGTACTCTCGGTAAGCATATCGTTCACGCTCATAAAGCGTGGCTTATCATCGTGAATTACGCAGGTGTTTGGTGATATGGATACTTCGCAATCGGTAAAGGCATAAAGCGCATCGATGGTTACATCGGGCGATATACCTGGTGCCAGGTGGATTACGATCTCGACATCCCTGGCGGTATTATCTTCGATCTTTTTGATCTTGATCTTACCCTTATCGTTGGCAGATATTACGCTATCGATCAAACTACCGGTTGTGGTAGTAAACGGAACTTCGGTAATGGTAAGTGTCTTTTTATCCTTTTCGATAATACGGGCACGAACGCGTACCTTTCCGCCACGCTGGCCCTCATTATAGTTGGATGCATCGGCTAAACCGCCTGTCGGGAAATCGGGCAACAGGTTTGGGCGTTCGCCATTTAATACGGCGATGGAGGCATCAATTAGCTCCACAAAGTTGTGGGGTAATATTTTGGTAGCTAAACCTACAGCGATACCTTCGGCACCTTGAGCAAGTAATAAAGGGAACTTGATAGGTAGGGTGATAGGTTCACGGTTACGGCCATCATAGCTGGATTGCCAGATGGTAGTATCGGCATTAAAGGCAACCTCGAGAGCGAATTTAGATAGGCGGGCCTCGATATAACGCGGAGCGGCAGCCGAATCGCCTGTTACCGGATCGCCCCAGTTACCCTGGCATTCTATCATCAGGTTTTTCTGACCTATCTGCACCATAGCATCACCAATAGAGGCGTCCCCGTGAGGGTGATACTTCATGGTGTTACCAATAACATTGGCGGCTTTATTGAAACGCCCGTCGTCCATTTCTTTTAGGGAATGGAGGATACGGCGCTGAACCGGTTTTAAGCCATCGTAAATGTGCGGAACGGCTCGGTCTAGAATTACATAAGATGCATAATCCAGGAACCAGTTTTCGTACAGGCCGTCGAGAGAGGTTATGTTATGTAATTTTTCGTTATCCGGACTTTGTTCTTCGCTCATCAATTAATCAAAAATGCTATGGATGTGTAAAGATAAGTTATAGAGCGTAAATTTTGAATGGAAATTATAAACAAGTTGACATTATTAAGAAATATATCCCATCGATATAATTGCTTCTGATGGTGTTAGTACCGGCAATTTACTTTTCTTAAAATCTTTTGTGTTGCGCATTACAATAAAATCAACATGAGGAACACTAAGCGCACAGTAATATTGAATGGAATCTTCGTAATCTTTAAAATCTGTTTTTAAAGATTGCCATATAATAGAACCTGTTACATCTACTATCTCTGTCATTTCAGCCAGATCCTCCAATAACCTAATGGTGGCAGCATTGGTTAAGGATTGCCTAAGCACATAATAAATATTATTGTACGAAACGGCAGATATATAGATTCTCGCCTTTTCAGCAATGGCGAGATCAAATAGTTTTGCCACATCTAATGAAAATGGCCGCCTGTCTGCTAAAAAATCAATAACAACATTCGTATCCATGAATACATGTTTCATGGCCTACTTGTATTTTTTGAGCAATGCATTTCCAAGCTCTTTTTTATAATCAAAATCGTCGGGTAGTTTAATTACTCCCATCATCTTAGCCACCTTAGGTGAAAGCTTAGAATCTGATTCTTTATGAGCGGATGTTGACCTCAAGTAATTTTCTACAATACCCGATAAGCTTTTTCCTTCTTTACGGGCATATTCCTTGGCAGAATCAATTACTTGATCTTCCATAGTTAATGTAAGCTTCGTTGTCATTACACGTGTGATTTTACAATCAATTATACGTATAATTGATTATAAAATGGGCTATTGCACCATCACCTTATTCAACACCAATTGCCAATCGCGGTAATCAGGCTTAACCGTTTTAAGGGTATTGTTATATTGCGGATTAAAGTACGATGCCAAAGCCAGCGTACGATAGCCATTTTTTGGGTTCCATAGGGTACCTGCTTTGTATTCCGCCTCGCCGTTGTTAGCCCGTTTCAAATCAAAGCTAACAGTTGAGTTTACAAATTCGCCGTGGGTTTTTTCGCCGGTTATGTATGGGATAACCCACTCTACAGATTTTTTGATGGATGCGCCGCTTTCGGATGCGATTGCATAAGCATCAGCACCAGTTGCACGTTTTAACACAATGGCCAAACTTAACAAGGGTTCCAAATCATAAACGTGGTAGTGCAGGGCATCACGCAGTTTAAAATCAATGCTTGAGCCATCGGGCAACAAGTTCTTTTCCAATTGGCGTTTCAGGTCTTCATCCACATACTTTTTGTAGTCAGCATCGTTTATCGCGTAAGCTATCATGCCCACAATTTTAAGGCGGTGCGAATTCCAGTTGTTATAACCCGTGGCTTTATTAAAGTTCTTTTTATGCGTTGCTATTTCGGCATCGGCGGTTTGCTTAAACCATTTTATAATCAAATCATTATCGTTTGGTTTAAGTTTGGTTTTAACCATGTCATAAGCTTCAATAGCAGGCTCCAGGTTGGTATCATCAATCGGGTCGCCACGGCCAATGTTTATTTTTGCCCAGGCTGTTAAGTACGATGCCAAATTTGACAGGTAATTTTTTTCGCCATCAATACGGTAAGTAATGGCCAGGGCATACATTTTACGCATATCGCGCAAAGCTAATGCCGTAGCTTCCTTTTTAGGGTTTCCTTTTAGTAAACCCTCGCTGCGGATGGTATCTATTGGAGCTGGGTTCACGTTAACGGCAACATCGGCTATAGCCTGATAGTCGTTATACATCTTTTTAACATCAGCATCTTTAGCGATCAGATCTTTGAGATTTTGGATCTCTTTATCATTCAAACCAACATACTGCGCCTTAACAGATGCAGATAATAACACCAAAGCAACAAAGAATATTTTTCTCATATATAACCGGTTTATGGTGATGGTTAGAAGGGCAATTTGCCCAATGGTTTAACGAGCCTAATATAAAAGATTATCGTAAGGATAGCGCTCGGTATGGATAGCTTTTGTACGCTCATAAACCAAGGCCCTAAACTCGTCAATATTCTCCTTATTCAATGCTGAGATAAATATAGCAGGGCTATTATTTTTAGCCATCCAGCTATGTTTAAAATCATCCAAGGTCATTTTCAACTCAGGCTCCGATGGCGTTACCGGAATAGGCTTATAGGCATCTATCTTATTGAACACCGTGATCACCGGTTTATCAATAGCGCCAATTTCTTTTAAGGTTTCGTTAACGGTTTTGATCTGATCTTCAAAATTTGGGTGCGATACATCAACCACATGTAATAGAATATCAGCTTCACGAACCTCGTCTAAAGTCGATTTAAAGCACTCTACCAAACTATGTGGTAGTTTGCGAATGAACCCTACAGTATCTGATAGCAGGAAGGGCAGATTTTCGATCACCACTTTACGTACCGTAGTATCCAGCGTTGCAAACAGCTTATTCTCGGCAAATACCTCCGATTTGGAGATCATATTCATGATGGTTGATTTACCTACGTTGGTGTATCCTACCAAAGCCACCCTAATTAACTGACCACGGTTTTTACGCTGGGTTTCGTTCTGGCGGTCTATCAGCTTCAACTTCTCCTTTAACAGGGATATTTTATTGAGGATGATACGCCTGTCCGTTTCTATTTGCGATTCACCGGGGCCGCGCATACCGATACCACCTTTTTGGCGCTCTAAGTGAGTCCACAGCCTGGTTAAGCGGGGCAGCAGGTATTGTAGCTGCGCTAATTCAACCTGACTGCGAGCCTGCGACGTTTGGGCACGGGCGGCGAAGATATCCAGGATCAGATTGTTCCTGTCCAGTATCTTGATCTGTAATTCATTCTCAATATTCCGCAATTGCGATGGCGAAAGGCCATCGTCAAAAACGGCTATGTCAATTTCTTCGGCTCTGATATAGTCTCTGATCTCTTCGAGCTTACCTGTACCCACAAAAGTAGAACGCTCCGGGCGTAGCATTTTTTGGGTAAACGTTTTAACCGTTACACCACCGGCAGTTTGTACTAAAAACTCCAGCTCATCTAAGTATTCTTTGGCTTGTTCGGCAGTTTCGTCGGGTGTAATTACACCTATCAGCACCGCTTTCTCCTGCTTCACAGCAGTATCATAAAATTTTGGCTTCATTCAATATTATTCGTTTACAAAAGTACGCAATTTGATTAACAGCGTATTGGTATGTATTTGTTTTAAGTGTGCGATATTTAAGTACTTTTGCCGCCTCACTAAACTACAACAAAAATGGATGTTAAAGACAGCAACGGAACCTTATTAGCCGATGGCGATTCGGTATTGGTAAACAAAACCCTGAAAGTTAAAGGATCGCAGATCAATTTAAAAATGGGCACCGTGATCAAAAACATCCGTTTAACCGATAGCCCCGATGAGGTAGAGTGCCGCGTTGATAAAAGCGTGATCGTTTTGAAGACGATGTACTTAAAGAAGAAGAATTAACATCAACTGCGCTTATTCTTAATAACCCCAATATCAGAAATAACAAATTTGTCGGTATATATGGGTATTTTCAAAATCAAACCTCCCATTGTAGGGGGGATAAAGTAGGTTTTATTTCAAATAAAATATTCAACCCTTCAAAAATCAAACCTTCAATCATTGAAAGAAGGGGGAAATAGTAAGAGGATTATTCACGCTTCCAATAGTTAACTCCAATGTGATCACTTCTATAAAGATACGAAAAAAACACCAAAAAAGCCAGCGCAATGTATGCGCTGGCTTTTCAAAAGTTCCCCCTTTAGGGGGCGGAGGGGGCTGTGCTTTGTTGTCTACAACTCAAACTTTATCCCCTGCGCCAGCGGCAAAGTGGTAGAGTAATTAATGGTATTCGTTTGCCTGCGCATATAAACCTTCCACGCGTCCGAGCCCGACTCACGCCCACCGCCTGTTTCTTTCTCACCACCAAAAGCTCCGCCAATTTCGGCACCTGAAGTACCGATATTCACATTCGCTATCCCACAATCAGAACCCGCGGCCGATAAAAATGCTTCCGACTCACGCAGGTTATTGGTTACTATAGCCGATGACAAGCCCTGCGGAACACCGTTCTGCAAATCAATAGCCTCGTTCAAGGTATTATATTTGATCAGATATAATATAGGCGCGAATGTTTCATGCTGAACAATGGCGTAATGATTCTCCACCTCGGCAATGCAAGGCTTCACATAACAACCCGATTCATAACCATCGCCATTCAGCACACCGCCTTCAACGGCAAATTTGCCGCCCTGCGCTTTACACTCCTCTATCGATTTTAGGTAGGCCTTAACCGCGTCGGTATCAATCAGCGGCCCAACATGGTTGTTTTCGTCCAGCGGGTTACCAATGCGTAATTGTCCGTAAGCGTTAACTAATTTCTGTTTAAAAGCATCATATATACTGCTATGTATAATTAAGCGACGGGTAGTGGTACAACGCTGCCCGGCAGTACCCACCGCGCCAAATACGGCACCTGTTAAAGCAATATTCAGGTCAGCGTGCTCACTGATGATCACGGCATTGTTGCCACCAAGCTCAAGCAAACTTCTGCCTAACCGGGCACCAACAGCAGCGCTAACCGCCTTACCCATCCGGGTAGAGCCCGTTGCCGATACTAAAGGCACGCGGGTATCATTAGCCATCAGCTCACCAATTACACGGTCGCCAATTACTAAACATGATACACCTTCGGGCACACCATTAGCTTCAAAAACTTTTTGTACAATATGCTGACAGGCAATAGCCGTTAACGGTGTTTTTTCGGACGGTTTCCAAACGCAAACATCACCACAAACCCAGCCCAGCATAGCGTTCCAACTCCAAACCGCTACCGGGAAGTTAAAGGCCGATATAATACCTACTATCCCTAAGGGATGATATTGCTCATACATTCTATGTTGCGGCCTTTCCGAGTGCATCGTTAAACCATATAACTGGCGGCTCAAACCCACCGCGAAATCGCAGATATCGATCATTTCCTGCACCTCGCCGCGGCCTTCCTGCAGGCTTTTACCCATTTCGTAGGATACTAAGTAACCCAGATCATCTTTATGCGCGCGCAACTGGTCGCCAATTTGCCTTACCACATCGCCACGTTTAGGCGCGGGTATAGCCCGCCATGCCTTAAATGCCTCGGTTGCTTTCGCAATCGTTTTGTCATAACATGCGGGTGTGGCCATTTTAACATCGGCAATTTTTTGCCCGTCAACCGGCGATGAAATAGAGCTTACAGCGCAATCAGGCTCGCTTCCCCAGGTTTTACCTATACTAAAAGCTTCGTTTGTAACGTTTATACCTAAATTGCTAAGTATGGTTTGAGTTTTGTTATCCATAGGTTTTAGTAACTTTGTACAAAGTTAAATAAATATACCGGCCCATTTACCCCCACGCAGTGCCAACGGATGTGATATCCGATAAAATTGTTTCCAATTTACTATCAGGCACTTAAATTCAAATTCTATCAAAATTGGGGATATGTGGAAAACTAAATTATTAGCTGGTCGGTTTTATGGTTAATTTAACTCAAACAAAAACGAGTACCCCGATAATTAATTAACGCTAAGCAGAAGTTCTGCAAACAAAACTGAATGGAAGAAGAATTTGAATTTGATTTTACTGAGGACCCACAGTTCTCGGTAGAACGATACGAAGAGATGATCCGCAACCACGATCAGTACTTTTTTGATGCACAGGCGTTTGAAAATATCATCGACTACTACATCGAAAAGAACGACCCCGTAAAGGCACTCCAGGTAGTTGAATACGCCCGCGCCCAACACCCCTTCGCAGCAGTTTTCCTGATCAAGCAAGCGCAGCTATACGTGGTAACAAACCGTATTGGCGATGCTTTTGCCTCACTGGATAGGGCACAAACCCTCGAAGCATCTGATGCCGATATCTACATCATCCGCGGTAATTTGTACGAAAGTATTGATCGCTACCCCGAAGCTTTGGAGAATTATGAAAAGGCTTTAGGCATGGCCGAAGAAATTGACGAGATACTATTGCACATAGCATACGTTCACCAAAACATGGGCGATTATGAAACTGCCATAGGTTACCTTAAACAGTGCCTTGAACAAAATATGGAAAACCAGGACGCTTTATACGAACTGGCTTTCTGTTATGATGTGATGGACAACCAGGCCGAAAGTGTGCAGTTTTACCAGCAATATATTGATAATGAGCCTTACAGCTATGCCGCGTGGTATAACTTAGGTAACGCTTTTACTAAGCTAACCCTGTTTGAAAAGGCAATTGATGCTTACGATTATGCCATATTAATTAAGGATAGCTTCGCATCAGCTTATTTTAATAAAGGCAACGCGCTGGTTAACCTCGAAAAATATGCCGAGGCCATTGAAGTTTACCGCCAAACGTTTGAGTACGAGCAACCCAACGCCGATACTTATTGCGCTATTGGCGAGTGCTACGAAAAGCTGGAGCAAATGGACGAGGCCCGCTCATTCTACAAAAAATCGGTTAAAATGGACCCCAAACTGGCCGATGCCTGGTTTGGAGTTGGTGTGACCCTTGATTTTGAAGAACGTTACTTTGAGGCCCTCCACTTCTACAAAAAAGCTTTGGACCTTGACCTAACTAATCCGGATTACTGGTTTGCCATTGCCGATGCCGAGTACAAATTAGGCCACTTAGTTGAAGCCGAATCCGCTTATGAAAAGGTGGTTGAGCTTAATCCATTGGATACCGATGCCTGGTTAGATTACTCATCCATATTATATGAGCAAAAACGTTTGGATAGCGCCATCGAAGTGATTGCCGAAGCTATCAAGAACAACCCTGACGCGGCCGAGCTATATTACCGCATGGTAGCTTACTTGTTTGCCCGCGGCGAGTTGAACGAGGCCTTGAGTTACTTAGAACAAGCTTTAACAGCCGATCCGGAAAAGCACTATATCTTGTTTGATTACCTGCCGCAATTGCAGGAAAATAAGGTGATCATCGATATCATAAACAGATACACCAAGTAACCAGTATTAACACAAATTTTACGATCCGGAATTTTTATAGTTCCGGATTTTTTATGACCTTTGCTTTTAGAACAATTTGTTATAGGCTATATCAAAAAATTATAATTGAAATACTTTTCATGAATTATCATCTGAACGATCTACCTGCGCGCGAAGTTAAACCCCGTACCAATGGCTTAACCATGGTTATGGATAAAGGCCTAAGCTGCCGCCAGGCCGAAGATTTTATAGAGGTAGGCGGCCCGCATTCGGATATTATCAAGTTGGGTTGGGCAACATCGTTTGTTACGCCTAAGCTTGAAGAAAAACTACAGATCTATCGTGATGCCAACCTGCCGGTATATTTCGGTGGTACTTTGTTTGAAGCCTTCATCGTCCGCAACCAGTTTGATGATTACCGGCGCATCCTGGATAAGTATAAAATGGAATTCTGCGAAGTATCCGATGGCTCCATCACCATTGAGCACGATGTAAAATGCGAATACATCCGCAAACTGAGTGAACAGATCACCGTGATATCCGAAGTTGGCTCTAAAGATGTTCAAAAGATATTCGCGCCTTATAAATGGATCAAACTGATGAACGCCGAAATTGAAGCCGGGTCATGGAAAGTAATTGCCGAAGCCCGCGAAAGTGGTAATGTAGGTATCTACCGCGATTCCGGAGAGGTACGCCAGGGTTTGGTTGACGAAATATTAACCCAGATCCCACAGGAAACCATCATCTGGGAAGCACCTCAAAAAGCGCAGCAGGTTTGGTTTATCAAATTACTTGGCGCGAATGTGAACTTAGGCAATATTGCACCAGCAGATATGATCCCATTAGAAACTTTACGTTTAGGATTAAGAAGCGACACTTTCGACCATTTTATTAATCTGTAGTTTTCGGGATTTTACCGTCCCCTTAAAATCCCATCCGGGGTTAGATATCGTCAGACAAATAAAAAACAAACAGGCTAAAAGTAACTGTAGTTGAATAATAAACCATAATAGTAAAGGCTCCCGATCTAAAATCGGGAGCCTTTTTTGTTTATACCATATCCTTTCTGAACATCTACTTTGCCACTGCCTAAATATGCTGCCCTAATAAAACAGAGTTAAGTATCTCCAGCACTATTAAACAGATATATTTTTATTTATAATAACAGTTTTATTTATAAAAATATATTTAGACAGAAGTTAAAGCATTCCATTTATTATCATCACCTTGGAGTCTATAACCATGCCTGATTTTTTTTAGCTTTTATCGATGTCTTGTGTCACGTATTTAATTTGGACATGTTTTCTACCAAATAAACGATGACGCTAAGTCCCATATAATAAGCTAGCCAATTAAAATATTAAAAGTAATACATGAAAAAAAAACTACTCATTCTATTTATAA
This sequence comes from Mucilaginibacter sp., assembly GCF_039921305.1. Taxonomy (GTDB): domain Bacteria; phylum Bacteroidota; class Bacteroidia; order Sphingobacteriales; family Sphingobacteriaceae; genus Mucilaginibacter. The sequence continues at coordinate 65,125 of NZ_JBDSCA010000072.1, forward strand.
CCGTATTTGCTTTTTGTACTGGTGCTTTGGCTCAATCTCAGGCATTTAGGTACCAGGCCGTTGCTCGTGGCGCCAACGGTGGGTTGCTGGTGAACCGGGCACTTAATATTAGATTATCCATACGTACAGCAACACCAGGAGGCACAATTGAGTATCAGGAAGTCCAAAATGTAACCACCGATCAGTTCGGATTATTTGGTTTAGAGGTGGGTAGTGGTACTGCTACGGTAGGTACTTTTACTACAATTAATTGGGCCAGCGCTCAAAAATATATCCAGACAGAAGTTGACTTGGGTTCAGGTTTTATGGTAATGGGGGTTTCGAAACTGTTAAGTGTTCCTTACGCTATATATTCATTTAACCCGGGCGGCGCCAAAGGAGCTACGGGCGCTACAGGCCCGCAAGGAGCAAGTGGTATACAAGGAATAGTAGGTGCGACAGGAGCAACCGGTGCAACGGGTAACAACGGAACGAACGGTGTTACTGGTCCGACAGGATCAACCGGTGCAACGGGTAACAACGGAACAAACGGCCCAACTGGTGCCACAGGATCAACCGGTGCCACAGGTAACAATGGAACGAACGGCCTAACTGGTGCCACAGGATCAACCGGTGCAACAGGTAACAATGGAACAAACGGCGTAACTGGTGCCACAGGATCAACCGGTGCCACAGGTAACAATGGAACAAACGGCCTAACTGGCGCGACAGGATCGACCGGTGCCACAGGTAACAATGGAACGAACGGCCTAACTGGTGCCACAGGAGCAACCGGTACTACCGGTAACAATGGAACGAACGGTGTTACTGGTGCGACAGGATCGACCGGTGCCACAGGTAACAATGGAACAAACGGCGTAACTGGCGCGACAGGAGCAACCGGTGCGACAGGTAACAATGGAACAAACGGCCTAACTGGCGCGACAGGAGCAACCGGCGCAACGGGGAATACTGGAATCACGGGTGTTATCGGGGCAACAGGTGCCACTGGTTTCACAGGATCAACAGGGAATACTGGAATCACGGGTGCTATCGGGGCAACAGGTGCCACTGGTTCAACCGGAGCGACAGGTCCAACGGGCGATACAGGAATAGCGGGTGCTACCGGAGCGACGGGCAACACAGGAATAACGGGCACGACTGGTGCTACCGGAAGTACCGGTGATATTGGTGCCACAGGGCCTACCGGGAGTACAGGAATAACCGGATCTACTGGCTCCACCGGGAGTACGGGTGCTACCGGATCTAACGGAAGCTATGGTGCGCCGGTGGTGGCTGTGAACAGTACCTCAGGCAGCATTACAGCCGATTTTAGCGCAAACACAACCACCAAATTCTTTATTATTGACCGTGCCGGTACCGGCACCAGTTTTAGCGTAAACCTTACGCTACCGTCTTCAAGCAATTACAGCGTGGGCGACGTTGTTACGGTAGCTTTTGTGGGGAGCGGTAACGCCACGGCAACCGTAACATTGACTATGGGTGGTGTTACATCATTCTATGCCAGGGAATTTGCTTCATCGGTAGACATTTCAACCACTGGGACTTCATTTTCTACAACGTCAACTCTGGCTTCATTTAAGATAATTAAGTATAGCGCTACAGCTTGGTACAGGTTTAACTAATAGCTGCCAGCCTGCAACACTTCAAAAACGCCCTGCACTAACTGCGGGGCGTTTTACTTTCACGCTCCTACCCAGGGGCTTGCAATTAAGCATATCACCATTTAATGCCCCATGGGTTTCCTGAGCGCCATAACGCGTTAATCAAAAATGACTAGGATCATTTTCGCGGTTTTATAGTTTTCAACAGCTATAAGCCATTCTGTTCTAATAATTTAAGTGGCTTTGACTAATTATGATGTGACTACTTAACACAATGTTGAAAACTCTGAATAGTATCAGATTATCGAGATAGATAAATTCGTTTTAAAACCCCTTAAGTTTTACCCATCGTTCAACACTATCTAATACATGCAGATATGAGCAAAAAAGATACAAAAAAGACAAGCGCTGCTAAAGGACTAAAACTCGACAGGTATTTTAGTAAAGAAGGTACCACCGTATATGATCAATTCACTTACGAAAAGCGCACATCTGTTATCCGTAACCCATCTGGCGATGCTGTTTTTGAAATGAACGATGTTGAGGTGCCAGCGGCCTGGTCGCAGGTGGCAACAGATATCTTAGCTCAAAAATACTTCCGCAAAGCCGGCGTACCACAACCCGATGGTACTACCGGTTCCGAAAAAAGCATTAAACAGGTTGCCCACCGCATGGCCAACTGCTGGAAAGACTGGGGCCAACGTTATGGCTACTTCGCATCAGCAAAAGATGCCGATATATTTTACGATGAATTGGTTTATACCCTGGTTGGTCAGCTTGCAGCTCCAAACTCACCGCAATGGTTTAACACAGGTTTGCATACCTCATACGGTATAACCGGTAAACCGCAGGGCCATTATTATGTTGACCCGGTTACCGAAAAACTTGAAAAATCGACATCTGCCTACGAGCGCCCGCAACCGCATGCCTGTTTCATTCTATCTGTAGATGATGATTTGGTTAACGAGGGTGGTATTATGGACCTTTGGGTTCGCGAGGCACGTATTTTTAAATACGGCTCAGGCGTAGGCACCAATTTCAGCAAAATTCGTGGCGAAAGCGAAAAGCTCTCTGGCGGTGGCTATTCATCAGGTTTAATGTCCTTCCTCAAAATAGGCGACAGGGCAGCCGGAGCCATCAAATCTGGCGGAACAACCCGCCGTGCCGCTAAAATGGTTTGTTTAGATCTGGACCACCCCGAAATAGAAGGCTTTGTAAACTGGAAAGTTGAAGAAGAAAAAAAGGTAGCCGCGCTAATTGCCGCAGGCTATTCATCTGATTACGAAGGCGAAGCTTACCGCACCGTGTCCGGTCAAAACTCAAACAACTCAGTTCGTATCCCTAATAACTTTTTTCACGCGTTAAAAGGTGGCAAACAGTGGGACCTGATCAGCCGCATGAATGGCCGGGTGATCAAATCCGTACCCTCACAAAAACTATGGGACGATATCGCTTTCGCGGCCTGGGCTTGCGCCGATCCGGGAGTACAATTCGACAGCACCATTAACGAGTGGCACACCTGCCCCGAGGGTGGCCGCATTAATGCGTCTAATCCATGTTCGGAGTATATGTTTTTGGATAATACGGCTTGTAACCTGGCCTCCATAAACCTTGCCCATTATTTTGATGCCGATACCCGTGTATTTAATGTAAAAGCCTTTGAACACACCTGCCGCATTTGGACCATTGTATTAGAGATATCTGTACTAATGGCGCAGTTCCCGTCTAAAGATGTAGCGCAATTATCTTATGATTACCGCACGCTTGGTTTAGGCTACGCCAATTTAGGTTCGGCCCTGATGGTGAACGGCATCCCTTACGATAGCGATAAGGCCCGCGCCATTGGCGGAGCAATAACCGCTATTATGACGGGTACCGCTTACGCCACCTCCGCCGAAATGGCCCGCGAGTTAGGCACCTTCAGCAAATACAAAGAGAACAAAAAGCATATGCTCCGCGTAATGCGAAACCACCGCTACGCGGCCTACAATTCAACTGAAAATTATGACGCGCTGGAAATTCACCCGCCGGGAATCGATCAAAAATATTGTCCGGATTACCTGTTATCAGCCGCCTGTAATGCCTGGGATAAGGCCGTAGAAATGGGCGAAAAATATGGTTACCGCAATGCCCAAACCACCGTAATTGCCCCAACCGGAACTATAGGCCTGGTAATGGATTGCGATACCACCGGCATCGAACCAGATTTTGCACTGGTCAAATTTAAAAAACTATCAGGCGGTGGATACTTCAAGATCATCAATCAAGCCGTTCCCGAAGCTTTAAGGAACTTAGGCTACAAAGATCACGAGTTGTTATCCATTATCAACTACGCCAAAGGAACAGCTACTTTAGCAGGAGCACCACACGTTAACCTGGATTCGCTCAAAGCAAAAGGCTTAACCGATAACGAACTGGAAAAATTAGACAAAGCCGTAGTATCCGCTTTCGAGATCAGCTTCGCGTTCAACATCTGGACACTGGGCGAAGATTGCCTCAAACGTTTAGGCTTAACCGCCGAGCAATACAATGCTCCCGATTTTAACCTGCTCCGCGCCCTCGGCTACAGCAAACAACAGATCGCGGAAGCTAACGAACACATCTGTGGCAACATGACCATTGAAGGCGCCCCATTTTTAAAACAAGAGCATTACCCCATATTTGATTGCGCCAATAAATGCGGCACCAAAGGCGAGCGCTATATTCACGCCCACGGCCATATTAAAATGATGGCCGCCGCACAACCATTCTTATCCGGAGCCATCTCAAAAACCATCAACCTGCCTAATGAAGCTCAGGTTGACGAGATCAAAGATTGTTACGAACTATCATGGCAACTGGGCCTCAAAGCCAATGCCCTTTACAGGGACGGCTGCAAACTATCGCAACCGTTATCAACCAAATCAGATCAAAAAGAAGAAGTATCCGACGAGAAACTGGATACTGTAGAAGAAGTACTGGGCAACGCCGCTAACGTTAAACTAAGCGACCTAACCCCCGATCAGGTTCTGGAAGCGGCCATAGCAATTATGGAGCGTTCAAAAGATACCAGTTTTATGCGCCAGCTATCGCGCGTGGTACAGAAGAAGAGCCTGCCATTTAAACGCCGTGGTTTTACTCAAAAAGCCAGCATTGATGGCCAAACCGTATTCGTTCGCACAGGCGAGTATGAGGATGGCACCCTGGGCGAAATATTTGTGGATATGCACAAAGAAGGCGCAACCTTCCGCTCATTGATGAACTGCTTTGCCATAGCCGTTTCGGTAGGCCTGCAATATGGCGTACCGCTTGAAGAATATGTAGAAAAATTCACCTTTACCCGTTTTGAACCAGCCGGTATGGTGGTAGGCCATGCTAATATCAAAAGCTCAACTTCTATTATTGATTACATCTTCAGGATGCTGGGTTACGAATACCAAAACCGTACCGACCTGGTGCATGTCATCACCGAGCAAAACGCCATCACCGGCAACCCGCAAATGGGCGACGAAGACTTTAATACCGACGAAAGCAATATTTATCAACCCGCAAACCCAGCGACCAGCAACGGAGCTCAAAAACAGTATAGTGTTGATTTGAGCATGGGTGTTCAAAGCGATGCACCTGCTTGCAGCGTGTGCGGCCACACTACATTACGATCGGGCACGTGCTACAAATGCCTCAATTGTGGTAATAGCATGGGCTGTTCATAACCCCTAAATCCCTGACCAATTATATACCTAAGTATGAAGCCCCCGTTTCTTCGGGGGCTTTTTGTTGAAATATTAAACCATCAACCGGCCTTCGTTAGCATCTAACGACTGGATACCGGCTTCGCGCACTGCGCGGTGTGGGCTGGTTAAAAATGGTGAGTTTTGGGTGAAGATGGATAATACCATAAACAACGCGCCAAAAAGCAAAGTGGGTAAAAAGGTAACATCAGCAAAGTTGAATAACCATGGTGATACCATCAGGAAGAAGCCCGAGAACATCAATATCACCATGTGCATTTGATTAGGCAACGATTTAAACAAACCCAATTTATTATCAGCAAACGTGGCCATCAATAATAAAATGCCCCCCATATACATGGGGATAAGCGATGCCGCGCCGCTTGAATGGGCAAAACCAAATACCCAGGGCGAAACAAATAAAGCGGCACTACCTAAGTAATCTGCAGCCGCGAACTGTGTGGTAGGGATGAACGTTTTCATAATATTATAATTAGTTAAACAATTCTTATCTAACTATATAACGTGGTAAAAACAAAATTGTGTTTTTAATTAAAGTTTATAAAAACAAAAGGGAGAAAACACATGTTTTCTCCCTTTTAAAGATTAAAAATAAAGTATGATTACCTAAAGGAATATCCCACCGAAATACCAAACACATTATTATGGCTTGTTGTACCACTTGTGTTTGATAAGTTAGCTATTCCTATTCCGTAACCCACTTTAAACAACAAGTTGTTTTGAAGAGCAATGCCTGCACCAAGATTTAAACCAAAATCAGGGTTTTTAACATCGCCAGAATTGCTGCCAAATGTAACATTCGCTTCAGCGTTTCCACTTACCGAACCTGTATAAGTAACTTTTTCTTTACCAGATAAACCCAAGGCAACATATGGCCCACCACCCAGAAAAATTTTGCCAATACTTACAGGTATATGGTAAAAAATATTTACCGGTATCTCTACATAATTAAGGGTAAGTTTATCAGTAGCATGAACGCTATACGAACCGCTACTTTGGGTAGACTCGTCACTGCCTCCTTTAAGCGAAAACAACACACCTGGCTGGATGGATACAGATTTACTCAATTCAAAATCGGCAAAAGCACCAACATGAAAGCCAGCAAGGCTTGAACTTGAAATGGATGAACCGCTTGATGTGCTTGAAATACTTGCCAGGTTAAGACCCGCAATAACGCCAAATTTTGTTTGCGCGTAGGTTAAGCTTATTGACAGCGATAAGCTAAGTAATAGTAAGGTTTTTTTCATTGTGATAAGGTTATTTGCCGTAATTATAACAATATTATACCAAAACATAAAAGAATTTATTTAACAATACTCATTGCATTTCTCAAAAATATTTCCGTTTGATAGTATTGTTATAATGACACTTTTGGTTTAACCAGCTTTGATGCGATAAAAGCGAACAAGCCCTGGAATACCCCGAACCCTATTCCAGAAGCTATACCGATCAGGATCATAAATAAAATAGTATGGTTATCCTTTGGCATCATCTTAGCCATATCAGGGTGATGGGCATTGTACGAAGTAAGAAAAATAGTATGTGTAGCTGTAAGATAAATACTGTTAAATATGCTCACAAAAAAGCCATGCGCAAAGTATTTACCGGTGCACACTTTAGCAATAATATATGCTACTACAGCAAATATCACTACCCAGAATATAAATTCTACCTTTTCGGGAATTAAAGAAATAGTTCCGAAGGCCATAATAAGGCCAAACATGGATAATTGAATAATGAGTTTCCAGTTCATGTGGTTTTGATTAAGGTTTATAGTTTAAATATACAGCTTTAAAGTGTGCCAACAGGGTGTTAAAAAATAATTACACGGGCTTAAAACAATTTGCCCGGCGGCTTGCTATAGTAATGTAATGGTTTGTTAAGCTAATAATTATGTAAAGAATAAGCTTAATGAATCTTTATAGTTAAAAATTGCGTAATACAGGGTTAAGAAGTAAATAACGCAAGGATATTTTTTAAAACAAGGGTTTAAATGCCAATATATTCGCATTTTATTTGCGCTAATTGATGCAACTTATTTTATTTAATATACTTTTGCTTAAACATTAAAATTAATTGATAAATAAACATGAACATTTTTGTAGGTAGTCTTCCGTTTAAAGTTGAAGAGAGTGAATTAAAAGAAGTTTTTGAAGAATTTGGTGAAGTTACATCGGTAAAGATTATCACTGACAGAGAAACAGGTAGAAGCAAAGGTTTTGGTTTTATTGAGATGCCTGATGATGAGGCTGCTCAAAAAGCAATTAACGACGTAAATGGCGCTGAACTTTACGGACGTACAATTGTTGTAAACCAAGCTGAAGAGAAAAAAGATCGTCCATCAGGTGGCGGCGGTTACCGTGGCGGTAGCGGTGGTGGCGGCGGCGGTTACAACCGTGGCGGCAACAGCGGCGGCGGTGGCGGTGGTTACAACCGTGGCGGAAGCGGCGGTGGCGGCTTTAAAAGATAGTATCTCGTTTTAATGTATTGAATCATTAACCGGTTCACTATTTTCAAACAGACTTTATTTTTCTCTATTCCAATTCAGTACTTAACGGGTACTACCGAATTAGATATTTAATACTACCGGCGAAGCGTTCTGCCTTGCCGGTAGTTTAATTTATATGCATGGTTAATTGCTGTGTATATTCTTTTTATTCCTTTAGGGGATACTTAATTATATTTATTAAAAACAATTGTCATCGAACGAAGGTACGAGAGAGAAATCTTTTGCGTGCGCTAGCTCGCGGCTACATGATGCAAACGCATCACATCAACAAGATTTCTTCTATCGTCGAAATGACATAAATTAGTCCTTCCCACCCGTCATTGCGAACTCTTGCGAGGCAATCCTCTATGCTATATAGAGCAGATTGCATGGCGTGCAGCTTACATGGTCGACCGGCCTAAAGAGATTACTTTGTACACTTACAGCAATGATGACCAGGGTGAAAATACAAATGAACAGTGGATTATTTCCGGTTTACAAAAAGCTATAAAAAAGTAAAGCCTCCTGATGGGCAGGAGGCTTTTACTAACCAATTATAAACCTAAATTATGAGAAGAGCTGTAGGAGAAGGAGTCGAACCTTCACAGAGTGGTTATTCTTATTGCTAAGAGTTTCCCATGATCTCCGCCACCGCGACAAGGAGGTGTGTCTGCCAAAAATTTCACCACCCAACAATTTGTTGTTATATTATTTTAAAGAACGTGTTAGCTTTTAGGTTGATTGCTTGATACAAATTTAATATGCTTCTACATTCTTTGCAAATATTTCAACAAAATATTTGCATTTTTATACAATTTTTAATTAAACTTGTATTTAGATAAACATTTACAAATTTATGTCGCACAAAAAAGCCCAAAATTTAGAAATTGATAATTTAGATATCCAAATTTTATCAATATTAATGAAGAATGCCACCACCCCATACACCGAGATCGCTAAAGATCTGATCGTATCCGGCGGAACTATTCACGTTCGGATGAAGAAGCTTGAAGAGATGGGTGTGATTAAAGGCGCTAACCTTGAGGTTGATCCGCAGAAACTTGGTTATGATATCTGTGCCTTTTTAGGGATATTTTTGGAAAAAGGTTCGCAATACAACGAGGCTGTAAACCAGTTAAAAAAGGTTAAAGAAATTGTTGAACTGCACTACACTACAGGCAGCTACAGCATCTTCGCCAAAATTGTATGCCACGATACCACGCACCTGCGCGAAGTATTGAACGAACAGATACAAAGCGTAAAAGGCATTCAGCGTACAGAAACCTTTATTTCGCTTGAAGAAAGCATCAAAAGGCAAATCACACTGGACTAACCCCCTACCTGAATTTGCTTTTCAATGCGGCTAATTTGGCCAGCATGTCTGTTTCTTCGTTGCGGTTTTTTTCTGGACCTCTCCGTTCTGCTTGATCAGGTTTTGGTTTCGGTATAAACTTACCGAGTTGTTTTGCAGCATCCCTTGGTTCGTTAGCTTTCATAGATAATGCTATCCGCTTGCGGGTAACATCTACATCGGTTACAGTAACTTTTACTTTTTGGGCCACCTTTAAAACCTCGTTAGGGTCTTTAATAAAGCGGTTAGTTATCTGGCTCAGGTGTACCAAACCATCCTGGTGAACGCCTATATCAACAAAAGCGCCAAAAGCGGTAATGTTGGTTACTATGCCGGGTAGCTCCATTCCTATTTTCAAATCACTTATCGCGTTAACGCCTTCGGTAAAGCTAAAAGCCTCAAACTGTTCGCGCGGGTCGCGGCCGGGTTTGGCTAATTCGGCCATAATATCGTTCAGGGTTGGTAGGCCAACCTGTTCGGTTACGTATTTTGATAATGGGATACTTTTGCGTAAACGTTCATCCTGCATCAAGTCTTTTACTTTACAACCCAGGTCTTTAGCCATTTTTTCAACCATCTCGTACCGTTCGGGGTGCACACCGCTGGCATCAAGCGGATTATCAGCATTGCGGATGCGTAAAAACCCTGCTGCCTGTTCATAAGCCTTATCGCCCAAACGGGCCACCTTGTGCAATTCGCTGCGCTTTTTAAATGCTCCGTTTTGGTTACGATAGTCGATAATATTTTGAGCTAACTGTGGCCCTAAACCCGATACATAGGCCAATATTTGTTTTGATGCTGTATTCAATTCTACTCCTACGGCATTTACCGCGCTTATTACCGTATCATCTAACGATACCTGCAATTTATTCTGATCAACATCGTGCTGATACTGGCCCACTCCTATTGATTTAGGATCTATTTTAACCAACTCGGCCAATGGGTCCATTAATCTGCGACCTATAGATACCGCACCACGCACCGTTACATCTTTATCCGGAAACTCTTCACGGGCGACGTCCGATGCGGAATAAACCGAAGCACCCGCCTCATTAACCATCACAACAGCTATATTAGCCAGGTTCAATCCACGTACAAACGTCTCGGTTTCGCGCCCGGCGGTGCCGTTGCCTATCGCAATAGCTTCAATATTAAACTGCGAGCATAAATGCGCTACTGTTTTTTCGGCATCTTTTAAATTACCCGCGCCGGTATGCGGGTAGATGTTGGTGTTTTCCAACAGTTTACCTTGCTCGTCCAAACATACCACCTTACAACCCGTACGGAAGCCCGGATCAATAGCCATAACACGCTTTTGCCCCAATGGTGCGCCCAATAATAACTGGCGCATGTTTTCGGCAAATACCCGGATGGCTTCCTCATCGGCTTTCTTTTTGGTGAGCAAACGCACTTCGGTTTCCATCGATGGTTTGAGCAGGCGTTTGTAGCCATCGGTCACAGCCTGCTTAACCTGATCTGTACAGGCGTTATGCCCTTTGATAAATTGGTTTTCGATGATATTGATGGCATCTTCTTCCTGCGGTAAAACATCCAGGTATAAAATCTCTTCCTTCTCGGCACGGCGCATGGCCAATACCCGGTGTGATGGGGCGCTTTTTACAGGCTCTTTCCAATCAAAATAGTCTTTGTATTTAATACCTTCCTCTTCCTTACCAGGGATAACTTTAGATTGAAAATTACCCTTATCCAAAAACAGCTGACGAACATGAGTCCGCAATTCAGCATTCTCGGCAATGTGCTCGGCAATAATATCCCGGGCACCGGCCAATGCTTCTTCTAAAGTATTTACACCCTTTTCGGCATCGATATACTTTTCGGCCTCGCTTTCCAGATCTATGCGGCCTTGCTGTAAAATCACATCGGCCAAAGGTTGCAAACCTTTTTCGCGGGCAGCGGTTGCACGGGTTTTACGTTTAGGGCGATAGGGCAGATAAATATCTTCTAACACCGTCATACTTTCGGCAGCGTTAACTGCTTTCTCCAGCTCGGGCGTTAGCTTACCCAATTCTGTTAACGATTTTAAAATGGCTTCGCGGCGTTTATCCAGTTCGCGCAGTTGTTGCATCCGATCGCGAACGGCGGCAACCTGTACCTCGTCTAAACTACCGGTCATTTCTTTACGGTAACGCGATATGAAGGGAACTGTTGCGCCTTCGTCTAACAGGTCAATAGTGGCGCTAACTTGTTTTTCGGCAATGGAAAGTTCGGAAGCTATTTTTTTAAAATGCGATATCATGGTTTACTATAAAATTCGAGGCTGCGAATTTGCAGGAATCTGGATAAATCAAAAGGAATTGAGCAACAATGCTAATAGGTTGAGTAAAATTTAGAAATGCAAACAGCCTTTATGACGATTTTTTGCTGTTTTTATTGGCATTATAGATAGTGAAAATTAAAAGGCATAAAACAATTACAGTTGATACCGACGCGATTACTACACGCGTAGTATTGTGCTGGTTAATACCATTAACAATGCTGTTTGCATTAACACCCAATATGCCTAAAAACACAATGAAAGGCACTACGAGTTTTTTCCTTACTTCAGTATCCATACCCGAAAGTAGTAATTATTTGGTTGAAATATAAAATGCGGGTGTAAAAACATTGTCCGGTATCACCCCGATTATTGACCGCTTTTACCATCACCGCCTGAACAGCAATTCACTAAATTTACTTTAACAAAACGCTTAAATAAAAACATTATGCAAAAAATAACCCCATGCTTATGGTTCGATAACAATATCGAAGAAGCAATTGAGTTTTACAGTGGTATTTTTAAAAACTTTAAAGTAGTGATCAGCAGTAAGCTGCCTGATCAAACTAATATGCTTACCGCTATATTTGAAATAGAGGGCCAGCAATTTATGGGCCTTAATGGTGGGCCGGGCCATCCTTTTACCGATGCTATATCGCTTACCGTGAACTGCGATACCCAACAGGAAATAGATCACTACTGGGATAGCCTAACCGCCAATGGTGGCAGCGAAGTTCAATGTGGTTGGCTTAAAGATAAATTTGGACTATCATGGCAGATCACCCCGACAATCGTATTCCAAATGCTGGCCGATCCTGACGCTGAAAAGGCTTTGCGTGTAATGGATGTGGTAATGAAATCAATAAAGCTGAATATAACCGAACTGAAAGCAGCTTACGAAGGGTGATCAATCACCACATAAAAAGGCTGCCCCTTTTAACGGAGGCAGCCTTAAAAAAACAACAACACTTATCTAAACTCACAAATCAATTTCTGTATTGGTAATTATACTATTCTGACTATCGTTAAGCCATAACGTTTAATTAAAATAGATAAATATTAGGGATTTAAACTTTTACGCATACCTTTAGTCAAAGCAATAACCCTAATTAACCTATTGCAATGAAACCTGTATACAAATTACTGACAGCATGCTTGTTCGTGCTCGCTTCTTCTAACGTTTACGCTCAAGCGGATACGTCCGATAACCAGGCATCTTTTCAAATTGGCATCAACTTTATTAATAATAATGTTTACCTGGGCAGGCCCGATTCCGTTTCAACGCCCAGCATCTCGCCTAAAATTAAATACACGTTTAAATCGGGTTTGTATTTTTCGGGAGAGGTAAATTATATCACCAACAAAAAATCAAGTAAGTTAGATGGCGGCAATATAGAAGCTGGCTATGATTACACTACCCCAGAAAACTTTGAAGCCGGGGCATCAATAACCAAGCTATTTTACAATGCTACAAGCACGCAGGTTTCTTCGGCGTTAAGCACCATAGTTAATGCTTACGCGGATTACGATATCGTGGGCATTGTAACGCCGGGCATCAGTGCCAGCTATATTTTTAATAAAAGCGGCAACAAAAATGATATTTTATTTAATCTGCATATTTCGCACGAATTTGAATTTGAAAGCATATTTGGCGATGATGATGATCTAACTATCACTCCGCAAGCCGGCCTGAACGCCGGATCGCAAAATTTTTATGCTGGTTACCAGGAAAGAAAAGGTAAATTAAACCGTAAAGCTAACGCCGCTATCACAGCATATGATAATCAATTAGGCGATTTTAAACTGCTAAATTACGAACTATCTGCCCCGCTTGAATATGCTACGGGGCGATTTGTATTCAACTTTACGCCGACATACGCTTTTACTCAAAACAGCCTGCCACAGAGTACTCTTGCAGAGCAGGCGATAACGAAAGCTTTAGAAAACGCGTCGCCATATAAGCCAAGTATCTTTTATTTTGAAGTTGGAGTATCGTTGAAGTTTTAAGCTTTAAACGCCCAGCATAAAAACTTAGGCATGGCTTTGGCCCAGGTAGGCATATCATGCTTGCCACCAACCATTTCAAGGTATTGAATATCCGCGGGGCGGGTATAGCCCTTTAATTCTAATTCCTTTATAATATCAATGGCATCGTCAATCGAATCAATGATGCCGTTCTTGTTCCGGTCGGCAGTTTCATCTTCGGTGCCGGTTTGCAGCCAGAACTTAACGTCGGGTTTGCCGCTTGTGTTTCTGATCAGTTGATGCATAATGCGGTCGTTTTCGTGATAACCCTCATCTAAACCTTTGCTTCTCCACCAAAAAGAGCCCGAAAAAACGCCAACTTTATCAAATACTTCTGAATGATTCCAGGCAATATCAAAAGCGGTTAAGCCTCCCAAACTCACTCCCGCGTAAGCGGTAGATGCAAAACTATTAACACCCGTGTTCTGGTGGATAAAGGGCAAAAGTTCATCTAAAACAAATTGAGTATACAATTCAGCTTTGGTACCGCGCTTTTTATAATCGGGGTTGCCTGCTACGCCGTATTCCTGCAAACGTTCCTCGTTGGCATGTATGGCGGCAACAAGTACGGGTTTTATTTTATTGGTATTGTATAAGTCTTCTAAAGCCTGGCTTACCATCAGGTTTTCAACTTCCTGTCCGTCGTTTAGCAGTAGTAAATTGAGTGGTTCGGCTTTGTTGTAATCGGCAGGCACTAATAAGGTAATGGTTACTTCGCGCGCAAGTAATTCAGAATTTATGGTAAGTATTTGTTCGGTAATAGTCATTTCGGCAAGCAAACTTCGGTACATCTTTCCCCTCTGTATTAATTAAGGCTGCAAATGTAGCGTATCTGACTAAAAGGCGAAGCAATAATTTAAACATAAGTGCCTGTGCCCATTTGCACATTAAAAACAATCCCCTTATATTACACTAAATTAACGGGCTTTGAGAGAGGATTTTAAACGCTGGTATTCGCACAACCTGAGTCGTGATCTGGATATGCTGGTTTACGGCGACCGGGGTTATCCTGTGATCCTGTTCCCCACATCAATGGGCCGTTATTATCAGAACAAAGATTTCCATCTGATAGATTCCGTGAGCTGGTTTATTGAACAAGGCTTGGTTAAGATATACTGCATTGACAGCATAGACGAGCAAAGCTGGTATAATAAAGGCATCCACCCGGCCGACCGCGCCCGAACCCACATCGCTTACGACCGGATGCTTGCCGAAGAACTTGCTCCCTGGGCCATGAACGAAACAGGCGCAAGTAAGGTAGCCGTTGCCGGATGCAGTTTTGGTGGCTACCATGTGGCTAATTTCGCGTTTAAACATCCGGATAAGGTGGCGCACCTATTCTCGATGGGTGGGGCGTTCGATATTAAGCAGTTTACGGACGGTTTTTATAACGACGACATCTTCTACAACAACCCGCCCGATTTTTTGCCGGGCAGCAACCAACCCGAACTGTGGCAGATGAACATTATTTTAGGAACCGCGCAGGATGATTTTTGCAAAGGCGAAAACATTCACCTATCTAACATATTAAAAAGCAAAAACATAAACCATTGGCTGGATATCCGCAATGGCGACCATGACTGGCCCGTTTGGCGCGAAATGTTTCCGCATTATTTATCAACTATTAAGTAAACTGGTAACTTATAATTAAGATACCGTAAACAATTGATATACAATTTAGCTTTCTATAAACGATAGCTAACAATTATAAAACACATGAAGAAAATAGGCATTCTATTCGGACAGGAAAACACATTTCCGCAAGCGTTTGTAGACCGCATTAACTCGAAGGGCGAAAAAGGTATCAGCGCCGAATTCGTTAATATCAACAAAGTGATGCAGGCCGAACCATTGGACTACGCCGTGATTGTTGACCGGATATCGCAGGATGTACCTTTTTATCGCGCGGCATTAAAAAATGCCGCCATTTGTGGCACAGCGGTAATAAACAACCCCTTTTGGTGGAGTGCCGACGAAAAGTTTTTCAACAATGCCTTAGCGGTTAAACTTGGTGTACCAGTACCCAAAACGGTTATCCTGCCATCAAAAGAGCTTCCTGATGATACCACATCGCAATCGTTCCGTAACCTGGCTTACCCTTTAGATTGGAAAGGCATTTTTGAGTATATAGGCTTCCCCGCGTATATGAAGCCTTTTGACGTTGGCGGCTGGAAAGAAGTTTACCGCATTGAAAACGAAGAAGACTTTTTTGATAAATACAACGGCACCAAACAATACGTAATGATGTTGCAGGAAGAAGTAACCTTTGACGATTACTTCCGCTGCTATTGCATTGGCGGCAAGCACGTGCGCATTATGCAGTACGAACCACGCAACCCGCACCATTTGCGTTATGAACATGGTAAACCACCAGCATCAAAAAAAATACTGGACATGGTTGAGGCCTACGTTATTAAACTAAACCAATATTTAGGTTACGATTTTAACACTGTAGAGTTCGCCATTCGCGATGGGATACCTTACGCGATAGATTTTTGCAACCCGGCTCCCGATGCCGATATAAAAAGTGTTGGCGTAGAAAACTTTGAGTGGGTGGTTGAAACCGCTGCCAACTACGCCATTGAACGTGCCAAAGCACAAAAAGATGGTATGGATAATTTAACCTGGGGGCAGTATGTAAAAACAGGAGCCGCGGGTTTACCATTGGTAGGTAAAGCGCCGAAAGTAGGCAAGGTTGATGTTTCGGTTGGCCCGGATATTAAAGCGCCAAAGGCGATTAAGAAAGCGTCGGCTCCGAAAGTGGAGAAGGAAGTTAAGGCGAAGAAAGTGGCTAAGAAATAAAAATGTCATTTCGAACGAGGAACGAGAGAGAAATCTTCTGCATCATTTATAAACGCGCGATAAGTTTACAGTAGACAAAGCAAGCGCAGAAGATTTCTCCCTTCGGTTCGAAATGACATCAACAATAAATAAAATACAGGTGCAATGAACGAATTTACCATAGGTGTTGAAGAAGAATTCATGGTCATAGATCCCGTTACACGGGAGCTTAAGTCGCATGAGCAAAAAATTGTGGATGGGGCGCAGAAAATACTTGAAGACCAGGTAAAAGCCGAAATGCACCAGGCCGTTGTTGAGGTAGGTACACACATTTGCCATAACACCGGCGAGGCCCGTGCCGAGGTCACCAAGTTGCGCCGTACCGTTGCCGGTTTAGCCGGTGATATGGGTTTGCGAATTGGTGCCGCCGGGACACACCCGTTTTCGCACTGGCAACACCAGCTGATAACCGATCATCCCCGTTATTTTGAAATTGTTGACGAATTGCAGGATGCCGCCCGCTCAAACCTCATCTTTGGTTTGCATGTGCATGTGGGTATACAATCGCGCGAGATGGCTATCCATATCGCGAACCAGGTGCGCTATTTTTTGCCGCACGTTTACGCGTTATCAACCAATTCTCCTTTTTGGGAAGGCAGGAATACAGGTTATAAATCTTTCCGGACCAAGGTGTTTGATAAATTCCCCCGTACCGGGATACCTGATTATTTCAGCAGTATTGAAGAGTACGATAATTATGTAAAGCTGTTGGTAAAAACCAACTGTATTGATAACGCAAAAAAAATATGGTGGGATATCAGGGTGCACCCTTTCTTTGAAACCATTGAGTTCCGCATTTGCGATTGCCCGATGCTGATTGATGAAACCATGGCTTTTACCGCTTTGTTTCAATGCCTTTGCGCCAAGTTATATAAACTACGTTTACAGAATATGAAATTTATTACCTACAGCCGAGCGTTAATTAACGAGAACAAATGGCGCGCTGCACGTTACGGTATTGATGGTAAAATGATAGACTTTGGCAAGCAACTGGAAGTGAATACCCGTGCCTTAGTATTAGAACTGTTAGATTTTATTGAAGATGTGGTTGACGATTTAGGCTGCCGACAGGATCTGGCCTATGTACACAAAATATTAGAGCACGGCACAGGCGCCGACAGGCAATTAGAAGTATTTAAACAAAAAGATAGCTTAGTAGATGTGGTTGATTATATCACTTCTCAAACTTTATTAGGAACTTAGCGGCCAGAAAAGGATCAGTAAATGCAGACAGATAAGACAGAAATAAAAGCAGCCATAATTGACCTGTACGACAATTACCCCAACCAGGGTATGCGTGGTTTTCAGGACCTGTTGAACCAATACAAAGAGAAACACGATGTAAATTTAACCTACCAGGTATTTGATCTGCGTGGTAAAAATGAAATACCCGGAACTGAGTTTGACCTGTACATATCAAGCGGCGGCCCGGGCAATCCCATAGATACCGCCGATACGGAATGGGAGCGCTTGTACTGGAATTTGATTGATGCCATTGAGGCTCACAACCAGTCGGATGCGCCGAATAAAAAACATGTTTTATTTGTTTGCCACTCGTTCCAGTTGATGTGCCGCAGATTGGAATTGGGTGATGTGAATACCCGCAAATCAGAATCATTTGGTGTTTTCCCTACCCATGTTACCGAAGATGGAAAAAGCGAGCCTTTGTTTGATGGTTTAGCCGATCCGTTTTTTATTGTGGATTCGCGCGAATGGCAGGTAGTGAACCCCAATGAGCAACGTTTTGCAGAAATTGGTGCCAAACTGTTAACTATAGAAAAAGAACGCCCGCATGTGGCCCTACCACGCGCTATGATGGCTATCCGGTTTAACGAGTATTTCTTCGGTACACAATTTCACCCCGAAGCAGACCCGGCAGGGATGAAAATCAGGATGCTGGGCGAAGACAAAAAGCAACTTATTATTGACGAATACGGGCAAGCCCGGTACGACGATATGCTCACCCAACTAAACGACCCGGAAAAAATAGCACTTACTTTTAAAACACTTATACCCAATTTTATACACCAGGCTGTACAAAGCTTGCAGGAGGCTTAGCAATTATGGTTCCATCGGCAAGGGCGGCATTTAATACTAATTTCACGCAGGAAAAATACCAGTCGTTTTTAAAGGATATTCAGGCCGGTTTTTTAAAACCTATAGAATTTAGATTAGCGGAAACACCTGTTTTTATTGGTGCCGGATTCAGAGATATGCTGATTGAAGCTGGTAATGACATCATTGAAACTATCCTTCGCCCCGATTTTAAACAGATCACCGAAAAAGCCATCCCCGAAAGGTGGAGAGTAGCTAATGAAAATGATCACCCGCATTTTATAGCGCTCGATTTTGGTGTTTGTACTGATGCGAATGGCAAATTGGTTCCGAAACTGATCGAGATGCAGGGTTTCCCCTCGTTGTATGGTTTTCAGGCGCATCAGGGGCATCATTATCAAAAAATTTATGGTATGCCCGATGCTGATCAATGGTCTATCTATTTTAATGGATTGGGTGATCAGAGCTATATCGAGCTTCTCAAAAAAACTATTCTTGGCCCCTATCAACCTGATGAGGTAGTATTGATGGATGTAAACGCATATAATCAAAAAACCGTAGTCGATTTTTTTGTCACGCAACAATACCTTGGCATCCCGATAGTAGCGTTGGAAGATTTGAAACAATTAGGCAATCAACTATTTTACGAGCTGGATGGCGAGTTGAAGCTCATCAAACGTATTTATAACCGTTTGATATTTGATGAGATAGAAAACAACGAAGCGCTTTTAGCCAAAGTTGTTGATGTGCGCCAGCCGTTGGATGTGGAATGGATAACACACCCTAACTGGTTTTACCGAATCAGTAAATACACCATGCCTTTTTTAAAGGGCGATTATATCCCTAAAACCTTTTTTTTAGATCAATTGGATACTATCCCATCCGATCTGGAAAATTATGTTTTAAAGCCGCTGTTTTCCTTTGCGGGACAAGGGGTTATTATTGATGTAAAATCGTCAGACATTCACTCCATCCTCGATAAGCATAACTGGATTTTACAACAAAAAGTAAATTACGAACCGGCCATACAGGCACCTGATGGCGGCGTTAAAGCCGAAATAAGATTACTATACCTTTGGCCGGATGGGGATAATAAGCCAACCTTAGCCATTAACCTGGCCCGTTTGAGCCGTGGCAAAATGATAGGGGTGCGTTATAATAAAGATTTTGACTGGGTTGGCGGCACAGTAGCCTTCCTTGAAAAATAAAACAGATTATAATTCGTTTTATATTATTAAAATAGGATTAAAATTCACCAAATAATTGCTGCTGAGATAATAATCGGCCATTGTAAAACGCCATATAAGGGGCCAACAACGTTAAAGGCAATATTTTTAACTAAGTTTGTAGCATGAATATCCAGGTCATCATTATATTAGTACTCTTCGCGGCTGCTCTGTTTTATGTGGGCCGCATGATATATAATAGCGTATCCGCCAAAAAAAGCTGTGGCTCAAACTGCAAGTGTGGTGTTGATTTTTCAAATGTTGATTCTATTAAATCTGCCAAATAAACTATCTTTAAACACATTAAGCTACTATTTGCTACACCAGTTAATTTTCCCAAAAATTAAAAAATATTAATGTCGTCTAACAAGCAGATTTTTCAGGCTGATACCCCGGGAAGATGGACACGTTTTAAGTGGCTCAGTCGCTTATTACTGATCGTATTGATCTTAGGGGTTGTAGGTGCAGCTATTACCATCACATCTAAAGAATACCCTACCCTTCCTAACTTAACAGAAACTCCCAAAAAGATATCTAAAGATGAGTTGGACGCGTTAAAGCATTCAACCAAGTACAAAGATTTTAAGCTGCAAAAAAACGAGCTACAGGATTTGCGGAAAAGTTTGCGTTTACATCAGTTAAAGCACCCAAATAATAAAAACCGTATCAATGCGGGATTTTATGTGAATTGGGATAGCCAATCATTCAATTCATTGGCCGATCATATCGGCAAATTGGATATGGTAGTGACCGAATGGTTTTTTATAACCCCTGGTGCCGATACTGCAAACTCAAAAGTTGATACTGCCTTAGTACATCTTAACAAAAAGTATAAAAAACCCATTATTGCACAATTATCTAACTATGTTAATAAGGATAATAAAACAGGCGGGTGGGATACTAAAGACCTGAACAGGATATTCAAGACTAAAAAAAGCCGCGAAAAATTTATCAGCAGCCTGGCATATAATCTTAAAAAGAACAACCTGCAGGGGATAGATATTTCGTTAGAAGACCTTAAAGACAGGAATGCGCCAACCTTTCTCGCTTTCCAAAAGGAGCTTTATGCCAGTTTGCATCCGCAAGGACTATTGGTTACTCAGGATGTAATGCCAGAAAATGACGAATACGATATTGAAGAGATAGCTAAGCACAACGATTACATTTTTGTAATGGCCCGCGATCAGCATACCGAATCGAGCAATGATGGGGATATCTCGCACCAGCGTTGGGTGGAGTCTATCCTGGATGATGTGTGTGATGAAATACCGAGCGAAAAAGTTATTCTGGTTGTAGGGGCTTATGGTTATGATTGGCCCGAGAATAGTATTGGTACACCGATAACTTATCCGCAAGCTATTAGTACCGCATTTGAACACAAAAGCAAGATCATATTCAATCCGGAATCGGCCAACTTACACTATACTTATACCGATCTGAATAAAACGCCACACTCGGTATACTTTACAGATGCGGTTACCAACTTCAACATTATGCGGATGGCGGATGATTGGTCTACAGCTGGTATAGCCCTTTGGCGTTTAGGATCAGAAGACCCGCGTTTGTGGAGCTTTTTTGATAAGAACTTATCGCTCGATTCGTTAAAGAAAACAGGCGTTGATACATCAAAACTAACTAAGGTTGGTTTGAATGATAAGATAGATTATGCTGGCGATGGCGAAGTGTTGGATCTGGTAACCACACCATCAAAAGGTTTGATCAACATTACGCTTGATCCTAAAACCTTTACCATTACCCAACAGAATTACGTAAAGCTGCCAACCAAATACCAGATCCGTAAGTATGGTTATGCTCCTAAAAAGATAGTATTAACCTTTGATGATGGCCCTGATGCGGATTATACGCCACAAATATTGGATATACTGGAGCGCGAAAAAGTTCCGGCTTCGTTTTTTGTGGTGGGATCGATGGTCGAAAAAAATATCCCTCTGCTCAGGCGTGAGTTTGAGGCGGGGTACGAGATCGGGAACCACACCTTTTTCCATCCGGATGTATCAACCATTAGTTTAGATCGCGTTAAGCTTGAACTGAACGCTACCCGCAGGTTGATAGAAGCGATCACGGGGAGAAGCACCATTTTATTCCGCCCGCCGTTTAACGCGGATGCGGAGCCGCAAACCATTGCCGAGGTTATCCCGGTAGCGTTGAGCCGACAGCAAAGCTATATTAACATTGGGGAGTCTATTGACCCGCACGATTGGGAACCTGGTGTTACGGCAGATACTATTTTGGCCCGTGTTATACAGCAAAAAGATGCAGGATCAATGTTGTTACTGCACGATGCCGGTGGCGAGACCCGCGAAGAAACTGTAAAGGCCTTGCCTGGAATTATCCATTTCTTTAAAAGCCACGGTTACCAATTTACCACCATTGCCGATGTTTTGGGTAAAACCAAAAATGACCTGATGCCGCCGATAAGTGACGATGCCGACAGCGGTATTATTGGCCATTTGTATAACTTGTTTATCATGTTCGTCTTTTACGGTAACTGGTTTTTATTGTACCTGTTTTTATCGGCCATATTTTTGGCTATGGGTAGAGTTATCCTGATCGGGATATTGGCTTTGAGGCAGCATTCCGAAGATAAGAAAGAGGTCCCCGAAAGGGCGGCTAATACCAACCTGCCACCTGTGAGCATTATTGTACCTGCTTATAACGAAGAGATAACGGGCGCCCGTACCATTGAAAGTTTGCTAAAAACCAAATACAAAGATTTCGAGATCATTTTTGTTGATGATGGATCGAAGGATAAAACCTTTGAGATCGTAAACGGAGCATACGGCAATCACCCGCAGGTACAGGTATTAACTAAGCCTAACGGTGGTAAGGCATCGGCACTTAACTTTGGTATCGATCGCGCCAAGCATGATTTTGTGATCTGTATTGATGCCGATACCGAACTTGAAGACGATGCCGTGTACCATTTGATGAGTTACTTTACCGACGAAGAAATAGGCGCCGTTGCTGGTACTGTGAAAGTTGGTAACGAGAATAACCTGATCACGAGGTGGCAATCTATCGAATACATTACGGCTCAGAATATGGACCGTCGCGCGTTTGATTTGCTCAATAGCATAACCGTTGTGCCGGGTGCTATTGGCGCTTTCCGTAAGGAGGCGATCAAAGATGCCGGTGGTTTTACCTATGATACCCTGGCCGAGGATTGCGATTTAACCATGCGTATTTTAAAACAGGGTTATATTGTAAAAAATTGTGCCGAGGCCATTGCTCATACCGAAGCGCCGGAATCTATCAATATGTTGCTAAAACAGCGTTTCAGGTGGAGTTTTGGGGTGATGCAAAGTTTCTGGAAAAACAGGGACGCGTTATTCAATAAAAAGTATAAGTTTTTTGGGATGGTGGGGATGCCTAATATTTTGGTATTCCAGATCATACTGCCCTTGTTTTCGCCTCTGGCCGATCTGATGATGATATTCGGTTTATTCGGTGATCATTGGCAAAAGATACTGATCTATTATGTAGCCTTTGTATTGGTTGATCTGTTTGTGGGGGTTATAGCCTTTAAGTTAGAGAAAGAGAAATACAGTAAACTGGTTTATATTATTCCGCAACGCTTTGTTTGGCGCCAGTTGATGTACTATGTGCTTTTCAAATCAATACGCCGCGCTGTAAAGGGCGAATTGAGTGGCTGGGGCGTGCTGAAACGCACAGGTAACGTTACCAACAGAGGCACTACGGCCAAACCGTAAAATTTATGATAATTTAAGCCTTTGCAGGCTATACAGCAGTTGCATTATAAAGTTTACTCATTATATTTGCACTCGCATAAAAACACTTGATTTAACAATAGTAATGAGAGAAATACAATTCAGAGAAGCACTTCGCGAAGCAATGAACGAAGAAATGCGCACAGACGAGACAATTTATCTGATGGGTGAAGAAGTTGCCGAGTATAACGGCGCTTATAAAGTAAGCCAGGGTATGTTAGATGAATTTGGCGCGAAACGTGTTATTGATACGCCAATTTCTGAATTGGGTTTTGCAGGTATCGCCATTGGTTCGGCTATGAACGGCTTGAAACCGATTGTTGAATTTATGACTTTCAACTTCTCGTTAGTTGCTATCGATCAGATCATCAACGGCGCTGCCAAGATTATGAGTATGAGCGGTGGCCAGTTCTCTGTGCCTATCGTATTCCGTGGCCCAACTGGTAACGCGGGTATGCTGAGTTCACAACACAGCCAATGCTTTGAAAACTGGTATGCAAACTGCCCGGGCTTAAAGGTGATTGTACCATCAAACCCGTATGATGCAAAAGGACTGTTAAAATCAGCTATCCTTGATCCGGATCCTGTTATCTTTATGGAATCGGAACTAATGTACGGCGATAAAGGTGAAGTGCCTGAAGAAACTTACTACATTGAAATAGGTAAAGCCAAAGTGGTTAGCGAAGGTACCGATGTTACCCTGGTTGGTTTTGGTAAAATAATGAAGGTAGTTATTTTGGCTGCGGCTGAACTGGCTAAAGAAGGCATCAGCGCTGAAGTTATTGACTTACGTACCGTTCGCCCTATTGATTACGCTACGGTTATCGAATCGGTTAAAAAAACAAACCGTTTGGTTATTGTTGAAGAAAGCTGGCCTTTAGGCTCTATCGCTACAGAGGTTGCATTTAAAGTACAAAAGGATGCTTTTGATTATTTAGATGCGCCTATCCTGCGTATCATGGGTGGTGATGTTCCGTTGCCTTATGCTCCAACATTGATACAAGAGTACCTGCCAAACCCTGAGAAAGTGGTTAAAGCGGTTAAAGAAGTAATGTACGTTAATAAATAATTTCACTTTTAAATATTTGAAAAGGCTCCGACAAATCGGGGCCTTTTTTGTTTAACTTTAAACTACGCTCATGAAAAGAATAGCTTTAACTATAATTGTGCAGATAGCTATACTTGCTAATCTTTCAGCTCAAAATGTCCAAAAAACGGAGTATAAGATTTCATCCGAAATAGCACAAAAATATAATCGGATTATTAAACTAATTAAAGGGGACAAGTCACATGATTTATCAAAATTGATAGTTTATCCTTTAAAAATGCAAAACCCGTTACCAGACATTCAAACTCCGGAACAATTTGTTTCAAACTACACCATGTTGTTTGATGCGGCGTTCAAAAAGAAACTCCAACACTATCGCGACACAATCATTTTTGAACACAATGGCGCTTATGGATTGGTAGGCGGCCTATTTGATGGCGATTTGTGGATGAACGATGATGGAAAGTTAACTGGCATAAACTACGATTCGAAACAACAAATACAGAAGCGCAGTCAACTAACCAAGCATATTCAAAGTCAAACGTATCTAACCGTTAACTCATGGAAAAGAAATATTATTGTTGGGAAATCGGACAAATTATTGATTAGAGTTGATTTGATGTCCAACAATAGCATCAGGTATGTATCATGGAGTAAGGGTAAATCTATTGCAGACAAGCCAGATCTAATTTTGCTTAATGGCAAAGAAGAAGCTCAAGGTACAATGGGCGGCTGGACATGGACATTCAAAAGTGGTGACTGGATTTATATTGTAGACGATGTGGAAATGTGTGAAGATAATAAACCTCAAAACTGTGGCTTGTTTTTGAGGTTATCATATAAAGGTATTGACAAAAGTTCAATACGACTTAAAGAAATTAAATAACGTTTACAATGGATACTACCGCAACAATGCACATCATCAACTTTATTAAAGGCATAGGCATTAAGGTTGATTATGAAACTATAGAAAAGGAAACTTTTGTACCTGGTATTTCCATTAAGGATGGTGGGATTATTGTTGACCCTACCCGGTTGAAATATCCCGGCGATATTTTGCATGAGGCGGGGCATATCGCGGTAACACCTAAAAACAAGCGGAAAGATCTGAACGATAATGTGGATGCTTTTGCGGAGCAAGGCGGGAATGAAATGGCAGCTATTGCATGGTCGTACGCGGCGTGTAAACATTTGGGGATAGATAGCAGCGTGGTATTTCACGCGGATGGTTATAAAGGTGGTAGTGAATCGCTGATCGAGAATTTTGATAACGAGCGGTATTTAGGTGTACCGATGCTGCAATGGTACGGTATGACGTTTGATGCTGCAAAAGCAGCCGAATTACAGGTTGAGCCTTATCCGCATATGACCAACTGGTTATCGCAACAACAGGTTTTAAACGACCCGCTGACAGAAAAAGATAAGATGATAAGCGGTGAGCCATACCGCCCTACTGATGCGGAGTTAATTCAACTTCGTGCCGATGTGAGAAAAAAGCTGGGTGTATACAACCAGGTAGGGATGCATGAAAGTAAGGTACAATATGGTTTACTTAAACAGATGCTTGGTGAGTGTGGCGAAAACAGTTGGATAGAGCCACCTTTTTATTGTGATTATGGGTTCAATATCATCATGGGGAAGGATTCGTACATGAATTTTGATTGTGTGATCTTAGATGTGGCCCCGGTAACTATTGGCGATAACGTGATGTGCGGTCCGAAGGTGCAATTATTAGCAGCTACGCATGTTCTTGATCCGCAGGAGCGCAATTTTTCGGGAACTGAATTAGGGAAGCCTATTAATATAGGTAACCGGGTTTGGCTGGGCGCGGGTGTTATTGTTTGCCCCGGTGTTACTATTGGCGATGAGGCTGTGATAGGTGCCGGCAGCGTGGTTACGCGTGATATCCCGCCAAGGGTATTTGCAGCGGGTAACCCTTGTAAGGTGATTAAGGCTATTGAATAACTACATCCTTCCTTCCCACTCGCCGTAAAATTGCTCCAGGTATTGCTCCATAAATTGGTGGCGTTGCTGGGCTATTTGTTTGCCGGTTTTGGTGTTCATTTTATCTTTTAGCAGCAACAGTTTTTCGTAAAAGTGGTTGATGGTTGGGGATAAGGTGTTTTTGTATTCCTCTTTACTCATGCTGAGGTTTGGTGGGATGGCAGGATCATAAAGTTCACGATTTTTAAAGCCTCCGTAAGTGAACGCGCGCGCTATACCTATGGCGCCTATGGCATCTAACCTATCGGCATCTTGTACTACCTGTAACTCTAAGGAGTTGAACTTAACCTCATCAAAACTGGCTTTGAACGACATGTAACGGATGATCTGTTGAACGTGTTCTATCACATCCGCGTTAGCGTTAATGCTTTTTAAGAACGCACCTGCGGTTTGCGGGCCAATTTCTTCGTCGCCGTTGTGGAACTTACTATCGGCAATATCATGCAGCAGGGCGGCTAATTCTACTATCAGCATGTCAACCCGCTCCTGACTGCCTATCAGTTTGGCGTTGTTCCAAACGCGTTGGATATGGAACCAATCGTGTCCGGCTTCGGCACCTTGCAGGGTTATTTTTACGTATTGGGCGGTTTGTTTTATTAATTGCTGATTGGTATCCATTTAAGTTAATTGTAATCTACAATAATGGTTGGTAACAGCGTAGCGTAGTTTAGTGGAACCTGATCATGAGCTATGATGGGCACATGCTTTTGGTGAAAATCGAGTATCGCTTTCATGGCAGCAGGTTTAATTGCTCCTGCAGGTTTGTAGTTATAAGTGAATTGGATTACAAAATCATACGATTCAACTTCTTTCGGGATCACCCATTTGCCATTGGTTCGGCGCAAGGCATCGGTTGCGGGCTGCGTAAGGATATAATCATCGGCATAGTAAACTACGATGCTGGTTAAAAAACCTTCGTTATCTGCTGTGAATTTTATGATTGCCGAACCAGAGGCTTTTGCTTTAACTATGGCAGGTGTTACAATCAGGTTATCTTTAAAGAATAAAAGCAGACTATCCACACCGCCTTTAAAGGGTTGTGGCAGTTCCTTTTTAACAACTTCTTTTGGAGCGTCGTCGGCGTGTTCTTTTTTGGCGGCTTTCTTTTTTTGGGCGAAGGCGCTGCTAAACAATAAGATCGCGATAGCTAAAGCAAAAATCCTCTTCATAGTTTATTCTTCTGGTTTTGGTTCTCTTTTACTACCGTCGTATAGTTCGTATTCTAATAAACGGCAGTCTAATTTACCATTATAAAATTCAATTTTGCGGGCCGCTTTCAAGCCTATTTTTTTAGCCAGATCGGGATTACCGGTGAAGATATAACCCTTGTAGCCTTTGCATTGCTGCTTCATAAAATCGCCAATACGTTTGTAGGTGGCTTCTAATTTGAAGTGTACACCTAAACGCTCGCCATACTCGGGGTTAAAAAATACTACTCCGGGAGTTTCTGGTACTTCGGTTTCGGCAAAATCGCAAACGGCAAAATCAATCAAATGGTCCACTCCGGCGGTTTTAGCATTTTTGCGGGCTATATCAACCGCATCGTCGGATATATCGGTAGCAACAATTTTAAAGTCGATCTGTTTGATGGCTTTATCCTTCAGGATGCGGCGCTCGTTAAAAAACACCTGCTCATCGTAGCCTAAAATGTGCATAAAGGCATAGTTCATCCTGAAAAAGCCCGGTGGTTTATCGGTAGCCAGCAAAGCCGCTTCGATGGCCAAAGTGCCCGAACCGCACATCGGGTTAATGAAAGGTGATTTTTTATCCCAACCGGTAGCCATAATGGTTGACGCGGCCAAGGCCTCGAGCATTGGCGCCTTGCCTGGAATTTTGCGATAGCTGTGTTTAGCAAGAGTTTCGCCGGAGGTGTCGATGAAGATCTCGGCATTGTCATCCTGCCAATACAGGTGGATAACTGCTTTATTTAGATCGGGGCCAGAGTTTGGGCGGATGCCTTTTACCTGTTTGATCCTATCTACAATAGCATCTTTAACCTTTACGTTGGCATAAAGCGGGGTTAAAATATGCTCGTTGTTTACGTTTGAGGTTACGGAAAAGTATCCGGCAAAGTCGATCAATTTTTCCCATTCAATGGTAACCAGGTGGTCATACAGTTCTTTTGGATCGGCGGCTTTAAAGCTACCTAAAGAGTATAATACCTGGCTCACGCAACGGAGGTTGATATTGAGCGGAATACAATCGTTAACGGAACCCTCCAGCTCAAGGCCGGTTTGGAATTCGCGTTTGATATCGAAGCCCAGCGCTTCTACTTCTTCACGTAAATAGGAAGATAACCTTTTATTACAGGTTAGGATGATTTTGCTTGGAGTGTTGAAAACTTGCATAATAAATTGTGCGAATTTACGTATTAAATACTCCCGTTTTTATTTCATATCACTTAACTTTACATTTTTAATTAAACAATTATGGAGATCAAAGGGAAAGTACACGAAGTATCTGCAACTGCACAGGTTACAGAATCACTTAAAAAAAGAGAACTAATACTTGAATATATAGAGAACCCACAATACCCTGAGTACCTTAAATTTGAGGCCATACAGGATCGTTGCGCATTATTAGACAATGTTAAGGTTGGCGAAGATGTTGAAGTTTTCTTTAACCTGAAAGGCCGCCCGTGGACTGACAAAACCGGTAAAAAGAGCTACTTTAACTCGATGCAGTTGTGGAAAATAAATGTTTTGGGTAATGGCGCTGCCGCTGCTACACCAGAATATGCCGCTCCTGTTAACCTGAGCGCTGCTCCGGGTGAGGATGATGACCTGCCGTTTTAATTAACCGGTAGTACATTTAAGATAAAAGCGTTATTGTGGGGAAAGCCGCAACCTCTATATAATACAGATTCGATTGTTATGATCGACCTGCCTATGTAGAGATTGCCACGCTATCGCTCACAATGACGCTTTACCATTTTTGTGCCAGCCTGTCCTCCGACGCATGGCTAAAGGACACACCCCTCCGCCCCTCTCGAGAGGGGAATCACACAGGGCCAAGGCTTTTTCCTGCTGTTAAGTTTTAGAAAATTATTTTTCCGAATGAGGTAACCAATGATGCGATGCGAACGGCATCAAAAACGCGTTCTTCGGTTGTTCCTAATTTGATGAGGGAATCTTCGTGCGAGTTTACGCACATTTCGCAGCCGTTTACTGCTGATATGGCAAGGCTCATCAATTCAAAAAACTCTTTACCGGTTACTGGTTTCATCATGATCTGCATGCGGATGCGCGCGGGGATCTGGGTATACTTTTCTTTTTGGGTAAAGTGACGGAAGCGGTAAAAGATGTTGTTTGATGCCAATAATGACGCACAGGCTGCTGCTTCGGCAACATCGGCTGCGGTAGCGCCCTGCTCTTCGGCGTATTTGGTGAAGTAATTTGTTAGTGGTTTGTTGTTGTTATTTACAGCGGTGCTTAATCCTAACAGAGCACATTCTTTTGTGCTGAGGTGTTCTGATGTTAGGGTGCTGGTAAAGTTTAGTTTCAGATCACGCAAGTAACGTGATTCGCCGGCTTCTAACAGGCTCAGGCTGCTGGTGCGGTAATCGGCGTTTAGGTTAACGCTTTGGAGTATTTCGGTTATGATATCTGTAGTTTCGCTCATGGTGTGGTTAATGAGTTATTTGTTATTTGAGGGTCTTACCCTCGCTTGTCATTTGAAATGGCTTGAGTTAGCTGTAGACCTATTGCCTGGTTAGTCGCGCGCAAAAGATTTCTCAGTCGCTCCTCCTTCGAAATGACAAGGTGGGTTTTGAGATTTTATTTTTATAAAAAATCCCCAATACTATATAGTAAAGGGGATAGTATAATTATTGGGTGCGCTTAAATTAAGCTGTTAAAGTTTCTTGACCTTTTTCCCAGTTGCAAGGGCAAAGTTCGTCGGTTTGTAAACCATCTAACACACGTAAAACTTCTTTAACGTTACGGCCTACACTTAAGTCATTAACCGATACCCAACGGATGATACCTGTAGGATCAACGATGAAAGTAGCACGGTAAGCGATTTTTTCTGTTGGCTCTAATATGCCTAAGTCTTCGGCTAATGATTTTGAAGTATCAGCTAGCATTGGGAATTTCAAATCGCGCAAATCGTCGTGATCTCTTCTCCATGCAGCGTGAACAAATTCAGAATCGGTAGATGCGCCAATTAAGCGGGCATCACGGTCACGGAATTCGCCGTAAGCTTTGTTGAATTCAGCAATTTCGGTAGGGCAAACAAAAGTAAAATCTTTTGGCCACCAGAACATCACTGTCCAAACGTTATCGTCATTTACCAGGTAATCAGAAGTTAATGTTTCAAACTCTTTACCTTTTTCAATGCTCACTACAGCAGTTTTGGAAAATGAAGGGAATTTTTGTCCTATGGTTAACATAATTGTAAGTTTTTAAATGATTTGTTGATACAAATATAGCCATAAAAGCCTAAGCCTGTAAATTCTATTATTCTATAGCATATAGAATTTATCTATAGTTATTTTGGTAATTATAGCTATTGAAGATAATAGCTAATTCTTTTAATGGAAAACTGATGGATTTTGCGTATATTAGTGATGATGGATAAAGGAATAAAGAGCAAAGAATAAAGATTAAAAAATCTTACTTTATCCCCCCCTCTTTCATAATGATTGAAGCCTGCCTGTCGGCAGACAGGGATTGAGTTTTTGAAGGATTGAATAAAAGATTTAAATAAAACCTACTTTATCCCCCCCTTGGCGATTTGAAAATTATTATAATGACCATTGGTAGTTTAGACCCTACCGGTTATTATACAATCTGTATCTTAATCGACTGCTAAAGTTTTCAACAACTTGTAACAAGGCTATTGTTTTTGCATCTTAGATTTAAATATAATTGACCACTATGAAAATTAATTACGTATTATCAATAAGTGCGCTGCTTGCCCTAAGTACAGCCACTTATCAAGGTTTTGCACAAGTTAAAACCAAGCCGGCACCATCGCCTAAAAGCAAACCTATAGCGGCTAAAGATCAGCTTTCGGCTCAAATACTACCAACAGACCCGGCGGTATTGATAGGCAAGCTCCCAAACGGTTTAACTTACTACATCCGTAAAAACGTTCAGCCAAAAAACAGGGCCGAACTTTATTTGGTGAATAAAGCGGGTTCGGTTTTAGAAACTGATGCGCAGCAAGGTTTGGCTCACTTTACCGAGCACATGGCTTTTAATGGTACAAAAGATTTTCCTAAAAATGAGCTGGTTAATTATCTGCAAAAATCGGGTATTAAGTTTGGTGCCGATTTGAACGCCTATACATCATTTGATGAAACGGTATATCAATTGCCATTACCTACCGATAGTGTTAAGATATTTGAAAAAGGCTTCACCATTTTAGCCAACTGGGCGGGAATGGTAAGCTTTGATACCGACCAGATCAACAGCGAGCGTGGTGTTGTTTTGGAAGAAGAACGTTTACGCGGCAAGAATGCCAGCGAACGTATGCAGAAACAAACCTTGCCGGTTTTATTGAATAACTCGCGCTATGCCGTGCGTTTACCAATTGGAAAGGAAGATATATTGAAAAACTTTAAGCCCGAAACCATTAAGAGCTTTTACCATGACTGGTACCGCCCGGATTTGCAAGCGGTTGTAGTTGTTGGTGATTTTGATGTGAAAAGAGTTGAAGAACTGATCAAAGCAAATTTTTCGCAATTGAAAAACCCTGTTGGTGAAAAACCACGTACTAAATACAATATTCCGGCAAGCGTTGGTACAACGGTAAAAATTGTGACCGATAAAGAGCAGCCTTACACAATTGCTCAAATTATTGTAAAACACCCGGGCAGCGTTACTAAAACCGAAGCCGGTTATTCAAACAGCATCCGCCACAGCTTATTCAACAGCATGCTGAACGCGCGTTTAGGTGAGCTGACTCAAAAGGCAGATCCGCCGGTATTATATGGCGGTGCAAGCTATGGCGCTTTTTTAGGTAACCTTGATGCCTTTACCACTATAGCGGTTGCTAAACCAGGCGAATTGGAAAAGGCAGTTAAGGCGGTGGTTGCCGAAACAGAACGCGCCCGCAAATTTGGGTTTAACCAAACCGAGCTCGACCGTGCTAAACTATCGGTTATGACGGCTATGGAAAGCGCTTACAAAGAGAAAGACAAAACAAAATCGGTAAACTATGTACGTGAGTACCAGGCTAACTTTTTAAAAGGTGAAGCTATACCTGGTATAGAGGTTGAATATAACCTGTACAAAAAGTTTTTGGATCAGATCAAACTGAGCGAGATCAATACTTTAGCCGGTAAATTTATCAGCGATCAGGACCGTAATGTTATTGTACAGGCTCCTGAAAAAGACAAAGATAAATTGCCAACTGAGCAAACCTTGTTAACCTGGATAAAAGATGCATCGAACGGTGTTACGGCTTATGTTGATAATGTAAGCAACAAGCCACTGTTAGAAAAAATTCCGACAGGAAGCAAAGTAGTATCGGAAACTAAAAATGCCGCTATTGGTACAACAACCCTTGTTTTTGGCAATGGCGTTAAGGCTATTTTGAAACCCACTGACTTTAAAAACGACCAGATACTGATCAATGGCTTTAGCTTTGGCGGTACATCATTAGCGAGCGATGCTGATTTCCGTTCGGCTAACATGTCTGATGATTTGGTAAATGGCAGTGGTATTGCCGATATTGATGAGATCAAACTTGATAAAATGATGACTGGTAAAAGGGTTAGCATATCGCCATATGTTAGCGAAACCAGCCAGGGGATCAATGGCAGCTCAACGCCTAAAGATTTTGAAACTGCCTTGCAATTGCTTTACCTTTATTATACTCAGCCACGCAGCGATGCAAACATCTGGCAGTCGACTTTAACGCAGATCAAATCAACTTTAGCCAACCGTGGCCTTGATCCGGCTACTGTATTTGCGGATAGTGTTGCGGCGGTTTTAGGCAACCACAATATCCGCAGAATGCCTACTACCTTAGCTACTTTGAATGAAGCTAACCAGGATAAGGCTTTCGCTTTTTACAAAGACAGGTTTGCAGACGCGAGCAGCGCTACATTTGTAATAACCGGCAGCTTTGAAGTTGAAAAAATTAAGCCTTTATTGGAACAATACTTAGGCGGTTTACCAGCAACCAACCGTAAAGAAACTTATAAAAATCTGGGTATACATGCTCCGGCTGGTCAGCTTACCAAAACCGTTTATAAGGGTATTGGAGATAAGAGCAATGTACAATTGGTATTTAGCGGCGCTTATGATTATAACCAAGCCAACAACATCCAGTTAGATGCTTTGGGCGAGGTATTACAGATCAAATTAATTGAGCGTTTGCGTGAAAAAGAAAGCGGTGTTTATTCGCCGGGTGTTAGGGCAAGCTATTCAAAACTGCCTACCGGCCGTTACAGCATTGGCGTTTACTTTAGTTGTGCACCGGTAAATGTTGAGAAGCTGATTGCCGCTACAATGGAAGAGATAGCCAAGATTAAGAAGGAAGGCGCCCAATTGGTAGATATTCAGAAATACACTGCCGAAGATAAACGCAGCACTGAGCTACAATTGAAAGAGAATGGTTTTTGGGCCGGTCATTTGATTCGTACTGCTCAATACCAGGAAGACCCGGCCGCGGTATTGAACCACAATAAAGATTTAGAGCAGGTTACTGTTCAAAGCACTAAAGATGCCGCCAACAAATACTTAGGCGACAATCTGATCAAATTTATTTTGTATCCGGAGAAGAAATAACCGGAATAACATCCCGTAAGGAAATAACTTATAATAAAGGTCCCGCTATATTGGCGGGACCTTTATTTTTACAAGCCACAAGCAAAACCGCCTTAGCATTGTATGTAGATGGTGAGCACACCTGGTCAGGATATTGTACGTCAGTGGTTCCGGGATAAAAGCTGGG
Organism: Mucilaginibacter sp.; assembly: GCF_039921305.1. GTDB lineage: Bacteria > Bacteroidota > Bacteroidia > Sphingobacteriales > Sphingobacteriaceae > Mucilaginibacter. Next base: position 99,427 of record NZ_JBDSCA010000072.1, read on the forward strand.
AGCAGTTCGCGTTTCAGCGCGAGATGGAAGAGGTATACCTTGCCGGGAACTCGGGCTTACTGAACGCCCCAACGGGCAGCGGTAAAACCTATGCTATGTTTTTGCCCTTCCTGGAAGAGTTTATCAACAAGCACCCTACCGATTATCAAACCCGCCAGAATAATGGCCTACTGATGCTTTGGATAACGCCTTTGCGGGCCTTGACCAACGACATCCGCAAAGCCATGCAAACTGCATGTGATGAGTTAGGATTACCCTGGCGGATAATGAGCCGAACGGGAGATACATCTGCCGCCGAGAAGGCTGCTCTAAAACGTAAGCTACCCGAAGTTTTGTTGACCACTCCCGAGAGCCTGCACTTGATGCTGGCGCAAAAGGACTACCCAAATCTGTTCAAGAGCCTGGAGGTTGTTGTGGTAGATGAGTGGCACGAGCTATTAGGCACCAAACGGGGTGTGCAGGTTGAGTTGGGTTTTTCGAGGTTGAAAGGATTGAAACAGAATCAAGAATCAAGAACCAAGAATCAAGATACTGATTCGGAAGTCTTGAATCACGAGCCGGGCTTTTTGCCTCTTAAAATATGGGGAATAAGCGCCACTATAGGCAATTTGGAAGAGGCCGCCGAGGTGCTTTTAGGTAACTCTTTCCCGAAAGACAAGATCAAGATGGTACGTGCGAAGATCGAGAAGAAGATCGTGATCGAATCGGTAATCCCTCAGAGTGTTGAGACCTATTCGTGGGCGGGGCACATCGGGGTGGCTTTGTTACCTGAGGTGATGGAGATAGTAGCGAAAAGCAAAACGACCTTGATATTTACCAATACCCGGTCGCAGTCAGAAATTTGGTACCATGCCATTTTGGATAAGTACCCGGAGTACGCCGGTATTATGGCTATGCACCATGGTTCGCTGGACAATGATATCCGTAACTGGGTAGAACAGGCTTTACATAACGAGGCTCTGAAAGTGGTGGTGTGTACTTCAAGCTTAGATTTGGGGGTGGATTTCAGGCCGGTTGATACGGTGGTTCAAATAGGCAGTCCAAAGGGAGTTGCCCGGTTTATGCAGCGTGCAGGTAGAAGCGGTCACCATCCGGGAGCTATTTCAAAGGCTTACTTTGTGCCTACACATTCGTTGGAATTATTAGAGGGTGCCGCTTTGAAGCAAGCTTTGAAGAATAGTGTATATGAGAGTCGGGATCCTATTTTGTTAGCCCTGGATGTGCTGATACAGTATATGGTTACACTCGCCGTGTCGGACGGCTTCCGTGCAAACGAACTATTCAAGGAGGTTAAGGCCACTTTCGGCTATGCCGATTTAAAAAGAAGCGAGTTTAATGAGTTGCTTGATTTTATAACTCACGGTGGTAAAACCCTGGCTCAATACGATGAGTTTTTAAAGGTTGAAATTGAGAAGGGTGTCTATAAAGTGAACAACCGTAGGGTTGCCATGCGGCATCGCTTAAGTATTGGTACCATCACCAGCGATGTAAGCATCCGGGTGAAATGGATCAGCGGTGGTAGTTTGGGTACTATTGAAGAGTCGTTTGTGTCACGATTGAAACCGGGCGATAATTTTTGGTTCGCGGGGCGGAGTTTGGAGTTTGTGCGGATCAAAGAGATGAGCGCCTATGTTAAAAAGTCCAACAAGAAGAAGGGTATGATACCGAGTTGGATGGGCGGGCGAATGCCTTTATCATCACAACTATCAGCGGTGCTCCGTTATAAGTTAGACGAAGTGGCGCAGGGGATTGAGACGGATATTGAAATAAAAGCCCTAAAGCCATTGTTTGAGATCCAGAAACTGGAATCACATTTACCGCGCAGCAATGAGTTTTTGATAGAGCATTTTGAATCGCACAATGGGCATCACTTGCTCTTCTACCCATTTGAGGGAAGATTGGTTCACGAGGGCATGGCATCTCTATTAGCCTACCGTATCTCTAAGATCAAAAATGCCAGTTTTTCTATTGCCATGAATGATTATGGCTTTGAACTGCTTACCGATGATGATTTGCCTTTACAGGAAGCCTTACAAAAGAACCTATTTACCATTGATAACCTGTTGGATGATATCCAACATAGTTTGAATGCCAACGAAATGGCCCGCCGCCGTTTTCGTGATATAGCGCATATTGGTGGTTTGATATTTACTGGCTATCCCGGCCAACCGGTAAAAGGGAAACATTTGCAGGCCAACTCCTCGTTGTTGTTTGATGTGTTTAGCGAGTATGAACCTAATAATTTATTAGTGAGGCAAGCTTATAACGAAGCATTGGCTTTTCAACTGGAGGAGTTTAGGCTACGCGCGGCGTTGCAGCGTATTCAAAAACAGAAGATCATCATTAAGCACACCGAACGGCCCACGCCATTCGCGTTTCCGATATTAGTAGACAGCCTGGGCCGTGAAAGACTCACCACCGAAACGCTTGAAGAACGCATCACTAAAATGACCAAGCAATATGAGTGGGATCACAAGCCGGAATCTTCCCCCCGGAAACCGATCAGGAAACGTGGGCTTTAAATCTCTACAAAAGGCATAGCACGTGCCAATTCACTAACGTTGTTTTTTAAAGCCGGGTCGTTGCTGATGATGTCTTCCAGTTCTGTATCGCAGGATACATTCAGGATCACAAAGAATTTATGCTGGTTGTACAGATCGCCACTGATGGCAACTTTTCCGCTTGAGCGCAGCATATCGTAATAGTTTATTTGCTGGGCCAGACAAATTTCCGTCTTTGATTTGTTGTTCCGCTGTTTCTCTTCAAAAAACAGCATTACCTGGTGTGGGTTTTTATAGTCGATCATAAGGTTGTTTAGTATAGTTTATAAATAGCTTACCTCCGTTAAAATATTGCCGGGAGCGTTAAAGTAAAAGCCATAGCCACCGCGCAGGTTGCCAGGTTTTTGATCTAACGGAAATCCCCTTTGTACAAGACGATCATAAACCTGATTTACTTTATCTTTTTCATCAAATAAAAATCCGATGTGAAAAGCATCTGGATAAACCAGGTTACCGTTCTTATTAAACGCTGCCGACATCAGTACCAGCGTAAAATCGTCCTCTCCTTTTAATATCGCCAACATATTATCTCCCTTTACATCAATACATTTAAAATCAAAGTATTGTGTAAAGAATGTAACACATTCGGCAACGTTATCTACCGGTAAATTGACGTGGTTCAGTTTCATTTTAATCTATGCTTTAAATGAGTACTCATTTATTTAAATATTAAATTTTTTTACGGTTTAAGGGCTTTCAAAACTAAGCTTAAGGCCTGCTTCATTACCTGATCAGTTAAAGCGAAGGCATTGTTTACATAGCTTTGCCCTTGTGTATGAAATTTAACTAACTGATAAAGCGGCGAAAAAGCAAGCGCCCAATACACCTCAAAAGGCAGTTTAATTAATTGACCGTTCTGCTGTGCGTTATCTTTAAATTCGTTCATTATAGCACCAAAGTCGCGCTTCATCATGAAGGTAACTTGTTCATAAAAAATGGTATAACGCATAATTTCTAAAAACTCCATATCAATGGGGTGCTTTAAAAAATAAGCTAACCTATTCTTCCATTGGATCTCCAAACCTTTTTCAAAAGACATTTCCGGATTAAAATCCGTCAAGCTCTGATCCAGCATTTCTTTACCAACCTCTAAACAAAGCGTGGATATTAAATGCTCCTTATCCTTAAAGTAGATATAGATAGTAGCCGGAGAAACCCCCGCCGCTTTTGCCAGTTTATTCACACCGAAGCCTTGCAAGCCTTCCTTCACTATCATTTCGATAGCTTTTTGCTTGATGTTGTCTTCTTTAGCCGTGTCTTTAATCCGCATTACAATACAAATATAAGCGAGCGCTCATTCATTTTAAAATTTATTTGAAATTTTATTTTCCAAATGTCTCAATTAAAAATTACTGATAATAGCAAATATAAGCTACATCCGTATCACAGCTTACATCAAAAGATTCATTAGCTGTTATCGAAAACGATTGTTGCGGAAGATAAATAGCCCATTCACACTCAGGCAACTTAGCGCTCAATTCGCCGCTAATGATCACCATTTCTTCTGCTGATGATGTCCCAAAAGTATATTTGCCGGCTTTCATAACGCCAACTGTGGCTTTTCCTTTTTCAGTTAAAAGGCCAAGGCTTTGAACCATGCCTTCAAAATAGCTATTGTGCGATACCGGTGTTGTGTCTGTTGTGCTCATGTTCGTATTTATATTTTGGCAAATAAACATAATAGAAGGCATACCTCAAACTCCATTTGTTAATTGCTGCTTCCATAAAGCATATTCTGTCCTCATGCAATGCCCACATGGGCGATAATCATAATCAATCGCGTCCTTTTCAGATGAAAAAAACACCCGGTTTTCAGCCTTCATCTTCCTGCCCGATATGCAATCCAGCCTACCATATATCTTCAGCTTCCTATTCCCGCCAAAAACGATCTCCCCCTGATCTATTAAAAGCTTCAGCTGCCTTTTGATACCGAAAGACGTGCTACCCAATTCAAGATGTCTGATCATGTCTAACTCTCCTGGTTCAACTGCGCCGCTTCCCAACCTATCATAACCGCCTTACGTGTACTTCCCCAATGGTATTGTCCAAAGTCACCCGTAGATTTTATAATGCGGTGGCAAGGGATTAAAAAAGCTACCGGGTTAGCTCCAATTGCCGAACCAACCGCTCTCGAAGCGCCCAAATTATCAATGCTTTGCGCGATGTCTGCGTAACTGCTCAAATTTCCCATTGGTATTTTCAGCAGTGTTTCCCAAACTTTAAGTTGGAAGGGTGTTCCTTTCAAATGCAGCTTGATCTGGTTTAGCTTCGTCCAATCCTGCGTAAAAATATATAAGGCGTTTTGCTGTATCATATCCACAACCTGCTGATATTTAGCATTAGGGAACTGACCTTGCAGATCGGCAAAAGCCAACTGCTCATCATCGGCGAAAGCTATATAACAAATCCCCTTAGCCGTTGATGCTACGATCAGATTCCCGAATGGGCTTTCTGCAAAGCTGTAGTTAATATTCAGTTGCTCACCCCCGTTCTTATACTCGCCGGGTGTCATCCCTTCAATATTCATAAACAGATCGTGAAGGCGGCTCGTGCCGGATAGCCCGGTTTCAAAAGCGGCATCAAATAGCGTAACCTGTTTATCCTTTAATATAGTTTTAGCATACTCAACGCTTAGGTACTGCAGAAACTTCTTCGGACTAACGCCTGCCCATTCCTTAAACATCCGCTGAAAGTGAAACGGACTAATATGTACCTTTTCGGCAACTTCTTCTAATGTAGGCTGGCTTTTAAAATTGACCTTGATATAATCTATAGCCTGGGCAATCCTGCTGTAATCTGTTAAGTTTTGCGTTTCCATTTCCTTAAATTTGATATACAAAACTATAGCTAAAGACCACGGATAAGAACCCGAAACTTGCTCAGTTTACCGCTCCAGCTTCGCTACCCTTTTCGGTGTGTCTTTGCCTTCTACAATACTGCGTGAGCTTAACGCGATAGCCCTTATGGTTGATGTAATATTAGCCACATCAAGCGAAGCCACATCATCACCAACGCTGTGGTATAACTTATCGGTTGGTATCTGGTCTGTTGATATGCTATGCGCCGGAACACCCAAACGTGCCAGGGTTGCATTATCACTGCGGTAAAACAGGTTTTGCTCGGGGTACGGGTCCGGATAAAACTTAAAGGCTGTGCCAAGCAGGTTACGCTGTAGTATCGCTCCAAAGTCTGAGCGTTCGTACCCCGTAATAAAGGCCGAATTAGCTCCAAATTTTGAGGCCTTGCCAATCATTTCAATATTAAACATAGCCACAACGCTATCGGCATTTAACTGTTTCGAAAAGTATGATGCACCAAACCCGCCTATTTCCTCGGCGGTAAAGGCCACAAATATTAAGGTGCGCTCGTTTTTCTTTAACTTCTTATAATACTTAGCTAAAGCTATTACCGCCGTAGTTCCAGATGCATCATCGTCGGCCCCATTGGCAATGCTATCACTTTTTATTGGCGGTAAAATGCCCAGGTGATCATAATGCCCGCTAAAAATCACGTATTCCTTTTCTTTCGATTTACCCGGTAACATCCCTGCAATGTTGAACAACGGAGCCTGCTCTATTTTAGCCGTATACTCTACCGAAAACGTTTTAACATCAACATTATTAAAGGCTCCCAATACCAATACTATGTTTTGGTCCGCATTAGGTGATTGACTAATAACACCTTGCTTATACCGATATACTGAACTTTTAAACTGCTGTTTAAAACTGCTATCAACCAATATCAGCATCTTTTTACCTAATCTGGCATAGCCCCGGTAAGCCGATTGAAAATTCTTATCCGCTCCTATTTTAGCTACTTCAACATCACTATTGCTCGCCCAGTGTATCGCCGGCGCCCCTGATATAACCAAAGCGCTATCGGCAGCTATAACTTTGCCATTAATGGTAATCTCCGTTTTGAGCGGCAATATCTTTGCCATATTAAAATTTTGGCGAAAACTGCTATTGCCTGATAAAGGTACAAGGCCTATTTTCTTATATTCCTTTTCAATAAACTTTGCAGCCTTTTCAATACCTGGCGTACCCGTTGCCCTGCCAAGCATGTTATCGGCAGATAGGGTTTTAATTATCCGCTTAACATTTTTCTCTTTAATGTTCTTGTTTACATCTTGCGCCTTCATCTGCGTAAAAACACCCAGTAAGCAAGCAACAGCTATATATAGCTTCATAACTTATTTAATTTTAGAGGATAACCATTTTGCACGAAACTCTTGCTGTTCCTTGGTTAAAGCTTGTCCCGCGCTCTCAGCGGTAACTATTTCCAGCTGGGGGTTTTCTTCCAGCGTAACCTTCGCCTGGTGTATACCTGCGCGGTTCTCGTAATCTATCGTAATCACATCGCCAACTTTTTTATTGACTAAATAATCTGCCAGCGGTACAGAGCCATCAACATTTTTACCATCTATTTTTTTCAGAATATCGCCGGCATCAATCCCCGCTTTGTAAATTGGCGAGCCTATAATTGTACCAGCCGTAAGTATCACATTACCATCATGCAGTTTAGCGGTTAAAGCCCCCATCCACCCCTTACCAGCATTAGCTTTACGTAGTACATAACCACCTTTGGCCAACAAGGCTTCGTAGTTGTTTTTCTCTATTCCATAAATGTAATTCTTAAAAAAAGCGGCTGCAAATACCTTATTATTGGTCACCTTACCCAGCGCTTTTTCCAGATCATTTAAAGTATAGGGGATATAAGGTTTACCATAATCTAACCAAACCTGGCGCATATAATCATCAAGTGTCAAATTAAACTCGCCGCGCAAACGCAAATCCAGCGCCAAAGCCGTAGCGCCACCATAGTAATAATAACTGGTGAACATATTGGCTTTATTAGTTGGGTCTATCGATACACCGGCATCGGCAAACACCGCGTAATTGCTGTTTTGCACCGCCGAATATTTGATGCCTCCGGGTGTGTTCAACACGGCATTCACCAAACCACTCATGGTTTTACCATACTCATTTGCCGTATGGAAACCCGCTCTAACCAACAACAGCTCGCCATAGTATTGCGTAAAGCCTTCGGCAAACCAAAGTTCGCCACTCATATTGGCATGCTCAAAATTAAAGGGATCCAATGTTTTGGGACGGATGCGTTTCACGTTCCAGCTATGAAAATACTCGTGCGAAAACGTACTCAGCATCCTCACTTCATTGCCCTGGATTTGATCAAGTCCCGAAGTTATACAAGTAGAGTTACGGTGCTCCATACCGTCACCCGCATTGGTTGAATGAACATCCTGCAGAAAAGTGTATTCACCATAATCATAAACCGGCAACTCTCCAAAAACGGCTCTTTCTTCCAAAACAACCTTTTGCACCATCTTACCAAAATTATCTACAACAGGCTGCGCATCTGCCGAGTGTGTACTCAACCGGATAGTTTGTTCCTTTTTATCAGCACCTGCAACCGTCCAGCTTGTTTCTTTATAAGCTGATAATTCAGCAGGACTATCCATTAAGTACTGCAAGCTGGGTGCACTGTAAACACTTACACCATCATGCTTTAACTGTGTCGCTACCTTCCAGCCATATTTATCCAGATCATTAAACTGAACCTTAACAGCTCGCTTTTCTAAACCTATTGCCCACATAAAAGTAGCTGGCATGTTTAAATGCGCATGGCTCTCATCAATGCCAGAGTATGTTCCGTCAACGTAATCGGCATACAGGGTATAGCTTATTTTAAACGCCGGCTCCTGATTGTTTATCTCATAAACATCGCCTTCCAACTGTTTCATGGCTAACTCCTTATTATCAATAGTTAAAGCCTTTACATTATATATGTTTTTACCAAACTCATGCGTAGCATACCGGCCTGCTGATGAACGGCTCATCCGCACCCTGACGTTACCGCTTGGCGCCTCCGGAATGGTCATGGTTATTTCAGCTTCGTGATGCGACGCGTTGGGGAACGATATCGCGTAAAAAATTGGCTTTTGAGCAAAAGCACTAACGCTAACAAACAAGCTAAGTAAAACGAGGTTCAGTTTTTTCATTGTATAAAATTCAAAAAGTTGAAATTAGCAAAAAGACCACCATCCCGCAAAACCGGGTAAGGCCTTAAATACTCTCGGCAATAAAAATAAAAGGCTCTTTAAATTGGAGGGTAAAAAAGCCATCGCTGATGGTTTGGTATTGGCTTTCGCCGATGGGTTCAAGCCCGGTAGAGGTCATGTCGCTAACATTGCTCATTACAGCTATCACATCCCCCGCAGGCTTCCATTTGGCAAAACCGGTGGTCACAGGGTATATCTTCTTCCCGGCATTAAATATCACAATATTGATCTGGCTCGCATACGGCAAATAATCACCCAACACCAGATCGTCCGTAACCACATTAACGGCAGGGTAACCATTATCCGTCAGGTACTTCAAAGCAGCCTCGGTAACAGTTTCACCTTTATGGGATACATACTTAATATCCGACTGCAATTCAACCTCCCCATCTCCCACCACAACATCAAACTTAACCCCAAAGGCATTCAATTGTTCAGCAGTATCTGCCGTAACCATCAACGTTGGGCTCCATTCCAATAACTGCCCCAACCAATCATCCTCAAAATTATTCAGCCCTAAAACCAACAAGGCCGGCTCCTGCTTTTCGCGAATAATATGATGAGATGACATTGACTTAGATTTGAGTATTAAGATGTAGGATTTGAGATAATAACTTCGATAACCACATAAACTAACAGGGGGATTAAGGGGGATTCTTAAACATTCATTCTTAAATACTGACTCTATTATTCCTCAAAGGGGGGATAAAGTAGGTTTTTTCGCCTCTCTATATTCTCTGTTCATTCAATCATTCAGACATTCAGACATTCAATCCCTGTCTGCCGACAGGCAGGCTTCGATCATTAATAAACAGGGGGAATAAGGGGGTATTTTTAATGTCTTGATTCTTGTACCCTTATTCTTGATTCTCTTCTATGCAATATACAAAAAAACTACCATTTACTCAAATTGGCTCTTGGTTTTAAACCCATTCGCCTTCAAATATTCATCCTTTTTAACCAGGTTTAAATCGCCAGCCATCATATCCTCAACCAAAGCTTGCAGATCATATTTAGGCTCCCAACCCAGTTTAGTTTTAGCTTTAGTAGGGTCGCCTATCAAAAGCTCAACTTCCGTTGGCCTAAAATATTTCTCGTCAACCCTAACTATCGTTTGGCCAAAACGTAAAGTATCAGGCTTTAATCCTAATGATAGCATTTTCTCCTCATCCATATCAATCACCACACCTTTCTCGTTGGCGTCCTTCCCGCTAAATTCAATCTCAATACCTACCTCTAAAAATGCCATGCGCACAAACTCGCGCACAGTGGTAGTAACACCAGTAGCAATTACAAAATCTTCGGGTTCATCTTGTTGCAGCATCAACCACATGGCCTCAATATAATCTTTAGCATGGCCCCAATCCCGCTGTGCCGATAGGTTTCCCAGGTACAAACAATCTTGCAAACCCAAAACTATTTTTGATGCGGCACGGGTAATTTTACGGGTTACAAAAGTTTCGCCGCGTATGGGGCTTTCATGGTTAAACAATATCCCGTTACAGGCATACATACCATACGCCTCACGATAATTTACAATGATCCAGTATCCATACATTTTAGCCACCGCGTAGGGCGATCGTGGATAAAACGGGGTAGTTTCGCTCTGCGGAACCGCCTGCACCAAACCATAAAGCTCAGATGTTGATGCCTGGTATATTCTCGTTTTCTTCTCCATCCCCAGCAAGCGTACAGCTTCCAATATCCGCAACACGCCAATCCCATCCGCGTTAGCGGTATACTCAGGCGTATCAAAACTTACTTTAACATGGCTCATAGCGGCCAGGTTATAGATCTCGTCTGGCTGCGTTTCCTGTATCAAACGGATCAGGTTGGTAGAGTCCGTCATATCTCCATAATGAAGTGTAAAATTCAAACCCGCCTCGTGCTGGTCATGGTATAAATGATCTATCCTATCCGTATTCAATAAGGACGAACGACGCTTAATACCATGCACCGCATATCCCTTGTTCAACAAAAACTCGGCTAAATAAGCGCCGTCTTGCCCGGTAATACCGGTTACCAATGCTGTTTTCATTTCAGATAGATTATTTTTTAAATTTGTTGCCCTCAATAGGAGTATCCTGTTATAGAAAAATAGTCGCTAAAAAATAAGCTCCGTAGGTGTTTCCTATTAAAAACCATCCACGGAGCTAAAAACTCATATATTACAACTTTCGGTCTTCCGGACTTCCCGACTCACTTAATGTTTCTTCTTCAGCAACTTCAGCAAATACTGGCCATAGCCACTCTTCACTAAAGGCACTGCAATGCTTTCTAACTGGGTGGCATCAATAAAGCCCATACGGTAAGCTATTTCTTCAATACAGCCTATCTTCATGCCCTGGCGCTCTTCAATAACCTGTACAAACTGCCCGGCCTGCATTAACGATGCAAAAGTACCAGTATCCAGCCATGCTGTTCCACGGCTTAAAATGCCAACCTTAAGCTTACCTTGTTGCAGGTAAACCTTATTCACATCCGTAATTTCATATTCACCACGCGGCGACATAGGGATATTCTTCGCTATCTCAACAACGCTATTATCATAAAAATATAAGCCCGGCACCGCGAAATCCGATTTAGGCTCAACCGGCTTCTCTTCTATCGAAATAGCCTTATTATTCTCATCAAACTCAACAACACCATACCTTTCCGGGTCCGATACCTGGTAGGCAAAAACCATCCCGCCATCAGGCTCATTGCTCACCTGCAGCAAGTGCGATAGGCCATCACCATAAAAAATATTATCACCCAATATCAACGCTACGCTTTCGCTTCCAATAAAATCGGCACCAATAACAAAGGCCTGTGCCAGTCCATTTGGTTCGGCTTGTACAGCATATTCAAACTTACAACCAAGCCGTGATCCATCGCCCAGTAATTTTTCAAAGTGCGGTAAATCATGCGGTGTTGATATGATAAGTATTTCCTTGATACCGGCAAGCATCAGTACAGATAACGGATAATAGATCATCGGTTTATCGTAAACCGGCATCAATTGTTTGCTAACCGCTAACGTTAAGGGGTGTAACCTCGTTCCCGATCCCCCGGCAAGTATAATTCCTTTCAATGTATTTCTGTATTTATAGTAAAAACCTACACAATAATATCAATAAATAATTTGTAGTGCTATGGAAAGGTGAAAAAAGTGAATGGAGAGAAATATCGAATGATGAATATTGAATATCCACGATTCCAAATACACATCAAAAAATTTTCAAATATTGAACGATGAATCAACGATCACAATATTCCATCATTCGAAATTCAATATTCAAACAGCAAACATGCCAATCAAAAACTCCCCCTTCAGGGGGCTGGGGGGCTCGCCACCTGGTTCTCCAGCTCGGCATACCATTCCTCACCGTACTTACGGATCAGCGGTCCCTTCAAAAATTCGTGCACTCTAACCTTCAACTCATCGCCAAAACTGCAGGCAGGGCTGCAAATGCTCCAGCGGTCGTAATTCAACACATCAAATTCAGGATAAGCCGTTACCCGGATAGGGTACATATGGCATGATATTGGTTTTTGCCAAGCAACCGCGCCCTCTTCCCAGGCCTTTTCAATGGCGCATTTGGTAATGCCGCCTTCCCATATCACGTAAGCGCATTCTTTGTTGGTATCAACACAAGGGGTAGTATAATCACCTTCAAAATCAACCACATGGGTGCCAACAGCTTCAATGGTAGCAATGCCTTTGGCCGTCATATACGGTTTTACTTTGGGGTATATCTCTTTTAAAATATCAAGCTCTGCGGCTTCAAGCGGGGCTCCGCTATCGCCTTCAAGGCAGCATGCGCCTTTGCACTTATTCAGGTTACACACAAAGTTCTCTCTCACCACATCTTCGTGCACCAGTGTGCTTTGTACTTCAATCATCTATTAGGTATCTACTATTACTTGTTATTAAGCGGGTATCTTAAGCCTTTAGCCTCGGTTAGGTCCATTGTCAGGCTGCCAACAATAACTTCAACCTGCGCCTTTACAGGGATACGGTTCTTATCGTCAGTTATCCAAAGGTAAAACTTACTATCCTTTCTAAAAATATTTCCGGGGATGATCTCCGGATTAAATTTCAAACAGTTAAACTTCCCCATCGAACACTCCACCGTTTCCTTACCCACATAAGTTATGGTGAGCGATTGTACTTTATCCTCTAAAAAATATTTAAATACCAGCTTATCGCCCACCTTAACCTTGCTCATATCCAAACAACGGGCATAAAAATAAGCCGAGGGAAAATCAAATATTTTCCCCTTAAACGGGAAAACGCCTTTGGTAGCCGTTATCTTACCGCTATCATGGTCAAAAATAATATCGTCGCTGTGTCTGTATTTGCCTTCCCGGCGATTTTCTTTATAGCGATAAGGTAATAACGTACCGCAATCAATGTACGATTCGTATACATTCCTTACCTTATAAAAAACATCAAACGTGCCTGTAGTTTTGCCATTGGCTACAATATGATAGGCGGGCTTGTTGTTAAACTTAATATCGCTGTTGCTAACTTGCAAATCGGCTTCGGCAGCGGTAAAAAACCCGTACTTCAATTTATAGTGCAAATGCTCCCCCGGCTGAAAGGCAGGCAGCGCATCCTTAGGTAATTCCTGCGAATACCCCCTCAAACTGATAAGTGCAACTAAGAAAACCAAATTAAAAAATCTCATACAGCACTTATTACAAAAAAGCAATATAAATTGTTTAGTCCTTCCGCTTATATATTGGCACCGTCGAACATGGCTCTCCATACATCAGGCTCTTCACCACCGGTGTTAAGCGCCTGGCCAACTCCACATACGCCGATTCGGGTACCGCGACATCACCACAACCCTTGATCACAATCCGCTGGTCGCGGTATTGCTCAAGGTTCAGGTTGTTTAACGCCTTTTCAAACAAAATAGTTTCCAATACCTTCAAATCTCCAAAAACAACTTCGCGGGCATAGGGTGCTAACCGGTTGGCCAAAAGCATATAGGCCCAGGTAGGTACAATGGCATCTTCGCTGCAAAATAACGCAACGTTCTTATCCTGATACTGTGTCCAGTCATGCCCTTTCACAAACTCCCTGAAATCCTTTTCGCGTAGCATCAAACCCATAAACAGGTTATCTTTAATATCGTAAGCCACACGCTCGCCCGGCGGGTAAAAGATCGCCGGGTCAAGGCTCACCAAACCGCTTTGGGCTACCTTATTTACTATATCTGTCTGGATATCCATCTTATTATTAAACAAAAAATCCGGGAAAGGTTTAATCACCAATCCCGGATACAAAATTACTTAATATATTGGTTACAATACCTTTGCTCTGTAATCTTTGACATTCGCCTTATCTTTCAGCGCTTCTAAAATAGCGCTTTCCGATTTTTGCATCAACATCTGGCTCATCTGATCTTTCTGACGGGCAATATCCGCAGGGGCTGTAGAGCTGGTAAAACCTTCCACAACAAACGCGTAAACACCTTTATCGCCTTCAATAGCTTTCGATAGTTTATTTACCGGCGAACCAAACATGGCGCCAACCAATTTATTCTCTTGTGATGAACCTGGTACAACCGGGTTAGCAAAAACAACGTTTTGTACCGGGGTAACCTGTGTGTTCAACTTTTGGGCAACCTGCTCAATGGTATTTGCACCATTTAGCGCGCTTTCCAATTTAGGTGTTAACTGTTTTGCTTTCGCGATGTTCATCACCTGGGCTTGTATTTGTTTTTTAACAACATCTAAAGGCAATATACCCTTAGGTTTAATTTGTATTAAACGCGCAATTACATATTCATTTCCTGGTTCATAAACCTGGTCGGTAAAGTCACCTTTATCAGCCTTAAATGCCCAGCGTACCAAATCGCGGATGTTATCTAAACCACCACCAGCCGAAGCTAATCCGTCAACATCATCGGCATTCTTTTTAACCAAGCCATCTTTTTTAGCCAGGTCATCAAAGTTATCTTTAGTCAGGTTACCCAAAAATGCTTGTGCTTTTGAGTAAGCTGCCGATTTTGTTTTGCTGCTTGCCTCCAATGGTTTATCAACCACGGCAACCTTAACCACTTTTGACGACCCTTTTTGATCTTCTATCTCAACTAAGTGAACACCGTATTGAGAAGTCACAATTTTGATCTCGCCTTTACTTCCGTTAAATACCGCCTCTTCAAACGCAGGTACCATTTGGCCACGCGCAAAAGTACCCAAGTCGCCACCTTTTGCTGCCGATTGTTTATCAATAGAGTTTAATGGCGCTAATTCTGCCCAGGTTTTTTTACCGCTTTGGATCAGTTTCTTCAACGAATCTGCCTTAGCCAAAGTTTTAGGTAAGCCACCTTCTGCTTGCGGGCTTAACAAAATATGACGCGCCTTAACCGAATCAGGGCTAAAACGTGAATCAACAAGCTTTGCCAGTTTGTAAGAACCGCCCGAGAAATACGGACCATATACAAAACCTTTTGATGCACCTAACATGATAGAATCAATTTTAGGATCCAGCTGACCTTTCTTTTGATAAGTAAAAGGCGCTTTAGTTTCGGCATTTACCGCAACAAATAACGAGTCATCAGTGCTTGCCTTAAAATCAGGAAGGATCTTAGCAACCTGCTCCTTTACCGCTGCCGAATCTTCTTTTGATGGTGATGCGTCAAACGCAACGTACTCAAAGCTTCTTAGCTCTTCAGGGTTTTTAAACTGGTTTTTGTGATCTTCGTAATAGCTCTTATAATCATCATCGGTTAAAGTAACCTTGGCATCAGGTATTGATGCATAATCAAGGCCTACGTATTTAAAGTTAACCAATTTATTTTTTGCCGTGTAATCATCCTGCGCATCTAAACTGTTTACATACAAGCCATTTTTAACAATAGCCAGGTATTTTTCAGCTTTTCTACTTTCAATCATCTGGGTAACAAAGTTGCTCCAGGTGTTTTTGATCGGATCGTCACTCTTGGCAACTCTCAGCTTACCTAAAAATTCATTCAGGGCAGCTCTGTCCAACTGGCCGGTTTGCTGGTTAGCAAAGTTTTGTAATATCATTTGGTTAGGCGTAGGGCCGCTAATCATGTCTTGTGTTTCATCAACACCTACAACCACACCTAACTTATCAATTTCCCTTTCCAGTATAACGCGTGTTATCTCCTGGTTCCAGGTATTTTTTTGTATAGCGCTCACAATTTGCGGGTCAACACTCGCCTGACCAGAGCGTTGCTTAAAGTTAGCCAGGTTTTGGTCA
Organism: Mucilaginibacter sp.; assembly: GCF_039921305.1. GTDB lineage: Bacteria > Bacteroidota > Bacteroidia > Sphingobacteriales > Sphingobacteriaceae > Mucilaginibacter. The sequence continues at coordinate 115,292 of NZ_JBDSCA010000072.1, forward strand.
ACCTTTTTGTCATAGTCGTCCTTCTTTATTTTCTGGCCATCAACCTCGCCAACATCATTGGCCGACCCATTAAAATACGATTTACCATACTGAACAACCTCGGTTATGATAAATAAACTAAGCGCAACACCAATAGTTATAGCAACTATCTTTCCAAACCGTTCGCGCAAAAACCCCATTATACCCATACAATATCTATATTTTAATTATTCAAAAGAGCGCGCAAGATACAACTTTTGATAAAAATTTATAATACAATTTTTATCTCTCTAAATCAGCCTCTTATTCCGCTAAATTTCCGCTGGTTATAAGCTTTCCCTTGCCATGGTCAAAATGGTATTGGGTAAAGGTTTCATTGCTTGTAAAACCAGTTCCATCCAGCACGGTCCCGTCCACCTTAGTTAACAAACAGTCTACCTTGCTATAAATTATTTTCTTTACCGAATCGTAAAACAACTGCTGCGTTTTAAAAACATCACCGGCTGTATTGGTAACCACCACATTTTTACGCAGCTCTACCAGTTTATCATCATTACTGGTAATGGAGTAATCGGCTACAACAGTAAATATAATATGCTTATCAGCGTTAAAATTTTTAGCGCTCAAATTCATTTTATCATCATAAAAAATGATCTTTACCCCTTTGGGCATCTCGTAGTAAGGCTTTGCTACGGTATGGCGCAACATTAAAGGCGTTAAAATACGCGACTTTACCTTTGCCGAATCGCTGTAAATAACATCAACACCTTTGGTGGTATCAACAGGCTTATTTACCTCCTGAGCCGATATTTGCTGAACCTTTTTTAAATCGTTTTCGCAGGCGAGCAGTAGCATGGCCATCAACAATGCCGGCAAAAATATCCCGGTTAACCATTTTACCTGCTTCATACCGCAAATTTAATCAAACTTGTACTTCTGGAACCATTTATCGTTAATGGTGAACCCGATGTGGAAGTTATAAAAGTTTTCGCGTACTAAACTATTTTCAAGCGTACCCCTGCGGCCTATCTCGGCAGATATGTTGACCTTATAAAAACTGGTACGGCGTTCGTTAGGTATTGGCAAGCCCAAACCAAATGTAGCGGCATATTGTTTAATATCGGTTGCGTTGGTATTGATATACGTTTTATCGTATTTTAAACCGAAACGGTAATCGCACACGGCTAAATAGCTTGATATCGCATCAATGTTAGGGGTAATTTGCCCGCCAATAGCAAAGCTTTGGCTGTTTTGTAAACCGGCATTAACACCTAAAATTGATAGATCGCTCCACTGGCCCATTTTAAAATCGGCGCCTATCATGTATTTACCATCTTTTTGGTAAGAAATACCAAAGCGGTGTATCATAGGCAAATTAATTTTACCCGATGTACTGGTGCTGATGATACTATCACGCGGCAGATCGGGCACGCCATCGCTGGTTAACAGGTACTGGCTCACAATAAATTTTTGCGTGGCATTAAGCGATGAACTTGACGAGCCGGAGTAACCAATGGTAAAACGTCTTGTTTCGCTAACTTTAATATTATACTGGGCGCCAAAATCAAAATTTAAACCTCCGGCGCTAAAACTGTTTTCAATGTTGGTATTCAACGTGGTACCCATGTCTGGGAATTCGGTTGCGCGGTTTTGTAACTCATTACCAAAAATATAACCTACATTAAAACCCAGGTTCAGGTTTTCGCCAAGGCCAAAGCCATAACCAATATAAGCTTTTGATAAACCACCTTCGCCAGAGTAGGTGTTATTTACAGTAACACTGGTATCGGTACCTCCGGTTGCTGCCCTGTTAAGTGGTGTTTTACTTTGCTGCCTGTAGCTATAACCTAAATTGGCATAAGGCAATATACCAAAACTCAAAGCCGAATGCTTGCTAACCGGAACCGCGAATGTAACATGGCTCAGCCTAAAGTTGGCGTTGGTTTGAGGGCTAATTGATGACGTACTCAACGAGCTAAAGCCCGCGTAAGCGCCAATATCAATAGTAGTTAATTGTATTGAACTGTACGATGCAGGGTTCAAAACGTTAATATCGTTAAAGCCACTTGGTTTACGTACCGCAACACCTATACCGCCCATAGCCCTTTGTTGTGGTAAAAGTGATTCCTCAAAATCGCCTATGCCAAATTTAGAATAAGGTGAACTTGTAGTAGCTGTAGTTTGCGCGAAAGCGCCAAATGCCGTAGCTGATAGTAAAAATATTATAAATAACTTAACGTACTTAATCATTCTGCTGTTGTATAACTGCGTTTAATCCACTCAGAACCAAATGCGGTTCAATTTTTATGTGAGGGGCAAAGATGCTATTTTTCAATAGAGTATCAAAAAAAATCGAATCGCCCCCGGTTAGTAAAATATTCATTGGTTTTTGGGCCTCAAAGTAACTTTCAATAAAGCCAGTCATTTCAAACCTGATCCCGTTTTGCACTCCCGACCGGATAGCGCTATCGGTATCATCGCCCGCTTTTGCATTAAATTGATCATCCGCGTTAAGCAAAGGCAAAGCAGAGGTATAATGGTTCAAAGCTTTATAACGCATTTGCAGGCCCGGCGATATACTGCCGCCAAAATAATTTCCGGCTTCGTCAACATGGTCATAAGTGATGCAACTACCGCCATCAATAACCATGTTTGCTTTAGCGGGATACAAAGCCTGCGCGCCAATAATGGCCGCCAGCCTGTCAAGCCCAAGGGTTTGTGGTGTACGATAATGGTTTTTTATTGATCTGGCCATATCTGCATTAAACTTAACCAGCGGAATGTGTTCACTTAAATACGGCTCCCAGGTTTCGGTATGTTGTTTTTTTACTGATGAGATAATGGCTTTATCAGGATTGTACCCGGCTAAAACCTCTTTTAAAACTACCTCATCAACAGTAGTATAACTTTCAATAAAGGCTAACTTATCAAAATCAAATACTGCAATTTTGATCAACGTATTACCAATATCGATTATCAAATTAGGCATTAGGCCTTCACAAACGATAATATAGATTCAAAAATGGCAAGCCCGTCCTCATTAGCCAATAAGCTATCGGCAGCACGCTCAGGGTGTGGCATCATACCAAACACATTACGGTTGGCATTACATACACCGGCTATATTTTCTATCGCTCCGTTCGGGTTAGCCTCGGCAGTAATATTACCACCCGCGTCGCAATAACGGAACAGCACCTGGTCGTTATCATTAATCGCTTTCAACACATCGGCATCAGCAAAAAAGTTACCCTCGCCATGCGCTATAGGTATTTTTAATGCCTTTGCGGGATCAACCAGTGATGTGATCAATGAGTTTGATGTTTGCGCTTTAAGGTAAATGTTATTACAGATAAACTTGCGGTTGTTGTTATGCAGCAATGCACCCGGTACCAAACCGGCTTCGGCCAGTATTTGGAAACCATTGCAGATACCAAATACATAACCACCCTTGGCAGCGAAGTTGATAACCTCCGTCATGATGGGCGAAAACCTGGCGATAGCTCCGGAGCGTAAATAATCGCCAAAGGAGAAGCCTCCGGGCAATACTACAAAGTCAACTCCTTGCAGGTCATGGTCTTTATGCCAAAGCTGTACAACCTGCTGACCCATTATTTTCTCCAATACATAAATGATATCCTGATCACAGTTGGAGCCGGGAAAAATTACTACGCCAAATTTCATGCTACAAAACTAACACAAGCGGGCACATTTGCACCAATTTTATAGTTAAAAATTGTTAAACTGAAAGATAATGATGCTGATTAGCAGTAAACAATACAGCGTTTCGTAAAACCAGCGAACGTTGGCGTACAAAAAGTAATAGGCAAACATAATGGATGCAGGCACCGCGCACAATATAAAATGGCTCAAATTAAAATTGGCCTTTACATAAAACGATACCAGCGAGATGAAGAATATAAACGCCAACGACTGGAACGATTTCCGCATTAGCACATAACTTTTAAAAAAATTTTGCCTTAATCTAAAAAACGCCAGCACCAATATTACAATTACCGGGATAATGATGAGGTAGTTATAATAATTTACGATCTCTATCCTGTTAGGAAAACTGCTGCCCAATGGTAGCCAGATCTTGTAAAACTGGTCTATCCTGTCGTTCCAGAAATAAAATACTGCCAGAAAAAAGAAAATGGTAATAAACCCAACCACCGCCGATACCCACTCGCGCCAGTTAAACGGACGAAAAATAACCAGCCCCGCCCATACCGTTAAAAACATATAGATGTATGGAAAATATATTAGCGTACCTATGGCCACTATCATCCCCAGATCGTAAGCTGTGGCTTTGGCATTCTCATCTGCATAAAGCTGCAACAGCTTATCCACCATCCAGATCAGCAAAAAATTACAGATCAGCGCAGGGCTCAGTATCAGGAATGGGATAAACAGCGATGATACCGTAATGTACATTAACGCTGGTAAAAAGGTAGCCTTACCCAGCAGGTTATAATGATTGATGATATGATTCACCCAAAGCGATTGACCCAGTATAAGCACCGCGGCTATCAATACATTATTTATCGGACTAAAAAAATTCTCGTAACTAACCGGGATAAGCAATCGGGCAAAAGGCTCAACTAAGGTAAAGGGGATATGATCGGGCAATTTAATAATAAAACCCACACGCAAACCAATTAAAACCAGGCCAAGCCAAAGTATATTAATAGGATTAAGCGTACGGAAAGCGTTGATCATCTAAAATGGAAACTATTTACAGCAATATTAACAGAAAATCAGCGAAGGGGGAAATAACAATTACCTAATCACATACTCTATGTCATCGAACAAGGTACAATTGAGCAACGCGGTATTGACCGACGAGAGAAATCTTCTGCGAGCTATAGGTCTGCTATAGAAAAGAACACATGTATACTCTTCGCTCGCAAAAGATCTCTCCTATCGTCGAAATGACAAAATTGCAAATCAGTTCCCCCTTCAGGGGGTTAGGGGGCTGTACTTCTGGCATACTTCTTCACCATCCCCTCAATTATCCCCGCCGTTTCATCCGGAAAATTTACTGTAATAACCTTGCTCTCTTCAACCCACGCTCTGAGCTTCGCAACAAAACTATCGTCAATATCATGTACCACCGGAACGCCTAATAATGATGCCGCCTGCGCGTTACATTGCTGCTCGTACTGATCCTTCATCGGTATCATCAAAACTTTTTTACCTAAAAACAGCGCTTCGGCGGGTCCTTCAAAACCGCCGCCGGTTAGTAACCCTTCACAATTGCACATGCTTTGGTTAAAGGCTTCGTTGTTAACCGGGCTAACTGTTACGTTGCCTTCGGTATAGTTGGTTTTTTGGCGTTTGCTGAATATCTGCCAGGGCACATCAACCTGACTCAAATATTTTAGCAGTGTACGGTCATCATAAGCAGGGAGATAAACCGTATAATGTCCTTTATTTTTAGGATCAAGACTGCGGATACCACTACGGATAACCGGAGTATGGATAAAATCGGCATACCTGTCAAAATGGAATCCAATATGATAATTAGTAGGCGAATAATATTTCAACAGCAACTCCGCGGCAGTACTCCGGTGCTCGGGCCGTGGCGTATTTGGCGAAACGAACGAACACTGATGGCTCAACGAAACCGACTCCACCTTCTGCAAACGGCAGGCCCAGGCGGTTACCGGTTCAAAATCGTTCACAATTAAATCGTATTGTTTTAGTGGGATCGAATGGATGTCTTTCCACAACTTCGGCAGGTTCATCAGCTTGTAGGTTGCCCATTTATCAACCCCGCCCTTGTTACCAAACACAAAGCTAAACCCATGATACTGGTATTTAAGCGGCTGCGTTAAAGCCATTTCGGCCTCGGTACCGCTCACCAATAAATCAAGCTCGCCATATTGCTGCAACAAGGGTGCAATTTCACGCGCACGACTAATGTGGCCGTTTCCTGTCCCCTGTATTGCGTAAAGTATTTTCATGTTGATCTATCCCGTAGCCTGCACAAATATAGAAGCTTTAACTACATTAATGCGTCTCTTGTTTAAAGCGCTCTAATAAATCAAGTACATTCATTTTGGCATCCAGATCTTCCGAATCCGTTTTATCATCGTCTTCGGTTTCTATCTCAAAAGCGGCAGGTTCATATTTGTAGATATCCCAACTACCATTATTGTATTCGAGCGAGGTTAAGCTTTCCACCCAATCGCCACTGTTTAAGTATAATACAGATCCGGTTTTCTCTTCATTTTCAATCGTCCTGATCTCGGCATGGTGAATATGCCCGCATATCACATAATCATAACCCTTATCAACAGCCAGGTCGGCAGCCGTTTGCTCAAACTGATTGATAAACTTAACAGCATCCTTAAACTTAGCCTTCACCCTTTGCGAAAAGCTCATCTTTTGCTTACCCATCACCGTAAAGCCCCAGTTCACCATACTGTTGATCAATATTAAAGTATCGTAACCAATAGCGCCCAGTTTAGCCAGCCATTTGGAGTGTTGCATAGTCACATCAAAAATATCACCATGAAATATCCAGGCTTTTTTGCCGTCAATATTCAACAATACTTTATTGAGCAGCTTAAAACTTCCTAAGTCAAAATCGGCAAACTTACGCAGGGTTTCGTCATGGTTCCCGGTAAGGTAATAAACCGGAACGCCATCGGCAATGAATTTGAGTATCCGGCGCAGCACCTTGGTATGCGCCTCGGGCCAGTACGATTTGCTGAACTGCCAGATATCAATAATATCGCCGTTCAAAACCAAAATTTTAGGTTTAATACTTTTTAAATAGCGCAACAGCTCTTTAGCCTGGCAGCCATAGGTGCCTAAATGCACGTCAGATATCACAACAATATCTACCTCACGTTTCGTCATAATGTGCAGGGGCGGCAATAAATATAAGGGGGAGCGGTTTTAATCCGGTTAAAAAAACCGGTTATAGCGGAGTAGTTTTGCCTTTGATTACTCGTCGTCTTCCTCGTCCTCATTTGCTTTCAGTTCGTAGGGGCTGAAGTAAAAGATCATTACTAATGCCAACAGCGCGCCAACTTCAAACACATGGATAAATTCCCAATTCATCTTTTACAAAGTGTTAATACAAATATCTGTTTATCAGATTATCTGTATGTTAAGACGCTGTTAACATTAAAACGTTTCACGCGGACTGAAATTTTTTATCGATGCGCTTTAATTGCTTTAAATGATGCCGGGTATGGATGTCAATAAACCTCAGCCATTGCCTGGCATTGAGCAATCCCAAACGGGGGTGTTTAATTTTACTGAAGCTTGATGCCTTAGTCACAACGGGCACCATTAGGTCCATCTTTGCTTTAAGTTTAACCAATAGGTTACGTGCTTCCTCTTTACCAATATTGTTTACCATTGCGGCAAGCTTATCCGGAGCCTTAAATTTGAACGGAAAACCACCTATCAAAAAAATGAATTGGGCTAACCAACCCATCCGTTTATTATCAAGCTTACCCGTGCCGTTGGCGCAGCGTTCAATAGCGATGAACGAACCTAAGTTTGATTGTAAAATATGCGAGTACACTTCGCCATAGCTCCAGCCACCGCCCGGAGGCGTGGCATTAAAACGATCATCAGGTATCTGATCAAGCTTGCGGCGGTATTCTGCCAGCAGGTTTTCCAGTGATTTTTTATCCGAAGCGATACTCATAACAACAAAGTTAACTCATTTAAGCTGGTAATTTGCACAGGTATATCGGCCGGTTTTTCCAACCCTGCCGGGTTAAAATAAATGGCATCCATCCCAAAACCTAAGGCTCCGCGCACATCGGCCTCAATGCTATCGCCAATCATTAAACTGGTTTCTTTATCAGCGCCGGCTACATTTAACGCATGCCTAAAAATTGCCGGGTCGGGTTTGTTAACGCCCACATCTTCGGATACGATGATCTGATCGAAATACTTTCCAATATCCGTCCCGTTTATCTTTGAGTCCTGTGATTCTTTAAAGCCATTAGTTATTAAATGCATGGTATATTTGCCATGCAGATATTGCAAGGTTTCATGCGCCCCTTCAAACAGGTTAGTTTTGGTAGGACAAATGCGCACATAATCATCCTCAAAAGCTACCGGGATCACATCAGCGCTAAGCCCCAAATCCAGAAACGTTTTCTTAAACCTTGTTTCCCGCAAAGTTTCTTTGCTGATCTTCCCCACATGGTAATCGGCCCAAAGCTGATGGTTGTTGCGGGTATAGGTTTCAATAAAAGCATCCGCCGAGGTTAACCCCAGATCATTTAGGTTATAAGTGATATACAATTCCTGCAAAGTCTCTTCGGCATTCTTATCAAAATCCCAAATCGTATGGTCTAGGTCGAAAAAGATGTGTTTGTATTTGCTATTCATGGAAGATGTATGAGGTAATATGGAAGATGTGTTCAATAAATGTTTATTTTTATTTCCGATGGATTTTATCATCCGCAACAAAGCTACAACTTGAAAAATATAAATCGCGAACGCTTCTTTATCTCTTTCATGATAATCGCCTCCATATCGGTATTTACCTATATCATGGGCAATGGCTACCACCAGGGTGTTTTTGGTAACGGATGGTTTGCGCACCTCATCAATCATTTTTGCAACCTGTGGTATGCCATTTTTGTGTTCCCTAACATTATCCTGTACATGCTTGGGATAATGCAAAACTGGATAGGTTTCGCTTTAGGCGTAATTACAGGTGCATTGTTTTATAGCTGGTTGATCGAGGTTATCTTGATACGACGCAAATCAAAAAACAAATCCGAAATCGAAAATCCCAATTCCGAAATCTAATTCTATTGTCATTAAAAAACTCCCTTAAACTAAACTACATGTGCAAACGTATTTAATAGTGAACATCAGTTTGCACTGTTGTTTGATAAGGTTTGATTTAGGGGGAGCCACGGGTTGGTTCCCCTTTTTTATTGAGCTTTGCCCCAACAAAATTTCATCCTATCTGTTCATTTATTTTATTGTCGCATCTCATTCCGATAGCTATCGGAACTCCTATCTTTTTTGTATTTTTGGTAACCTATGGATTTTAAGATCACATCTCAATATGTACCCACCGGCGATCAGCCCGAAGCCATCAAACAACTGGTGCAAGGCATTAACAATGGCGATAATTACCAAACGCTGTTAGGTGTTACCGGTTCAGGAAAAACATTTACCGTGGCCAACATTATTGAGCAAACTCAAAAGCCAACGCTCATACTAAGTCACAACAAAACCCTGGCCGCACAATTATACGGCGAGTTCAAACAGTTTTTTCCGGAGAATGCGGTAAATTACTTTGTATCTTATTACGATTACTACCAACCTGAGGCATTTATCCCCTCGTCCAATACTTATATCGAAAAAGATCTTCAGATCAATGAGGAGATCGAAAAACTACGTATCCGCACCACTTCGGCCCTAATGTCGGGCCGTAGGGATGTAATCGTGGTATCGTCTATTTCCTGCATCTATGGTATGGGTAACCCGGAAGATTTTGCCAACTCGGTATTCCGCTTCGCGGTGGGCACACGCATTAGCCGCAACGCCTTTTTACACCGTTTGGTTGAGATACTCTACGCCCGCACCACGGCCGATTTTAAACGTGGTAACTTCCGCGTAAAAGGCGATGTGGTTGATATATGGCCCGCCAATATGGATTATGCCTATCGTGTTTCGTTTTTTGGTGATGATATTGAAGAGCTAAGCACCTTTGACACCGCCACCGGAAAAACCGTCGAAAAGATGCAGAACATGGTGGTTTATCCCGCCAACCTCTATGTAGCACCGCGCGAGCGTTTCCAGCAATCCGTTTGGGAGATTCAGGAAGAACTGGAAACCCGCAAAAAACAATTCATTCACGATGGCCGCTTTTTAGAAGCCAAACGTTTGGAAGAAAGGGTGAACTACGATCTGGAAATGATACGCGAATTAGGCTATTGCTCCGGTATCGAAAACTACTCCCGCTTTTTTGATGGCCGTGCCCCCGGTGCAAGGCCGTTCTGTCTGCTGGATTACTTCCCCGATGATTACCTGATGGTGATTGACGAGAGCCACGTAACCGTACCGCAGATACGCGCCATGTATGGTGGCGATAGATCCCGCAAAATATCACTGGTTGAGTACGGCTTCCGCCTGCCTGCCGCTTTAGATAACCGCCCGCTCAACTTTCAGGAGTTTGAGCGTTTGGCACCCCAAACCGTTTACGTAAGCGCCACCCCCGGCGATTTTGAACTGGAAAAATCTGGCGGCGTAGTTGTGGAACAGGTAATACGCCCAACCGGATTATTAGACCCGGTGATAGAAGTTCGCCCGGTAATTAACCAGGTTGATGATCTGCTTGATGAAGTAGACAAAACCATTAAAATGGGCGATCGTATATTGGTAACCACCCTAACCAAACGCATGGCCGAAGAACTGGCTAAATACATGGACAGGCTGGGCATCAAATGCCGCTACATCCACTCCGAAGTTAAAACCCTGCAACGGGTAGAAATACTTCGCGGCCTCCGCTTGGGCGAGTTTGATGTACTTATCGGTATCAACTTACTGCGCGAAGGTTTGGATCTGCCCGAGGTTTCCCTTGTCGCGATTCTGGATGCCGATAAAGAAGGCTTCCTCCGCTCTGAGCGCTCATTGATACAAACCATTGGCCGCGCCGCCCGTAACGACCGGGGCCGGGTAATTATGTATGCCGATAAAATAACCGATTCCATGCGGGTAACAATGGAAGAAACCAATCGCCGCCGTGATATCCAGATAGCCTACAACACCGAACATGGCATCACTCCAACAACAGTAGGTAAATCGCGCGAAGCTATCATTGAGCAAACCTCGGTTGTCGACTTTAAAGGTGGTGTTCAATACGCCTACGTTGAAGATACCGCCGCCAACATAGCTGCAGATCCGATTGTCCAATACATGACCAAGGCCGAACTTGGTAAATCCATCGAGAATACCAAAAAAGAAATGCTTGCCGCCGCCAAAGGCATGGACTTTTTACTCGCCGCCAAACTCCGCGACGAAATGTTTGCACTGGAGAAAATGATGGAAGAGAAGTTTTCGTAAGATGGAAACAGAATTTACTTTGTTAGATGTTATCAAAGATTATCAGAAAACTGCTGATAGGGCGGTAACTATCTTTAAAACCAAATATCAAGTTGATAATATTCTTGAAGGATGGCATAGCAGGCTTTATGAGCAAACAGGCTCACTTAAGGAGTACGGAGTTAATTTCTATGCTTTTCATGGAATTGGTTTAGCTATACACTTTGAAGATAAGATGATTGATTTTGACTTCGCGTTTTTCCCTGAACCCCGTCATGATGGCTTTGATATTTGGAGACTTAACGGGTTTGTTAGTGAACAACCAATAAAGTATACAAGATATCTTGCTAAAGGTATACTTGAAATAGAATTTCAAAACTTAATAAATCAAGGAATAATAGCAAAGCCTAATCTGGAAGATTCGACGACATTGTATTTCTTAGTTTAACTCCTTCTTCTGTAACAAGTTTGTTCGCAACCTTATACTTATTTAATTTTCATCAAAACTTCATTTAACCCGGCTATTGTTGTAGAATCAAAACATCCGGCCAATGAAACTCAGATATAAATATACCTTTTTGTTTATCCTGCTTATCTCTTGCTTAATGGAGGCCTACTCTCACTCAGAGCAAAACCCCGCTATGCAAAAAGCGCCAAAAAGTGTAAAAGTTGATGGTAAACTAACCGAGTGGGGTGATACCTTAACCATGTATGATAGCAAAAGCAAACTCAATTACACCATAGCCAGCGACGATTCAAACCTATACGTTGCAGCCTTTGTGCGCGATAAGCAGCTCAAACGCAAAATTATGGCAGGTGGCATAACCATATCTGTAAACGGCCAGGGCAAAAAAAGCAAAACCTGTAGCCTTACTTACCCCATCCCCGATAAAACAGCCTATATGAACCGCAATCACGATGATGATGCCGATGATATGCCACGCCCGTCGTTAATCGAATCAACCAGTATCCGTGTAGCCGGATTTAAAGAAGTAGAGAGCGACGTGATCACCACCTCAAACACCTATGGTTTTAACGCGGCATTGGGTTTTGATGATCAGCACAATCTAATATATGAAACCGCCATACCTTTAAGTTTACTTCATTTAAAAACAGGCAAAAATAAAATGGCTCAAGTGGCTATCAACATCTCCATCAACGGAATGGAAAAACCAGCCAATGGCCAAGGCGGTGCTGGCCGCCGTAGCGGCATGGAAGGCGGCGGTATTGGTGGCGGAGGAGGCATGGGCGGCGGTGGAGGTATGGGTGGAGGTCGCAGAGGTGGAGGCGGTGGCCGTGGCGGAAACCGTGGTGGTGGCACAGGCAACCAACAGCAAGACAGATCTACCCTATCACAACCAACCGATTTTTGGGTTGAACTTACCATAGCCTCGCATTAATAATAATAGGGTCATATTTCAAGCTCTTACTTAATATTTTTTAAAAAAAATAAATTAGTTTTTCATAACTTGCAGTACACTAACCAACTTATCTATGAAAACAAAATATTACATTGCTCTTGTTCCATTATTTGGGATATCAGTACTTGGCATAAACGCCAAAGCGCAATCTAAAACTCATGTTATACAAAGGGCACCTAAAGTTATTACTATTGATGGTACTGTAGCCGAGTGGAAAGATTCGGCACCCAAGTTTGATGCCACCAATAAATTGGGCTATACCGTAGCCAATGACGATAACTATTTATATATATCGGCCTTTACTAAAGATTTACTTACCGAGCGTAAAATACTATTGGGCGGAATAACCATTTCGATAAACACAGCCGATAAAAAAAACAAAGCTTATCAATTGACCTACCCGGCACCCGGCACATTTTTAAAAAGCAACCCGGCCGATACCATTAAAACTATCAATATCAAAACATCAGGCTTTAATGGTGGTGATGCGGAAGTTAATGCAACAGCAAATACACAAGGCTTTAAAGCTGCATTAAAATTTGATGATTATTCAAACCTGGGCTATGAGATCGCTATACCATTAAAACAATTGGGGTTAGTGGCAGGTACAACCAATCAAATTAAAATGAATATTTGCGTAAATGGTGTAGAGTCACTCGCGACAATTTCTGAACCACAAATTGTGATCGAAGATCACGCATACTTACAAGAAGTTAGAGGTTACCGGCCCAATTTTGATCCATCATATAAAGGTACGATAGCTGAAGCACGTATGCCTACACCCCATGTTGAGCTTCCTGGTAAAGGTCCAGAAATTACTGTATCCCATGATTTTGATCTAAAAGTAGCACTGGCGACTAATTAATTATTCAATTGATGTAGCTTTCTTATCCAAATGGCAAGAAAGCTACATTATTATTGAATTGCCCTACCGCCTTAAATTACACTCTCCATAATATTCACAAGGCATTAATTTACACTTAAATTAAAAAGGCATATCATAAGCAAACTATTTTATCGTTATTAACTTTATATATTTGTGCTTTAAATTTATCCAATGTCTGGTATAGTTGAATTTCTTCTCATCGGCGCGCTTATTTACTACGGTATACGTGCGCTTATACGTTTATTGCTCCCCATGCTTTTTCAAAGTTTAGTGAACAAGGCTCAGCAAGGTGGTCAGCAACAATATAACAATCAATCAACCCGCCGCCCAACCGAAGGTTCTGTACGTGTTGATAATGCCCCAAAAACTAAAAGCTCAATACCTGATTCGGAAGGCGATTACGTCGATTTCGAAGAGATCAAATAACGATGCTCCCCGAAGAGGTTTATAAGCGCAGGCATTTTGGCACCCCCCAATCGTTTTTCCTGATAACGGTAAACTACGTTGTGCTTGCCCTGGCCGTGCAGATGTTTGCCGCCTGTAGCCATATCCAAACGTTTTTTTGGGTGGTGATTGCTGCACTTGCAGCTTACAACGTTTACAAAATACGCCGCGACCGCGAAGAATACGATAAAATACGTATTATTGCTTATGTAATTAGTGTTGCCGGTATGGTACTCCTGTTTTTTGCATTTCGCATCAATTTGCATTGTTGATAGCCAAATACATAAATAGTTTCTATTCCCGGCCAAATTCCTATTTTTGAAGCTCATATCTCATATTAATGAACAATTGGTTTAAACAAAATGGCATTCATTTGGCCATTATCGGCATATTTTTCGCCATTAGCTTTGTATACTTTACGCCTGCTTTTAAGGGTAAAGCATTAGGTCAAAACGACGTAACGCGCGCGCAGTCCACTCAAAAAGAGATCATGGATTACCACGCCAAAGACACCACCATACTTTGGACCAACCAAATATTAGGTGGTATGCCCGCTTTTCAAATATGGGCACCATATCCGGGTAACATCACCACGCACATTGTTAGCACACTAAAGTCTGTATTCCCAAGCCCTATTGATACCGTATTACTCCTTCTGTTAGGCGTTTACTTCTTACTCTCCGTTTTAAAACTCAATCCATGGCTGGCAGCAGCGGGGGCATTGGCGTTCGCCTTTTCGTCATACAATATTATATTGATGGTTGCCGGACACGCTAACCAGGTATTCGCAATAGCATTTTTTGCGCCGATACTGGCAGGCATAATTTTAGCTTTACGCGGAAAATATCTTCTGGGAGCATCGCTTACCGCGTTTTTCCTGTCGTTAGAGATCAGGGCCAACCACATCCAAATGACTTATTACCTGCTTATCGCGATATTGCTATTGGTAGGCTTTGAACTATACAATGCCATTAAAGGCAAAACTTTGGCAGCTTATATCAAAGCTATTGCCTATTTAGCCGTAGCAACTTTATTAGCTATCGCGGTTAACGCGTCGTTATTATGGAGTACTTACGAGTACGGTAAATACACCACCCGTGGCCAGTCAAACCTTACTCAAAACACCAAAGAACCAAGCAACGGCCTGGCTAAAGATTACGCCTTTCAATACAGTCAGGGTATTGGCGAAACCATTACCTTTTTAATACCTAACGCCTATGGCGGCGGTAGCGGCACCCCTCCGGGCGAAGGCTCAAACATTGCCAAAGCATTAATAAGCAATAATGTTGATCCGGCCCAGGCCGAAACCTTTGCACAGCAATTTTCACTTTATTGGGGTGATAAGCCATTTACCGAGGGGCCCAATTATTACGGGGCAGCAGTATTCTTCCTGTTCATATTCGGGCTCATTGTAGTGCGTAACCGCATCAAATGGTGGTTGCTTAGCGCCATTATATTATCCGTACTGTTATCATTTGGCAGTAACCTGGCATTCCTTTCTAACTTCTTCTTTAACTACTTCCCGCTATATAATAAGTTCCGCGCGGTTGATTCTTTCCTGGCTATCACCATGCTATGCTTACCGGTATTGGCATTCCTGGGTATTAACGAGGTGATCAATACCACAGATAAAGCCCCGCTATTTAAAAAGCTCCTTATCGCCTTATATATTACCGGCGGTATCTGTTTAGCCATTCTTATCCTGCCAGATCTTTTCCTCTCGTTTAAAAACGCGGCAAACCAAAACATAACAGATCAGCTAACACAAGCCTTTAAAGGCAACCGCGAGGCCGCCCTTGCTGTTATGCGCGGCTTAACCGACGATCGTATAGCCGTAGCCCGTGCCGATGCATTCCGCTCATTAGTACTGGTGCTAATCGCCTTTGCTTTACTATGGGCGTTCATCAAACAAAAGATCAACACTACCGTGCTATCCATAGCTTTTTTGGTGGTTACCCTGATAGACTTATGGCAGGTAGATAAACGCTATCTTAAAGATGATAGCTTTGTTGATAAGCAAGAGGCCCTGGCGCCAAAACCACGTGATATCGACCAGATCATTATGCGTGATAAAGACCCTGATTTCCGTGTGTTCGACGTAACACAACCCATCATGACCGATTCGTTCACACCATATTTCCACAAATCCATCAGTGGTTACTCGGCAGCGCGTTTAAAACGTTATGATGAAATGGTGGATAACCAATTATCCAGAAGCATTAATCAGGATGTATTGGATATGCTGAATGTTAAATACATTATCACTACCGATCAAAAAACACAAAGCCTGACCATGCATGCCAACGAAACAGCATGTGGCCATGCCTGGTTTGTAAAAAATGTAAAATACGCCGCTGACGCTGACAAAGAAATGCAGGCCATCAGTAGCTTCAACCCTTCTGAAGAAGCCATTGTAGATCAACGCTACAGCAAACAGATAGACGAGAAACAAACCGCTTTAGATACCAATGGATCAATCAGCCTGGTAAGTTACAATCCCGATCACATGATCTACCAGAGTGGCTCGATAACACCACAGGTAGCTGTATTCTCTGAGATCTATTATGAAAAAGGCTGGGCAATGCTAATAGACGGCGCCGAGAAACCATACTTCCGCGCCGATTACGTTTTGCGTGCCGCCCAAATACCTACAGGAAATCACAAAATCGAGTTCGTATTCCACCCGGCATCATACTATACCGGCGAGAAGATCTCAATGGCAAGTTCGGCTATCATGATACTGGCCCTGTTCGGCGCCTTGTTTATGGAAACCCGTAAAAAACAAACACCGGCCAAACCGGCAGCAGCTAAAAAGTAACAGATCAACAATAATATTCAGTATAGCGATGCGTGTAAAAACTCATCGCTATTTTTTTGCCCTAACTTTTCGGGAAAAGATGGATATTACAACATAGCTTGATTCCTGCATCTTGACTCTTGGTTCTATTCAAGGGGGGATTAAGGGGGATTTTCAGTATCTCATATTTTCTAACCCATTGCCATTTTAGCAATCCATAATAACCGCAATAATTAACAAGGGGGGAAATTGTAAGACTTTTTCGCTACCTTCTGAATGCCCTTTACAAAATCAATAATAAAACACCAACAGAAACCAAAATCACCTTAATAACGGTAATAACAAACAGGATGATTTAAGAGATCATTTACCTGCTTAATTGCGTTCTGCCGTTATACAAAAATACGGAAATAAACCCAGATAGCCGTTATTAACCATTGCTAATGATAAGCAGTTCGTGCGCAAGTTCAATTGTATCCACAGCAACTTCGTTCCCGTCAGATTTTAGATCCGTACTTGTAATTTTAGTGGGCCAGGCATTTTTCAGGGTCCATTGCATAGTTACCTTACCGCTTTCATCAAGCAGTTTGATAAGCACCGTCCTTCTCTTTACCACATTCATTTTAATCTCGGCATGCCAGTTCCAAAAAGAATTGTCGTTAATAAACACCCCTCTTTTTAAAGTTACATTACCGTACTTAGTTATGCCGGGCATCTTTTCGGTACTAAACAAAGGGCTGTTACTTTTCCGGTATTCAATAACCTGGTTTTCAACCTCCATTCCAGATACTTCCTGAAAAGCAACGCCTTTCAATTCCGTTCCAAAATCTACTTCGAATCTAAACTTCGGCATGGGCCATGTTGCGCCTTCTTTACTGCCATCGTCATTCACCATCTTCTATTTATTTAAGGGATATCAAAAACCATGTTATTTTGACATTAATAAACTACGCTCCCGCCGGTATATCAATAAAAAAAGTAGTGCCTTTGCCCGGTTCGGTCTCAAACCATATCTTTCCGTTATTCTGTATCACCATATCCTGGCAAAGTATCAAACCTAAATGGCTGCCCTTTTCGCCGTGTGTACCGCTGCTGCTTAAACTATGCTCTAAACTAAAAAGCTTTTGCTGTTCGGCCTCGCTAATACCCGGGCCGGTATCACTAATGGTAATTAACACACGGCCACCCCTTTGTTCAACCCTCAACACAATTTCATCGTTCGGGTTACAAAACTTGATCGCGTTCGATAATATGTTTCTTACCACAACGTTAATCATGTTCTTGTCGGCAAAAACCGTTACCGGCTCGGTAGCCCTGTTCACTACCTCCAATTTTTTCAAACTTATCTTACTTTCAAAAAGCTTAATGTTCTCG
Source organism: Mucilaginibacter sp. (assembly GCF_039921305.1). GTDB lineage: Bacteria > Bacteroidota > Bacteroidia > Sphingobacteriales > Sphingobacteriaceae > Mucilaginibacter. Next base: position 133,227 of record NZ_JBDSCA010000072.1, read on the forward strand.
GCCACACAATCCGAAACATCAAAATTAACAGCATTAATAATAATACCCTCCATTTGGCTTTTTGACCATTCCAACAGGTTATCCAAAAATGTACCCGTGTTAATAATGGTATCCTCAAGCTTAAGCAACAACATGCTCAACTCATCATTACTGAGATCCCCTTCCCGGTAAATAGAAAGCAGGGTTTGCAGCGTACCTATGGGGCTCCGCAAATCGTGCGAAACAATGGAGAAAAATTTATTCTTGATATCGTTCATCCGTTCCAGCTCAAGGTTTTGGCTGTTGGTGAGTTCTATCTGCGCTTTAATTTCCTCGTTTAGTAATTCAAGCTCTTTATTAATAGTTGCTATCTCTTCTTTTTGTAAAAGCAATTGTTTGTTAGCAGCCTGTTTTTCGCGGTTACGTTTTAATAATACCAGCACAAGCAGGGTAACAAATACCAGTATAACCAGGGTTATAACAATCACATTGCTATACCGTTTAAGCCGTTCCAGGTTATCGTTATTTTTTGATGAAATGATCAGGTTATTCTTATTTAACTCCTCGTTTTCGGTTTTCACCCTACCAACCTCAACCATGTTAAGTTCTTTTAAAGACCGGGCAGCTTCAAATTCATCCTGCGATTTGATATAATCCGATTGGTATTTAAATGCCTTTTTAATATCGCCTGTTGCTGTGTAAACCGATACCAACCTATCCATCGCTTCAGCATCACCAGCCTTGGTTCCAACCTCTTTACTAAGCTTTAAGCATAACAAGGCCGAGCTTTCTGCTTTAGCGTAATCCTTCATTCCCAGATAAGCATCGCACAGGTCGAGCAATAGGGCGCATTCTTCATACTTATCCTGTAAACGGCGAACGGTGTTTAAAGCGCTGTCTAAATAAACAAGCGCTTTGTCGTATTGCTTTTTGTTGGTATAAACCTTACCCAAATCCTTTTTAACCAAAGCAACCCCATTTACATCACCCAGTTTTTCGCGAATGGTTAAACTTCGTGTCAAATAATCTATAGCCTTTTCATTTTCGTGGAGCGCCATATAGCAGCCGCCTACCGTAAACAAGCCATACCCAATTCCCGCAGTATCTTTCAATGCTGTATAACTTGCCAAACTTTGGTTAAAGTAGCTCTCCGCAATTTTGTATTGCCGCAAATCAAAATAGATCGATCCAATATTGGTATATAATTGATTGAGCAGCTTTTTATTATCCAACTTTTTCAGGATAACCAAAGCATCCAAATAACACCTTATGGCATCCTTTGTCTGACTAAGCCTATCATAAGTAAACCCCATGTTCGACAGGCTCTTTGCCGTGCCTAATTCATATTTGTTTTTTACCGCCCTCACATACGCCTGCTGCACTACCAGCAAGGTGCTATCCATTTTACCTTGCACAAAATAATAGTTACCCATTTGCAGGTCGGCATCAACAATGGCGTTTTCATCGTGCAGTTTTACGGCCAGTCCCTTAAATAATTTAGTGTAATAAAGTTTCTTTACAGGATCAACCGATCCGTAAGCCTTAGCCAGCTGGCTATACAATTTTAACCGGGAAGTATCGGCTGGGTTTTGCTTTAGTTTAACCTCAAGCTCTTTAACCTTAGCAGGCTGCGCAAAACCATATTGAGTAAAAAACGCGGAGAGTAGTAAAGCAAAAAAATATTTGACACACTTGGAGAGCCGCGGCATACATTAGGGTTTATACAGGTAAGGCAAATACCACATACTTGATATTTGTATCCGGTACTTACAACTAATGTATGAAATGATTTTAGCTAATGGGGAAGAATAATGAGGAAGTTACAACCAATTGCGCTCATGTTAACCACAAAAATCTTTATATAACAATCTTAAGGCGTACTAATTTCGAAGCATCTCAAAAGTAAATCCCAAATCGAACATCCCCAATCCCGAACCAAACCTAATTCACAAACCTACCCGTAATATCCACCGTCCGGGCAAACGGATTAATATAAGTATTGGCCAATACGGCAAATTCACGGCGGGTTATGGCGCGGTTAACATCAAACTCGGTGGTAAACTTAAACCTGGTTTTCCAGTATTTGGCCATGTTGTTGTTGAGGGTTTCCGGGTCGGCCAATGTCATTTCGCTAATAAAGGATAGCATATTGCCTACCGTAAATGCCTCGCCCGGTTTTGCTTTATTGAACCATAAAAACGCACGGGTATACAGGTCAAGCAGAATAGGTTTTACCTCGCTGGTTAATACCGTAGTATCGGGTAAAAAGTAAACCGCGGCAGTTTTGTTGTTTACCTTTTGTACACCTCTTAATAAACCGGTAGCACCCACCTGTTGTATGGCCCTAAAATCACGGTCGCTTAAGTTAACATCTGCAAAAGGCATCAGGTAGCCTTTAAAATCCAATAATTCGTTTTGTATTTTGCGTACTTGCAGGTCTTTAAGGTCCTTGGTGGTCAGTTTAAAAAAAGCGATGTATGCGGCAACCGTACCCGCGCCTTGCCCCAAAGTCATTTGCACACTCGGATAAAAACTGCTGGCATTAACCAAATGCGTGGTCGACATGGCCTTCTCGGTCACCAAAAAATTATCAATACCCCTTACAATCACCGCGCCCATCGGTATGCTATACCCCGGCATAGGCGGATAAGCCGTTTTAGGCGCCTTGCTATCTGCCGGATAATGTTGCCCCGGACTCGCATCACCAACGCCTATCGAAGTGCGGTAATACAACTTGCCCGCATTATCATAGGGCGTACTGATCTCGTTCATCGTCATCCGAATGATGCCCTGCGCGCGCCTGGCCTCGCGGATATACGGGATATACGGTAAGCCATCGGCACTACCAAACTCTTTAGGGTCAATACCAATATTCTTCATACCCATTTCCGTCTCAATAAAATAAACAAGCCCCAAAGTATGCTGCTTTACTTTATGATAATAAGCCTCCCTGTTTTCCGGCTCCAGATCATGCATCGTAACCGGGAAACTATTGGCACAATCCGCCCATTTGATCATAAATTTATTGTTCGGTATTCTACCGCCTTCCAGCATCTTTTTAATGTCTTTCCCTTTCAGACAGGCATAATCCGCTGCGTTATAGCCTTCGGGTTTAGGTATGGTATGGTCGGCAGCATCTTTATAATCTTTAACAATGGCTATCCAGGTAATTTCCTGTATCAGCGGATTAGCCTCATCAGGAGCAATAGCCTCGCCGGTAGCTTTTTTACTTTCAAAACCAATATCAAATTTAGCCCCCGCTTTAGCGGCGATATCGGCAGTTTCGGTAGCATCAATAACTACCTGCGCTTTAACGGTTATTTGTTTTCCCTTTTCGGTGATGGTAAGCTCCCAGCCGTCGCCATTTTTTTTGATGGATGTGCAGGGGGTATTCAATTTCACAGTCAAATGCTTCACCGTATCGGTTATCTTTTTCAGGATGGCCGCCCCGGTATAAGGTTCAAATTTTAAAGCGGCATTGGCTGCGGTATCAAAACCCGGCTCCTTTTTATAAAACTCGCGCACATGTTTCCTAAACTCCCCCCATATGCCCGATGGTAAGTTCCGGTTGGCATCAACAATGCAATTAGCGCCCGCGGTTAAGCTCCCACCCAACCAGGGGCCTGGTTCTACTATTAATGTTTTTACATTGCTGCGCGCGGCTTGTATCCCCGCGGCAACACCACTGGCGCTGCCACCAATCACCACTACATCGGTTTTAATGGTTTGGCCGTACGCCACTGTACATCCGGAAATTAAGAGAGAGAGTAAAAACTTTTTTATCATGCTTTAACTTTAAACAAGTACAAAACGCTAATTTAGAACAAACCTTTTAAGCATGGTAAAAAATAATACCCGTAAGCGCTTTATATTATTCGGCATCAGCCTTTTCAGCTTTGTATTTGGCGCCTTTGTATGGAACAAGGTAGAACAATTACCCATAACTATTGATATGCTTAACCAGGCCCAAAAATTGTTTGGCCTGGAGTTTACCCAGCCTCAAAAAGAGCAGATGCTGACCACGCTCGACAAGCAAGCCAAAATATACCAGGAATTACGAAACCTTAAACTCCCAAACAGCGTTGTACCTGCCTTAAACTTTAACCCCATTCCGGTTGGCTTTGTTGATCCCGACATGCGCAAATACAGCAGTTTTAAGTTGAGTAAATTAACCACACCCGTAAAACTCCCTGCCGATAAAGCTGAATTAGCTTTTTATACCATCCGCGAACTGGCCGAACTGATCCGCACCAAACAGATCACTTCGGTTGAGCTAACCCGTTTCTTTTTAGATCGCTTAAAAAAGTACAATGCCAAGCTGCTCTTCGTTGTTAATTTCAGAGAAGAACTGGCCCTTAACGAAGCCGCCCGTGCCGATGCCGAAATTAAAGCCGGCAAATACCGTGGCGTTTTACATGGCATCCCATTCGGCGTGAAAGACTTGCTATCCACATCCGATACCAAAACCACTTTTGGCGCGGCCCCTTACCGGGATCAGGAATTAAAGGTTGATGCAACCGTAGTAAAACGCCTGCAAGATGCCGGAGCCATACTCATAGCCAAACTAACCTTAGGCGAATTAGCCATGGGCGAAACCTGGTTTGGCGGCATGACACGCAACCCCTGGAATATTACCCAAGGCTCAAGCGGCTCTTCTGCCGGCCCAGCATCATCCGTTAGTGCCGGGTGCTTACCCTTCGCCATCGGGTCCGAAACTTTGGGCTCCATCGTATCCCCGTCGGATAGGTGCGGTGTTACCGGCCTGCGCCCGTCATTTGGTCGCGTAAGCAAATACGGCGCAATGGCTTTGAGTTGGAGTATGGATAAATTAGGCCCCATAACCCACAGCGTTGAGGATGCCGCCATCGTATTCAACACCATCCAGGGTACCGACCCTAAGGATCTGAGCACCATTAACTGGTCGTTCGCCTACGATGGCAATGTAAAAAAAGACCTTAAAGGCTGGAAGATCGGATACCTTAAAACATCCTTCAGCAACAAGTATTTAAACCCGGTTAACGATTCTGTCACCTTGGTCAAACTAAAAGAGTTAGGAGCAACCTTGATCCCGATAGAATTACCAAGCCTGCCAGCATCGGCAATAGGCTTGGTATTAGATGCCGAAGCCGGTGCCGCTTTCCAGGATCTGATATTGGATAACCGGGCAGATATGCTGGCCCAGCAAGGTAAAGACTCCTGGCCAAACGTTTTCCGTTGCGCCCAGTTTATCCTGGCGGTCGAGTACATTAACGCCCAGCGCGCCCGCACCCTGCTTATCCAACAATGGTACGAAAAATTGAAAGGGCTGGATCTTTATGTAGCTCCATCCTTCAGCTCAAATTTGCGTTTAACCAACCTAACCGGTAACCCCTGCGTAGTAGTGCCCAACGGTTTTAAAAACGGACAACCAACCAGCATCACCTTTAACGGTCAGCTTTTTGGCGAAGGCAAAACCTTAGAAGCCGCCAAAATTTATCAGGATGCCACAGACTTCCACAAAAAACACCCAAGTTTGAATTTTTAATCTGATTCACCATGACCGAACTTGATCCACTAAAATACCCCATAGGTAAATTCACCCCACCAACATCATACACCGAACAGCAAATGTTAGCCTGGATAGATGATATCCGCTCCCTTCCGGGCAAAGTACGCAATGCTGTAATGCCCCTAACCGAAGCACAACTGGACACACCCTACCGCCCCGGCGGCTGGACCATCCGCCAGGTAGTTCATCACATTGCCGATAGTCATATCAACGCCTTCATCCGCCTCAAATGGACGCTAACCGAAGATAACCCCACCATTAAACCTTATGAAGAAGCCGACTGGGCGCTACTCCCCGATTACAAACTCCCGGTAGAGCCAAGCCTGCGTATGCTCGAGGGTTTGCACTTGCGCTTTGTAGCCATACTGGAAAGCCTGAACGATGACCAATGGGACCGCACCTTTGTCCATCCGGCAAGCGGCGAAACAATCCCATTACGTAAGTTATTGGGCTTGTATGCCTGGCATGGCAATCACCATTTGGCGCATATTAAAGGTGCTAAATTCTAAATATGAAAGATTTAGCAACAGATATTGAAATTGGTAAAAAGATTTTTCACGATGTACCCAATAATCTAATACCAGATTGGGCGGGGTTATATTATCTTGCTTTGATGATTATATCCCTAATATTCCTCTAGAAATAAGCGATTTATACCCGATTATTTCCAACAAAAACAGATGGAAAGAAGCTCATAACCAATTCACTCAAATAAGACTTTTTTTATTAGCACATCCAAGCTTTAAACCTGAGGCCTATTTGTTGCTGGCCGAAACAGCTGCGAAGATTACTTACAATGCGTCTAATGAACCCGCTCCATTTGATGCCGATAGAGGATATTGGATTCCCAAATTAGCGATGCAAGCAGCGGAATACTTTAAAGATGAACGGCTTAAAGAACAATTAACATCAACTATCTTACTCTTTAAAAAGAATAAAAAGTTCAAGGAGAGCCTTATAGCTGCAAAAGATTTTTTGCTGTATAAAAAAATCGATGCTATCCTTTGGTATGATTGGGACCCAATAGGTATTAATGATGATTTCCCTCGAGATGAATATCAATCTTACGTACCAGGGGCTTACAATTTAAAAAAGGCCGGTACAGGTAAAGAAGAAATTGCAGCATACCTGTTAAATATTGAAACAGAGCGCATGGGAATGAATGGAGGATTAGATAATTGCTTAAAAATAGCCGAAAAAATAATTAATCTTTAGAATATTCACTCGCCTAAGTTGGTGTTGTCATTAACATTAAGCAACATCAAAACATATCCTCAACTTTTTGAGTTAATCTCAAAAAACAAATCCATGCCCGAAGGTCCATCCATTGTTATTCTCAAAGAACTTGTCCATCCGTTCAAAGGCCAAACTGTAGAAAAAGCCAGCAACAACAATAATAAACTGGATATAGCTATCTTAAAGAATCAAAAGGTAACCGACTTTAAAACCTGGGGTAAAAGCTTTTTCATCTGCTTTAAAAAATTTAGTATCCGCATTCATTTCGGTTTATTCGGCTCATATCGCATAAATGAGCATACGGCCAAGCCTGCACGTTTGCATTTACAATTTGACGATAGCGAACTCAACTTTTATGCCTGTACTTTACAGCTGATAGAAGAGCCATTAGATAAGCTATACGATTTTACAGCCGATGTGATGAACCCCAAATGGAGTAGCCCAAAAGCTCTTGCAAAGATGCTTGCGGAGCCCCAAATGTTGGCTTCCGATGCGCTGATGAACCAGCAAATATTTTCGGGCGTGGGGAATATTATTAAAAACGAAGTGCTTTTCCGTACCCGCATCCACCCGCTTAGCGAGGTTGGCCAAATCCCCGCCAAAAAACTAAAGGAAATGGTGCACGAAGCCGTTAAATACACCTTCGAGTTTCTGGAGCAAAAAAAAGCGGGCACACTTAAAAAGCATTGGCTGGCGTACAAAAAAGCAACCTGTCCGCGCGACAACGTGCCCTTCCAAATAGCAGATACAGGTAAAAGCCGCCGCCGTACCTTTTATTGCGATAAATGCATGGTACTGTATAAATAGTTAACACGGATACCCTATTTTAGCGTATACAATCCGGCTATTATGTATAAAACAATTGTATTCTCCCTGCTTGCAGTAGTATTTGCTTCTTTATCATTCGGCCAGCCAAAGCAACAAACGGTTATCACAACCGATATTGATAACTTTTGGAATGCTTATGACAGCATCCGCACCACAAACGATAGCGTAAAACAGATCAGGTACATCCTCAATCTGTACATTGATAAAGGCACATCCGGTTTAAAAGCCTTTATGGCTGCTAAAGATTATACGGCAGAATCGTGGGTGAGCAGCATTCGTCAGCACCCCAAATTCTGGAACTCCATTCGCCCCAATACTCAAAAAGTAAAGAATCTTGACGCGGAGTTTGAGCCGCAGATCGCCAAGTTAAAAACCCTGTATCCCGAATTAAAACCTGCAAATATCTACTTTACCATAGGCGCTTTACGCTCGGGCGGAACAACGCAGGACGGTCGTGTTTTAATAGGATCAGAGTTGGCTACCGGTAATGCAGAAACCGATATATCGGAATTTACAGGCAACACGCGCAAGTTTTTAAACACCTATTTCATTACCGATCCTATTAAAAATATTGTTGCCTTAAACATACATGAATATGTGCATACCCAGGAAGGCCATTACGGTTATAACCTGTTATCGCAATCCATTTACGAGGGTACCTGCGATTTTGTAACCCAACTGGTAACCGGTAAAACCATGCCCCTTCCCTACATGGATTTTGGCCCGCAGCATGAAGCAGAAATCAGGGAAAAGTTTAAGGTAGAAATGTACATGCCATCATGGAACAACTGGCTGTACAATAGCGGAAGCGGCGGCAATTGGGTTCCCGATCTGGGTTATTACATGGGTTATGCCATCTGCAAATCGTACTATCAAAATAGCCCCAACAAAAAGTTGGCGGTAAAGCAAATGATCCTGTTGGATTACACCGATAGTGTAGCAGTTGAGGCATTTTTAGCCAGATCAAAATATTTTAAAGAGCGTTTGGATAAACCCGCCTTAATAAAGGCCTACAATGCCAAACGGCCATCCGTTGTTAAACTGATCCCGTTTACAAATGGCGATACCTTGGTAAATGCCTCAGTAAAAGAAATCCGTCTTGAATTTTCTGCCGAGATGGCGCGAAATACATCTATTGATTACGGGCCATCAGGTAAAGATCATTTTCCAATTACAGGTCACCTTGGCTTCGCCGCCGATAAAAGATCTATTGCTTACCAGGTAACTTTGAAACCCGATACAGAATATGAATTTGTGGTGAATGACGGTTTCAGATCGGCTGACGGATACCCTTTAAAAACTTACCGGGTAAAATTTAAAACCCGGAAATAAAACTCGACTTTGATATCTTTTTAAAAAACCCTAAATTTGATATATGGAACTGTTGTTGAAAAATGTAGACCCAAAGGATTTTACGCTATTGTATGATCTGGCTCAGCGTTTGGGTATACAGGTAGAAGCCAAAGATGATTACGACCCCGAATTTGTAGCTAAGATCCTAAAAAGCAAACAACAAGCAACAGAAGGCAAAGTAACTGTTATATCAGTTGAGGATTTATGGAAGTAGCCTTTACCGATGATGCTAAAGTAGATTTAAACTATTGGAAAGACCACAACAATCCAAAAATCAAAGAAAGAATTTCCCAACTTATATTGTCAATACGCCAACACCCATTCAAAGGTATTGGTAAACCCGAACCGTTAAAGCACAATCTTTCAGGTATGTGGTCCCGACGGATAGACAGCGGGAATCGCTTGGTTTATGAGGTAAGCAAAGAGCGGATTACCATACACGGATTAAGAGGCCATTACAAGAAACGATAATTAAGACATCGCTTCAAATTTTATATTTCGAAATCGCACACCCAATTCCGAAATCAAAATACCGTCATAATCCCAACAAAACCTTACGGTATCAAACTATATGCCGTACCTTAACGTTAATTAATTTTTGAAAGGATAATATGCGTGGTTTCGGGTTTTCAAAGTACATTCCTCAGCAAATAACAAAAGGCGGTTTCGACGATCTGTTGAAACTGTTTATGGAATTGCTCAACTACACCGCCGGTGATGCCGGCGAGGCTTTGCAGTGGATGAATGAGCTGGATAAGAAATATAAAATGACCAATGACGAGTATGGCATGGGCGATTTTATTGACGACTTGAAAAACAAAGGTTACCTGAAAGAAGATGGCGAAACCGGCGAGATCAACATCACCGCCAAGGCAGAGCAAAGCATTCGCCAGTCGGCATTGGAAGAGATCTTCGGTAAGCTAAAAAAATCGGGCAAAGGCAATCACCGTACACCACAATCAGGCCAGGGCGACGAGAAAAACTCGGAGCGCCGCGAGTTTCAGTTTGGTGATAGTTTGGACCAGATAGACATGACGCAATCTGTACACAACGCGCAGATCAATCATGGGATAGATGATTTTCACCTCACCGAACGTGATCTGGAAGTAGAAGAAATGGATTTCAAAACCCTGACTTCTACCGTGCTGATGATCGATATATCGCACTCCATGATACTTTATGGCGAAGACCGGATAACCCCCGCCAAAAAAGTAGCCATGGCTTTAGCCGAACTCATCCGCACCAAATATCCTAAGGATACTTTGGATATTGTGGTGTTTGGTAACGATGCCTGGCCCATAAGTTTAAAAGATTTGCCCTACCTACAGGTAGGCCCGTATCACACCAATACTTACGCCGGTTTAGAGCTGGCTACCGATATTTTACGCCGCCGTAAAACACACAACAAGCAAATATTTATGATTACCGATGGTAAGCCAACCTGCTTAAAAGAGGGCACCAAATATTACAAAAACAGCATCGGGCTCGACCGTAAAGTAGTGAACAAAACCCTGAATATGGCCGCCCAATGCAAGCGCCTTAAAATACCCATCACTACCTTTATGATAGCTAAAGACCCATACCTGCAACAGTTTGTACGCGACTTTACCGAAACCAACGGCGGCAAGGCATTTTACAGCTCACTTAACGGCCTGGGCGAATACATTTTTGAAGATTATATTAAGAACAGAAGAAGAACTGTAAGATAATAACCTGTTGTCATTGCGAGCGATAGCGTGGCAATCGCACGGAAGCAGAGCAAACATACAGAGCGAACCAGTTTCCGTGCGATTGCTTCGTTCCTCGCAATGACAAATTGTACTACTAAACACAAACATGAGCATACCAACCATAAAAACATTAGGCGAATTAAAAAAGAGCGGTTACATCAGCCGTTCAGTAAAAGAAGAACTGCGCGAGAATCTGATCACCCAACTGCAAAAGCAGGAAGGTGGTTTTGAAGGCATTATTGGTTACGAGGATACGGTTATTCCCGATCTGCAAACCGCTATCTTATCCCGCCATAACATTTTATTACTAGGCTTACGCGGACAGGCCAAAACCCGTATCGCACGTTTGCTCATCAATTTATTGGATGAGTACGTGCCTTATATTGAAGGTTCTGAACTTTACGACGACCCATTAAACCCTATATCATGGTTCGGTCATAACGAGGTTAGCGCTAAAGGTGACGCTACCCCGATTGCCTGGTTGCACCGTTCAGACAGGTACACCGAAAAGCTGGCTACACCAGATGTTACCGTTGCCGATCTGATCGGTGATGTTGACCCGATTAAAGCGGCTACTTTAAAACTAACCTATTCGGATGAGCGTGTATTGCACTTCGGTTTAATCCCGCGTGCGCATAGGGGCATATTCGTAATTAACGAATTGCCCGATTTGCAGGCCCGTATTCAGGTATCTTTGTTCAACATTTTGCAGGAAAAGGATATTCAGATCCGTGGCTTTAAATTGCGCCTGCCATTGGATATCCAGTTTGTATTCACCGCTAATCCGGAAGATTATACCAACCGTGGCTCTATTGTTACACCATTAAAAGACCGTATCGAAAGCCAGATATTAACCCACTACCCGCGCAGTGTCGAAATCTCGCGCAAAATAACTCAGCAGGAAGCTTCCATATCGCCTCAGCAAAAAGCAACTATAGAAGCTGATGGCTTGGTTAAAAACCTGATAGAGCAGATCGCGTTCGAAGCCCGTAACTCGGAGTACATCGATAAAAAATCAGGTGTATCTGCCCGTTTAACCATTTCGGCATACGAAAACCTGATCAGCAATGCCGAGCGTAGGATGATCATCAACAAAGAGAAATCAACCTTCGTCCGCATCAGCGATTTTTTAGGCGTTATCCCGGCCATCACCGGAAAAATAGAGCTGGTTTACGAAGGCGAGCTGGAAGGCCCGGCCAAGGTTGCCAATATTTTGGTTGGCAAGGCCATCAAAACTTTGCTACTCCAATACTTCCCCGATCCCGAAAAGGCTAAAAAATCAAAGGCTAAAAACCCGTACAGCGAGGTGATCAATTGGTTTGGCAATGGCAACACATTGGCACTTATTGATGGTTTACCTTTGCAGGAATACAAAAAACTACTGAACTCGATAGATGGCTTAAAGGATATCGTAAAACAGTTCCATCCCAAACTAACCGAAAACCAGCAGCTATTATTAATGGAGTTCATTCTGCATGGCTTAGCCGAGTTTTCTCAATTGAACAAAGGCTTTTTGGATAATGGTTTCGCTTTCTCGGATATGTTTAACAGCCTGTTCAATTTACAGCCCGAGGATGAAGATGAAGAGGATGATCGCTATTAATTAATAACTTTGCTTTAATGGATTCACAGCTTATAGTTATGTTGGCCCTATCGGTAGGGCTTATTCTTGCCGATATGTATATTATTTCGGGTATCAGGGGTATCTCTAAAAAATGGAAAATTACCCGCAGCGCCAGTTTCACTGTAGCTTATTGGATATTCTCCTTCTTTTTACTTACCGGGCTATATTGCGCTATCTTTTTCAAGCTGACTATTGGTGTAAAGGGAGCCATCTTAATGATCTTTTTCATTGTCTGGATAGCTAAAGTATTGTTTTTGCCGTTTATTGTGGTTGACGATGTACGCCGTTACTTTCTATATCGGGCACGCAAAAATAACAAGCCAGAGCCAGAATTTCCGGCAAGCCAGCCCGCCCCGGATGCTATTCCGCGTTCAGCGTTTTTAATGAAAGCCGGTTTGGTGGCAGGCGCTTTACCACTGGCATCACTAACCTTCGGTATCATTTCGGGCGCTTATGATTACCAGATCCAGCGCCGGACTCTATATTTACCTAACCTGCCCAAAAAGTTTGATGGTATTAAATTGGGGCAGTTATCAGATATTCACTCCGGTAGTTTTTACAATAAGAAAGCGGTATTAGGTGGTGTTGAAATGTTAATGCGTGAGAAAGCCGATTTCATTTTCTTTACCGGCGATTTGGTGAACAACAAGAGCGACGAGATGCGCGAATACCAGGATATCTTCTCCAAAGTGAAAGCTCCTTTGGGTGTATACTCATCATTGGGTAATCACGATTATGGCGATTATCATATATGGCCGAGCCCCGAAGCTAAAAAGAAAAACCTGGACGATTTAAAAGCCACTCATAAAAACATGGGCTGGGATTTGATCCTCAACAGCAACCGCCGTTTAAAAGTTGATGGCGAAGAGATCGGTATTTTAGGTGTAGAAAACTGGGGCAGCATGAGCCGTTTCCCTAAATATGGCCGGGTTGACCTGGCTTTAGAAAACACTGACGATCTGCCCGTTAAGCTTTTGCTTTCGCACGATCCATCACATTGGCGCGCCCAGGTACTTAATTACAAACAGGTTGATATGATGTTCTCGGGCCATACACATGGAATGCAATTTGGTGTTAAAACAGCAAATTTCCAGTGGAGTCCAATACAATATGTTTATAAAGAATGGTCGGGCTTTTACCGCGAAGGCAACCAACAGCTTTATGTAAATACTGGCTACGGCTTTTTAGGCTATCCGGGCCGGGTTGGAATATTGCCCGAAATAACGATATTTACACTCAAAGCATCTGCCGATCCTGCTTTAAAAAGCAAGCTATCATAATTGAATAACGCGAGGGTAAAGCAGGATGAATCTTCTTGCCGTAAATGAGAAAGTTCTATTACCAGTTTCTTGACCTGATCCTATTTAGCAACCTGTTTATGGCGCTTTGCACCGTAGCGCAGGCATTGGTAACGTTTAAGCTGATTGGCTGCGCCCCATATTACCCTTTGCTGGCCCTGCTATTTTCGTCAACGCTTTTCATTTACAATATCTGCCTGTTTTTAACCAAACCTGCTAATCCGGATAAATCACCGTTATTACCTAAACGCTGGTTTTTTGCCCATCCCCGGTTAATGACCACCCTTACACTCATCTCCGCAATGGTATTGCTGTTTATGTACCTGCTACTCACGTTTAAATCCGAAGTTTTGCTTGTGGGGCTTGGTGTTTTATCGGTAGGTTACTCGCTACCTATATTCTCAAAAAACGGGCAAAGGTATGGCCTGCGAAATATTCCCGGCATAAAATCCATATTGATAGCCCTGGTATGGACCATGAGCTGCGTAATGCTACCCATATTTGAAGCCGAAAGAACCCACCACATTGTGGTATCAAATTCCGACATTGCTTTACTCATCACTAAACGGTTTTTATTTATTGTGGCCCTTACTATACCCTTTGATATCCGCGATCTGTTTCACGATAGCCAGGGGGGCTTAAAAACCATCCCGGTTATGTTTGGCGAGAAAGGCGCTTACCTGTTTTGCCAGGTATTACTGATAGTGCATTTAATCCTGCTATTCTTATTCAAGAACGGATTCGATCTTGATTTTTTGGCTTTAGGCCTCACTACCCTATTAATGGGCTGGCTCATTTTCAAATCCAAGTGGGAAAAGAATGAGTACTATTATTTTTTCTACATGGATGGTGTGCTCATATTGCAATACGTACTTTTAATGGCCTTTACTTTTATTTGACATGCCATCCAACTATGATAATTCCGCCGCTTTTTACGACCAGCTTTCGCGGATGGTATTTGGTAAAGCATTAATTAAGGCGCAAAGCCATCTACTAAAACAGGTTCCGCCAAACGCATCAGTACTCATAGTTGGCGGCGGAACGGGTTGGATATTGGAAGAACTTTCAAACATCCATTATTCGGGTTTGGATATCACTTACGTAGAAATATCATCTCGCATGACGGCCCTTGCCAAAAAAAGAAACACAGGCATCAATAAAGTAACTTTTATAAACGATGCTATTGAAAATACAAGTCCCGAAACGGCATATGATGTGGTAATTACCCCATTCCTGTTAGATAGCTTCACCGAAGACACGCTCGAAAAAGCATTCGCGCACATGCACCAGCAGCTTAAACCAAAAGGCTTATGGCTCTGCACCGATTTCCAGCTGACAGGTAAACTATGGCAAACCCTATTGCTCAAAAGCATGTATTTTTTCTTCCGGATTTTGTGTGGCATAGAAACTATGAGCCTGCCTAAAATAGATCACCAGTTTTATAAGCATGGGTACAAGGTTCTATCTATAAAAAGCTTTTATGGGGAGTTTATTATATCGACGAGGTATCAAAAGCCTTAAAACCGATAGCGCGAGGCTCCAGCCTCGTGCTCACTATAACCAGGCCTCTGGCCTTAGGCAAGATGCCTTGAAATAGCAAGTCACGAGCGAGACGCTCGCGCCATAATATTATATAAATCCTTATTCTTTGTTCCTTACTCCAATATCAATCGTGTACAAACTTATAACCAATACCCCTCACAGTTTGCAGGTACTGCGGCGAATCAGGATTGTTCTCTATCTTTTTACGCAACCTAACAATGTGCATATCCAGGGTGCGGGTATTTACATCGGCGTTGTAGCCCCACACTTCCATCATTAACTCTTCGCGGTTAATTACCTTGTTTTTGTTTTTCAGAAAGTATAGCAGAATGCGGTTCTCCAATATTGTTAACTCTATCTTTTTACCATCCCTCAACAGCGTATGCGTATTAGGCTGGTGCTCCATATTGGCAAACTTATGCGATTCCGTTTTATCGCTGTTCAGCGTAAACTTGATCTTGTTATCAATCATGGCTACCAAAACATCCATATTAAAAGGCTTGGTTATATAATCGGATACGCCAAACTGGTAGGCTTCTATTTTGTCAACATCCTGGGCCTTAGCGGTCATCATAATCACCAGCTTATCAAAACCCTTATCGCGTATGGCGGTACATACTTCAGATCCCTGTTTACCGGGTAGCATCCAATCCAGCAAAACAATATCGGGTGTTTCGGCCAGTATCATTTTTTCGGCAGCATCGCCATCGGCGGCTTCTAAAACTTTATAGCCTTCAAGTTCTAAGCGCTCGGCAACTAAAAACCTTAAATTTTCGTCGTCTTCAACTAAGGCAATTTTTATTTCCTTGTTCATATAATTGTTTAATTTAATATGGCAGTGTAATCTTAAATTCCGAACCTTCGTTAACCTTACTGCTCACGGTTATATCGCCGTTCATAAAATTAACAAGTTCCTTACAGAAAGCCAAACCCAAACCCACGCTCCCATTCTGATTGTACAGGCTTTCTATCCTATAAAATTTTTTAAATATATTCTTTATCTCCTTTTGCGGGATGCCGATACCTTTATCCCTAAACCTTAACACCAATTCTTTTTTTATGCGCTCAACAACAATATGCAACTCTTTACGCTCGGGCGGAGAATACTTGTAAGCATTATCAATCATGTTTTGAAATATACTCCCCATCAAAACCGGATCGGTGTCAAAGCTTTTGACGTTCTTAATCTCATAAGTCAATTTAAAAAGCGGGTATTTAATTGTAAAAGTATCGATATACTTCTCAACAAATGCCTTCAGATCTATCGTCTCCGTTTTTAAATGTATCGATTTATTTTCGAGCTGGGTGAATGATAACAGCTTATTCATCAAATCGTTTAACTTATCAGCTTCCTCATCCAAAATTTTACCATAGTGCATCCGTTGCCGTGTGGTTAGCTCACTATCGCTGCGCAGGTTTGAGCCGGCTATTTTAATTACACTCACCGGGGTTTTAAACTCATGGGTAAAATTGTTGATAAAATCGTACTGCAACTTAAACAGCTTGTGATTAACATTAAGATTGCGGTAAATGAGCCAGCCTATAAGTACAATAAATAGATATACCGCTAAAACCAAACCTGTAACAGGCAAAAACCGGCGCACTGTTTCTTTGGTAATAAAACCGTTATTCGATTGAAAATACAGCTTATAATCAGAGAAAGCGCCCGGCAAAGCTATTTCGGTAAACATTTCGGTATCGCTGTTATCCAGCGGATCGTAAACTACCTGTTTGATACTGATATGCTCATATAATTCGGGATGGGTATTCTTGATATCCAACCCAAACGGACTCAAGTGGAAGGTCATCATATCCTGCTGGTACACCGAAGCAGAGCGCTCATTAGCCAGCAGGTCTTTATATATTTTGATCTCTTCGCGCCGCGGGTTATTGATATAACTTATTTTGTTGGGCTTAATATCATAAAAGGTTTTAAAAAGCTCATCGCTGGTGGGAGCCCGGGCGGTATCGGCGGTTTTAATAAAGCTGCTCAATTTAAACGCCATCGATTTAAAATCGTCAATATTTTTCTCGGCATTTATCTTAACACTCTTAGCCTTTTTACCCTCAACAGGTGTAAAATTGAAAACGTTACGTACCGATATACTTAAATTACCATTATCTAAAGTAGCGCGCTCCCGGTGGCTGCTGATATCAAAATGGTAAAAATCAATACTCTTTACAAAGGGGTAATCGCTAAAAACCGAATCGGCATATTTAGCTGCTGATGCCTGGGTCAAATAACCCTGATAAGCAGTAATTTCGGGGATTTTATTTAGGGTAAGGTCATTATAAGGCTGCATGGTTTTTTCAAGCACCTCAATTTTGTTGGAGTAAAACTCGTTCTCAACATACTTACGGGTAAGGCCGTAAGCAATAAGCAAAGCCGCCACCAAAATAGCCGATATCAGCACAATGAATGCCACGATCAGCGAAAAGTTTTTGCGGTATATACTTTCGTTTTTAGTCATTTAGGCGGGTAGCCTTATTTTTTACCGAGCAGGTTAATATCTAAAAATTTCTCCAGTTCGGTATATAATTGCAGCCTGTTACGCTCACGTTGGCTGCGGTCGCGTTTGGTTTTATCTTTTCCGTTACTATTTACCAAAACATAATCAACGCTAACCTTTTTCCGTTTCAACTCCCTAACATATTGGTTTAGCTCAACCATATTTACGCGCCTGTCTTTCGCGTCCTGATAGATCAATAACGGTACTTTAATTTTATCGGTATTAAATATTGGCGATATGGCCCTAAACATATCGGCATCCGTTTCGGGGTTACCCATTTTTTCGTATATCATACTTTGATATGGTTTCAAAAAAGCGGGGATCTCTTTGGAGAAGGTGAATAAATTGATCAGCGGACTTTGTACGGCCACGCATTTATATAACTCAGGATGAAAAGAGGTGCCAAACAGTGCCGAAAAACCGCCAAAGCGCGAACCATAAATGGCTATTTGTTTGGGATTAGCTATTTTTTGACTAATTAACCATTTAACACCATCGGTAATATCCTGTTGCATTTTACCACCTTCCTGTTTAAAACCTGCGCTATAAAAAGCCTTACCATACCCGGTTGAACCACGATAGTTTACCTGGAACACACCATAGCCACGGTTCGCTAAAAACTGCACTCCCGCATTATATCCCCAGCTATCCCGGCGCCAGGGGTCATCATGCGGTATAACAACTATGGGTAAGTTTTCTGCAGCTCTGTTTAATGGCAAGGTAAGGTAGCCATTGATCAACATACCGTCACTGGCTTTGAATGATACGGGTTTCATTGCGCATAATTGCGATGGGCTTATTGATGCAGTTTGGTTGGATAACCTGGTCAGTTTTTTATCTATTGACGAATACAGGTAGCTTGACCCCGCATCACGGTCATTATAAGTATTGATCAGGAAATGCGTTTCCGAACTGTCTTTATCGGTAACGTTAATTTCGCTGCCGGGCAGTTGCTGCGCCAGGTTATCATATACAGATTTTAGGTCGGGATTTAAAAAATGTTTTTGAGGCTTGGCTTCCTGACACAATATAACATCAAGCCGGTGTTTATTTTTTGAGTATGATACCTCTTCAATATCGGCATTGTTATTACTGTAAACAACCCGTTCTTCCCTTCCATTTTCGGCATTGATCTCAACCAGGGCTATCTTATCACGGTTTACGTTGGATAACGCGTAGAAATAATTTTTAACCCCGGTAAAAGCTATCGGCCTCACCATGTTTTTAAAATTATTCACAATAATGGGCTTAAATTTAGCCTCATCATTATTTCTGAAAAGGATGGTTTCATTCACCCCGTCGGATGCTTTGGCTAATCTTATCCTGCCATCAACATCGGTATACCAATCGGTAATGTTGCCGGGGTTTTGGATGTACATTTTAAGCTCCCCGGTTTTAATGTTCATGCGGTAAACATCGCTCACTACGGTATCGCGCTTATTCATAGCAAAGGTGATCACATCCGGATTAACGCGGTTGCGGTTAAGTACCCTGAAAGCTATTTTTTGTGGGATAGAAAGCAAATTGCGTGTCTGCATCGTTGCCATATCAATGGCATACATATCAAACTGGCTGTCGAACATGTTTTTGGTTACGATGATCTGGTTATTATAGGTCCAAAAGTTATCGCGCACATCATAATCGGCAAACGAGCTTGCCATTTGCTCTTTGCCATCAACCAGCGATTGTATAAATATATTTTGCTTACCCTGGTACCGTTTTAAATACGACAGGTACTTACCATCGGGCGAAATATGAAAATTACCTTTTTCGGGCGAATTGAAAAAATCGCCTATCGGGATAAGCTGCGCACGTTTATTGCTGCACGAGCATACGCCGATAATTACCGTTATTAAAAAAATTTGTTTAAAACGCTTCAACATTTAGTACGGTCAGCCCCCTCCAGTTAGATAGATTATGTTAAATTATAAAATGTAATTGACTACACCTAACTGTCACTACATTTTTACTGCTTTTACAAATTTAATATTACGTTAAATACCAGCCTAAGACAAAAAATCGTTTTAATATTTTATTTTTGATTACTATGAAGTATTCACCTGTTTTTATGCCTGTTATATGCTGAATATTTCGCTCAATATAAATCCGCGTAAAGCAAATAAGCTGATCAAAAAGGTCGGTTTTTGCCTGGTGTTTTTATTTTTTGGCTTCAAGACATTTGCACAAATAGAAGACCTGCAATTAGCCATGCAATTTAACCGTAGCGGCGAATTACAAAAAGCTAACGACATTTACCTCAAGCTTTACAAGCAAAGCAACGAAGGCTATTTCCAGTTTTACTTTAAAAGCCTGATAGGTCTTAAAAAGTTTGACGAGGCCGAAAGTGTGGTTAAAAAAATGATCCGTAAGCATCCGCAGGAATATCAGTATACCGTAGCACTTGGTACTGTTTATCACGAAAAGGGGGCCCAGGATAAAGCCGATGGCGTTTACAACGAGATAATCAAAAACATGCCTGCCGAGCAAACCGCGGTGAACGAAATTGCCATGAGCTTTTACCAGGCCGAAGCTATTGATTTTGCTATTAAAGCCTTTATGCAGGGCCGCAAAATACTACATAACGACGAATTGTACAGTAATGAATTAACCAGCTTATACCGCTATAAGCACGATAAAGTGAATTTGGTTAACGAATATATCAACATGCTGCAACACCACCCGGAGTATGCGAGTCCGGCTAAAAATATGCTTGCCGCGATGTTTGATGGCAATGATGATTATAACATGTTTAAAGCTGCTTTGCTGAAAGCCATCCAGCAATACCCGCAGCAAACCGTATTTGCTGATCTGCTTACCTGGCAATACTTACAGCAAAAACAATTTGACCAGGCGCTTATTCAGGCCATAGCTTTGAGCCGGAGGTTAAACGATGGCGGAAGCTCTTTAATTGAACTTGGCCAAACCCTGATCAACAACCAGGCCTACGATGAAGCTATACGCGCTTACGACTACGTTATTAGTAAGGGCAAAGAGGGCGAATACTATTTTAGAGCTAAAATGGATTTGCTAAACGCCAAAAACCTCAAAGTAACTACCGGGAAATATACGCAGGCCGATCTGTTAGGTTTAGAAACAGGATATCAAGAGTTGTTAGTGGAATTAGGCCGCAATGCCACTACAGCTTTTGCCATGCAGAAGCTGGCCCGTTTGCAGGCTTTTAAACTGCACAAATTGAATGATGCCCAGAAGCTTTTGGAAGAAGCGATAAGCTTCCCCAATATGCGCCAGCGTTTGTTAGATGATTGCAAGCTTGACCTGGGTGATATTTACTTGCTCAACAACAAACCCTGGGACGCTACATTGATGTATAGCCAGGTTGAGAAAAGTTCACCCGGAACGCCGATAGCGCAGGAATCTCAATACCGAAACGCCAAGCTGGCTTATTACATCGGTGATTTTAACTGGGCCAAAGGGCAACTGGATATTTTGAAGGCTGCAACATCGCAATTAATTGCTAACGATGCTTTGAACCTATCGTTAATGATAAGCGACCATACCGCTTTTGATAGTACCGGTAACGCGCTTAAAATGTATGCCCGTGCCGATCTGCTGATCTTTAAGGAAGATCCCGATAAGGCGGTGATTACTTTAGATAGTATTGATAAGGCCTTCCCGGGTAATAATTTGAGTAACGATATTTTGATGGCCAAGGCTCGTATCCTGATACAAAAAAACGACTACCCCAAAGCCATTATTAATTTGAAAACCATAGCCGATAACAAGGCCGACCTGTGGGCCGATGACGCGGTTTATATGCTGGGCGATATTTACGAAAACCAATTAGCCGATAAAGTAAAGGCTCAGGCTTACTATCAGCAAATAATTACCGATTACCCCGGTAGCCCCTGGCTTACCGAAGCCCGCAAAAGGTTTAGGTTATTACGCGGGGATGTGGTTCCGGGCTCTTAAAAATTATTACTTTTGTGATATGATCATTTTAAATGAAACGATAATACTTGACCCAGAAGTACATACCGAATGGCTGGATTGGGTTAAGGCCGAGCATATCCCTGCTATAATGGCTACAGGGCATTTTACAGGGTTTCGTATACTGCATGTTTTGAGTTCGCCTAACGAGGGTTTTACTTATTGCATTCAATACAATGCCGATAGCCTGAACCATTATGAAGCTTACGAGCAAACTGTAGCCAGCACCTTGAAACACAAACACATGAAAACCTTTGAAAACAAGCTGGTTGTTTTTGAAAGCATTATGCAACACATAGACTAAATATGAACGTAACTACAACACCTATAGAAGGCCTATTAATTATTGAACCACGCGTATTTCCGGATGACCGTGGTTATTTTTACGAGAGCTATAACAAACAAAAATATGTGCCCGCCGGCATTACGGTAGATTTTGTACAGGATAATGAATCGAGCTCCTCAAAAGGTACTTTGCGTGGCTTACACGCTCAGGCGCCACCATTTGGGCAGGGTAAATTGGTTAGAGTAACACAAGGCTCTGTAATTGATGTAGCTATTGATATCCGCAAAGGCTCACCTACCTATGGCCAGCATTTTAAAATTAAGTTGAGTGCCGAAAACAAACTTCAATTCTGGATTCCTGAAGGCTTTTTGCATGGGTTCTATACTTTGGAAGACGATACTGTTTTTACTTACAAGATCACCAATTTTTACGATAAGGTATCAGAAATAGGCGCTAAGATCACTGACGAAGCTTTGGGTATTGATTGGGGTGTAGATTTTGGAGATGACATTAAGCTATCACCAAAAGATGAGGTATTGCCGGATTTTAAGGATTTTGTTAGTCCGTTTTAAGAATTAATTATCCCACCATGTCATTTCGAACCGTAGGGAGAAATCTTCTGAAAGGTTCTACCCGTGCGATAAATCTATAGCAGACCAGGCAGGAGCAGAAGATTTATAAAAAAAGAAAGCCGCTAATTTTAGCGGCTTTCTTTTTTCTACTTAGTTATCAGATTGTACAATTCATCCAATTTAGGCGAGAGCACAATTTCAATTCTTCTGTTTCGGGCGCGGGCTTCTGTTGTAGCGGCGGCGTCAATGGGTTGGAACTGGCCTTTACCTGTGGCGGTTAAGCGTACAGGGTCTATCTTTTCAACTTCGGTTAGGTAGCGGGTTACCGATGTGGCACGTAATACACTCAAATCCCAGTTATCTTTGATCTGGCCCAGGTTGATGATCTTTTTATCATCGGTATGGCCTTCAACGGCAACGTTAATATCTGCTTCTTTATTAAGTACGGCGGCCAATTGTTTTAGGGCGGCTTTCCCTTTTTCATCAATAATGATACTTCCGGATGGGAACAGTAATTTATCGGTTAACGAAACATAAACCTTTCCGTTACGGATATCTACAGTTAAACCGCTTTCTTTGAATCCTAATAAAGCTTTTTGCAGTTTTTCTTTCAACGCATTGGTAGCTTCATCACGTTTGCGCAAAATACCTTCAACCTCTTTTAAACGGGCCTCACGCTTTTGCAGATCTGTTGATAGCTGGCTTACCTTTGATGTTGTTGCCGAGTAATTGCTGTTTAGGGCATTGTATTTATCGTTCAGCGTATTGTACCTGTCGTTCAGGTTAGACTGGCTTGATTGCAGTTCGGCAATTTGGCGGTGCAGGCGGGCTGTATCTGCTTTTAAGGCCGAAACGATGCCCTCCAGTGTAACTGTGCGGGTGCTCAATGAATCCTGGGTAGCCAGTAACGCTTTATATTTTTTGGTAGACATTACCTGGCACGAATGCATGGCCACACAAATGGCTAACAGGCCTAAAATATGTTTTAATTTCATATCGTATGATAGGGGTTTGGGCACTAATTTAGGTAATTGCGTTATTTAAAAAAACTGTGAGCGGATAAATATTACTTAGCACTTCGGCCACAAGTTTGGGCGAGTCGGCTTTCATCATCTCGGCATCGGTAAATTGATGTATGGCGGCAAAGCTTTTTAGTTTGATCAGATCAATATTATCTCCTTCCGGATCATAACCCCGGGGCATACTTTTCAACTGTTCCTGGCTGCGGAACTCGCCGAACAGTTTTTTAAAATGAGGCGCATCAATTATCTTTTTCAGATCATCGGCATTATAATCAATTTCCTGGCGGATGGCTTTCAGGTGTTCAGCTTGTGGCATCCAGTATCCGCCACCGGCAAAGCTGTTACCCGGTTGTATCTGTACATAATAACCAATCTCGTCCGATTTTCCGCCAGAGGGTAGCTTACTTATCCCGAAGTTGTTTTTGTAGGGTGTTTTATTCAGGCTAAAGCGGATATCGCGGTAAATGCGCATTACGCATTTCTTGGGGTCAATATCGGCATTGATGGTAGGGTCTATCTTTTTTAATTCCTTGATGAGCTCTCCCGCGAAAGCTGTGACGTTCTCCT
This sequence comes from Mucilaginibacter sp., assembly GCF_039921305.1. Taxonomy (GTDB): domain Bacteria; phylum Bacteroidota; class Bacteroidia; order Sphingobacteriales; family Sphingobacteriaceae; genus Mucilaginibacter. The sequence goes on from NZ_JBDSCA010000072.1 coordinate 157,270, forward strand.
TCGCCTCTTCAAAACGGGGCTTATGCTCCTGGAACCATTCACGGTTATTATTTTTAACAAGGTCCTTTAAAAAATCAAGGGTGGCTGATCTTATCATCTGTATCTAAATGTGGCTGGTAATGTACTTTAGGGGATAACCAATATAGCAAAAACACACGTGAGTACCTAAAGTTTATAGGTGCCAATATTAAACAACCGCCCAATATAACGCTAATATATAACCAGGGCGATGTGGTATTATGGGTAATTGTATAAGTGCTGAACCATAATAAACCAGATTCCATTACATTAAGACTGTAACTTACATACATGGCGGCATAAAAATAGCCGGGTTCAATTTCAAACACCATGTTGCAACGCGGACAGCGCTCGTTGATCTGATTTGACCTGAAACTGTATAGCAACCCGTTAAACATATTACCACGGCGACAACGGGGGCATTTGCAATGGAGCATAGCCCATGATTTTGGAGTTTCGGCCATAGTTTAAATTTAGCACCTGTTTAATTGTAACCGCAAAGGGAACTGAGCAATAAACCCAGAGTTACAGAGAGAACCTATCGGGTTATGTTAGTTCAAATTTAAACGTTCGCCGCCCATTTTGATGGGAACATTTTTACGGCGGTATTTTTTGTACCAAATGTAACCTACTACCGCTACCGCCAGATAAGGCGCAGCCAGCAGGTACATAATACCGTGGTTTAAGCCGTTACCTTGTTTACCGCCATTAGCAGTATTAGTTTCAATATTAGTGCTACAAACGGCACATTGTGCCTTAAGCTGCTGTACGCTTAACACGCTTGCCGAAAGCACTACCAGAATGGCTAATATCCTTAAGTATTTCATATTACAAATTTACCAAAAATTAAACTTAAAAATGGTAGTAAGGCGATATCATTAAATACACAATAACACCCGTAACGGTAACATATAACCAGATAGGAAAAGTCCACCTAACCAGTTTACGGTGCTTTTCAACCTGCATTTGCAGGCCGCGGTAAAAGCTCAGTAATATTAACGGCAAAACGCCCGCTGCCAGTACAATGTGTGTAATTAAAATAAAGAAGTAAACGTTGCGGATACTTCCTGCCGCAGCCTTCTCCATATCGGATACAATGCCATTGCCATCCAGATCGCCATATTTGGTTTCGGGGGCCAGCCAGTGGAACGCGATGTAGGATACCAGGAACAGGGCCGACAACACAAACGTGAGGATGTTGATGCGTTTATGCACCGTTACATTGCCATGCAGAATAAAGTAAAGCGATACCAATAGCAATACACTGCAAGTACCATTTAGTATGGCATTCAACTTAGGCAAAAAGTAGAGGAATGATGGGATAACTTCGGGTTTGGGGATGATCTTCATGCTTAATATCAGCACCACTACAAACACGAACACGGATATACCGGCAATAAAACGAAATATGAATTTGTCGCTCATGACTTAAAAAATTATTCCACTCCCTTAATTTTACGAAGCTCTTCGGCTATTTGTACTTTGATCTCTTCGTTAAGCTTGGTGATATCACGGCTCTCGGTACTTTCGTAATAGCCGCGGATCCGCCTTACGGGATCAATCAGTATCAGCTTATCGCTATAAATAAAATCATCCTTACCTAACTTTAAGGCATTCACTAAAAACCCATGACGGGCAAGGTTGTATACTACCGATGTATCGCCGGTTAAAAAGCTCCATTTATTGGGGCTTACTTTAAACTGCTCCGCATACTTCTTCAGTACCGGGGCCGAATCTCTTTCCGGGTCAACCGTAATGGATACAAAGCGAACCATTTTATTGCGGGTGTAGCTTTCGGCCAGTACAGATACATTGCTGTTCATTTGCTTGCAAACGGTTGGGCAATGCGTAAAGAAAAAATTAACTACCAATATCTTGCCGGCGTAGGTTTCCAGGTTTACTTTTTTGCCATCCTGATCGGTGAGGTTAAAATCAGAAACCTGGTGATAAATGGTATCGGGGATAGCCTTGCCGTGATATTTGTGAAAGGTTTTGGCTACTACCTTAGGCCCGTAAATAGCCAGTGGCTTGTAGCGATTTTTACCTTTCGCGGTAAGCAAATAATATAAAAATCCCGGTACTGCTAAAATGAGTACCAGGATCACAATTTTTTTTATACCCATCAAGGGGGTTCAATTAAAACCTAAGTTGAAACCAGTAGTGGCTCTCGTTAGTTAATACCAATATTAAACCGATGATGAACAAGGTTGGTACCACTATTGCATATATTAAAGATGTTTTCTCAAACTTTAAGTGCATAAAAAATGCGACAATATAGTAAGCTTTGAACAATGTTAATAATATGTACACCGGATTCGCATACTCTTTTATTTTTGCGTAATGCGGTGCTAAGTATAATGCGATAAGAAACTCTATTGCTGTTATAGCTAACAATATAACCAACACCTTAACGATGCCTCCTTTAGTTAAAGTTTCTCCGTGTTCGCCCTCGGCGTGTATATGTGGTGTTTCTGCTGACATGATAACTCAGATTAAATAATTATACTAAATAGAAGAATGTAAATACGAATACCCAAACCAAATCTACAAAGTGCCAGTAAAGACCAACTTTTTCGATCATTAAATAGCTACCACGTTTTTCGTAGGTGCCTTTTAAAACATTGATGGTAATGATGATATTGATGATAACACCAGTAAATACGTGGAAACCGTGGAAACCAGTAATGGTAAAGAACAGGTTAGCAAATTGCTGGCCAGATAGCGCCATAGTTCCTTCGTTTACTCCAGCGGCCTTTAAATCAAAAAATTCGGCCAATTTTTCCTTACCCGGGATACTTCCCCACCAAAAACCTTCGTGGTGTAAGTGTGTCCACTCTAAAGCCTGGCAACCCAGGAACAGGAAACCACCAATTACGGTTGCTATCATCCACCAGGTAACTTCTTTTTTAGCGTTACGGTGTCCAGCCTCAACAGCTAATACCATGGTTACAGAGCTCAAGATCAAAATAAAGGTCATGATACCCACGAATACCAGCGGCGCTCCGCTTTCTATCATGCCTGGTACAGACTGGAATACTTTATCGGCACCTGGCCATGTTTGCGCGCTAAAACGTAATGCTCCGTAAGCTATTAGTAACGAAGAAAATGTGAAGGCATCCGATAAAAGGAAAAACCACATCATCAACTTTCCGTACTCTACCTTGAATGGTGAATGTCCACCAGCCCATGGCGTGGTTTTAACTTGGTCAATTTCTGAAACTGCTGTACTCATTGCAATTAAATGTAAATTTTAGTATTGGTTCAAAAGTAAAAAAACATATAGATAAATCCATATAATATCGATAAAATGCCAAAAAATAGAAGCAAATTCCATTCTGAACACATTTTTGGTTTGCCCCATGTTTTTGTAACTACCCGAAAGGGTATAAAACAACAGAGCAAGACCCGCTACTATATGTAAAAGGTGTAAACCGACAAATACATAGATGAACGATTGCGATGCATTATTGTTCACAAAAAGCACTCCTGTTTTGACCAATAGGCTTAAACCATAAACCTGCAAACCCAAAAACGCGATGCCCAGTAAAGCGGTTATCGATAAAAATAATTTCTGTTTTTCAAATTGTGATTGCTTTGCTCCGCGGGAAGCCAAAAACATACTAACGCTGCTGATCACAATAACGATGCTGCTGTATAGAAATGCCTGCGGCAAAATGATCTTTGTACCACTGTGCGCCGCGTTACCGCCTGCATATACAATAAAACCACTTGTAAGGGCCGCAAACATCATGAATGAGGCGAATACAAACAGCCACATGTTGAATTTTTTTGGCGCCAGATCAAGCCTGTCTTTATCTTGTTGTAATTGAGCCATCATCATCTCCTTGCTATTTCTTTCCTAAAAAATCAAATAATAAAACCAACTGCACTATGGGCAGGTAAAAAAACGAACCGTACATCAATTGTTTAGCCGCTTTAATTTCGAGCGTACGCATCAGGTTAAAGGCCTGGTACATAAATATCAAACTCATTACCAACGATACGCCGCCTATGATATAACCGCCAAAGCCCATATATGTTGGCAGTAAACTTACGGGTAGTAAAATCACTGCAAATATAAACGGAATTATGGCACTGATCCGGTCGCGTTTCCCGGTTGGTAATAATCTAAAACCCGCCAGCTTGTAATCATCATCCAACACCCAGGCAATGGCCCAAAAGTGGGTAAACTGCCAAATAAATTGGATACCGAATACTACTAAACCTATTTCATCTATCTGAGGGTGTGCGGCCACGTAACCAATTAGAGGCGGCAATGCACCTGGTATTGCGCCAACAAATACCGCTATCGACGACTTACGTTTTAACGGAGTATAAACAAAGGCATACAAAAATATCGAGAATACAGCCAGATATCCGGCTGTGGGGTTAAGCTTAAATAGAATTATAACCCCCGAAATACCCATAAACATCCCGATAATTAGAGCTTGTCCGGTTGTCATCACGCCTGATGGTATTGGTCTGCCCATAGTGCGTTTCATCAGCTTATCCAAGTCTTTTTCAATAATCTCGTTAAAGATGTTGGCAGCACCTGTTACCAGGAATCCCCCTGCTATCAGTAGGCCCCAGTTATACCAGTTGATAGGTTCATGAATAGTTTGCTCGTTTACCTTACTGCCTATCAAAAATGTGATAGAGGCAGAAAACACCACCAAAAAGGTAAGTCGGAACTTGATCAGCTGTGAAAAATCTGCCCACTTCATGAGTTGCTCCCCCATACTTTAGCACTCCGGTACAAATTAAGTATCAGGTAAAACTGTGCGCCAAAAACTAAACTCGCCAAAACTATATGTATAGCCTGTGCCGCAGGTGGTAAACCATCGTATGATAAAACAATACCTGTTACTATTTGCAGCATGATCATCAAAAAACTAAAACTCATTACCTGTTGCTGTACCGAGTGCCTGTTAAAGCCCCGGCGTATCAACGCGTATAACATTACATTTGCCACCAAAACCAGTATAGCCAGGTCGCGGTGGTTTGAAAATATGGCCCCGGCATCGGTAACCCAACTCTCACGGGATTGGCCTTGTAACCTGCCCGATATGGCATCTATCCGTTCCCTTACTTCGGTACCAATTGTTATTTGTATAATACTTAACAGTATAGCCGCAAGGGCTAAAACTTTTAATAATGGCTTGGCCGCAACCCTATCGCTGGAGTTGTTTAACCGGGCCGCATGGTATGTATATATGCTGATGGCTAAAATTGCCAACGCTAACAGCATGTGCACAGTAACCGTCCAAGCGAGCAGGTTTGTTGATACTACAATGCCGCCCAACCAGCCTTGAAAGCCTACCAGTATCACATTAAAAATACTGGCTACCACAATGCGCTTTTTATCCTTTAAGTACGAAAAAGAATAGGCGGCGGTTAGTAATAACAAAAAGCCTGTTGCTACACCTGCTAAACGGTTAATATATTCTGTCCAGGTTTTTGCCGCGTTAAAATCTTCGGGCAATAATATGGATTTATCGTTGCGGATGCGGTTTGCTAAGTCGGTATAACCCAATACATCCAGTGTGTGTGCAAAGCGTTGATTTTTTGCCAATCGTTTTGCAACGTATTTGTCTTTATAATCTTTGGGTATTTGTGTAACGCTTGTTGGCGGCACATATTGGTCAAAACATTTTGGCCAATCGGGGCAACCCATTCCTGAACCTGTACTGCGCACTACACCTCCCGCCAATATCAAAACAAAGAGCGAAATGATAGTCGCAATGTTTATGGTTTGAAATCGTTTTTTTTCGGGAGATACCTTCATTTATAAACCTATTCTAAAAAGTTGGGGTATCTGTTATAGGAAAATTCCTGCTACAGATACCCCAAAAAATCAGATCAATGAAATATTAATTTGCCTCTATAGCTTTGTTTTCCTTCTGCCACTTGTCGTAAGCTTCCAAACCGGCCTCATTGTCTTCAAAATCATGAGGTAAGTTTGAGCTCATGGTTTGAGAGAAAGGTACAGTTTGAGGGATAAAATCCTCTTCGGCACCAGGCTTGCTGTAATCATATGGCCAACGGTAAACGGTTGGAATTTCTCCTGGCCAGTTACCATGTAAATGTTCTACCGGGGTAGTCCACTCTAAGGTGTTTGACTGCCAAGGGTTTTGTGTTGTTTTCTTTCCGAAGAAGATAGAGTAGAAGAAGTTGAATAAGAACAACAACTGTGCTACTGCCGACATGATAGCCGCCCAGGTGATAAATGTATTTACTGATAACCATTGTTTCATGGATTCAAATTCGGTAAATGCATAGTAACGACGAGGAACACCATCTAAGCCCATAAAGTGCATTGGGAAGAATACCAGGTAAGCACCAGCGAATGTTAACCAGAAGTGCAGGTAACCTAATCTTTCGTCCATCAAACGGCCGAACATTTTGGGGAACCAGTGGTAAACACCAGCCAACATACCAAATATAGCTGCCGAACCCATTACCAGGTGGAAGTGGGCTACAACGAAGTAAGTATCGTGTAAGTTGATATCCAAAGCAGCGTTACCTAAGAAGATACCGGTTAAACCACCAGAGATAAAGAATGATACTAAACCTATAGCGAACAACATACCCGGCGTAAAGCGCAGGTTACCGCGCCATAGCGTAGCTAAGTAGTTGAATGTTTTTACTGCTGATGGTACCGCGATGATCAAAGTAGTGATCATAAATACCCCACCGAGGAACGGATTCATACCCGTAACAAACATGTGGTGACCCCATACGATGAACGATAATACAGCGATACCTATTAGAGAGTAAACCATGGCATGGTAACCGAAGATTGGTTTACGTGAGTTTGTTGAAATAATTTCGGATGAGATACCGAATGCAGGCATAATTACGATATATACCTCTGGGTGACCCAAAAACCAGAATAAATGCTGGAACAGGATAGGGCTACCACCTTCGTAAGGCATAACCTTGCCGGCGATAACGATATCTGACAAGTAAAAGCTTGTTCCAAAACTACGGTCAAAAATAAGCAATACTACACCAGCAACTAATACCGGGAATGATAATACACCTAATACCGCTGTTAAAAAGAAAGCCCAGATAGTTAAAGGCATTTTCCAAAGGTCCATACCTTTGGTACGCATGTTTAATACGGTACTTACATAGTTGATACCACCCATTAATGATGATGCAACAAATAGAACCATACTAATTAACCACAATGTCATACCCTCACCCGAGCCTGGCATCGCTTTTGGCAACGCGGATAGCGGCGGATAGATAGTCCAACCACCACTGGCAGGTCCTTTTTGAACAAAGAAAGAGCTTAACATGATCACACAAGCTAAAAAGAAGAACCAGTATGATAACATATTCAGGAATGGCGAAGCCATATCCCTTGCGCCAACCTGTAACGGAATTAATAAGTTACTAAATGTACCGCTCAAGCCCGCTGTTAACACAAAAAATACCATGATGGTACCGTGAATGGTAACTAAGGACAGGTAGAAATCGGGACTGATCTTTCCTTCCGGTGCAAAGCGGCCTAAAAGAGTTTCCAATAATGGGAACGATTTTTCGGGATAAGCTAATTGGATACGGAACAATACTGACAAAAGCATCGCAATAACCGCCATAATAATACCTGTGATCAGGAATTGTTTAGCGATCATTTTGTGATCCTGACTAAAAACATATTTTGTTATAAACGTATCATGGTGGTGATGCTCGTCATGACCGTGGCCATGTTTATCAACCTCATGCGCGTGAACTGTTACTGTTGACATATTCGCTAATCTTTGTATTAATTATTTAATGCTAATCTGTTTTGACCCTGTGCAGCTGGCTGAGTGTTAACAGCCATTTTCAACTCCTTCTTCACTCCGTCAGTTAGATAAGGCTTTTGTTTTGACAACCAATCGGCATATTCTGAATCGCTAACAACGCGAACTACCTTTTGCATATTGTAGTGGCCACCACCGCAAATTTTATTGCAGTACAGCAGATATTCAAATTTAGGGTTCCCGGTTTTCTCACGCATGTCGGTGGTTAAAATGGTGGGGGTAAATTTCATATAAGTTGGCAAACCCGGTACCGCGTTCAACTGTGCGCGGAAGTGAGGCATGTAAACCGAGTGGATAACATCCTGAGCAAAAATATTGATACGGATTGACCTGTTAACCGGGAGAACCAAGGTATCGGCAGCCAAATCATCCAAAGAGTTTTTATCTTTAAAATCAATACCTAATTTGTTGGTGCCGCTAACCAAAGTGTATTTTTTAGAACCTAACTTACCATCTTTACCAGGATAACGTAATTCCCACGCAAACTGATGGCCGGTTATATCAATATTGATATCGCCTTTCACTTCGGTAGTATTGGTAATTTCTTTCCAGGTAAAAAACCCGGTGATCACTAAAACAGTTAAAACAATAGCCGGAATAATGGTCCAGATCTTTTCGATGGTGTTGTTGTGCGGATAGAAGTAAGCTTTACGTTTGCCTCTGTTTCTGTAATAGAACGAGAAACCAAACAGGGCTATCTGTGTAAGGAAAAATACAACAACGGTGATACCAAACGTAATGTTAAACATGTTGTCGGTTTTAACACCATGTAAAGAAGCCGATATAGGTAAAAGCATGTTACCCTGTACAAAGAACGACCACAAAGCGCCATATATACCTGCAACAAGGAAGATAATGAAAATTATCCCCATCACATTGCTCCAGTTGATGGTTTTTTTGCCTTGTATTTGCAGGGTTAAATCGTAAACGCGGAGTATTTTACCAACTATGCCTATTATGATACCTACTAATACAACTATTAAAGCGTAATAGCCAACAGTTGTCCACATTGCACTTTTGGCCGCGTCATCAGCACCCGGAAAGTTGGTTGCTGTAGTATCCTGCGCCATAACTGTGCTTGTCGCGAAAAGCAACATAGCAGCAAACGCCGATGACAGAGTTTTAAGATTTAGTATTTTTTTGAATGCCATTATATATTCTTTTTTGGTATTCGTTACCGATGAATACAAAAGTAAACTATTTATTAAATGTGATGATGTAAGCTTTCTTCTAAGAACGGGTGATTTTTAGGCGCCAGTGATTTGAAGCTGCTTAAAGCGGTTAAAAAACCGAATACAAATAAACCAACGAAACCTATAGCGATACCAATTTCTTCGAAAGATAAACCACGACCTTCGGCGCCTACTGTTCCGGGCATGATCATCATATAATAATCTAACCAGTGACCAAGCAACAACACGATACACACATATTTTAAACGTGATGTTAAACGTTTTGCATCGCGAGACATTAGTAACAATACCGGTGTGCCAAAGTTGATGATAATATTTAACCAGAACCAAGGTTTAAACTCAGGCTCCCAACGTTTGTAGAAATAGACAGCTTCTTCGGGTAAATTGGCGTAATAGATCAGCAAGAATTGTGCGAACCATACATAAGTCCAGAAGATTGAGAAACCAAATATTAACTGGCCCAAACTGTGCAAGTGATCTTGAGATACCCAGCTAAAGTAACCGTTTTGGCGTAATATGATCAACACTAAAGTGATCAAAGCCAAACCACTAACCCACAGGGCAGCAAAGTTGTACCAACCAAACATGGTTGAGAACCAATGCGCCTCTAAAGACATGATGGTATCGAAAGCAAATATAGGGCTGGTAAAACCAAGGATAACCAGGAATATACAAGCCATTTTAAAGCTCTTTGCATAATTGCTCATGCCACCTAATTCATCTTCGTTGGTTGAATACTTTGTAAACAATAATCCAAATATGCTATATACACCTAAAAATACAACCAAACGGCCCAGGAAAAACGGGACATTTAAGAACGATGATTTACCGGCTAAAATAGCATCGAAATGTTTGCTTTTGGGGTCAGATACACCTTCGCCAGCCCAAATTTTGTATAAATATGGAGCTAAATGTGTTCCGGTACCTTCTTCATTAGGAACCTGATGTTTAAAAAACAAACCACAAGCAATTATTAATATTAAAAGCGTGGCAGCATAGGGTAATACTTTAGCAAATGCCTGCGGTACGCGAATTAATGATGCGGACCAACCAGCTTGTGCTACGTATTGTACAGCACAGAAAAACACACCTGCTATACATACGCATGTAAAATAGTATCCCATGAGCAACAGGTTGTCAAAGGTGCGTTCGGCGTGTACAAAGAATCCGGCTACTATACAAACCAATCCAACCAGGATAGCAATTATGCTATAGGTTTTGGCTTTGCCAGTAAACTCGAACCTTGCGTCAAAATTATTATGAGTTTCCATCAATCTAAATAATTCTTATAAAGTTTGTAAATGGTGAATATACGCTACTACTTTCCAACGCTCCTCAGGGTTAAGCTGTGACGCGTATGAACCCATGGCGTTTACGCCGTAAGTTATAGTGTGGTATATTTTACCGTCTGTTAAATCTTTCATGGCACCGCCACGAGAAGATTGACCTTTTGAATACGAAGGCGGAGGTGGGTAACCATGTTTGGTTACTTCGCCATCACCTTGCCCTGTCATACCGTGGCATGGTGAGCAGTAGTGTTGAAACAACACCTCGCCATCTGCAAAGTTATCTTTGGTTTGGGCCAGTACGCTTTTTACTTCAACACTTGCCAGTTCGTAACCATCTTTAGTATTTGGATAATCAAAGCGTGTAAAGCCTACAGGTGTAGTACCTGCCGGTGGCAATTGCGCTGTTTTACCATCCTTAAAGTTCGGATTTTTTTGATCCGGATCGTATGCAATATGCTCATACATATTAGGGGCATACTCCCAGCCTGTGCTCCGCTTATCATGACCACATGATGTGATCAATACAGAGGCAGCAATGGTGATAACCGCAGCACCTAATACCTTAAATTTATTCATAGCTAACATATTTTTTCTCGTTATGCTTAACTTCTACAGCACCAGCTTCGTTTAATATTTTAGTGATATCATCGTGCGGAACGTTTCCTCTCGCATCAATGGCGATAACAAACCTATCATCGGTTGCTCTCAGGTCCATTACCCTTGGCGCACGGCCCGGGAAAAGGTGAGTAGCGTAAAAGAAGGTTAATACCATACCGAACGCGGTGAACAAAACCGTCCACTCAAAAGTAATCGGAATAAAATCGGGTATGGCAAAGTTTGGCTTACCGCCGATGTTATTTGGCCAATCCCAAACCATCATATAATAAAGCATACTAAACGCTACAGTACCACCAGTACAACCGAATATAAATGCGGCGTAACCTAAGCGCGACTCTTTGATACCCAATTTGGCCTCAATACCGTGGATAGGCATTGGGGTATATACATCATAAATAGGGACGCTACTTTTCTGTAATTTACTGATGCCGTCTAACAAGTTATCCGGATCATCAAACAGGCCTAATATAAATTTTGTACTACTCATGTTTATAATTTTGCGTAATCCGCTATTTCAACACTATCAAATTTCTCTAACGACTCTTTGTAGAATTCGGCCTGAGCCGGATCAACATGGCTGTGTGCTAACACTTTTTTCTTAGCCTGCTCGCTTGATCCTTTAAGCAATAATTTAACCTCGGCCATAGCTACTGATGGTAACACGCGGATAAACAACAGGAACAAGGTAAAGAACACACCGATTGAACCGATGAAGATACTTACCTCAACCCAGGTTGGATAGAACATGGCCCAGCTTGAAGGGATATAATCGCGGTGTAATGATGTTACGATAATTACGAAACGCTCAAACCACATACCGATGTTTACTACGATTGACAGGAACCATGAGAATGGAATGCTCAAACGTAATTTACGGATCCAGAATAATTGCGGAGAGATCACGTTACAGCTCATCATACTCCAGTATGCCCACCAGTACGGACCGGTTGCACGGTTGATGAACGCGTATTGCTCGTATTCAACACCAGAGTACCATGCGATAAAGAACTCGGTAATATAAGCCACACCCACGATTGAACCTGTTAAGATGATGATCTTATTCATGGATTCGATGTGGAACATGGTGATGTAGTTCTCTAACCCTAATACTTTACGTGCTACCAATAACAGGGTTTGCACCATGGCGAAACCTGAGAAGATAGCTCCCGCAACGAAGTATGGAGGGAAGATGGTAGTGTGCCAGCCTGGCTCTAATGATGTTGCAAAGTCCATTGATACAATGGTGTGTACCGATAGTACCAGCGGAGTTGAGATACCTGCCAAAATTAATGACACGGTTTCAAAACGTTGCCAGGTTTTTACTGAACCTGTCCATCCGAATGATAATATTGAGTAGATACGGCGGGTAATACCTGATGCACGATCGCGGATTGAAGCGATATCCGGCAATAGCCCTGTGTACCAGAATACTAATGATACAGAGAAGTATGTCGAGATCGCGAACACGTCCCAGATCAACGGTGAGTTAAAGTTAACCCAAAGCGAGCCGTATTGATTTGGTAATGGTAATGAGTAAACAGCCATCCATGGACGACCCATGTGAGCCACAATGTATGTGGCGGCACAAATTACCGCGAAGATGGTCATCGCTTCTGCCGACCGGTTAATGGAGTTACGCCAGTTTTGACGGAACAGTAACAATACCGCGGATATAAGCGTACCGGCGTGACCAATACCTACCCACCATACGAAGCCGGTGATATCCCAGGCCCAGCCTACTGTTTTATTTAAACCCCAGGCTCCAATACCGAACCAGAATGTATAACTAACTGCAACTACCCAAAGTAAAGCGCCTAATGATGCTACGGTAAAACCGATCCACCATGCTTTAGTTGGTTTATTTTCAACAGGGCGTAAAATATCGTTAGTTATCTGAGCATAGGTTATATCCTTGCCCGTAATTAACGGTTCCCTTATTATCGACTCGCCATGAGATGCCATATTCTAATCTCTATATATTGATGTAAAAATTATGCCTCTTGTTCAATTGTGTTTCTAACCTTAACCTGGTAACCAATACCTGGTTGTACGTTTAACTCTTCTAACACGTAGTAAGTTCTGTCGCTCTTAAGCGCTTTCGCTACTTCTGAGTTTTCGTCGTTCACGTTACCAAAAACAATAGCGTTAGTTGGGCAGGTTTGCTGACAAGCTACTTTAACATCGCCATCTTTCAACGGGCGTTTTTCAATTTTAGCTTTCAATTTACCTGCTTGTATACGTTGGATACACATTGAGCATTTTTCCATAACCCCACGGAAACGTGTTACCACATCGGGGTTAAGTACTAATTGTGTATGCTCGTTGTTTAAGTAGTTATCAAAACGTGAATCGTTCCAGTAGTTGAACCAGTTGAAACGACGTACTTTGTATGGACAGTTGTTAGCGCAATAACGTGTACCAATGCAACGGTTATAAGCCATGTGGTTTAAACCTTCGCTTGAGTGAACGGTTGCCAATACCGGGCAAACAGTTTCGCAAGGCGCGTGGTCACAGTGCTGGCAAAGCATTGGTTGGTAAACAACCGATACATTATCCAGGTTATCCAATTTATTGATCTCTTTTTCGCGTGTTACAGCGCTTGTACCATCATCGTTAAAGCTGTAATAACGATCGATACGAATCCAGTGCATCTCGCGACGACGGCGAACCTCGTCTTTACCTACAACCGGAACGTTATTTTCGGCATTACAGGCTACCACACATGCACCACAACCGGTACAGGCGTTTAAGTCGATAGCCATTACCCAGTTGTACTGAGGGCGCTCGTACTCATCCCATAAAGTGTAAACCTTATGCTCTTTGCTTTTGGCATTGCCGGATGTAGCGTCTTTTTTGTATTTCTCGAAAGATGTTTCCTTGATCACAGAACGGCCTTCGTAAGAGTGGTGCGTTTGTGTTTGAGCAAGGATTGATTTGTTACCAGTTTTTTCGAATGTTGCTACTGATGATGTTTGGAAAGTACCATTCTCTTTACTTAAGAAAGGGAATGCATTTTGACCAGCACCATTAGCTACCGGGCCGCCCAATGTGCGGCCATAACCTACGGCCACCGAAACGGTACCTTGCGCTTGTCCCGGTTGGAACAATACTGGCACCTCAATGGTGTAACCGTTAGCGGTGATCTTGATCACATCGTTTTCTTCCAAACCTAATTTCTCGGCAAACTTAGGGGCTATAGCAGCGTAGTTTTCCCAGGTTGCTTTTGAAACCGGATCAGGCAACTCTTGCAACCAAGGGTTGTTCGCTTTTTTACCATCGCGCATTACTGAGCTTTGGTAAACCTGTAACTCAATATCTTTATCGCCTTTAGCAGCTAACTTGCTGCTTTGAGCGGTTATAGTTTGAGCAACGCCGTTCAGATCTTTAGAGAAAGTGTATGAACCGGCTGCATTATCGGCAACTTTAACAAAACCTGTTTGCAATAAAGTTTCCCATCCTTTTTGACCAGAAAGAGCGCCTTTAGCTAATAAGTTTTTATTCCAGTTGTTTTTAACGTATGTGTAGTAATCTTTAGTAGCGTTATCGCTCCATATCAACAAGCTTTCTTCGGCCTGGCGGGTATTGTATACCGGGCGTATGGCTGGCTGAACAATGGTGTAGTAACCTTCAAGCACGTTAGCATCACCCCATTGCTCTAAATAGTTATGGTTTGGTGCAATCACGTTACATAGTGACGATGTTTCGTCGCCTATAGTAGATACGCCTTCGCCGTTGCCGCCGTGATCAGAGAAAGAAACTTTCAATCTCACTTTAGCCAGAGCATCAGCAAATTCTTTTGCTTTGAAGTAATCGTAAACAGGGTTAGCATCCAGGAAGAATACCGCGTCAACCGCGCCAGCCTTCATATCAGCAACCAACTCATTAATTTCGGTATCGTTACCAGCGTATTGTTTTGATGGGTTATCTAAATCGATAGTGTTGCCGTAGCTACCCAATAACGAGTTGATGGCGTTAACCAGGGTTTGTGTAGCAACATCGTTTGAACCTGCAACAACCAATGCTTTACCTTTTGCAGCCAACAACTCTTTAGCAGCGATCATGATCGATTTTTCTGCAGAAGGATTGTTTGACAGTTTAGCGCTTCCTGGTAAAGTTGTGCCGGCGATAGCGTTGTATAAGTTAATGATAGCAACACCTTCTTCTGACGGTTTAACCGGGATACGAACATCGGCGTTGGTACCTGTTACGCTCATGCCAGACTCAAACTGGATGTGGCGCGACATTTTTTTAGCTTCTAACGATTTTGCATTACGGTTAGAAACGTATTGGTTCATAAACTCGGCTTGCGAGATCCATGAGCCTAAGAAATCGGCACCGAAACTTACAATAACATCGGCTTTATCAAAACGGTAGTGAGGCAATACAGATTTACCAAAGCTGTTTTGATTAGCCTGGATAATACCTGTATAGGATACAGCATCGTAATTGATATGTTTAGCGTTTGGATAAGCAGCGATAAAATCGGCAATAACAGCTAAAGTAGACGGGCTGTTTACTGTTGAAGTTACCAAACGTATTTTTTTACCACCTGCTTTAATAGCGGCCAATTCTGATTTTACGAAGCTATCAACTTCATTCCAGCTTGACGCTCCACCTTTTAATGATGGGTTTTGCAAACGGTTTACATCGTACAGATCTAATACCGAAGATTGCGCCATTGCATTTAAACCACCTTTAGCTAACAGATCGTTAGGGTTACCTTCAATTTTGATAGGGCGACCTTCGCGGGTTTTAACTAAGATGGCGTGACCATCGTAAGTTGAGGTATAGTAGTTAGCTATACCTGGGGTAATTTCTTCGGGCTTTACTAAGTATGGGATTGATTTGTGAACCGGAACTTTTTGACAAGCCGCCAGAGAAACCGCGCCTACGCCAAAACCTACCGCCTTTAAAAAGCTACGACGCGGGGTTTTGTTCATTAAACCTGTTCCGCTCAATATCTCTTCAATTGGAATGGGCTCCGCAAACTCGTTTTTGTTCAACTCAACAAACTCTTCAGTTTTGTTCAGTTCTTCTAAACCTTTCCAGTATTTCTTATTGCTTTCCATTTAAGCTATTAACTGTAATTGTAAGTTCTTTTTATTAATAATGACATTTACCGCACTCAATACCACCTAACGCGGCAGCAGTAACTTTCTCACCGCGTTTCAACCTGTCGTGAACTTGTATCATGTTATCATAATACGCGTTTCCTTTATGGCCGTCTTTGCTGAAATCAACTTCGGTACGTTTGTGGCACTGGATACACCATTTCATTGTTAATGGTGAGTACTGACGAACTTCCTGCATGGTTTCGATCGGACCGTGACAAGTTTGGCATTTAATTTTACCAACTTTTACGTGTTGTGAGTGGTTAAAGTAAGCCAAGTCCGGAAGGTTGTGAACACGGATCCATTGGATAGGCTTCGCTTTGGTAGAATCGTATTTAGTGGTAGCCGGATCGTAACCCAAAGCATCGTAAATTTTATGAATTTCCGGCGATTCGGTTT
Source organism: Mucilaginibacter sp. (assembly GCF_039921305.1). GTDB lineage: Bacteria > Bacteroidota > Bacteroidia > Sphingobacteriales > Sphingobacteriaceae > Mucilaginibacter. The sequence continues at coordinate 173,712 of NZ_JBDSCA010000072.1, forward strand.
TAACTGTCTTATGGCAGTTCATACAAACGTTAAGCGACGGGATAGTAGCATTTTTAGATTTATAAGCACCACCGTGACAATACTGACAATCAATTTTCATGACACCGGCGTGTAACTGGTGAGAGTATTTAATTGGCTGTACCGGCTGGTAACCTGTGTGAACGTTAGTGTTCCACAAGGTTGTCCACTGCCAGCTTGCACCGGCTATGGTAGCGCATAGTAAAAAGAAGAACACTAATTTTTTATTCTTTATTAGTTTTTTGAAAGTTGCAGCACGATCTGTAGCAACACCTTCTTCTTCGCCCTCTGGCAATAAACCTTGTTTGCCCAATAACAAACGCTCTAAGCTGCCAATAACCTTGTTCAATACCAATATAATGATAAAGGCAAGGATGATAACAGCTATTAAACCGAAGATAACTAAATCGCTTGGGCCATTATCTGCAGGTACACCACCGGTAGTACCAGTAGGGCCTTTTGGTGTATCCTGAATAGCTTTCCAATCCTTACGTACGTAAGCTATAATGTCAGCCACATCACCGTCAGACAGTTCGGCAAAAACCGTCATCCCAGCCTGGTTGTACTCGTTGTAAATCTTCAACGCCTTTGGATCCTTTGCAGCGATCAAAGCCTGGTTATTCTGGATCCATTTAGTTAACCACTTGTCGTCGGTTTCGGATGAGATGATTGGGCCCAATGCGGGACCAGTCATACGCGTATCGATCTTATGACAGGCGGTACATTTGGCCTTAAACAGAGCTTCACCCTTAGCGGCATCACCAGTTCCAGAAGCAGCGGCAGCTGCGGCCGGAGCTGCAGGCGTAGCGGGAGCTGTTTGTGCATTGGCAGAAAATCCCCAGACAGCGATACCTGCTACAAGTAGTACAGACCTGGAAAATTGCTTAATAATCAATGAGATATTTCTCATAAAGTGTATTTATGCTGAATAATATTTGTTTTAATGTTGTTGAAGTTTGGGAATAGCGTGTAGCCCCTCCCGATTTCAGTCCACAAAAGTATAATTTATTACATAATGGCTGACAAATTAATGACAGTTATATCTAATTTATAAACATTCTAAATAAATGATAAAAACGCTGCAAATTTTATCCAAACAGCGTTTTTATTTTATGACATTGCTTGCAATAGGTATTGTTTGCTTTGCACATTGGCAAAAACGAAAACAGCTATTTGGAAGTTTATTATTGTTTTAGTAGCCAGGCAAATATAAGCGGGGCTACAATGGTGGCATCACTTTCAACAATAAATTTGGGTGTGTGTATATCCAGTTTTCCCCAGGTAATCTTCTCGTTAGGTACTGCGCCAGAGTATGATCCGTATGAGGTTGTTGAATCGGAGATCTGGCAGAAATAGCTCCAGAAAGGTATTTCGGGCATCTCCATATCCTGATAAAGCATCGGTACAACGCATATCGGGAAATCACCGGCTATACCGCCGCCTATCTGGAAAAAGCCTATGCCCTTACCGGTTGAATTTTCGGGATACCAGCCAGCTAACCAGGCCATGTATTCGATACCGCTCTTCATGGTTAAGGCTTTGATCTCGCCTTTTATAACGTATGAGGCAAAAATGTTCCCCATTGTACTATCTTCCCATCCCGGCACTACAATTGGCAGGTTCTTTTCGGCAGCAGCCAGCATCCATGAGTTTTTAGGATCGATCTCGTAGTATTGCTCCAATACACCGCTTAATAGCATTTTGTACATGTATTCGTGCGGGAAATAACGTTCGCCGGCGGTATCGGCATCTTTCCATATTTTATGGATATGCTTTTGTAAGCGGCGGAAGGCTTCTTCTTCGGGGATACAGGTATCGGTAACCCGGTTGTAGTGGTTCTCTAATAAGTCCCATTCATCCTGCGGGCTTAAATCGCGGTAGTTGGGTACGCGTTTGTAGTGCGAATGCGCAACCAGGTTCATGATATCTTCTTCCAGGTTGGCCCCTGTGCAGGATATGATCTGAATTTTATCCTGACGGATCATCTCGGCTAAAGAGATACCCAATTCGGCGGTACTCATGGCACCACCCAGGGTAACCATCATTTTACCACCTTCCAGCAGGTGCGTTTCGTATCCTTTGGCGGCATCCATTAATGCCGCCGCGTTAAAGTGCAGATAGTTTTTTTCTATGAATTGGGATATTGGCCCGCGTTGTGTATCGCTCATGATAGTTGTTGTTGATTTTTGTGCAAAAGTAGAAAAAAGTATTTAGTCGGGAAGTCCGAAAGACGGAAAGTCCGGAGACTGGCAAAAGAGACAGAAATGAATGATCGCGGTTATTTGTCTTTTCGGACTCGCCGACTTTGCAGACTTCCGGACTATTTTCTTAATTTTAGTGCGACCAATTTTACTGATATGAAATACAAATTTTTGATCTCTGTATTAACTATAGTTACAATATCGCAAATGGCAAAGGCTCAGGTTGCACCTATATTACCACCATTATCTCTTCCGACCAATGTTATTAAGCTTTGGCCGGATAGCGTTCCGAACTCTAAAAAGGCTCCGGCTACTTATGCGGAGAAAACAGAAAACAACCGCACCAGTATGGTTACCGATCCGGTTTTGATACCTTACTTCCCCGAAAAGGGTAAAGCTAACGGAACGGCAGTGGTTATTTGCCCGGGTGGTGGTTATAGCCGTTTGGCGATGGATATTGAAGGTGTTGATGTGGCTAAAAAGTTTAACGCCATTGGCATTACCGCCTTTATATTAAAGTACCGTTTGCCCAGCGACGAAATTATGGTTGATAAAGCCATAGGCCCTTTGCAGGATGCGCAACGATCAATACAACTGATTCGCCAACGCGCGGCTGAGTGGAATATTAATGCTGCTAAGGTTGGGATCATTGGCTTTTCGGCGGGCGGACATTTGGCTTCGACAGCGGGAACGCATTTTTATAACGCGGTTATTGAGAAGAAGGATACCATTAGTTTGCGCCCGGATTTTATGATGTTGTTGTACCCGGTGATCAGTTTTGGCGAAATGGCGCATAAAGGATCAATGCAACGTTTACTTGGTGATAAACCTATCCAGGAGCTGATTGACCTATACTCGAACGAAAAACAGGTTAAAGCCACTACTCCACCCACTTTTATTGTACAGGCTGAAGATGATAAAACTGTACCGGTACAAAACAGCCTGATGTTTTATTATGCCTTGCTGGCTAACAAAATACCTGCGGAGCTGCATATTTACCCTAAAGGCGGACATGGTTTTGGGCTGAACAATAAGACGACGAAAGATTATTGGTTTGATAGCGCTACACATTGGCTGGATGCTAATGGGTTGCTGACGAAGGCCCCCTAACCCCCTGAAGGGGGAACTTTTGATTGATTAATAGCAGAGGGATGGCGTCGAGAAGCCCCCTCCGCCCCCTGTCTGCCGACAGGCAGGCTCTCAAGAAGGGAAATCGCACTATGCCTAAGATTTTTTGAACCGGGGCAACCTAAGGGTATGCGCGTTTCGTATACCTATCAAATACCTCAACCTACTTATCTTTTAATGAAACGCATTTTACCAACCATCGTTATCTCACAATTTTTTTGCACCTCACTTTGGTTTGCAGGGAACGCAATAATGGGCGATATGGTGAAACGGTTTGGGATTGAACCTGGTTACCTGGCGCATTTAACGAGCGCCGTGCAGTTAGGGTTTATTGTGGGGACATTGGTTTTCGCGGTGTTGAGCATAGCCGACCGGTTTTCGCCTTCAAGGGTTTTCTTTGCTTGCGCGATTGTGGTGGCATTTATTAATTTGGCAGTAAGTTTTGATGGGATAGGTTTAAGCGGATTGCTATTGCTCCGATTTATGACCGGCTTTTTTTTGGCTGGGATATACCCCGTGGGAATGAAAATAGCATCCGACCATTACCAGCAGGGTTTAGGTAAATCGTTAGGATTTTTAGTTGGGGCCCTGGTATTGGGCACGGCCTTCCCTCATTTTTTAAAGAGTATGACGGGTGCTTTGCCCTGGCGATATGTAATTTACACTACATCGGCACTTTCGGGCGTAGGTGGTTTGGCTATGCTGGCTTTTGTACCCGATGGGATGTACCGTAAGGCGGGCCAACGATTAAACTTAACTGGTTTTTTACATGGGTTTAAGGATAGCAAATTCCGGTCGGCGGCGTTTGGGTATTTTGGGCATATGTGGGAACTGTATGCCTTTTGGGTTTTTGTGCCGGTGATACTGGCGGCCTATAACAGCCGTTACCCGGATGCGGGATTGAATGTTCCGATATTATCCTTTTTAATTATAGGTGTTGGTAGTTTAGCATGTGTGATGAGCGGATATTTATCGGGATGGTTTGGTGCTAAGAGGGTGGCTACTGTTGCTTTACTAACATCGTGTATCTGTTGTTTGGTTTCGCCTTTGTTGTTGTTCAACCAATCGGCTACCTTGCTCATCGTATTCTTATTTATATGGGGCATGGCTGTTGTGGCAGATTCACCTTTGTTTTCGACTTTGGTTGCACAGAATGCCCCGGCGGAAACTAAAGGAACATCGTTAACTATTGTGAACTGTATTGGGTTTAGTATAACTATTGTAAGTATACAATTAATTGGTGCTTTGCGAAATGATGGGAACGTGCAGTTTATTTATATGTTGCTGGCGGTAGGGCCGATGCTGGGGTTGAGCTCCCTCCGCCCCCTGAAGGGGGAACCTTTGAAAAGACAGATAATATCGAACACCGAATATTGAACGTCGAATATTGAAGTGACTTCAGTGTTAGATATTCGGTGTTTGTTATTCGATATTGATCTTTCTATTTCTCGCCCAGCACTTCGTCAACCATGCCGAATGCTTTGGCTTCGGCGGCTGTCATCCAGTAATCCCGGTCGGATGCATCGTGAACGTGCTGATAGGATTGACCGCTGTGTTTGGAGATGATATCATAAAGTTCCTTTTTCATGATCTGCATCTGGCGGTGGGTGATCTCGATATCAGATGCCTGGCCCTGTACTCCGCCTAATGGCTGGTGTATCATTACCCTGGAATGTTTTAATGCCGCGCGCTTACCCGCTGCCCCGGCGCAAAGCAGTATCGCACCAAACGAAGCCGCCATACCTACACAAATGGTACCTACATTGGGGCCTATTAACTGCATGGTATCGTAAATGCCTAATCCGGCGTAAACCGAACCTCCTGGTGAATTAACATACAACTGAATATCCTTTTTATCATCTACAGATTGCAAAAACAGGAGTTGCGCCTGGATAATGTTGGCTATCCTATCGTCAACGGCTTCGCCAAGGAAGATGATACGATCCATCATCAGGCGCGAGAACACATCCATCTGGGCTACGTTTAATTGCCTTTCTTCGGTGATATAGGGCGTCATGGCGGTGGGTAGCACAGTGCTGTTTTGTACACGGGAAATGAAACCATCTACATATTGGCTGCCGATGCGATGATGCATTACGGCGTATTTGCGGAATTCTTTTTGATCGATATTCATGATTATTTGGGGATTAATAATTGGGTTATAAATGCGCTGGAAAGGACACACCCCTCCACCCCTCTCAAGAGGGGAATCGCACGCTTCCCCCGCTCAAATGGTTTTAAGAATTAGTAATGATGTTGTTGTTTACTTTTTGAACAAGCTAATTAACCTTTGCATGAAGCTATTGGGTTTATTCAAAAGCTTTTGGTGGACTGCTTCTATCTCTGCTTTGAGTTGTTTGCGACCGTATTGCTCAACTATTTGGTAGGTGCTATTTTGCAGGGCTACTTTATCCCTTAACGGGATGTTTAAAATCAGGTTTGCCTGGAATAATAAACTATCTGCCGGGTGGTTGCGGTTAAACAGGTGATCTTCTATGGCTTTGATCTCATTCAAGGAAGTCCTCATAGTGCAGTGATTTTTGTTTAACGGTATCCCTAACTTTCTCTAAACATTTGTATTTCTGTACGGTGGCCGAATGCGTACCCGAGTAGCCGAACAATTGGGTTATCTGGGTTAGGGGCAACTTATCGTAATAAAAGGCCTTGAGCACTTCCATACATTTTTGGCCGGTGGTTTCGAGGTAATGCATCAATTTATTGGATGCGTATTGATGTTGCTCTTCTTGCGGTTGATCAACGTTGGCAACATCAAGCGGAATATTGCCCGCGTTATCGCGATAGGTTTTGAGCCAAAGGTGTTTGGCTATACCTAATATATAGGCCTTATCGCTGCTTTGCAGAGTGACGCTGTTGCTGAGTACTTTTTCGTAATAGATCACCAGCGCATCCTGAAAGATATCCTTAGCCTGATCAAACGAGCCACCCATTTTGGCTACATATTTTGCCACTATGGGGAAAGCTTTTTGATAGAGCGTTGTAAATAGCTCCTCCCGGCTTTGCTTTGTATTGATCGGTTTTGACTGCATACAATTTGGTATTTAATAGTATGTGGGCGATATTGGCAATATATCACCCGAAGATTGTGAATTTTTTTTAGATTGTTGTTTTTTGGATGGTTTAGATCTTGCATAGTTTCCGCTCATAGCCGCGGGGGCTTAGTTACTTTTTGTCGCCACAAAAAGTAACCAAAAAAGGCTGTCAGCAGGAGGCTTCTTTTCGCACAGTCCATTGCGCACAAGCGGAGAGAACTCACGGGCTGGATGCCTTTTCCCCAAAGGCTGCATAAGGCCTGCGCTATGAAAAGTCAAGAGGCCCTTCCCTACTCACAGGCCTGCACGTTCTCTCCGCTTTTGGCCGAAGCTGCCTGCTGACGGGTGGCTGGGTTCAAATTGTGTTTTGGAGTTTGGCTGGGCTATGGTTTGCGTTAAGGATAGAAGCGGATACCGGCCTGTGATTAAGGCCTATGTAGTATGAGCGGATAGCCTGGGCCGAAGGTAACGCCCAAATGAGGTAAGATGGAAGATGTGTGTATATTTTGAGAAATACTGTGAAATCAGCGCTTATACAATTTGCGCACTTTGCTTACCTTTGACCTACTATGAGCGAAGAACGATCATTAAATTTTTTAGAAGAGATAGTTGAAGAGGATATTAGCGCAGGCAAGCATGATGGCAGGGTATTAACCCGATTTCCGCCGGAGCCTAACGGGTATTTGCATATTGGGCACGCTAAGTCTATTTGTCTGAATTTTGGTTTGGCTAAGAAGTATAACGGCAAAACCAATTTGCGTTTTGACGATACCAACCCTGTTACCGAGGATACTGAATACGTTGACAGCATAAAGCAGGATGTGAAATGGCTGGGTTTTGACTGGGCCAATGAGTTTTACGCATCCGACTACTTTGACCAGATATATGGCTTTGCTGTTAAGTTAATTGAAGCCGGTTTGGCTTATGTTGACGATAGCACCGCCGAAGAGATTGCCGCGCAAAAAGGCACGCCTACCGAACCTGGTACCGGTAACGAATACCGTAACCGCAGCGTGGAAGAGAACCTGCGCCTGTTTACCGAAATGAAGGAAGGCAAGTACCCGGATGGCGCCAAGGTTTTGCGTGCCAAGGTTGATCTGGCATCGCCAAATATGCTGATGCGCGACCCTTTGATGTACCGCATTAAACATGCGCACCACCACCGCACGGGCGATAAATGGTGTATTTACCCGATGTATGATTTCGCGCACGGGCAGAGTGATTCGATCGAAGAAATTACGCATTCGATATGTACGCTGGAGTTTGTATCGCACAGGGATATGTACGAGTGGTTTATTGAGAAGCTGGGCATTTTTGAATCGCACCAATACGAATTTGCGCGTTTGAACATGACTTATACCGTGATGAGCAAGCGTAAACTTTTGCAACTGGTAAAAGAGAACCATGTGGAAGATTGGGACGACCCGCGTATGCCAACCATCAGCGGTTTGCGCCGCCGTGGTTATACGCCGCATTCTATCCGTGAGTTTTGCGAGCGCATTGGTGTGGCCAAGCGCGAGAATATGATAGACGTGAGCTTGCTGGAGTTCTGCATCCGCGAGGATCTGAATAAAACGGCATGGCGCAGGATGGCGGTGCTTGATCCGGTTAAGTGTATCATTACCAATTTCCCGGAAGGTGTTGAGGAAATGCACTTTGGAGAGAATAACCCGGAAGCAGAAGGTGGCGATGGTGGCCGTGATATTCCGTTTAGCCGTGAAATTTGGATTGAGCGTGAAGATTTTATGGAGGAGGCTCCCAAAAAATTCTTCAGGCTTGGGCCGGGTTTGATGGTGCGTTTGAAGAATGCTTACATTATAAAGTGTGACGATTTTGTAAAGGATGCCGGGGGTAATATTACCGAGATCCATTGCTCATACATTCCGGAATCACGCTCGGGTAGTGATACCAGCGGGATTCACGTTAAGGGTACCATCCATTGGGTGAGTGTCGCCCATGCTAAAACCGCCGAAGTACGTTTGTACGACCGCTTGTTTAAGGTGGAAGATCCATCTAACGAGGATGGTGATTTTAAGGAGTATTTGAACCCGGATAGCTTAAAGGTGATCAACGCTTTTGTTGAGCCGGATATGGTTACCTTGCCTACAGGTAAAACCGTTCAGTTTATCCGTAAAGGGTATTTTTGTTTAGATAAAACCTCGACGGCGGATAAGCTGGTGTTTAACCGGACCGTTACTTTGAAAGATGGTTGGGTGAAGAAGTAATTCTCACTTGATATTTATAAAGCCCTGTTCTTTGTTGAGCGGGGCTTTTTTGATTTATCAGGGTATTATTTGATAAGCACTCTAAGTTAGGTCATCGGCCGTTCAATTGCCGCTGGGCTTACACGTTCTCCACGCTTTGGCCGAAGCTGCCTGCTGACGATAACAAGAAAATCAGACACAAAATCAGGGAGCGAGAACCTTCACCTTTTTCTTATTTATCATCCTCCTTTGCTGTGGTGGAAGGCGAAGGATACGCCCGCGGCTACTCCGGCGCTGAAGTACCAGTAGCTATTTTGGAAGAAGATGTTGTAATCGTCTTGTCCGCGGTAGCCGCCGCCAGCCATTAGGGCCACGTTTTGCATAAAGGGAAACTGGTAGTAATAAGTGGCGGCTATGTTAAGGCGCTTGTTTATACGGGTGATGGCGTAGCCCGCGTAATCGTCCATAATATATTGGAAATCAACCTGCATACGCATCCAGTTGTTGTAGGTAGTTTTACTGCGGTTAATAGCATCGGGGCGGGCTTTAGCCAGGTTGTACATCCAGCTTCCGTTGAGGCGGACGAAGCCGTAGTTGCCTTTTAGAGCTTCGGCTACGCCCTGGTTGATGAGGCCCGCGTGGAGTTCGAGGCCCAGGGTTTGATAGCGGTTGGTGATGATGTTACCCCTATCCACCCGTTTGCCGTTGGTATAGGCTATAGTGTAAAAGTTGGTGGTAAACTTGCCGCTATCGGTATTGAACGTGCCGTTGGGATTTAGGGTTGGGCCGCGCACGCCGTTGCTGTGGTGCGAGTAGGACAGCGACATGAACGATGGCTCATGATCGTTACGGTTGAGGCGGAAGTAGAGCGTACCGCCGGGCATATAGCTTGGTGATTTTACGGGCGCGCCTTGTGTGGCCAGCAACCGTAGCTTTACGCGAGGATTGAAGATGAACGCGAACCTTGATTTCGGTGTGGCGAAGAGTACAAAGTTGCCGGTTAGATCGGCCACTAACTGAGTTGGGATGGGGCCGCCGTACTCGTTGCCGAAGGTGGCTACACGGGCGTTTTGCAGGTAAATATTATCGTAGTTTTGGTTGAGTACGCGGGTTTCGGTTTGTTTATCGGCTATGGTATCTTTGATGTTTCCGGTTTTGGGTGGGTCTATTTGAGCGGTGGCTTTTAAACTTGTGATGAGCAGAATAGCGAGCAGTATATTTTTGAGCATGGCTTATGGTTTGCTGATGATATACGCTTGAAATGGGGGTTTGGTTTGATTAATTTTTTTACTGCGGGGTGCGTAGTGGCGACTTTGCACCCTATGCTTTGAGTTCATGACACCCCTGCGCATCGGGTGGGGTTGACGGGTAATTTCACTTATGTGGATAAAACTTACAAAGCTGCTAACGGAGGAAAACTGTAAGCTATTTCGCTTGAGGGTAGACAGAGTCTACAGGCATATTAGTCCGAAGTCAGAGACTTCGGACAGCGAGGGGAAACAACACAGGTTGATAATAAACAAATGATGAATAATTTAACAGGTATCTTTTTCATTGTAAACTTAAGAATGAATGCTTATTTGAGTTCCAAAAATACATTCATCTAAAAAAGGCGGTCTTCTTTCGAGCCTTATATCTTTAAAATGATTTAATAAATAAAACCCATTTGAAAAATCCCAAGGAGAATATTCTTTAAAAAAATTATCCAAACTCCTTTTCACTTGTTCATAGGCGTTTTTTTCGCTATCTGTGACTGGATTACATCTGACAAACCGATTATTTTGATCGAATGCCCGGTTATCATAATACAAATCATATACATTGGCAATTACACTTATTTTAGCCGTTAACCAATAAGGCTCATTTTGTTTTTCAGCAGTAATAATATGAGCACAAAACGAAGGAGAAAAAGTTGTAGATAGATTGAGTGAATTGTCTAATATTCGAACATTTACGTTACTTTTTATTTCAGCAAGAAACGATAACCAATTGTTTTGATCATTGTAAGCCTCCGTACATTTTTCAATCATTTTTTTAGATGAGGGATGATTTATATACAGGGGATCATCTAAGGCTATATCTGGGGAGTAGTATGCGTTCGCTATAGCTATTAGCTCTTGAGTGCTCATGACATATTATTAAGGATGAATACTAAGATATGGCCCGAATACGCATTCATCTAAATACGGTTTTCGGCCATGGTTCTTTACATTTCCCATTTGATGCAATACGTAAAAACCATCAGAGAAACTAAGTTTGGAATAGTCTTTAAAATATTTAAAAAGAGCATTTTCAATTAGTATAAACGATGCTGTTTCGGATTCTGAAATAGGATTTATTCTCAAAAAACGTTTATTTTGATTTTGGGCAATGTTATCGTAATATAACATATAGACTGGCGCTATAACGCTTATTTTTAATATCAAATTACATTGTTCCTTTTCATCGGAAATGATAGAGGCTATTAATGACGGGTTATTTTGAAACAATAAACTATAATCCCAAATCTGAATACCTAAATTAGCTTTTATTTCAGTTAATAAATTATTCCAATTATCTTTATTAAAGGTTGAACAAATATTGGATAACTTTTTAAACTCGTCTGTTTGTAAAAGCGACTGTTCATCATCCAAATCCACTTCTGGAGGATAATAGGCTTTCACTACTTTTTTCAATTCATTCAAATTCATTTTCTAGTCACAAGGGTTAGTACCATAACGAATAATTGGGGTACCGGGGCTGATACTTGCTTTGGCTTTTACCCCCGGAGCTCTAAGTACAGCAATTAGTGTAGCTTGTACTAAGGAAGCAAACTCTTTAGAATATGTTACCTGTGCACCAGCACTCAGGAAGAAATCAACTCCATGCGTGTTAGCGATAGTAGCTTCTGCTGCTAACAAAGCTGCTGCTGTAGCAGTTTGAGCAGAAGCATAGGATACATAAGTTGGTATTCCAATTTCAATATCAAATTTAATAAATTTCGTTCCGAAAACATTATCCTGTATACCCAAATTATAATTGACAATTCCGACGGCCATCCACTCACTTGTTATCTGTGTAAATTTCAGGGCGCAGGGTTTAACAGGAGCAAGTTTATAACATGGTGCAGCAGCAGGAGGCTCTGGCGGTCCATCTCCAGGAACGTCCCCTATAGGGTCTTGCATTCCAGTGACTACTATGGTTTTTATGGAATTTACTGTACCGGTATCTAGTACGCAAGGGTTTGGGTTACTTGAACCACCACCATCGCCACCGCCTTCACAAACTGTAAATGCAAACTCCACATCGAAGATGTCGCCGTACTGGTCATAAGTAACCCAATACCAATCCTGACAAACGGTAGTATATGGATCCTGATCTGCAAATGTTTTTATACCTTGAGTTGTTTGTGTAGTTGTTGACGGTTTTTTATCGGTAAATGGTATGATGTACCCGTTTTTATAACCATAACTACGTATAAACTTACCTTTGGGTGTAAAGTACATTACTATACCGCTAAAATCGGTATCAATCTTTCGGTAGGTATTGTGTGAAAGTTTGCTTAAATCGTTATTAACGTAAGTGGAATCGGCTACGATCATCATCACATATGCCTGGTATTTACCGCCTGATTTTAAGATCAAGAACGAGGTACGGGTATAGGCTTTATTGTAAGATTTTAATGTGTTTTTGATACTGAAACTAAATTTACCGGATGGATCGAGGGGCATTTCAATCACATCTTTACTCAGTTTGTTATAAGTAGCATTGTGTATCCAGTCGGGCTTGATCAATTGGCTCATATCGCCATTGGTAGAATGCACGCCTGTGCTTAATGTAGTTATAGGGCTTTTGACGATGCTGGTTGAATTTTGCGGATAGGTACTTTCGTACCAGGTTTTGGCTTGCTGGATCTCGGGGTTGGTAACATCGAGTGTTTCGGAAATATCTTTACGGCAGCTGTGAATAATGAACATTAACGCGATACAGGATAAAAGTACGCTTGCCCTAATGATTAATGATTTGGTGAAATGGTTTTTCATTTAATGTAATGAGGTTTAGGTTTACTAAGATGATAATAATAAATAATATTTCACGACCGTATGAATATTATTTATTGATTGTAACAATACTTTTATCGGGGTTGGTTATTGGGGTAATTTTAGTTATTAACTTGTTTATATTTAATTAGTTACATATATTTGTATTTTATTTACCGAAGCTAGTTCGGTATTATTTTAAGCAGAATTATGGCCGCTTTTCTCCGTGCGGTTGCTTCGTGCCTCGCAATGACACAGTTTAATATTCCCTTTTTGTGTTGAGGCCTTGTGTTTGCCATTTGGCTTTTCTTTTCTGAATTTTTCAAAATCAATTATATAAAACCATAAACATATGATACGTGTAACACCAAATTTGAGCGAGCAACAGATTTGCTTTTGTGATGAATATTTAGTGAGCTTTAATGCTTACCGGAGCGCTATTAACAGTGGCTATAGTGAGAATACTGCCCGAAAGGGTGAACTTTTGCACTACCCTAAGATACAGGAGTATTTGCGGATGAGGATGCAGGAGCGGAGCGACCGGATGGAGATTACGCATGATATGATACTGCGGGAGTATGCTAAAATCGCTTTTAGCAATATAGCTAATTATTATGATGAGCGTGGTGATTTGAAACCGGCTTGTGAGCTAACCGAGACTGAAATGGCGGCTATTAGCTTTTTGGAGACGAGGAACATAGCGGAGCCGGATGGATACATTGTTGGCGCGGTTACTAAAATTAAGCTGCATAATAAGATGGCGGCGCTGGATAAGATTGCCAGGCACCTGGGTTTCTTTGAGACTCAAGAATCAAGAGCCAAGAATCAAGACAAAAAAGAGCAGGAAGCGGGAAGCTTGAAGCCGGAAGCTTTGGTTGTTGACGTGGATGGTGATTTAGGATTTGTTGCCGGGAATGGAACTAAAAAAGACGAAAATATTCTTACTTTATCCCCCCTTGTGGATGCGATGGATGAGGGTTGCAGCAATTTGGTTATTAACGGTTGTACCACAAGGGAGACCCTTGCGGGAGCGTTGTGTGATCAGGATACCAAACAAAAATCGCCTGCCAGATGGCAAGCGATCAAGTATGTTAGATAGGAATCGAAATTCCAACTTCTGCAATCCTATACTCCAACACTGTCCCCGGTAATGATGCGCTCAATTTCGGCGTTATCATAAATAGGGTTGGCACCGCAGCAACTGGCTACATAGCCGCCAATTCCGCAGGCTTTTTCGAGGATCTGATCCATTGGGTATTTGTTGAGCAGGCCGGCAACAAAGGTTGCCAAAAAGGCATCACCCGCGCCAACGGTATCTTCTACTTCTATTTTAAAGCCGGGGTGTTCGTAAAAATGCTCGTCGTGCCATACCATGGCGCCGTTTTCGCCCCGGGTTACGATGATGGTTTGGCAATGGTACTTTTTCTGAAACTCGATGATCTTATCTTTTAAAGGTTCATCGTAGGCGCTGATAAGCAGGTTGGCTTCTTCCTCGTTCATCTTTACCACATCGGCCATAGCGGCCAGGGTTTGTATGGTTGAGAGTTCCCAATGCGGGCTGCGCAGGTTCACATCAAATACTTTGAGCAGCTTGTTTTCAACCAAAAGGGTCATTAACGTATTGCGGCTGGTTGCGGTGCGGCAGGCTAAACTGCCAAATACAATAACATCGGTATGTTTAATGCGGTTGAGCAAGGCTTCGTCGCTGCGGATGTTATCCCAGGAAACTGGTTTGGGTATTACATAGGTGGCTTGTTGTTTGGCATCCAGTTTAACAGCAACCTGGCAGGTAGGCAGCTTATCATCGTGCTGAATGAGTTCGCCGTAAAGCTTGTTTCTTCGTAAAAACTCTACGAGTTCGTCGCCCAGATCATCATTACCTACCCTACTGATCAACCCGGCATTCACCTTTTGCTGAACCAGGTGCATAGCCACATTCATGGGTGCGCCACCGGGCTTTTTTTCCTGGCCAAAGGTATCCCATAAAACTTCGCCGAAACACAGAACTTGTTTTTTCATTTGAGTTGTTGTTTTTTGAAAGCTTCCGCAGACCTTACAAAGCTAAAGCGTTTACCGCATGTATTTGTTTTATTTACCTACTTAATAGTGGGTAGAGTGTAAAAAGTTATCTACAATTGTTTATTGTATTTGTGAATTAAGAAAAGAGAACCAAGAATCAGGAGGCAAGAATCAAGAACTTTAAATATTTGCTATTTTTATAATATGAAGAAACTTATCTTTTTGTTTTGTCTCTTGATTCTGGTCTCTTGCATCTCACTAAAAGCTCAAAACAAGCAAGCCATTTTAAAAGTGCTCGAAACACAGCGCATAGCCTGGAACAATGGGGATATCCCGGCGTTCATGCAAGGGTACTGGAAATCGGATTCGCTAATGTTTGTTGGCAAAAGCGGCCCTACTTATGGCTGGCAGCAAACATTGGAGCATTATAAAAAAGGTTATCCCGATAAGGCGACAATGGGTGTGTTGAGTTTCAAGATACTGAAAGTAGACATACTTGACCCAAGCAATGCCTTTGTATTAGGCGGATGGAATTTAAAGCGTGAAAAAGATGCCCCGGGCGGTTATTTCACCTTATGGTTTAGAAAGATAAAAGGTGTGTGGGTGATCGTTTGTGATCATACGAGTTAACATGCCTAAAGTTATTATTACAGGTTGGCGTTATGGTCTCCAAAAAATCAGTTTGACTAAACTGCAGGCTGATTCGCTAAACATGGGTTTAAAGGAGTCAAAAAAGAACGTTACTGATATCCTTGATGGCAAGCAGGTTGAATTTGATATCCCCGATATTAAGGTTGCAAAGAAATTTATGCTCGAAGCAGAATGGTTAGGTGCCAATTGCACGTTAATAGAATAGTTATTTTATTCCCCCTTTAGGGGGGTAGGGGGCTACACTGGTTTCCCCGCCTTCAATTCCCTTTCAGCCCATTTCACCGCCAGCTTCTCTCTAAACTTAGCATAGGGTACTTTAAAGGCCATTTTCAATAAGCTATCTAAACCGCCTTTAATAGCCAGATTATATAAACTGGCCGCCTTTCGGGATAAGGAAGCATCCCAGGCACGCAGGCTTAACGAGTACGAACCATCCAGATACTTCATCCAATGCCAGTAACCGGTGGGCATAAATAAGGTATCGCCATGCTCCAGAAAAGCCTGCTGGCCTTCTACTCCTTCCAGTGCAGGGAATTTGGTGGTATCGGGGTTCAGCACATCATAATCTTCCAAAGCATAGGTAGCGTTGGGGATACAGTATAAACGGCGTTTCCACTTATTCTCGAACAATATCACATGTTTGCGGCCACCAAAATGAGTATGGAAGATATGCGGAAGATCAATATCATAATGCAAAAACGTAACCGAGTTTGAGCCACCAAAAAACATGGCAGGCATACTTTCTAAAAAGCCCCCCATTAAATCTTTAGGCATCACAATATCGTTCATCAGTTGCGGGGCCTGCTTAAATATATTAAAGAAGAAGATGCGCAGCTCGGTAGGTTTTGACCGGATGAGATCTATATACTCGCCAAATTGCATATGCGTAGTGGCCGAGTTGATGGGTTTAGCGGGATCGGCTTTGGAGTTATCGTACAGTGGTACTACCTTATCGCCAACGGCTTGCTTTAAATATTCGGGGGTCCATTTATCACGGGCGGGCCAATCTTTGGTAAGCCCTTTTATAACCAGCGGACGGCGTGGCTTGAGGTATTTCTCTGTAAAATCAGCCTTGCTAATGGTATCAACCGTATCAATATCGCTCAGTATAAAGCCCATACGTTAAATCTAAAGTGGCAAAGTTATTCAATTATTAACAATGCTTGTATTAACGTTGTGTTAACCCCAATTATTACCCACAAAAAAGCCCGGCGCTCAAGGCAGCCGGGCCAATTGTAATGTTATTAAAGCGTATGCTTAGTTAGGCATCAACACTGTGTTCACTACGTGTATCACACCGTTCTTTTGGTTCACATCGGCAATCGTTATCCACGATTTTCCGCCTTTTTCGTCGACCAGGTAAACTTTTTTACCTTGCATCATGGCAGTTAAAGTACCGCCCTGTACGGTTTTAAATTCGGCTTTGCCCATGCCTGCTTTAATTTTAGTTATAATATCGGCAGCGCTAAATTTACCGGCCAATACGTGGTAAGTTAAAATTTTAGTCAGGGTTGCTTTGTTTTCTGGTTTAACTAAAGTTTCAACAGTACCTTTTGGCAATTTGTCAAAAGCCTCGTTAGTTGGGGCAAACACAGTGAACGGGCCAGCGCTCTTTAAAGTTTCAACCAAACCGGCAGCTTTAACAGCGGCCACAAGTGTGGTATGATCTTTAGAGTTAACCGCGTTATCAACAATATCTTTTGTTGGATACATGGCTGCGCCACCAACCATTTTGGTTTGAGCGTAAGTTTTTGGGGCTACTGCAAGAGCTACTAATGCAAAAGCTGCGATGAATAATTTTTTCATTTTCGTTGTTTTTTTTAGTTAGTAATGAACTTGCCTGCAGGGCTTTCTATAGGTTGATTTTTTGTTTGTTAACAACCTGATAAAGCATTCATATTTAATTTGATAGAGTTACGTCAAAGCTTTGCACTTTGGATTTACACAATCGAAAATACATTGCAATAAACTAATTATCAACACATTAAAATAACAACTAAAAGTAGTAATTGAATTTTTGAGATGCAGTTTTGCTAAAAAAACAACTCGGCGGCAATCTTATCGGCGTACAATTTACCCTCGGGAGTAAGGGTTATCACGCGCTCTTTCCGGGTTATCCAGCCCTTATCAAAAAATTCTTCCGCGGCCTTGATCAATTCCTGATCTGATTGCTTGCTGATGCTGTTAAGCTTATCCAGATCCAGGCCCCACATGGTACGGAGCGATGTCATAATATACTCGTTCAGCCTGTCTTGTTCGCTTAGTTCTTCCCGCTCGGCGGGGATGGTATTTAAGCTTAAAGCCGATATATATTTGGCGTTATTAGCCACGTTCCATTGCCGCGCCTCACCATTAAACGAGTGTGCCGATGGGCCGATACCCAGATACTTCACCCCTTTCCAATAGTTAGAGTTGTGGCGCGAGTACTGTCCCGGAAGGCAAAAGTTTGAGATCTCGTATTGCTCATAGCCCTGGCTTTGCATTTCATCGAGTAGTACCATAAACTGGTCGGCGCTTTGAGCCTCGTTCATGGGCGCGAATACCTTCTTTTCGATAAAGGATGCCAGCGCGGTTTTAGGTTCAACCGTCATGCTGTAAGCCGATATATGCGGAATGTTCAGCTCAAATATCTGCTCCAGGTTATGCTTCCATTTATGGTCGGTAAGCAAGGGGTAGCCGTATATCAAATCGGCGGTTAGGTTGCTGAAACCAGCATCCTGTACCCGCTTTACCGATGCTTCGGCCTCATTACTGCGGTGCGCACGGTTCATCCAAAACAGGTCCTCATCGTAAAAGGATTGGATGCCAATGCTAAAGCGATTGATTGCCGTTTGGCGAATCTCTTTTACCCGCTGCTCGTTCAGATCATCAGGATTAGCTTCGATGGTAATTTCGGCATCTGATGCTACGGTATGGTATTTCGTTATCGTGTCAAACAAAGCATTGATCTCGTCGCCAGTTAATAACGATGGTGTACCACCGCCAAGGTAAATGGTTTCGACGGTTTGGCCGGATAGGTAATCTTTTTGCAGTCGGATCTCGTTCTGCAAAGCCTTCAAAATATCGCCTTTGTATTGCAGCGAGGTGCTGAAATGGAAATCGCAGTAATAACAAGCTTGTTTACAAAAAGGGATGTGGATATATATGCCGGCCATGCTTTTATTTAATACCTGTATAAAGTGTACAAGTACAATTGTGTATCAGTCAGCAAAAATAGCAAAATGCTTAGGTAACCGTCGTAATTGTTTTTGCTTAAAACTCCTCGATAACCTTTGTGCCATCTAACCAACTGATCATATTTAAAACCAGGTAGTTCCAGTTTTGGAATCCTTTATTCAGGATAGGCTCACCTGTATCGGGTTCGTAATACTCGTGCAGGGCGCCTGTTTTTTGATAATCCTTTCCAAATAGCATAATGGTTTTTACGGCCATATCTTTTGCCTGTTTATCAAACCCGTATTTAACCAAACCCCGATAGGTTAAATAATTAGAGATGCCCCAAATAGGCCCTAACCAGTTAGATGGATTATTGCTTGCCCTAACGCTGTACATTTTTTCGAGTTTCGAAAGCGTTCTTACCCCATAACCGGCACCAAAAGTTTTTGGGTTTTCAAGGTTTTCACTTACCATCCGTTTAGCCTGTTCGGGGGTAGCTATCCCGGCCCACATAGCCATAAAGCCCGACCATACGCCTATTCTCTGAATAAGGCAATCATATGATCTGGGGAAGCCAGTATGCAAGATGAAGGTTTGGCCAAATATTACCGATGGCTGGTTGGTAACCGGCCGCAAATTAATATCTACCGAATAATAAAAGCCATCTTTTTCATCCCAGCAGTTTTTTTGGATGGCCGCTTTAAGTTCATCCGCGTCTTTATCATACTCTGTACTAATGTCTTTCAAATTTAACTGAGTTGCTAAATACACCATCGCTTTTAACTCCTTATACATTAAGCAATTTAAAAATATGGACGCGGAGCTGCCAGGTGGCCTAAAAAACGTAGACGGATCGTTATCAACACCAATAGCCAAATCATCCTGCCAGTAATACAAGCCGGTTGGTTTATTACGATGGTGCGATTGATAGTTATTGATAAATGCCTGCATTAGGGCAAACTTTTCGCGCAGCCACTCTGCGTTACCATTATTCATCCGGGTTAAAAATGCCGCATGTTGGGCAAGTACCGGTTTATGCATGTTGGTTGTGTAAATATTTTGTGGCTTAATTTTTTCGGGGTCAGATTTTTTGGCAATTAAAATTGGCATATAACCATCAAACCCCGTGTACGATAAATAATTGAGCACACAGCCTTGCTCAAAGCGTACAGCATCCTTCTTATCACTTTCTGATCCCTTGTCCGACAGGATCTGCCTTAGGGCGATGTTACTTAACCACGAATCCCAATCCCACAGGTCATTAGCGTATGCGCTACTCCCTGGTGTAATATAGGCATAATTTAAAGCGCCACCCGGTTCGCGGAACATTCCTTTATAATCGGCATAGATGTTTTTCTTAATGATATTGATATTCTGCCTTACGCTGTCGGCAGTTTGCGAAAGCGCCACTGAGCACTTTAAAATAAGCAATAAAAGCAGGCCTTTCCTTTTCATAGCAGGTATATAATGGTTTGGCTGTTGTTTGGTAGTAAGTAAATTGGTTGTGCAATTTATAAATCAAGAGGTTAATAACCTTAAAAATGATGCAATATATTCTTATCTTACTTCAATAATAACATCCCTCACCAAAGCATCTTTCCATTACTTATATTTGCAAGCTATAAACCACCTTTCTTTTTATTGATATGAGTGCAAAAAAGTGCGGTAAGGCTTTTTTTACAATTATGCTGTGTTTAGTTGCGGCGGTTTTGCGTGCGCAACAGCCCGTAGTTGTAAATAATAATACTAACGAGCATATTTTCCATACCAACGAGGTTGAATACATTGAAGACCCGCAAGGTACATTAACCATACAGCAGGTGAGCAGCCCGGCATTCAGCAGCAAGTACCAATTGCCCAAAAACTATTACGGGGTTAATTACAATATCAAGTCGGTTTACTGGTATCGCATTAAGCTTACTGTAATAAACCCGGGTAATGGCATATTCGAGTTTTTTGATCAAACCATTGATGATATTACCGCTTATTTACCAACTGACCAGGGTGGCTTTCTGTCAATAAAAGCAGGTGCAAAGTATGATTTTACCAAACGCCTGTATCAGCATAAAAACTTTGAGTTCCCCATCAAAACACAATTGGCCGGCCAAAACATTTACTATTTCAGGGTGCGATCAAGCCAAAATGCCAATGTGATTATTGTTTACCGTACCATTGAGCGCTTTATACAATACGCTTTAACTGAGTATTTAACTTTCGGTTTTTTTTATGGTATGATTATGATCTTCAGCTTCCATAACCTGCTCATGTTTATCGCCATACGGCGGCGGCAATACCTGGTTTATGTGCTATACATATTAAGCGTGGGCTTGTACGAAATGTCTGTTGATGGTATAGCTTTCCAGTACATATGGCCAAACTATCCTGCTTATAACGAGTTCGCGTTTGGTATCCCGCTGTTTGCCATCAGTACCTTCGCGCTTATTTTTACCCGCGAGCTGTTACATGTTAAGGCCAAAGCCCCAAAGCTGGATCTATTGATCAAGGCCATGCTTGCCTTGCGTGCTGTTTTCTTTATCGTATGCTTGTTCAATACCCAACTGTTCAACTATAAAATCATCGAGATCATTCCGCTTACTGTAGCCTTTTTTACAGGTATATATGTTTGGAAAAGAGGGTTCAGGCCAGCGCGTTTTTTTGTGCTGGGCTACGCGTTTTTGTTTGCCGGTTTTATAGTTAAACTAATGTGTGTATACGGCTACGCCAAGTTTTTGCCGGGCGTAGTTGGCCATTACAGTTTAGGTTTCAGCTTTATTTTGGAGATGGTATTTCTCTCTTTCGCTATCGGCGATCAGGTACGCATCCTGAAAAAGAAGAAAGAAAAGGCCCAGCAAAAAATAATGGAGCAAATGGCCTTAAACGTTAAGCTTAAAGATTCTGTAAACCGCGAACTCGAAATACAGGTAGCCAAACGCACCAAAGAGGTTGTGATCAAATCAAACGAAGTATTCGAAAAATCGGCCATTATCGAAGCACAGAACAATGAGCTTCAGCATAAGAACCTGCTGCTCGAAAAACAATCTGAAGAGATCTCAAGAATGAATGTGCTGCTCGAAAAGGACAACATCAGCCTCAAATCAAACATCGAAACCGTGAACACCGCGCGTACCATGTTAACCGAACTGAGTTTTGAAGAATTCAGCATCAAATACCCCGACCAGGAATCATGCTACAAATTTCTGGCCGAATTAAAATGGCAAAAAGGATATACCTGTACCAAATGTGGTAACGACCATTACTCGGTTGATGATGTTAAATTCAGCCGCCGTTGCACCAAATGCCGCTATGTAGAATCGGCCTTGTATAATACCATTTTCGAAAACAACAAAATACCGCTCAACAAAGCCTTTTACTTAGTTTACCTGATGTATTTTAATAAGGGTACCATATCGTCGCCCAAACTATCCGAGAAACTAGAGATCAGGCAAAGCACTTGCTGGGCCTATTCAAACCGGGTTAAAAAAGTAATGGACGAGCGTAAAAAAGAACTAAAATCCACCAATAAATCGGGCTGGAGCTCACTCATTCTCAAATAATACAAACTATGGGCTGATGAATAGCACCAAGCCCTACCGGATTAGTTTGTTGATAAAGCTTTACCCCGATAGCTGTAAAACCATTTATTCATATAAATTTGCAATTATATAAATGCGGCAATATAAATATGCGTTCAATTATCCTGGTTTTATTTACGGTACTTGTTACCAGCCTAAGCGCCCATGCCCAGCAGGATACCATATTAAAGGCTTATCGCGATACCACATTTGTTACCAGTACTGATACCTTAGCCAAACCCGTTTTAGACACCATACCGGCATTAATCAAAATGCCCGATTCATTACGGCACAATCAGTTTATTGATACCCTGCTTAAAAGATTCGCCTTTGATCCCTACCTGTTTAATAGCCACAGTTTATTGCAACAAAAGCTACGTATGGGCCATGAGCGCCCTTCACGGGATACCTGGGTAGTATTTGCCATACTGGTGTTGCTTATTTATACCGGTACATTAAACCGCATTTTAAGTAAAGATATTTACAACGTTGTATTAGGCTTTTACCTCAAATCGTCGTTCGCTAAATTGAGTAAGGAGGATAACCTGCTAACATCATGGGCATTCATCTTTCTGTTCCTGCTCTTTGGCTTTACCATGGGTATGTACATTTACCAGATTATTAAATATTACAATGCCGCCTATTCCATCAGCGGCTTCCAATTATTTATGGCTTGCTCGGTTTTGGTTATCGTGCTATTCGTATTAAAAATAATGGTGCTCAGGGTGCTGGGCTTTATCTTTAATATCCATAAACTTATCCGCGAATATATCTCCATATTATACTTAACTTACTTTAATCTGGCCTTTATATTTTTGCCGGTAATTATTTGTTTTAGTCTTTTACCATCGGTTATAACGCCCTATTTACTAAAGGTTTCGATAGCAATAATTGCTATAGTTATGCTAATTCAGTACACACGGAGTATTCTTAATATCATTTCTAATTTTACGTTTCATAAAATCTATTTATTTATCTATCTTTGTGCCCTCGAAATTTGCCCCGTCTTAATAATTATTAAGGCATTGAATTTGTAAGATATAGAGAGTAAAAACTGTGTAAATTGGAAGATAGAAAGAAAAAGGTTAAAAGTATATTGGTTACTTTACCTAAACCTGATACAGATAAAAACCCTTACGCTGAGTTGGCTAAAAAAGCAAACCTGAAAATTGATTTCAGGAGCTTTATCCATGTTGAAGGAGTTTCTGCAAAAGAATTCCGTAAAGAGCGTATCGTGCTATCCGAATACACTGCTGTAATTTTTACCAGCCGTAACTCTGCCGATCACTTTTTCAGGATCTGCGAAGAAATGCGTTTTGACGTTCCCGCCGAAATGAAATACTTCTGCTTATCAGAAACTATAGCCCTATATCTTCAAAAATACATCCAATACCGCAAGCGTAAAATATTCTTCGGTAAACAAACCGCTGCCGATCTGGCCGAGGTACTAAAAAAACACTCAGCAGAAAAATTCCTTTACCCATGCTCTGATGTAGCTGCCGAAGAAACCCAAAAATTCTTACTGGATAACGGCTATAACTTTACACCAGCTGTATTGTTCCGCACCGTAGTGAGCGACCTGTCTGATCTGGCTGAAGTATTTTATGATGTAATCGTTTTCTTTAGCCCGTCCAGCATCCAATCGTTATATAAAAACTTCCCCAATTTCCAGCAAAATAACACCCGTATAGCAGCTTTTGGCGCAACAACGCACAAAGCCGTTTTAGAGGCTGGCTTAATATTAGATATATCAGCACCCACACCTGCCGCCCCTTCCATGACGATGGCTATTGAGCAATACACCAAACAGGTAAATAAATAGCTCGTAATTATTTAAACCATTTTTGAGCTTTTAGTGTAACCCTATACCTTTTTTATGCGTATAAAACGCAGAAAGAACCTTATCACGCTCTTTTTTCACTCTTTGACATACATTTTAATACAAAATGGCGTTATTGGAAAACCAATAGACCTAAGCAGCAAAAAGTTTTT
This sequence comes from Mucilaginibacter sp., assembly GCF_039921305.1. Taxonomy (GTDB): domain Bacteria; phylum Bacteroidota; class Bacteroidia; order Sphingobacteriales; family Sphingobacteriaceae; genus Mucilaginibacter. The sequence goes on from NZ_JBDSCA010000072.1 coordinate 197,722, forward strand.
GGTACTGAGTGAAAGTTTTTGGTATATTCGGAACGTCATGGTATGTGATTAATTAAAGGAGAATGCATTATAGAATGAAATTATACTATTTCATAGTCATTATAGTAGCGGGGATCGGGTTGTTTGGTTGCAATACTAATCATCGTGGCGAAGTAGTTGGAGTATATCAGCGGAGCTTTAGGGCAGAGGTACCAACAGGAATGGCTTATATACCCGCGGGTACCTTTTTAATGGGCCCGGTTGATCAGGATATCACATTCGCTCAAATTGGCGATAATAAACAAGTAAGTATTCCAGCTTTTTATATGGACGAGTATGAACTTTCAAACTCTAAATACAAACAATTTGTAAACTGGGTTCGCGATTCTATCGCCATTACCCAATACCTTAACGATGATAAATATTACGTTCATCCCAAAGGCGCCACACCGTCAAAATCATCAACAGCACGCAAGTATATCGATTGGGATTATGTAGCTAAACATCCTCCGTTTCGTAACAGTAAAGGTCAAAACAATTCCAGCAAACTCGAAAACATGTTTTACCAGGGTGATGACAGGGTGTTTGACCGTAACGAAATTGATGTTACCCGCTTAAAATACAATTATGCTATGTATCTGTTAAATGATGCGGCAAATAACCAGGGCAACACAAAAAAGAAACGATCTGATTTTATTTTGCGTGATACATTACCCATCTATCCGGATACCTTAGTATGGTTACGTAACTTTTCTTATTCGGCAAATGAGCCTTACGCCCAAGGTTATTTTTCGCACCCGGCATATAATTATTACCCGGTTGTAGGTGTAACCTGGAGACAGGCCCGCGCATTTGCAGCTTGGCGCACCAAATTGCAGGATGCCGCCGCTACAGATGGCAGGCACTTAACACAATCACGTTTACCTTATGATCTGCCTTCCGAATCGCAGTTTGAATACGCGGCACGTGGTGGCAGGATAGGTACAAATTACCCTTGGGGTGGCCCTTACATCAAAAACGCAAAAGGCTGCCTATTGGCTAACTTTAAACCTGGCCGTGGCGATTATACCTCGGATGGTGGTTTGATGACCGTAAAAGTAAATGCCTATATGCCTAATGATTATGGCTTGTACAACATGGCTGGTAATGTTGCCGAGTGGACATTATCATCGTATGATGAAGCCTCGTCAAGTTTTGTAAGCGATTTAAACCCCTCATTCACCTATAACGCCAAAAAATCCGATCCGGAAGTAAAAAAACGGAAAGTAGTTAGAGGCGGCTCATTCAAAGATGTGGGCTACTTTCTGCAAAACTCAACACGTACATATGAGTACCAGGATACCGCTAAAGCTTATATCGGCTTCCGTTGCGTAACCACATTCATCGGTCGCGATATTAACGACAGAAACTAAAAAACAAATTAAACACAATAATTAAATTAACTTAAAACCACTAACAATTTTTAAAAATGGCTGGCACACAAAAATCAAAAATCGGGATCGGTAATATTGTATCCTGGGGCGCAACAGTAGTAATCATTGGCTTGTTGTTCAAAATACAACACTGGCCTCACTCAGAGATCTTTATTACTATAGGTTTAGGTACCGAAGCAGTATTGTTCTTTTTAATCGGTTTCCAGGCAGAGCCTGTTGATCCGGATTGGACATTAGTATATCCTGAATTAAAGGGTGATGCTACCGCACCTAAAGTAATAGCTCCAAAACCAGTTGCGGGCACCGCACAATCATTAGATAAACTAATGGCAGATGCCAAGATCGGACCAGAATTGGTTGCGAGCTTAGGCGAAGGTTTAAAATCATTCGGCGATAAAGTAAAAACGATCTCTAACGTTGCTGACGCTGGTGCTGCCACTCAGGAATTTACAACAAAAATTAAAGCTGCCGGTGCAAGCTATGATAACCTGAACACTGCTTTCACCAAAGCATCTGCAGGTTTAGTTGAGCTTGGCAACACAAGTATTGATTCTAAAACTTACCATGAGCAGGTAACTAAATTGGCTAAAAACCTGTCGTCACTAAATGCTGTTTACGAACTTGAATTACAAGATTCAAACAAACATTTAAAATCAATGGGTACTTTCTACGAAACTCTGGGTGTAACCATGAAAGGTTTCACCGAATCAGTTGATGATGCTAAGAAATTTAAAGACGAAGTTGGCCGTTTAGCTAAAAACGTAGCAACATTAAATTCAGTTTATGGCAATATGCTATCTGCAATGAACCAGCCTCTTGGTAAATAATTGTTTAATAAATCAACCTTAAATTAATAACTAAGAGATATGGCTGGAGGTAAACAAACCCCAAGACAGCGGATGATCAACATTCTTTACCTGGTGTTACTGGGCTTAATTGCCCTTAACGTACCGGAGAGTTTGTTAGATTCGTTTAAAAAGATAGGTGATAGCTTATCAACTTCTACAAAAAACGTTCAGAGTGGTATAGCACAAAATTATGCCGCCTTTGATAAACACTTGAAGGATGAACCTGGTAAGGCGCAACCTATTTACAACAAAGCAAAACAAGCATCAGCTTTAGCAGATAAATTGTTTAACGATGTTGAGGCCCTAAAAACAGAATTAAGCACAGAAACTGGTGGTATCAGTGATCAAACGCATGATTATGCCGGTCGTGATAACATGGAAGCTGCTGAGCGCTTAATGATCAAAAACAACAAAGGCGAAGCATTGAAAAAAGAGATACTTGATACCAAAGAAAAACTGATGGCATTGTTAGATGCTAAAGAAAAAGTTGGTGTTAACTTATCTTTGGATGCATCAGATCCGATACCGGCTTCTGGTCAGCAAAAAAAATCGTGGGAAGAAGCCAATTTTGGCGCTAACATCCCGGTAGCGGCTGTAATGACAACATTTGTTAAGATCCAATCGGATGCTAGAAATGACGAGTCACAGATCGTTAAAAAACTATTAAGCAAGTTTGATCAGGCTGTTGTAAACTTAGATCACTTTGAGGCAGTAGCAGTAGCGCCAACCAGCTATATGGTTGTTGGCCAACCTTACAAAGCTCAGGTTTTCTTAACCGCTTCAGATTCACATTCTAGTCCAGACGTTAGTGTTGGCGGTAGTAAATTACCCGTTGTTGATAGTAAAGGTGTTTACACCGGTAACACCAGCAGCGAGGGTATGAAAACCTGGGAAGGTGTAATTACTGTTAAACAAACCGACGGTGTGATCAAAACGTATAAAACCGGAACTCAAACTTACCAGGTAGCAAAACCGTCGGCGGTTGTATCTCCTGATAAAATGAACGTGTTGTACATGGGTGTACCTAATCCTTTATCAGTATCGGCTCCAGGTATACCGGTTGAAAAACTACATGTAAATATCTCTGGTGGCGGTGGCAGACTAAGTGGCGACAAAGGTCATTACGAAGCACGCGTTTCATCAGCTGGTGAAGCTGTGGTTAGCATTTCTGCTGAACTTGAAAAAGGTAAAACAGTAAATTTAGGTTCTACAAAATTCAGGGTTAAACGTATTCCTGATCCTAAAGCGCAGTTTGGTGGTAAAAGCAGTGGTTCATCACCGGCTGTTAACTTAAGAGCACAAGACAAGCTGTTTGCCAAATTGGAGAACTTTGAGTTTGATGCTAAGTTTACTGTTAAGTCTTTCAAATTGATCATCCAAAAACCTCGTCAAGATGGTATTGTAATTGCGGGTGGTTCAAATGGCGAATTAAATGCCGCTCAAAGAGCAGCATTAGCTACAATTATTCCGGGTACAACCATTTTCTTCGACGGTATTATAGCCGTTGGTCCGGATGGTGCAGAGCGTCCGTTGGATGCGATTACATTAAGGGCAAATTAATAATTAAAATTTAGGTGGATATGAAGAAGGGGATATTAGTTATACTGTTTTTAAGTTTAGTAGGCATTACCTTTGCTCAAAAAAAGGGAACAAAAACAAAAGCTAAAAAATCAGCTGCAAAAACGGCCGGTAAAACTAATACCCTCCCTTCAAATACACAAGTGACCTCGGTAACTCAAACCGCCTTGGTTGATACCTCCAAAAAGAAGGCCCCGATTTTAGATCGCCCGTTAGATGGTTATTACAAAAAGATCAATACCGAAAATGCACAACCTGTAGCTTACACCTCAGTACGCCAGGCCGATGTTGTATTCGCCAGACGGATATGGAGAGAGATTGACTTACGCGAAAAAATGAATCAATACTTAGCCTCGCCAAAAGCAAGGCTAATAGATGTATTGATGGATGCCATTAAAAACGATGAGCTACGCGTTTTTGATGCTACGCCAACAAAAGAATCGCCTAACGGTGATGATTTTGCAACGCCGTTAACATCAGCGCAAGCGATGTCAAAAATGGCAGATAGTGTTTTGGTATCTACTATTGATAAAAACACAGGCGAAAAAACAGGAACCCGCAAAGTACTCAGCGAGTTTAATCCTGATAGTGTTGTTAAGTTCCGCATCAAAGAAGATTGGATATTTGACAAGCAGCGTTCGGTTTATGAGCCACGCATTATTGGTATTGCACCGCTTATCCAAATTGTTGCCGGTGGCGAAAAGTTAGATTATCAGCCAGCATTCTGGATCTATTTCCCGGAAGCAAGGCCAATTTTAGCTGCAAAAGAAGTTAGCCGCAAAAACAACGATGCCGGTAATTTGAGTTTCGATCAGATATTTTTGAAACGTATTTTTGCCAGCTATATCGTAAAAGAATCTAACGACAAAGACGTTCGGATTAAAGACTATACCAATGGTATCGACAGGCTTTATGAGTCGGAACGTATCAAAAAATCGTTATTGGATTGGGAGCTTAATCTTTGGCAATATTAAGCTTATCGCTTAAAAAGAATTTAAAGCCACTGCGTTTATTCGTCGGTGGCTTTTTTATGATATAATAAATTAACCTATTCAGGTGTGTTTATCACTGTTGTTTCTTCAATCCTGTTCTCGGCAGCGAAATAATTTAAAATAGCCTTGGCTTGTTTGGTGTTCACCACTTCCAGCAATTCGCTTTCGCTTGCCAAACGTATCTTTTTAACCGATTTAAAGTATTTTAAAAGCTTATCAGCCGATGTTTTCCCTACGCCGTCTATCAGTTCAAGCTCGGTAGCCAAGGTGCCCTTATCGCGCTTTTTACGGTGAAAGGTAATCCCAAAACGGTGCGCTTCATCACGCAAATACTGTATCACCTTCAACGTTTCCGATTTCTTGTCCAAATACATCGGGTACTGATCGCCCGGATAAAACAACTCTTCCAAACGTTTGGCAATACCTATCACGGTTACCTGCTTCTCAATCCCCAACAGCTTCAAGCTTTTTAATGCCGACGATAACTGGCCTTTACCCCCATCAATCACGATCAATTGTGGCAACTCGGTCCCTTCATCCAGCATACGGCGATACCTGCGATGTACAGCCTCTTCCATTGTGGCAAAGTCATTCGGGCCTTCAACAGTTTTCACATTAAAATGGCGATAATCTTTTTTAGATGGTTTGCCGTCCCTAAATACCACAATGGCCGATACCGGATATTTACCCTGAAAGTTGGAGTTATCAAAACACTCAATATGCCTTGGCAACTGGTTCATCCGCAAATCCTTCATCATCTGCGTCAGCAAACGTTCCGATCTAACTTCGGGGTTCAGTTTCTCGTATTGCTCTATCTTATCCCGTTTAAAAAAGGTAACGTTCTTTATTGATAGGTCGAGCAGTTTCTTCTTCTCCCCCAATTTGGGCACCGTAAATTTAAGATTAGAGTCTTCAACATCAATATCAAACGGCACAATGATCTCTTTCGATTGGCTGTTGTATCGATTTCTGAATTCTGTAATGGCAAAAGTCAGCAGTTCCCGGTCGTCCTCATCTAGGCGCTTTTTCAGCTCAATGGTTTGGGTTTGGATAATGGTTCCATTCATCACCTTTAAAAAGTTAACAAAGGCATATTTTTCTTCCGATGCGATGCTAAAGACGTCTATATCCGTAATAGAAGAGTTAACCACAGTTGATTTACTTTGATAGTTTTCCAACAGGTCGTACTTGCGCTTTAACCTGTGTGCCAGCTCAAAATTCATGTTAACCGCGGCATTCTCAATATCACCTTTCAACGTTTTAATTACCGCTCCCGTTTTGCCGTTTAGTATGTCTTTTATTTCTTCAATGCTGTTGGCATAATCCTCCTCGGTTTGGTAATTCTGACAAGGGCCTTTGCAGTTGCCTAACTGATATTCCAAACAAACCTTAAACTTGCCGGCATCAATATTGGCTTTGGTAAGTGGCAGGCTACAGGTACGCAAAGGATAGGTTTCGCGTATCAAACCCAAAATGGCATGCATCATACTTACCGAAGCATACGGCCCTAAATATTTGGAGCCATCCCTAACAATGGTGCGTGTCCAGTAAATGCGCGGGTAATGTTCGTTTTTGATAATGATCCACGGGTAGGTTTTATCATCCTTCAGCAAAATATTATAACGCGGCTGATGCTTCTTAATTAAAGCATTCTCCAACAGCCAGGCGTCAACCTCGGTATCAACAATGGTAAAAGTGATTTTGCGGATGCGGGTAACCAGCACCTTGGTTTTGGCGTTTACATTCGAATCCTTATTAAAATAAGAGCCAACCCGGTTACGCAGGTCCTTTGCCTTACCAATATAGATCAATTCGTTATCGTTGTTCCAATACTGATACACCCCCGGCTTGTGCGGAATGTTTTTTAAAGCGGCTTTGTAGTCAAAAATCTCCATCAAATTTATACAACGGCAAAATTAGGCTTATTTTATTATTAAGCTATATTTTAAAAACCAGAGTTTGCTTAACAATTAAGCTAAAGCATTGTTATCACACCATCACATCCAAAAAATACTTATATTCATGCTCAGTGTAGCAACATTTAAAACTATATGATAAAACCCATAGCCTCACCCTATTACGCCAAACTCGCCTATATATTAATCAGCCTTATAGCAATTGGTTATATAGCCGTTTTGGGTAAAGAAGTTTTGGCACCACTGGTTTTCTCGTTTTTGTTTGCCATGTTGTTGTTGCCCTTTGCACGCTTTTTAGAGAATAAACTGCGTTTCCCACGGGCGCTGGCCTGTATGCTATCGGTAATTTTATTTACTGTGATCATCGTGTTTATTGGCTATGTGGTTGGAATGCAAATAAGCAGCCTGAGCGATGACTGGCCCAAAATTCAAGTACAGCTAACCCAGGTTGGCAACGAAATTCACCGTTGGTTAGTAAACACTTTTCACATGAACGTGAACCAGCGGATAATTGATGCCAAAAAAGAGGCTAACTCTGCCGCGGCATCTGTAATAGGTTCAACCTTTTTGTCGGTATCATCTATCGTTTTGTTCCTGGTGTTCATTTTCATTTATACCTTTTTCATCCTGTTCTATCGCAAAATATTGATCAGCTTTTTACTCAAAGCTTTTGGCGACGAAAGCCAGGTACGGGTTTTTGATGTTGCCGAGCATATCCAATACATCATGAAAAAGTACATCTCGGGCCTATTTATCGAGATGCTTGTTGTGTGCGCCATTGTATTTGGGGCTCTGGCTTTATTAGGTGTTAAGTATGCTTTATTGCTTGCGCTGATCACCTGTTTATTTAACCTGATACCGTATGTTGGTATATTTACAGCAATGGCCATAAGCACCTTCCTTACTTTAGGAACAGCCGGCCCTACCAAAGCTATTGAAGTTGCCGCCTGCATTGTTATAGTACATTTAATAGATAGTAATATTATTATGCCACGTATAGTGGGCTCTAAAGTACAACTGAACGCCTTGATAGTAGTATTAGGCGTAGTTGCCGGCGAAATGATATGGGGCTTCTCGGGCATGTTCCTCGCAATTCCTGTACTGGCTATTGTGAAAATAATCTTTGATCGTATTTCCGATTTAAAACCATGGGGTTTATTATTGGGTGATGCGACCGAATACGAAGAAATTTTGGTAGAAAAGGTTGCCAAAAAAAGCGACTCGCCAAAAGAAGTTAAACAGAAGGCAGAAAAAAATGATGAAGTATAAAACATTAGGCCGGTCGGGATTAAAGGTATCCGAATTATGCTTAGGCACCATGGGCTTCGGTACCGAAAACGGCTGGGGCGCCGATAAAGAAACAAGCAAGCAGGTTTTTGATACCTACGTTAACGCGGGCGGTAATTTTTTAGATACCGCCAACTTTTACACCCGCGGTACCAGCGAAGTATTTTTGGGCGACTTTATTGCCGCCGAGCGCGATAATTATGTAGTAGCTACCAAATACAGCCTCTACGAAAACACCAAACAAGCCAACGCCAGCGGCAACAACCGCAAAAACATGATGCGCGGTGTTGAAGCCAGCCTAAAGCGTATGAATACAGAATACATTGATTTGATGTACCTACACATCTGGGACAACCTCACACCTGTTGACGAAATTTTGCGCGGACTGGATGACCTGGTTAAACAAGGCAAGATCATGTACATCGGCATATCTGATACACCGGCCTGGGTAATATCAAAAGCCAACACCATGGCCGAACTTATGGGCTGGAGCCAGTTCATAGGCTTACAGGTTGAATATAGCTTAATACAACGCACCGTAGAGCGCGAACTGATACCTATGGCGCAGCATTACAACATGTCGGTTTTACCATGGGCACCCTTAGCGGGAGGAGCCTTATCCGGCAAGTACCTTCGCGGCGAAAAGGGCCGGATAAAAGAAAGCAGCAACCGCCTCAACGAACGCAGCACCAGTATTGCCCGCGAGGTTGTAAGTATTGCCGGCGAGTTAGGCGTGGCGCCATCAAGCATAGCTTTAAAATGGCTGATGCAGCAACCGGTATCGTGCATCCCAATCGTAGGGGCCACCAAATCTGATCAGGTTGCCGAAAACCTGAAATGTGTTGATGTGATACTAAACGACGAGCAAATGCAACGCCTTAACAAAGTAAGCGAGTACGACCTGGGTTTCCCTGCCGCGTTTTTTGAAGAAGATGCCGTAAAGAAAAACCTATTTGGGGGCTTTCATAACGAGATCGAACACCGGCCATTCTTAAAATAACGATATTAAAAAGTTAATAAACAGAATAGCCCCGGTGATTTACCGGGGCCATTTCCATTATATCGTATACCTATTATTTAGGCTTGTAAGCTTTCGGTTTTTTCACCGGGATATGTGATTTACCTTGTGGGTTTATTTCGGCAGAGCCTTCCATTGTCATAGAGCAACGGAAACCAACATCGGCACTTGCCTCACCCTGATCCATAAAACGACGCATAGCCGGGTTTAGCCAATAGGCCATATCATTCCATGAGCCGCCCTTGTAAACTTTCGATCTGTCGTTAACTAAAGTAGTTTTAGCATAAAGCACATTGTTCACCGTATCATTATACCCACGCTGATCTGGGTTGTAAGGTTTACCATCGATAGATGATTGATACCTGCTTGGTACTGATGGATCGGGCAGTTTAGTTTGGTTCTGTGCTGTATTTTCGCCTTGATACGGTGTTTTACTACCGCTCTTTGAAAGGTCGTGATACGGGTGACCGTATTTATCTGTCAGTATTTTACCCGAAGCATCTGTGCGGGCATTAGTAAATATATTACCCCTTATCGGGTTCATATCATCATCATCGGCACGTATCTGTCTGTAAGTATCGGCTGTCCACTCATTAACGTTACCCGCCATATTGTATAATCCAAAATCATTTGGCGCGTATGATCTTACAGGAGCCGTAATATCAGCTTTATCATTTAAGGACCCCGCGATACCACTATAATCACCCATACCACGCTTAAAGTTAGCCAGCATTAAACCTTGTGTTTGGCGCTTTGGCGATCTTAAACCCATACCACTCCATGGGTACATTTTACCTTCCACAATATTTTCATCCTTGCCAACAACGCCTAATGCCGCATATTCCCATTCGGCTTCGCTTGGTAAACGGTAATGCGCTTTTAAAATACCATCCTCGGCACGTACCGGCCTTGTTGATTTTCCGCTGGCTCCTGGTTTAGCACCCACGCTCAGGTCGGGCATCATTTTTTTACCGTCAATACCTTCACCACGTAGCTGTCCATTCAGGTAAAGCTCAGTATTAAATGGCATAACTACTTTTTCTCCATTATTTGAGGCTGTTTTCCAGTCGGCAATGCGGCCGGTTTCACGCAAAATACCTTCATTAACGGCATCTGTACGCCAATCGCAAAAATCATTTGCCTGCTCCCAGGTTACACCAACAACCGGGTAATCCTGAAAAGCGGTATGCCTGAAATAAGCATTTACATACGGCTCGTTGGCCGATAAAGGCCTGCGCCAAACCAAAGTATCCGGTAAGGCATTATAATATAATCCGTGGTCGGTTGGATAGTGTGTTTTTATCCAGTGCAGGTACTCAAGCCAATCGCGGTTGGAAACTTCCGTCTCATCCATATAAAATGATGCGATAGAACGCCTTTGCTTATCCACAAAATCATATTGAATATCCTGATCGGCAGAACCACCCTCTACAAAAGTCCCTCCTTCAATAGGTATCAGGCCAGGCCCCGGCGCGGGGTGCGTCTTTTTAAAAACCTGGAAACCTCCGTTGGTTTTATCGTTATATTTCCAGCCTGTTTTCTCTGATCGTTGTGGCGATTTACAGCCATAAACTATCAAACAAGCCATAAAAAAGGGTAAAATTCGTCTTCTCAAAATCAATCTCATTAGTCCACAATCTTCAAGCAATCAAGCCAGTATAAATTAATTAGTCCTGCTAATATACATTAAACAGTTTAATTATTGTTTTTTTTAACAAATCCCATATTAATAACGTTAAAGCTCAAACTTATTATAATAATTTTATATTTAATTATGAGGGTGTTAAAATTAAATGGGCTACACAAAACGGTTACTTGGTAAATAAGTAACTATTAATTAAAAAATAAGTTCTAAATTACGGCGATGAATTTTTTCACCAAGCATTTTATACGGATAATATCGTGTTCGGTTACATTAACTGTTTGCAGCAATGCATGGGCACAATCTGTTGGTACAGGTGCAACAAGCACCAATGGTAGCTCGGTTAACGCTATTCCTACAGCCGTACCTTTTTTAACCGTATCGCCCGATTCCCGTTCCGGAGCTATGGGTGATGCCGGCGCAGCCCTATCTCCGGATGTGAACGCCAGCTATTGGAATCCCTCTAAACTTGCATTCTTGGAGGATAATAACGCCAATATTTCACTGTCATACAGCCCATGGCTGCGTCATTTATTACCCGATGTTAACCTTACCTACCTCAGTTTTGCTAAAAAACTGGATGATCGTAATGCCATAGGCGCCTCATTACGCTATTTTAACCTGGGCACTATAGAGCTATTTGATCAGTACCAAACCGCGCAGGGTACTTATCGCCCCAACGAGTTTTCTATTGACGGCACCTTCGCCCGTAAATTTGGCCAAGATTTTTCGCTGGGTGTAACCTTGCGCTACATCCACTCAAGTTTAAGTAATGGCGCTTTTGTTCAGGGACAGCAAATCAATGCCGCTAATGCCGTTGCTGCCGATGTATCTGTGTATTACAAAAAGAAAACCGAGCAATTTGGTAAAGATGCCGTTTTCGCCTTCGGAGCAAATATTTCAAATATAGGTACCAAAGTTGGTTATACCGATGGTGGCCAGAAGTATTTTTTACCTACCAACTTTAAATTCGGAGTAGCAAATACCTTAGATCTGGACGAATATAACCAGCTTACGTTAACACTTGATGTGAACAAGCTACTGGTTCCAACTCCACCCCTACGTGACTCCAACGGAAAGATCATATCCGGAAAAGATGATAATGTATCTACAGTATCGGGTATTTTCGGCTCAATGTTCGATGCTCCCGGAGGCTTGAGCGAAGAGTTTCAGGAGATCAGCTTTTCGCCTGCTGCCGAGTATTGGTACAACAAACAATTTGCCATACGCGCAGGTTATTTTTACGAAAACCCCAACAAAGGCAACCGCCAGTATTTAACTTTGGGCGCAGGTTTAAAATACGACGCGATTGTGTTCGATTTTGCATACCTTATTGCTAACCAAGCTCAAAGCCCTTTAGCCAATACCCTCCGTTTCACACTAAGCTATAAATTCGGGGGCAACAAATAACTATGAAACCATCATGAGCTAAGGCTCGCCAACCGGAATGATATTAATCTGGCTCATGATAGCTTCATCACCATTAAAAAACAAATTATTCTGATGAAAATTAAAGTAGGCTTTGGTTTTGATGTGCACCAATTGCGCAGCAATCATCCTTTTGTTTTAGGTGGTGTAAAGCTTGATCACCACTCGGGCGCTTACGGGCACTCCGATGCCGATGTTTTGCTTCACGCGATATGCGATGCCCTGCTTGGGGCCGCTAACATGCGCGATATTGGCTATCATTTTTCTAACACCGATGATCGCTGGAAAGGTATCAGCAGTGTGATCCTTTTACAAGAAGTGGTTAAGCTTATCGCCGGAAAGGGATTCACTATCGGCAACATTGATGCCATGGTATGCCTTGAAGCACCCAAAATAAACCCGCATATCCCGGCCATGAAAAAACACATTGCCGAAGCCATCAGCATCAGCGAAGAGGATATCTCTATCAAAGCCACCACCAACGAACAAATGGGCTTTATAGGCCGCGAAGAAGGTGTGGTAGCTTACGCCGTTTGTTTGATAGAGAAAGCCTAATAATTAGTTAGAACTCAATACATCAATAGTAAAAACTAATACCGAATTTGCTGGTATAGAACCCTTATCTGAGTTACCATAACCAAGTCCGGATGGTATGATCAGCAATATACGGCCACCAACTTTAACTAACGGAATTCCTATTGTCCAGCCCTGTATAACCTGATTTAAAGGAAAGCTACGGGAGCCTGTGCTTGCGGTTGTCTGGTCAAAAATACTACCATTTAATAATTTGCCAGTGTAATTTGCAGATACTGTTGAAGAGGCTGTAGGATTTACGCCCGTTCCCTGGGTAATAATTTGGTAATATAATCCTGACGCATTTTTGGTTACCGGAATATTATTGGTTTTTATATACGCTTGTATAGCCGCATCATCAGTAGCTGCTTGCGCAGCAGGATCAAAGGGTGTTTCTTTTTTACCGCAAGCCGATAAGAATGCGATAATTATCAGTAAAAAAGTATATTTTTTCATATAAGATTATAAGAAGAGATTAACTACGGCCACTTTTGATAAATCTCTTTACGATGCAAAAATCTAATCAGAACTATTTCATTATCGTCGGTATGTCTTAAACCAATTCGATAATTGCCTAATCTAATGCGATAAAGGGCTTTGTATCCGGTTAACTTTTTTAGATTGGTTATTAGTTTGCTAATTGTAGCTGTTTAACCGCTCAATGATTAAAAGCTTTATTTTACGATCATTAATTTTATTGGTGTCTTTTTGAAAGCTTTTATCAATTTTGACAATCATTCCAAGGATTTTAGAAATTGATCCGTATCTATCAACTCTCCGGTTTCACCTTGCTTTATAGCTTTCGCCATACCAATATCCTCAACTTCGTCTTTAGTAAGAAATTTGGCCTTTATACCCATTTTTTCTGCTATGCTTAATAAAAGCTGAATGTCCTTTTTAGATTCTCCTGATATTATAGCTGATTCCATAGCATAAAGATAACGAATAAAATTTATACCGTTGTTTTGATCTTCAACTCATTCAATTGCTTATCATCAATGGTTGATGGCGAGTCGATCATCACATCACGTCCCGAGTTGTTTTTAGGGAAGGCGATCACATCACGGATAGAATCCAGACCAGCGAAAATTGAACACAACCTGTCAAAACCAAAAGCGAGCCCGCCATGTGGTGGCGCGCCAAACTCAAAGGCATCCATCAAAAAGCCAAATTGCTTTTGTGCCTCTTCTGGCGAAAAACCAAGGTGTTTGAACATCAGCGCTTGCAATTCCCTGTCGTGGATCCGGATAGAACCGCCACCTACTTCAATACCATTGATCACCATATCGTAGGCATCTGCTCGCACAGCTCCCGGGTTGGTTTCAAGCATGGCAATATCCTGAGGCTTTGGTGATGTGAACGGGTGGTGCATAGCGTGGTAACGCTCTGTTTCCTCGTCCCACTCCAGTAAAGGGAAATCCAATACCCATAGCGGTGCGAATGTATTCTTGTCGCGTAAGCCTAAACGTGTACCCATCTCCAGGCGTAGTTCGTTCATTTGCTTACGTACTTTATCGGTCTGCCCGGCCAATACCAATACCAGATCACCCGGTTGGGTATCAAATGCTGCCGACCATTTTTTCAATTCATCTTCACTGTAAAACTTATCAACCGACGATTTTAAGCTACCATCCGCATTATGGCGAAGATAGATCAAGCCTGTAGCGCCAATTTGCGGGCGTTTTAACCATTCGGTTAATTCATCCAATTGCTTGCGGGTATATTCGGCGGCACCTTTGGCATTAATACCAACAACCAGTTCGGCATTATCAAATACGCCAAAACCTTTGCCTTTAACCAGATCATTCATCTCCACAAACTGCATCCCAAAACGCACATCTGGTTTATCCGACCCATACAAACGCATCGCATCCGCATATTGCATCCTCGGGAAATCGATCAGATCAATACCCTTTACGTTTTTAAACAGCGTGCGGGCTAAACCCTCAAAGGTGTTCAATATATCTTCCTGCGTAATGAAACTCATTTCGCAATCTATTTGGGTAAATTCTGGCTGGCGGTCGGCACGTAAATCCTCATCCCTAAAACATTTAACTATCTGGAAGTAACGGTCAAACCCGCTCACCATCAGCAATTGCTTAAATGTTTGCGGCGATTGCGGCAAAGCATAAAACTCACCCGGATTCATGCGGCTTGGCACCACAAAATCGCGCGCGCCTTCCGGGGTCGATTTGATCAGCACAGGGGTTTCAACCTCAATAAAGTTCAGGCCATCCAAATACTTACGCACTTCCTGCGCCATTTTGTGGCGAAGTATCATGTTGTTACGTATCGGCGCACGGCGCAGATCAAGGTAACGGTATTTGGCACGTAGTTCCTCGCCGCCATCGGTATCATCTTCTATCAAAAAAGGTGGAATTTTAGCCGCGTTCAATATCTCAATTTCGGCAACTACAATTTCTATCTCGCCGGTAGCAATTTTGGCATTCTTGTTTGAACGCTCAACAACCTTACCGGTAACTTTGATCACAAACTCACGGCCCAGTTCGCGGCTCACCTCGCGCATGGCATCGCTGGTTTCGGCATTAAATACCAATTGGGTTAAACCATAACGGTCGCGCATATCAATAAATGTGGTACCGCCCAAATCGCGCGATTTTTGTACCCATCCGCATAAAGTAACCGTTTGACCTAAGTGGCTGATGTTTAAATCGCCACATGTATGAGTTCTAAGCATAGTTATTCAATAAAAGTCTGCAAAAGTAACATTTTCTTAATTAGATGTGAGTATTGAGCTGTTAGATTTGAGACTTATCAATTTAAAGGGGGGAATAAGGGGGAATTTTTCAAAGCCATTACATCGAAGCTGAACTAAACCTTGATTTTACCAGGTACCTGTAATAAAAAGTAAACTTGTCTTTAAAAACGCCAAAACTGCCAAAAGCGCTCGCGAAAGCCTCATCAGCGGTATGCCCTTGTTTAAGTGACGCAACAATAGGGGTTAAATAATCCTTGTCCTGTATCACCAAAAAATAAAACACGCAAAAAGAAACCGCGTGCAATACCTTACCATTTGTGCTGGCTTTACTGTT
Organism: Mucilaginibacter sp.; assembly: GCF_039921305.1. Taxonomy (GTDB): domain Bacteria; phylum Bacteroidota; class Bacteroidia; order Sphingobacteriales; family Sphingobacteriaceae; genus Mucilaginibacter. The sequence goes on from NZ_JBDSCA010000072.1 coordinate 213,469, forward strand.
CCAATCGGTATTGTTATCCATAAACAGCGCGTCAAAGTCAATCCCATCGCCCCAGGTTAGGTCTTTTATTTGTTTATTATAATCAAAATTAGGGGTATATATCAATTTCCTGTTTTCGTCTTCATCAATAAAACTCATTACGGTTGCGCTGCCCTCGGTTAACCACTTGGGCGCGTTGGGGTAATTATAACGCCAAAGGTTGTTACTAACTGATCGGAGTATAACGTGCATAAACGCTTCATTCTTAAAAACAAACGTCCGGTTTTGCTCGGCAGAGTACATGCCGTTGGTCAAATCTTTTAACCCGGTGGCTTTTACCGCCTTAACATAGGCCTTGTTTTTCCCGTAAATGCTGATTCTAATGCTAGCCGTATCGTTTAAATGTGTATTGAATATCTGATTATAAAACTGCCCTTCGTGCCTCACCATTTTGTTGAGGTATGATGTATCGGTTTCATTCACTTCGCAGCCTACGCTATCAATATGCAATATCTGCGCATGCGCTGCCAAACCGCAAAACATCAGTAAAGTCAAAGTATACTTAAAGGATAAAAGTTTACTCATGGGTAAATATGGGTATTTTCAAAAAGTAATGCGGGCTATCTTTAATTTAGGTTTAAACAATTAATGTTTTAAATGGCCTCTAACAAATATACAAAAAAGGCTCCAAAATTGCCAGTTTTAAACTAAATGGAAATCAAAATTTCGATTTCCAAAATCTAAACCTATATTTGCCACGTAATTCTCAAGGGGTGCCTTGCTTTGGAACGATAACACAAATTGCAAATTGTGTTAACCAAACTGAAAGACAGGCTGAGATCAAACCCATTGAACTTTGAGTTGAAAGTAAAAAGTTAAAAGTCATTTGTCTTTTCTCTTTGCTCCTTCTTCAAAAAGTCCATGCACCTGATCCGGGTAATGCCGGCGTAGGGAGAGGTAAAATAAAATAGTTAAGTGTACTGCGTGTTCACCCTGACGGGCAGATGGTTTAACTCAATTTAATTTAAAAACAATTGAAAAAATTATTATTAGCCATTACTGGCCTTGTGCTGCCTTTTTGGGCCGCGGCCCAGTTTTCCGTATCCGGAAAAATCACAGATCAGCGTACCGGCGAAACTCTGCCCGGCGCAACCATTAGTATCGATAATACCTACCTCAACGCGGTAGCCGATGCTAAAGGTAGTTACCTCATCAAAAACATCCGCTCGGGTAGTTACACCATCAAAGTAAGCTACGTTGGTTATCAGTTGGCGCATGTATCTATTAACTTAACTGCCAATTCAACACAAAATTTCGCCCTAAACAAATCAACCCAAGTTACTGACGAGGTTACCGTTAAATCAACCCGGGCATCAAATAATGCGGCAACGGCCTTCACTAATCTCAATAAAAAAGATCTCGAAAAAAACAATCTCGGTCAGGATCTGCCTTTCCTGCTTAATCAAACCCCATCGGTGGTGGTTACTTCCGATGCAGGTGCCGGAGTAGGCTACACAGGGATCCGTATCCGTGGCTCCGATGCAACCCGGACTAACCTTACCTTAAACGGTATCCCGCTAAACGATGCCGAAGACCAGGGAGCTTATTTTATTGATCTGCCCGATTTGGTTTCGTCTGTAGATAATATCCAGATTCAGCGTGGTATAGGTACATCAACCAATGGCGCGGGCGCGTTTGGGGCCAGCATTAACATGCAAACTACTACCCGCCGCGATACCGGCTATGCCGAGTTGAACAATACCTTCGGTTCATACAATACCCTCAAAAATACGGTGAGCATAGGCTCCGGATTGATAGATGGTAAGTTTAGTTTTGATGGCCGCTTATCGCGTATTAAGTCTGACGGGTATATTAATCGAGCTTCGTCTGATCTTAAATCTTACTTTTTGAGTGCTGCTTACTATGGTAAAAACACGCTCATCCGTGCCAACGTATTCTCCGGCTACGAAAAAACCTACCAGGCCTGGAACGGTGTTGAACAAACCATGCTCGCTAAAAACCGCCAGTACAACGAGCTTGGCCTCGAATCAAACGGAACGTTTTACAACAACGAAACCGATAACTACACCCAAAACTACGCGCAGCTATTGGTAACCCAAAAGCTATCGGATGTATTATCGTTTAACGGGGCCTTGCATTATACCCGCGGCTTTGGCTATTACGAAGAATATAAAAATGCCGATCCTGATTATAACCCTGTTACCAGCTACGGTTTAGACCCTGCCGTTGTAGGTGTTACCACTACCGATCTGGTACGCCGCTTATGGTTGGATAACGACTTTTATGGTTTGACTTACAACTTTAACTATACGCCAAAAAACAACCTCAACTTTGTTTTAGGTGGTGCCTATAACGAGTACAAGGGTCGCCATTATAATAACATACAGTGGAGTCAAGACAATCTGCACATCGGCCCTGATTACGAGTATTCCCGTAATAACGCTAAAAAAACCGATTTTAATATTTTTGCTAAAGCTGATATCAAAATTAATCAATTTACGCTTCTCGCTGATCTGCAATACCGCCATCTAAATTATTCTTTCCTCGGTTTTGATCGTAACCTGAACAATGTTCAGCAAGAAGCCAAACTCGATTTTTTCAATCCCAAGGCAGGTATAACCTACCAGATCAACACCAACAATAACGTTTACGCCTCATTCGCGATAGCCAATCACGAGCCTAACCGTAACGATTACACCAACTCTACACCCGATAGCCGCCCCAAACCCGAAAACATGAAAGACCTTGAAATAGGTTACCGGGCAAACTACTCTGGCTTTAACTTTGGCATTAACGGCTTTTTTATGGACTATAAAGATCAGCTGATCCTAACCGGCCAGATCAACGATGTAGGCGAATACATCCGTAGCAATGTAGCCGATAGCTATCGTTTAGGCGTTGAGCTGGATAGCAAACTGCGCATAATACCACAATTATACTGGGCGGCAACATTATCATTAAGCGCCAACAAAGTGAAAAACTTTAACGAGTTTGTAGATAACTACGATACCGGGGGCCAGGACGAAAACAAGTTTACAACTACCGATATCGCCTTTTCACCAAGCGTAGTAGCCTCGAGCGAATTCAGTTTTGCACCTGTAAAAGGCGGCGAAATTGCCCTGATCAGCAAATATGTAGGTAAGCAATATCTGGATAACACATCAAACAACACCCGTAAAATCGACGGTTTTTTTGTGAATAGTGCACGCTTGCGTTATGGCTTCAGCACCAAATCGGTAAAAAACATCGGCGTATCATTACTGGTAAATAACCTGTTTAGTACCCTCTATTCGGCCAACGGCTATACCTATGCTTACATAGAAAGCGCTAAACGTATTGATACCAATTACTACTACCCACAGGCCACACGCAACTTTTTACTATCACTTAGTTTAGCATTTTAACAATGAGCGCGCATCAGCTAATTCAATTGTTCATGGAGCAGATGAGGGGTACTAACTTAATAGGTTGGATAGCCGTTATCATGAGCATTGCCGAAGTTTTGCTTGCGCGGATAAATAATGTATGGTTATACCCAACAGGTATCATAGGTATCGTGTTGGGTATTTATCAACTCATGGAAGTTAACCTATACGGCGAATCGTTATTGAGTATATACTATTTAGTAATGAGTTTTTACGGTTGGTATTACTGGATAAAAAAGAAGGATGAACCACCCGTAAAAGTAACCTGGAGCACACCCGTCGAGTGGAGCGTTACAATAGCCATCACCTTTGCGGGATGGTTGCTGTTATACCTCATACTAAATCACGGCCTGGTATTTTGGAAATTCAATTTCCCGCCATCAACCGTACCCATCTGGGATGCCTTCGTATCATCAAGCGCCTGGGCGGGAATGTGGCTGCTTGCCCGCCGTAAAATAGAAAACTGGTTGTTACTCAATCTGTCCAACATTTTCGCTGTGCCGTTATTATTTTACAAACACCTGCCTCTGTTTGGCTTTTTAACCATCTTTCTATTCATCATAGGCATATGGGGATTTATTGATTGGATGAGGATATATAATAGAGAAAAGACAACAGAAAATCTCGTTAGTCAAACACCTTAATGCCTATTTGTACCGTTTTTGTCAGTAAAGCAGCTTCGGGAAAGTGGACAGAACGTGTAAGGCTGTGCGGCTGGAGGGCCTCCTGATTGTGCATAGCGCTGGCCTATGCAGCCTAAGGGGCACAAGCATTCAGCCGTGAGTTCTGCCCTCTGTGCGTGAAAGGCCTGTGCGGCACAGAAGCCTTTTTGCTGACTTGATTTTTTGGTTCTTTTGTATCAAGACAAAAGAACATATACAATGTTTAATCTATTCAATGAGTTCAATGCAAATCGAATCCCACCCATCAAACCAACTCCAACCCGAGCATATCACGCTCATCCGCGAAACAGCGACAGCGGCCGAACAAGCCCGCCAGCTATTGCCCGAGCAGTTAGAGTTGATCTATCAGCAGCAATGGTTCAAAATGCTGGTACCAAAACAATACGGCGGTTTAGAAATGGATCTGAATAGCGAAGTTCGCCTGATTGAAGCCCTGGCTTGGGCCGATGGTAGCTTAGGCTGGGTAATTACCTTATGTACCGGCGCAGGCTGGTTCGGCGGATTTCTGGACCCTCAATATGCCAAAGAAATATTCGCTAACCGCGATATTTGCCTTGCCGGAAGCGGAGCGCCAACCGGAACAGCCGCCATCACAGAGGAAGGATACCTGATCAACGGCACATGGCAATACGCCAGTGGAGCATTAAACACCACCCACTTTACCGCTAACTGCAACATCACCCAAAACGGAGAACCGGTTTTAAATAAAAACGGGGAGCAATTAATACGGCCCTTTGTATTTAAAAAAGAAGAAGTGAATGTAATATCTGCCTGGGCCTACAACGGCATGGTAGCAACCGGAAGCCATAGCTTTGAGGTTAAAGATGTAGTAGTTCCCGAGAAAAGAATATTCAAAATTGATCCATCAGCTATTAAAGTAAATAGCCCGTTATACATTTATCCATTCCACCAATTAGCCGAAGCTACACTGGCCGCCAATATCTCCGGCATGGCCATTCACTTTATCGATCTTTGTAAAGATACTTTCCAACAAAAGCGTATCAGCAAAAAACTGAACAACACCCAAAGTGCCGAACTTGACGAGGTATTAAACTGGTCAATGAGCCGAATGAACCATGCCCGCGCATCTTTTTATGATGATGTTGACCGCTCCTGGAAAAATTATGCCAGTAACGATCCGTTAAACCAGTCTGTAAACCTGCAAAGCGTAAGCCAGTCCAGCCGCAAGCTCGCCAAAAAAGCCCGCCAGATAGTTGATGAGCTCTTCCCCTACTGTGGCCTCGATGCCGCCCGCACCCAATCAGAACTTAACCGTGTTTGGCGCGATATTCATACCGCAAGTCAGCATAGTTTGCTAACGTTTTCTGTATAGCCCACAATTCAAAAGCATGGGCATGTGCGATTCCCCTCTTGAGAGGGGTGTGTCATTCGCCACGCGATATTCAATCCCCTCTCTTTAATCCTATCTTAACAATAAAATCACATTACAATTGAATCGCATTTCTGATATTTGAATTTTACTGATCACCCATGATGAAATTCAAATACCTACCCATCGCTTTAATAACAAGCTTAACGCTTACCGTATCTGCCCAAACAAAAAAAACTGTAACTGCCGCCCCAACACAGGTACCCCGCCCTAAATTAGTGATAGGCATTGTGGTTGATCAAATGCGCTGGGATTACCTGTACCGTTATTATGATCGCTATCAAACCACCGGTTTCAAACGCCTGTTAAACGAAGGTTTTAGCTGCGATAATACCAATCTGGATTATATCCCAACCGTAACCGCCGCCGGTCATAGCTGTATCTATACCGGTACCGTACCAGCTATACACGGCATAGCCGGGAATGATTTCATTATTCAGGCCACGGGCAAACCGATGTATTGCGCCGAGGATACTTCGGTGAGTACCGTGGGCAGCACATCAACCGCGGGGCAAATGTCGCCACGCAATTTGCTCACCACCACCATTACCGATGAATTAAGATTAGCCACCAACTTTCACTCCAAAGTGATCGGCGTAGCCTTGAAAGACCGTGGCGGAATTTTACCTGCGGGGCATTTAGCCAATGCCGCTTATTGGTTTGATGATGCAACCGGCAACTGGATCACCAGTACCTATTACATGAAAGACCTGCCTGACTGGGTTAAAAAATTTAACAACCTTAAACTTGCCGATAAATACATTAAACAGGATTGGAATACGCTGTACCCAGTAAACACTTATCTGCAAAGTACTGATAATAACAGCCCGCGGTATGAAGGCAAATTTAAAGGCACCGATGCCCCAACCATGCCGGTTAAAACGTCAGCATTAAATGCTAAAGACTTCGGCCTTATCCGCAGCACGCCTTATGGCAATAGCTTAACGCTCGATATGGCCAAAGCCATTATCGAAAACGAAAAAATGGGCAAAAATACCGTTACCGATTTTTTAGCAGTGAGCCTGTCGTCAACAGATTATGTTGGCCACCAGTTTGGTGTTAACGCCGTTGAAACCGAAGATACCTACCTGCGCCTTGACCGCGACCTGGGCAGCTTTTTTACCTATCTGGATAATACGGTAGGTAAAGGTAACTATACCGTATTTTTAACCGCCGACCATGGCGCGGCCCACAACAGCACTTTTTTAAGTGACCGCAATGTACCTTCGGGAATTTGGCCCGCATCCGACATTAAAAATAGTCTGAATTATTATTTGGCTAACAAGTATGGTATTAAAGGTTTAGTTATCAATCTGGGCAATTACCAGGTTAATTTCAATAACCCGCTTATCGCCGATAAAAAACTGAGCGAATACGCCATTAAACAAGATGCCATCGCCTTTTTACAAAAGCAAACTGGCGTAGCTTTCGCTATAGATATGCAAAACTCACGCGTGGCAAGCATACCCGAACAGTTACGCCTCCGTATCATTAACGGTTACAATACCGAGCGCAGCGGAGCCATCCAGATCATTTTAAAACCGGCCTGGTACGACGGGCATGGCCTTACAGGCACAACCCACGGCACCTGGAACCCTTATGATACCCACATCCCGCTGATATTTATGGGCTGGGGTATTCCACACGGCCATACCAATGCATCTGTACACATGACGGATATTGCACCAACCGTATCCGCCTTATTACACATCCAAACACCAAATGGAGCTATCGGGTTACCGATATTAGACATAGTTAAATAGTTTTAGTCGGGAAGACCGAAAGTCGGAAAGTCCGAAAGATGCATGTTTAGTGTTACCTTTCGGGCTTTTATTTTTTCATCTCATTACGATTTTCCTTTCGGAGTTAACAGACTTTCCCGACTTTCGGTCTTCCGGACTTTCGGACTCATGAAATGAAAAAATACGTCTCCCGTTTCAATTACCTCACGCAGGATCTGCCCAATCTTAGCCATGCCCAACAAACACAAATGGCTTGCCAGGCGGGCGTGAACTGGATACAGTACCGCTGCTTGAATAAGTCCGATGAGGAGATGATTCCCGAGATCCATGAAATAGCCTCCATCTGCGACGATTGGGGCGCTACGCTGATATTGACCAATCATTATCATTTATTGGACAAGGTAGATGCGCAGGGCGTTCACATCGAAGGCATGGATGCCGATCTATCCGCTATCCGCGATATCATTAGCGATGAGAAAACACTTGGCGCATCGGCAACTGATCTGGAGCGCATCCTATCCCTGCAACAGCAAGGCTTTGCGGATTATGTTGGCTACGGGCCCTTCGCGCATACCGATACTAAACCGAATGATTATCCATTACTGGGATTCAATGCTTATCGCGATCTGGAAAAACATCCGGTAACGATACCCATAATAGCGGTAGGCGGCATCCAACTCAACGATGCGGAAAACCTGATGCAAACCGGTATCGCCGGGATAGCCGTATCCGGAGCGGTAAATAATGCCATCGACCCGCAAGCCATGCTCAAAGCTTTTTACCAAAAAATATATTGAGTATCAAGATTTGACAACTTTTAAAAAGTTGTCAAATCTAAGCTAACCAATCAGCGGTCAAACAACTGCCGCTCCAACCTGTTAACTGTGCGGGAATCACTTTTAATAAAGTAATATTTCTGTATCAACACACTTAAATTTTAAAGTGAAAGTTTTATCTATGTTTGCTATCGTATAATTTGTAATACCAGTTTTTGATGATTCCTATTTCTCATAAAATTTACGGCTTTGTTATTGGTGCCGTTTTGTTGTTCGATATTTCAGCTTCGGCCCAATTATTACCGGCTACAACCGAAAAGCCATTACCCAAAAACTGGCACCAGCTGGATTATAAGCTTGATGGTTATTACGGCATCAGTTTAAAACAAGCGTACACCTTGCTTAAAGGCAAAAAAAGCAAAACCATTATTGTTGCCACTATTGATAGCGGTGCAGATACACTACAGCGCGACCTGAAAGACATCCTCTGGACCAACACCAAAGAAATCCCCGGTAACGGCATTGACGACGACCACGACGGTTATATTGACGATGTACACGGCTGGAATTTTTTAGGCGGCCCCAATGGTAAATGTGATTTTAACGAAACCACCGAAGAGGTACGTGAATACGCCAAACTGCGCAACAAGTACATGGGCCTAACCGAGGAAACCGCTACCGATAAAAAAGAATACGCTTACTGGCTCACCGTAAAAACCACCCGCGATTCTACAGTAGCGGGTTCGCAAAAAGATTATAAAGAAATGGCGCCTTTTGTAAATGCTTTGGTAACCACCAGCGCTATCATTAAGCGGGGTTTGCATATGGATGCCAATGCCGCCTTTACCTTAACCGATCTGAGTAAGTTTAAAACCACTGATGATGCTGAGATCCAAAGTCGCGACCTGTGGAAGATAGCCTTGCAGCAATCTCCCGAGTCTAACAGCAGCAAAATGATAAACGATTATACCGAAGAGTTTACCAAAGCCAATAACGATATCAGCCCCGATCTGGATGCCCGTAAAAATACGGTGGGTGATAACCCTGACGATGATACCGACCCGCATTATGGCAACAACCTGCTCAAGTTTCCGGATGCATCGCACGGAACGGGTGTTGCCGGTTTAATAGGCGCCAAACGTGGTAATGGCTATGGCATTGATGGCGTTGCCGATAATGTGCGCATAATGCCCATTAAAGCCGTGCCTAATGGCGATGAATATGATAAAGATGTAGCCAACGCTATCCGCTTCGCGGTAGACCATGGGGCGCGGGTGGTTAACATGAGTTTTGGTAAACGCCTGTCGCCACACAAAAACTGGGTTGACGATGCCTTTAAATATGCCGCCGCGCATAACGTGTTGTTAGTAATGGCAGCCGGCAATGATAACCAGGATGTAGACGCGCGCGTATCATACCCTAATGATGCTTTTGAAGATGGATCGGCAACCGATGCCGATAATGTGATCAACGTAGGTGCATCATCAGCCAAACGGAATGAAGAGCTTGCCGCCAAATTCAGTAACTATGGCAAAAAAAATGTAGATGTATTTGCCCCCGGCGTTAAAGTAACATCGATAGATAAGGATGATGAATTTAATACCGCCGATGGAACAAGTTTTGCCTCGCCAATAACAGCGGGTATAGCGGCTTTGCTATTAGAGTATTACCCAACGCTAAGCGCAAAACAATTAAAACAGATTATCTTAAAATCGGCCAAACCGGTAAACGTTATGGTTTTAAAACCGGGCAGCACCACACAAAAGGTTGATTTTACTACGCTATCAAAATCGGGTGGAATTGTTAACGCTTATCGCGCGGTACAGATCGCTTCGAAAACGGTGGGAGAGCTGAAATAAAAACTATCATTTTGAATGAGGTGCTAGATAGAAACCTTACCCATAATATCTTAATCTTTCATTCCCCTTTTGAGAGGGGGACGAGTTGGAAAGTGTAGTGGCAGGGGTGTGTCATTCTACGCACGACCGAGGAGATCGCATAAAGGACACCCCTCCGCCCCTCTCAAGAGGGGAATCGCACAAGGCCAATACTTTCACTCGCAATTGCACCATTAAAAACCGCAGGATTTTTTTAACCCGAAAGAATAGCCAGATTAAAAGAAACGCCAAATTAATTCACCAGCAATTTATATCCTTTACCATGTACATTAATGATCTCTACTTTGGGGTCTTCCTTCAGGTACTTGCGTATTTTACTTAAAAACACATCCATACTGCGGCCATTAAAGTAATTATCATCATGCCAAATGCTTAACAGGGCCTCTTCGCGGGTTAAAACCTCGTTTTGTTTAAGGCATAGCAGGCGCAATAGTTCAGCTTCTTTGGTGGATAGCTTTTGCAGATGATCGCCGTCCTTAATGATCTGGGTGGTGTAATCAAACTCGTATTTACCTACCGTAAAATGCGATAGGGTTTCGCCGGTTTCTTTGCCGTTATCGTTAACCCGTTTCAATAAAGCGTTAATACGCAAAAGCAGCTCTTCAATGCGGAAAGGTTTGGTAATATAATCATCGCCACCCAAATTAAATGCCTGGGTTTTATCCTCTATCATGGCCTTAGCCGTAGCGAAAATGATGGGTACCTTAGGGTTCATCTTTCTGATCTCTTTACCCAGCGTAAAGCCATCTTTTTTGGGCATCATCACATCCAGTATCAGTAAATCATAATTACCCTTGGTAAAGGCCCTGAGGCCTTCATCGCCATCTTTACAAAGTACCACATCAAACTTGCCTTTTAGCTGCAGGTAATCCTGTAGCAGCATGCCTAAATTCGGGTCGTCCTCAACAAGTAATATCTTCATTCAGTGGTTATTTATCAGGTGAAATTTCGCTAAACCTCAATTCAAATTCAGATCCCTTCTCTCTTTCCGATCTCACACTGATTGTCCCGTTAAGGCGCTTAACTATGGTATTTACATAACTCAACCCTAAGCCAAAACCCTTCACATCGTGCAGGTTGCCGGTTGGTATGCGGTAAAATTGTTCAAATATTTTAGCCTGCTGATCGCTGTTCATGCCAATGCCCTTATCGGCTACTTTAATAATGGCCTGGCCGTTTTTACTTAACGTAGATATGGTAATTTCTGGCTCTTCGTTACTGTATTTAATGGCGTTATCAATCAGGTTGTATATCACGTTGCTAAAATGCAGCTCATCAGCCTTGATCATCATTTCTTCGTCGGTCAAATTCAGGTCTATTTTGACATGATGTTTCTGCAATTTCAATTGCATGCTATCAAGCACCGTAGTAATCGTTTCGTTAACATCTATCAGCCTGATATCGAGCTTAAAGTCGTCCTTTTCAATACGGGCAATATTGAGTACGCGCTCAATATGGCTTCCTAAGCGTACATTCTCTTCGTAAATAATATTGGCCAGCTTGGCAACACGGTTTTTATCCTCGGCAATTTCGGCATCCTTTAAAGCCTCGCTGGCTATCATAATGGTTGATACCGGAGTTTTAAACTCATGCGTCATGTTATTGATAAAGTCGGTTTTCATTTCCGATACCTTCTTTTGCCTTAATATAGAGTAAATGGTGTACCCAAAACAGAAGATCAGCACAAAAAGCAAACCGCCTGTAGTAGCCATGGTAGCTGCCATACGGTTCAATATTACCGAGTTTTTTTGTGGGAAGGATACCTGGATCTTACCCGGGTCGTTAACGGCATTGTTAAAAATAGACCGCTGGTATGAGTTGCTGGCTAAAAATACGGGCTTCTCACCCTTGGTATCCAAAGCCTTTGAGTAAATGATAGAATCGTTACCCATATTGGCAACATCATAACTAAAGGGCAGGTCAATACCCTGGTTATGCAATTCAACACGCAGCAAGGTATCCAATATAAACTGGTTTATACGGTCTTTTAAAGGCACGTCGGCACGCCTGTACTCACGCTCAAGGCTGGCTATAACACCCGGCTTTTCGGGTAAAGCGTTGCTTTTATTAGGCGTATCCGCCGCTGCTATCTGCAATAAGCGTTGCACTTGTTTTAATTGCTGTACCTTTTTACGGCGCAGCATTTGCTGTTTTAACAGGGCCTGTTGCTGTACCCACAAAGGATTAAGCCGCGGTATTGATATTACCTGCGGACCGTAAAGTGGGTCAATGTAAACTTTGTGTACGGTATCAATATACTTTTTCTGCTTGCCTTTTAGTATCGTTTGCTCAAGCGGGTCAACCGTCCGTTGTGTTATTTGTGGTATAAAATTTTGGCTCACGTTGCCAAACTCGTCGGTATACTCTTCAACCTTTACCTGCAAGTTGAACCTGCCCCGTACCTCATCAAGCACGTTATCCATCATCAGGTGCTGGGCGCTGTCTTTTAGCTGGGCTATGCGGCGTTTGCGGCTTAACTTATTGCTGTCAATAGGTTTAACCCTTGTAATTATTTTATATTTAGTTAGGTTGTTTGATGGAGCTATTGTTAAATTATGCGGAGCGTACTTCGCGCTATCAACCTGCTTGGTAAACCTGAACTGGTTACTTTTATCTATCAAAAACTTGTTGGCATCCTGCGTAGTTATTCTGGACACCACATTGTTAAGCGCCTGGTTTACCGAACTATCAAACAGGCTTGATTGCAGGCTGTATGATTGGCGAAGGAAATAGAATTGCATAGCCATTACCCCCAACAGCGCAAATGCCATTAAGCCGGTAATTAGAACAATATTCTTTTTCTTCATCCTCTACAAAAATATCGAAGTGTAAGGTAATATAATTTGCTTTAACATTTTTTAACACATCATTAACAACTTCAAATTCAATTGCTTACTAAAGTGAATAATTTATTGTTCAACGTATTAATCCCCCCTGTCATTAAAATCACTTATCGGGCCCGGTGGTACATTTAATAAAATCTTTGGCTTACCGCAACGGAATATACTCCCTGCAATTAAGCAAGACAATAGTTTAGGCTTGCGCCGGATAGTAAAAGGGTAATAATTTTAATAGGATAGGCTATCCGGATATAACGGGATAGCCTTTATGTTATTTCAAATTCATTAAATAAGCGTGCATATCATCACTCAATTGTACATGCAGCGTGCTCAATTTATTGAGGTAATGTTTCCGGATATCGCTCCATTGGTAGTATGGGAATGTTTTGGTGACTACGCCATCAATGGCCGCTTCTTTTTCGTTCAATAATATTTTGACTAAGTAATTGCCTTTTGCGTTTTTAAACAGCACCCATTGTACGTTTGAGCTTAACGGAATAACAGCAGCAGCGCTCCATACTTTACCGAAACTTAAAATATCCATAGCCGGTTTATCGGCGCCTTTAATATCCATTAACGCGGCAATAGGCGCAATCGTTTCCGCATGAGCGAACCTTAAATTGGCTGTGATATCATGTTTAGATATATAATTATCGGTGGTGTTAATAAAACTTACCAGCAAAGGCACGGCATCCCTTACCTGTATACCCCCGTTATTCATTGCAGGGCCTTTCTTTAAAAAATCATCTGCCGAAGCCAGCTCATCCAATATCTTCAGTTCGCCGCATGTTATCAGGCTGCGCAAATCCAGGTCGGCAGGTTTATGCCCCGCGTTTACAATTTCCTTTTGGATAGAATTTGTTATGGAACTAAAGCCAAATACATCATCAATCAGTTCGCTTTGTTCATCATTACTCAACTTATTAATAAAGCTTTGTTGAAAAAAGCGGGTTAAAAACTGCTGGTTAAAAGCGGCGGGTTTAATGGCCTTTTCTAATTTATCATATTCCTTTTTCCATGCACCATTTTTTTCAAATTCGGCGTAAGCGGGCGCTATCGAAAAAAAACGCAGATCATCGTTATTGGTAACAAATTCGGTTTGGCAGGTTTGCGTATAGTTCAATCCCTTTAAAAAGGCTTCGGCGCTTTGTTTGGTCCGCTCCTCTTTGGTAATGGCCATATTTAAACATTGTTTATTGTTTTTAAATATGCTGTTATAGTTCTGCATCATACGTTGCCCAATGGCCTGCTGCTCTTCGGCACCCCGTATCGAAATGGATTTTAACCCTGGTTTTTCTATTTTCTGCAATAGCATCACCATATTTTTTAGCTTAATGCCATTGGCTTTTAAAGCTTTGGCGCTATCGGCTTTTTGCAGCAAACGGTAAGCTAAGGTGCCAGCCAAATCTTTAGTCACATGCCTTGAGCCATGCCGGCCCACATGGTTAATATATACCGCCTGATAGCCTTTGGGTACCGGTGCATACTTTTTTTGCTGAGGCTCGTATATTGTTTTTGTTCCCCAATATGCATTATTGCAGTTTTGCGCTTTCGCGGATGTACTCAATAATGCGGCGATAAGCAAGCAAAAAAATAATGATCTGTTCATTGTGCTTTAAATAATGTATAGATACCAAAAAAGACCAGGTGTTATCATTCCCGGTCCTTCAAATATAAGTTTAACTATTAATGTTGATTACCTGTCCCGTCGTTCTGGTAAGCGCCAATATCTTTGCCCGGCAGGGTTACTGTGGTGCCAAAAGTACCTGTTGCGGTAACGTTGCCTTGCGGCGCAAAATCAACCTTACCCTTATTCAATCCTGGCGAACCTGCTTGTAATTTAAAGTTTGATGTACCAACTGCTACTACTTTAAAAGGTTGCAAACTGGCGCTTATTGGGCCGGGGTTAGCTGTAAAATCGTATTGGTTTACATCAAAGCCATAAAATAAAGGGTCGTTTTGTTTTACTGTAGTTGATATGATATCGCTTGGCGCCTTAGCCGCCTGAACGGTAGGGGCGCTATCGGCAGTGTAAAACTGCGCCACAATAGCCGGCGAATAACCATAAAAAAACTGGTTGCCATAAGCTACATTCGCAAAGTCAGCATCGGGCGTAATGCGCAAGCCAAAGCGGCAATTTACGATGAGGTTATTATAGGCCCTGCCCCTGGCACCCTTTTCAAAATCGATAGAGCCACCACGGCCTGCTTTTGTTTGCCTGTAACCACCATCAATAATGGTATTGTTATAAACGGTAGCGGTACATTGCACACCCGATGTTCCGGAATCGGAGATCTTCATGGCGTTGGTTGCCGAACCTATAAAAACGTTATAAGCAATATCGCCCAGGGTACCGGTTTTGATGTTGAAAAACTCGCCACCCACAGCGCCGCATAACTCAAAAGTGTTACGCATGATGCTTATTTTACCACTACCTACCTGTACATTGTCATCTTTCGCGCCAAAAAACCACGAGTCTTCAATGATCAGATTTTTTGAGCTATTTCCAAAATAGATCAGAAAACGTGATGTACCCGACGGATAAATGGCTGTATTATCATTAGCACCCGATGGTGCACCGCCAAATTCAAGGTGTGTCCATTTGATGATCGCGTCGCCACCTTTAGGATTTGGATTGTTTGGCGTCGCGTTAGCCGGGGTACAGGTAATACCTCCCCACCATCCAAAAAACACCTTAGTATAGTCTTGATTGCTCGCCTGGGTGTGCAGGTCGGCGGCGTTTTTAACGGTAATGTAATTCGGTTTATCCCTGGTACCTAAACTAATAAAAGTACCATGCACAAATATCTCCGGACTGGTTGCCGCAGTTACGCCATCGCCCAAAGCTATCAGGCTTACGCCGTTCTGCATTAAAAGGGTATCCCCATCGTTTATAGTAATATCGCTTTTAAAGTAATACGTTTTACCGCTTAACAGTGTGCCTTTAATGGTGCCTGATAAAGTATCGGATGTAATGGCATTGGCTGTGAATACCACCCCCGATGAAACAGCAACAATTTCTGTTTGATGGCAGGCACTTAGTGTGATGCCCAGGCCCAACACTATAATTAATTGATTTAAGATCTTTTTCATTTTACCTGATTATAATTTATAGTGTAAGCCAAGTATGTAGTATTGCTGATAGTTATCCTTACGCACAAAAGTATTTTGGCCCGCTTGCTGGTATTCTATAGCCTGCCCTGCTGCTCCGGCTGGTGCCAGTGGCGGGTAAGGCAGCTTAATAAATAACTGGTAAGGCGTATTTAAAAGGTTGGTTGCCTTAGCGTAGATATAAAATTGCTTGAATATCTTTTTCTCTGCCGATACATCCAGCGTTACGAAACCTTTTTGCCAGATATCGTTATTGAGGTAAATAGATACGCTATTGATACGCTCGCCGGTATATACGGCGGATACCTGCGCATCCAACCCTAATTTTGAATCTTTATAGAGTAACGACAGGTTACCTATATTTTTAGACTGGCCCTGTAACGGGCGGCTTTGATCAACAGTTCTTAATGTATTTTGACCTGTACCGTCTTTATAAGCTTCTTTTTTAGAGGTTGTAATTTCTGATTGTGTGAACGAGTAATTGGCCCTTACCCCAAAATGGTTGATGTATTTGGTAACATCCACTTCTAAGCCATAATTGTGAGCCGTACCAAAGTTACCGGCAGATAGCACCAGATCTTTACTTGATGATGAGTTGACCAACGAATACTCGATAGGGTTAGCTATCTTTTTATAAAACACGCCGATCAAAAACTGATCTAATGGTTTGGGGAAAAACTCGTAGCGCAAGTCGTAATTATCCGCTGTAGCGTGTTTCAAGTTAAAGTTGCCTTCTTCTAAATAATCCGAGTTAGGGTCGCCGCCGGTATGGGGCACCAGCTCATAAAAGTTAGGGCGGCTAATTGCCGAGTAATAAGATGCGCGCAGGTTTTGTTTATCCGATAGCATGTACTTAAAATTCACGCTCGGTAACAGATCATAATACTTGATCGATCCGGTTTTACCATCTTTAGTATCCGGCAAGGCATCTAACCAGCTTTGGTGCGTATGCTCGTAACGTACACCGGCTAAGGTTTGCAACTTACCCGCTGTAAATTTAAACTGGCCGTATACCGCGCCAACATTCTCGGTAAAGTTATAGTTAAGGCCATCTCCGGCTGTACCTTGTTTGTTGCTTGCCAGTTCAAAAACGTTATCATCTATATTACCCGTGTACAGCTGGGTTGAATTTGTAACAGGTAAGGTTAAAGTATAATCGTCATAAGTACTGCTCCGGGTTTTGTTGCGATACATGCCACCCGCGCTAAACTCCACCTTGGTATCCAATATTTTAGGCGTATAAATAAAGTTTAAATACCCGCTCTTATCCTGATCGGAATTGTAAGAAAAATTTTGGTTAAAGCCGTTTGACGCGTCAACCGTTAAAGGATTATGAATTACCGCACCCGATGGTTGTAGTACGTTTGAGGTAATTAAATTGAGCGCGTAACGGTTTTCGTTAGCGGTAGCTTTTGAGTAAATGCCCGTCCAGTTAATAGTTAAATTATCGGCAAGGCGATGATCACCACGTAGCGAAAAATTATAGATCTGCTGTACATTGCGGATGCTGCGGGGTTGCTCGGTTATCCGGCCCTGACCGATGCCTGTACGCGCTAATGTTAAGCTTGTATCGGATACGTAACGATACTGATTTTGCGCCAGATTGATGTAAGCGGCATCTAAAGTTAGTTTGTTGCTTGTATCAAATTTATAATCAAACCGGCCTATGGCACTTGTACGCTCTTGCTGGGTATTGTACACTCTGCTCTGAATGGATGTAGGTTTTGGCAAATTGGTAACCGCATCAACATCTGTCGAAAAGAAAACGCCTTTGGTATCTTTTAAGATATTTTGATAACTCAGGGATAACAGGGCACCAAATTTTTTATCGATACTGCGGCCACCAAGGCTTATACCTGCAATTGTACCCAGCGGCAATTTTGAATTGGTAAAATGCTGCCCGTTGTTAGAAAAATCTGCGCGGGTGGCTATGTAGTTATCACCATTTATGATACGCGGTGAACGAAACACTGCATCGTTATTGCCAAACTTATTAAAGCCATATTGCGCAACACTTTGCGATAAGCCTGCACCCAGGTTTACTTTCACCATAAAATCATCAGGTGCATCTTTCAATACAAGGTTAACACCACCAGCAACAGCATCGCCTTCCATGGCCGGGGTTAATGATTTGTATACCTCCAACCTTTCAATAATATCGGCAGGGAATATATCTAAGGGTATGTAGCGGTTCTTGTTATCAGGACTTGGTATTTTAAAGCCGTTTACCAGGGTATAGGTATAACGTTTTTCCATTCCGCGTATAATGGCGTACTGGCCCTCGCCGTTATTACTCCGCTCAAGCGATACGCCCGAAACCCGTTGGGTAACGTTAGCCACGGTAATATCCGGCGAAACTTCGATGGTTTTTGCCGAAACCGCGTTAACTACCATATCGGCATGCTGTTCAGTTAAGCGGGCACTGCGGTCGCTGCCTCCATCGGCTTTGGCTTTTACATTAACTTCGCTCAGGCTATTGCCTTTGGCTTCCAGTTGTATTTTAAATGTGCGTGGCTCGCCATCTTTTAAGTTAAACCTGAGCTCACTTTTTTGGTACGAAATATACTTAACTTCCAACTCGTACTCGCCAGATGTAACGTTACGGAATACAAAGCTACCATCTAAACCAGAGGCGCTTGATAAAGAAGCTTTGCTTTTATTTTTAAGGGTTAAGGTGGCGCCAATTAAGGGCTCGCCATTGGCTTTATCAATAACTACACCTTTAACTGTGGCGGTACCGACTGCAAATAAACTAATGGAATAGACGAACAGAATTAAAAAGGGTAGGAGTCTTTTCATTGACGATAATTTTATCGCGCAAAGTTAGATTCACTATAAAATCACAACATCAACCCTGTATTAACATATTGTGAATACAAAATGCAAAGGTTACCCTATCCCATACATTCATTGTATGAGCAAAGCAATATAATATGATACAAGTATAAAATGTAATTCTGAAGAAATTCTGTGGAGCAATGTTTAATTGGAGTATTACTCAACCGTTACCGTTAAACTCTCTTGCTGTAAAATTTTGCGGTAAATTTCCATCTCGGTGAACGAGCCCTCGAGCACGGCGCATTTGCCTTCGTTGTGCACTTTCCAGGCAATTTTTTCCGACTGACTTTCGGTGTAGTCCAGGTATTTCATCATGCAGTATATCACATGATCAAAAGTGTTAAAATCATCGTTCCACAAAATAAGCCGGTGCATTTCTTTTAGTCCGGCTAAAATCTCCTCTAACGTGAGCGTTTCCTCTTCTACCTGGGTTGACATAATTGAGGGCTAATTTATCAAAAACAATCCATACATCATTAAAAAAGGCATCCTATTGTTTTAAATTACCTTTGGCAGATAATAGGATTTTATTCAGGATACGGTATATTAGATGAATCTATCCAATAATAACCTTGAAACGCACCTACATCATTTTAGTGGCCCTACTGGCAATTATTGCCTCGGCAGCCTTTATTCAAAATGACGATGTAATTGATGTACTCGGCAAAAAACTAATTGTATACCAGTTAGAGCACCCGGCTACCGTGCTACACCTGCACCTGGATAAGAACATTTATAATACCAACGAGGATATCTGGTTCAAAGCTTACATCCTTAATCCCGAGCCCGATAGCAGCAAAGTGCTTTATGTCAGGATAACGGATATGAACAAAAAGGTAGTGTTGAAGGATCAATTCCCAATAACGGATATCCGCTCGAACGGAGATATTATGATACCTGATACTTTAAGGGAAGGCAATTATTACCTATACGCCTATACCGATAGGATGATAAGCTACACCGCGAAAAATATATTTGTACAACGCATTACTATTAAGCATAACTCTGCAAAAAAACTTTATGCCGAAGCATCGGTAATTGATACCAGCCAGTTAAAACGCGGGCATACTGTACAGGTATTGGTACGTGTAAAAAATGATCACGATTTGTTAAAAAATATCAAAGGTGAATATACGCTTATTACCGGGGATGGCCCGGCCAGAACTGGGAAACTCAGCACCAATCAGTTTGGTGAAGCTACCATAACCTTTGTTTACCCTAGCCTACCTGATAATAAAAGCCTGAGCTTAAAGGTAAGCTTTAAAAACAATGCCGACTTTGCCGACCTGCTGCTCAACCTTAAACACGAAGGTAACCCCATACAGGTTAACCTTTATCCCGAAGGCGGGCACTATATTGACGGTGTTCCGGTTAAAACGGTGGTAAGGGTTACTGATATTAAAAGCAACCCTGTAGCAGCCAAAATCACCATTAAAAACGGCCAAAAAATTATTGCTGACTTACAATTAAATAAAAGTGGTTTCGGTATATTTAATTTTAAACCTATTGCAAATGCTGTTTACACTGTAGATGCAGAGACTGAAGGAAACAAAAGTACTATCCCATTTAATGGCGTAATACAGCCAAAAGGCTATATCTTAAAAGTAGTCGAACAAAATAGCCAGTTAAATGCCACCTTAAAAAACTTTGGTGATAAGGAACATGTAAAACTGGTTTTACGCTCTTTAACCAATATTTTATGGAGCCAATCTATAACTGTTCCTTCCGGCGATTCAGTGGTAATTCATATCCCGGTTAGCGGGTATCCTAAACAAGTATTAAACATTGGCGCGTTTGACGATGCAGGCAACCTGTTATCCGAAAGACTATTACTTAACAAACAAAACGAAAATTACCATGTAGATATCAAAACCGACATGCAGATTTACGGACCACGCAAAAAAGTAACCGTATATGTTAACATAACAGATGCCTTTGGCAAGCCGGTAATGGCCAACTTATCAATAGCTGCGGCAGAAAAAGACAGGACTGACCAAGTTGATAACCACGACATACTAAACACTTGGTACTTCCGGTTTTTAGATGGCGATAACTATTCCAACACCTTGTACGACAAGAATTTGGACATCCAGATGATCACCCAAAATTGGCGACAAAGCCGTTGGGACGATGTATTAAAATATACTGAACGTGGCAAGATCATACGGCTGAAAAATACTGATGGGGAAGTTGGCTTTTTAAATCCATTTAAAAAAGGAGCTGCTAAGATCAGTCAACTAATTGTGATGTCAAAATCGCGCTCGTTCGCGGTTGAAGTAGATAAAAATAATTATTTTTCCATTCCTTCTGCCAACCTGATCAGGGATAGAGGCGAAAAGCGGTACTTATTGCTCAGTAACGAGCAGATGAAAGATTATGAAATTACCCTGATGAATTATCCCAGAGAATTTGATGAAAAGGTAGTTGTGAGTGGCGCGCTCTTTATCCCCGAAGTATTTAATACGCTGGCGCAATATCAGGAAACTAAGCAAAAAACAGTTAAGGGTGTTTTACAATTAAAGGAGGTTAAAATTAAAGGGAACACCTGGCTAACAGATTTTCAGTCTACCGATTGCAACGATATGGTTTGTATGTACAATATATTAAACTGTATCAATCACCCGGGGTGCTGTACCACACCAATAGATGGCGGGGTATATCTATATAGGCGGGGAGAAAAGGTGATTTATCATAGCTGTAATGATTTTATCAGCAAATCGCATCCTATGCTCAAATGCATCAGCATAGCTAAACAATTCTACCTGCCAGATTACGATAAAAAACCATCAGCTGATTTTGAACTACACTCTACCATTTACTGGAACCCAAACCTCAATACTGATGCGCAGGGTAACGCCAGTTTCAGCTTTTATACCAGCGATATCACAGGTAATTTTTTAATAAACGCACAGGGTATAGATGTACGTACTATATTGCCGGTATCCGGGTTGGGTAATTTTCAAGTTCAAGTGAAGTGAAACGTATCCACACCACATTAATAATATTTATGTTAGCCCTGGCTTCTGCAGCCTTTATTAAGGGCGACGATGTAATTGATGTGCTCAGTAAAAAACTGCTGGTGTATAAGTTAGAACACCCGGCTACCGTGCTACACCTGCAGCTTGATAAAAATATTTATAATACCAACGAGGATATCTGGTTTAAAGCTTACATTCTTAACCGTGAGGCCGATAGCAGCAATGTGTTGTATGTAAGGCTTACCGATCTGAACAAAAGGGTAGTTTTAACGGATCAGTTCCCGATAACGGATATCCGCTCCAATGGCGATATTATGCTGCCTGATACCTTAAAAGATGGCAATTATTATTTGTACGCCTATACCGATAGGATGATCAGCTACAGTTACGAAAATATTTTTGTGCAGCGCATAACCGTTAAACATAATTCCGCCAAAAAACTCCATGCCGAAGCATCGGTGATAGATACAACACAATTAAAGCGCGGCCATACCGTGCAAGTAATGGTGCGGGTTAAAAACGATCATGATCTGCTAAAAAACATCAAAGGGGAATATAAACTGATTACTGACGGGCAACCTGCTAAAATAGGTAAACTAAGCACCAACCAGTTTGGCGAGGCCACATTCAGCTTTGTGTATCCTAATTTACCTGATAATAAAAGCCTGAATGTAAAGGTCAGCTTTAAAGATAATACTGGCTTTGCCGATCTGATACTCAACCTTAAACACGAGGGTAACCCCGTACTTGTAAGCCTGTATCCCGAAGGTGGTCATTTTATTAATGGTGTACCTGTTAAAACCGTAATACAGGCCACCGATATTAAAAGCAACCCGGTTGCGGCCAAAGTAACTGTAAAAAACAACGGGCAGTTTATTGCAAGCCTGCGCTTGGATAAAAACGGCCGCAGCTCTTTTACCTTTACCCCCCTTACTAACGGCGCTTATACCATAGAAGCCGAAACTAATGGCAATAAAAACACCATAGCGTTTAACCCGGTTATTGAAAGCAAAGGTTATAGTCTCAAAATATCTAATCAAAAAGACAATCTCAAAATAAGCATAAAAAACATTGGCGACCAGGAACACGCCACCCTGGTTTTACGATCTGTTGAAAACGTGCTATGGAGCCAGTTGATTACTGTGCCTTCCGGCGATTCGGCTGTGGTGAATATCCCGGTTGGTAACTATCCTAAACAGGTTTTAAATATTGGCGTGTTTAACCAAACCGGCGACTTGCTCTCGGAAAGGTTGTTTCTTAACAGGCAACGCGAGAATTATCATGTTGATATTAAAACCGATGAGCAGGTTTACGGTACGCGCAAAAAGGTAACGGTACATGTTAACGTAACCGATGCTTTTGGCAAGCCGGTAACAGCAAACCTATCTATAGCTGCGGCTGAGAGCGACAGGACCGACCCAGCCGACAGGCGTGATATACTGAACACCTGGTACCTCAAATTTTTGGATGGCGATAATTACTATAACTCCCTGGCAGATGATAATCTGGATGCCATGATGATCACTAAAAACTGGCGCCAAAGCCGTTGGCAAGATGTATTGAAATATACCGCAAAAGGACGTGTTGTTCGTCTTAAAAATGCTGATGGCGTGTTTGGTGTTTTAAAGCCGCTGGTAAAAAAACCACATAAAGTAAGCCAATTAATGGTTATATCAAAAAACGGGATGTTCCCTGTTGCGCTTAGCCAGAATAACTATTTCTCGATAGTTTCGGCCGATCTCATAAGGGACAGGAGTGTAGCCCAATATTTGTTGATGAACGATGATCTGGCTTATGATTACGAGATCCACCTATTTAATTACCCAAAAGAATTTGACGAAAAAGTGGTATTAAGTAACGCGCTTTTCATTCCGGAGCTATTTAATACGCTGGCCGAATATCAGGAAACCAAGCAATCATTTGGCAAAGGAGTTATACAATTAAAAGAAGTAAAAATTAAAGGCAACACATCATTAACAGATGAGGAGAACAGGACAGGGGTATACAAATCCACTAACTGTAACGATATGGTGTGCATGTACAATATTCTGAATTGTAAAAACCACCCAGGCTGCTGCTCACCCCCTGTTGATGGTGGCGTTTATTCTTTAAACGGAAGGCGGGTAATATACCATGGCTGCCAGCCAAGTGTTGATGCAAAAACCCATATCCCGTTAAAATGTATCAGCATACCCAAACGCTTTTATCTGCCTGATTATGATAAAACACCATCTACCGAACCCGAATTACATTCTACCATTTACTGGAACCCAAACGTTAATACCGATGCACAGGGCAACGCTACCTTTAATTTTTTCACCAGCGATATCACCGGCAATTTTACAATAACCGCCCAGGGTGTTGATGTTTATACCATATTGCCGGTATCTGGCTTGTACACTTTTAAAGTTAAATAACGTGAGTCCGGGATAAGAAATACAGCAAAAAAATATTCTCCTCACGCCAATGCTTTTTCCACCGCTGTTCGTCGAAATGACATCAAAATTCTTATCCCTAACTGACGTTAAATAGAGATCAGCTCCCTTTGGCGCCGCGGGTCATTTTTTCAATGCCGTCCCACATCTCGTTGGTCACCATTTCGAGGGCGCTGAACTGACCCGCGCCTTGCAGCCATTCGCCACCGTCAATGGTAATTACCTCGCCGTTGATGTATCCCGAAAAATCGGAAACCAAAAACGCGGCCAGGTTAGCCAGTTCCTGGTGCTCACCAACACGTTTTAATGGAACACGGTTTTTAAAATCAAACTTGGCAGCCATATCGCCTGGTAACAAACGTTCCCATGCTCCTTTGGTTGGGAATGGCCCCGGGGCTATAGCGTTGGTACGGATACCGTGACGGCCCCACTCTACAGCCAGTGAGCGCGTCATGGCCAACACACCACCTTTGGCGCAAGCCGATGGCACCACATATGCAGAGCCTGTGAAGGCATAGGTGGTTACTATATTGAGTACCGTACCCGCAATTTTTTGATCTATCCAATACTTACCCAAAGCGAGTGAACAATTGACCGAGCCTTTCAAAACGATATCGATAACTGTAGAAAAAGCATTAGCCGATAAGCGCTCTGTTGGTGATATGAAATTGCCTGCGGCATTGTTCAGCAAGGCATTAACCTGTCCGAATTTTTGAACCGATTGCTTTAGCATCGCTTCTACCTCTTCGTAATTACGCACATCGCATTGCAGGGCTAAAACCTGGCCACCTGTTTCGGCTTCCATTTCTGAGGCTGTTTTTTGCAGTACCTCAAACTTACGGCTGGTGATAACCACATTAGCGCCCATCTTTAAAAAGTAAGTGCTCATGGCCCTGCCTAAACCTGTACCGCCACCCGTTACGATGATGGTTTTACCCTTCAGGGCATCGTCTCTTAACATGCCTTGTACCATTGCTGCGTTCATATATAATTAAGCTTGAGGTTTTGGTTTTAAATTCTGGATGATCATTTCGAGCGCTTTACGGGTTTCGGGAGCCCACCATTGTTTGATCATTTGCTCCAGGTTGGCACTCTGATCAGCATTGGCGACGGCTATTAAATGCTTGCGCAGGTTGAGCTTGCTTTGGCTCCAGGTAACCGCGTTAAACTGCATATATTTCCTGATCTGTTTCTCGGCTGTGCTGATCACACTTTCGGGGTTCGAGATCTCGTCTATCAATCCCGCGGTAAGCGCATCATCAACCGATAATAGTTTACCTTCCATTAATAACTGGTAAGCCTTGCGCTCGCCCAGCCAAAACGAATACAAATGGAATATACTATCCGGAACGATAATACCTACCGGAATTTCGTTCAAGCCAATAATATATTTACCTTGAGCCATCACCCGGTAATCGCAGCAAATAGCCAGCACACAACCACCCGCCGGACTATGCCCGCTAATGGCCGCTACCATTGGTTTTTTAAACGAAACCAGTGTAGCCTGCAATGCCAAAAAATCTTTCCAAAAAGTGGCTATCTGCTCTTCATTATAATCGTATAGTTCGATCAAGTCCAACCCGGCCGAAAAGAAATTTTCCTTCCCGGTGATGATCAGGCCGCCAATATTATCGTCGTTATCAATGCTATGCACCAGCGTGTGCAGTTCTTTAACCATTTCGGCATTCATTGGGTTTGATTTGCCGCGGTTTAAGGCTATAACAGCCAGCCTGTCTTTAATAGTTACCTGTAAAGTATTCATTGGGCAGAGGTTTATAAAAGCCAAGGTCGGGTAAATATTTCACAAATACAATGCATGCATAGTATTTTAGGTTTGAGTATTGAGCTTTTAGATATTTGTTTCAGCGGTTTAAAATGGGTATATTTGTATGAGTAGGTTGCAAGAAATATAGAGTAAAGAATAAAGATTAAAAATATCTTACTTTATCCCCCTTGTAGAGTCAAGAATAAAGAGTAAGGAACAAAGCTTGAAAAAAACCTACTTTATCCCCCTCTTTAGCTAACCATGTCATTGCGAGGAACGAAGCAATCGCACGCGGACAAGTTCGCTCTGTAGAGTTCGCGATTGCTTCGTTCCTCGC
>NZ_JBDSCA010000073.1:0-18430 GCF_039921305.1 Mucilaginibacter sp.
AAACAGCTATCCGAGCCGCAGTCGGAGAACGGATTAGCGCAATTTTATTATCGGCTAAAAGCGGAAAGGCTGCTGTACGATGTGTTTAATCAACTGCACAACCGCCAATCCAAGGGACATAGCCCGGTTAACAAAGCTGATACAGATAAGCTTTCTATCATACGGAAAGCTATACTTAGCGATCTCGGTCAGCCTCCCAGCCTGCCTGACCTGGCAAAATTAGGCGGTTTAAGCGAAACTAAAATGAAAGAGCTGTTCAGGCAGGTATTTGGCGATAGTATTTACAATTACTATCAGACTGCCCGGATGGAGGAAGCAGCCTACCTGCTCCGGCATAAAAATTATTCCGTGAGTGAGGCGGGCTATCAATTAGGCTTTAGTAATTTAAGCCATTTTACCCGCTTATTCGAACGGCACCATCAGCAAAAGCCAAAAAAATACGCATCAGGCGGATAGGACTATTTTTCAGGCGAAGCGCGCTATTTTAAATTTGACTTCCTGACGACCTTTGACATATCATTTAAAACATAAAAACAAACGATATGAAAAAGTTACTCATGCCCTACAATAGCCAATCCCTGAATTTGAAGAATCATTTAGTGATGGCCCCCATGACCCGCAGCCGTGCCATCGGCAATATACCAAACGCCTTGATGGCGGAATATTTCGGCCAGCGCAAGGGCGCAGGTCTGATCATTACAGAAGGCACCGCGCCTGCCCCGGAGGCCTTGGGCTACGCCCGCATTCCGGGTATTTTTTCCGCTGAACAAATTGAAGGCTGGAGATTGACAACAGCGGCAGCTCACCAAAACGATACCAAAATATTTTTGCAATTGATGCATACCGGCCGTATCGGACATCAGGCTAACCTGCCGGAGGGCGTTCAGGTAGTAGGTGTATCAGCTATAGCGGCTGCGGGACAAATGCATACCGACAAGATGGGTATGCAGGATTACCCTGTTCCTGTAGCCTTATCTACAGAGGGTGTACAAGATGTGATCAGCGGATATGTAACAGCTGCTAAGAACGCGATAGCCGCAGGTTTTGATGGTGTAGAATTGCACGCGGCAAACGGCTATCTGATTGAACAGTTCCTGAACCCGAATGTAAATAACCGCACCGATATTTATGGCGGCAGCATTGTAAACAGAAGCAGATTTGCCCTGGAAGTGGCTCAACAAGTAGCGGATGCTATCGGCAAAGAAAAAGTTGGTGTCAGGCTATCACCTAACTCTACACTTGGCGACCTACAAGCTTATGATGCCGACAGTACGGAAGAAACATACATTCATTTAAGCCGGGAGTTTAACCGCATCGGGCTTTCCTATATACACATTAGTATTAATCCCCAGGTGCCTGCACAAACTTTAGCGGCTATTCGCACCGAATTTGAGGGAACAATAATTTATTGTAATACTTTTACCGCCGATAAAGCCGAAGCTGAACTGAACAACGGGGATGCAGACCTCATCGCCTTCGGCCGCGCCTTTTTAGCAAACCCAGATCTGGAGCAACGCATCATTAACGGCGCTGAATTGAACGCACCTGATTTTACTACCTTATATACACCCGGCGCAAAAGGCTACACAGATTATCCGGTTTTATTCAACTGATTATTTTACATGACATCCCATTTCAACGCTTTGCTACCAAAAGCGCGAGCCGGGTAAATGTTAGAATACCTTTAGATTAGCAGAATGAAATCATCAATAAAGTTTGTTATTGTTGGAGTCTTCATCCGCGCCGCTTTTCATTGCCCATTGGATTGTATCAGTCATGTTTGAAGCAAAACTAAAATTCTTCATCCACAGTATAAATAAAATAAGTCTGGTCATCAGGATACGCTTCTGGGCCGACCTTGACAAAGATTAACCCGTCACCGATCTGGTCTACATATTTCTGGGTCATGAGGTGAACGCACTCGACAAAGAAGTCGGCAGAGTTGGTGTATGGATGCTTAACCGTCAGCGCGATGACCGGAATCAGGGTTTGCGCATCGGCTTGAGCTGTTTCTAATAAATCACCGCCTGCCTGGAATGCTGCCGCCATCGCATTGAAATGCAGCAGCGATTCGTCTTTCCCTTTTGAACTTGGGTGTCCCTGCCAGTAAATCTTCCAGCTTTGGTAAAGTTCTATAACCAGGTCGTCCTTTTCCACCTGAATTTTTTCGCTCAGCAATACGGCCCATAGTTCGGCGGGAAAACCAGTGTAGATCTGCTTGTAATCAGCTTTGAAATAACTCTTGTAGTCAGCCAGCAGGTCATTGAAATGAGATACCTTATACACATGAACACTGTCATTTACCAGGGCATGCCGACCGAATGAACGGGTATGAAATACCTTTTGAAGTCCGCCAAAATGCGCGAAAGCCTGCATATAGTCAGAAAGTTGTCTTTTACCAGCAGTCGCCCATCGATCTCTCCGGAAAATCAAGAAAAGTGCACCCAGGTCAAGGGCAAAAGACAGATCAGCAGGCAGCACATTCGCGAGGCTCCCCGACAGAAGATCCGGCAACTGCTACGCAGTTTTATCCCGCTGGACGAACTCACGCGGCAAACCAGATCCGATCAGATCTTGATCTGATAAGCCAACCACATTTTAAACAGCAACCGAAGTTCAGAACAGCTTCCGGGACGAGCTTTCTTGTAGCCCGCAAGGGCTAAGCAAAGATGTATTTTTGCATGCGCAAAAAAATCTTTGCCCCGGCTTAGCCCGGGGGATTTGCTCGGAACTCGCAAATCTGAACTTTCTATAAGTGTACTTTTATGCCACGAAAGAAAGCCAGCAATCCCGAGGATCTATTAACACATAATCTGATCATTCGAGTTACCGAAGCCACCTTTAATCGTTTGGATAAGATCAGGAAAGAAAGTAAAAATCCTTCGATCGCCGAAGTCGCCCGTAAAGTCCTATCGGGTAAACAGATCAGGTTATTTTATTATGATGTTTCCTTAAATCCCATAATGGAAGAACTGGCTTTGATCCGGAAAGAGCTGCGCGCAATCGGTATTAATATCAACCAGATCACCCGGAGTTTCAACCAGGACAAGGCGGGTACGCATCAGGGTTTTTATGTGCTGAAAGTGGCAGAACAATACCAAAAGATAGATGAACAGGTGGAGCGGCTATTAGCAATCATTTCTCAACTCGCCGAAAAATGGTTGCAAAAACAAGCATCGGTCAAAGTATCCGGGGGATGCTCCACTATAATGAGCGCAAGATAAACGACAAAGAGGCTACGCTCATTTTAGCCAGCGGCTTTGTCTGGGAAATTGAACGCATGGATTTCCGGCAGAAACTGACCAGATTCGAGCATTTAACCATGCTTAAACCTAAAGTGAAAACTAATGCCCTGCACATCTAAAGTAAAATACTCCTTCGTTATTTTGCAGGTACCGTTCCATTGACCGGAATAGCTTGCCCTGTGGCGATAAACCACGGTTCAGCTCTTTGAGCTGACGATAAAGATTTTGGTCGATTTGGCCATCATTGCTGTGTGCAATAAAATGCCCCTTATCATACCCAACATATTCCGGCCGGTTTTTAAATGCCCCTAAAAACTGGCTCATCCGGCGGTGGTTTCTGACAGACGTACCCGGAGCAGACCTGCTGTATACGAAAACGCCCCTCGCCGCCCTTCCATAAATATCATCACTATAATCCTGGGTGCAATCAAAAAAAAGCATGTAAAGCCGCTTTAGCGTATCATTAAAATGCCTGACGTCGGCATCTTCGAATGATTCTTCATAAGCTATGGTCAAATAGCGATCAAGCTCTTTTTCCAACCAGGTAATCGCACCTTCATAGTCTGTATCGGGAGTGTTCGAAAAAATTTGATAGTAACCGTTCAACGCGATAAATATTAGGTAGGTCTAATATACAAATTCTAAACTGTTGCAATTATTATTTGTCGGCTATTGCTCAGTATTCAGGAAATGAGTGGGTTAATGGGTGGTCTCCTGCTAATTACCGTGAAAACACCCATTGCCTACGCATTTATTATTTGGTACTTTAAACCTGATCTCTTCATTATGGAAAGCTTAAGATAATAATCGGCGTATCCCTCCTCCTGTAATGTAAATATTTTTTTATGAAAAAGGTTATCTTCATAGCCTTTCTTTAACCCCACAAAAATGCCAATATCATATTTGTGTGAATTGCGATCAAATGGTTCGTGTGGCTTAAAATATTATTAGGCATGGATACGGTTATTAACTCCTATTATATGCTTCAACTATAAATTATTAATTTGGTTTTATTTGCAAAAACAAAGGCCTGCACTTTTCGGTACAGGCCTTAGCATTGACTCTAAAAATTACGCTTGTAACCTCTTACTAAGTTGTGCCATATCATCACTTAATTTACTCTCTACTACCTTAGCATATATTTGAGTTGTAGTTAGTTTGCTATGTCCTAACAACTTACTTACTTACTTACTTACTGTTTCTATCGGTACGCCATTGGTTAACGTTACCGTAGTAGCGAATGTATGCCGGGCAATATGAAACGTGAGCGGTTTGGTAATGGCGCACATATCGGCTATTTCCTTTAAATAGCTGTTTATTATCTGCTGAATTTTTTGTACCGACCCAATGCCTCAATAAAATAATAATCGGTATACGTAAGCGGTACGTCTATTTCTGTTCCCTGAGGTAAACTGCCTACGCTGTGTAGTAAAATAAACCCGCCATTTGTGCCTTTGACCGCCAGATAGGCTGGTTTGGAAAGATTGTGGATGATGGTTTCGGCGGTACTGAAAAACAGTTGCCCTGTTTTACTATCAGTATACCGGCATAACTCAAGCAAGCCTGAAGCCAATACTGCTGCGGCTGATGCATCTCTCATTGCATTAGGGATATTTGGTGCGTTAAAGTCCCAGTAAGGTATCTTATCAGTTGGCAGATTTGGATTAGTTAATATAAAGTGTGCAATACGCCTTGCTTGCTCCAAATATTTCTTGTCCTTGGTTTCCCGATACATAACGGTGTAGCCGTACAAGCCCCAGGCTTGACCACGCGCCCATGCCGATTCATCCGAGTAGCCCTGTTGAGTGCGTTTTTTCTGCACAATACCAGTCTGCGGATTGTAGTTTATAACGTGGTAGGAGCTGTAATCGGAGCGGAAATGATTCTTAAGTGTAGTGTTGGCATGTGTTACCGCAATTTTATAAAAACTGGAGTCGCCGGTTGTGCGGGTTGCCCAAAACAGAAGTTCCAGATTCATCATATTATCGATGATTACCAAATATTCAGGCTTGTTCGAATCCCACGACTTTATACAGCCTACTTTAGGGTCAAAACGTGATGCTAATGATTTGGCGCTGTTGATCAATATTTCTCTATAAGCAGGCTTAGGGGCTATTGTCATTGCATTACCAAAACTACAGTACATCATAAAACCCAGATCATGTGTGGTTTTGTTATACTGTTCTTTAACCAGCATATCCAGCGCGCGGTTTGCTTCGATCAGCAGTTTTGTATCTTTAGTTTGCTGATATAAATACAGTAATGTGCCGGGATAAAAACCGCTGCACCACCATTCAGACCCGGTTGTAGCTAAACTATCTTTCCCCGCCACATAGTTTTTTGGAAAACCATTTGCTGGCAAACGGTTCATCATTACCTGATATTGCCACTCAGCATATTTAAAGTCGTGGGTAATAGTTTGCAATAATTTTTTATCCTTTTATATGTATGGGTTTGAGCCCTGGCGGTGAAAGCTGCTAACAAACACCATAAAGTGGTAATTAAAATATTTTTCATTTTTGATTGATGCTGGGTTTCCATTCTATTACCTGTATTGACTGTGGAGGCAAATTTGCATGGCCTTCGCCATCAACCTGAGTGTTTTTCTGCACAAAAAGGTCAAGAATGTGTTCGTCCTTCCATAACTCTGTATCATAAGTAGGTTCCCACGATCCAACCGAGGTGTTAGTTAGGTTATGGATATCCCATTGTTTTTTGGTGATATCATTGCTAACAGTAATAGAAACCTTGCTGCCTAACTCTTCATCGCGGAATATCAATGCGGCAGCGGTTAGTTTACCATTCGCCCACGCAATGATCTGCGGTCTGGAAATAGGTATTTGCTTTGTCCCAGCACCGCTTAAACTGAATGCTGTTTTACGGAATCCTAAGTTATTTACCTGCCATTGACTGCCTGTTTTGTAAACAATATGGTATTGTGGAATAGTTTGCCCCTGTTCCCTCCAGTAAGACGCAATAAAAGGGTGCCCTAGTGCATCAACAAACATCGATGTTTGATTGATCAGTTCGCTTTTTTGAGGAATTTTAAGAGCATATTCGGCATTGGCGGCCGTAATAGGTAGCTGATAGACTTTACCTTCAGAGGTTTGCCACGTTTTGCCTCCGTCTTTCGAACATGCATATGCCATATCGTGGTTGCTGGCTACGTCAGGCGTTTCACGCCAAACCCATGAGATATGAATCGCACCTGTCGCATCTGAACATACCTGCCAGTAAGCACTACGCTGGCCTTCCCCATCAATCAAATTGTCCTGTAAGCGTGTCCATGTTTTCAATTTGATATCGTAGCGATTAGCTATCAAACAGCCATTTCCAGAACCACCATCGCGGTAAAAGAATAACAGGTCGCCATTCAATAGCTTATAAAATTCAGGATAGCTGAGTTTGTTTTCTTTATCACCAAGCATCTGTATTTTGGCACCCAATTCCAACGAACCGGGCTTTAAACCCTTTGCATAATTCAGCGGATTATTATGCTGCCCCCATACAACATGCAGATAACCATCGCCATCGATCATTATGCTAATAGATTTATGTGCATCGCTTGCGTCGCCTTCATAAGAAGTCTTAACAAGCCGCCATTGGCGGGAGCCAGTTTTACGCTTACCTACAACCACATATTGTTCTGAGTCGTAATAGGCGGTATACTGGTAGCCATCTGCTGTTACCAATGCATTTTTACGGAATATAACTGTATTAACGCTGTTGTTCGCCCAGCCATTAAAGGCTATTGTTACCGTAGCGTTTTTGGTTTGGGCATGCAAACAAGACCACCAGCCCCCAAACAAAAAATAAATTACAAGTTTCTTTATCACTTTAAATAAATTTAGTGGGTAAGCATCTTCGCAAAATGCAAATCAGCGTTTCACCCATAGTTTAACTTAAAACACAAAATCGGATTTCTAAAAATTAAAATTTAATTAAGCTATTCATTCAACCTTGCAAGATCTTAATCGGTTAATACAATATAAATGCTGTGCTTTTCTACGATAATCAAGGTGTTTGTAACGTCCTCGGGATGTCCACATTGCCGCTGCCAAAATTGCTTTTTGATAAACACATGATCATATATTGTTAAATTATGGCACCTTCTACTTTAAATACAAAAGCTTCCTTACCGGGAGTTTGCTGCGGTAACTGAATACTCAAACCATCGATAGTTTGCTTGTAATTCAGGCTGTCAGCATAACCAAGCATAGTAATTTTTTCAATCCGGCCTACCCCTGCATTGAGTGCGAGTTTTTTAATTTTGGCTTCGTTGCCTAATGGCCATCCAAGCATTGTAGCATAAAGTGTCTTACCTTTTGTAGTATACCTGATATCTTCGGCAGTATAAGGTTTGCCTTTGCCTTCATTAAAACCCTGGGCGCTCAAAGGGGCTGCGGATTCGATCGCTGGGCCTTCACCGAATATTTTCCAAGGTCGTGTTTTGTAAATTGCCTCACTGTTTACGTTCATCCAACTTGCAATATCCTCTACAACTGCCCGCTCCTTCTCGTCAATGGTACCATCTCCACGGACCGGAATATTTAAAAGGAGGTTCCCATTCTTGCTCACAACATCTACAAGCATATGGATGATCGTTTTCGCCGTTTTATATTGGTTTCGATCGTAAATGCGCCTGTCATAATGCCATCCACCAATGCATGTGTCGGTTTGCCAAGGCAAAACCTCTATTTTATTGCTTTGTCCCCGCTCAATATCCCAAACCATACACTTTCTTTGTTGCTCATCCAAGACCTTACCATAGATCACAGCTCGCAACTGCCCGTGTTCTTTAATACTTTTATTATAAAGATGTGCTGCAATACGAAGTCCCGCATCGCTCACCGGCCACAGTGGCAGTGCGGTATCATCGAAATAAATCAATTCAGGACTATAACGGTCAATCAGTTCGATCGTACGGTTATAAAAATTTTCGAAATAAGCCGGCGATGGCATTGCTACACCATTGCCCCATTCCCATTGCTTAAATATTCCCCGGTTTTCCTTGCTGTTTTCACTTAACGAATGGTTTTGAGCATACAAATCCTGAGGATCCAAGCCATTCCACCACTTGCCTGCACCATTCTGTCGCGTCAAATTACCATCATATGGTATGCCTTGATATTGACCGGTGCTGTCAGAGCGTTGCGCTACCTCATACCAACTCCAGGCATGAGATGCATGAACGCTAACCCCAAACGGCAATCCTTTATGCTTTGCAGCTTTGGCCCAGCCTCCTATTAAATCTTTCCGGGGGCCAACTTTTGTGGAATTCCATGGCTGGTACTTACTTTGATACAAGTCAAAGTTGTCATGATGGTTGGCTAATGCCATAAAGTATTTTGCTCCCGCTTTTTTATATAATGCTACGAGTTCCTCGGGATTCCAGTTTTCTGCTTTCCACTCGTGAATGACATCCTTGAAACCGAATTTGGAAGGATGTCCATATTTCTCACAATGATATTTATATTGATCACTACCTTCCTGATACATTCCGCGTGCATACCAGTCGCCATATTCTGGTTGACATTGTGGGCCCCAGTGCGCCCACATCCCAAATTTGGCATCACGAAACCAATCCGGTACCTGGTAATGGGCCAGTGATGACCAGGTTGGCTTAAAGGGCTCTTCAAGGGCTAAGGATGCTAAAGTGTTACTTAAAAGGTTTTTTCCGTATAATTTTGACAGGCCAACAGTAGGCACGGTCATAGCAATAGTTTTCAATAGCGTTCTTCTCTTCATATCTTTGATTTTATTATAATTTAATAAGACGGAAACATGATTATTGCCGGCAGAGTAATCGTTCAATTTATACCGCACGTACATTAAGTGCTTGACGTCATCCCTTATATTTTTATACCGTATGGGTTGAAACCATTTCCTAAATGATATTTTCGAAAAAGCCTGCCGGAGAATAGTCGTCCGGCAGGCAGGCCGCGGAATACGGCTAATTATAACCTGGATTTTGTGTCAAATTCGGGTTTAAACTAATTTCCCTCGACGGTATAGGATATAGGTTTAATGTTGATAAAATATTGCCAAATGCTCCGGTGGGCGGAACATTGTTGTTTTTATAACTTTGCATTACCTGCACGTACTGGTTCCAGCGGATCAGGTCGAACCACCGTTCGCCTTCAAAGCCTAATTCCACCCGGCGTTCAGCCTGAATTGCTGTCCTGGCTACCGCTTGGTTAAGACCGAGTTTAGATCCCAAGCCAGCCCGACTTCTTACGATATTGAGTTGCGTTAGCGCATTAAACGTGTTGCCGTTCTCGTTTGCCGCCTCGGCATACATCAATAACACATCCCCCCAGCGTATCACAGGCCAGTCGTTGTCTCCTTCGTTTCCAGCGGGCACTCCTTGGTAAATAAATTTTTTAGCATAATAATAAGTAAATGTGCCTGTTATAAAAACTCCGATGGAGATATTTTTGCGAAGGTCTCCTGGTTCAAACGCGTTATTTAGGTCTGGAGTGCCGATATTGAAACTTCCGCCGCTGATACCTACGATCGATGTACCCGCCGGCTGCGGCACAAAACCGGAAGCAAAGGAATTCCCTTCACCAAATCCGCCGGTCAGGTACTGGACAGCAAATATGATCTCTGAACTATTATCATGACCAACGCCAAAAGCCTGATCATAGCTGATCAATGGGGTAGGTGCTGATGGGATGATCTCAGCCAGTTTAGCTTCTGCCTGGGCGAATTTATTTTCAAAAAGATAGACCTTTCCCAGCAAAGCTTTAGCAGCGATCGCGGTAACTCTGCCAATATCCGCACCAGTATACGACACTGGCAATTTGGATGCTGCATCTGTGAGGTCTGCTTCTATCTGCGCGTAAACCGCTGTGGTGGTAGCGCGGTTATAGCTATAAGCCTGACTTTCCGAAGTGATTTCGGTTAGTATCAAAGGGACCCCACCAAACATTCTTACGAGGTTGAAATACATCAGCGAGCGAATAAATTCTGCCTGCGCGATATAACTATCTTTATTAGCCTGGATCATAGAAACAGGCCCGATATGACCCAGTAGTAGGTTACAATAGGCAATAGTAGCATAAGCTCTCGACCAGGCACCTTGTAAATTGGTAGAGGTTGAATTCCAGGTAAGTTTATCTTCTTCACCCCAGGCACTGTCACTTTCACCAAAGGTTTGGGTGTTATCTGACGGAAGTTCAGCAAATGCCCATTGCGTATTATAGATCGGGCGCAAGGTACTATAAATGCCATTTAAGGCACTTTTAATGTCAACCTCGCTCGCATAATAACTCTGGACGGGCACTATGCCCTGCGGGGTGAGATCGACAAACGATTTTTTACAGGATGTGGCTGAAAAGAGCAATGCCATCACTATCAGCATGCCTGTTTTAAATTTAATATTTTTCATTTTGAATTTAATTAAAAGTTAAAATCCGATATTTACTCCAAAAATAAATGTCCGTGCGATCGGGTAAGTACCCTGATCTACGCCTGGTGTGGTTGGGTCTGAACCATTAACACTTGTTTCTGGATTATATCCGGTATATTTAGTGATCAGGAAAGGATTTTGAGCAGTTGCGTAAATACGAAAGTTCTTAACTTTTATTTTTTTCGCGAATTCGTCGCTTAAACGAT
The DNA here is from genome assembly GCF_039921305.1 of Mucilaginibacter sp. GTDB lineage: Bacteria > Bacteroidota > Bacteroidia > Sphingobacteriales > Sphingobacteriaceae > Mucilaginibacter. The sequence goes on from NZ_JBDSCA010000073.1 coordinate 10,866, forward strand.
ATCCTAACGTGATATTCCTTACCCGCATATAAGAACCATTTTCAACATCTACATTAGTCAGTGCGTTTGCAGTACTGATACTGCTACTGCTGTTTGGAACCGGAAATAACACATCTCGATTAGGCTGGGCCGGATCAAAGTAGTTTTGATAATATTTAGTATTCGTATTCAGGTTACCGTTACCCCCATATAGCTGCCTTAGGTTACCATTGATAGTGTTGACACCCTGCACCCCCTGTATCAGGATACTCAGATCAAAACTCTTATACTGAAAAGTATTAGTAAGGCCATAGGTAAAATCGGGCAAGCCATGTCCTAGTACGGTAACGTCGTTCGCATCGATCTTGCCGTCACCGTTCTGATCTTTGATAATCCAGTCGCCTACATGATTACCCGCTGCAACCTGAGGGTTATTTGCCAGATCGGCTGCATTCTTAAATAAGCCAACCACAGTATATCCATTCATCAGACCAAGTGGCTGTCCAACTTTAACCTGATAAACATTGTTCCAGCCGTTAATGGCTCCAACAGCAGGCAAAGCCGCTGGTCCACCAAGATCCAGTACTTTGGTTCGGTATGTTGACAGGTTCGCATTTACTGCCCAGCGGACTGCGCCGATCTTAAAATCAGTATTGGCACCAAATTCAAACCCGTTATTTTTTAGACTGCCTAAATTTGCCTGATATGATGTTGCATAGCCTACAATTAACGGCAATGCCTTGTTAAGGAGCATGCCGTCGGTGGTACGGTTAAAATAATCGACTGTGAAACTGATTCTATTATCGAGCAAACTCAAATCCACTCCGAAATCAGTTTGCGTATTCTTTTCCCAGGTCAGATCCGGGTTTGCGAACCCGCTTTGCTGGGCACCAAAAAGGCGGGTATTGCCTGAAGCGTAATTGCGATTCAGCGCAATTGAATTAACATAGGTAAAGCTCCCGATATTGGCGTTGCCGGTTTTGCCATACCCACCTCGAATTTTCAACTCATTAATTTTTAATTTCTCAAGAATCGGTTTGACGAAAGGCTCTTCACTGATCCTCCAGCCCGCAGAAAAAGAAGGAAAGACGGCGTAGCGGTTGTTAGGGCCAAACCGCGAAGATCCATCCTGCCGTATTGCAGCTGTAAACAAATATTTCCTTTTGAAATCATAAGTGAGTCTACCAGCGTATGATACAAAATCATTAGCATCAAAACCTATCGTGCCGAGCGTATTGGGTGTTGCTAACGGACTTTGTACAGCAGTGGTCACAAATGTTCCGGGCAAGCCAGCAGTATAATTGATCTGGGAATTATATTTTTGAACTGAAAATAAACCCAAAAGATTAAAATGATGGTTGCCAAATGTTTTATCGTAGGTTACGGTATTCTCCCAAACCCAATCAAAACTATTGCGCGCATTATCAGATGCATAAATACCCACAAGGGAAGGGTTTGAGAACGAGGCGTTTGGAGCCTGGCCCGAAGCCATCGTAGCGGGTATATAGGCATGTACCAATTCGTTTTCGAGGGTGGCACCCAAATAAGTCTTCAGAGTTAACCCATTGACTGGCGTATAAGTTAAAAAGGCATTGCTTAGTGTCCGAAAAGCCCGGTTACGGTTGATCGCCTGGCTAACGATGTTTAAAGGATTCAGATAACTGGGAGGAAAGAACTGGGCTGTTGAATTGGGTAGGTTAAAACCCAATCCGGCATCGGTTACCTCTGCAAAATCGCCATTAGCCCTGTAAATGGGCACTACGGGAGGCATGGTCAACGCCTGGTTAAGTGGGCTGTAGAGCGTATAGTTGCTTATCAAACCCGGTACGCCAACTAACTGATCAGCTGCATTTGAACCATTGAACTGCCCCGATGCAGGTTGTTTAAATTGTTCGGAATAGGAAGGAGATACGGAGAATCCGAATTTTACATTTTTAGCAATATCTGCATCTAAATTCAATCTGACTGTCGTCCGGCTGTACGCTGTTCCGATCATCACACCGTCTTGTTTGAAATAGCCCGCAGAAGCATTGAACCTAACTTTTTCACTTCCGCCGGATGCATTGAATTCTACATCTGTAAGCGGGGCAGTTCTAAAGATGGCCTGCTGCCAATTCACATCGGCTAAGCCACCTGGATTTGTATCAAAATTAGTAGGATACGCAAAACTCCTAATCCGGGCGACATCTTTAACATAATCGACAAATTGATCGCGGTTCAATACTGGTATCAGACCTGTTACTTTTTGAATACCGGTATAAGTAGAAAATGAGAAAACAGTTTTTCCGGGTTTACCACGCTTGGTTGTTACCAAAACGACTCCGTTAGCGGCTCTTGAGCCATAGATAGAAGCCGAAGCCGCATCCTTTAATATCTCAATGGACTCAATATCGCTTGGGTTGATCAAGGTAAAATTGGCAGCTGTTTCCAAAGGGTAACCATCCACGACATATAAAGGCTCATTGGAAGAACTTAAAGAGCTCACACCGCGTACCCGGATGGTGGGTGCTGCGCCCGGTTTGGCACCCTGATCGCTTTGAACTTGTACGCCGGCAGCTAATCCCGCCAAGGCTTCACCTGGTGTTCCCACCGGTTGATTGCCTATATTTTTACCATCAACCTTCGCGATGGCGGATGTAATAGTCGCTCTGGATTGTAGACCATAACCGATAACTACGACCTCGTTCAATGATTTGGGCTCTTCCTGTAGAGTGACGTTGATTACCGTTCTGTCACCGATCATGACTTCTTGCGTCGTAAATCCAATAAAAGAAAAGACGAGGATACTGTTACTATCGCTGGCTTTGATCGCAAAATTACCATTGATATCCGTGGTAATCCCCAAAGAAGTACCCTTTAGTTTGACCGATACTCCGGGCAATGGCTGGCCCTGTTTATCGAGCACCTTACCGGACACGTCGATCAGTACCAACTTTTTTTTGATTTCTAAGCGCTTTTTGATCACGATAGTATTTTGGCTGATCGTATAGGTAACTGGCTGGCCCGCCATGCTTTTGTCCAATACCTCATTTAAATTGGCATTAGTTAAAGTTAGATGGATCGGATGCGTTTTTTTTAAAAGGTTATCGTTATATAAGAAATTATAGCCTGTTTGAAGGGCAATTTCTTCGAACACTTTTTCTAAAGGGGCATTGTTAAGTTTTATATTGATCTTTTGGCCATACGTATTGGCCTGGACATGTAATAAGACTGCAATAAGAAAGAATAATGTTAATTTCATTACCAAAAAGATTTTTGAAATGCAGGTCTTATGCATGCTTCCTAACGGAGCATTAATTTTCATATCTTTGAATTGTTATAGGTTAATAATTTATATTGGTTACAAGCTGATCGTGAATTTGATGCCTCGAACACGAACCGGGAGCGTCTTCATCGCTCCTGGTTTTTTTGGTCACCAAACTTTAAGTAATAATTCTAAGGCATAACGGTGACCCTCCTTTCTTCAATTTTAAAATGAATGTCCTCTGTTAATTCCAACAAATTCAATACTTCGGAAATATTTTTAAAACGGGATATCCTGCCTGAGAAATCCTGTTTATCGAAGTCTCCCTGATAGGCAATATCTACATCATACCAGCGCGAAAGGTCTCTCATAATGGTTCTTATATTTTCTCCTTTAAAAATAAAAATGCCTTTTTGCCAGCCCATCACGGCATCTATATTCGCTTTTTGTACATGGATGGCCCCCGACAAGTTATTGACCAAAGCCTGTTGCCCAGGCACAAGCAATACAGGCACTCCCTTTTTGCTGACCTTGACAGCGCCTTCCAATAGCGTTGTTTTCATTTCCTTTTCATCGTCGTAAGCTTTGATGTCAAAATGCGTTCCCAAAACCTCTACGACAGTACCATTAACACTTACCTTGAATGGCATATGTTTATTTTTAGCAACCTCAAAGTAAACCTCGCCAGTCATTTCCACATTTCTCTCTGTACCATTAAACGCAGTGGGAAAGTGAAGTGATGATGCAGCGTTGAGCCAAGCTTTAGTACCGTCTGGCAAAATGACCTCGTATTGACCACCTTGTGGCGTTTTGATACTGTTTATTTGCACAGGTGCTGAAGAGGCGACGTGGTGATCATAAGCAATCTGACCTTGGGCCGTTTTACGGATCTTGGTTTCGCCCTGACTGGTCAATAATCCATTTCTGACACTGTCTAATATGATGCTGACACCATTGGCCAGCGTCAATACTGCTTTGCTGCTGCCAGGCAATACATCATTTTTAAAAGATCTGGATAGCTGATTCGTTTTTTGCCGAGGAGCTTCAACCGCATGACGTCTTCCGAGGTACAATCCCGCGGAAGTGATCAATAAAACAGATGCGGCAATTGCAGCCCACCGGCTAAACCGAATAATCACTGTTTTCTTTGCAATAGGCTCGACGATCGTTAATTGGGTAAGGATGTGATCCCACATTATTTTCTTATTTTCCGGACTGATGGTCTCGTTCCCGGATGCAGAAATAATAGTTTTAATATTTTGGGCTAATTGATCCCGTTCGGATGAAATGTCATTCAAATGATCATCGGAACTTAAAACATCTTCAGCTTTTACTTTTTTATCTTCATCCATAATAATACCCTTATTATATACAGAGCAAAAAAATGGCGAAATATAGACGAAGTATTTTAAAAAAATTAAAGAATAATGTTTAACAGCACTAAAAGGTTCTTTGCTGGGGAATTTTCAAGCTTTTTTCGCAATTGCTTAACGGCGCGAAATACCATTGTGCGGCAGGACGATACAGAGATTTTCATCAGTCTGGCAATTTCCTCGTAATCAAAGCCAGAGTTGAAGCGGAGGTAAAGCACCTCTTTTTGTCTGATCGGTAAAAGGTTCATTTCCCGCATCAATAGTTTGAGGCTCCCGGCTGTTTCCTCCTCCCGGATCAGGTAGTCTTCCGCGCTAAAGCACAAATTAAAGACTCCTGAATTTTGGTAATCGTACGATGAAGTTTCTTGTTCGGCAATTTTGATCTTTTTTAGACAACGGCTGATCCTGTGTTTTAAAGCACTGAATAGATAGAACTTAATATTGATATCCGGAGCAAGAGTGCCCCGGTATTTATACAGGTCGATGAACATATCCTGCAGGCAATCCTGCAACAGGCACTCATCAGCGAGGTACCTTTTACCATATGCATACAACATATCTATATACCCCGAATAGATAGACGCAAATGCGGCATCATCACCCTGGATAAAGCATTTCCATAAAGAATGATCTTCTGGTAAACTTTTTTTCATCCCGTCCTCAGGTTAAACTGCGCAAGTTGCAAGCGCATAATTGGTTGTAAAGCAAAGGTAACATTAAATTTACAATAACAAATATCATTTACCAGGTAGGACTAAATGATCCAGGGGCCGCCCGGCCCCTGGACCACACCGCCCAGATCATCTCACTGGGTTTTAGCAAAGAAACTGTCGCAGGAGAAGTAACTTTTCTTAATGCCAGAACTAAAATTAGAATTACTTTGAAAGACAGTCCACTTATGGGTTCTACAATCGATTTTACCAAAAACTCCAGTATAATATTTTTTCTTTGCAAAAGTCCCATGCGATTTTAGGCGTAGGGATAATAAAAGTGAAGAAAGCCAGATTGTTCAATTTTGATGGCAAAGTATACACAATAAGAAAAGGATACCTATTAAGTGGCGACGATATATCTACGTAAATTTTCAAGTAGAGCCATTCCGAACCGGGTATATATTTCCGTTGACCTTTAACCTTTAGCGTATCAAAAGCCAAAGGTACGGGTAAGGAAAGCGGCTCATCAGGCAACAAGTAGCAGTTATATTGCCTTATGGTCTCTTGTATTGGAAATTCTTTAAGGATGATCTCCTTTTTTTTACGGTTGCATTCCCGGAAAAGCCGGATATCTTGTTGTTGCCCGACGTCAAATACGAGTTCATGGTCGCCTTCGGCAAGGGAGAAAAGAGCAGGTAACAGTAACTGTTCGCTGATTTCCCGGAATACTTCAGGTATATCGGTTTGTAAGGCGTTCTGCAAGATGGTCAATTGTTCGCTACGGATAACCCAGGTTGCCAGGTATAGGAATGGTACCCTTATATTCCACTCTGGGGTAAAAGGACTGGCCGGGAAAAAATTGACGCAGATCGAAGCCAAGGCTGTACTGCCCGTATTGTTAAGGAAGGTCGGCAAGAAAGCGGAAAAGAGGGAGTTTACTCAGGCTATGATTATAGGCCGATGTTAATCGGGGCACTACGATCTTTTGATGCTTCAGCGAAAACAATACCGCTTTATGTCTACGACACTAATATAGAGGTCCGACAAGGGGATTTCTGTCCTTCAAAATGCTTTAGGTATGAGCTTACGAAATTCGACATAGCGGGAACATCATCGTCGCCGGATAACACGGATAAAGCAGAAATTCCATCTCTGATATACTCCTGATATTTTGAAAGTACATTTTCGCCTTTGGATGCCCTTTTTAGTATAACGTTGAGGTTGGGTTTTTCAAGATTGCTTGGCTCCGGCAATAGCGCGTTTAACTCCTGTTGAATAACCGATATTGCAAAGGGCTGATCCTTGGGATCAACTGGTGGCAACTCGATAAGTTTCGCGGTCAGCTTTTGCAACTTCTTTTTCAGGTTACCACCCGCGAGGTTATCTGTAAGTGCAAGAAATTGGTCCTTTCCCACAATGGCTATACGATCGAAACTGATCAATATCTGTGCATCCATAAGGAACTCTGATAGTCGGCACTTTCGGCAAAGCTGCAAACGGCCAGTTTGGAGATCTGTTCAATAATATCTTTCCGGCTGCGTGCTGGTTTGCAAAAGTTCACGAGATCCCGTATAAGCGAATCGTAGGCGATCGATTGTAGTTGGTATTCCCTGGACTTGACATCCGCATCCACCCATGTACGGATAAACCTGTATTCGTTTAATACCCGGTAAATGGAGGGGTTGATCTCATACATTGGATCGGTCTGTCTTAAGGTAGGGCTTTTAGCCAGTAAATGGGTAAAGCTCATATCCGGCCGGCAATGCCAGGTAAAGGTTGGTTGTTCACTGTTGACAGATGTCTTTTCTCCCAAGTGATCAGGGACACGGAGGCGAACAACCCGAATGGTGTCGGACGGAAGCAAAACCGGTTAATATATTTCTTTAAAGTACCCGCCTCTTTTTCGTTAAGCTTAGCGGCATCGAATTGTTGCTTCTGCAGAATAGTGAATAACACCGGGCTGGCCAGTAAAAGACCCGAACAAAAGTTCGGGTCACCTAAAAACTGTTGAATTCCCCCGGGTATTGGCATTGATCTCCTGCGGGCATCCGTAAAAGAAGGTATGGGCTAAACGTATAAGGCATAATGAATAGAAAAATTATAAAACTGCAAAATAGCTGATGGTTGGATTGCAATTCCACTCAAGTCACTTAATTCATCACATTTGTATAAAATTGAATTTTACGAATAAATGCATAAGTATTTAATTCAATGGTAACTTTATTGTTTCTCCCGATTTGATGTTCAATTTCCAGGGTTCCGGTTTAGGCAACCAAAGTTTACCGTCAGCAATTTCTAATGGCATCCACAGGTAGC
>NZ_JBDSCA010000074.1:0-13366 GCF_039921305.1 Mucilaginibacter sp.
TTTAAAACAATTTAAAAGTGAGATGCTAACCGAGATCAGGCAGCTTATTAAACCCGAACAAGGCCAAAGCAAACAATGGCTCAAAAGCGCAGAAGTACGCAAACTGCTCAACATCTCACCGGGCACACTGCAAAATTTGCGTATTAATGGGACACTCCGGTACTCCAAGATCGGCGGCATGATGTACTACAAGTTAGAGGACATCACCAAATTATTAGAGGGAGGCCAATCATGATACCGGCAGCAAGCCATCGGGAAGCAGCCGACTATAGCCGGTGGGTCAGGCGCATGAGCGCCGACAGCAGAATGCTGGCAACTCATATGAGCCTGTTCGCTGGCCTGTTCGTTTGCTGGCAGCGGAGCGGATTTGAAAATCCGTTTTCCGTTAACCGAAAAACGCTCATGGCTTACAGCCGGATCGCATCAGTAGCGACCTATCACAAGTGCATCCGGGAACTGGACGAATTTGGTTACATCCGATACCAACCCTCCTACCATCCCAAAGAGGGTAGTTTAGTTTACTGGCCGGATTGGTCAGGCTAAGATTTGCTAAGTCCAAATGCAGCACAAAGGTGCCAGCATCTAAAAGCCCTAACACCCACAGGCGAGTGTAAACGGTACTGGCGGCAAGCCCGCCAGAGATAACGAGGCGGCACCTTTGGTGCCACCGTTTAAACAGCCCGATTATCGCTTGCGATTATCGAAGAACCGCGAAAGCGGCAGGCCGCTTTTGGCGGGGCAGCACCAAAGGTGCTGCTTTAACAGCCTCTGTATATATGGCTTTAGCCATATATACAGATAGCGGAACAGGCCCTTGGCCTGTAAGCGGAGCCAGCTATGTTCCGGCCATGCCGAAACTTGCTGGCCCCCGCTCATGCTATCGCATTCGGGGGGATTTTTTTTGAAGATTTTTTAACGAATTGAAGCTTATGGAAAGTGCAGTTAAAAAGACAATAAGTACGAAAGACCAGGCCCCAATGGGGCGGGTCAATAAAGGCGGCAGGCCCAAAGTGCCGCACAGGCGGCGAGCCACCGTGAGCGTGATGTGTACGCTCGTTGAAAAAAAGATCATCGAGGCCAATGCGAAAAGAGCGGGTACAAACGCATCCGTTTTCCTGCGGAACCTGGGACTGAATACGCGGGTCGAGGTCAGGGTCAAGACCCTGCCGAGGCCGGTTCTGGAAATGCGCGGCACGCTGAATCATATCGCCGCAAACCTCAACCAGATCGCGAGGCGGCGTAACCGGGGCGATGACCTAAATGCGATGGAAAGGGCTTTGCTCGACCAGGATGTGCGAAGCCTGCGGCGCTTAGTGAAGAATATTAACGCCTATGTATTATGATCGGGAAAGTAGGCACAGGCAAGAGTTTCCGGGGCGTGCTGCATTACCTTTTTGAAGGCAGGCGGCAGGAAAGCAAAGAACTGCAAATGCAGGAGCTGGAAAAGAAACAGGTAGAGGTCATTGCTTATAACCAATGCTTCGGCACCCGCTTGGAACTGGTGCGGGAGTTTATTGAAGTGGCTAAGTTAAACCCCGATCAGTCCAAGCCGGTGTTTCACTTTTCTTTAAGCCTCGCCCATAGCGATGCCGGGAAGTTAGGCTTGCAGGATAAGATCGACATCGTTGAAAAACTGGCCGAAAAATTTGATTTTAAAGAGCACCAATATGTAGTAGTAGCGCATCAGGATACCCAGCATGAGCATTTGCATGTCGTGGCAAACCGTATCGGCTTTGACGGTAAGACGGCCAGTGACAGCAACAGCTATAAGCATGTCGCCGAATTTTCGCGGAAGATGGAACTGGAATACAACCTGGAAAAAGTATTAAGCCCGAATAAGTTCTTAAAGCCAGAACAAAGAAAATCGCAAAGCCAGCGGGTAGATAACCGCAAGGAAGTCTTGAAAAATCACCTGCAAACAGCCATCAAACAAAGCAAGGATGTGCAACAGGTCAAGAAGTACATGGAGCAGCGGGGCTACGAAGTGGAGTTAGGCCGGGGCATCGCTTTTACCGATGCGCAGCACGTCCGCTTTAAAGGCAGCCAGGTTGGCTACGCTCTGATGGATATTGAAAAGAAGCTTCAACAGGAACAGGTTTTACGTCAGCAGCAGGAACAAAACAGGCAGTCGCAATTAATAAGGCAGCACCAGGAGGAATTGAAGATACAGCAACAGCAGGAAAAAGAGCAGCAACAGCAGGAAGCGCAGCAGTATACGCCGAGGTTCGGTAGGTGAGCAGGCTAATTATTAGTAATAAATGAATTATTGATTAACAATTTAATGATAATAAAATGAGATCAAATGAAGAATTCCCAATGGATGAAAAAACCCTTGCATCCGTACTGAATGAGAACGTAAGCGAGATCAAGGAGATCAAGGATTATATCAAAGAACAGCAGCAACAGATCGGTCAGCAAAACCAGGTCATTCTCGAAAAGGATAAACAGACGGCAGTACTGATCAACAGTTTTGAGAACAAGTACCAAAAGCTGGAAGTTAACGTGGCTGCGCCAAGCACTTTACCTATTACCAAAATTGCCAGTGAAGGCATAGTTGGCATTAAGGCGGCGGTCATGCAGGGGTTGGCCGATGCATTTGCCAAGAATAGGGTATTGGTATTACCAGCCGATGGCGGCAAGGGCTTTATCAGCATCATGGCTAAACGGGTCATGTACCTGTCAGCCATTGCGATTATTGTCTGCTCTTGCAGTTGGTTTGGCTTCCATTACTGGTATATGGACAGCCAGAACAGCCGGTACCGCAAAGCCTGGTACTGGAATTATCTGATTGCAGATAGCACTAAAAAGCAGAAATTACAAAATCAATTGGACAGTCTGAATGTACCTGCGATCAACAGTTACCGGACAGACAGCATAGAACGTTACGTGGAAATTCAGACCACGGAATTACGGATTAGGCAATTAGAAAGAGAGGCGGACAGTTTGAGGAAAATTAAAGGCAAGCCCTAAAACGATAACTTGAAACACTAAAAGGAAATGAAAAGAAGGTAAAAGCATAATACTAAGTAGTTTATTGCGACATGACTAATGGAAATTAATGTTTTTTTTAAATGATTATTTCTTGAATGTAATTCCATGAATTTAGACTGCTATCTATTAGCAGTATTGACTTTCTGGACTATGAAATAAAGCCCGGCATAACCGGGCTTTGTTTGTTGAATGCGGAGTATAGAAAAATCCTAATTGTGGATCATCAGAGTCCGCGCCAAATTTAAACTCACTTTTTGGGGAACGACTAATTACAAATCATACATTCTCAGTATTTTTCACATAATCACCATTCGTTTTTAATAAATTTTTAGAATACGTGGAATTTATTTTAAAGTAAATACGGCCGTGATTCCAAATGAAATTGGCCTTGTTCCATTCCATTACACTTTTTACATCTGGAAAAAATCCTTTACCATTAAAATTTGCGCTTGTATTACATAATAATGGAATTCCGCTTAGTTTCTTATAATGTGTGAGCAATTCATGAATTGTGGAATTCTGATTGTAGTTTACTGTTTGAAGCCTGGCTGTCCCATCTAAATGACAAATTGCTGGAACTTTGTCTTTCCAGTCCATTCTGACCATGTGCTCATATAACATGTAGGGATCTGGCATACCAGGATCAAATACTTCCATAGCATTTTCTTCTAAACATATTGGAGCTACTGGGCGATAATCCTCACGTCCTTTCATTTCATTCAATAATTTCTTCATTTCAGGGCTAACCGCGGCAGAAAGAATACTCCTATTTCCTAATGATCTCGGTCCCATTTCTGCTAATCCATTCATAAATACTACTGGTTCATTATATTCATATAATATTTTAGCTAATTCTTCAATTGTACAGTCGTTGGATGAATATTCTGATGCTGTATGATCACTTTCCATTACAGGAGGGCCGCTATATACATTCCATTCCAAGGCTCTTTTATTATCACTAACAATCATTTCACAGCAAGCTGTTCCAATAGCACTCCCTGCGTCATTTGGAAATGGTGGAACCCACATCTCGTTAAAAATCCTGCTTTTCCTTATTCCGCTGTTCCATTTAATATTCAGTGAGCTACCACCCGCAAAACATAAATTTTTCAATAGATTAGGTCTTTCTTTTACCTTTATTTCCAGATTTTCAATCAATAGTTCTTGCAAAAAGAACTGGAACGTCGCCAGCATGTTTGCATGTAAGATTTTCTCAGTATCGCAAAATTCTTTAGACCGCCTGGTAAACTCTGTGGTGATTTTCATCACCCGGTTAATATTCATATTTAAGGATTCCTCATCCTCAATTAACTCGTTGTAAATTTTTCTAAACTTATCCATGATCATTGCATCAATGTTCCCCAAAGCAACATACGCCATGACTTTGCCAGCTACCGAAAGATGGTCATTCAATAAATTAAAAGGTTCAAATTCGTGAGAAAAAGTTATATACATGTACCCCATAAATGGGAAAAGATAACCCAGGTTCTCCACAATATTTTCATCATACCTGTAATAAAATAACTGGGGAGGCATTCCGCCATCCCATACTAAAATATAAGAATCCTCTCCTTTTTTTGCAAACGGGCTTGTACAGTAAGTAGCAAAAACATGGCTTGAAACATGTTTATAGCTATTATAAACTAAACTATGAGCAGGAATTTTAAAACTTTCCTGCTTAAGAATATTATCATTTTTTTCTACAAAATGTCCATAATCAGCAAGCTTATCAATCAACAGCGAATTATCTGTTTTTGAAGCGACATTAAAAGACAGCTGTTCTTGCTGATTAAGCGGTAAATGTGCGTTTATTGTATAAAAATCCCAACCATCAAAAACCAACCTGTCAACTTCCTTAAAACTATATCCATGTGATAATAAAATATCTTCTACCTTTTCCCATGTGATTGAAAAGTCTGAGTGTCTTGGCATATTATCAAGTTTTTCCATTTCGTAAGAAAAAATCAATTTGCCATCGTCAATAAGAGCTACCGCTCCATCATGTGTTAATTTAATTCCGCAAATAATCATATTGTTAAATATTGTCTGATTGTGTAAAGGTTTACTATCTTTTTGAATAATCTTACTTTTAGTTTAGGCTATGTTTTCGTCAATATCCAATAATGTCATAGATGCAACAATATCAGACGTAACTCCTTTAATATCTTCATCACAAAATGCATACTCTGATCTTAACATATTATCTGTATGATATAGAATTTCAGAGACGATTTTTTCTCCAGCTGTATCATAAAGTGCGATACATTCATACATTTCAGAAAACAATCGAATTTGTTTTTTTAAATATTTTAACTCTGTATGAATTTCATTAAAATCTAACAAGATTCTTTCACATAAGTAATTCATATTAAGTTTATTACATTTGCAAAAAAGATATTCTAAGCCGATTTTACTAACATTATCTTCTATATTACTTTGATAAAAATGGTGTTTAAATAACTTTTTAACACGATGATCACCAAACGCAAACCACAGGTCTTGTAAGTCGCCGACTGCATTTTCCAAGTCGTCGATAAAATCTACAAGTACCGAAACGTTACAATCTAATCGGTGGTCCTTAAACCTAATAAATGGCTTAATTGGCAACGTATCAAATATATTTCCCTTGTTTGTTATTTGTCCAATACTTGAATATCTATGAAACAAAAGCCTTTCAGATTGAATAGAATTAGAAAACTTTCTTTCATTCCCAAGGTATTTCTCTATAGCTCTCTCACCAGCATGTCCGTATGGTGTGTGGCCGATATCGTGCATAATTATTCCCATTGCAACGTCTTTCCAAAATGATTCATCAAAAACGTTCTTATTGTAGTCCAGCTTCGATAATGTATCAAGAATATTTATCATATTTTTCACATGATCATACCTATTCCTTGTATTTTCGAAAGAATTTATTGGTAGTAATTGTGGGATTCCAGATAGGCGATTAACAAGCGCACTTAAATATATTTCACGAATAGGAAAATCACCAAAGATTGCTGATTTTTCAACAATTTTTGTGATGGCTGAAATATTATAAGATTGATATGTACTGCTGTTCGATTCCATGAAATGTCGAATTATTGCTCCAATCAGGATTGCCTAAATCATAAAGAGGTTTAATCTCCTTAAGCCCACTAAAAAATTGTAAGAATATCTCTTTTATCTGTTCCGTAACCAATGCTGCTGCAAGGCAAGCGTGAATTCCTCCACCAAAAGAAATATGTCTTCTACCTCTTTTTTCAATATTAAATGTTTCAGGATTTTCGAAAATCGATTTATCTCTGTTGGCTGCACCCAGCATTAAATAAATGGAATCTCCTTTTTTTATTGTTTTTCCATGAAGGGAGATTTCTTCTTTTGCATGCCGCGTTATAAATTGAATTGGAGCTTCAAACCTCATTACTTCTTCGATTAGAAGTGGAATGAATTTTTCTTTGTTATCAATAAGTAAATTATAAGCACTCGGATTGGTTAATAAACAATGAAGGCTGTTACCTAAAAGATACTGCGGTACCTTATGACCTCCAAAAATTAAATGGATTAATTGATGTACTACCTCCTCCGGTGTTATTTCGCTCGATCCATTATTTAGCCCTTCAACTAACCCACTTAATAAATCCAATTTCGGAGATGTCTTTCGGCGCTCGATTGCCTCAAGAAAGGCTGTTTTCATTTCAAGAAGGCTTTTCGCGGTACTTTGTGCAATTTGGACATTAGGCGTTGGTGAAACCACAAAATCTTGCATAAAAACGGCAATCGCATCTGACCATTCTAAAAACTTTTTAGGTTCAATGTCTTCTAATCCTAACAATATTCTTAAAATCTCCGCCGAGATTGGGTTGGCAACAGACTTAATAAAGTCAAATCCATTTTTTAAATCACACTCTTCCATTCTTTTCCTGACAAGCTCTTTAATTAGTGGTTTAACTTTTTGAATGTTTTCAAAAATAAAAACATGGTTCATGAACTTTCTGAACTTAGTGTGATCCGGGGCTTCGTTGTATATCATCCAACTTTTTAAAACATTAGTTATTTCTATTACACTGAGATCTGGATCTTTTATATTAAGTAATTTGTCATTGATGAGGTGACCAGTTGTCAACAAGTCAGATTTTAATAATCTCATAATATCATCGTACCTCGTAATTAACCAGCAATTCATATTATTGTATCAGTACACCGGTTCTTCCTCTCTAAGCTCTTTATAAACTTCGTATCTTATTGCGTTAAAATCTGGTGATGATAGATCAAAATTCTTCATATTGTTATTTTAATTTTTTTTAGTTTTTCAGATAGGAGTACAGTTTAACTTTACTGATAAAGAGCAGTTTACAGAGCGAAATGTGAGTATGAGGCAGTTTGAACTTAATCGCTGTTAATTAAAACGTATGGTAGTCATCCTGATAAATCTTCAATACGCCTGAGCGCGACCGTTGTTAGGCATCACTTGTACTGTTCAATAGAAAATAGAATTCGGTAAACAGAGGGGATGTTGACGTTGAGTGCGGTATCTTGGGTTGAAGCATAGTGACAAGGTTTAACTATATATGTTAAGAAATAAAAGATTTAGGTATAAGTATTTTTCCTCAGACTTAATATCATTGGAATTTAAATTAATTAGAGGCTTAGCCAATCATTGCCAATAATTTATAACTGAAAAGAATCAGGATTATGGGTAAGGAAAGTTTAGGATATAAACATATCTAATAATTATTAAATATGCAAATGTATATAATGTTCAAAACTATTTTTCGTTGATGCAAAAAGGATTTTAGAAATCAATTTGCTTTATATCACTACATTAAATTGTCGTTGAGTAGTTAAAATAGTAATAATTGAATTGAAAAAAAGCGTATAAAATTTTAGTTTGTCTGTAATTACATTAATTTATATCCTTGACGACAAATAATATTATACTTAATAGGGCAATAATTTTATGTATACTTTTAAGTGGTTTAGGTCATTTGTTTTTTGCCAAAATCGATAATTGATCTTGGTTTAATGATTTGATTAAAAGACAATACGCTTTTATATTTTAAAATTGAGTTTTTTCCAATGATACAGAACTTGCCTATAACGACATTATCTTCAATTATTACATTATCATCAATGATAGTTTCCGAAGAGATAATAACATTTTTTCCAATTTTACAATTGCTACCTATTTTAACACCGAAACCAATCATTGTACTTTCTTGTATCTCTACTCCGCAAGCGATAAAGCAAGAAGCTCCAATTCTAACGTTGTCACCAATTTTAACATAATCAACAATAAGTTTTCCTCCTTGAATAATGTGTCCACTAATAATGGTGCCATACCCAATAAAAATTTTCTTACCTAATACCAATAAATACGGGTCTAAAAATTTTACGTCCGGCGCAATGATCACAAATAACGGGTTTTTAACACCGCATAATTTATAATATATTAATCTAAGAATATCTATTCTATTTGTTAAGTTATTCAGGAATGATGAACTACAAACAAATTCATGGATAAAATTCTTGTTCAGCCAAAAAAAGAATTTCTTTGAACCAGATTCAATTTTTTCATTATTTATTTTAGGGTGTAATTTTAATACAATTCCAGTAAGAACAATCATTGAGAATGGGACCGTTATCATGAATATCGGGAAGAGAATTATTTTGTGGCTTGAATTTGAAAAGATGATGTAGCTACATGGCAAAAGAGATATAAAGAAGATTAGGCTACGAAGAATTACCTTGTAAAAGATGCTGTTTATAAAGTTGAAAATGTAAGATTTGTTCATTTTTATGTATGTGTTATATTGGTGGTAGTTTGCTCAATTTCCGCAATCCAATTATAAAAATATTCTTGCGGTTTAGTTATTGTTTGAAATTTATCGACTTTATATAATAAATCTGAAATATGGACGAACAAATCAATAGTCGATTTTAAAGATCTCCAGGAACTTTCAACATTGTATTCACCGTAAATCAATTTTAACTTTTCAACAATCACCGGGTCTGCCCATTTCTCAATGAATTTTCCTTTATGCCAAGTTTCAAAATCACTGCCATTAACGTGCTTGGTATATATTGAAATAATGTTTAGCAAGTCTTGTTTCATTTCCGGCTCGATCTCCAATTTTGCTGTAAACAATTCATTTCGCTTTATTTTATAGGCCATTCTGTAAGCATTTTGCCAAAAGCGATTAACGACTACTTCAAAGTCTTTTAATTCAAACGAATATTCTGTTTTATACCCAAATTGGCTTATAATTTTTTTAACCTTTTCTTCAGTATTGTTTTTATCAACAATAAAGTGATATCCCCGATGAAGGTAATATGTAAAACTTAGTATTTGATTTTCAATTTCTTTGATCTTTTTTTTACTAAGTACTGATAAAAAATAGTTCCCTTTTTCTTTTAAAGTCGTAAAGATGAGTATTGCTGACAGCAACTTAGAACTTAAAAATGTTATATCAACAGCAACTTCGTTTTCAAAGAAAATTCTTTTTACAAAAGTTCCTTTTGATATTTCAAATCCGTTATGGAAGGAAACCGATTTATGTATTTCATCGATCCATGTAACCGACTTTTCATATATAAAGGGATCTTTTGTGAATATTATAAAATCGATGTCTGAATATTTGTCACCCTTCTGCTGATTTCTAACTGAAGAACCTATTACTATTATAGATTTTATATCTACTTTATTTTCTGCCCACCTTTTAAATTTTTCAATTAAATCTTCTTTCATTTTTTACTATTGTTACTGTGATAATTATAATATATCATTAACTGTGTCAAGGTTATAACCTTGACACAGTATTATAATCTTCAAAAAATATTGTCTGAAGAAGTATTATGGCACCCTCAAAAGCACAGACGTACCATAAAAAACTTAAGATGGTTTTATCATCTTGAAATAGTAGTGATATTGGTTTTTTTATAATGCCGTTGCATCAATATATAAACGATGTTACTTTAAAACATGATGATTGGTAGCACATAATAATACACATATCTTAACCGCAATGAATTAACGTCCGATAAACCGTTAGTTTAATTGCTGCTACCTTAGTTATTTATATTGATTCGTGTGGTGATCTGTTTAATTGTTTTTGGCGGGCCGGGGTTATAAGTATTTTTCATATAGAATAGGATTGGTTTAGATATGTCAAATATAAAAATATTTAATACTCAAATTGGCAAAAGTCACATGGTTTACGAAAATTTCTCTAACTTTATTTAACAGGATAGAATTTTGTTATTATTTAACTAAATGCGGTCAATCAATCTTAGATAAAAACATACCCCTTCATCCCTTATGTATACTTCTCTTATGCCAAACTCACATTAATAAAATTCTGTATGAAGGTAAAAACTATGGATGCGGCTTCCTTAACACACACCGAGATGCAAAGTTATTTGCATTATACAATTGCACCCCGGCCGATATGTTTTGCATCCACTATTAATAAAAACGGCGACGTGAATTTAAGTCCCTTTAGTTTTTTTAATGTGTTTAGTGTCGATCCTCCGATATGCGTTTTTTCGCCGACAAATAAGGGGCGGGATAACAACACAAAGCATACTCTTGAAAACGTCTTGGAAATACCCGAATGTGTAATTAACGTTGTGAACTATGATATGATTCAACAGACGTATTTAACGAGTAAAGATTATCCGAGAGAAGTTAACGAGTTTTCGAAAGCTGGTTTAACTGAACTGGCTTCGGAAACTGTAAGGCCGCCCAGGGTAGCGGAATCGACCGTTCAGTTCGAGTGTGTAGTGAATGATGTGATATCGTTAGGGAAAAACGGAGGAGCAGGCAATTTGGTTATAGCGGAAGTGAAACGAATTCATATCAGTGAGGATATTTTGGATGCTAATGGCAAAATAGATCCACACAAGATAAATCTGGTGGCTCGTTTAGGCGGGGATTGGTATTGTAGGGTAACCAGCGACAATTTATTTAAAATTGCCAAACCAATCGATAATATTGGACTTGGAATTGGCGTAGATGCTTTTCCTGAAGAGGTTAAAAAATCTAACGTATTAACCGGGAATAATTTGGGTTTGTTAGCTCTTGTTAAAACTCTGCCTTCCGTTGAGGAGGTAGAAGCCTTTAGCAAAACCGATGAAATGAAGGAAATGCTTGATGGTAGTATTGACAGCCAAACCCGCAGCTCACGCCTGCATTTAAAAGCCAAGCATTTATTAGAAAACGGCCGGGTAATTGATGCCTGGAAAGTATTGTTGATGTAGGTTGTACGGAAGATTAATTATCCACGATTTGAAGGTTGCGAATACTTATTAATCAAAGGTATCTATTCTTTTATGTATATCGTATAATTCCACATACACCAGAATGAGGCAGAGGGAAGAGATTAAAATTTCAGTGACACTAAACCCTGTATAAACAAAAAGCGGAGCATCAGGGTATTGCAAAAGGGGAACACCTAAAAGCGGTAGCTGTTGCCATTGAAATGAAAAAGATGGCATCCCTAATGCCCATTACCGGATGAGCCGGTTTTTGAGCTGGTCACTCATCCGTGGTTTCTCTATTCTTTTGCCGCGCTTTTTACTATTGCTAATGGGCAGATCATTATCATTAACTGGATCTGTAAGCGGCTGGATAAAAAGTATAACTGGGAGACACAGTTTTGGCTAAGGCTCGTTTGGCAGCTATTGTTTGGCTTACCGCTTCCTGTTATCGCATCCCTGTTGATCAGCCAGTTGTTCTTTCCTTTCGATGAGCATAGCGCACGTTATGCCTATACTGGCTATATGTTTAAAGAGATCATTAATATGTCCATTAACTTTAACGGCTTATACCTGTTCTGCAATTTCTATTATCACCATCAAACAAAGGCTGTGAAAGAGTCAGCCTCGATTAAAATACAACGGCAACCAAATTATGCTGACTATCTTAACCTGCGGATTTCGGATGAAAAAGAAGAACTACGGGTTCGGGTAAGTGATATTGCCTATATCTATCGCACAAAAACGGGCCCTTTAGTGCTCCGGCGGAATGATGCCAGTCCGGTCATCTTTTGGGAATCACTCGACGCAGTACAAAAGCTACTCGATCCCGATATCTTTTGCAGGGTCAGCCGGACATTTATCATTAGCCGCGATGCAGCCGGTAAAAGGAGAAAACACCCTGACCGGGGCATGACCATAGAACTAATACCACCTTGCGACGAAATCGCCAAAGTCAGCAAGGACGCAAAGAAAGCGGTTGAAGCATGGATCAAAAACGAGGTACGGTCGTTAAAGGATAATGAAACTAAAAGCTAATGCCCCGGCTGCGGCCAGCGGCTGCACGCCACCCGCGATAGAGCGGGTTACCTGCCACCGCCCGCCTCACCTCGCACAGCAACACGGAAATTCGCTGCGCTCATAACCGAGTTGCTTTTCCATTGCTGGTAAAAAAGAAAAAACAAATAAACCAATTACACCACGGTCGCAAAGATAGCCCACGCCGGGATGAAAAGTAAAGGGTACATAAACAGGCGGCTGTTGTTTGATTTTTTATTGGACCGCCTGCCCTTGACATCTCACCCGTCTCCGCGCTTTTGTTGCTTAAGTGGTGAAAATGGGACAGTGTGCGTAATTGACTTGCAGGGCGGGAATGTCCGCTTGTACAACCATTCCGGTGGGTTTGGTTTGCCGGTAAAGCCATTATGATTTATATTTGCAGTTTCTGGCCGTTTAAATGTATAGCCGATACGCAATATTTAAAAGAGTATGACCAAAGCAGATGTGATCGCGGCGATAGCCGCCAAAACAGGGATAGACAAAGAACAAACGGAAACGGTTGTAGAATGCTTTTTTAAAGTGATTAAAACATCCCTGGAAAATCACGAGGACGTATTTGTCCGTGGTTTTGGTACTTTCCTGGTGAAGAAAAGAGCTGCGAAGATAGGCAGGAACATCACAAAGAACACCGCCGTGCATATCCCCGAAAGTTACATTCCGGCATTCCGGCCGGGGGATGAATTTAAGAATAAGGTAAAAGCCGCTGTGCTTGATAAAAATTTGAGCCAAACTACTATATAATAGGACTTATAAAGGTTATATAAGACTTTTATGCTATATACGATAATGCTAAATAGATAAGCATTAAATTTGATAGGTATTAAGATATTTCGTATCTTTAAATCATAAGATTTGCAATTAATCTGTAGCAAGAAAGTGGTGCGTAATTCGGTGCGTAAGCAATTATCCCACTCATAAGACATTGGTTATCAACCCCATTTAGAGGTGTTACAAAACCCTAACTCTCCGCTGACTTCATTAAAAAAGTGTTTAAAGCCATTTAATTGTAAAATTAGATGGCTTTTTTTTTGCTTCAAACTATCAAAACTCGCATACAATCGCAAAACTCTATTGCGTCTTT
>NZ_JBDSCA010000075.1:0-21868 GCF_039921305.1 Mucilaginibacter sp.
CAAGCAACGATATAAATCCTCAAAAGTCAGGCGCATATGCTGCATTATATCCAAGCTACGACTTATATAAGATGTACACAACCGAAGATTCAGTAAGGCGCAAAGCCACTATTATGCTCATCGGAGATAAATATCCCGAATTGAATGCAGCCGGTGGTGGCTATAAGGCAGACCAGGTTTGTATGAAAAAACACATTATTGGCAACGAAAAAGATAACAATGCGCCAACAATGGACCCTACATCATCCCCTGAACACAATGCGATCCTCAGGTTGGCCGATGTGTATTTGGTATATGCCGAAGCTATTTTGGGTAACAATGCTACTACAAGCGATGGTGAGGCCCTGGCTTATTTTAATAAAGTGCGGACAAGAGCCGGTGTGGCCAAGGTGCTTTCATTGGACGCTGCCACAATACTGAAGGAAAGAAGAATTGAATTTGCTTTTGAAGGACAATATTGGATGGACCTGGTACGGTGGTCTTATTACCAACCGCAACAAGCTGTTAATTGGATCAATAACCAAGATCGGGCCGCATTTAGTTATGATGCTACTACCCGTATAGCTAAAAGGGATACGACTGCTCCCAGACCTACTCTTCCGGCAACTATCAGTTCATTTACAATACAAGTTCCGGGATCGGAGCTAACAATGAACCCTAAATTGGCAGCCCCACCAGTACCCTATTATTAATTAATTAAAACAAAACATATTGTTATGAAAAAAAATTTAAACCTCCGCTTGTGTTTATTGCCGCTTCTCTTCGCGATGGTGGCTTTACTACCTGCTTGTAAGAAGAGTAACGACAGCAGCAATGCTGGTGCTCCCAGTATTACAAGCGTAAGATTGTATCATCCGTCACCTCAGGATACTCTTATAGGTACTGGTAATCTTAATACTGATACTTCCTTTACCGGACACGCAGGAAAATATGTGGTTATAATCGGGAATAATTTGCAAAATGCAACTCAAATCGCATTTGATGGGGTTCCTACCAGTTTTAACACTGCTTTATTTGCGCCGAACAGCGCAGTGGTGAGTATACCTTACATTAAGTTTTCAACAATTGATACTGCTAAACTCTATACTATACAGTATACTACACCGGCAGGTTCAACAACGTTCGCTTTCAAATTAGGCCCGCCAGCGCCAACTATTAGCGCCGTATCCGATGTGTTTGCCAACCCGGGCGATTCGGTTTATCTCTATGGTTCAAATTTGACATTTGTTCAACAGTTTACATATGGCGGAACCAAAATTCCAAAATTTAACTCAAATGCCGATGGCACCGCTCTTGGTTTTCTGATGCCGGCAACAACATCCGACAAGTTAATCAAAGTAACCACCAAATCTGGTACTGCCCTGGCTACCATAAATGCGATGCCGATCATTTACGGCATTTCCAACTGTGATGCCAACGTTGGTGATTCGGTTTATGTTTATGGTGCTTACCTTAAAACTATCCAATCAATTTCTTTTGGCGGTGCTACTATTACAAAATTCACAGAAGGTCCACGTGGCATTTATGTTAAGTTTGCGGCTCCAGCTTCAAACAGCTACTCTAGTGGACCAGTGACCATTGTTACCAGTTATGGAACGGTTTCTACTGTTTATAAAGTAAATTCTCAAAATAACGATAAAGTAGGTCTTTTAGGAGATATGGAGTGGGGTGATAATTTTGGTTTTGGCTGGGCCTCAAGTGAACATTTAACTTATGCCCAAGCCGATTTTAATGGTTCGATGGGAACAAATAATAGTCAGTTTATGTATATTGATAATCCTGTTTTAGCTGGCGGTGCAAGTGTGTACATCCCATTGGGTAATTCTAATACGGGTAATCACTGGTTGCCTGTGGCAAATCTTACAGACCCTCCTTCAAGTTGGGCCCTTCAATTTGACATAAGTGTGGCTAAGCCATGGAACGGAGGTACACTTTATATTAGAACTGATTTTGCAGGTGACAGTTATGTTGCGCGTTATGAGCCATGGAAAATTCCTAATTCAAATGTTACCGTTGCTTTTAAAACGAAAGGTTGGCAAACCGTAATTATTCCTTTATCTGAATTCAGATCAAAAGTTAACACATTAGGGGATGGTGTATCCATTACTCAAATAAGCCAATTATTAGGGGCTACTGGTGCGAATAGTTATAATATGACCCTTAAAAATTTCGATACTTCGCCAACTGTAACTGGTTTTTATACTGCTATTGACAATATTAGGTGTGTGAAAATTAAATAAGCTATAGCCCCACGGCAGCATATCGCCGTGGGGCTTTTTAACTAATTAAAAATTAAGAAAAAATGAAGATTAAGTACTCTTTTAACATATTGATATTTCTTATTACCGTTATATCTTTATCCTCCTGTAAAAAATCAAATAATCCGGACCCGGAACTAACAGTTAGTGCATCCACCATAACTTTTAGGGGTGAAGGAGGAACCCAGGACATATCCATTTCAGCTAATGCCGATTGGAGCATCAGCAATCCTGTTTATTCGTGGTTGCAAATAAGCACAACATCAGGTAGCAGCGGCAGCACTGTTATTCATTTAACAACATTATCGCAAAATACTGCGGCGGCAAGCCGCTCTGGTATTGTATACATAAGTTCTTCAAACGGCCAGGGAAGAAGGTTGATCGTTTCTCAGGCACCAGTCATATACCCAAGTTATAACACCTCGCCCATAGCTCCGGATATGACCGGAATGACCAGTACTGCCGTGCAACTGGCGGCAAAAATGAAAATGGGAATAAATTTTGGCAATACCATGGAATCACCAAACGAAGGTGATTGGCAGAATAGTAAATTGACCGAATCGTATGTAAAATATGTAAAACAATTAGGTTTCAATGCTGTACGGCTTCCCTGTAACTGGGTTTGGACTCATTTAAGCGATCGGAAAAAGGCAACAATTGATCCTGTATGGCTTGCGCGGGTGAAAGAAGTGGTTGGATGGTGTGTGGCTAATGATGTGTATGTGATACTGAATTCTCACGATAGTCCCAATGCCAATGCGGCAAAGCAAGATTCCGTTAATGCGATGCAAAAAGCAATTTGGGAGCAGATTGCTACAACCATGCGGGATTTTGATGAGCACCTTATTTTTGCCGGCTTGAATGAACCTCCGGCTAATACTGCCGGGCAGATGGCCATACTTAATGGTTATCATGAAACATTTATTAATGCAGTTCGCGCTACCGGAGGCAAGAACAGTTACCGGGTGCTGGTTGTTCAGGGGCCAACCACTGACAGTTATTTAACTTCGGATCTGATGACTACTATGCCTCACGATCCGGTACCTAACAAGTTGATGGTTGAGGTACATAGCTACACGCCTTCTGTATTTACCATACTAACCGATGGAGATGTAAGTTGGGGCAAGATGGTTTATTACTGGGGCGCCGGGAATCATTCTACCATTGAGCCGGACCGCAACGCCACTTTTGGAGAAGAGAGCTCGCTGATTACTGAATACGGAAAGATGAAAAAGTTTGTTGATAATGGTATCCCCGTTATGCTGGGTGAATATGCAGCCTGGAGGAGGACTGCCGCCACCAACAGCCAGTATCTTCCTAAGGATCTGGCTATGCACAACAAGTCTGTAAATGACTGGACAACTTTTTCGACCAAAACTATGAGAGCGAATGGTATTATGCCGTTCTTTTGGGAGATAGGTTTTATGTTAGATAGAAAAAATAATGTGATAAAGGACCAGGCTATGTATGATGCCCTTAAGGCTGGATATAACTAAAAAACAATGTGTCAATTATAGCATAAGTTATTCCCTTCCCTGAGATTTGGTTAAGCGTTAGCCAGTCCCGGGGAAGGGTTAACTTCTTTGTTACCTAGCTTAAAGAATAATTGATCAATTGAAATTAACCCTTAACGAGCATCCGTTTTTTAGGTGGAATATAAAAAAGCATGTTTAGAAAAAAAATATTGTTAAGTACGGTCTTTGCTATCTCTTTCTTGGGATGTCAAAAAAATATTGAAGCTCAGACTAATGCGGATAAACCGAAAGTGATTAATGAAAAGCTGGAAGAAAAGTTCGCAAATGTTTCGCCGAAACTTCTCACCAATAATGCGAATCCTTTATTAGATTTTATGTTTACGGCCGACCCAACAGCTGTAGAATACAATGGAAGAATTTATGTGTATGCCACGAATGATCATCAACAGTATGAGAAGGTAGGAAAGGATGGAAAAAATTCATACGAGCATATCCGTACACTGGTTATGATGTCTTCCGATGATATGGTCAACTGGACTTATCATGGCGTCATAAATACAGTAAAGCTGGCACCATGGAGTCAGAATTCATGGGCGCCTTCCATTACATCCAGATTAGAAGCAGATGGTAAAACGCACTTCTATTTGTATTACTCCAATGGCGGTGGTGGCTCTGCCGTGCTTACTTCCACCTCTCCCCTTGGCCCCTGGAAAGACCCATTAGGAAAGAACATCGTCGACCGCTCTGTCCCCGGTGTGGATGTCGGAGCTCCATTCGATCCCGGAGTTGTTATTGACGGCCAAGGTACAGGCTGGCTGGTTTTTGGTGCCGGAACGCCTAAAACACCATATATGCCGGATAATGCCAGAATCGTCAAATTGGGAGCCGATATGATCAGTTTGGCTGGCAATATTTCTAAGATACCCGCTCCTTATTTTAATGAGGCCAGCGACCTTAACTTTATCAATGGAACCTGGGTTTATAGCTATTGTACGAATTGGGATCCACGCACTGAATGGCCTTACAGCAATATTGCTAAACCAACCACATGCAACATATCTTATATGACGAGTAAAACACCCTTAACTCCGGATAGTTGGCAGTATCGCGATAATTACTTTAAGAATCCTGGCGATAACGTGGGTGATAATGTGGGTCCTTTGACAAACAATCACTCTCACTTATTCAAGTTTAATCAGAAATATTATTTTGCTTACCATGCCATGTATTTACAGGATTATTTTAACACTAAGGGTGGTTTTCGTAATGTGGGTATCGAACCAATACAGGTGGATGAAGGGAATGGCGTGAATATCCCCATGGTCAACGCAACTTTTAAAGGTCCGTCACAAACTAAACTATTAAATCCGTTCGTTCTGCAACAAGCAGAAACCACCGCAGGCACTTCGGGACACGTCCAGTTCGATACTACCAGTGTTGTGGGTAATGTGGTTGCCAAAGGACAAGTAGATAAACAATGTCTCATGGTCCGGGAAGCCGATTTTAGCAATCAGATTCCTGCCAAATTCGAAGTCCGGGTGAAGGGAACGGGTCAAATTGATGTTTATGTAAATAATCTTAAAGGCCCAGCCCTTGTTTCCCTTAGGTGTGATGTGAAGGACTGGACTACGCTCTCAAAGCAAATAGAACTGAACATACCTAAAGGAGTGTGGAATATTTATTTTGTATTTTATGGAGAGGGTTTTTTGTTTGATGAATGGAAATTTTATTAATTCCGGTTGCTGGTTTATTGATGCTATTTATATGACATTATGCACATGTACAGTTCCGAATATTGGAAATGAACAAAAAGGGCCTATCAGCTTCAATAGAAAATAAGACATCTTATGATGATAAAAAGATACATAACAATATTATTAATAACCATCTTAATTCCCTCGGCGGTGCTAAAAGCACAGGAAGTTAGCCGTTTTTTCCCCGAAAAAGACTTGGTGACTACCGGTATCTATTATTACCCTGAACATTGGAATGAAGCCCAGTGGGAAAGGGATATAAAAAAGATATCAGATATGGGTTTCGAGTTTGTTCACCTGGCTGAATTTGCCTGGTTCAAAATGGAACCCAGGGAAGGCGGGTTTGATTTTAACTGGCTTGATAAAGTAGTGAGCCTTTGCACAAAATACCATCTGAAAGTACTGTTATGTACACCTTCGGCAACCACTCCAACGTGGATGCGGTTAAATTATCCGGAAACTTTTAGTATGGATGGCCATTACATCCGTGCGGAAAATGGTACGAGAGGATTAGCCTCAATTGTGAATCCGAAGTATCGCGGATTTGTAAAGAAAATCGTAGCTGAAATGGCCATCCGATACGGGCAGAATAAGAATGTTATAGGCTGGCAGGTAGATAATGAACCCGGCGCTGTTACCGATTATAGCCCTTCGTCGCAGGAAGCATTCAGAACCTGGTTGAAAAACAAATACAAAACCATTGATGCGTTAAATAATGCCTGGGGAACCGCCTTCTGGAGCCAATGGTTCGATAGTTTTAATCAGGTGATCATACCGAATACGAGCTTAGTAGGTTGGTGGGGTAACAACCCCCACGCTTTGTTGGATTTTAAAAGATATTCAGCAGATGCCCAGGCAGAATTCCTTGATCTTCAGGCAGGGGTTCTACGAAATTCTATTTCAAAAGCTCAGTTTATTACTACCAATTATACGGCTGTTTGCACAGGTTCTGATCCAACGCGTACAAAGAAACTGGATTTTGCAGCATACACCGCATACCCAAACGGCGGCAGCGATAATATTGGTGAACTAGGTTTTCGTTTGGGCAATAGCGATGTTATTCTTTTCGCTTCAGAATATTATAAATCGGTAGGTGGTGTTTCAGGGGTTATGGAAGTGCAGCCAGGCCCGGTTAACTGGGGTAGCTACAACCCACTCCTTTTACCGGGTACTGTTCGCTTATGGCTGTATCACAGTTTTGCCGCAGGGGGGAAGATCGCTTGTTCATACCGCTTTCGACAAATCTTATATAGCTCAGAACAGTATCATGCGGGTGTTATACAAACGGATGGAGTAACACCTTCGCATGGTGGTGAAGATTATATGCAGTTCATGAAAGAAATAACAGAACTGCGGAGGCAATTTACGCTAGATACGAAGATGCCGGTAAAGCTGGCCGCCCGGTCTACAGCGCTTCTGTGGAATGTGGAAAATTACTGGAGCATTGACAGGCAAAAACAGACAGGACAATGGAATACATGGGATTACCCGGTAAAATTCCTGACAACTGCAAAGTCATTGGGTGCACCTGTTGATGTAATTCAGGAAACGGCTGATTTGTCAAAGTATAAGTTCGTGATCGTTCCGGCTTATGAAATGATTGATTCCGCATTGGTGAAAAAATGGGATGACTATGTAACAAAAGGTGGCAATTTGATCATCACCTGCCGTACCGGCACTAAAGATCGCAGGGGCCATTTTTGGGAGGGAGAGAGTGCCATGCCAATTTCAAATCTGATCGGTGCCCATATTAGCCAGACCGATATGCTTTCATCGTATGGTAAAGGCGAGGTACTAATGAATCCGAATCATTATCCATGGCATAGCTGGGCAGATTTGCTTGTGCCGGATAATAATACCGCCGTGCTGGCTACTTATAACAATCAGTTTTATAAGGGCAAAGCCGCTGTTGTAAAGCATCGGATTGGTAAAGGTTGTGTAACCTATATAGGCGTAGATACGGATGATTCTAAATTAGAAAAGGATTTATTGCGCGCGATTTATAAAGATACTGGTGCTACAACGGAAGACTATCCTCCCGGGGTGTTTGTTTATTGGCGCGACGGTTTTTATATGGCATTAAATTATTCATCAGAAAATTACACGTTAAGGCTGCCGGATGCTGCAAAAGTTTTAATAGGAGAGAAAACACTAAAGCCCGCGGGTGTGCTCGTGTGGACAGAATAATTTAAAAATAGAGAAACAAATGAAAAAAGTATTTTGGGTATTGATGATTTCACAACTGATTTTTTTGGCAAATGCAAATGGCCAGAGAGCGATCAATGTGGATTTTAATAGAACCTCGGGTAAGATGAATCCCATGTTTAATACCTGCGTAGGTGCGGGCAGAGCAAATGAAGGGCTACGTGCCGACTGGCAGCAACAGTTAGCCTATGTAAAAAAGCAATGTGGCTTTCAGTATATCCGGATGCATGGACTACTCACTGATGATATGGCGGTATATACTGAAGACGCTAAAGGAAATCCTCAATTTAATTATATGTACGTAGATGTGCTGTTTGATTTTCTCCACAGCATTGGCATGAAACCTTTTGTAGAATTGGGTTTTATGCCTAATGCTTTAGCAAGCGGGAGTCAGACAATTTTTTGGTGGCGTGGTAATGTTTCGCCCCCAAAAGATTATAACAAATGGCAGGCGCTCATTAGCAACCTTGTTCAGCATTTTACGGAACGATATGGCTCCGAGGAAGTAAAATCCTGGTATTTCGAAGTATGGAATGAACCCAACTTGTCTCCCGGTTTCTGGACCGGAACGCAGGCAGATTATTTCAAATTATACGATTATTCGGCAAGGGCGGTAAAAAGCGTAAACCCGGCGTATAAGGTAGGCGGGCCGGGCACTGCAGGTGCGGCATGGGTTCCTGACATGATAAGTCATTGCAGTAAAAACAACGTTCGGATTGACTTTATCAGCACACACTCTTATGGAGTAAAACAGGGCTTTTTGGACGAATATGGAAATTCGGGTACCGTATTAAGTAAAGATTCGTTGGCAGTTAGTGGCGATGTGTTAAACTCTCGTAAACAAATTTCTGCATCAGCCATGCCCAATCTGGAACTGCATTATACAGAATGGAGCGCGTCTTATACGCCCGCAGACCCGATACACGACAGCTATCAGGAAGCGGCCTATATCTTAGAAAAAATAAAGCAAGTTGGCCATGCGGCCAACTCCATGTCGTATTGGGTTTTTACCGATATTTTTGAAGAACCAGGCCCGCGGTATACACCTTTTCATGGTGGTTTTGGTTTACTTAACATTCAAGGAATAAATAAACCGGCTTTTTATTCTTATCAGTTTATGAATAAGCTTGGAAGCACTGAATTAGCAAATAGTGATACACGTTCATGGGTTTGCAAAAATGATAAAGGAGGCATCCAGGCATTATTGTGGGATTACACCTATACGTTGCCCGATTCTGTCAATAATCAATCTTATTATATCAAGGATTTGCCCGCGAAATCAAAAGGCAAAGTGAGGATCAATCTATCACATGTGCCAGCCGGAAAATACACTATGGAGATTTATAAAGTTGGTTATAAGGTGAACGATGCCTACACAGGCTATGTGGATATGGGCAGGCCCGCACAGTTAAACAGGCAGCAGGTTGAAAAATTAAAAGAACAAAATGGCTCACCTGTTGCAAAACGGCAAATTGAAATAAAGCTTGGTTCCGTGTATTCCCAGGAGTTTGATATCCAGGAAAACGATGTTGTTCTGATAAATCTAATTAAACGTTAATCAATGAATACATTGATATCCAAACTGAAAATAATGATGAAGGTATGCTGCTGCATGCTTTGTTTTACACTGATTGCAATAGGTATTACAAATGCGCAACAAATGCCGAATGATAAGAACCGGGAAGAGAAAATACGGTCGCTGATCAGCCAGATGACTTTACAGGAAAAAGTGGGCTAATTCTAAATTTTATGTACCGGGTATAAAACGATTAGGTATCCCCGAATTGGCACTAAGTGACGGACCACATGGAGTACACGCTGAAATCAACAGGAACGATTGGGGCTATTCCGGCTGGACGACCGGCGCGGTCAGGAAAAATACCGAAATAGTGACCTTTCGCAACCAACACCAATTGAAGCAAGAGATTAAAGTTAAAATGTAATAAAATATGATTTTGATGATTAGAAGTTTTTTTTTATACCTGCCGAAGTTTTGCCAGGCTCTAACATGCTCATCCGCTTTGTAAAATAAATAACTATTAAAAAGATGAAATTTAAATGTATTTTAATCCTATGTATTTTCCCAATTCTTTGTTTAGGACAGGTGGTTAAAAGTTACATACAGACACCAGAAGGTATTGATATTTTCTTACAAAACGGAACATTGGGTATTTATCCGTTATCCAATAATGCTGTAAGAGTGAAGTTTTTAAAAAACCCTGGGGGGAAATTGCCTGAGCTTGTATTTACCTCAGTTACCCAGACTCCAAACTTTCAGTTGTTTGATTTGCCTTCCAAATTAAAAATAAAAACAAAAAAGATTATTGTTTCATTAGATAAGCAAACTGGTCGGTTGTCTTTTGCCGATTATTCTGGTAAAATATTCCTGTGCGAAAAAGCAGCATCCCGGAAACTAATCCCTGATTCAACGATGCACGAACCATCTTTTGTGGCAGAGGAAAGTTTTGAATCCCCAGCCGATGAATATCTTTTTGGCCTGGGTCAATTTCAGGATGGCCATTTCAATTTAAAAAACATCACCCGCCAATTAATACAGGTAAACTCACAAATTTCTATCCCGTTTATTTATTCGAGTAAAGGATACGGCTTGTTGTGGCATCAGTATGGGCTTACCGATTATAATCCAACCGATAATTTTGTAACACTCGAAAAACAGGAATCACCTGCTTCGGGAAATAGTCAAGTAGAAGAGGTTACAACTACATCAGGTACACAAAAAGTATCACAAGACCAATCTGTATTTCTTGGCAGATTTAATATTCCCAAGGATGGGCAATATTCTATGTTCCTCAACTTAGGCGAAATGGGCAACAGGCAACTTGTTGTTATTGATGGTAAACCATGTATTGATCAGACTAATAGATGGTTACCTCCTGCTGTAGGGGCACTGGTAAATTTAAAAGCTGGTGAACATCAGGTGAAAGTGGTATGCAAATCGAATAGTATACCTAAGTTATCATGGAAAGTAACTGATAATTCAACCACTTTTCGCTCCCCTAATGCTAAGTTATTAGATTTTGTCGTGTTTTATGGACCATCTGCGGATAGCGTACTTGCGTCATACCGCAACCTTTCAGGCAATGTTCCAATGTTGCCCCTGTGGGCTTACGGCTTTTGGCAATGCCGGGAGCGGTATAGCTCCGGCACCCAACTTGTTGAAACGGTTAAGGAATTTCGCAAGAGAAACATTCCACTGGATGTTATCGTGCAGGACTGGCAATACTGGGGAAAATATGGCTGGGGAGTTCCCAAATTTGACGAAAGCAATTATCCTAACCCCACAAATTTCATAAAAGAGCTCCATGATTTGAATGCTCATTTCAGCATTTCGGTTTGGGAAAATCTCAGTCAGGATTCGGAAATAGGTAAAGATTATGTTGCCAAAAAACTATTTATTCCAAATAGCCCATGGGTAGATGTTTTTAACCCACTTGCCCGCGAGACACATTGGAATGCTTTAAACCAAAACCTGTTTACTCATGGCGTAGATTCCTGGTGGATGGACGCAACTGAACCGGAAAATGACGCGTTGAAAGGCAAAAAGACATACCTTGGATCAGGTGATTTCTACCGTTTGACTTATCCGTTATTTGTCAGCCGGGCGGTTTATGAAGGTCAAAGAAAAACTGCTTCCGATAAACGGGTTTGCATTCTCACTCGTTCCGCATTTCCGGGCCAGCAACGGTACGGAATTATAAACTGGTCGGGAGATATTGGGAGTACATGGGATGCTTACAAACTTCAGATTGTGGCTGGCTTAAATTATACCATTACCGGATTTCCGTATTGGACAACTGATATCGGTGGTTTTTTCCGCCCCGGGCAATCACAATATACCGATTCAAAGTATCACGAATTACTGACACGCTGGTATCAATGGGGGGCATTCAATCCTATTTTTCGGATACATGGGTACCAATCTGAAACGGAACCTTGGAAATACGGGCAAAGTGTAGAAGACAATATGCGTAAGATGCTGAACTTGCGCTATCGCCTATTGCCATATATTTATTCAGAAGCTTGGCAGATAACAAAAAGTGGATCGACCTTGATGCGTCCGATGGTGATGGACTTTAGGGAAGACGCAAAAGCAACAGATCAGCCATTTGAATTTTTATTCGGAAAATCTATTCTTGTTGCCCCAATCACCGAACCACGAGTAACAGAGAGAGAGATTTATTTACCTAAAAATATAATTTGGTTTAATTTTTGGAATGGGGAAAAAATTAAAGGTGGAAAAACCATAAAGACGCCCGCCCCATTGGATATAATTCCTTTGTTTGTTCGGGCTGGTTCGATCATTCCTTTTGGCAAATCAGTTCATTATGCAAATGAAAAACCTGCCGATACTTTGGAGATCCGTATTTATAGCGGAGCCGATGGCAAATTCAGTTTATACGAAGACGAATTCGATAATTATCACTATGAAAAAGGAGTATATTCTACAATCTCTTTTCTATGGAGTGATGCAATAAAGACATTGACTATCCAAGACCGTAAAGGGTCCTTTCCGGGAATGCTTACAAAGCGGAAATTTAATATTGTTTTGGTTTCTAAAGGGAAGGGTGCGGGAATAAACCCGGATAGCAAAATTGATAAGATGATTAGCTTTTCCGGAAAAAAAATTGTGGTTAAACTATAAATACATATGATTAGAATTTTTAGAGATATTGAATATAAGGATATGAAAATAAATATAAGGTTTATGAATAGAAGTTTTTTTTTGGGTGATTGTTTTTTCTTTATGCCCAACCGCATTTTGCAGCGCTCAAACCAGCGCTCCCAAACCATTTGGCCCGGCCCCAACCAGTAATCAGTTGCGTTGGCAACAAATGGAATCTTAAAAACATTGAAGACCAGTTTAATCGACTAAAAAAATGAAAATAAATATACGAATAGCATTAGCTTTTTTTACAATAGTCCATTTTTTTCAAACACCAGGTTATGCCCAAATAAAGTTGCCCAAAGTATTTGGCGACAATATGGTTTTGCAAAGAGGTATAGCCATTCCTGTTTGGGGAAATGCCACTCCGGGATCTTTGGTTGTGGCCACGCTTGGCAAAGCAACTATAAAAGCAAAAACTGATACGGGGGGCAAATGGATAGTGCATTTTCCGAAGTTTAACGCAGGCGGTCCCTATGACCTCAAAATTTCCGAGTCAGGAAAACCAGAATTTGCGATCACACTAAAAGGCATCCTGATCGGTGATGTCTGGCTGGCTTCAGGACAGTCCAACATGGAATGGCAAGTACAGCAGGCAAAGGATGCTCCGAATGAAATTGCCAAAGGCAATTTCCCCCAGATCCGCTTCCTCCAGGTAGAGCATGATATTAAATTTACCCCTCGATCTGATTTTTTAGCGGGTAAGTGGAAACTATGCGACACGAGCAATATAAAGCAGTTCTCCGCGGTAGCCTATTATTTTGCCCGAAAAATACATCAGGAACAAAATGTACCCATCGGTATTATTCAAAGCACCTGGGGCGGAACGCCGGTACAAGCATGGACAAGCCGGGAAATGCAGCTTTCATCGTCTATTACCAGGGCGAAAACGCTTGCCAATGATACGCTTACTCAAAACAATATTGTCAAAGACAGCCTCGCTATGATCCGTTTTTGGGATGTCGTTTATCACCCCCAAAACAATTCGGATAAAACGGTTCCCTTACCGGAATATGATGATTCTGGTTGGACCGCGGTTGAGATGCCCCGTCTGATTAAAGATTTTGGGATCGGAAAATATGAAGGGATGATGTGGTTACGTAAGAAAATCGTGTTACCTCCTTCTTTTGCAGGAAAAACTTTAGTACTGAATATTGGCCACCCCGAAGTGAATTACTCACTTTATTTTAATGGTGCCGAAATATGCAAAACAATTTGGAATAGCAATTCAAAGCATTCTTATACCATTCCGGTCAGCCTCGTTAAAAATGGTGAAAATACCATTGCGATCAGAATGGCTATGCTGTGGGGCGGTGGCGGATTGAATTCTCCGGCCGAGAATATTTATATTACCGATGGAGACACAAAGGTTTCTTTAGCAGGAAAATGGTTGTACAACAAAAACATTGAACCAGCCCTACCTCAAATTCACAATTATCAGAATTATTCCGCAACGCTGTTTAATGCCATGATTAATCCGCTGATTCCTTTTGGGGTTAAGGGGTTTATCTGGTACCAGGGAGAGGCAAATGATTCAGAAGCTTACCGTTACCGGGAAGTATTCCCCATGTTGATCAACGACTGGCGACAACGCTGGCATCAGGGTAACCTGCCTTTTTTATATGTTCAGTTAGCCAATTTTAAAAAACTACAGCCAGAACCATCAGAAAGTGAATGGGCCGAACTGAGAGAATCACAATCACTAACATTGTCGCAGCCCAACACAGGTATGGCTTGCATCATAGATATCGGGGAAGCAAATAGCATTCACCCTCTAAATAAGCAGGAAGTTGGACGCAGGATGGCGCTGGTAGCTGAAAAAAAAGCATATCAGAAGAATGTTGTCGCATCGGGACCCATCTATAAAAAATACGTTGTTAAAGGAAATAACATCATTATAAGTTTTACCGATACAGGTTCGGGGCTCGCAATAAGCGATACTGCCCGGTTAAAAGGGTTTGCTATCGCCGGAAAGGACAAAAGGTTTTATTGGGCATCTGCCAGGATTGAAGGTAATGAGGTAATTGTAAGTTCGGATAAAATAGATGTCCCGGTTGCTGTACGTTACGCCTGGGCCGATAATCCGGTTTGTAACCTTATCAACAAGGATGGCTTACCGGCTGTGCCTTTCAGAACGGATGATTGGAAGGGGATTACTCAAAAATAGTATTAGTTAGCGATAAGAATGAAGTTACTGAATATGACTATAAACAGAATTGAAAAGTATTTAAGAGAGCACGATCACTCTGCTCCGGTAGCAAAAAAGGAATAATTATCATATAAACAAATAACCATTTAAGAAAATCATTTCGCATCAATGAAAAAAACATTTAGTCTCTGTGCTGCTATATTTAAACTTACAGCTTTTGTTGCACATGCACAGCAAAAGGTTATGGACGATTTCGATACCTTAAACCTAAAACCGAGTTTCTTGTTGGGAACAGGTATAATCAGTCGGCAATTGTTGCTAATACCTATAAAAATTGTGTTGGTTCCAACAGTTCATTTTTTCCTATCGAAGGATCAATAGGTGAGCGAAAGGTTGTAATCAATCTGACCAATAAATATTTAGATAATAAAAATGAAGTAGACACTTTTGAATTTAGAGTCAGATAAGATATCCAGTAATATTTGTTTAAACCCCAGTCGTGTAACTTCAAAACTAATTCTAAAATTGTTTTAAATGCAGAAAATCAAAAGCGTTATCATAACGACAGTTTTACTTGCTGGCTTCCTATGGCCGACTAGTAGCAATGCACAAACAAATTTATATGTTTCCGTGAGAGGTAATGATAATGCCCCTGGCACCAAAAGCAAGCCATTTGCTTCTATTAACGCCGCATTGACCATGGCTCGTAAGTTTTCGGGCGCCGTTTTCATCAAGCTTTACGGAGGTACGTATTATTTGAGCAAGCCTATTGTATTTAGTTCTGCCGACTCGAGGAAAGATGATGAACCATTGACTATAACGAGTGTTGACCATCAAAAGGCTATAATAAGCGGCGGTGCTATGCTAAGCGGTCTGAACTGGACAGAATATAAAAATGGCATCCGGCAGGCTAAGATAGTTCAAGACCTTGTTTTTGATGAGCTGCTTGTGAACGGAAAATTACAGCAGATGGCTCGTTACCCCAACTATGACCCTTCGGTACAGTTTCTTGGTGGTACAGCAGCCGATGCGATCAGCAAAGAACGGGCAGCAAGGTGGAAGTCGCCCGCGGGTGGATATGTACATGCTCTGCACAGTGCAAAGTGGGGCGATCTTCATTATATCATCACAGGGAAGGGCAGCAATGGCCAGCCTATACTGGAAGGGGGCTGGCAAAATAACCGGCGGTCGGGCATGCATGAAAAATATCGTTATGCAGAGAATATTTTTGAAGAACTTGATACGGTTAACGAATGGTATTACGATAAGAAAGCTAAAACCTTATATTATTTTCCGCCTTCGGGCTTTGATCTGAAGGCTGCAAGATTTGAAACGCCGCAGCTGGCCCATTTATTTGAATTTAGAGGCACGGAGGAAAAGCCGGTTAAAAATATTACCATCTCCGGCCTTATATTAACAGAGACGGTACGCACCTTTATGCAAAACAAAGAACCGCTGCTACGTAGCGACTGGACGATTTATCGTGGTGGGGCGGTATTGTACGAAGGCTCCGAACGTTGCCGCCTCGAAAATTGCGTGCTGCATGATTTGGGAAACAACGCTGTGTTTTTTAGTAAATACAATCGAGACTGTGAAATTTCAGGTTGTTTGATCTCCGAAATTGGTGCGAGCGGAATTTGTTTTGTAGGCGATCCGGCTGCGGCACGTTCGCCCAGTTTTGAGTATAACGACTATATACCACCGACACAAATTGACCTTACACCCGGACCCAAAACAAATAATTATCCAAAAGATTGTAAAGTTTATGATAACCTGATGTTTGACCTTGGTTATGTCGAAAAGCAATCGACCGGTGTGCAACTGTCAATGAGTCAAAGCATCACGATAAGCCACAATACTATTTATGATGTACCCCGTGCAGGCATAAACGTAAATGAAGGAACATGGGGTGGGCATATCATTGAGTACAACGATGTTTTTAATACGGTAAAGGAAACCGGCGACCACGGTTCTTTTAATTCCTGGGGCCGCGACCGCTACTGGCAGGCTGATAAAAGTAAACTTGATTCAGTTGTTGCTGTAAACCCCGGATTGGCTCTTCTTGATGTTGTGAAACCAATCATCCTTCGTAACAATCGGTTCCGTTGCAACCATGGGTGGGATATTGACCTAGATGATGGATCAAGCAACTATTTAATTTACAATAATCTGTGTTTAAACGGTGGTATTAAACTGCGGGAGGGCGTACACCGTGTTGTTGAGAACAATATCATGATCAATAATACCTTTCACCCTCATGTATGGTTTAAAAATAGCGAAGATGTATTTCGTCATAACATTGTTGGGACAGCATATTTACCTGTTCGTATTCCGGTTTGGGGAAAAGAAGTTGACTATAACACCTTTCCCGACTCGCTTTCGTTGGCTAAAGCCCGTGTGCGTGGGACCGATAGTCATTCTGTGTATGGCTCATTAACTTTTAAGAATCCTGAAAAAGGAGATTTTCGGGTAACAGAAGGCTCCGCCGCTTTGACGGCAGGGTTCAAGAACTTCGCTATGGATAATTTCGGCGTTGTTTCAGAGCGGCTAAAAAAGATTGCCAAAAAACCGGTTTTCCCGTCAGTAATTACAGTCTATAACATAGACCCAGATGATACAATAGATTTTATGGGGGCCAAAATAAAAACCATGCATACACTTGGCGAGCAATCTGCAACCGGCATGAATGAAATAAGAGGTGTAATTGTGGTGGGGGTAGCCTACGGATCAGCTGCATCAGAATTTCTTCAGGTTAACGATGTGATACTGACTTTGAATAGAAAGCAAGTGAATAACGTTAAAGATCTGCTGGAAACACAGACGGCGAGTATCGGTAAAACAACCGAAATAGTGACCTTTCGCAATCAACGACAATTGAAGCAAGAGATTAAAATGAAAATGTAGTGAAAAACAACCCTTTAATGCAATTGAAAAATTTAAAACAGAAAAAGTACACTATATCAACTAAGGGCTTTGAAGAATGCAGAAGACAGCAATAATACCGGATATGCAAAAGTGGACTTAACTACAAACAACCTTATCAGCCGGTATCAGAAAGAATCCGCTTTCAAATTTTAATGTAAAATATTATAAATCAGCTTAATTATTTAAAAAATGAACAAAAACACACGAAAATCATTAGTGCTTTTTAGCTGGAAAGGAATTGCTGAAAAATGAATATACAACTTGAAAAAATAGAAAGAGCAAGATGAACCGCTACTGTAAAACAATGGAATTGCGTAACCACCCGGAATTAATTGAAGCTTATAAAATGGCGCATGCACAAGGAGCTGCATGGCCGGAAATAACCCAAGGAATGAAGGAAGTGGGAATTATAGATATGGAGATATATCTACTTGGCACCAGACTTTTCATGATTATGGACACTGTAGCCGTTTTTGACCATGACAAAGCAATGGCCGAATTGGCGCTAAAACCACGTCAAAGCGAATGGGAAGCACATATGTCGCAATTTCAGGATAGCAATGAGGCATCAACTGCCAGTCAGAAATGGCAATTAATGGAGCGCATTTACAAAATGGATCAATAAATAGAAATAATATGTATCGCGTGTTTAAATATTGCCTTTTTGCGGGTTTCGCTTTTCTTAATTCTATTGATGCTACAGCACAAAACAGAGCAACTACCTCATCAAGAACCAAACAGAATTTTGATTTCAACAGGCAGTTTCCTAAAGGCGATATCGCTATCAAACGAGGGTGCTCTTAAAGGAGACGAAGTGATTGTTAAAGTACAATAAAGTTGAAATATTATATAAAAAAAGTACAGATCATAATGAAGCTCCATAAAATTAACAGCATGAGATATCTCGGGAGAGCAATAGTTACAGCCTTATTATTTTTTGCTGGCAATATGGTATGCTATGGTCAAAACCTTGATAAAACCGAACGAAAACAATTGTTTGATCATAACTGGAAATTTTTTCAGGGAGATACAGCATCGGCAGGGTCAAGGGATTTTAATGATATAGCCTGGCGAGGCCTTGATCTACCGCACGATTGGAGTATTGAAGGGCAAATAAGTCCTAAAAACCCTACCGGGGGTGCAGGCGGATACTTTCCAGCAGGAATTGGTTGGTACCGGAAAACTTTCAGGGCTCCGGTTGGATGGAAAGGCAAAAAGATCTCCATTTACTTTGAAGGAGTTTATATGAATTCTGAAGTTTTTATTAATGGAAAATCACTTGGAATTTACCCTTACGGCTATTCGTCATTTAGTTATGACCTATCGCCTTTTTTGGATCTCAATAGTAAAAATGTGATAGCGGTACGGGTAGATAATTCGCAACAAGTAAACAGCAGGTGGTACAGCGGCTCAGGCATCTATCGCCACGTTTGGATGATGGTTACCGATGCTGTGCATATAGCTGAATGGGGAGTAGCGATCACAACCCCCGATGTGTCTTCAAAAAAAGCAACTGTTCAAATTAAAACATTAATCAAAAACGAAACCGGGTTGCCTCAAAGTGTTGTTGTTAACACACGATTACTGGACGCAAATTCTAAAAATGCAGGAAATGATCAGACAAAGATTGAACTGCCTGCTCATAGCGAGAAAGAAGTTTCCCAAACGATAATCGTAGCATATCCCCTGTTATGGACACCGGAAAAACCTGGTTTATATAATGCCCAGATACAGATATTACAAAATAAAAAAGTAGTTGACGAAACCGAGACTATGTTTGGCATACGTTCTATCAAATTTACTGCTGAAAACGGATTTCAGCTTAATAGGAAAACAATAAAGCTGAACGGAGGGTGTGTGCACCATGACAATGGCTGCCTGGGTGCTGCCGCCTTTGACCGTGCAGAAGAGCGTAAGGTTGAGTTACTCAAAGAAGCCGGATTTAATGCTGTGAGAACTTCTCATAATCCACCTTCAGAGGCTTTTTTAAATGCTTGCGACAGGTTAGGCCTAATGGTTGTTGATGAATCGTTTGATTGTTGGAGAGTAGGCAAAAATAAACATGATTATTCACAATATTTTGGCCAGTGGTGGAAACGCGACTTAAATGCAATGGTTTTGCGCGATCGTAATCATCCATCCATTGTTATGTGGAGTATTGGTAATGAAATAGTGGAGAGAGGTAGTGCCGAAGCGGTGGAGACGGCTAAGATGCTTGCAAAAGCCATAAAACAAATAGACACCGTCCGCCCGGTTACATCCGCGATTGTAGATAATGGTAAAGAATGGTCAACTTTAGATCCCCTGATGGCAGCGCATGATGTTGGTGGTTATAATTATCATTTATGGAGCGAGGCTGCCGACCATCAGCGGGTACCCTCACGAATGATCGTTCAAACAGAGTCGTATCCCAAGGATGCTTTCGCAAATTGGAAGTTGGTAAATAACAACAATTATGTTCTAGGAGATTTTGTTTGGACAGCTATGGATTACCTTGGCGAATCAGGGATAGGCCGCTGGTATTATTCCGGTGAAACGCCTGGTGAGCACTGGGAACACGATCTTTTCCCATGGCATGGCGCCTATTGTGGCGATATTGATCTGATCGGATGGAGAAAGCCGATCTCGCATTATCGTAACCTGTTATACAACAATACCGAAAAGCTCTATATGGCTGTCCGTGAGCCCGATCTGGATCTGAAGGAGATTAAAACAACATTGTGGTCGGTGTGGCCGACCTGGGATAGCTGGACCTGGCCGGGTTTTGAAGGAAAGGACATTCAAGTAGAAGTTTATTCAAAGTACCCTAAAGTACGCCTTTACCTCAATGAGAAACTCATTGGCGAAAAATCAACTATTGAGGAGCAGGAGTATAAAGCTGAATTTACACTACCCTATTCACCTGGGCGGCTTAAAGCGGTTGGTGTGGATCATGATAAAGAGATTGAATCAACCGTTTTACAAACGTCTGGGGATGCTGCAAAGATCAAGGTGATCGCTGATCGGAAAGAGATAACGGCTAATGGTCAGGACTTGTCTTATGTTACCATTGAGATAACAGATAAGAACAGTATTCTTCAACCAAATGCTACAAACCGCCTGAACTTTAAAATTGAAGGGCCTGGTACAATTGCCGGAGTTGCCAATGCTGATATGAAAGATACCGACCCATATGTTGGGAATACGCACACAACATGGCACGGACGGGCGTTGCTTGTAATTAGAAGTACCCACGATGCCGGAAATATTAAACTTATAGTCAGTTCATCTGGTTTGCCGGAGATTACTTTAAAGATCAATGCAATTAAGCGGCGAAAATATTCCAACAGTAGTAAACCACTTTTATAAATAAAAAATGAAAAATCTTTTTTTAGTTCTGAGCCTTTTTTTAGGCCCGGTGAGTTACGCCCAGCAAGTTCTATCACCTAATCAAAAAATCAAGGTAGTTGTAGAAATGCAACCCACCGGCCAGGCTTATTTTAAAGTACTGTATAAAAGCAACGGTGCTTATGTTGAAGCCTTACCCGCCTCGCCATTGGGTATTTTAAGGGAAGACCAGCAGTTCGTATCCGGTCTCAAGTTCATTGGAGAGAGCAAGCCCGTTGCAGTTCATGACCAATACGAGATGGTGACAGGAAAGCGGAAGCTTTGCGAAAATTTTGGCACCGAAAAAACATTAAATTATCAGAATGCCTCAAAACAGCACCTGAATATCACCTTCAGGGTTTATAATAACGGGGTTACGTTCAGGTATACTTTTCCCAACAAATCCGACTCCGCGTTATTGATCAAAGATGAAGCGACGGGCTATGTAATTCCTGAAGGTACGGCAAGGTGGATGCAGCCATTTGATCAAGCTTATGAAAGTTTTTATCCGCTTAATACCAGTGGAACGGATGAAAAAAACAAAAATGAATGGGGCTATCCTGCCTTGTATAAGGTTAACAACCAGCCCTTGTGGGTATTAATTTCTGAAGCGGGCATAAGCAGGCAGAATTGCGCGGCCCGGTTGAACAATAAGCAAAACACTAACCTGTATAAGGTGAGTTACGCTCCGGCCAAAAAGGGTTGGCATGGCGGAGCTGTTTCCAGTTTGCCCTGGAGATCGCAATGGCATGTAATGATCGTGGGTGACCTGGCTGATCTGGTAGAGAGCACATTGATCACTGATGTGAGCGAACCTGCCGCTTTTAAGGACACCAAATGGATCGAACCGGGAGCCGTAGCCTGGGTGTATTGGGCATACAATCATGGTTCAAAGGATTATCAAAAAGTAATAGAATACATCGATCTGGCTGTGAAGATGAACTGGCCGTATGTACTTATTGACTGGGAATGGGATGTCATGTCGAATGGCGGAACTATAAAAGATGCGTTGAGTTATGCGAAGAGCAAAGGAGTTAAAACGCTTTTGTGGT
>NZ_JBDSCA010000076.1:0-126641 GCF_039921305.1 Mucilaginibacter sp.
GCCGGCAGGCAGGGTACGAGAGAGAAATGATAATAGGGTTTACTAATGAACCAATGACCATTGAACAAATGAACCAATTAACTAACAAAATAAACATACCCTGGCTCTTTAAAATGGCATGGCGCGATAGCCGGAAAAACCGTTCAAGGTTGTTCCTGTTCGTGTCGTCTATTGTATTGGGCATAGCCGCCTTGGTGGCTATATATTCTTTCGGCGATAATCTTAAACAAAATATAAATGACCAGGCCGCAACCTTGATAGGTGCCGATTTGGTGATATCATCTAACAAAGAGGTGGCACCGGTGATCAAAAAACTGATTGATTCCCTTGGCGATGAGCGCTCGCAGGAGCGCAGCTTTGTATCAATGGTGCAGTTTACCAGTAACAACGGCACAAGGTTAGTGCAAGTAAAAGCTTTGCAAGG
Organism: Mucilaginibacter sp.; assembly: GCF_039921305.1. Classification (GTDB taxonomy): domain Bacteria; phylum Bacteroidota; class Bacteroidia; order Sphingobacteriales; family Sphingobacteriaceae; genus Mucilaginibacter. Next base: position 425 of record NZ_JBDSCA010000076.1, read on the forward strand.
CGCATTCCCGTATTATGGGGAACTGGAAACTACGCCCGAAGCCGCTGGAAGAAGTTTCCGGAACAATAAAGAAGCTTTGGTTGATAAAACTTTGATGCTGCAATTCGCATCCAAAGTTGGCGATTCTATCAGGGTAGGGAAGATGGCTTTTAAAATTGCGGGTGTACTAAACAAGGCTCCCGGACAAACTGGGGTAGCATCAAGCGTGGCCCCTATAATTTATATTCCGGCTAATTATGTGGAGCAAACCGGTTTAATTCAGCGTGGTAGCCGCATCAATTACCGCTATTACTTTAAGTACAACCACACGGTTGATATGGCCAAACTGGTTAAAACGATTGAGCCGAGGTTAGAAAAGGAAGGTATCAACTACGATACCATCGAAACCCAAAAGCAGCAAACCGGTAAATCATTTGCCGATTTAACAAGCTTTTTGGCTCTTGTAGGTTTTATTGCGCTGCTATTAGGCTGTATTGGCGTAGCCAGCGCCATCCACATTTACATACGCGAAAAGATCAACACCATAGCCATGCTCCGCTGCCTGGGAGTAAAGGCCTCACAGGCATTTTTAATTTACCTGATCCAGATAGTAGGTGTAGGCTTTATAGGCGCGGTAATAGGCTCTTTGCTGGGTACAGTAATACAACTGGTATTGCCAGTTGTGCTTAAAGATTTTATCCCTTTTACCATCGATGTTACCGTATCGTGGAAATCAATAGCGCAAGGGGTATTATTGGGTGTTATTATTTCTGTTTTATTCGCCCTGTCTCCATTACTATCCGTTCGTAATGTATCGCCATTAAATACCTTGCGTTTAAGCTTTGAAGAAACCAGCCTAACCCGCGATCCTTTAAAGTGGCTTGTTTATTTGTTGATCTTGCTTTTCATCGGTGGCTTTACTTACCTGCAATTGGGGAGCATCGGGCAAACCGTAATATTCGTTATCTGTATTTTGGTGGCATTTTTAATATTGGCAGGTATGGCCAGGTTGCTCATGTGGCTGGTAAAACGCTTCTTCCCGTTTGGCTGGAGTTACCTGTGGCGACAAGGCTTTTCAAACCTATACCGCCCAAATAATCAGTCAGTCATACTAATTATCTCTATCGGTTTAGGAACCGCTTTCATTTGTACCCTGTTCTTTATCCAGGGCATATTGTTGCAGCGGGTAAGCATGTCATCCAGCGGCAACCAGCCTAATATTATTTTGTTTGATATCCAATCTACCCAAAAAGAAGGCGTGGCCGCGTTAACCAAAAAACAAAACCTGCCCGTAATATCGCAGGTGCCAATTGTTACCATGACATTGATGGAAGTGAACGGTAAAACCGCCGCACAATTAAAAAAAGATACCAGTAAAACATCCGTTCCGCACCATGTATTAACCCGCGAGTACCGGGTAACCTACCGCGACTCGTTAACCAGTACCGAAAAAATAACCGATGGTAAATGGATAGGTCATTCAAACCCTAACGAAACCATCCCAATTTCGATAGAAGAGGGTTATGCCCGCCGCAGTCATTTACACATGGGGGATAAATTGTTGTTTAACGTGCAGGGCGCGCCTATGCTTACGCAGATCAAAAGTACCCGATCGGTAAACTTTAATCGGGTTCAAACCAATTTTTTAATTGTGTTCCCTGCCGGGATACTGGAGCAGGCTCCGCAATTTTACGTGCAGATAAGCCGTGTGCCTGATAGCAAAGTATCGGCAAGTTTCCAGCAAACTATGGTGCGTAACTTCCCCAATATTTCGGTGATCGATCTGGCATTGATCCTTTCGGTGATAGACGAACTGTTGGGTAAGATAGGTTTCGTTATCCAGTTTATGGCGTTGTTCAGCATCCTTACGGGGGTAATTGTTTTGATCGCCTCGGTACGTATCAGCAAATACCAAAGGATACAGGAGAGTGTGCTGCTTCGTACCCTCGGTGCAAGCCGCAAGCAAATATTGGTTATAACAGCTTTAGAATACCTGTTTTTAGGAGCATTAGCCGCTGCTACGGGCTTATTAATTTCGTTAGCGGGAAGCTGGGCATTGGCTAAATATACTTTTGATACCACCTTTACGCCGCATGTGTTACCCATATTAGGGATATTCGGTTTAATATGCTTGTTGACGGTGGTTATAGGATTATTAAACAGCCGGGGTGTATTGAATAAACCTCCGTTGGAGGTGTTGAGGAGAGACGTATAAAGAAAGAATCAAGAGCCAAGACTCAGGAATCAAGATGCATTAAACTATTGTCAGGCCGTAAGGAAGCAATCGTGCAGAGACATATTCGCCCTGTATAGCTGCCCTGCTTCGGTGCGATTGCCACGCTACCGCTCGCAATGACAATAATGCATTTATCTTGATTCCTGAGTCTGGGCTCTTGATTCTAAACTCTCAACTCTAATTAGATTTCACATAACTCCAGCTATTTCCATTCGTTCTGAATGGAAATGCGGGTAAGCCCGCGCTATTTACCAAATTAGGCATGGCAGTTTCTATCCATGCAAAACGCACATTAACGGGTTTGCTCACATCCGGACTTGATAGCACAACCGTATTGCCGTTGATCTCCGCTACAGCGGGAACAAAATTGCCATCGGCCCCGGCAATGCTAAAGTTATCTACGGCTTTACCGTCGTTAGTTTTCAAGCCCTTGGCATTATCAAATTGCAGAATCACTTTATCGCCTTTTATCTGCATGCTTTTGTATCGCGGGCCGCTGTAAACGGTTTTTTTATAACCATAATCTTTAGCCAAAGCAACCAAGGCCAGTCGGCGGCCAACTTCCCATTTGTATGATGGGTGAATGTCAGTTACTTTATCAACCAGGTCGCTCACGTTTATCATTTCGGTATAGGGGATTTTTAGGGCCAAAACCTGAGCTTCCCAAAATTGTGGCAGGGTTAGGGGAGTATGCTTTACGTGGTCTTTACGTTTGGTGTATGTATGGGGCGCTATAAGCACCGAATAGAAGGGGAGCTTATCATTGTTCCAAACCTTGCGCCAACTATCAACCAGGGCCTGGTATTTATCGGCATAGCGTAGGCTGTCGTTAATGCTACAGTTAGATTCGCCCTGGTACCAGATAAACCCGTGCAAAGCAAAAGGGGCAAGCGGGTGTATCATGCTTTCATAGTTTTTACCGGGGACCATACTATCTATCATTAAAGGTTTTACAGCCATATCGCTTTTAAAAGCGGGCAAAGCTTGGTAGGCGCTGGCTGGTGTCCAGGGTTCAATACGACTGCCTCCCCACGATGAAGCGATCATCCCGATAGGTACATGCAACGTATTATAAAGGCATTTGGCAAAGTAATAGGCCGGTGCCGAAAACTGCTCCAATGCCACCCCGCCCGATTCGTTCCAGCCCGTAGTTGTAACATCGGGTAAACTCAACTTCTTGTCTACTTTAAACAGGCGTATTTGCGGGTTGTGGCTACTTAACTCCAGGGCGGCACTATCAATTCCCTTGCCTGGTTTGGCATGTTGCAGCTTCATCAGGTACTCCATGTTTGATTGGCCGCCACCTAACCAAACTTCGCCAACCAAAATATTGGTTAGTTCAATTTTTGATGTGTCGGATGTGATAATCATATTCTGTGGCTTATCTGATGTTGTTAGCGGCGATAACATTACCTTCCAATAACCATCAGCATTAGCTACAGCCCCTTTTTGCTGGCCCGCAAATTTTACCCTCACAGATTTGCCTGCGCCAACCCAGCCCCAAACGGGTACAGGCTGGTTGCGCTGTAAAACCATATTGCTGCCAATAATTTTAGGTAACCTTATTTGCGCGTTTGTGGCGATGGACAATAAAAAACTGAGTAATAACGTAAGGCTTAGCCGTATTTTCATAAAAAATATTATTGGTTGTGTAACTTTAGGTATTAAGTTTGTGCAAAATAGGGAGCCGTAAATATATACAGGCACAATTAATAACACAATACCATGAGCAATAATGATGTGATGAAAAAACTGCGGGTAGCGTTAAAACTAAACGATACTGATATTGTGAACATATTGGCCCTGGTTGATTTCCGGATCACTAAAACGGAGCTTGGCGCGATATTTCGCAACGAAGACCATCCCAACTTTAAACCTTGCGGGGATCAGATATTGCGCAATTTTTTAAACGGCCTCATTATTCACAAACGCGGCCCGAGAGAGAAGAAAGAGCCGGAAGATCCGGCTAAATAAATGCAATTTTAGGTTATCGCCAGCTTGATCAGCTTTAAAGCCTTTTCGCTGTATTTTAATGTAAAGGCAGCATCACGGCCGGGTTGGCTCATTTTGTTCCAGGTTTTTTTGATGATGTGGATAAGCTTATCATCATCATGTTTCTGAATAAAATCTTCAAACTGGAACTCTAAAAAAACAAGGCATAAAGCGTTCTCCATCAGTTGCACTTCGGGATCGAGCTTGATCTTTTGTTTAAGAATAATCCGTTTAACTTCTTCAATAAAATTTTCATTATAACCGGCCTGTAACATCATGTAGCCGGATGTTGTGGCATGGAATTTTGCAAGGTCGCTTCGCCAGTTGAGGTAGCCAACCTTACCATCCGGATAGGTTTCACGCGGAATGGTCCAGCGGCCGATGTGTTGACTGCGCGATGCCAGCAGCACCGCCTCGCTGGCTTCAGGTTCCAATTTTAAAACCCAATTGTAAAGTTCAATGGCATAAAAATATTCGGAAGGGTAGGTAACACCATTCCAAACCAAAGTAGTAGGGTCTTGCTTGTTGTAAGCGTCAAACAGTTCAAAAGCTTGCTGTAGTTTGTCCATTTGTAAGTTGTGGGTCGAAAACGTAAATATACGCTTTCAACTCACAACTTACTATGGGCAATATGCCAATTATTCTGATGCTTCTTCACCTTTTTCGCCCAACTCCACAATATCGCCGTCTTTAAATAAGATGGCTTGTAAGGTTTTTTTCCAAACCGGCTTTTGGCGCAGCAGAAACTCAAGGTCCATACCAAAGTGTTTAAACTCTTCGTGCTGGGCGTTTTGCATAATAGCTTTGGCATCCTTGTTCTTCTCAACAGATATGCGCTGCTCGTACCAGTTAATAGCTTCGGCCTCTTCAGTTAGTGATACGATCATCCGCGCGAAGGTGCGGGTTTCATCAGATAATTCGTTAACAGGCTCGTGATATTGATCAAATGACATAATGATTTAATTTAGTTTGAGCAGGTATAACCATCCCCGGTTACATTTGTTTATTGTTGAAATAAATAATCCATCAAGATGTCGCAAAACAAAGCCGAAGTATGGTTGCGCGGACCGCTGCCCAATGTACCGCCACTATTACAACCCGTAGCACACGCGCTGCTCCAGGTGCGCGAAGAGCTGAACGAATTAATGGTCGGTTTCCCGGATGAGCTGCTGTGGGAACGCCCGGCCGGATTAGCTTCGCCCGGCTTTCATTTGCAACACTTAACCGGGGTTTTGGATAGGCTTTTTACTTACGCGGGGGGCGAGGCATTGAATGAGCAACAACTTGATTACCTTTCCCGCGAGGGCAAAGCTTATATTGGCAATAACCTAAGTGAAACTTTAGTTAAAGCTTTTAATAATCAGGTTAATAATGCTTTAAATATTTTACAAAACACAAACGAAAGCACTTTGACCGAAACAAAAGGTGTAGGCCGGGCGCAAATTCCATCAACTGTAATTGGCCTTTTGGTTCATGCTGCTGAGCATACTACCAGGCATTACGGGCAGTTGCTTGTTACCGTGAAAGTGTTAAAAGCAAGATAAAAAAAGCGCCATTGCTTTAACAACAATGGCGCTTTTTTATTTATACAAAATTATTTATACAAAATGAAGTTACTGCCGATTATCCTCAATGGTAATTATCGTAATATCGGGTTGCAAGTCATCCTCGCTCTGAGCATTAGGCCCGTATATGGTTTCAATATAATCTTTAAAGTTCAGTACATCTTCACGTACAATTTTTTCGAATATGGGGTTCAGTAATTTTGCTATACCGGTGCCTAAACCGCCCACAGGTGGCAGGTAGCTTATTACTACTTTAACAATTGTACCTCCGCCTGGCGCATCTTCAAATTCAACCTTGCCGGCGTTTTCGATGGTTGCGCCTTCTAACGAATGCCAGCCAATAAAATATCCCGGTTCATCTTTTACTATTTCGGCCTCCCAGCTAATATTGCCCAGGTTACCTGGTATTTTAGCTTCCCAATGCGAGCGGGTGTTATCAATCACGGTAATGTTTTCTAAATGGCTCATAAACAGGGGCAGGTTCTCTAACCGGCGCCAAAAGCCATAAACATCTAACCGGGAGCGGTTAACGGTAAACGTATAACGGATATTGATATTAACCGGATTGGTAGTTGTTTTACCTATTTTTGAATATAAAGAGCAATGGCCCGTAACGCCACGTTGCAGTAAGTAGCCACCCGCAACTAATTTAAAGGTACTGCGCAATGGATGGCGAAATACCCCAAACAATCCCGAAAAGGCTAGTTTGGTGCCTATGGCTACCGATGCTAAACGCTCGGGTAATTCCAGGTTTACAGGTTCGTTATTTATAGTAGCCGGAACAAGTCGCTGGCTTATTGATTTTAAGTCCATAACATTATTGGGTTGATGTTATATATTAACCCCGTAAAACGCTATAGGTTTTCTTTAAATGAAAATATTTGTCGGTTTATTTATAGTCGAAAGTGAATTTCTTCAGATCGGGCAAGTGTATTTTGGTACGCTTTAGTTCGTACTCATAGATCACACGGCCTAAATTCTTCATAAAGGGCAAACATACGGTGGCGTATTCGTATTTGTTATCGTTGTAAATACCATCTTCGTTTGATTGTACAACGGCTGTGAGCATAAATTCGACCTTGTTTTTAAGGTCGATAATGTAGGCGTTATCAATATCATACCCATAAGAATCGCCAATTTTGTTAAAGATGCGGATGTTGGGATCGATCACCGCCGAGCTATCGCCACCATACAACAAAAACTTGCAGTAAGCGGGGTAGTAATCTGGTTTCCGGTAAGTTGGGTTGGTGTTTTCGGTAGGGAAGGTGCTCATATAGCGGTACACCAGGTTGTAATCATCAGCGGTTAAATTAAACCGCTGATTGGCCGGGAAGCTCTCGGGAAACAGCAGTCGCCTTAATACCATTTGCTGGTTAGGTATGGTATAAATGTTGTTGCGGCTAAAATCGAAAGGCTCCATAACCAGTTTGTCGTGACTATCCAGATAACCCTTGCCTTGCATCATATTGTTAAGCTGCATGTGGTATTCCAGCGGATCATACAGTTCCGGTTTGCTATAAACCAGTTTATCGCCGTCGTAAAAGTTAATGGGGTTGGTGTGTTTTGTACTTTCGCACTTATCGCCAATAGCCAGGCGGTTAATAATGCGGGTTTCGGTTAAGCCGTACTTTTTGAGTTTGGCGTTGATCTCGGCCCGGCCAACAAATTCGTACAGGCGGTTGTAGGCGTCATTATCGCTCACCAGCAATATTTTTTTGATGTAATTGGCTATTGATGGCAGGCCCGTTGCCGATGACGCATCTTTTAAAACCCGGGTTTGTCCGGCGAAGCCGCTATCGGTTATCATGGCGCTTTCTTTACTTAAGCCCGGCGCCTTTAATTCGTTTAGTTTTTCGAGGGCAAATAAAGCCGTAGGGAGCTTCACTGTACTGGCGGGGTAGAAGTATCGTTTGGCATCTACCCGGTAGCTGTAGCTCTTAAAATGGGACTTGTTTTGTGCGTCGCGGTTTATTTGGGTATACAATACCTGCACTTCGTTTTGTGTAGGATGGTTCAATATCCCTAAAAATAACTCCGGGTGGCTTTGCAGCAGGTTTTTTAAAAATACAGTATCAGGTTGTTGCGCTTCCGCGGATAGGGCCATCATCGCTAAAAGTAGGGTGCAGTAAAACTTCATATTTGTAAATATAAGAGATGCATTTTCAATTTACCATATCTTATCTTACATTTGCATCGCTTTCGGTTTCTTTTTGGCTTCGTCGCCAAAAGGGATTAAAAGGGAATCCGGTGTAAATCCGGAGCTGTCCCGCAGCTGTAAGTCCGGCCACTACCATTAAAAAGTAGCGGCTTAGTTGAGCCTCAAGTCACTTTCCCGATTCATCGGGATGGGAAGACATCAACGTAGGATGAGCCAGAATACCTGCCATTAGCAATATACGATTCCAGCTTTCGCGGATAGAAGCTCGAATGTGAATGCTCCCTCATCATCTAAGGTGTATTTCCATTCTATTTTATTGGCGCGAGTTTAAGTTTTACAATATGGAAAAACCGATACAACCGTACACTGCGAAATTTGCCCGCTTTACAAAAGCAGGAGCAGGGTTGCTGTTGCTTAGTCTTTTCGCCAGGCCTGTGCAGGTGCTGGCCCAGCGTGATACTACAAAAAAGTTAAAACAGATTGAGATTAAAAATAGCGCTATACCACATGTTCAAACTATAACACCATCACAACAGTTAAACACGAATGATTTTGTTCGTTACAGTGCTTTTAATGTTGCTGATGCTATTCGCAATTTTGCAGGGGTTAATGTTAAGGATTACGGCGGTATCGGTGGATTAAAAACGGTATCTGTACGCAGCCTCGGCGCAGATAATACCGCTGTTCTTTATAACGGTGTCCAGTTAAATAACGCGCAAACAGGGCAGATAGATTTAAGTAAGTTTAACCTGAATAACATACAGGAAGTAACGTTATACAACGCCCAGCCACCTGATATTTGCCAAACTGCACGTGCTTTCGCATCTGCTAGTGTGCTTTCTATTAAAACCATTGTACCTGTGTTAACGCGCGAAAAACCATACCAGATGCTTGTTGGTATTAAAGGTGGTTCTTTTGGGTTGGTGAACCCTTACCTGCAATGGCAGCAACTTTTAAGTAAGCATTGGTCATTTGTTATTAACGGGTTGGAAGAGTATGCCAACGGGCAATTCAAATACAAAGTAGCCACCAGTAGAAATGATAGCTCGGCCATCCGTGCAAATGATCAGATAAATGCCCAGCAGATAGATGCCGGTTTATACTGGACAAAATCTGACAGTGTGAAATTTAATCTGCAATTTAACTATTATCATTCGGACAGGGGCGTTCCCGGCCCTAACATTATTAACGCAATATTGCCCAATCAATATCTGCATAACAGGGATTACTTTATACAGGCTGGCTATGAGCATTTGGCCATCAATAGTTTACAGTTTAAACTTAACACCAGATTATCACAAAGCTATCTCAACTACTTCAATTCGCCGTATTTGAATATACAGGGGTATATTGATGAGCATTATACACAGCGGGAAGCCTATCAGTCGGTTGCGGTAGCTTATGAGGTTATAAATAACTGGCAGGTTTCAGTTGCATCAGATGTGGATGTGGCCAATCTGCAGTCGGACGTATATAGCTTTGCCTTCCCTACAAGATTGAGCCTATTCAATGTATTAGCAACAGATATCACCGCGGGCAGATGGCATTTTCAAGCCAATTTGCTCAATACCTATATTCATGACCATGTTAAAACAGGTATGGCGGCGGCATCACACAGTAAGTTTACGCCAACAATAATGGCATCAGTTGAGCCCTTTAAAAATTCGGGTTTGCAATTGAGGGCTTTTTACAAAGCTATATATCGTAACCCCACTTTTTCCGAACAGTATTATTATGCGATAGCACCGAGGCTCTTAAGACCTGAATATACTGATCAATATAATTTAGGCGCTAGTTACAGTAAAAGCTTTTTGGGAATACTTGATTATATAGCTTTAACAGCGGATGTGTACTACAACAACGTAAAAGATAAGATCATATTTATACCGGCCCGCTCGCCAGTTACACCTTCGGCGGTTAATTTAGGTAGTGTAGAGATCAAAGGCTTAGACGTGAACCTGAAAAGCAAATTTAATTTGACAACACAATTAAAAGGCACCTTATCGGCAAGTTACACCCATCAGAACGCGCTGGATGTGACCAACCCGACGGACTCTTACTATCTCGACCAGATACCCTACGTACCGGTAAACACGCTGGCTTTTAACACGGGTGTAAATTATCAGCAACTGGGTATTTACTATAATCAAATATTATCCTCATCCCGCTACAGCGTAAGTAATCATGATGCTATTTACTACTTGCCTGCCTACAGTATCAGCGATGCATCAGTAGTTTACCGGTTTTCATTAAGCCATAAACCAGTTATGGTATCGGGGGAAGTCAATAATCTTTTCAACAAGAGTTATACAGTAGTACAAAATTATCCAATGCCGGGGCGGTCGCTCAGGTTTACTTTACAAATCACAATTTAAAACGATAACCATTTATTTATGAAACACTTTAAACTTAGGTACTTATTTATTTCGCTGGCATGTGTAACCGTGCTTGCATCATGCCATAAAGACAAGCAGGAGGAGGTAAAAGACCAGCCTACAGCACAACGGGCGGGAGTGTATGTTTTAAACCAAGGTCAGTTTCCAAGCGGTGTAGGTACCTTAACTTATTACGATTACACATCGAAATTATTAACGGCAGACATTTTTGCTTCGGCAAATGCTAACAAACCCTTAGGTACAACCCCTAACGATGCTAAAATATACGGTTCAAAATTGTACATCGCAGTTGACCTTTCGGGTACTGTTGAAGTGGTAAATGCTAAAACAGCGAAAAGCATCAAAACATTGAGCTTTTTAACCGGCACAACATCCCGCGAACCACGATCATTAGCTTTTTATAAAAGCAACGCTTTTGTTACCCTGTATGATGGTAATGTAGTTGTGATAGATACTGCAAGTTTAACGGTAATTAAAACTATCCCGGTAGGCCGTAACCCAGAGCAAATGGCGGTAAGTAACGGAAAATTATATGTTGCCAACGGTGGTGGCTTAACTTACACTAATGTAGATAAAACGGTATCGGTGATAGACCTTACAACTTTGACTGTAACTAAACTAATAACGGTTGGTGATGATCCTTACGCTGTATCTGCCGATAGCTATGGTAATGTTTATGTTAACGGCTATGGATGTTATGCTTGCACGGTACCTACCAACGCAAGCTTAAGTATCATTAACAGCGCAACTGATGTGGTTACCAAAAAAACTGATTTTGGCCCGGGCCCTTTTACTATCGTTGGCGATAATGCTTACTATTTATCAACCAGCTATGCAACCGGCGCGGCAGTTACACAGGTATTAATTTATAATGTTAAAACCCAAACAAACGGTTCTACTAACTTTATTACCGATGGTACCACATTTACTGCTGCTTATGCTTTAGCTGTTGATGACCTTACCGGCGAAGTGTTTATTACAGATGCTAAAAACTACTCATCAAACGGTACACTTTTCGCTTTTGATAAAACAGGTAAAAAAGAATACACTATAGCAACAGGTGTAGTACCGGGTACTATTGTATTTGTGAACAAGTAATTTTAATTTAGTTTATAATTGCTAATTTTACTGCAGAAATCAAAATTATGTCTTTAGAGAAAATTAACATCCGCAATAGCGTACTCATTTTAATGGTAATCGCTGCCGCTGTAATACGATCATTAAACATCAATCACCTTACCGAGTGGGTAACTTTTACACCTATTGGTGCTGTTGCCATGTTTAGCGGTACTTATTTTAAGGATAAATTTAAAGCCTTTTTTGTGCCTTTGCTTACCATTTTTGTGAGCGATCTGGCGATAAATTATGCTTACTATCACAAATTTGTATTGGTTAGCAGCAGTTCTATCATCGTTTATATTGCTTTAGCTTTAATGGTGGTTGTTGGTATGATGATTAAAAAGGTAAACGTGATGAACGTGATCAGCGCATCGCTGGTATCGGTTTTGATCCATTGGTTACTAACTGATCTGCCATTTTTATATGGTGCTGCTTATACTCACGATCTGGCTGGGTATGCCAAGGCTCTGTATAAAGCTATTCCGTTTGAGAAGCCGTTGCTTTACGGTAACCTGATATTTGGCGCTTTATTGTACGGCGGTTTTGAACTGGCACAACGCAAGTACACTGTACTAGCCCCCCAGCCCCCTAAAGGGGGAGTTTTTGAAGTGGCTTAATCTTACTTCATTATTATAAAGATTTAAAGGAGCGGTGATTGTATCATCGCTCCTTTTTTATACCATAATTATTAATTTTGAATACCATGAAAGATCATGCAAATCAAAAACTCCCCCTTCAGGGGGTTAGGGGGGCTCACATCGTGATATTAACGGGAGCGGGCATTAGCGCCGAGAGCGGCTTGAAAACATTCAGGGATAGTGACGGGTTGTGGGAAGGCTATAACATTGAAGATGTGGCTACGCCGGAAGCCTGGCAGCGCGACCCTGCCCTGGTGCAGCAATTTTATAATGAGCGGCGTAAATCGGTTTTAGAAGCTGAGCCCAATGCGGCCCACTATGCTTTAGCTAAACTGGAAGGTAAATACAAGGTAACCATCATCACTCAAAATATTGACGATCTGCACGAACGGGCGGGTTCTACCAATGTGGTGCATTTGCATGGTGTTATCACCCGTTCGCAATCAAGCAAAAATGCCAGGCTCACTTATCCTATTACCGGCTGGGAGTTAGGTATGGATGAGGTTTGTGAATTAGGTTCGCCATTGCGCCCGCATGTAGTTTGGTTTGGCGAAATGGTTCCGATGATATCAACTGCCTCACAGATCTGCGCCATTGCCGATTTGTTTATCCTTGTCGGCACATCATTGGCCGTTTACCCGGCATCTGGGTTGATTAATTATGTGCCTGATGAAATACCGAAATATATTGTTGACCCTAAAGTGCCTACTGTTTATAATGTAGCTAACGTTACCAAGATAGAAGCTAAGGCTACGGTTGGAGTGCCGGAGTTGGTGAGCGAGTTGATGCGCTAAACGAACATTACAAAGCTAAATTGTTATATCTTAAAAACGGATCATGCCTAACAAAATAAAATTGACCAGAGGTGATATCACCAAACTTAAAGTAGATGTTATAGTAAATGCGGCTAATAGTAGTTTGCTGGGCGGCGGTGGTGTTGATGGTGCTATCCACCGGGCAGGCGGTAAAGCTATATTGGAAGAGTGCATGGCTATACGGAGCAGGCAAGGCGGCTGTAAAACTGGTGATGCGGTTATAACAACAGGCGGTAAGCTACCTGCCAGGTATGTGATACATACCGTAGGTCCGGTTTATAATGGTGGTAAAGGTGGTGTGAGCGAATTACTGGCAAATTGCTATCGCAATAGTTTAAAACTGGCAGTTAATCACGATGTTAAAACTATTGCTTTTCCAAACATTAGTACTGGTATTTACGGATACCCAAAACAACCAGCCGCAGAAATTGCAGTAGCTACTATTCGCGAATTTTTAAGAAGTAATGATAGTGTAGAAGAAGTAGTATTTGTTTGTTTTGATGATGAAAACTTAGGGATATATGAACAGTTATTAAATAGCAAGTAGTAATCCTATTTATCTCCCGGGTTCTTTTTCCCACTCAATAACTTCTCCACCATTTTAGCTAACCTGTCGGTTCGGGTTTTTTCTTGTTTGGCGCTCAGTATCCAAAGTATGTATTCCTTTTTATGCGAATAGGCTAACTTATCATACAAATTAAAAGCTTGGGGAACGGCTTTTAAAGCGGCTTCAACATCGGTGGGTAAATATACTTTCCGGTTGTCTACATCAATGTAAGCGGAGTAATCATTTTGTTTGATCTCGGCATTGCCTGTGTTTGATTTTTTGGCCAGGCCGATGGTGCGTATGCGGACTGCTGTCCACACCTCGTTAACCGAAGCGGCGGCGACTACCTCGAGGTTGTATTTGGTCAATTCGTCCCAGCTACCCATCATGGTTAGATCACTGGTTATGCCCGAGCTTTTTTTAGGATAACATATCCAGGCTACAGTATCGGGTTTAATTAGTGGGCCAATAACACTCAGGCTTTCGTTCAGTTCATCACTGTCATGTACGAATAGTTGGATACCATCAAACGTTCCTCCGGGTTCAAAATGGGTGGTTACGCCTTCGGGCAAGGGGTGGAGTTGGGTTAGGTAATCTTGTGGCGGATTGTAAAACAGCCAGCTTTTACCGGGTTTGATCAACAGTTTTTTGGCGAGGGCATTCATCATTGGTCCATTCGTTTTAACGAAGGTTCAATTTAGAAAAAAAGTCCCACAAAATAATACCTGCCGATACTGCTATGTTAAACGAATGCTTGGTACCAAATTGTGGGATCTCAATACAGCCGTCAATTTGTTCCATTACCTCGTCGGCAACGCCATTTACTTCGTTACCAAAAATGAGGGCGTACTTTTCGCCGGGTATGGGTTCAAATTCGTGGAGTTTGGTACTGTCAACAGCCTGTTCAATAGCGATGATGAGATAACCATCAACCCGTAATTGGTGTACGGCTTGGAGCGTGGTTTCAAAATGCTTCCAGTTTACCGAGCTTGTGGCACCCAACGCGGTTTTTTCTATCTCGCGGTTTGGCGGCGTGCCCGTTATCCCGCAAAGGCAGATCTGGTCAACAGCGAAAGCATCAGAGGTACGGAAAGCCGAACCTACGTTATGCAGACTGCGCACATTATCTAAAACTACGGCGACGGGCAGCTTATCCAGCGTTTTAAATTCTTCAACGCTGGCTCGGTTAAGCTCGTCTAATTTAAGTTTACGCATGTTTTAAACACTAGCCTCGTGTAGCTCGCCAACACCATTGCCAATTAGTGAGCTATAAACCGATGGCGCATAACCAATTTTAGCAGTATAGTACTCTGTTAAAGCTTTGGTGAAACTATCCAGGCTGTCTTTTTTAACCAATGCAATGGCGCATCCGCCAAAGCCGGCACCCGTCATACGTGCGCCAATTACGTTTTTATCGGTAGCGGCATATTCAACTACGGTATCCAGTTCAATACCGCTTACCTCGTATAAATGTTGTAATGAATAGTGCGAAGCATACATCAATCTGCCAAATTCGGTGAGGTCGTTTGCCGCCAGGGCCTTTGCCGCCAGCTTTACGCGATCGTTTTCGGATACCACGTGCGTTGCCCGGTTCAATACCGTTGTATCGTTGATGAGGTGTTTGTAATGATCAAAAATGGTCATATTCAATTCGCAAAGGTTGGATATATCCAGTTCACGCTGCAAATCTTTTAAAGCCGTTTGGCACTCTTGTACGCGCTCGTTGTATTTTGATTCGGCCAGTTTGCGGGGTTTATTGGTGTTGATTATCGACAGTACATAATCGCCCAGGTTGCTGTCAACTGCTTCATAATCCAGGGTATCGCAATCCAGCATCAGGGCTTTGTTCTCTTCGCCAAACGCAACCGCGAACTGATCCATAATGCCGCTATTTAAGCCGATGAACTCGTTCTCCACCTTTTTAGCCATTAATACCAATTCCAGTTTGCTAAAGCCGCCTTTAAATAATTCGTTAAAGGCGTAAGCGGTAACTACTTCGATAGATGCCGAAGACGACAGGCCAGAGCCGATGGGGATATCGCCATAGTACAAAATATCCAAACCTTGCAGCTCTTTGCCGCTCTTTACAAAATAATGGATAACACCCAGTGGGTAATTATACCAGCTATTACCTGTTTTTTGATAGGCGTTTTGGATAGGGATTTCAAGCTCGTCGTTAAAGTTGATGCTTTTGAAACGGAAAACGCCATCGTTATTTAAGGCGGTAAGCATATAGGTGCCCAAAGTAACGGCACATGGCATAACCAGCCCGCCATTATAATCAATATGTTCGCCGATAAGGTTAACCCTGCCCGGTGAAAAGAAAGTGTGTGCAGCCTCTTTGCCGTATGTCTTTTGAAATTCCTGATGTAAATTATGCTTCATTTAGTCTATTCTTGTCGTATATTCTTGGTTTGATAAGGCGGGTAAACCGTCCGAGTGTTCAAATATCCCGAAAAAAATTTAATATTGTAATAAATACACTAACTAATTAATCAAATGTAATAGATGATAGGTTAGATGGAAGCTGTTTTGTACTAAATTGACCTAATGAAGCAATATTTAATTACAGGCCACGATTATACTGACGAAGGCGCGCTTGATCGCCGGATGGCTGTTCGCCCGTTACATTTGGCGGGCACTGTTCAACTTCGCGCCAATGGCAACTATATTTTGGGTGGGGCTATATTGGATGATGCCGGCCGGATGATAGGCTCAATGATGGTATTGCAGTTTGAAACCGAACAAGAACTGGAAGCCTGGAAACAGCAGGAGCCATATATTACCCAAAAAATTTGGGAAACGGTGGAGGTAAAACCATTTAAAGTGGCGCATGCGGTATAAGCAAAAACGTTGTTGCTACTAACGTAACAACAACGCTCAGGTTCAATCACAATTAATAAAGACCACAAGAACCTTATCACAATCAATTATAAATATAACGTGCTGAATTCCATAGGCGTTGCCTGTGTTGCTAAAATATTTTTTAGTACGTCAATTCTTCGCAATAGTACCCGTTTTTAGCAAGCAGGTCAATGATGTCGTTATGATTTAAATGGGTTGATTCTATCCGGAGTACACAATCAATATCTTCCAGATCAATATTCCATTGTTGTATCAGCGGGTGGCTGTCGAGCGTTCTTTTGATCCGGAATTGATCACCATTGGTTTGAATGTTGGTTTTAAAGATCAAAACATCGGTAAAACCAAAGGTGTTTGATGCCGTTGATATAGCTGACGGGTTACTAAACAAATGTTGCGGCTGGGTTACTAAATATTGCTTTTGCATGGTAATGGGTTTTATATTGACGCAATATTAGCGCGGCAGTGTGACAACCCTATGTCAGCAGGAAAAACATATTTTCAATAAATTGAGGATAAGGATTTACCGGGTACTCTTTTACAGGAGGAAATTATTGTGGAGAAACAGTTATGGTAAATGTTTTTTTAGCGGGATAGTAAGTAAACATCAGCTTGTTAGCATCAATGATAGTGGAACTGCTGATGGGACTGGTGGGGGTTTTAGTATACAAAAAAGCTTGCTGAAAAAACCACATGGCACCTTCCTGTTTGGCCAGCAGATCAATAAAAAAGGCCATCTGTGTAAACGCCAGTCTGCTTAAAGTACCGTTGGCCGGTTGCGATACCATCCATTGGGCCAGTGTTAAATTATCTTCGGTGCCGGTAATTTCAATACGGGCGCCAAAGCTTCCTTTCGCGGCGAATTTGGGTGTACCTTTTGTATTAGGTACCTGTTTAAAATGCAGTAGCGAGTCGGCGACAGATAAGCTGTTTATCAAATCGGTACGTGAAATTTGTAGCCCTTTGTATTTGTTTGTTTTTGGATCAGTGGCACTTGGTTTTTGCGCGCTGGCATTAAAAAAACTCAACCCAGTGAGCAATAAAATAGATAGAAAAAGACATAGTTTACGGGTATACATAACGTGTGCTAAATTATGCAATTTTGATAAAAGGCCGTTAAAGTGTTTACGGCTTATTTGAATAAATGGGCAACAAAAATTAGTCGCACCTGTTTATAAATACATAAAATCAAATTAAAATGACAGCAGGAGAAACCGTATCAGCTTTTTTAAAAGCTATGAATGCCGAGGATTTTAAAACCGCCCGGCAATACGCTGATGATGATTTGCAGTTTGAAGGTGTAATGGGTTCGCGGGATGGGGCGGAAGCGTATTTCAAGGATATGGAACATATGAAACTGAAATACGACATTAAACGCCTATTTAGCGATGGTGACGATGTGAGTGTGTTTTATGATATAGCGATGGGTGGCCAACATATTTTTAGCAGTGGCTGGTACCATTTAAAAGATGGCAAGATCAATACGATAAAAGTATTGTTTGACCCGCGGCCTTTGCTCCAAAAGAAAGACTAAAAGCGCTCTGTATACCCGAAATTATTGGGTATGCAGAGTTCGCTTATTATATTCTATATCTTAAGGCAATTGAATCGCCAATGGCGCTAAGCAGGCTGATATCGGCAATAGCTGTATCTTGTGGTTGCCACCTGCCCATGTTTTTGAAAAGCTTGTACTCTTGCCCCTCAAACTGAACTGTAATATCCTGCTCCATAACCGATGGTTTGTGGCTAAGGATATAAAAAACGATATCCGAATTATTATAGGTTAATCGTAAAGGTAATGTTGTGTTCATATGGTCAGTTTAATTAATTCAATAGGTTTATAACCAATGTTATACCAAACTATTTAGAAATGCCTAAAAGGCTAAAAACACTGCCATTTGATGGTTTTTAGCTAAGTAATTTAGTCAAATTTGCTTGCGGTGTATGTTATTTAATGCAGAGGGTGTATGGTGTAGCATATAAAGTTACGCTGCATGCAGTAGCACAAAATTACCAGCAGATTGCTAAAAGAAATACCACCGGGTGAGGTACAGTTGGGATAGGGAGGTAATGATGATACTAAGACAGTAAAGCTTTTTCGGTAAGATCAACCTGTACCGGATCGCTGTTGGGGTTGGTTTCGGTTAAAAAGTGGTTGCCCCATTTTTCAAGTTCGGTAAATATCTGTGTTAACTCTTCGCCTAACTGGGTGCAGGTGTATTCAACGCGTGGCGGTACTACAGGGTAAACTTTCCGGGTTATGATCTTATCTTCTTCTAACTCGCGTAATTGTTGGGTGAGCATCTTTTCGGTAATGCCGGGCAGGCTGCGTTTAAGGTCGCTGTAGCGTTTGGTGCCCCTTAACAAGCGGTTTAACATCTTCATTTTCCATTTGCCGCTTATCACACTTAATGAAGCTTCCATCGCACATGAAAAATCTCTCTGTCTTTTTTCTGTCATATATAAAATGGCTGATGCGCTTTAAATAAAAATCTCACAAAACATACCAAAAAGTGCGTCGCGCACTAAATGGTGTCTTATTGTGGAGGTAATTGATTGTGCGTTTATTTGACCCATCAAAACAAATATAATGAAAACTTTAACAGGAAAAACAGCAATTATAACAGGTGGAAACAGCGGTATTGGTTTGGCCACCGCGCAAGAATTTATAGCCCGTGGCGCCAAAGTAATTATCACAGGCCGTAACCAAAAATCGGTTGATGAAGCAGTTGCCCAATTAGGTGAAAATGCAAAAGGGATAGTATCTGACAGTGGGGATATGGCCCATATCAAACAACTGGCTGAAAACGTAAAGTCTTTAACACCAAATATTGATATCATATTCATTAACGCGGGTGTAGGGAAATTTAACTCGCTTGAAGGTATGACCGAGGAAATGTTTGACGAAATTATGGGCGTTAACTTCAAAGGCGCTTATTTTACTTTGCAAAACCTATTGCCTTTAGTTAATGATGGCGGTTCTATTATATTCAATACCTCTATTAACGCACACATTGGCATGGCCGGTGCCAGTGTTTACGCGGCAAGTAAGGCGGCCTTGCTATCACTTATCAAAAACTTATCGGCAGAGTTGCTGCCACGCAGGATCCGTGTAAACGCAATAAGTCCTGGTCCGGTGGGTACGCCGTTGCACAGCAGCGAAAAATTGGGCATCAGTCAGGAACAGTTGGAAGGTATGGGCGCGCAACTGAACAAGCAGATACCTATAGGCCGCTTTGGTAATGCCGAAGAGATTGCCAAGATAGCCGCTTTCTTCGCATCAGACGATTCGTCGTTTGTGCTGGGAGCAGAGTTGATAGCCGACGGCGGGATGTATACTTTGTAAATTATTGAATAAGATGTGAATGCTCCCGGTGAAAACCGGGGGCATTTTTTATTTAATCTATATAGTATTTTTTGTAGGTTTCCAATTTTTCGATTGGGGTGTGTTTGGTATCGTACAAATCGCAATAGGTGATGTTGCCTTCAAATTTGTTACTGTAGTAAAAATTATCTTTACCTAATATTTTGTAACGGAGTGTGGTTTTGTAGTTTCCGGTAGGTATGGGGGTGATAAAGTATGCCGTGCTATCGGGCGCGATGTGTTTTAATACGTAGCTGTTGCCACATTTGCTGAACATGATGTATTGAACAGATCGCCAAGTGCTTTCGGTAATTTTGGCTTCTAATACGCCTATAAAATTATAATCCTGCATTTGCAGCGCAACATCATGATCTGTGTTGTTGACCATGTAAATTAGCTGGTGGTTAGTGTTATTGGCTTTATGCGCGGCATTGGCACGTAATTCATATTCGGTTTTTTCTTTTTCTATTACATCCAATTTTTGAGTGGGAGATAATTTTTTCCAGTTGCTTTTTATCAGGTAAAAAATGCTTGTATCTACCTGGCGTGCTTGCGAACGGTAGTATTGTTCTATAGAGGATACAAAGTTTACAGGTTTGATTGCGGGAGATACAATGATGTTAAAATTGTTGCCTTTGGTGGCTGCCAAACGTGTTTTGCCATTTTGCCCATATTCACTGATGGAATAGCCGATGGTGTTTTGGCAATTGTTATTTGACAGGTCAGTTTTTTGTGCTGATGTTGTATGGATACTGATTATGAGCATTAATGCTGTTACTGCTAATTTGGATATGGTTTTCATCATTGCGTTGGTTAATTTTATCCATGATGTAACATCATCATTTATTCCATAAATAAATATACTATTAATTGAAGAATAGCTGAGAGCAGTATTGACAAAGCGCCAAGTGATATTAAGGCTTGCAAAGAGGTTGGCATCCCGATAGCGGCCGCAGCATGGGCAAGTACTACCAATGCCGGTGAATTGTTAGCTTTAAAGCCTGATTGGTTGTTTTTTACAGTTGAAGAGTTTAATGCCTGGATAGCGGGCAATATATAATGTAAGCAGGCGGTAATATAAAAAGAACCGTATATTTATTGTGATGAATAACAGCTGTTACCCAATGTTAAAAAAGGCTTTCCGCAAATCGTTAATATTAACGGTTTTGGTGTTGAGCTTTTTGAGCTTTTCGGCGACGGCGGTTTCTAATCAAACCAAACAAGTTGCTACCCAAAGCGAATGGGTACTTGGGTTAAAAGCCGGGCAGATCAAGGGTGTTAGTTATAAACAGGCTTGTACTAAGTTTGAGAGGCCTGTTTTAACCGGTCTGTTTGATAATAACAGCATTCTAAGTTTAAGCCATTTACATACTAAGCAAGCGAGAATCGGCATTGTATTGCATGCGCGAATAGCTATCCACAATACATTTACCCGCGTTTATATGCGGCTTACAACTATCCCCACCGAAAACGATAGCGATCGTATCTTAATTCTGAGCTAATAAGCTCCCCCTTTTTTTCGCGTAAGCGGAGTACACAAATTTTATTAACAGGCGTATAGCGGGATAATATCCGGTAAAAGATATGCCTTAAACTATGGTACATGGAAAAGCTCAGAAGGTTATTGAGGCTATCGGGCATTGTTATGTTTGTTGCCCTGGCCTCTTTTGGTATAGGGATATTTGGCGCGGTGCCAATACCTCCTAAAAAACGCAAAGAAGACCATATAGAATTCTGCATAGAACTGAAGGAAGCAGAAAAAGAAGGAACAGATACGGTTATGTTTGAGGTTAAACCATAACGGTATTTATATAAAAAGCGGGTAACTATGGGTTACCCGCTTTGTGCACTCGAAAGGAATCGAACCTTTATCTTAAGAATCGGAATCTTAAATTCTATCCGTTGAACTACGGGTGCATTGTGCTGCAAATATAGCCGATTAGAATCAGGATGCAAGACTCAAGAATCAAGAGTGAATGTTTTGTCCTGATTCCTGAGTCTTAATTCTTGACTCTTGACTCTCCTTACACGTTAAACCTAAAGTGCATAATGTCACCATCCTGCACGATATAGGTTTTACCTTCAACGCTTAGTTTGCCGTTTTCTTTACAGGCGGCTTCTGTTTTGTATTTGATGTAGTCGTCGTATTTGATCACTTCGGCGCGGATGAAGCCTTTTTCAAAGTCGGTATGGATAACGCCTGCCGCTTGTGGGGCTGTGAAACCCGCGGTGATGGTCCATGCGCGAACTTCCTGTACGCCTGCGGTGAAGTAGGTGGCCAGGTTTAATAGTTTGTAAGCGGCTTTAATTAGTTGGGTTACGCCCGATTCGGTTAAGCCTAAATCATCTAAGAACATCTGGCGCTCGTCGTATGATTCCAGTTGTGCAATTTCGGATTCTATTTGGGCCGAGATGATCAGCACTTGCGCGTTCTCATCTTTTACAGCGGCCTTAACTTTATCTACGTAAGCGTTTCCGGTATTAACCGATTTTTCTTCAACGTTACAAACGTACATTACCGGTTTGGCGGTTAACAGCCATAGGTCGGCAATGTATTCCTCGTCGCCTTCGGCGATGGGGGCGGTGCGGGCCGATTTACCTTCCAGTAAATGGTTACGATAGATGCTTAAAACCTCGAAGGTTTTTTTAGCCTCTTTATCGCCTGTTTTGGCACCTTTTTCAACCTTTTGGAGTTTTTTTTCTATTGAGTCCAGATCTTTTAATTGAAGCTCTGTATCAATGATCTCTTTATCGCGGATCGGATCGACCGAGCCATCAACGTGGATCACGTTATCATCATCAAAACAACGTAAAACGTGAATGATGGCGTTTGTAGCGCGGATATTGCCTAAAAACTGGTTACCTAAACCTTCGCCTTTGCTGGCGCCTTTAACTAAACCGGCGATATCGACAATTTCGATAACGTTAGGCACAATGCGTTGCGGGTTAACCAGTTCGGCAAGCTTGGTTATGCGCTCATCCGGAACGGTAATAACGCCCACATTGGGCTCAATGGTGCAAAAAGGAAAGTTAGCCGCTTGCGCCTTGGCGTTTGATAAGCAATTAAAAAGTGTTGATTTACCCACATTTGGCAAACCTACTATACCACACTGTAATCCCATTTATTAGTCTTTTTTTGGTACATGGTTCATAGCTGATGGTTCATGGTAAGAAGCAAAGCTCCATACCGCCATTACTATGAACAATGATAATTAATGTTCTTTCTAACACCATGAACTATGATCCATTAACTATGAACCCCTCTCAAAGCGCCAATTAATTTTCGCGCAAAGATAATATAAAAAATGGCCTTACAATTTGAAAAATTAAACGATTTTAGCGGCCGGATTAAAAATAAACAGGATTGTTAAATATGTAACACAGGGGGCGCTTTTATGGAAGAAATGGTTGAACAGATAGAATTATTACTGGAGCAAAAAGATGATATTAAGCTGCAGGAATACCTTAACAACCTTAATATATCGGATGTTGAACAACTGATAGACGATCTTCCGGAGTATGGCCCCAGGTTTATTGATAGCCTATCGCTTAAACGCGCGGTAAATGTGTTCAGGATACTGGATTTCCCTACCCAGGAGCGCATTATTAAGAAGCTGCCCGGCACCAAAATTGCCGAAATTGTTAAGGAGCTTCCACCCGATGACCGTACATCGTTGTTTAGCGAACTGCATGGCGATACCGTTAAAGCCATGATACTGCAACTATCTGCCGAAGACCGCAAAGAGGCTTTAATGCTTTTGGGTTACAAG
The DNA here is from genome assembly GCF_039921305.1 of Mucilaginibacter sp. Taxonomy (GTDB): domain Bacteria; phylum Bacteroidota; class Bacteroidia; order Sphingobacteriales; family Sphingobacteriaceae; genus Mucilaginibacter. The sequence continues at coordinate 23,866 of NZ_JBDSCA010000076.1, forward strand.
GAAGATAGCGTGGGCCGTTTGATGACGCCCGATTACGTGACGGTTAAAAAAACATGGGATGTGAACCGCGTACTGGCGCACCTGCGCAAATACGGCAAGAACTCCGAAACCATTGATGTGCTGTATGTGATTGATAGCAGCGGTGTTTTGGTTGACGATATCAGGATACGGGACATTCTATTGGTTGAGCCCGAAACGAAGATAAGCGCGCTGATGGATAACCGCCTGATTGCATTGAATGTGAACGACCCGCAGGAAGAAGCCATCAACGTGTTCAGGATGAATAACCGGACGGCTTTGCCCGTTACCGATGATAATAACATATTGCTTGGTATTGTAACCGTAGATGATATTTTATGGATAGCTAACGAAGAGTACACCGAAGATATCCAGAAAATAGGGGGTACCGAAGCGCTCGACGAACCTTACATGGATATGCCCTTACTTAAGCTGGTTAAAAAGCGGGTAGGGTGGCTCATCATCCTGTTTTTGGGCGAGATGCTTACCGCTACCGCGATGGGCTTTTTTGAGGCCCAGATAGCTAAAGCGGTTGTGCTGGCGCTGTTTGTACCGCTCATTATATCAAGTGGGGGTAATAGTGGTTCGCAGGCGTCAACGCTTATTATCCAGGCTATGGCTTTGGGCGAGGTTACTGTTGCCGATTGGTGGCGGGTTATGCGGCGCGAGATCGTATCGGGCTTGCTACTGGGTTTAACACTCGGCATTATTGGTTTTATGCGCATTTATGCCTGGACGTTGTTTAGTGATATTTACGGCCCGCATTGGATATTGGTAGGCTTAACCGTGGGTATCGCCTTAGTTGGCGTGGTGCTTTGGGGCTCGCTCGCGGGTTCAATGCTGCCCTTGCTGTTGAAGAAACTGGGAGCCGATCCGGCTACATCATCGGCGCCGTTTGTGGCTACTCTGGTTGATGTTACGGGGTTGATCATCTACTTTACCATAGCAGTTACATTGATGCGGGGGGTGATGCTGTAATTCAAAATCAATGAAAAAGCTGAACCTGATATTAGTTTGTATACTGCTGTGCCGGTGTGGTTCACATGAAACTCCGACAAGAGTATCAGCCAATCATATCAAAAGCTATTCGGATAGTATTGCAGAATTTCAAAGAAACATCTACTTAAAAATAGATAAAGTACATTCGGGCAATGTATACACTACTAAAGCTAAAACAGATGCTTTTTATAGAGTGTTAGAAGTGCCGGAAGAAGAAAGTGCTATGCTAATAGTAGAAAATATAGCAATTGGGTCAGAAGGAGGCAATTATAAATTGTTAAAATTAGCCCGTTTAGATTCAGCTTACCCTCAGTTAGATTCACTGAAATTTGCAGATAGCATTAATATACGAGGCTATCTAAATGGTAAAACGGTGTTGATCAACCTGGATAATTTGCAAAACTATCACCCTGCAATCAGGTAGTGTATATAATTGCTTTAATAACCAGAATAACCTTAAAACAAAAAAGACCCTGCCATTTGGCAAGGTTTATTTGTTTAACTTATATCTCGAACGAAAAATCGTCGTCTACCTTAACGGCTTCGGGTGTTTCGCTGTATTCGTAGCGTTTTTCAATAACTTCCTGGTTTGATTTGATGTAGTCGATGGTATCTTTCAAACCTTCAGCAAATTTTTCAAAGTCTTCTTTGTATAAAAATATTTTGTGTTTAATAAAAACACCATCTTCCAAACGTTTTTTACTTTCGGTTACCGTAATGTAGTAATCGTTTGATCTGGTGGCTTTTACGTCAAAAAAATAAGTCCTTTTCCCAGCTCTTACCTTTTTCGAAAATACCTCTTCGCGCTCCCTGTTATCAAAATCTCCCATCTTATTTAATTGTCTTGTTTAGTTTGCTTGGGATAAATATAGATATTTTTTGAAAGTACAAATACAAATTTTACATTATAATGCATTTTTATATAAAATATTTGCAATTTATATGTTATTTGGAGGTATTACAAATGTAATAATGGCTTAAACGCCTGTTACATAAACCCCTCCCTGCGCACACTTACGTTGGAGGGAATAGCGCGATGCCTGCCCTTTTTATGCTGCCGGGAATGATGATTAATCTACCTGGGTTTCTTCCTGCTCCTCCAGCAATTGCTTTTCGTACAGCTCAAAATAGGCGGCTTTATTGGCCATGAGCTCGGTATGGGTGCCTTGTTCCAAAATCTTGCCCTGATTGAGCACCAGAATCTTATCGGCGTTTTTGATGGTTGATATGCGGTGCGCTATAATGATGCTGGTTTTGCCCTGCATGCTGCGGCCCAGGTTATTTAATATCTCTTCTTCGGTTTTGGTATCTACGGCTGATAGGCAATCGTCGAATATTAAAACCTGTGGTTGCTTTACAATGGCCCGGGCTATGGATACCCGCTGTTTTTGTCCGCCCGATAAGGTGATACCACGTTCGCCTATCATGGTTTCAAAGCCTTTTTCAAACTCCATAATATTGCTGTAAACGGCCGAATCTTTTGCCGCCTGCTCAACCGTTGGCATATCCAGTACATCGGCGCTGAAAGCGATATTCCGGGCTATCGTATCCGAAAACAAGAACACTTCCTGCGGTACAAAACCAATTTGCGAGCGGTAGCTGTTGAGGTTTAGGGTTTGGATAGGCTTACCATCAACCAAAATCTCGCCGCCGGTAACATCGTACATGCGCATTATTAAATTGGCTATGGTTGATTTACCCGAACCTGTGCGACCGATAATAGCCACCAGTTGGCCCGGTTCGGCGGTAAAGGATACATCATCCAGCGCTTTAATGCCTGTATCGGGATAATCAAAAGTTACATGGTTAAATGCTATGCGGCCCCGAATATCCTGTTTAATATAGCTTGGTGATTGGATCTCGGGCTTCTGGTGCAAAAACTCGTTGATCCGCTTTTGCGATGCGGCCGCCCTTTGTACTAAGGAGCTTACCCAGCCTAAACTCATCACCGGGAAGGTTAACAGCCCTAAATACACAATAAACTCGGCAATATTACCGGGTGTAATGTTACCCTTCATTACCTCAACACCGCCAATATAAATGGTGATAATGGTGCTCATGCCCACCAGCAATAGCATAAGGGGGAAAAACAAAGCCTGTACCTGCACCAGATCCATCGATTGCTTTTTATAGGCATCGCTTTCGCGGGAAAAGCTTTCGCGCACAAAACTCTCGCGCACGTATGATTTGATCACCCTGATGCCCGAAAAATTCTCCTGCACAAAGCTCGACAGATCAGACAATCGCCTTTGAATACCCTCGCTACGGCTTTCAATAATGTTGTTCACGTAATATATCATCAGCGCCAAAACCGGCATCGGCAGCAGCGAAAGTATGGCCAGCCTTAAATTAACGCTAACCATAAAGTAAATGGCTATCATAAAAAGCGTAACCGTATTAACGGCATACATAATGGCGGGGCCCAAATACATGCGCACACGGCTCACATCTTCGGTAACGCGGTTCATTAAATCGCCGGTGTTATGGCGGCGGAAGAAGGCGAGCGACAAGTCTTGATAATGGCTGTAGATCTCGTTCTTCAAATCGTACTCAATATGGCGCGACATGAGGATAATGGTTTGCCGCATAAAAAACACGAATAAGCCGCGTAATAAAGCCAGAACCAACACCAAACTACCAAAGAACAATAAGCTTGAACCAAAAATGCTGTACACCATATGCTGCTGCTCAAAGCCGTTAACCAGCTGGTAGGTGCTGATGTTTTCGGTAACTAAATTGAAAGCGATACGGATGATCTGCGCCGGGATGATACCAAAAATGTTGGATATGGTAACAAATATGATCCCCGGTATTAAATGCCAGCGGTATTTGTATAAAAACTTATTGAGGTAAGCCAGGTGCTTCATTATTGCAAATGTAATAGTTAATGATTGAAGGACTGAATGATTGAAGGATTGAATTTGAAAAATGACATATCCGTCACCGGGATTACCACGAACATCAATTCCCAATAATTGCCCACAAAAAAAGCGCTGGCCCCGTGCGATTCCCCTCTTGAGAGGGGTGGAGGGGTGTGTCCTCTGACGCATACCACCCGCTATGCTCTTAAATAAAGCTTTAACAACTTTTTAAATTATCAAATCTTTACCACATCCACCATCACCCGGCCGCGCTTTTAAAAGAATAACTCCCGCGCGAACTCACAACAGCATATTTCTTTTCTCTTGATTCCTGATTCTTAATTCTTGCTTCTCTACTCAGGGGGGATATTGTAAGGATTTTTTCCGTCGTTGCGGATGTACCGTTCAACTCGGCACGAATTACAGTTTCTTCTACAACAGCTTCGTTAACAAGCTCTCCCTCATTATTCACCACAAAGCTCTCTTCGTCCTGATTCTTGGTTCTTGATTCCTGAGCCTCCTCAACAAAAGCTTCCTGCTTCAAGCTTCCCACTTCCGGCTCTTGCCCCAAACTCGCAACCGGCAACTCACCACTCACAACTTTCTTCTCACAATAAAAACCCACGTGCCTGGCTATCTTATCCAAAGCGCTCATCTTATTATGCAGTTTTATCCGGCTCAACTCACCAACCCGGTTACCATACTCGTCAGTCGAATCCATGATCTGGTAATGGCTGATAGCCGCTTTTTCATCGCTCGTTAGTAAACTCATGGGTTTTAAAGTAGCAGTATCATCATAATAATTGCCCATATTGCTAAAAGCGATTTTAGCCAGTTCACGTAAAATCATATCATGGCTAACTTGTAGCCGTTCTGCATTTTTAGCCATACCAGCTTTAAGGTAGGCTTGTATTTTAGGCAGGTGCAAAAGTTCAGCCTTGCGGGCCGTGTTCATACTATAACCGGCACAAACAGCCGAGCGGTAAGCGTTAAAACTTACCAGGTACTCATCGCAAAAGCGCTTTTGCTGGTCAGTTAAGTTGTTCTCTAAAATGTCCATTTGTAGGCTCATAATCTTATTTTTTAGGTGGGACCAAATAGATGCTACAGGCGTAGCATCAAGAAATACAAAGGTACAAAATTCGAATCAATTTTTAAATTAAAATCAATATAAATTATTAATAATCAATTAGTTAATAACCAAAATAACCTGATAAACCAAAACAATTATATATCATAGTATAGTCTTGCCACTGATATACAGGGCGAATACACATGTCCGCTCTGCCTCCGTGCGATTGCTTCGTACCTCGCAATGACAAATCTTTCTTTTTTATTATTTTGCATCATGATTAACCAGCACCAATACTTTGTTTATATGCTGACCAATATAAAACAATTCGGTTATTTATATTAGTGTCACTAGCGATATTCAAAAACGTGTTTGGGAACATAAAGAGGGTATCCACCCGGGCTTCACTAAAAAATATGCCTGTAATAAACTGATTTATTTTGAAAAACACCAGTGGATACAGCATGCAATAGAGCGCGAAAAGCAACTTAAGGCGGGTTCGCGGCAAGCTAAAATTAATTTGATCAACTTGGAGAATTCGGATGGAGAGATTTGAGTTTAGATTGGTAGGTATATTCCCATTTCAATTTCACCACCCCAGCCCGTTAAGATAGTTTGCTGCTTCGCCGATGATCTCAATTTGCTTTATCGAAACAAATCAAGCAATTTTCCTGTATTAATCGCCGTTATCCACAATATCAACCAGCCACCACTTTCCATCCTTGTTTACAAAGTTATATTCAATATGTACGCCGGTATCTTCGATGGAAATAGCGGTTTTATATTCGGATTGGTTCACTTTAATTTTATCAATGATGTACTTTTCAGATTTATCGGTAAGAATGTTATGATATTTCCAGTCATTGCGCTTTATCTCATTCACGGTTTTGGTGGTATCATCCTCTAAAATCGTCTTTTTTATAGGAAACGAAATTCGCGAAAGCTGGAATACTGAATCGGTTTCAAACCGGGTAAAGAATGTATCGAAGTTTTTATCTGCAGTGTCGGGTTTAACGGTTTCGGTTTGTACGGCATTTACTTTTTTGTTGTTTGTACAACTCACAAGGGTAAATAATATCCCAATCAGTAATAAACCATAACGGGCGATGTGCTTCATGTTATAAATCTACAATTTTTCTTCCTGATGTTAGCAATCTCAATATTTAACATTAATCCTGCTTAATTAAAAAACAATAGCTACTTTTGCAGCTTATCACTGTACCTACTTGTCAAACATGTCAGCGCAAACTCCCAATAATACAACATCTGTATTTGACCAGCTTAGTGTGTTTGGTCATCAAAAGGTAGTGTACTGCAACGACGAAGCCACCGGACTAAAAGCCATCATAGCCATTCACGATACTACATTGGGCCCTGCCCTGGGTGGTACACGTATGTGGCCCTACCGGTCAGAAGGGGATGCTTTGCGCGATGTTTTGCGCTTATCGCGAAGCATGACCTATAAGGCGGCTATTTCGGGCTTAAACTTAGGTGGCGGCTCAACCGTTATCATCGGCGATTCGCACAAGGATAAAAACGAGGCGCTGTTGCGGATGTATGGCAAATTCATCAAAAACCTTAACGGCGAATACATTACCGCCGAAGATGTGGGCACCAATACCCGCGATATGGAATACATCCGGATGGAAACCCAACATGTTACCGGTGTGCCGGAAAGCATAGGCGGCAGCGGCGACCCTACACCTGTAGCCGCTCGCGGCGTTTACATGGGCATTAAAGGTTGCTTAAAAGAGCTTTATGGTAACGATAACCTTGCGGGAAAATCGGTAGTGGTACAAGGCACGGGCCATGTTGGCGAAAACCTGGTGAAACTGCTGCGCGAAGAGAATGCCAAGGTTTATGTAAGTGATATTGACGAAGACAGATTGCGCCAGGTAGCCAAAAAATACGGTGCCGAACCCATAGCCCACAACAATATATTTGATTTGGACGTTGATATTTACGCGCCCTGCGCTTTAGGTGCAACGCTAAATACCAAAACAATTGGTCAGTTAAAATGCGCTATAGTGGCCGGCTCTGCAAATAGCCAGTTAGAGGACGACCAACTACACGGTAAAATGTTGCTGGATAAAGGTATACTGTATGCTCCGGATTATGTAATTAACGCGGGGGGGCTGATCAACCTGTATTCGGAGATTGCAGGGTTCAACAAAAAACGCACCATGCAGCTAACCGAGAATATTTACGATGCTATACGCAACGTGCTCAAACTATCAAAAGCCGAAAACATACCAACCGTAGAAGCAGCCAACAAAATTGCCGAAAAACGGATTGCCGATATTAAAAAGATTAAAACATCATACTAATAATTTATAAATTTTAACCCCGTTGGCAAACTTGTTTGTCAACAAAACGTTCTTATCACATGCTAAACAGAAGGCACCTGCGCGTAAAAGTATTACAGTCATTGTATGCTTATTATCAATCTGATAAAAAGGATCTCCGCTTATACGAGAAGTCTATGATTCAAAGTGTAGATAGTGTACACGAGATGTACATTTGGATGCTTTCACTCATTAACGAAGTAGTTCAATACGCAGATACCGACGCTATTGGCCGCGCCGCCAAACACCGCCCAACCGAGGCCGATCTAAACGCCAACCTCAAGATATTGTCCAACACTTTCATCAAATCGCTTGATAACAATAAGGATTTTTTGGTTTCGGCTAAAAAATACAAAGTGGAGTGGACGTTTGATCCTGAACTAACCAAATCACTATTCGCCACGCTTAAAAACTCAACCGAGTACGCGGCTTACTTAGAAAAAACCGACGATACCGTTCATTCTGATAAGGATATCATCAAATTCATCTTCAAAAAGGTGATCCTCAAATCGTCATTAGCCGAGCAGGTTTTCGAAGATAAGTTCATCTACTGGCCGGTTGACAGGGATGTTTTACAGGCGCTTATCGCGAAGACATTTAAAAACTTCGCTTACGAGGAGCCCGAGAAAAACAAGCTTGCCGAAACCGTAGTGAACTGGGAAGAAGACCGCGAATACATTGTGAGCCTGTTCCAGCTAACTATCCGCCACGATGCGGCTTTCCAGGAAATGATAACCGCCAAAACCCAAAATTGGGAGCCCGAGCGTATAGCCATGATGGATACGCTGTTGATGAAAATGGCTATTTGCGAGTTTATGTACTTCCATTCCATCCCCGTTAAGGTAACCATTAATGAGTACCTCGAAATTTCGAAGGAATTTAGCACACCAAAGAGTAATTCGTTTATAAACGGTATATTAGACAAAATTTTAGCCGAGTTAAAATCCGAAGGGAAGATCAAAAAAACCGGCAGGGGATTAATGGAATAATCACAATTACAACCATGAAAAGAGTATTTTTAGGCATAGTAGCATTAGGTATGCTGGCAGCCTGTAACCAAACAGCTAAGAAATCAGAAACCACACAGTCAACAGCGGCTACAACAACAACCGCTCCGGGTGCAACGCCTATTACCGCAACTGCACCAAGCGCGGCAGAAATAGCCGCGGCGCCAATACTGAAGTTTGATAAGGATAGCTACAACTTTGGCAAAATAAAACAAGGCGATAAGGTATCGTACGATTTTAAGTTCACCAACACAGGTAAAACGCCTTTAATCATTAGCAACGCGGTAGCATCATGCGGTTGCACCACGCCCGAGTGGCCAAAAGAGCCCGTTAAACCGGGTGATAGCGGCGTAATTAAAGTAACCTTTAACAGCACAGGCAAATCAGGCTTGCAGGATAAATTGATAACCGTAACCAGCAACACCATACCATCATCAACATTAGCTCACCTTATTGGCGAGGTTGTAGTACCTGCAACAGATGCAGCAAAAAAGTAACACACATTTTTAAATAAACAAATGACAATTAACACTTTATTACAAATAGGAGGCCTGAGCCAACAATATACACAGTATATCATGTTCGGCTTGATATTCCTGGTATTCTACTTTTTCATGATCCGCCCGCAGATCAAAAAACAAAAGGATCAGAAAAAATACGTTGAAGAACTAAAAAAAGGAGATAAGGTAGTAACCACTGCCGGTATCCACGGCAAAATTGTCGATATCAGCGATGCATTCGTTGTTATTGATGTAGATAAAGGCGTAAATATCAAATTCGATAAAGCCGCCATCTCATTAGAAGCCTCAAAAGCCCTAAACGCGGCAACAAAAGCTTAATATCTGTTTAAAGGATATAAACAATCAAAAGCCCCGTCAAGGGGCTTTTCTGCTTCTATTATATAACTGTGCTTTTAATATAACCGTGTCATTTAATATATAACTGTGTCATTGCGAGCGATAGCGTGGCAACCGCACGTAGAAAAGCAACCCATGCATACGGAGCAGAACGTTCTAATGGCGGTATGCTTTTATCTCATTATTCACTACTCACCACTCACAATTCACTACTCACCACTCACAAAAGTTCTCAATACTCACATCTTCTTCCTAAATTTGGCTACAGGCAATATGGCAATAATCAAACTATCTAAAAACGAACAAAGGCGCTTATCCGTATTTTTTACGTGCCTTTTGTTGGCTTTTGGTGCCTGGGTTTTAACCATATTGTCTAACCAGTACACCTATACTGTTAAAACCATTGTAAGCTTTACCAACCCGCCTTTAAGGCGCTCGTTCAAATCCTTACAATCAGATACCGTTGAAGCCAAAGTGCAGGGTAACGGCTGGAATATGCTGTTCTCCAAAATGAATATGGATGATCACCGTATCTCCGTTAACCTCAAAACATTGGATAACCGCAATTATGTAGTATTGAGTTTGCAGCTCAAGGCCTTTAACGAGAAACGCGCCGCCAACCAGCAAATCGTATCCTTCAATCCCGATACCTTGTATTTTGATTTCTCGTCGCGGGCTGTAAAACGGGTGCCCGTACAATTGCAATATAAGTTTGATTACAAACGGCAGTTTATTTTATCGGATGATATTACGCTCAACCCCAACTACGTTACCATAAGCGGTCCTGCCGAAACCATTGATAAAATTAAGTTCTGGAAAACCGACTCGCTCACGGCCCATGATGTGGAAAACCCTATAGACCAAACAGTGCGCCTGCAGGCAGTTCCCGAATCAAACATGAGTATTTTCCCTAAAGCCGTAAGAGTGCATGTACCCATAAGCGAGTTTACCGAAAAAACGGTGGAAGTACCCGTAAAGCTCATTAACAACAAAAGCTATTATAGCGTAAAAATGTTTCCGCAAAAGGTTAAAATTACCTTTACCGTAGCATTAAGCAAATACTCGGTTACAGACGAGCATGCTTTTGAGGCCGTTGCCGATTTGAGCCTTTGGCAGGATGGAGGCTTAAACCAACTCCCGGTAAAGGTTACCGTTTTCCCGCCTTATTGCAAACTGGTGAAAACAGAACCTCAAAACCTGGATTTTATAGTGAAAGAATAACATGTTAAAAATAGGTATCACAGGCGGTATAGGTAGCGGCAAAAGCACCATCAGCAAAGTATTTGAGGTATTGGGCATCCCCGTATTTTACGCGGACGACCATGCCAAGCGTGTCATGACCGACGACCCTATACTCATCGAAGCTATCAAATCAACCTTCGGTAAAGATTCCTATCTGGAAAATGGTTCCCTTAACCGCAAATACATCGCCAAAATAGTGTTTAATGACGAACGGGAATTAGCTAAACTGAACGCCATAGCCCACCCGGCAACTTTCCGCGCGTTTGATAATTGGCTCAAAAAAATCGGCGATGTGCCCTATATTCTAAAAGAAGCCGCTTTATTGTTCGAGAGCAATTCCTACAAACTCTGTAACAAAAGCATCATGGTTTATGCCCCTTTAGAAATAAGAATGGATCGCGTTCTAAAACGGGATAACATCACCAAAGCCGAATTCGAAGCCCGCAACTCAAAACAATATCCCGATAAAAAGAAACTCGATATGGCCGATTATGTGATCAAAAACGACGATACCCAACTGGTACTTCCGCAGGTTTTAGATTTGCACCGTGAGTTCCTCAAGCTTTCGCAAACGATATGATACTGGCCGATTTTATTGTCTTTAACGAGAATGGATTATACTGCCCTTACGGCGATTTCTACCTCGATCCCAAGCTCCCGGTAACCCAATCCGTCATATCCCACGCGCACGGCGATCATGCCATAGGTGGCAGCGCTAACGTTTATTGTACCGAAGCTACAGCCGCTTTTATGCAATTGCGTATTGGCAAAGGGGCCGCTAAAACATTCCATTACACCGCGTTCAACCAGCCATTTACTATAGGGAAGGTATGTGTTACCTTTATATCAGCTGGCCATATCTTAGGCTCGGCACAAATATTAATGGAGTACCAAGGCGTAAAATACCTTTACACCGGCGATTATAAGGTGCAACCCGATGCCACCTGCGAACCCATCCAGTGGGCTAAAGCCGATGTATTGATCACCGAAAGCACCTTCGCCCATCCCGATACCCAGCACCCCGATGTGGTAGAAGAGATCAAAAAGCTCAACAATATTAAAAGCAATATCCTGTTAGGCGCATATGCCCTGGGTAAAAGCCAGCGATTGATCAAATTGATCAGCGATCATTGCCCGCAGAAAACGATCCTCATTCACCACAAAATAATGCCACTTAACGCCATATACGAAAAATTTGGCTACCACTTAGGCAAATACCAAATGTATGGCCGTAAACTGATGAAAGTGCAAAACGAGTTTATCTACATTGTACCACCGTTTACCTTCGATAGCTATTTCCACGCGAAAGGAGTGAAGCGCATCTTCGCTTCCGGCTGGAAAAACCTCCAGGTAAATGAGCAGGATACCTTATTCATATCCGATCATGTGGACTGGAACGATATCCTCCAATGCATTGAGCACACCCAACCCACCCAGATCTGGACCCTGCACGGCGACGGTGCCCATTTAAAACGTTACTTTGCAGATAAAATAGAAGTGAAACTATTAAAATGAGTTTGGTTAAAGGCATAGATTATTACATTAACGATGATGGTAATTTCGTTTTCACCGAAACTTATCATCTAAAACGTGGTTATTGTTGTAAAAACCAGTGCCTGCATTGTCCATGGGGTTATAGGGGAGAGCCCCTTCCATCCCCTGAAGGGGAAACTAATAAAGATGAGACCCGGTAAAGGGCATAAATAACTCTTGTTCCCCCTTTAAGGGGTTAAGGGTTAGGGCATTTAATTTTTTTTGCAGATATTTGAACAGCCTATGCAGATCGATAAAGAAATACAAAGCGACAAGTTTGACGATAATTACCACCGTGTAACCGTTAACCTGTTTTTTACCCACGGGTGGTTAGGCAACCGTGTGCGCGGGCAGTTTGAAAAGTATAACATCACCAATCAGCAATTTAACGTACTCCGCATTTTACGTGGCCAATACCCAAAACCGGCAACTGTAAATTTGTTGAAAGAACGCATGATAGATAAAATGTCGGATGCATCCCGCATTGTAGATCGTTTGGTTCAAAAAGGCCTGGTAAGCCGCTGTACCAACAACAAAGACCGCCGTGCCGTAGATATCCGCATCAGCGATCAGGGCCTCGAGATCCTCGCCAAAATGGATCACGAATACAAAGCCAAAGATTACCTCAAAGACAACCTCACCGACGAAGAAGCAGGCCAGTTAAGCGCGCTGTTGGATAAGATGAGAGGATGACTTGAGATGAAAGCTTCAGGGATAAAGTTTTTGGCTGACAATCGTAATCAAATAATTTTATGGAATAGTATATTTACCTGCATCATGTGGTTCAAATAGCTATAGCCATGAAAACCTTATTTAGTTTTTTACTCTTCTTTTTTATTATCGCTGCCAAAGCCCAAACACCCGCCTTGCAGAAGTTATGGGTAGGTGATAATAAGCTCTATCTTAAAGGCGATACCGGGAATGTTATTTTTTTCCAAAGTCTTGTTGAACATGTTTTAGACACAAAGACCCACGGAAAAATTAAGGCAATTTACAGTACCCAGTCAGGATATTATCAGTTAACAGGTAATAAACTGTATTTGAGTGGGCAGTACTTTTCGCCATCAGGAACTGTTTTTTTAATAGACACTTCGTCAAAAGATAAACTTATACTAATGCCCGCAAATACGATGGCTGTTAGTTTTATGGAATCGGTAACAAGTTTAAAACAAGAGAAATACGTATTTAAAGAAATCCATGAAGTAGCAACAGATACCATTAAAGCCGAGAAGATAATCTACAAGATAAAAGGAGGCTATCCTGCGGTACGGACAACAATTTATGAATTGGGTATGGACGGGAAGTTGAGGATGTTTAAAGAAAAGAGGCAATACCGGGGCGCTTTGGGTATGAATACCGCATCGCTGCCGGAATCAAATGACGAATACTTTACGGCAACTGTATCTAAAACCTTGATGAAACAGTTAATGGATATTTTAAAGATATCTGAATTTGATAAACTTCCTGAAAAGGGTGACCGGAACATAGATGTTACCGATCATATCATCGAACTGTATTACAACAATAAAGTAAAATACATTACTGCCGGTTGGATGCCTTTTGTTGTACAACCTTTAAATGCTTTTTTACAAACCTTATCCGGCAAAATAAAGCTGTTGCCTTCGGCAGAAAAGTTTAATATCGTAATGATGAACGATGCAAATAACTTAAAGTTCTATTAAAAATAACCCTAACGGAATACTGATCCCCGCCAAAACCACCAGCAACTTCTTCAAATTAAACTTATGATCCTCGGTAGATTCAAACAATATCGTAGTAGAAATATGTAAAAATATACCTATCACAATACCCATAATCCGGTTAAAATACATTTGTAAATTACCCACAACACCGTGGCTCAAAGCATCGCTAAAAAAGTACCCCGCAGGTGCCATTATCGCGAAAAGGAATAAAAAGAACACCATGCTGTTTTTAGATACCTTGTTAGCCAGCATCACACTCGCCAAAGCAAAAGCGGCCGGTATATGGTGCAATCCAATCCCAAACACTAACTGATTTTGGTAACCCTGCGCAAGGGGCATTCCTTCCAAAAAAGCATGCAAGCAAAGGCTAATGAGTATAGCGAACGGAAAATGGAAATGATCGCCATGGGGTTTATGGATATGCCCGTGTTCTATCCCATCCGAAAATTGTTCTAAAATGATCTGGAACAAAAAGCCGCCTAATATAAATATGCCAACCATATTATCGCCGCCATGGTAAGCATCGGGTATTAAATGTAATACCGTGATAGCAAAAAGGTAGGCGCCACTAAACGAAAGGATAAGTTTTAAATGTTTACCATGATCGCCATTGCGGAACAAAAAGATACTTATCCCGCCAATAAAAGCGCAAAAGAATAGAAATAGAAGCTGCCAAACCTGCATATTAAAACTGTGGTTGAAGTTTTTTGAACAACAAATATACTATGTAACCTACCAGCATACCATATAATGCCCCAAAAGTGACATCAAACGGATAATGGACACCAACATACACCTGCGAAAAGCTGATCACAAACGCCCAGGGAATAGCCGCCCACCAAATATTTTTCCAGCGGCTATAAAACACCAAACTCAAAAAACAAGCGATGGCAAAATGGTTGCTGGCATGCGCCGAAGGGAAACTATAACCCGATCCACAAGGTACTCTAACAATAATACTATTGGCAATGGTTGGCTCGTGGCATGGCCTCAACCGCTGTGCCATAGGTTTAATTAAGCCCGCGCTGCCACGGTCGGCAAGGCCAAAGCTTAATAATAATAGCAGGATAATGTAAACCCCGGTCTTTTTATAACGATAGATGCAGAACACTAAAATGAAAATATACAGCGGTGCCCAAACTACAGGGTTACGCGCAATAGGGCACAACCAATCAAAAAAAGCATTGCTCAGATCATGATTGATGAAATGAAACAAACGCCTGTCTAATTGTAAAAGCTGGTCCGTCATTTATGCTTTTTTGCAGATGAATATCAATCGGTCGCTCTTATCCCGGTCAAACTCTTCCAGGTTATAATTGCCAAAGCAATGTACAATTTCAAAACCGCTTTGTTCAAAAAACAGTTTAAAGTCGTTCATAACATAGGCCATCACCTCTTCCTGGTAATGGTAAGGTTTTTCATGGTCTGTAAAGTCAATGCGCTTAACTATCTTACAATTCTGTATTTTTTTGTGGATGTTGAATAAAATGCCATCCACACTCTTGGTCATTTCCGGGCAAAGGGTATCAATCACCTTGGCGCTGTTAAAAAAATCAAGCACCAGTAAGCCTCCCGGTTTCAAAGCTTTGTTAAAGTTTTTGAGGGCTTTAATATGCTCCTGGTCAGTTTCAAAATAACCAAAACTGGTAAACAGGTTCAGGGCGATATCAAAGTAATTGGTATAAAACAAGGCCCGCATATCATGCACGTAAAAGTGCAGATGGTTGTTTTCAAAAGCTTTGGCGTATTGTATGCTGGCAATGCTCAGGTCAATCCCGGTAACGTCAAATCCTTTTTTGTTAAAATAAACCGAGTGGCGTCCGCGTCCGCAGGCAATATCAAGCAGGCGTGCGTCGGGTGCAGGTTTTAGGTAAGCGCAAAGGTTATCAATAAAAAATTCGGCCTCGGCGTGGTCACGTTGTTGATATAATATGTGGTAGTAAGGTGAGTTAAACCAGTTTTGAAACCACTTTTTGGGCATTTGTTGTCAATATTAAGGCCGCAAATATAGCCAATTTACATTGCGCAAACGTATCATTTAACATTGGCTATCGCCCAAATATTCTTATTTTTGCCGACTAATTATTATAACATTGACTTTAATAAAATCAATTTCAGGAATTAGAGGTACTATTGGCGGCGCGCCGGGCGATGCATTAACGCCATTGGATATTGTTAAATACACTTCGGCCTACGCTGCCTGGGCCGTTAGTAAATCGGGCATCAAAAAAATTGTTGTTGGTCGCGATGCCCGTATTTCGGGTCAAATGGTCAATAATTTGGTTATCGGCACCCTGCAAGGTATGGGTATTGATGTGATAGATGTAGGTTTATCAACCACCCCAACTGTCGAGATTGCCGTGCCTATGGAAAAAGCCGCGGGTGGTATCATCCTAACCGCCAGTCACAATCCAAAACAATGGAACGCCCTTAAATTGCTTAACGCCGATGGCGAATTTATTAATGATGCCGACGGACAATTGGTTTTAGAAATAGCCGAAAAAAGCGACTTTAAATATGCCGAAGTAAACGACTTAGGTACCGTTACCGTAGACGATAGCTACATGCAAAAGCATATCGACGTGATACTGAAACTACCGTTGGTTGATGTGGATGCTATCGCGAAAGCAAACTTTAAAATAGCTATCGACTGTGTTAACTCAACAGGCGGCATATTTGTACCCGAATTATTAAAAGCATTAGGTGTAAAAACCGTACACAAACTATTCTGCGAGCCTGATGGCAAGTTCCCACACAACCCGGAACCACTGCCCGAAAACCTGACCGAACTGGCCAAGGAAGTACTTGCAAAAAAAGCAGATTTAGGTATCGCCGTTGATCCGGATGTGGATCGTTTGTGCTTCGTAAATGAAGATGGAAACATGTTTGGCGAAGAATATACATTGGTAGCTGTTGCAGATTATGTGTTAAAAAACACCAAAGGTAACACGGTATCAAACCTGTCGTCAACCCGTGCTTTGCGCGATGTTACCGAAGCCGCCGGTGGTGAATACCACGCCGCAGCAGTAGGAGAGGTGAACGTAGTAAACAAAATGAAAGAAGTTAAAGCCGTAATAGGAGGCGAAGGCAATGGCGGAGTAATTTACCCCGAGTTACATTACGGCCGTGATGCTTTAGTTGGGATAGCGCTGTTCTTAACCCATCTGGCCAAATTTGGCAAAAGCATTTCGTTGTTAAGGCACAGTTACCCGGCATACTTTATCTCAAAAAACAAGATCACCTTAACGCCCGAAATGGATATAGATGGCTTGCTGGTTAAAGTAAAAGAGAAATACAAAAAGCAACCGCACAGCACAATTGATGGCCTGAAAATTGAATTTGATAAGCAATGGGTACACCTGCGCAAATCAAATACAGAACCCATCATCCGCATTTATTCGGAAGGTGACTCAGAAACGGTTGCCGCCAATTTGGCTAACAAGATTATAGCTGATATAAAAGATATTCTTCAAATGCAATGATTGAAGGATTAAATGACTGAAGGATTGAATATAAAATAATTTAATTGTCAGTTATTAAGATCTTAAGTATGGAGAACTCAGAAAAAGTTAGTTTTGTTGAGCAATTTCAAAAACGGACAAAACGTTTTGTTGTTGATAATATAAAACTATTTAAAAGCTTGCCACATACAGATGAAGCACGTATTGTAGGTAGGCAATTGTTAAGGTCTTCATCTTCGGTTGGAGCAAATTATAGAGCAGCTTGCAGAGCCAGATCACAAGCGGAGTTTCATTCTAAACTATCAATTGTTGTAGAAGAAGCTGATGAAAGTGTTTTTTGGATGGAAATACTGGTCGAATCAGGAATAGTGAAGCAAGACGAAATAAATATATTGATGAAAGAAGCCAATGAAATACTAAAAGTAGTTTCAACAGCTCGTAAAACATCAACAATTAACAAATACAAAAGTACTTAAGGTATTAAATATTCAATCCTTCAGTCATTCAATCCTTCAATCATTAATAAGATGCGTGTTTATTTAGACAATGCTGCTACCACTCCCGTTGATCCCGAAGTGCTGAAAGTGATGTACAACGTAATGGAAAACCACTATGGTAATCCATCATCAATCCATTCGCATGGTCGTGAGATGCGTACCCTGATCGAAAAATCACGCAAAACCATAGCTTCGTTGCTGCACACATCACCTGCCGAGATCTTCTTCACATCAGGTGGCACCGAAGCCGATAACACTGCCATCCGTTGCAGCATTGCCGATTACGGCATTAAACATGCCATTACCACCAAACTGGAGCACCATGCGGTATTACACACGCTCGAAGCACTGCATAAAGCCGGAACCATTGAGCTAAGTTTTGTTGATACCGACGAAAAAGGCAATATCAATATAGCCCATTTAGAAACACTATTGCAAAATCCAAACCGTAGCCTGGTATCCCTCATGCATGCCAATAACGAAATTGGAACCCTAAGCGATATGGACCTGATAGGTGATCTGTGCGAAAAATACAACGCTATTTACCATTCGGATACCGTACAAACCATGGGGCACTATCCTCATGATCTAAGCAAGTTAAAAGCTCAGTTCATCGTAGGCGCGGCTCACAAATTTCATGGCCCGAAAGGTGTAGGGTTTTTACATATCAACCATCGCATCAAAATAAAACCGATGATATACGGCGGCTCGCAAGAGCGTAACATGCGCGGCGGTACCGAGAATGTATACGGAATAGTTGGCCTCGCCAAAGCGCTCGAAATAGCCTACAGCGAAATGCCCCAACACCATCAATACATCCAAAATTTAAAAAGCTATATGATAGCCCAACTCCAGGCCAATATACCCGGCGTTGAGTTTAGCGGCGAAATATCTCCCGATAAAAGCTTATACACCGTACTCAACGTATCCTTCCCCGAAATGGATATGGCCGATATGCTGTTATTTAGCTTAGATATCGCCGGCATCTCAGCATCAGGTGGCAGCGCATGCAGCTCCGGTACCGATATTGGATCCCACGTATTAACCGCCATCGGCGCAAGCCCTAACAGGCCTGCGGTGCGTTTCTCGTTCTCTAAATACAATACTAAAGAGGAGATAGATTATACCGTGGCTAAATTGAAAGAAATTTGTTTGGTAAACGCGTAAATCAAAATAACTTAAATAAAAAAGCCGTCGTTTATATTAAACGACGGCTTTTTTATTGATACACAATTACTTATTTTTCAGGAGTTGCCCCAGCTGCTTCTATATCTGTTGCTAAAATAATATCTGGGTCTGTAATATAATTACGCTCTTTCAATCGTGGCGATACAAACATATAAACAATCAAAAAACCCGCTATCAGTTCAATAAAGAACCAAAAATAGCTTGCGCCAATAAGATCTTTAAAAATACCATGATGGGCTTTACTATCATTCACAAAGCCTACAAATAAGTTACCCGCGGCAACAGTTAGCAACCAAATAGCGCTCATGGTACCTTTCATTGATATTGGTGCTTGGGTGTAAGCATATTCAAGCCCGGTGATAGATACCATTACCTCGCCTGCCGATAGGATAATAAAAGCTAAAACTTGCCACCAAAAACTTGGATGACCGCCAGCATCAATACTTTGTTGTATAAATGCAATAATAACAAATGATGCCCCCGTTGTAAATAAACCTGCACCTATTCTGCGCAACGGAGTGGTTTTAATTCCTATCTTATCAAAAAACGGGTAAATAAAAACCGTGAAAACTGGTATGAATATCAATAAGAAAACGGGATTTACCGTCTGAATCTGGCCTGGTAAAATAGTTACCATGTCGGATTTTAAATTGAATATACGATTCAAAAATCCATCGTGTAGGAAATGGTATAACCATCCAGGTATATGCATTGTACGATAACAACTTTCTGCTTGTTGAACCCATTCACTCTCTGATTGATCCCACATGGCCCAAAAAATTGGTATAAAAGCAAATACTGCTAATACACGCCAAACAGCTTTAATGCCTTCTACTTTTTCAGGATCAAATTTGCCCTTAGCTACATCCAAAAGTGATTGACCTTTTTCTTTCTTTCCTATATTAAAAAGAGCATATATTGATATAAATACAAAATTGTTTTTATTAACACCCGATGGGGGTACGCGTACATATTTTTTGCGACCCGAAAAGAAGATAACGGTGGCTATTGCCATTAAAATGCCCGGAATCCCAAATGCCCATTTAGCACCATGATATTTGTAAACCCAAGGTATTAGCATCGTAGATACCATTGAACCAGCATTGATACTGAAATAAAACCAACCGTACACTTTAGATAGCAGTGAAGAGTTGCTGGCATCAAACTGATCGCCCACATTAGCCGAAACGCACGATTTAATACCACCTGCGCCAATTGCTATAATAACCAAACCAGTAGTAAAGCCCGATAAATTGGTATCAAAAACAGCTAAACATAAATGGCCTACACAATATACCATTGATATATACAGAATGATTTTGTATTTTCCTGTAAACCAATCGGCAACTAAGCCGCCAATAAAAGGCATAGTATAAGCCAATGCTACAAAAAAGTGTGTGCTTGCGTTAGCTTTTGCGGCAGCATCAGAAGCACTCATGGTTTTGCTGTAAAATTCGGCGGCCAAAAATGTCACCAAAATAGACCGCATTCCATAAAAGCTAAAGCGTTCAGCAGCTTCGTTACCAATAATATAAGGTATGCTTCGGGGGAAACGTGGCTTCTGTTCAGTTACCGGGAGGGTAGTATCTTGCATAGTGTGTTTATAAATTTTCGTCTAAAATAAGATTATTCTGCTAAATCAAAATTTAATGCTGTAAAATAACCATAAAAATCAGAATTATAACTGGCTTTTTAATCTAATTGCAAATCTAATTGCGAATAGTCATTACTCACTCTTTGCCTTTTTAGGATCGCTCAGCAGTTGCTCATCCTTACTATCCGGCATGTTGCGCATATCCAGGTTATCTGCAAACGTCCAGCGCCCTTGGTTATACCGATAGCCCGAGTAGCTCATATCCGGTCCGTAAGTTTCATGTTTACCAACATTCTTTGGTTCCGATGGCGATAGGTGGTCAAATACGATTATTTTCCTTTCCGGGATGTATTTCAACAGCATCGATGCCTGTCTGGAATATTCAAAAACTACCCGCTTGCGGGTTTTGCCATTGCCATCAAAAACTGCCATCCCCAGCACAGGTTTGCCATCTTTAAAACTCAACATATCTATCACCTTTTTAGTTGATAGGTTACTGCTACCTTTCCATCCCAATAAAGTATAGTAAGGCAAGGCTGCATCTGGCTGAATGATCTTATAATACTGTGCCCCCAGCCATTTGCGGTTATCGGTTATGGTATCTTCGGGGTTGGTCATATAATCCGAGTAATCTTCTAGCGGGTGTAATTGTAATTTTTCGGTATTAATTTGCACCGCGCCATAAAAACGGTAACTGCCGTCGTTATTGGTAATATGCCATGTCAATAACCTGAAATGACTATCAGGCGCACCCACAATACTGATGTTTTTAAGCGAATCAAAAGGATAAAAGTATGAGTTTGGAGTTTTAAGCGCCATCACCAATGTTTTGATAAAAGCATAATTCGCGTTTTTACGCTCCAGTTCGTTCTCGATACCGGCAAACTGCTTTCCCAGCACTTTTAAACTATCCTCGTAAATCCTTAACTGCTTTATATCTCTCGCATCAAAATGTTGTGCAGATGCGAAGCTAATAGCAAAGAAAAAGAAAATAATAAGAGCGGATCTCAAAAAAATGATGTCATTTCGAACGATAGTGAGAAATCTTCTGCAAGCGATAAGTAAGCGTGAAAAGTCTAAAACAGACCTATCGCACTCAAAAGATTTCTCCTCGTACCTCGTTCGAAATAACATGTTTAAAGTCTTGATTCCTGATTCTTACCTCTTGATTCTAATCTTCTTAACGCAAATTCTCAATCACAATTGCACTGGCCCCGCCGCCGCCATTACAAATGCCGGCAACACCAAGCTTACCACCGCTTTGCTGCAACACGTTTAACAAAGTAACCACAATACGCGCGCCCGAAGCACCCAGCGGGTGCCCCATAGCAACGGCGCCGCCATTCACATTCACTTTATCAGCATCCAGTTTCAATATCTGGTTATTGGCTAATGATACTACCGAAAAAGCTTCGTTGATCTCAAAACGGTCAATATCTGCAACCGTTAAGCCCGCACGCTGTAAAGCTAATGGTATAGCCTTAGATGGGGCAGTAGTGAACCACTCCGGCGCTTGCTGTGCATCCGCGTAAGCTATAATTCTGGCCAATGGTTTAATACCTAATTCATCGGCCTTTTGTTTACTCATTAAAACCAATGCGGCCGCGCCATCGTTTAAGGTTGAGGCATTGGCTGCCGTAACCGTTCCATCCTTTTTAAATACAGGTTTTAGTCCCGGTATCTTATCAAAATTAACGGCGTTGGGTTCTTCATCAGCATCAAATAAGGTAACATTGCCTTTTTTATCCTTGATCTCAACCGGGGTTATCTCGTTAGCGAATTTCCCGGCCTTTTGTGCCGCTTGCGCGCGATGATATGATTCAATAGCGAAGGCATCCTGCTGTTCACGGCTTATATTACAATCAGCCGCGCAAAGCTCCGCTGCCGAACCCATATGGTAATCATTATAAACATCCCAAAGGCCATCCTTAACTAAGCCATCTGTAATTTGGCCGTGGCCTAAGCGGTAGCCGTTACGGGCTTTATCCAAGTAATAAGGCACATTGCTCATGCTCTCCATACCACCAGCAACCACAATATCATTTTGCCCTAGAGCGATGCTTTGCGCAGCCAGCATAATAGCTTTGGTACCGCTCGCGCAAACTTTGTTAATAGTAGTGGCAGGTACATCTGGCAAGCCTGCAAACTTAGCTGCCTGCGTAGCAGGGGACTGCCCCAAATTGGCCGACATCACATTGCCCATATAAACTTCCTGCACCTGCTCTGGCTTTAAGCCCGCTTGCTCAACCGCAGCCTTAATAGCCACAGCGCCTAATTGCGTTGCCGGAAACGATGCCAAACTGCCGCCAAAACTGCCTATAGGCGTGCGCGTAGCAGCTACTATATATACTTCGTTCATCATTGTTAAAACTTAAATAATTGGTTGTGCAAATTTAGTAAAATAGTCGTAAGTCCGGGAAGCCGAAAGCTCGAAACCTCCGCGCTGGCGGTCACGGATTATAAATATTTGTCTCTTTGAGAGATTTATCAAGTTATTTTAGAGATGGCTGACAGTCAACCATCCTGGCTTAATGGTAATTTGATTTTTTGACAAGCCGCTGAATGTCCATGATCGATATTTTTCGGCCATCTGTTTCCACTATACCCTCCGCTTTAAATTCCTTTAGTAAGCGGATTACGTTTTCCTGAGCGATGCCTGCCATATTGGCCAGATCCATCCGGGAGATATTTAAAATGACCTCATTTTCTTCTGATCCTGCCTCTTTGTATTTTTCGCGAAGCACAATCAATGCGATAGCCAACCGTTCTGATGCTGTCCGTTGAGCGATCACGGAAATGCTGTTTGCCAGAACCGTAAACTCATGACTGAGCGCTTTCAGCAACCGTCTGTTAAATGCAGGTGAGCGGTGCAAAACGCTAATGAAATCATCCTGGGGTATAAAGCTGATTAAACTATCCTCAATGGCAGCTGCGGAATCCGGATACCTTTCTTCAGATAAAACAGCGTGATACCCTATTAGCTCGTTAGGGCCGGCAACGTAAATAATCTGCTCTTTGAAAAGATTGTCTACTTTGTATTTTTTGACCTTTCCGCTCCGGATAAGAAAAATGCCAGAAGGCACAGAGCCTTCTCTGAAAATTACATCCCCTTTGCGGAATTTCTGCTCACTCTGGTGCGAAACTAGTTCCGCATAATGTTCTTCGGAAAGGACATTAAGCATCGATTGCGTGGTAAAGTTCCATCTGTCAATAGGGAAAATTCCGGATAAACTCATACCGTAAAGATACACATTTAAAAAACTGATAAAGATCAGCTTTTGTCTTGATCTGTTTCTGTAAATTGATTATTTACTGTGGATAAATTTGGAGTTGATGAAAGCTTACCCATTCTCCAATTTCCCGCCTTTCCCTGATGAATTGGCCGCAAATCTAAAAAAGGTACATTTAACCGCTTCTTTGTTCAGCAATGATGCCGCTTTTGACTGGATGTACCCACAACATTTTCAGCTGCTGTCATTGAAACACTGGACGCCATTGGCCATTGCCCGAAAAGCCGCCGAATTTTTAGCTGAACCGGGTGCCAGGGTATTAGATATCGGTAGCGGGGTCGGTAAGTTTTGCATGGCCGCCGCCTATCATTTTCCTGAAACTTATTGGCATGGGGTGGAGCAGCGGCATAAACTCATTTGTCAGGCGGAGGACGCAAAAGGTTATACCCAATTGCCCAATGTTAATTTTATCTATGCCAACATTACCCAAGTCAATTTTAAGGAGTTTGATCATTTCTATTTTTATAATTCTTTTTATGAGAATATTGACCTCGAAAATCAAATCGATGATACCATAGAACTATCGGCAAGTCTTTACACCTACTATAACAAATATCTCTGTGCTGCGCTGAATAAAAAGTCTTCAGGAACCAGGCTGGTTACTTTTCATAGTTTCGAGCAAGAAATACCGCCGGGTTTTAAACTGGCCGATGTGGCATGTGATGGGTTAATGAAAATGTGGATCAAAGCCTGATTGTATGGAGACCTTACAATTTTTACATTCACGAATTAGAAGTTTTCAAACCGAAAAAAAGGAAAAAAGACTGGTTGATGAACTATTAAACCCCTCGTTGTTCCGGTATGACACCGCTTTTGACCACCTGTACCCCGAGCATATCCAGGAGTTGTCAGCTATGCACTGGACGCCGGTGGACATTGCTAAAAAAGCAGGAGATTTTCTGTCCATTCCAAATACCCAGGTGCTGGATATCGGTAGCGGGGTAGGGAAATTTTGTTTAACAGCCGGATTTTTTCACCCGGAAACCGTGTTTTACGGAATAGAGCAGAGAGAGGAATTATACACTTTTGCTGAAATAGCAAAGCAGGAGATTGATCTCCCTAATGTTCATTTTATCCATGGAAACCTGACGGAATTGGATTTCAGTAGTTTTGACCATTTTTATTTCTATAACGCCTTCTATGAAAATATTGAGCCGGATAGCCGGATAGACTATAGTGTAAGAACTTCTTTTGAGCTATATGACCGGTATAGCCGGTTTGTTTACCAAATGTTGGAAAAGAAGCCTCCGGAAACAAGGCTGGTAACCTTTCATGCCGAAGGCACGCAAATTCCGCTAGGCTATCGATTGGTGGATAATTCCTATAGCAAGGTATTGAAAATGTGGATAAAGGAATAGTGGGTGATTTCTGGCCCTGTTATAGAAATTATAATAAAAGACATTAAAACCGATACCATGTTTAAACCAAAGCTCATACACACCTTAAAAAACTATAAAAGGGAGCAATTTTATAAAGATCTGATTGCCGGGGTCATTGTGGGGATAGTCGCCCTTCCCTTAGCGATAGCCTTTGCGATAGCCTCCGGGGTTTCCCCTGAAAAAGGAATTTTTACGGCGATTATTGCGGGGCTTGTTATATCCGCTTTAGGCGGCAGCCGGGTACAGATCGGCGGCCCTACCGGTGCTTTTATCGTAGTGGTTTATGGTGTTGTACAACAATTTGGCATTAACGGACTGATCGTTGCAACTTTTATCGCCGGGATACTGCTGATCATTATGGGGTTAACTAAACTGGGCAACGTCATAAAATACATTCCCTATCCCTTAATCATTGGCTTTACTACCGGTATTGCCGTTATCATTTTTTCTTCTGAAGTAAAAGATTTTCTGGGTTTGAAGATGGGCGGTGTACCGGCTGATTTTATCAGCAAATGGTTGGCTTACGGCCAGCATTTATCTTCAGTCAATCTTTACGCGGCAGCTATAGGGGCCTTTACCTTACTAATCGTTTTGCTATGGCCAAAAATCACCCATAAAGTTCCGGGGTCCTTAATAGCCATTATTGTCACCACTTTTGCTGTTAGCTTTTTCCATTTGCCAATTGAAACCATTGGCAGTCGTTTTGGGCCGATTCCATCATCATTACCCACACCGGTTATTCCGGGCGTAAGCTTTGCCATTATTCAGCAATTAATCCGGCCGGCCATTACCATTGCGCTATTGGGGAGTATTGAGTCTTTATTATCCGCTGTAGTCGCGGATGGGATGATCGGTGGCAATCACCGCTCCAATACCGAACTAATTGCCCAGGGAGTTGCCAATATCTGTTCATCTATCTTCGGAGGGATTCCAGCAACCGGCGCTATTGCCAGAACAGCTACCAATATCAAAAATGGAGGCAGAACGCCCGTTGCGGGAATTATCCATGCGCTTACCTTATTGGCCATTATGCTGTTTGTAGGCAAATGGGCGGCGCTAATCCCTATGGCAACCCTTGCCGGGATATTGATCGTAGTTGCCTGGAATATGAGCGAATTGGAGAATTTCCGGGCGGTGTTGAAAGGCTCTAAAAGCGATGCTGCCGTTTTAGTAACCACTTTCGGGCTAACTGTACTGGTGGATCTTACTGTGGCTATCGAGATCGGAATGATTCTGGCTGCCTTCCTGTTTATGCGAAAAATGATGCAGGCGAGTTCGGTACATCAGGCTATTGTTCCGGTAGATGAGCTCATCAACCTGGACGATATACCTACAGGAGTTGATGTTTTTGAGATTAACGGCCCTTTATTTTTTGGCGCTGCCTATAAATTCAAAGATGCGATGAAAGTTATCGAAAACCCGGCTAAGGTATTAATTATTAGAATGCGGAACGTGCCGGTTATTGATGCCACGGGTATCCGGGTATTGCGCGAGGTTTATACCGCAACAAAGAAACAGGGAACAAAACTGATCCTTACCGAAGTGAATAGTGTACAGGTGGCGGATGAATTAAAAAAGGCGCGTTTGTTATTTCAGATCGGCAAGGGGAACATCAAAGATACTTTTCAAAACGCTTTAATGCGGGCAAACGATATTTTAAGCAGGGCTAATGGATAAAAAACTTCACGTTAAAGGATATCCGGCCAGCCAGCGAACTGGCCAATATGGAACGCGGCCTGGCATAAGGGAAAAATGAAACCTCCGCCATTTCGCACCGGCAGATGGTCCACCGGAAAAAGAACGGAGAACTGATCAGCATGGATATTCAACTCGCTCCGTTCCGGTTCAAAGGGGTTAGAACCAGCATCGACGTCGCTACTGATATCACAGAGCGGCTGAACTATATCAAAGCCATTGAACATCAAAAACATAACGGAGGTAACCAGCATCGTGCCTGTCAAAT
Organism: Mucilaginibacter sp.; assembly: GCF_039921305.1. Classification (GTDB taxonomy): domain Bacteria; phylum Bacteroidota; class Bacteroidia; order Sphingobacteriales; family Sphingobacteriaceae; genus Mucilaginibacter. The sequence continues at coordinate 50,875 of NZ_JBDSCA010000076.1, forward strand.
AGTGACCAAGCACATTATTCAACATGTTTATAATCATTACCGGACTATCCGGTAATGATGAAATTTGTTTATTATATTTGGTATACCATTTTTCCTAATTTAAACTACCTTAACCCAGCGATGATTGCTGTTAAAACACAACAATGGTGCAAAAACATAAAAGATCAGCAATAGCGGTACCCAGGGTTTTGGCGGCAGATGACGGACAAACTGCCGTCCTCGAAGCGGCAGGGCTCGATGGCGTTTGCACGGACCAGCACCTGAACGTGCTGAAAGCCTTTGGCAATACGACGCGCTATCTGAAAGATGAAAATTTTATTTTTGATCTCAGCGAACTATTACCGGATGATGTGTCTGTGGTGGTTAAAGCGGCGGCGCGCCAGGCGCTGCAATTACATCAGCGGGTTACGTTAAGCGAATTAAATTTTGGCGGAAGCGGACATTCCGTAAACATCGTCATCAGCCCCTTTTTGACCGGTGAACCAGCAGATTGGCAATTACTCGTTCTGTTTACCACCAATAAAAGAAAAGCGAAAGACAAATCCCTGATTATGCCCGGGGATACAAAGCAATTTATCCAGCAGCACGTGGCCAGTTTGGAACTGGAACTTGCCGAGACAAAAAGCAACCTGGAAACAGCGTATGGATTGATCAACTCTTCCGATGAAAACATTCAATCCTTTCACGAGGAACTCCAGTCAGCGAATGAAGAAATGCATAGCGCAAATGAAGAACTTCAGTCTGTTAATGAAGAGTTACAGACCGTTAACCGGCAACAGCAGCAAACCAATGATGAACTTACAGAATCTAACGATGACCTGAATAATTATTTTCGGAGCAACACCAACGGACAGTTATTCGTTGATCATGATTTATTGCTCAAAAAGTATTCGCCGGGTGCGGTCAAACACATCAATCTCCGGGAGAGCGATATTGGGAGGCCATTGGCGGATATTACGACAAACATCAAGTTTGAAACGCTGGTTGCCGATATCAGGCAGGTCATGCAGAACGGCCACACCATTACCCGGGAAGCGGAATCTTCCGAGGGAAAAGTATACCAGGTGATGACCATGCCCTATATCCGGCAAAATACAGGTAATACCGATGGCGCTATTATCAGCTTTTACGACATTACCGAACTCAAAAAACTGTTGGCCGCACTGGATATCAGTAATCAAAGCCTGACCGATTCCGTCGCCGCGCTCGAATTGAACAGGGAGCTGGTGAGCCAATCCCTGGAAAAGGAAAAACAATTGAACGTAATGAAAAGCCGTTTTGTATCTATGGCTTCTCATGAATTCAAAACCCCGCTGACCGCCATACAGCTTTCTGCGGAACTGATCGGAAAGATCGCGCTGGAGCTGGATCACCCGGTTGTTAAAAAGTACACCGAGATGATCAAAAATGCAGCAAAAAACCTGACTAACATCTTAAATGATTTTTTATCACTGGAGTTGCTGGAAACCGGCAGGATTAACCCGATACTCAGCGAGTTTGATGTGGTCAAATTTGCAGCCGATATTGCCGAAGATATGCAGTCTTTAACCAAAGGAGAGCAGCAAATCAGGTACCGCCATTTCGGCAAGGGCCATTTAGTTACCCTTAATCCGTCACTGCTTAAAAACTGTATCATCAACCTGATCAGCAATGCTATCAAATATTCGGGCGCTAATTCCTTAATTGGGTTTTGTACCAAAATCACCAGCAGCCATTTAACCATCATTATCCGCGATAACGGCATCGGCATACCCAAAGAGGACCAAAAGCATCTCTTTGAAGCTTTTTTCCGGGCGCATAATATCGGGAATATCCCGGGAACCGGCCTGGGCCTAAATATCGTGATGCGTTATACGGCGTTAATGAACGGAAAAGTCCGGTGTAAAAGCCTGGTTAATGAAGGCACTACATTTACGATCACGCTTCCGGTTAAACCAACCGGGTATTTAAACGCCTGAAAATAAATAAATTAATACCTGTTATTAGTTTTACCTTTACCTTCATAGACTTTCTTTTTTAATCTTCATTAACTCATGGCTAAAATTGTCGATCAACAGTATATCATAGCCATTGGTGCATCGGCCGGCGGCCTGGAAGCGGTATCCGCCTTTTTTGATTATACCCCGCTGGACTCCGTATCCTATATCCTGATACAGCATCTTTCGGCTGATTTTAAAAGCGAGATGGTGCAGATCCTCGCCCAGCACAGTAAACTGAAGGTGGTGGAGGCCATTGAGAATGTAGATATTAAAGCAAACACTGTTTACCTCATCCCCAGCACTAAGTTTATGGCCGTAAAAAAAGGCCGGCTGATCCTTTCTGATAAAAAAGATCAACCACGCCCGCATATGACCATCGATTACTTTTTTTCGTCGCTGGCCAAAGAACGTGGTAATAAAGCCATCGGCCTAATTCTTTCCGGCACAGGCAATGATGGATCCAAAGGTATCGAAGCGATCAAACAAGCAGGCGGTATTGTACTGGTACAAGATCCGGGCACAGCCAGTTTTAACGGCATGCCGTTATCGGCGATAGCGACGGGTTGCGCGGATATGATCCTCTCACCCCAGGCGATGCCGCAAGTTATTGAAGACTATGTCAAAGACGGCATACTGGAATTGCTAACTGACCAGCCGGTAGGCCAGATCAGCGAAGGAGAGCTTGGAGAGATATTCAGTTTGATCAAAAGCAGCCTGCCACTTGATTTCAGCGATTATAAGCGTCCGACGATCATCCGGCGGATTAAACGGCGCATGGTTGCGCATAATTTCAACAAGGTGAGTACCTATAAGGATTATTTAACGGATAATGCTGTAGAAATAGCCTTGCTGGCCAATGATTTCCTGATCAGTGTAACCTCGTTTTTCAGAGACCCGGAAGCCTTTAAGATCATCGAAGAAACCGTTATTCCGGTTATTGTCAAAAAGAACAACACAGAAGTGTTAAAAATATGGGTAGCCGGGTGCGCTACCGGCGAAGAAGCCTATTCCATGGCTATACTGATCAAAGAATATTTAAACAAGCATCCTAAAAATATCGAGGTCAAAATATTTGCTTCGGATATCAGTAAGGCCGCGCTGGATACCGCAGCTAAGGGCATTTACCCCGAAAGCATTATTAAAATGGTATCCAAAGAAAGGCTGCAGCAATTTTTTACCAGGGAAGGTACAGGCTATAAAGTCAAACATGATATCCGGAAGATGCTGATCTTTGCCCAGCATGATCTGACCAAGAACCCACCCTATTGTAATATCGACCTGATCAGCTGCCGTAACCTGCTCATTTACCTCAATGTGGCATTACAGCAAAAGGTATTTTCTTTGTTGCATTTCGGATTGAAACAAGGGGGGTATCTTTTTTTGGGCCCCAGCGAGAGCGCCTCTGTCATTAAAGATGGCTTTAACGAGATCAGCGGCAAATGGAATATCCTGAAAAGTAATAAGACAGGCCGTGTGATCCGTTTTGATGGCTTTTCATCGCACCGGATCGAGGAATTCAAGACGACGGCGATAGAAGTAAGCAAAAAGCACATTGTGCCGGTATCGAAAACCGAACTCACCGATCAGATCAATTCCGCTTTGTTAAAAGAATCCGAGTTCAATGGCGTTTGTACCGACGAAAACCTATCCGTCGTTCGGTCATTTGGCAACACTAAAGCCTATTTAAAAAATATCAACTTTAATCATAATCTGAATGATCTGCTGCCTGCGCACATTTGCATCGCTTTTAAAGCCGCTGCCTACAAGGCGCTGAAGCTGAACGAAAGGGTAGTGCTTGACGGGCTCAACCTGGAGGGCTCCGGCAAGGCAAAAAACAGACTGATCAATATCGTTCTCAGCCCCTTTGCTATCGCCGCCTCGGAACAAAGGCTACTACTGGTTTTGTTTACAGAAAGCGAGACTGCCATCACCGAAAAAAATGTTATCCAGGTGGAAGATATCAGCGAAGTAACCCGCGAGCATGTGATCAGCCTGGAGCAGGAGGTAGCGCAATTAAAACACACCGTGGATATAGCGCATGAGCGTATAGCTTCTTCCAATGAAAACATGCAGTCTTTTAACGAAGAGCTGCAATCCGCCAACGAGGAAATGCAGTCCGCCAACGAAGAAATGCAAAGCACGAACGAAGAGCTGCAATCAGTAAACGAAGAACTCCAAACCGTTAATAAGGACCACCAGCTAACCATTGACGAGTTAACAGACCTGAATGACGACCTGAATAATTACTTCCGCAGCAATATCAACGGCCAATTGTTTGTGGATAGGGAGCTGCTGCTGAAAAGATATTCGCCCGGTGCAGTGAAGCATATTAATATCCGCGAGAGTGATATTGGCCGGCCACTTAGTAACATAACGACCAATATCAAATTTGAAACATTGATTGCTGATGTAAAAAAAGTCATTCATAACGAGGAACCCATTACCCGGGAAGCTGTAGCGGCCGACGGAAAGGTCTACCATGTGATGACCATGCCTTACCTGAAGAAAAACAGCAAAAAGGCCGATGGAGCCATTATCAGTTTTTATGATATTACCGAACTGAAAAAGCTATTACAGGAACTGGACATCAGCAATAAAAGCCTGGACATCAGTAACCGAAGCCTGGATCATAGCAACAAAAGCTTGCTGAGAATTAACGCTGACCTGAATAACTTTGTTTTTGGCGCTTCACACGACCTTAATGCACCCATCGTTAATATTGAAATGCTGCTGGATATATTGAATGATAAGCTGGACATCCACGACCCGGAGGTTATGGAATTATCCGGTATGATGAATAAAGCTGTTACCAATTTTAAAGCGATCATCAGCGACCTGGCCAGGATCGGTTATATTGAATCGGAGGATACCGATGATAAACGGGAAAGTTTCCCGGCGCTTTTTGAAGAGATCAAAGAAACCCTGTCGGAAAAGATCAAGGTTTCGAAAGCCGTTTTCCACACCGATTTCCGGAAAAAAGAGGTACGGTTTGCCAAAAAGAATTTGAGAAGCGTGATGCTGAACCTCATCACAAATGCGTTGAAGTTCACTTCCCCGGATCGTTTGCCGGAGATCAGTATTAAAACCGAAAAAAAGGACCAGTTTATCCTATTAACGATCACTGATAATGGCATCGGCATTAGCAAAGACGAGGTCGATCATATCTTTAAAAAATACAAGCGGGTTAGCTCGGGTACAGAAGGTACCGGCATCGGACTGTACCTCATCCGGAAGATCGTCAACGCTTCAGGCGGCAAGATCGAAGTGGAATGTGCAACGGAAAAAGGATGCACTTTTAAAATATTTTTTAAAATATAACAGCAGACTGGCCTTATATTTAGTATGCTATTCAATAAATAAATCCAGACTGACCGCTGTACTGAGTTGAATACTTCTTTTGTGATAACTTGTTGTTTATAAATAAGTTGTATAAATACAGTCTCTTAAAAGACGAGCCGTTTTTTCTGGTCATTTCCACCATATACAGTGGTACCCATTTTTAATGTCAAGATAATCAAGTATTGGCTGAGCCGATAAGGGCAGGTGTTTTTTTACTTCAGTGACCAGGCAATACTTGGCCAATGCCAATAACTTATTGATACAATAGCGATTGTTTTGTAAAAGATGATAACGATCACTTATTAACGTGTTGATAGTTAACGTGAATTAATTTTTTATAGCAGATTTTTGTAGTAGTAAACTTCACGCTTGCGCCGCGCATTGTTACTGGGTAATGAAGGCAAAAGAAAAAGCGGTGAAGAAACCGTAATTTAGATTTAGTTAATTAAATGCAAGTAATGGATCATAGTAAAATGCACAAAGGTCATGATCCGCACATGGGCATGTCGGAGCACGACCATCATGCTATGATGATCACTGATTTTAAAAAGCGTTTCTACGTAGTATTGTTATTGACCATTCCTATTATGTTGTTATCAACCATGATGCAACATTTTATGAGTGTTAACTGGCAGTTCACAGGGTCTTCCTACATTTTGTTTGCTCTATCTTCAGTTGTGTTTGTTTATGGCGGCTGGCCATTTTTAACAGGACTCGTTGATGAGGTAAAGTCAAAAAATCCCGGTATGATGTTTCTTATCGGCTTTGCCATAACGGTTGCTTATAGCTATAGCGTTGCTGTTGTATTCGGTTTAAAGGGAATGGACTTCTTCTGGGAACTGGCTACCTTGATCCTGATCATGCTGTTAGGGCACTGGATAGAAATGCGTTCGGTGATGGGGGCCTCAAATGAACTGGAATTACTGGTACAACTCATGCCATCAGATGCACATATGGTAATGCCAGACATGGTGCATGATGTAAAAACCGATACCCTAAAAGAAAATGATATTATCCTAATTAAGCCAGGTGAGAAAGTTGCGGCGGACGGTATCATATTAGAGGGCGAAAGTTATTTGAACGAATCGATGCTGACGGGGGAATCAAAGCCTGTACTCAAAGTGAAAGGCGATAAAGTTATTGCCGGCGCTATCAATGGCAACGGCTCCTTTAAAGTTACCGTATCCCACGCCGCCAAAGATTCCTATCTGTCGCAGGTGGTTAAATTGGTGGACGATGCACAAAAATCCAAATCTCAAACGCAGTTATTGGCTGATACAGCAGCCAAATGGCTAACCGTGATCGCGTTGGTAACGGGTATCGGCACATTTCTGTTTTGGTACTTAACAGGGCACACCTTAGCGTTCGCGATGGAAAGAATGGTAACGGTCATCGTTATATGCTGCCCTCATGCTTTGGGTTTAGCCGTACCGCTTGTGGTGGCTAAGTCAACGGCCCTGTCAGCTAAACATGGCTTGCTCATCAAAAACAGAACCGCGTTTGAAAATGCCAGGAAGATCACAACCGTTGTATTCGATAAAACCGGTACGCTTACTGTTGGAAAGTTTGAAGTGTCAAAAGTGGTTTCCTTACAAAAAGGCATCAATGAAAATGAGATCATACGTTTAGCATCGGCATTAGAGCAAAAATCGGAACACCCTATTGCAACAGGTATCCTGCAAAAAGTTAAAGACTTAAAGATCGGCGTACCTCCAGCAAGCGATTTTAAAGCTATAACCGGTCAGGGTGTCGAAGCGACAGTTGAGGGTAAAAAAATACTGGTCGTTAGTCCTGGTTATTTAAAGGAGCATAAGCTAACGCCACCTGATGGCTTTACCGCCAATGATACCGAAACCGTAGTTTTTGTATTGGTCAATAACGAATTAGCAGGTTATATTGCCTTATCTGATAAAATACGGCCCGAATCTGCAGAAGCTATTAAAATTTTAAAGGAAGAAAACATCAAATCGATCCTGCTAACCGGGGATAACCAAAAAGTAGCCGCCAGCGTAAGTAAAACATTGGGCATGGATAGTTATATTGCAGAAGTGTTGCCGCATCAAAAATTAGAAAAGATCAAAGAATTACAAAGCAAAGGCGAGTTTGTAGCGATGACCGGGGACGGCGTTAACGATGCACCTGCACTTGCCCAGGCTGATATTGGCATAGCCGTAGGTTCTGGCAGCGATATAGCCGCAGAAACCGCCGGGATCGTTTTGGTGAATAGTAATCCCAAAGATATTGTTAGCCTGATCCTATTTGGTAAGGCGACTTATCGGAAAATGATACAGAACCTGGCCTGGGCGACTGGTTATAATGTTGTGGCTTTACCACTGGCCGCGGGTGTGCTGTATAACCAGGGCATTGTGTTAAGTCCGGCGGCTGGTGCTGTACTGATGACGGTAAGTACCGTAGTGGTTGCGATCAATGCCAGCTTATTAAAAGTAAAGAACCAATAGCTAACAGATAAATCCATATATTTGAATAATGAAACGCTCCGCGCTTATTTTATTAACGGCAATTTATCTTTTATCCCTTGTGGGTATTGGTATAAATCGTTTTTATTGCTGCGGTAAGCTCACTTCGGTTACACTGACCTATGCTTCGGCAGATCATACCGATAAAGGTAATTGCTGCAAGCACGAAAGCAAAAGCTTTAAAATAAAGGATAGCCATATTACGGGGAACACCACCGTTTTAAGTCCGTCCATGCCGGCAGTATTACCTGCGCCTGCTTATTTGGATGCGGTTAATATTCTTACTGAACAAGCTACTTCTGTCAACTATCAGGCTAACGCTCCGCCGGGGAGCCCTGATATACCCATCTATACCCTTAACTGCGCCTACAGGATCTGACCTGTATTTTCAATAGCCCAACATTTCTGTACCTGGCTATATTTTCACTATAACCCATCTTAATTCATAATGCACGCATAGGTTTTGCCTATGTTATTTATTCATTTCTTAAATTTTAAACTCATGAAAAAAGTAATGCTGATGGCTGTTGCCATCCTGTTTTCTGCCGCGACTGTTTTTGCCGCACATTCAATTAACCCAGTTTCTGACACCACCAAAACCAAAAAGGTAAAACCCGTTGCGAAAGTTCAATACACCTGTACCATGCACCCGGAAGTGATTAGCGATAAACCAGGCAAATGCCCCAAATGCGATATGACGTTGGTGAAAAAGGGCGACAAAAAGAAACCCGCTGAAAAGATGAAAATGTAAGCTATCACGGGGATACGGTTCGCTGTATCCCCTTAATACAATTAAGATGATTAATCAACTTATTTCCCTGTCCTTAAAAAACAGGTATATCGTGCTGCTAACCGCCATCGCCCTTTTTGCCTGGGGCGCCTACTCGGTCAGGGAAAACCCGATCGATGCCATCCCCGATCTGTCGGATAACCAGGTGATCGTATTTACCGAATGGCAAGGGCGCAGCCCGCAGATCATGGAAGACCAGGTAACTTATCCATTGGTAAGTAACCTGCAAGGCATCCCCAAAGTAAAAGCCATCCGCGCTACTTCCATGTTCGGGATGAGCTTTGTTTATATCGTTTTTGACGATAAAGCGGATGTGTATTGGGCACGAAGCCGGGTACTGGAACGGCTTAACTATGCGCAGCGTTTACTACCCGAGGGTATCACGCCAACATTGGGGCCGGATGGCACAGGTGTAGGTCATATTTTATGGTACACTTTAACTGCCAAAGGCATGAGTTTGGGCGAACAGCGGGCTTTGCAGGATTGGTATGTAAAATTAGGTTTGCAAACCGTTCCCGGAGTAAGCGAAGTAGCCTCTTTCGGCGGCTTTGAAAAACAATACCAGGTCACTATCGATCCGCATAAGCTTAGTTATTATAACATACCGCTATCACAAGTTTTAAAGGCAGTTAAAAGCAATAACAATGATGTTGGTGGTCGCAAGTTTGAAATGAATGGCACCGGGTACATTGTACGGGGCCTGGGTTATATTAAAAGTTTGGGTGATGTAGAAAATATCCCTATCGGGGTGATCAACTCCATCCCGGTTAAAATTAAAGATGTGGCTACCGTACAAATGGGCGGTGATGAACGTCTGGGTATCTTTGACCGGAATGGCGATGGCGAAGCTGTAGGCGGTATCGTAGTGATGCGCTATGGCGAAAATGCGGATAAGGTGATCCATGCCGTCAAGGATAAAATGGCCGATATTCAAAAAGGCTTGCCTGCCGGTGTTAGCTTTAATATTGCTTATGACCGTAGCGAACTCATTGAAAACGCGGTTAATTCGGTCAAGCATACGCTGATCGAAGAAATGATAACCGTTTCCATTATCGTTATCCTGTTCCTGTTTAGCTGGCGTAGTGCCTTGAGCATTATTATTCAGATACCCATTACTATCGCGGCCGCCTTTATTTTATTAAATGCTTTCGGCATCAGTTCCAATATCATGTCATTAACCGGTATCGCTTTAGCCATCGGGGTAATTGTAGATAACGGCATCGTCATGGTAGAAAACTCGCATAGAAACTTATCTATCGCACAACAAAAAGAAAAGTCATGACCACAGCAGAACGAATTAAGATCATAGAAGCATCCTGCAAGCAGGTTGGCCGTGGCGTGTTCTTTTCAACGCTTATCATTGTAGCGTCCTTCCTGCCGGTATTCTTATTAGAGGGACAGGAAGGCAAATTATTCGGGCCATTAGCCTGGACAAAAACATTTATACTGGCCATTGATGCCATATTAGCGGTAACGCTGGCACCGGTACTGATCTCTTTCTTTTTGAAAGGGAAACTAAGGACTGACGACCATAACCCGCTGAACCGGGGATTAGAAAAGATATACCACCCCATTCTTAATTGGTGTGTCACCTGGCGTAAAACTACCCTAACTATCAATATTATTGCGCTGTTAATCAGCATACCGCTATTATTAAGCTTAGGCAGTGAGTTTATGCCGCCTTTGGACGAGGGAACGATCTTGTTTATGCCAGTCACCCAACCGGACGTTTCCAATGCGGAAGCTAAACAGTTGTTGCAGGTACAGGACAAGATCATTAAAAGCATACCCGAAGTAAAAAGCGTTTTAGGGAAAGCAGGGCGGGCCAATACCGCTACGGATAATTCGCCGATCAGTATGACGGAGACCATTATCCTGTTGAAACCAAAAGACGAATGGCGCAAAGGGATCAAAAAAGAAGATATTATCAATGAGCTAAACGCCAAGCTGCAAATACCAGGTGTAGTGAACGGCTGGACACAGCCTATCATTAACCGGATCAATATGTTATCTACCGGTATCCGTACCGATGTGGGATTGAAGGTATACGGGCAGAATTTAGATACCATCAGCGCCTTAGCCACCCAGATGAAAATGTCCTTGCAAGGTGTAGACGGCGTTAAAGATCTATATGTTGACCCGATTACCGGCGGTAAATACCTGGATATCCAGGTGAATAAAGAGGCCATAGGCCGTTATGGTTTAAGCGTAGATGATGTGAACGAAGTGGTAGAAAGCGCTTTGGGCGGTATGAACCTGACCAAAACGATAGAGGGCAGGCAGCGCTTTAGTGTCAATGTACGTTTTGCGCAGGATTACCGCAATAACCTGGATGCGATCAAAGGCGCCTTAGTACAAACAGCCAATAACGGCCCGATACCCTTATCATCCGTTGCCAATATAAAGATCAATGATGGCCCGGCCATGATACAATCGGAAAATGCGCTATTGCGGGGAACGGTATTATTTAATGTGCGCGACCGTGATCTGGGCAGTACCGTTAAGGAGGCGCAGGACAGGTTAAATGCGATGGTCAAAACGCTGCCAAAGGGCTATTATATCGAATGGAGCGGACAGTATGAGAATTTGATAAGGGCAGAACACACCTTAAAGATGATATTACCTGTTGTACTTCTTATTATTTTCGCCTGCCTGTATTTCGCTTTTCATTCTATCCGCGAGGCATTTTTCAGCCTAATCTCTATACCGTTCGCCTTGATCGGCGGCGCATATATGGTGTATTTCTTTGGGGTACATTTATCGGTAGCTGTTGCAGTCGGCTTTATAGCCTTGTTTGGTATCGCCGTAGAAACGGGCATTGTGATGGTGATCTACCTTAATGATGCGATGCAACAGTTGGTTACCTTAAAAGGCAATTCTAAGGAAACCATTACCAAAGAGGATCTGCGAATTTATGTAATGAACGGTGCCGTGAAACGCCTGCGGCCAAAACTAATGACGGTTTGTGTTGCCTTGTTTGGTTTAGTGCCGGTGCTTTGGGCAACCGGAACTGGCAGCGATGTGATGCTGCCCATCGTACTGCCGATGATCGGCGGGGTATTAACTTCTTCCACGCACATTTTACTGGTTACACCGCTCATCTTTTTGATGGTGAAAGAATACGAACTTAAGAAATATGGCAAGCTGGAAGTATTGGAGGTAAAGGAATAATGAAAAAATATCAAATTATATTAACAGCGATGCTATGCGTGGCCAGTTTTGCCAAAGCACAGCGCCTGCCTTTAGACAGCGTTTTAGCCCGTGTTCGTACTAACCCTGCTTTAATGGCTTATGATGCAAAGGCCAGTGCCCAGGAAGCTTACGCGACCGGGGCAAAAAGCCTGGATGCGCCAAAGGTAAGCGCGGGCCAGTACCAGGTTCCTTATCAGCTTAGTCCGAACGGCGGCGCGTTTATGATACAGGCAGAGCAAATGTTTACCAATCCGGCCAAGCTAAAAGCAAAGGAAGATTATATGAAAGGTTTATCTAAGGTAACGGCAACGGATAAAAACTACCTTAAGAATCAATTGATCGCCCAGGCCAAGCAATACTATTATGAACGTGTGGTACTGGAAAAAAAACTGGCGCTGTTACAGCATACGCAAGATCTGCTTGAATATATGCTCAAGGATGCCAATATCCGGCTGACTTATGGCAAGGAAAAGCTGCCCAATATTTATAAAGCCAAAGCAGAGTTATTTGAACTGGATAATACCCGGGAGCAACTCAATAACGAGATCAGCCAAAAAAACATCATGCTGAATACCTTAATGAACCGGGAGAAACAGGCCGTCTTTTTGGTGGATACCATTTACGTATTAAAGGAATATGAAACGATTATAACAGACACTGCTACCCTCGCCAATGCACGGAGCGATATAAAAGGGATCAACCGGAACATCGATTTGCAGCAACTCAATGCACAAATGGAATACGCCAAACGCAAACCGGATTTTGGGATACAGGCGGGACACATGCAAAGCTACGGCGGTATGGCCAACCAATATTTACTGATGGGTTCGGTAACCATCCCTATCGTTCCCTGGGCCTCTAAGGAATATAAGGCCAATTTGAAAGGTATCCGCTATGAACTAGAAGAATTACAGCAAAAGAAGCTGGACATACTCAACCAGGCACAGGGGCAACTGGCGGGAATGAGAACGGATATGAGCAGTAAGAAACGGCAGTTGAAAAACTATGAGCAAAACATCATACCTGCTTTGCAAAATGGCTACAAAACAGCGTTGCTGGCCTACGACCAAAACACCGGGGACTTACCATCCGTTTTGGACGGCATCAAAAGTTTACAGCTAATACGCATGGAGGCATTAGATCGCTTACAGGAACTATTAACCTTACAGGTAGCTTATGAAAGGGAAAATGAAAGCAATTAAAATTATCCTGGTGGGCTTTATAGCGGTACTCAGCGCCTGCTCCAACCCGAAACCTGCTCCAGTAGTAGTTCAGGCAAAAAGCGAAGTGAAATATACCTGCCCGATGCACCCGCAGATATTGGAAGACCATCCGGGTAGCTGCCCCATTTGCGGCATGACCCTGGTAAAAAGATCAGGCCAGGCCAGTGAGGGCGCGGGTATCAGTTTGAATACCGTATTGCAGCCGGTTAATTCTTCGGTCGTTTCCACGGTTAAAGCTATTGTACCCGAACAAAAGGAAATACAAACCAGCATTTCGGCAGATGGTTACCTGGATTTTGATACACGAACTTTTAATAATATCGCATCCCGTTTTTCGGGGCGTATTGAAAAGTTATACATCAAATATGTTTTCCAGGAGATACACCATGGGCAGCGCATTTTTGATATTTATAGCCCGGAACTGGTTACCGCACAACAGGACTTAATTTTTATCAGTAAAAACTCACCAGGGGAACCAGGATTACTCAATGCGGCGCGACAGAAACTATTATTACAGGGAATGACCAATGATCAGGTTAACCAGGTTGTTAAAAACGGGAAGCCTTTTTATAGCCTGCCCGTTTTTAGCCCTTATGATGGCCATGTTCATGATGTGGCGCATAGCCAGATGAGCGGCATTTCGGATCAAAAGGCGGCTTCGGACTTTTCAAATAACCTGCCGTTAGCGATCAAAGAGGGTATGTATGTTGAAAAAGGGCAAACCTTGTTCAATGTAGTTGATCCGCATAGGATATGGGCCATCATCAAGATCGACCGTTCTGATATGGCTACTTTAAAATTAAACCAGCCGGTAAAAATTTCGCTGCCGGATATGCCGGGGAAAACACTTTACGGAAAGGTTAATTTTATAGAGCCTGTTTTACAGAGTGGGGATAAGACAACGGGTATCCGGGTTTATCTGGACAATATGGATCACGAGCTGAAAGTAAACAGCCTCGTCAAAGCCGAAATACAAACCGGGCAAACAAAGGGCTTATGGATACCCCGGTCTGCATTGGTTGATCTGGGCCTGACGCAAATTGTGTGGCTGAAAAAGGGCGCAGCCTACCAGGCGCACCAGGTCAGTACTGGTACAATAAATGGCACTCAAATACAAATTATTAAGGGTTTAGCTGTTACGGATAGCCTGGCATCAAACGCCCAATATTTAACAGACAGCGAAAGTTTTATTAAAACGCAAAGTCATGAATAAATTGAAAATAGTAGCGCTGCTCTTAGTTTTAGGTGTTGCTGCCTGCAAGCAAAAACCGCAGCAGGTAGCCATACAGCAAAACAAAGCTTATTATACCTGCTCTATGCACCCGCAGGTACATGAGGAACATCCAGGCAATTGTCCTATTTGTGGCATGAAACTGATCAAAGTGGAACTTACGGGTACAGTCGGTGCCAATTCTGATAAAATAACCCTGACGGCAACTCAGCTTCAGTTAGCCGGTATCCAAATAGATACCGTTAGGGATGAAAATATTGGCAACGAAAAAACGCTGACGGGTAAGGTAACTACGAATGAAAATACAGCCGCCGAATTAAGTGCGAGAATAGCGGGACGGGTACAGCAATTATTTGTAAGGACTGTCGGTGAAAAAATAACCATAGGGCAACCCGTTTATTCCATATACAGCGAAGATTTGCAGGAAGCTGAAAAGGAATACCTGTTGGCTAAACAGCAACAAAAGATATTACATAACCCGGATGTGGACTACCAGCAACTGATCAGTGCCGCCGAAAACAAGCTGCAATTATGGGGTTTATCAGCCGCTCAGATCAAAAACCTGGCTACTTCAGGGAAAGTATCGGCCACCACAACCGTGTTAAGTAAAGTCGGCGGCACGGTTAGCGATATTTCGGTTCATGAGGGAGATTATGTGACCGAGGGTATGACCATATTAAAAACGCAGGCATTAAATAATTTGTGGATAGAAGCACAATTGTACGCCAGCGATGCCGGGAACTACAAAGAAAACGACCAGGTAAGTGTTTCTTTTCCTGATCTGAACGGACAAGTTATTCGGGGTAAGGTAGCATTTGTCAATCCCGAACTATCAGAAGCCTCTAAAGTTGATCTGATAAGGGTAAGTATCCCCAACCCGCAGGGATTGATCCGGCCTGGGATGCTGGCTTATATCGCTGTTTCGAGCAAAGGAAATCGTTCATTGGCTGTTCCAGCATCCGCTATTTTGACATCTGGTAAAGGAAATATGGTTTGGGTTAAAAATAAGAACGGCAGCTTTTCTGCAAAAATGGTCACATTGGGTTCGGGGAACTCAACTTATGTATCTGTTCTTTCAGGATTAAGCCCAGGCGATATTGTGGTCACCAATGGCGCTTATTTGTTAAATAGTGAAGCCATTTTTAAAAACGGGGATAAAGGATAATCAACTACTATTAAATTAAGATGTTGATTTTATGAATATATTGAGTGTCATAGTCTTATGAGTCATTCGATGAGTAGGGGTACTTCCTGAAATTACTCACCTTTTGTAGGGAATTAGTGAATAAATAGTGTTTTGACCTAAAAACAAAAAGCCCGCTATCGTTAGATTTGCGGGCTTTTCCTGTGTTTGATATTGATATCAGCGGTGAGGGACTGAGCGCTTTCAGTAACCGTCCGTTAAATGCAGGTGAACGGTGAATGAGATCATTTAAAAGTAATTTTTTTATCGAAATAACTGAATTTTTGCATGCGAAATTTACCGGAATCGGTATTTCTATGAAAATTCTCTATTTTTTTATTAATTTTTATATCAGGAACGTAATTTTTATTTGTTTTTTGATCAAAAAAATAATACAATCATAATTATTTTAGTTGTTCGCATCTTTTTGGGTTAATAATCTGCTTATTTGCTAAATTTATAGTGTTAATTTTAAATAAAGATAATGTAAACGCAAGATACTTATCAAAATAGCAAATGGAATTGTCGAAAACCCCTACAGACGAAGAATTGATCCTTTTAATAGCCAAGGACAATACCATTGCGTTTAAAATGCTTTATAACAGGTATTGGAAAAAAATGCTGGCAAAAGCCTATGGTCAGTTACGATCTTATACACTTGCAGAAGAGGTTGTTCAGGATGCCTTTATTAACCTTTGGAAACGCAGGCATACCATTACGCTCAAATATACTTTCCACACTTATATCGCATCAGTTGTAAGATATGAAGTAATGACGCAATTGGCGAAAAAGAACAAACAACCGTTATATATTGATGATCTGGAGATCCCTGCAGTTGCCGACAATGCTACTCAACAATGGCTTGATTTCGATGAATTAAAGCTGCAAATAGAATCATTGGTAGACACACTGCCGGATAAGTGCCGGTTGGTATTTAAACTAAGCCGGGATAAAGGACTTTCTGATAAACAGATCGCTGAAAACCTTGCTATATCTTCAAAAACAGTTGAAGCCCATATTAGTAAAGCGCTTAAAACCCTACGCTTAAGTCTTAACAACTTCCTTTGCCTCACGCTTTTCTCATGCGTTCTGGTCTATCTGGCAGGCTGGTAAAAAAAATATTTTTCCGCTCACTAAGGGTACCTTACTGGTTTTATACGCTATGTAATAAATGCAAATCATTTTTAAATGCAGCACTTGACTGAAAAAGAGTTACAAGAATTATCCGACAAATGGTTAAGTGGTGATCTTAGCTGCGAAGAGCGGGTGAAATTGGATAAATGGTATAACCAGGAATTGCCCGGGGCCATTAACTGGGAGAACGGGGATAATAATGAATTTGAATTAGGAGAGCGTTTATTTGAAGGGATACAGAAAGCGCAGAAAGAACCCCCGGTCAGGCATAGGCCCTTCATAATTAAAATAGGATTAAGCCATACCCGAAAGCTGGCGGCTGCTCTGGTTTTGCTTACAGGCGCTGCCTTGTTTTATTACCTGTTGCCGTTTAATAAAAGTAATACGGGCGTTGGTCAGGCTATTTTATCGGGAACAAAAAATACTAATAAAGCGATACTTACGCTAGCCGACGGTTCAACAGTGATCTTGGATAAAACCCGAAAAGGACTGGTGGCCAAACAGAGGAACACGCAAGTAAATAAAACCGGCAACGGATCATTAAGCTACCATAGTACCGTCACCGGTATGGCCACATCGGATATGCAATATAACAGCATAGCTACACCGGTAGGCAGCCAGTATGAAGTAACTTTAGCTGATGGTACCAAAGTTTGGTTAAATGCCCTGAGTAGCCTAAAATACCCAACAGCCTTCAATGGGGCTGATAGGGTGGTAGAGCTGACGGGTGAGGCCTACTTTGAGGTGGCAAAAAATAAGCACAAACCATTTAAGGTCATACTGGCAGATCATGCCTCAATAGAGGTTTTAGGGACCCATTTTAATATCATGGCTTATCAGGATGAAACAAACATCAATGCCACCTTACTGGAGGGTTCCATCAAAGTAAAAAAAGGCGCGGTAGATCAAATGATCATACCCGGTGAACAAGCTGAGATCACAGATCAGATCAAAGTTTCTGCCGTGGATGCGCAGAAAAGCATCGCCTGGAAAAATGGGCTGTTTAGCTTTGATAGATCGGATACTAAAACTATCATGAGGCAAATAGGACGATGGTACGGTGTTGAAATTGCTTATCAGGGTAAGATACCGGCAAATCAACTGACGGGGTATATTGCCCGTTCTTCTAATTTAACAGAGGTTTTAAAAATGCTGGAAATAAGCGGGGTAAAAAGCTCCATAAAAGAAAATAAGGTTACAATAATCAACTAATTAATTTTTAACCATTAAACGCAAATAAGCTATGGACCCATAACTACCCACCCATGGCCTCAATAAAAAAAACCGGAACGTTCGTAGCGTCCCGGCTATTAAATTGAGGCCAATCAAAAAAGATCTTTCTTCCCGAAATTTAATGTTTAACCTTAATCCTGCAAAATTATGCATTTAACTGCTATTTGCAAAAACGCGCTTGTACATTGTTACAAAATGATCGTTGACGCATTACTATTCCGAAAAATATGGAATATAATTAACCCCAGGTTTCCGGCCTTATCTCTGGCCGATGAGAATTTTGAAAAGACCGGCGCTTTTAAAGGCTTTTCAATTTTTAGTGTAAATAAACGGATACTGTTGCGTATGAAATTAATTGCTTTACTGATGTTTACAACTTTCCTTCAGGCAAGCGCGGTAGGTTATGCGCAAAATGTGACCCTGAACGAACATAATGTATCACTGGTCAAAGTATTCAATAAAATTAAGGACCAAACCGGTTATCTTTTTCTGTATAATCAGGAGTGGATAACCATGGCCCGGAAAGTAGATATCGTTGCCAACAAAGCGCCGCTGGAAGAGGTGCTGAATGCCTGCTTCAGCAATCAGCCGCTTACTTATGCCATTGTAAACAAAACCATTGTATTACAATTAAAACACGAATACGAAAAAAAGCCCGAAGTGACCGCGATCGTTCCTGTCCAAATTAAAGGGCAGGTAAAGGACGAAAATAACCAGCCATTACCCGGAGTTACAGTAATGATCAAGGGGGCCAAAACCGGCGGCACGCAAACGGATCCAAGCGGTAATTATACGCTTAATGTACCTGTGGAAGATGCAGTGCTGGTGTTTACTTTTATAGGATACACCCCTAAAGAAGTTAAGATAGCTGGTAAAAAGGTAATTAATGTAGTACTAAGTGAAAGTATGAACCAATTAGGGGAGGTTGTAATTTCCAAGTATACAGTACAAAACCGGGCTGAATTTACCGGGTCATCAACGCGCGTGAGTGGCAAGGATATTGAAAATCGCCCCGTTACCAGTTTCGACCAGGCTTTAGCCGGCCAGGCAGCAGGTGTGAAGATCACATCAAACGGCGGTTCATTGAACGGGGTCCCTGTTTTTAGGATCAGGGGAGCAAGTTCTATTACATTAAGTTCATATCCGTTAATTATTATTGACGGTGTTGCCTCATTTACAGGGGATGTGGGTAACTCAGCAGAAAACAACCCGCTGTCAACGCTGAACCCAAATGATATTGAATCCATGGAGGTTCAAAAAGATGCATCTGCCACGGCCATATACGGTTCACGGGCATCGGCAGGTGTTGTTGTGATCACCACTAAAAGAGGTAAAAAAGGGAAACCTAAGGTTAATTATGATGGCTGGGTAGGTATTAATAAAAAACCTAAACTACCCGAAGTTTTAGGTGCAGCCGATTATGTTACCATTAAAAATGAATCGGAAGTTAACTCCGGGATCGCACCAACTTATTTTTTAGGCAAAAACCCAGATGGGAGTATTCAGGAAACTAATTGGTACGACTATGTGTACCAAACCGGTCATTCACAAAATCATAATCTCAGTATATCCGGAGCATCAGATGCAACATCCTATTTTGTTTCGCTAGGGTATTCCAACCAAACCGGTTTTTTAGTAAAAAACACTTTTGAGCGCAAATCCGCAAGGGTAAATTTAGATCATGCTTTAATAAAAAATATACATATAGGCACCAACTTTACTTACGGTAATACTTTAAATAACAATTTAACCAGTGGCGTTAATAATACCTTCGGTTTAAACAATTTGGTTCGGGAGTCGATGGTGCTGCCGCCAAACGTATCACCTTTCAACCCTGACGGATCATATAATACTAATGGCAGCGGTATAGGTTTCGGGCCAAATACCAATTTAACAGGTTACTATAACCCATTGCCGCAATTAGAACATGATAAATTCACGTCCGAAAGTAAATCCTTTATTGGGTCGTTATATGCAGAGTGGGAAATATTTAAAGGTTTCAAAGCAAAAAGTAATTATAGTATCAATAGCCTTGATGCAGAAAACCTATCTTTTAATAACCCGTACCAGGCAGGAGGATATGCCACCAACGGATCCGCTACATCGGCACTTGCCACATATTATCGTACTGAAATTTCAAATACTTTAAGTTACAGCACCCATATAGCAAAACAACATAACATTAGTGCGTTGGTTGGGTACGAAGAACAACACACCGAGAGTAACAGATTTGGCGTTACAAAAACAGGATTAACAGATCCTTATTTTGAATCGTTTGCCGGGGGCTTTACAACCATAAGCAGTGCTACAGGTACTTTCACCGAGAGTGGTTTCCGTTCCTTTTTTGGTAACCTGTTTTACGATTACAATAAGAAATACTTACTTACAGCTACTTTGCGTAAGGACGGTTTCTCCGGTTTAGCCTACGGCCATAAATACGGTTATTTTGGAGGCGGTTCAATTGGATGGAATATTTCAGATGAAGATTTCTTCAAAAATTCATCCCTTATAAAAACTGTATCATCCTTAAAGGCCAGGGCAAGTTATGGTAAGGTAGGCAATATTAACATTGGTGAATATCCTTCGTTAACCTTATACAGTCCGAGCGTTTACGGAGGCTTGGCCTCTCTGGCACTCTCCCAATCCGGCAATCCAAATCTGCAATGGGAATCCAGTAAGAAAACAGATATAGGCATAAACCTTGGCCTATGGGATAACAAAGTAACTATTGATGCCGATTATTATAATAATGATATAGATGGTTTGATCTTAGCTGCTCCGCAGTCGCCATCAAAAGGCATTCCGAACAATTCAATTACTACCAACATCGGGTCAATGTACAATAGAGGCATTGAGTTGGACATCAAAGCACACATTATTGATAAAGGCGCCTTTAAATGGACGACCGGTTTCAACTTTAGTACGGTAAAAAACCGCGTAACTTCATTAGCCAATAACAATGCCGATCTTTGGACCAGCAGTACCGAAACAACAAATATTACCCGGGTAGGTTATTCTATTGCGTCGGTTTATGTAGTTAAAACAACAGGCGTTAATCCGGCCAATGGGCTAAGGATGTACGAGAATAAAAATGGCGAAACTGTTCAGTATAACCCGGTAAATGGCTCTTGGTCTTATCTTAATGGCACAGCAGCACCTGCTTTAGATGCCTTGGCAGATGGTGTGATCTACGGCCCGTCATTGCCTACCTATTATGGTGGTTTCAATAATACGTTCAGGTATAAAGCATTGGACCTGTATGTTAACATTGTTTACTCGGGCGGTAACAAAATATACAATGGAACTAAAGCTACTTTATTGGATAACCGTTTCTTTAATAACCAGGTTGATATTTTGCGCCGCTGGACCACTCCCGGACAAGTAACAGATATTCCTGCCTTGCATTACAATGATCAGCAAGCCAGCGGTTCGGTACTTCCAAACTCGTTCAATGTTGAAGACGGAGGATATCTCAAATTAGGAACAGCGTCCTTAGGTTATAATGTACCGGCCAAATGGTACTCCAAAACAGGTATAGCTTCTATCCGGCTTTATGGTTCGGTAAACAATATTATACTTTATACCAAGTACACAGGTTCCGATCCGGAAATTTCGGCGAACGGCGACTCAAACACAGCATCCGGCCGCGATAAGAACTCTGTTCCTGCCGGGAAATCATTCACATTTGGGCTTAACGTTGGATTTTAATTATAAAGGCTATGAAAATTTCAGAAAGATACAAAACGATGATCTTCAAGGCGTCTTTATTCAGTTTGCTGATGCTATGCAGCACGGCGTGTAAAAAGAACCTCCTTGACCCGGTAAACACCACCAATATATCCGATGCAAATGCATTTGATACCCCAACCAGAATTGTTGCCCAAATAAACGGGTTATATGCCTCTTTAAAAAGCGGAAGCTTTTATGGCGGCCGGTTAATTATTTATAACGAGTTGCGTGCCGACGAGTTTATTATGAACAAGCCAAACGTAATTACCGGTCAGCAAACCTGGCTTCAGGCCGTAAACCCCAGCACCAGCGAAGTAAACTCCCTTTGGAGTGCCGGCTATGCTACCATAAACCTTGTTAATACTTTTATTGATGGGTTGACCGCTAACCAAAGTAAAATAACCCCGGCTTTGTTTGCCAACTACATTGGCGAGGCCAAATTTATTAGAGCTGTATGTTATTTTGCCATGATCCAAACCTATGCCCAGCCCTATACATTAAATAATGGAACAAGCTTAGGGTTACCGCTTCGTTTAATAACAGAGAACTCAACTGCCGACAATCAATTGGCCAGAAGTTCAGTTGCCGATGTTTACACACAAATATTAAGCGATCTAAATGCAGCCGAAACAGGTTTGCCATTAACTTACACTTCTGCGGCTTTAAATACGACGAGGGCCTCAAAAAATACTGTCATTGCTTTAAAAACAAGGGTTAAGCTGGTAAAAGGCGACTATGCCGGCGTAATTACCGAGGCAGCTAAGATCGTATCGGCAACGGCTCCTTATCAGGCTTCAACGGGTGTGAATAACAAACTCGAGGCCAGTATAGCCACCGTGTTTTTGGGAAGCTATGCAGGTTCGGAGTCGATTTTTTCGTTACCTTTTACCGCTACAGAAACACCCGGCACTCAAAACCAACTGGCTTATTACTTCAATATTTCTCCGGGTAACGGTGAGTTCTACCTTAATGCTTCGGGTACTATATCCGATGCGGTTTACGGAACAGCTTCTACTGATGCCCGTAAAGGTTTTGTATTTACCAATACCGGTCAAAAATGGTTAAGCAAATTTAAAGTTTCCGGCACTTATTCTGATTATATTCCTGTGATAAGGTATGCCGAAGTAATGTTGAACTATGCAGAGGCCTTAGCCAGAGTGGGTGATGCTGCAAGTTTAACTAAAGCAGTGGCATTATTGGCTGCGGTACGTAACCGGTCTGATGCTACTTATGTATTTCCGGTGGCCAGTATATCAACCCAATCAGCTTTAATTGCTACTATCTTACAGGAGAAAAAGATTGAGTTTTTAGGCGAAGGATTCAGAGTGCCTGATCTGCAAAGATTAGGCCTTACGCTTCCAGCAAAATCCGGCTCGGCAGGAAACGCTCCGGCGATACTGCCAACAGATAACCGGTACATATGGCCAATATCCGGCGCCGAAACCGCTATCAATTTACTAATTGTACAAAATCCACAATAAATAAAACCATGAAAAAGAAATATATCTTAGTGTTGGCAGCGATGGTTGCTTTGGCCGATCATTCTTTAGCACAGGAAACCACCGCACCGGCCGGGGGGCGGGGCGGGGCAGGCCGGGCGGCAGCGGGCATACCGGCTACCAGTATAGCTGCGGTAACGCAGGGGATGAAAATGTTTGAAGGCTATTTTAATTTTTATTATGATGATAAAACCGGAAGGATCTTGCTGGAGATCAATAAGTTTGATACCGAATTTTTGTATTTTAAGTCGCTAACCGATGGCGCCGGCAGAAGTGCCGAACGCGGGCAAGCGTCGGACGCGATCGCTAAATTTATTAAAGTAGGCCCCAAAATTTTACTGGTTGAGCCAAACTATGGCTACCGGGCCAATACTACCAATGTTGATGAAATAAAGGCGGTAGAAAACGCCTTTGCCAGATCGGTGATATGGGGGTTTACGCCCCTTGCCATTGAAGGCGATAAAGTACTGATAGACCTGACACCGTTTATTGTGCGCGATAGCCAGAACATTGGCCCGAGGCTTGGGGCTTCAGCCACTCCTGGTGGTGGCGGGCGTACAGGGGGCCGCGGGGCTGCCGTGCAGGCAGGAGGCGGCGCAGCAGGAGGTTATCGTATTGACGAAACACGCTCGGCAGTTTATATACCCAATACAAAAAACTTCCCTAAGAATTCCGAATTTGAAGCATTAATAACCTTAACGGGTGCATCGGCAGGTGGCGGGCGTTTTGGTGGTGGTAGCGGCGATGGGATAGCGCCAGACCCAACAGCCGTTACCGTAAAAATGCATCAGTCGTTTATTGAACTGCCTGACGGTAACTACAAGCCCCGGAAATTCGACCCCCGTTCATCGTTCAATATTTTTAGTTATATCGATTTTTCGGCACCATTAAACGAACCGCTCGAAAAAAAATTCAGCCGCCGCCACCGCTTGGCAAAAAAGGACCCTAACGCAGCCATGAGCGAACCTGTAGAACCTATTGTTTATTATGTAGACAGGGGCGCGCCAGAACTGATCAAGAAGGCTTTGATCGAGGGTGGTTCCTGGTGGAACCAGGCGTTTGAAGCCGCCGGCTATAAAAACGCATTTATTGTTAAGGAATTACCGGAAGGTGCCGACCCAATGGATATACGCTACAACGTAGTGAACTGGATAAACCGCTCTGGCGGCAATCGTGCTTTTTCATCGGGTGCTTCATACATCGATCCGCGTACCGGCGAGATCATCAAAGGTGTGGTTACACTGGGGTCTGACAGGCATCGGCAGGATATACTGATCATGGAAGGTTTACTACAACCGTACGAGGATGGCAAACCGTTTGATAAGAGGCTTGAACAGGTAGCTTATGCCCGCTTGCGGCAGTTAGCCGCCCACGAGATTGGCCATACCCTGGGGTTTACCCATAATTTTGCCGCCAGCGAGAAAGATCGCGCTTCGGTAATGGATTATCCTTTCCCTCGCCTTTCTATCAAAGCTGATGGCTCTATTGATGTATCCGATGCTTATGCCAAGGGCATTGGTAGTTGGGACAAGCGTGCCGTAATATGGGGTTACAGTGATTTCCCGAAAGGTACCAACGAAAATACTACGCTGGATAAGATCATGAATGAGACCATCAAATTAGGCTTTAAATATATCCCCGATATTGGTGGTTATACCCACCCGGCATCTCACCAATGGGACGACGGCGCCGACCCGATAGCCGAGCTGGATAAGTTGATGAAGATACGCAGGGCCGCCTTGGATAGGTTCTCTGAAAAAGCCATTGCAAAAGATGCCCCTTTAGCGACCCTGGAAGAGGTACTGGTGCCGACCTACTTGTTACACCGGTACCAGATAGAAGCAGTAGCCAAATCCATAGGCGGTCTGTATTTTACCCATGCTATAAAAAACGACGGACAGGAACCTACAAAAATGGTTGACCCTGCTGTGCAATGGAAGGCTTTTGACGCACTAATGGCCACAATTTCGCCGGATGCTCTGGCCTTGCCCGATGGCCTGATATCCAAAATACCGCCACGCCCTACCGGATACCCTTCAAGCGTTGAAACATTTACCGGCTATACCGGGCCTACGTTCGACCCGATAGCCGCGGCCGAATCAGCGGCCGCCGAAACGTTGTCGTCGTTATTAAACGCCGAACGCGCCGCCCGATTGATCGAATACCACTCCCGCGATGTTAAACAGCCAGGCTTTATCGCTATTACAAATAAGCTATTGGAGCAAACGTGGAAGGCGCCGGTTTTACCCGGCTACAAAGGTGAGCTACAGATACTGGTTAATAATCTTACGTTGAAGTATTTGCTGGAGCTGGCTGCTGATACGCGGACATCGGAAAGCGTAAGAGGGCAGGCGCTTTTAGAAATTGATGAGCTTAAGGAATGGCTTACCGCCAAACTGCCAAGTATTCATGATGAGCAAAAAGCCAATGTGTTATTCGCCCTTGCAGAGATCAGTGAATTCCACGAGAGTCCGTCGAAGTTTGTACCCGATCCTGCGCTTACCATGCCCCCGGGAGCACCTATAGGTATGCCTGATATGGATTTTCTGAATGATATGATCAATTATTAACAAACGGTGGCCATCGTACAAATTAACACTCAAAGATCATACATTCATGATAAAGAAATATGGTATCCTGCTGCTGTTATTTGCCACACTGCAAGTAAGGGCACAGACACGATCAGACGGTTATTATGCCAACGGAATGGTAGTATGCGCTTATCCCGACGCGGCACAGGTAGGCCTTAGCATATTAAAAAAAGGGGGTAACGCTGTTGATGCTGCCGTTGCCCTACACTTTGCGCTTGCTGTAACTTATCCTGATGCCGGTAATATAGGCGGCGGTGGCTTTATGGTTTACCGCTCGGCAAAAGGAGTTACGAACACCCTCGATTTCAGAGAAAAAGCGCCATCCGCCGCCAGCGCGGATATGTTTTTAGATGCTTCGGGGAGTGTAGTGCCTGGTATGAGCACCAGCTCACACCAGGCTTCCGGGGTACCGGGTTCAGTGGATGGGATGGTGCAAGCTAACCAGAAATATGGCAAATTGAAATGGGCCGAACTGGTGCAGCCTGCTATTGACCTCGCGCGTAATGGTTTTAAAGTTACCCGGCGCTTTGCCGACGGCTTAAACAGGACCGCAGGCGCTTTTGCCAAGGCCAATCCAGGACGATCGTATTTTTTAAAAGAAACACCCTGGAAAGAAGGCGATCTTTTGATACAGGAAGACCTGGCAAAAACACTGGAGCAAATACGCGATAAGGGTCGCAGTGGCTTTTATAAAGGTATTGTTGCCGAACAGATCGTTGCTGAAATGAAAAGCGGTGGCGGGTTAATATCGATGGCCGATCTTAAAGCCTACCACTCGGTATGGCGCAAGCCCATAACCGGCACCTATAAGGATTATAAGATCATTACAATGCCACCGCCATCAAGCGGTGGTATTGCCCTAATCTCTTTGCTAAGATCAATAGAAAAATACCCCGTTCACCGATGGGGGTATAATCAGGACTCGACCGTGCAGCTCATGGTGGAGGCCGAGCGCCGGGTGTATGCCGACCGTTCTAAATATTTGGGCGACCCTGATTTTTTCAAGGTACCTGTTGATAGTTTATTGAGAAACAACTACATCCTGTCGCGTATGAATAGTTTTACCTGGGATACGGCTACGCCAAGTGCCAGTATACAGCCGGGCACCATTGCAGGCTACGAGAGCGACGAAACCACCCATTATTCTATTGCCGATAAGGACGGGAACGCTGTATCAGTTACCACTACCTTAAATGGCTCGTACGGCTCAAAGATAGTTGTAAAGGGCGCCGGTTTTTTACTGAACAACCAGATGGACGACTTTAGTTCAAAACCGGGTGTGCCAAACATGTACGGCCTTATTGGTGGTACGGCCAATAGCATACAACCCAATAAACGCATGTTATCATCAATGACACCCACCATTATTGAAAAAAATGGTAAACTGTTTATGGTGGTAGGTACACCGGGCGGTTCAACAATTATCACGTCGGTTTTTCAAACCATATTAAATGTTATAGAGTTTGATCAGGATATGCAACAGGCGGTCGCTTCTAAACGTTTTCACCATCAATGGTTGCCCGATAATGTTTCGGTAGAAAGGGGGGCCTTTAGCGAGGCCACTCAAAGCAACCTCGCAAAAAAAGGTTACAAGCTCAATAGCAGTAATGGGATTGGTAGGGTTGATGCTATTTTAAAAACAGCGACCGGCTACCAGGGTGGTGCCGACCCTCGTGCCGATGATACCAAAGCAGGGTGGTAATAAGCTGACCTAAACAACAAAAATAAAAAAGATTGATCTGCATTAAGGATTAAGGCATTGAAAGATACATATTTACCAAAGCAGGTCCAATTATTGTTTCGTCCGATTATTATTTCAGTCCAGCGACATGTGCGTCACCGTCCAAAAAACATCTGGACGTTAGATGTTTGATGCTTTTTTATATTTGTTTGATTTTGATAATTGTAATTTAAACGTTCATTAGTCTTTTGTCATCCGGCAGCCGTATACAGGTCCCGCGCTGTTATCGGCTTTGGGAACTAATTTTATGGTCACTTTAGTTTTTCCTTTAGTTAGCTCAATAGGTATCTCATAGGTTATGTTATAAAATTTGCTCTCCTTGTACTTATTCAGATCTTCCGTAGCTATTTTAATGTTGTCGATCATAATATCAAAAACCCTTCCACGGTTATCCATTCCCCAATAAGTGTTGGTCAGTTTATGATGTCCTTCCGGATCTGTTTTCATTTCATAACTTAAAAATCCACCGTTTTCAGCCATTCGCCATTTCTTTTGATGGTCTTCTCCTGTAACTTCGTGCTGGCCTGTAAAATGGTGGTCGCGTTCGGGTTGCATTTCTCCTAAACGGATGTTGTCGGTTGTATGTTCTTCCAGGTTTTGTTGTTTCATTTTCTCTTCTTCGTAGTGCTTTTGCTCAATTGCCCAGCTTTCAGGTGTGAAAACATCCCAGTAAACCGAATAATATTCGTTTTTGGTTTGATTGAAAGGTATCAGTTTTACTTCTGTTGGTTGTGTGCTGTTTGAGGTTGTAAAAGCTATCTTTTCAGCATCAACCACAGTAAGCCATTTAGCCGGATCGGTTTGGCTGGTTACAAAAACCGGGATGCCCCTTAATGGGTCGGGTTCCGTTTGCCCTAATATACCGGCAAGCAATATTGGGCCGTAAAATAACGCTTTGCGGTTTGCATTGTCGGGCATTGCTTCCGCGTAAATACTTTCGGGGGTAGTTAATTGTATTTTATCGTTATTTCTCCATTGCCTGTTTAGTACCATGTAACCTTGGGCATCAATGGATGCTGATACACTTTTTCCGTTAACTTTAACTACACAGTTATTGGCCCATTTAGGTTTACGGAGCCTTAAAGCGAACGCAACCGGCTTAGTGGTATTTAAAACAAAAGATATTACATCATTTGCAGGCAATGCGGTGGTCTGGGTGAGGGTTACGTGTTTGTTTTTCCAGCGTAGTACCGATGGTATGAACAGGTTTACATACAGGCTGCCATCAGTGCCGTAACAGTAAATGCTTTCGTTGTATTTTACATGATTTTCCATGCCCGAACCTACACAGCATGTAAAAGTGTCAAAAGGCGAACTGTATTCCTTTTTGCCACCCATACGCAGAGGTACAAAATAACACATCATACCATCGGCATGATTTTGCGAAGCCAGAATATGATTGTAAAGCGCCTTTTCATAATAATCCATCAGCATTGCCGATGGTTCAACCGCAAACAAATGACGGGTAAGCTTCAGCATGTTGTATGTATTACACGTTTCGGTGGTATTTTCAGTAAGCTTATCGTTCAATTTTCCTGGTTCAGTAAGGTACTCGTAGTTACTATTACCACCGGTTACATAAGAGTGATCCCGTGTGATGATTTGCCAAAAGTTTTTTGAAATATCAGCGTCTTTTTGATTGCCGGTAAGCTCGTATCTACGGGCACTGGCTATGGCTTTGGGGATCTGGGTATTGGAATGCTTGCCGGGCAGAATATCCTTATTTTCAGAGATCGGGTCAAGTATCCGTTTATCATAAAATCTGTAGGAAGTGTTTAAATAGCTTTTATCGCCGGTAATGGCATACAAGTTAACTAATGTTTCGGCCATGCCTCCATATTCACAAAGCAGCATGCGCTGTATCTGATCATCATTCAGATCTTTTAACAGATCAGTGGTCCAATTGCCCATTCCTTTACAAACAACTAAAGCTTCCTTATTATCGCAATATAAATAGGCATCCAAAAGGCCGGCCATCACTTTATGTACCGTGTACCACGGAGACCATGCACCATTCAGATCAAACCCCCGTGACCGGATATTACCTTTTTTTATCTCGGCCCAAACGGTATCCTCTTTCGGAATTGCGCCAACATAACCGGTTTTACGGGCATCCTGGCAGTTATGTAGCTCGTTTACAATGTAATTTATACGTTTTAGAATTTCAGGGTTACGACTTGATGCATATTCCATCGACATGGCCGATAGAAAATGCCCTAAAGTATGCCCGGCCAGCCCGGATGATTCCCATCCACCATACATTGCACCTTTAGGTTTTAATCCCGAATGCGAACGGAAGCCGGATAGTAACCGGTTGGGCTCGATAGACATGAGGTATGCCGAATCTTTTTGCATGGCTTGCTTAAACGGACTATTAAGCAAGTGTACATCCTGTAGGTTGAACGAGTAGGCCTTTAGTTTAACCTGGGGTTTTATTACCATCCGCGTATCGTTTATTTCGGGCACATAAGATTGGGCTGTAGCCTGATATAAACTTAAAAGATTGACGCCGATACAATATGTTATTATAAAGAAGCTTTTTTTCATTTGGGGACAATTCTTTTGGATATGGGAACCTAACATTTCAGAAAATAAAATTAGCGGTGTGCTTTTATAATTCACGCTTATAAATTGGCTGGTTGTACACGGATTTTAACCTAATAATAAAGGAATCTGGCATGCGTATATATTATAGCAGATGAGTACATTTATAATGGTAACAGCCGTTTTAAACATAATGCTTTTTTTAGCAATAACAGACTTTGGATAAGATCAGGAAATAATGTAGGGTAATATAAAATAAGTATAGGTTAAATTGCAACTTATTGGATTTGGTTTTACCGGTAACTTTGAACTAATAAAAATTTAATTATGATAAAATTTGAATGGAAGGGTGTTTTCCCGGCGGTAACAACTAAGTTTACGGATAATGACGAACTTGATTTCGATGCGTTTGATATCAATATTCAAGCACAATTGGATGCAGGTGTAGATGGTTTTATTTTGGGAGGCTCATTAGGCGAAGCAAGTACGTTAACAGAAGATGAGAAGTTTGCTTTATTAAAGCATACTTTGAAATTTGTAGACGGGCAGGTTCCGGTTATATTAAATATTGCGGAGCAATCAACTAAAAATGCTGTTTACATTGCAAAAAAAGCTTATGAGTGTGGGGCAGATGGCCTAATGCTACTGCCGCCAATGCGCTACAAAGCAAGCGACGACGAAACTGTTGCCTATTTTGTTGCCATTGCTGAAAGCACCCCGTTGCCTATTATGATTTATAACAATCCGGTTGATTATAAAATAGACATTACTTTGGATATGTTTGAGCAGTTATCTTTATATGATAATATCCAAGCCATTAAGGAGTCTACCCGTGATGTGATTAACATTACCCGGTTAATCAACCGTTTTGGCGATAGGTTTAAAATATTTACAGGAGTTGATCCTTTAGCTGCCGAAAGTTTAATGATGGGGGCAATTGGTTGGGTTGCCGGTTTGGTTGATGCTTTCCCTAAAGAAACTGTAGCTATATACCGTTTAATAAAAGCAGGCCGCTATACAGAGGCTATTGCCATTAACCGTTGGTTTTTGCCACTTTTAGAATTGGATATTCATCCTAAATTAGTTCAATATATTAAATTGGCCGAAGTTGCTACAAAAATAGGTACCGAAACGGTACGTGCACCACGTTTACCTTTAACCGGAACAGAACGCGAGCAGGTATTAAATATAATTCATTCTGCATTAGCCATTCGCCCTGAATTACCGGAAGGAAGCTGGGGTAAACTGAACGAAGTAACTGCTTGATATAAAAATGATAAACGGTAATAATATAATAGCCTGTAAATATTCCGAAGCGGAAGCAAGTATATTTAACGCATCTGATCCGGCTACGGGGGAGCAATTGGCAGGCAGTTTTAGTGCGGCCAACTATTTGCTGGTCGATCAGGCTTTAATGTCAGCATCCGAAGCGTTTAAAACCTATCGCACCATATCAGCTAAACGCAGAGCAGAGTTTTTAAGGGCCATAGCCTACGAAATTATTTTGTTGGGAGATGAACTGGTAAACCGGGCAATGGCCGAAAGTGGTTTGACCAAAGCAAGACTAACGGGCGAATTAGGCCGTACTACCGGGCAATTGCGCATGTTCGCCAGCTTTTTGGAAGAAGGCTCATGGGTTAATGCCGTTATCGATAAAGCATTGCCTGAACGTTTACCTTTACCAAGGCCGGATATTCGCAAAATGCTGTTGCCTATAGGGCCGGTGGTTGTTTTCGGCGCCAGTAATTTTCCACTTGCATTTTCTGTTGCCGGTGGCGATACCGCATCGGCATTGGCATCGGGTTGCCCTGTCATTGTTAAGGCGCATCCCGCTCATCCTGGTACCAGTGCGCTGGTAGGCCAGGCTATAAGTAAGGCAGCTATAAGCACAGGCATGCCCGATGGTGTTTTTTCACTTTTGTTTGATAACGGTTATACTGTAGGCGCCGAATTGGTTAAACACCAACAAACAAAAGCAGTAGTATTCACCGGATCGTTTAAGGGCGGTATGGCCCTGGTAAAACTTGCCAACGAACGTAATGTCCCTATACCTGTATTTACAGAAATGGGAAGCATAAACCCGGTTATACTGCTACCAGAGGTATTGAAGCAACGCCCTGAAGAACTCGCCACAAAATATGCGGCTTCAATTACTCTGGGTGCTGGGCAGTTTTGTACAAACCCTGGTTTAATACTGGCTGTAAGATCGCCGGGCTTAGATCGTTTCATTAACGGATTATTGAATTCAATTGAAGCGATACCCTCGGCAACGATGCTCACTTCTGGGATATGGGAGAACTATACGCTTTTATCTTCGCAGGCATTGGCAAAGCCAGGCTTGGATCTGATAGGGCGATCGGCGCTGCTCAATTCTGAAAACGTTAATCAGGCGGTCGCTACCGTAGCCAAAGTTTCGGCAACCATATTTATGAGCGATCCTAAGCTTAGCGAAGAGATCTTTGGGCCATGGTCTTTAGTTGTAGAATGTGATGATGTAGCCCAGTTGCAGCGGGTAATAGAATCTTTGGAAGGCCAGCTTACGGCAACCGTGATGGCAGAGAAGGAGGAATTACCTGGGTATAGCTCGTTGTTAGATGCGTTAACTTATATAACAGGGCGTATTATACTGAATGGTGTACCTACTGGCGTAGAGGTTTGCGCAGCCATGCAGCATGGGGGGCCGTTCCCGGCTACAAGCGACAGCCGTTTTACCTCTGTGGGTACAGCAGCAGTATACCGGTTTTTAAGGCCGGTAGCATGGCAAGATTGGGATGATAGCCTGTTGCCTCCTGAATTACAGGAGAGCAATCCGCTCAACATCTGGCGGCAAGTAAATAATAATTGGACTAAGGAATAATAATGAGTAGTAAAACTTTTTTTTGTATAGATGCGCATACCTGCGGTAACCCGGTGCGGTTAGTTGCAGGTGGTGGCCCTGCACTCAAAGGGGGAAATATGAGTGAAAAACGGCAACATTTTTTAAAGGAATTTGACTGGATACGCACAGGGCTTATGTTTGAGCCTCGCGGTCACGATATGATGTCAGGAAGTATTTTATACCCGCCTCATGACCCCAAAAACGATGTTGCCGTTTTATTTATTGAAACCAGCGGCTGTTTACCCATGTGCGGTCATGGTACAATTGGCACCATAACCATAGCTATTGAGGAGGGGCTTATCCAGCCTAGAGTACCCGGAATGATCAAAATGGAAGCACCTGCCGGCCTTGTTAACATAACCTACAAGCAAGAGGCGGGTAAGGTTACATCGGTTAAGTTGACCAATGTGCCTGCTTTTCTGGCTGCCGAAAATTTACAGGTAGAATGTCCTGATCTGGGAATGTTAACAATTGATGTGGCTTACGGTGGTAACTACTATGCCATTGTTGACCCCCAACCTAACTTCCCCGGCCTTGAAAATTATACCGCCGGCCAGTTGATCGGCTGGAGCCGCACCCTGCGCCAGCGGATCAACGAGCTTTATACTTTTGTGCATCCGCAAGATCCAACCATTAATACATGTACACACATACTTTGGGCCGGAGCAACTTTATCGCCCGATTCAACAGCCAGAAATGCGGTTTTTTATGGCGATAAAGCTATTGACCGCTCACCATGCGGTACAGGTACATCTGCCAGAATGGCTCAGTGGCATGCAAAAGGCAAATTGAAACAAGGCGACGTATTTATCCACGAAAGTATTATTGGGAGCAAATTTATTGGTACGGTTGAGGGTGTGATAAAGGTAGGCGATATTGATGCAATTATACCCGGAATAGAAGGCTGGGCAAAAGTGTATGGTTACAATACCATAAAGATTGATGACGATGACCCGTATGCGCATGGTTTTCAGGTCATTTAATTAATAACCCTGTTATTTTTTTAAACCCAGCGGTATGCTAGGGATATACTATTGATAAGATGTCGAAAATATTGATCATTGGCGGTGGCATTATGGGGCTTTGTTCTGCTTACTATTTAAGCAAGGAAGGGCACGATGTTACTATTCTGGAAAAAGGGGACTTAAGCGATAATTGTTCTTTCGGCAACGCCGGGATGATCGTGCCCAGTCACTTTATTCCGCTGGCTGCTCCGGGAATGATCAATCAGGGTGTGCGGTGGATGTTTAGCAGTAAAAGTCCTTTTTACGTTAAGCCATCACTTGATCCCAACTTGATATCGTGGGGGGTGAAATTTTTAAAGCATGCCAATAGCCGGCATGTTGAGCAATCTGCCGGGCCGTTAACGGAGCTGTCATTACTCAGTAAAAGCCTCTACAAACAACTCGCTCAGCAACCAGGGTTTGATTTTGGGCTTGCCGAAAAGGGTATTCTGATGTTTTATAAAACACATAAAGCTGCCGAAGAAGAGAGCCACATGGCAGATAAAGGCCGCCAACTTGGTTTAGATATGGCTGTGCTTAACGTTGCCGAATGCCAGGCCCTGCAACCGGATCTAAAATTGAATGTGTTAGGCGCGGTACATTACCGTTGCGATGCTCATTTATATCCCAATCATTTGATGGCCGCTTTGCTGAAGTATTTGGTAACCAGCGGTGTGAAAATTAAAAGAGACCACGAGGTAACAAAAATTGAAACATCGAATGAAAAAATTACACGTGTTTTTACAGGAAACGAAGAGTGGACGGCTGATCAGTACATTATAGCTGGCGGGGCATGGTCAACGGCCATTGCCAAACTTGTTAATCTTAATGTGCCTATAATGCCGGGTAAAGGATATTCGTTTATGGTTAAAGAGCCGGAACAGCGCCTGCGAATACCTGCTTTGCTTGCCGAAGCCAGAGTTGCCATTACGCCAATGGGCGACAGTTTAAGATACGGCGGCACTATGGAACTCGATAAGATCAATACCCGGATCAATATGAATAGGGTGAAAGGGATCGTACGATCCATCCCCGAATACTTCCCTGATCTGCGGCCGCAAATTCCGGCAGAAAAGGATATTTGGTATGGCTTCAGGCCATCATCTCCGGATGGCTTGCCTTACATTGGGTATAGCAGCAAGTACAAAAACCTGGTTATAGCCACCGGTCATGGAATGATGGGGCTTAGTTTGGGTGCGGCAACGGGCCTGCTGGTAAGCCAGGTTATTGCCGGGATAAAAACAGCTATTGCTATTGAGCCTTTTTCTGCCGATCGTTTTTAACTGATACAGTTAAATATTTTAAATAGATATTAACAGGACAAGCCAATAGCTTGTCTTTTTTGTTGAATGTTTCTTTACAAAAAGTGGTGTTGTGTACACTTCAAAGGCTTTGTAGTTTTGCTATAGTGAAAACCCCAATAATCATCAATGTAGTATTCCGAAATGGCAATAAATTACCTTCTTTGTTGTGATAATGGTATTTACTATGTTAAAATATGGTAAATCAGGATACATTTTAACCAGTTCTTCTTATATTTTATCCTGAATTGCGGAATAATTTCCTTTTAGGGTTAATTAATTGTAAATTAACGCAACAATTAATTAATATACCGCCATGAAAGTATTGCAATTTACGATCCCTGTGGCTCATGATAAGAGTGTGATCACTGATCAGGTAGAGTTACCTTATCACTATCCCTATTTGCACCGTCATAAAGAAGCACAGATTACCTGGATACAGCAGGGTGAAGGCATCCTGATCGCTGGTAACAATATGCACGATTATAAGTCAGGCGATGTATTTTTGTTGGGTGCCAACCTCCCGCATTTATTTAAAAGTAATCCGGAGTATTTTAATCCTCAAAGTGACCGGCCTATTAAAGCGTTCACGCTTTTTTTTAATCCCGATGGAGTTTTATCAGCCTTGTTTAACTTACCGGAGATGAAGGCCTTTAAAATTTTTCTGCAACAGCATCAACAAGGCTTTAAAATTCCTGATAAAAACTTTAAACAGGTTTCACAATGTATGAATAATGTTAAAGGAACTTCCGGATCCGATCAGTTAATGCAGTTTTTAAATCTACTTAAAAGCTTACTGTCCATCAATACTAAACTGGAACCACTTTCAACTTATGGTGATCTGCCCTCTATTACCGAAAATGAAGGGGTCAGGATCGGTAATATCTATAATTTTATTATGCAAAACTATGCCGAGCCCATCACATTAGAAGATGTTGCCAAGGCTGCTTATATGACATCCGAATCATTTTGCCGGTATTTTAAAAAGCACACCGGGCATACTTTTATCTCATTCCTTAATGAGATCAGGATAAACGAAGCTTGTAAGAAATTAACGGCTCATAAATTTGAAAGCATATCCACGGTGGCTTACAAATGCGGATTTAAAAGTATCACAAACTTTAACCGTGTTTTTAAATGCATCATTGGTACTTCGCCGCGCGAATATTTAGATAATTACACCAATAACGTGAATACTGCAAACAAAATAGCCAGCTAATACCAGTACATATTGCTCCGGGTTGTTTTCTAAAAACGTTCTTTAAATATATTAAAAGGCTAAAAAACTGCCAATAGCGGATAAATTAAGCAACAATATAACCCATTAAGCTTTTATTTTTGCTTTAGGCATTTAAGCTATCGCTTCTTAATAAATGCTACGTTTCAGCATTTATTCTTTTTTAGCCATGATTTGTTTTAATAAGGGTTATTTTCTGCTTGTTTATAAGCGGCTGATTTTAGTGTTATGTTTATCGTTTGCCCTGTTTAACGCGGATACCTTTGCACAGGTGCCAACAGTTACTTCCTCAGTCATATACGAACAAGCCAGCGAGGTAAGCGGTTTGGTTGTACGCTACGGGCAGGATATTGCAGCGATAAACGAATTTTACCGGCCTTATATACTTAATCCAAAAGGGGAGGAGCAATTTAAAGATCAGGTACTAAATTCACCAGAGCAGCGCGAACGATTGATCCAGATCAATAATGATTATTTGAGACAATTGGATCAAACGGCGTTTAAACAGATCAGCGTTTATGGCAAGGTTGATTACATCCTGCTGAAAAAGAAGATCAACATTGAGCTTATGGGCCTGCAAAAAGAAGAACAGCAGTATAACAGTATAAAAAAGTACATCCCTTTTGCTGACGAGATCTATTTACTTGAAAAAAAGCGCAGACGTGGTATAACCATGAATGGCAAAGAGGTGGCGGCCGGGCTGATCGTTATTTTTAAAGAGCTAAAGGCCGATACTTCTGAATTTGCTAAATTAACAGCTTTAGATATGCCCCTTGCCATAGTAGGACAACAGGCGGTAAAGGGATTAAAGAGCAGGCTCAAAAACTTTTACGATTTTTATTATGGGTATGACCCGATGTTCACCTGGTGGGTACCTGCGCCCTATAAAGATTTGGATAGCGCCTTAGCTTTATACAGCAAACAAATTATAAAAAAAGGCAAACTACATACTACGCAAAAACCCGATAGCAGCGGTATTAAAGGAGTACCAATTGGAAGGGATGAACTGATAAGCCAGTTGAATGTGGAGATGATACCTTATACTCCCGAAGAGTTGATCAAACTGGCTAATAAAGAGTTTGCGTGGTGTGATAAAGAAATGCTCAAAGCGTCGCAACAGATGGGCTATGGTAATGATTGGAAAAAGGCGTTGGAGAAAGTTAAGAACAGTTATGTAGAGCCAGGTAGCCAGCCCGAGTTGATCTTAAAATTATCCAATGATGCCATCAGCTTTATTAAGACAAAGAACCTGATCACCATACCGCCACTTGCCGAAGAAACATGGGGAATGATCATGATGACCCCGCAGCGGCAATTGGTTAATCCATTTTTTACGGGTGGAAAAGAGATCAGCATATCTTACCCAACAAATGGTATGGAAGAGAATGATAAGCTGATGAGCATGCGTGGCAATAACCCTTATTTTTCGCGGGGAACGGTACAACACGAATTGATACCCGGACACAACCTGCAATACTTTACCAATATCAGGTATAAAGCTTACCGGCAGGATTTTGCAACCCCGTTTGCTATTGAAGGCTGGCCGTTATACTGGGAACTGTTACTTTACGATCAGGGTTTTGCAAAAACACCCGAAGAGCGGATAGGAATGTTGTTTTGGCGGATGCATCGCTGTGCACGCATTATTTTTTCGCTCAATTATCATTTAGGTAACTGGACACCGCAGCAATGTATTACTTTTTTGGTTGACCGTGTAGGGCATGAAAAAGCGAATGCTGAGGGCGAAGTGAGGCGTTCATTTGAAGGAGGGTATAGCCCACTATACCAGGTTGCTTACTTGCTGGGAGGTTTGCAATTAATGAGCCTGAAAACAGAACTGGTAGACGGCGGTAAAATGACGTATAAACAATTTAACGATGCGGTGATCCATGAAAACCTGATCCCGATAGAAATGGTGAGAGCTACTTTAACAGAAGTACCTCTAAGCCGTGATTTTAATACCAGCTGGAAGTTTTACAATTTTAATAAATAACCCAACAACCCTAAAGCCTTATAAATTCAATGGATGACAACGCCTCTTTTAAGCCCTCGTTAAGATTGATAGATGCTACTATGCTGGTAGCTGGTAGCATGATAGGCTCAGGGATATTTATTGTTAGTGCCGATATTACCCGTAACGTAGGCAGTACAGGCTGGCTGATATTTGTTTGGCTGATCACCGGTTTCATGACGCTTACGGCTGCATTAAGTTATGGCGAATTAAGCGCAATGTATCCCAAAGCCGGTGGCCAGTATGTTTACTTAAAAGAGGCTTATGGCCCCTTGGTTGGTTTTTTATATGGATGGAGCTTTTTCACGGTGATACAAACAGCGACCATAGCGGCGGTAGGTGTGGCTTTTTCAAAGTTTATGGCCTATCTGGTACCTGTAGTAAGCGAAGATCATGTTTTACTGAAGATTCCGGTAGGGAGTGGAAGCTTTGTTTTAAATGCTGCTCAATTGGTATCTATTGCTCTCATCATATTGCTTACTGCTATTAATACCCGCGGCATTAAAAGCGGAAAAATGATACAAACCACCTTTACTTTAACAAAGCTATTAAGCCTTTTCGGACTCATTATTTTTGGTTTTTTTGCCCTGAAGGGAAATATCTGGAAAACCAACTGGAGCAACGCGTGGGATCTTCACGGCATGATGAAGGGGGGAACGTTCCAATCATATACAACGGTAGCTGCCTTGGGTGCCATTGCATCGTCTATGGTTGGTTCGATTTTCAGCAGCGACTCGTGGAATAATGTCACCTTTATAGCTGGTGAAATTAAAGATCCAAAAAGAAATATTGGCTTAAGCCTGGCCCTGGGTACTTTGCTGGTAACGGTAATTTATATAGTAACCAATATTATGTATACGGGTGTGCTTTCCCTGCACGAGATCGCAACGGCCAACAAAGACAGGGTGGCCGTTGCAGCATCACAACACATATTCGGCAATGTTGGAACGGTGATCATTGCCGTATTGATCATGATATCAACCTTTGGTTGTAACAATGGGTTAATTATGGCTGGTGCAAGGGTATATTACTCCATGGCTAAAGACAAGTTATTTTTCAACAAGGTGGCAACGCTCAATAAAAATTCGGTACCGGCTTATGGCTTATGGGTACAGTGCCTATTTGCTTGTATTTGGGGCTTAAGTGGTAAATACGGCGACCTACTGGATATGATATCGTTTGTGGTAGTTGTATTTTATATGCTTACCATTACAGGCATTTTTATATTGCGCAGCAAATACCCTAATGTTGAGCGCCCATACAAAGCGTTTGGATATCCTGTTTTACCCATATTGTACATTATAATGGGGCTTGCCTTTTGCATATTGCTCATTAAGTTTAAGCCAAACTACACATGGCCAGGCCTTATTATTACGTTGGCAGGCATACCCGCTTACTACCTCATTATGCGCAGGCAAAAAACAGCTTTAGTATCAGTAATAGTGAATTGATTGATAGTGTGTTGTAACCGCAGCTTTACATAGGATTGAATTGTAGATGGCGGCGTTTTTTGTTTCGCCACAATTTCTCAGCCCGGGGGAATTGTGGTTTTTTTTAAAGCGACCAATTGATGATTTCTTTCTTGTAAAGAGATAATTCATAGTTATTTCCGGGTAAAATATTCAATTATAAATTTCGGTCAAATCGTAATTTAGCGGCTACTATATCGTAAATATATGCGCATTTCATCATCAGGTTTTTTTATCCTTGTTTTATTATTCATATCAGTTGCTAAAGTGTTTGGGCAACAAAAGGTTACTCCTTATTACCCTTCAAAACAACAAATTGAGGAGGCCTACATCCGTCAAAATAATATAGATTCTTTACTTAAAATCATCCCGCTCAATACCAGCTTGAATCCTAATTGGCAACCGGATGGCGCTTTTTGGTATGTAAAGCGTTTAAGTGGCGACGGACAGGAATACTATTATGTAAACGGGGCCAAGAAAATAAGCGAAACAGCTTTTAACCCGAAACGGTTAGTAGAAAGTATCAAAGCAGTAACCGGAAAAAACATTGATCCGCTAAAACTAAACATTAGTAAAATGTTTTTTAATAATGATAAAAGCTCGGTTACTTTTAAAACCCATGCTGCATGGCTGCAATGTGATTTAAACACCTATCAAAGCAAGGTAACTACAGATACTACTTTTACACGTTATGATAATGCTAAGCCGTTACAGGCAAAAGCTTACCGCTGGGGAGGTGCAGCCAGGGATTCGTTATCTCCGGATAAAAAATGGATAGCTTATAGCAAAGGCGGTAATGTTTTTATAAAAGAGGTTAGCAGCAAAAATGAATTGCAGCTCACTAAAGATGGTAGCTTAGATAAACCTTACGGTGATTTTTCATGGTCGCCTGATAGTAAGAATATGATCGTTTACCTGATCGATCCTAAAAAAGTTAAAGAAGTATACTATGTTTTAAGTTCAGTACCCGGAACAACACGCGGCCAGCTAAAATCGCGTGAGTATCAACAACCGGGTGATGAGATGACCAGCTTTACACCATTTATACTGGGCATTGATGGGCAAAAGAAAATTAAGGTCGATGCGGAAAAGATCGATTTTTTTGGTGCGCCGAAACTACACTGGCGAGATGGAAGCAGCCGGTATTTTACTTATGAAAAAGTTGACCGGGGGCACCAGCGTTTCAGGGTGATCGAGGTTGATGTTACAAATGGCAACACCCGCAATATTATTGATGAAAAAACATCAACATTTATTTACGAACAACGAATTTATACCCGCTACCTATCCGCTACACACGAAATTATATGGATCACCGAAAAAGATGGCTGGAGACATATTTATAATGTTAACGACATCAGCGGAAGCGAGAAACTGATTACCAAAGGTAACTGGGTAGTGAAAGACATTGACAGCGTTGATACTAAGAAAAGAGAAATATGGTTTACTGCAAATGGGGTAGATCCTGCCGAAGACCCTTACTTTGTACACTATTACCGCATCGGTTTCGACGGAAAAAATAGAGTAGATCTTACGCCCGCTTTAGGCAATCACCGTGTAGTTTTTTCGCCGGATAGAAAATATTATTTAGATACCTACTCGCAGGTTAATATGCCGCCGGTTGTTGAATTGCACGAAACGTTGAATGGTAAAATTGTTTTACAGGTTGATAAAGGCAATACCCAAGCCTTACTTGCTACGGGTGTAAAATTACCCGAGATATTTGTAGCCAAAGCAAGGGATAGCAAAACAGATATATGGGGCGTGGTTTATCGGCCCAGTAATTTTGACCAAACCAAAAGCTATCCTATTATCGAAAATATATATGCCGGCCCGCAGGATTCATTTGTTCCTAAAAACTTTTCGCCCGTTAACGAAATGCAAAGCATAGCCGAGCTTGGTTTTATTGTAGTACAGATAGATGGCATGGGCACAGCTAACCGTTCAAAGGCCTTCCATGATGTTTGCTGGAAAAACTTGGCTGATGCAGGCTTTGCCGATAGGATCTTATGGATGAAAGCATTGGCCACAAAATATCCACAGGCAGACACCACCCGCGTTGGCGTTTACGGTACATCTGCCGGTGGGCAAAATTCGGCAGGTGCCGTATTGTTTCATCCGGAATTTTACAAAGCTGCTGTATCTGCCTGTGGTTGTCATGATAACCGCATTGATAAACAATGGTGGAACGAACAATGGATGGGTTACCCCGTTGGCCCTCATTACGAACAACAATCCAATATTACGAATGCCGGTAAACTAAAAGGTAACTTATTATTGATAGTAGGAGAGGCTGATGAAAATGTTCCGCCCGAGTCTACCTACCGTTTTGCAGATGCCCTGATCAAAAACAATAAAAACTTTGATTTCCTTGTTGTACCCGGAATGGGGCACAGTGATGGAGGCCCCTACGGGCGAAGAAAGAAAAGAGATTTTTTTGTAACACACCTGCTTCATGCAAATCCGCCGCAAAGGGATTTAGGCGAACATTAATTTGGATCGTAATAATATCTTTGGATATAAAGCTTGCAAAATTGAATAATACGTGGATCTACATGCATAGCTTTAACTTGCAAATTATAAGTAGTCGCAAAAATTAAAGTTATAAAAGGCGGGCTTGCCTGTTGTTTTTCACATTTTATATTTAAATGTATTTGGCTATGCATCTGCACAAGTTCATCAATAACACTTTAAAGTTCGCCGTTTTTATTGCACTGTATTTAATATGCAGCCTCCATACCTTATGGGCGCAAGATCCATGGAAGGCTTTGGAGGCAAGGCCTGCAACACTGGGGCTCGAAAAGGGTTTTATAACCATCAAAACAGCTGCGTTTAGTTTGCAACTGGTAAAAGCCTCACAAACGGTTGCTGCGTTAAAGCCCAATGCAGATACTACATTTGATTTTACACCGGCAGACCGGCTTAAGTTGCGTAGTAGCGATGGAATGTACCATTTAGGCGATCTCAATTTACGTTTAAGGTTGGAAGGAGATACCGCCTGGAAAAAATATTCAACGGCTACGGCTCGAAAATCAGTTACCGCCATCACACCAAACGAGACAGGTGTACTTGCAGCCGCCGATCTAACCAACACATTACCTGCCGATATTCCTGTTAAGGTAGAACGGTATTGGGAATTAGTTAATGGGCAATTGGTATTACTTTTCAGGATAAAAAATAATGGTAGTAAAGTTATAGAAATTGGTTCGCTGGGTATTCCTATGGTTTTTAATAATATTTTACAGGGTAGAACACTGGAAGAAACACATGCCGGGAATGTTTTTTACGATCCGTATATTGGTAAGGATGCAGGTTACTTACAGGTTACACGCTTAAGTGGAAAAGGCCCTGTATTACTGGTCGTTCCGTATGCAAGATCGTCGTTTGAGGCATATAATCCGCTTAGCGACCCTACTCCGCGAGGAATAGACTTTGAAGGATTTTATGAATGGATGGTATACAGTAAAGCTTACGCCGAAAATGAATGGAGCAAAGCAGAGCCCTGGAATAAGCCAACGATGTACAGTTTAAAGCCAGGAGAATCAAGTGAGTATGGGATGAAATTTTTACTGTCCGGCTCTGTTGAGCGTATAGAACAGACGTTAATTGAAAATAAAAGGCCGGTAGCGATCGGAATTCCTGGTTATGTGTTAGCAAAGGATGTTGACGCACGCTTATTCTTAAATTATGACAAAAAGGTAGCA
Source organism: Mucilaginibacter sp. (assembly GCF_039921305.1). Lineage (GTDB taxonomy): Bacteria > Bacteroidota > Bacteroidia > Sphingobacteriales > Sphingobacteriaceae > Mucilaginibacter. The sequence continues at coordinate 94,364 of NZ_JBDSCA010000076.1, forward strand.
TCTATACAAGTAGAACCGCGAGGTGCATTAACGGTGAAAAAACTTCCGGATGCGGCCAATCAAGATCAAGTGTACCAGTTAATAGGTAAAACATGGGGCAGGGCACGGCTTACTGTTACTTACGAGGATGGGCTTTGCCAAACCATTAGTTACAAAGTAATTGATCCCGAGGCCGAAGTTGTAAAAAGTTACGGGCATTTTTTAACGAACGAACAATGGTTTAATAACAAGACCGACCCGTTTGGCCGTGATCAATCGGTAATTAGTTATGATTACGAAAAGAAGCAGCAGGTAACCCAGGATAAGCGGGCCTGGATAGCGGGCTTAAGTGACGAAGGGGGTGCCGGGAGTTGGCTGGGCGCGGTGATGAAAGAAGTGGTACAGCCAAATAAGGTTGAAATAGACAAGTTACAGGGATTTGTAGAGCATACTTTATGGGGGAATATACAGCACAAAGAGGGTAAACAAAAGTACGGAGTTAAAAAGAGTGTATTTTATTATCAGCCTGACGAAATGCCGGCAGGCGCTTACAGCGATAGTATCAATTATAAAACATGGTCGGCCTGGAGCCATAAAGATGCCAATGATGTAGGGCGTTCTTACAATTACCCGCATGTTGCCGCAGCACATTGGGCATTTTACCGTTTGGCACGTTACCACACCGGGCTGGTTACCGGTAAACCATGGAATTGGTATTTAGATAACGCTTATCATACTTCGATGGCGATGGTGGATCAGGCGCCTTACTATGCGCAATTTGGGCAGATGGAAGGAACTATATTTTACCTCATATTGATGGATCTGAAGACCGAGGGATGGGACAAGGAAGCTGTGGCACTTGAAAAAGCAATGAAAACACGTGCCGATCACTGGCATACGCTGCTATATCCTTTTGGAAGTGAAATGCCCTGGGATTCCACCGGGCAGGAGGAGGTATATTTATGGTCGGACTATTTTGGGTATAACGACAAGGCCCAAACTACCATTAATGCAATTTTAGCTTATATGCCCACTGTACCGCATTGGGGGTATAACGGTTCGGCACGCCGGTATTGGGATTTTTTGTACGGGGGGGAAATTATCCCGTATAGAGCGCCAGCTGCATCACTACGGTTCGGGCTTAAATGCTATTCCGGTACTATCGGCTTACAGAAAAGCACCTGCCGATCTTTACATGCTAAGGGTTGGCTATGGCGGGTTGATGGGGTCAATCGCAAATATAACCCATAATGGCTTCGGCCCGTCAGCCTTTCACTCGTTCCCATCCACGCTGCAAATAGATGGCCTTTCGGGTGATTATGGTTCCAATTTTTTTGGATATGCTGTGAATAACGCGGCTTATCTAGCCTTTGATAAAAATTATGGTTGGCTAGCTTTTGGCGGTAACGTGAGCCAAAAAGGTGAGTGGATAACTATGGCGATAACCAGCGGTTCACGATCACGAATTTATATCGCACCACTAAAACTTTGGCTAACACTAAAAGCGGGCGCGTTTAACAAAGTTGCCTATAATAACATAACAAAAGCGGTTTCAATATGGCTGGATAAAAAAGATGGTTACACCCCCAGCGCCTATTTAAATATTGAACAAGCAAAACAGCAATACGGGTTAAATAGTAAATTTACGAAGGTAAACGGTACATATGTAGTACCATTAAACAGCAGTTTGCTGAAAATACAACTAACCTTGTTTGGTAAATAATCAGCAGCGCATAATGCTTACTTTAGTTTTAATGCAAGCGCTGGGTTTAGTTAGATTGGCTGGCACTTTTTGCTTAACCATTCGCATTCATCGGGTTTAAGCAAAGGGCTTAATTTTTCAAATACTAATTGGTTGTAGCTATTTAGCCATTGTATTTGTTTGGGCTGCAGCAGATCAGTTATCACCAGTGTGGTATCAATATGGGCAAGCGTTATGGTTTCAAATTTTAAGAACTCTCCAAATTCCGAAACATCCCCTTTAACTGTTAAAACTAAATTTTCAATACGTACGCCGTGTTTGCCGGGCCGGTAAATTCCGGGTTCGATAGATGTTATCATTCCGGGAGCCATTGCCACAGCAGCATTTGCCGGGCCAATATTTTGTGGCCCTTCGTGAACGTTCAGGTAATAGCCCACACCATGCCCGGTACCGTGGCCGTAATTAATATTAAACTCCCATAATTGTTTCCGGCAAAGCGAATCAATTTGGTAACCACGGGTGCCTTTAGGAAACTTTGCTGCCGAACCCGTTATCATTGCAGAAAGCACCAATGTATAATCCCTCTTTTCTTCATTGGTGTTATTACCTAAAGGAACTGTCCGGGTAACATCAGTAGTGCCGTAATAATAGTGCCCACCCGAATCAAGTAAAAATAAGCCCTCGGATAACAACAGAGTATTACTGCTATCATCCGGGCAGTAATGAGGAAGCGCGGCATGGGCCTGATAACCTGCTATTGAACCAAAACTTAAACCGGCAAAGCCTTTACCTTCTTCACGAAAAGCTTTTACCCTCTCGGACGCCGAGATCTCGGAAACATTTCCCCCGCCTATGTTTTCTTCGAGCCATTTAAAAAAACGGGTTAGTGCAACTCCATCGGTGATCATGGCCGAACGCATGTTTGCTATTTCAACCGGGTTTTTTATGGATTTTAAAAATACGACCGGATTGGTGTCTTTAATAACCCGCACAGATGGCGGTATCAGCGTTAAAAATTGATAACATGTTCTCTTTTCATCCAGCAAAATGCAGGAGCCTGCTGCAATTTGTGTGAGATGGGAGTCCACTTCGTTATATTGAGCCACCGAAACACAACTCATCTGCAAGGCGTTTTTATCCTCGTTCGAGAGTTTTTCTGTTTGGATGTATAAAGTTGCTTCGGTTTGGGTGATCAGAGCAAAACTTAATACCACGGGGTTGTAGCTCACATCGGATCCCCGGATGTTAAACAGCCATGCTATATCGTCAAGCGTTGATATCAGGTGAAGGGTCGCTTTGTATTTGCCCATATTCAGCCGTAGGTCGCCTAATTTTTCAGCAACAGATCTGCCGCAATCTTCATCTTTTAGTAAATGCGCCTTGCTATGAGACAGAGCAGGACGGTTTGACCAGATCAGGCTTAACAGATCAGCATTTTTTATCGATATGGACCTGTGATCCAATTGTTGCTTTAACTGTTCGGCTATAACAATTGATAATAAGGTAAAATCAAATGCTACCGTTGCGCCATCGGGCAGTGTTTCATAAAGCCAGTCAATGTATTCCGGAGTATGTTGCACCTGTAGCTTTACCAATTCAAAACCACTGCCTGCTAATTGCAATTCGGCTTGTTCAAAATATCTAAAATCGGCCCATAAGCCGGCAAAATTTTGTGTGATGACGAGAGTGCCCGCCGATCCGCTAAAGCCTGATGCAAAGTGGATGCACTTATAATGATCCGGAACATATTCGCTCATGTGTGGATCAGCCGACGGGATAATGTAGGCATCTATTTGCTGTAACGCCATCATTGAGCGTATGGCATGGAGTTTCTCTTGGTGGGTCATTTGAGTTTAGTATGCAAAGCTCCTGATGTTTTCTATCTCTTCAACCGTTTCGGCAAGCGGGTTTCCTAAAATCTTGTACCCATTAGCTGTAATGGCGTAATTATTTTCGATCCTGATACCACCAAAATCACGATATTCTTCCAGTTTTGAGTAATTGATAAAATCAGCAAACTTGTTTTCTGATCTCCACAGATCGATCAGTTCGGGTATGATATAGATGCCGGGTTCAATGGTAAATACAAATCCCGGTTCAAGCTCTTTGCCCAGCCGTAATGATTTTAACCCAAAAAGCTTCGTCTCTTTTTTTAGCATTTCGGTGTAACCCACATATTGTTCACCCATATCTTCCATATCATGCACATCAAGGCCCATCATGTGCCCGGTCCCACATTGAAAAAACATGGCGTGGGCTCCGGCTGCTACAGCATCATCTACGTTGCCTTTCATCAGGCCCAGTTCTTTCAGGCCTTCAGCTAATACTTTACAGGCAGTAAAGTGCACATCCAAAAACTTTTTTCCGGGTTTAAGGCCCGTGGCTGCCGTATTCACGGCGTTAGCAACTATGTTATAAACATCACGTTGTTTGCTGGTGAAGGTTTTACCAGCCGGAAACGTACGGGTAAGATCAGCACAGTAGCCCATAGCGGTTTCAAACCCCGAGTCATTTAAAATTAAATTTCCGTCTTTAAAGATATTACCGCGCGAATGGTTGTGTAAAATTTCACCATGTACCGTGAGTATAACGGGGTAGGCCAGGCTTCCGCCTTTCGCTAATGCTGCCGCATGGATCAAAGCGGCAATATCGTTTTCTGTCATTCCCGGGCGGGCGGTTCTCATGGCCATGAGGTGCATTTCCGATGTGGTATTTACCGCCAAGGTTATCTTATCCAATTCTTCGGTTGATTTTACCGAACGCTGCTCAACCACGGCCTTAATAAATGGTACAGATACAGCCGATGTTAAAGCTTGTAAATTAATACCAAACAGGTGCCCTAGTTTTATCTTGTTTTCTGGACGGTATGGTGGCAAAAAATTGACAGGTCTTTGCTTTGCCATAGCCCGCTCCAAATACTTTTGAACGTGATTATAAGGTTGTATATTACTAATACCTGTTTTTTTACTTTTTTCGGCCAGGGTTTCCTGTCGGCCCATCCAAACAATGTCGTCAATACTCATCTCATCCCCGAAAATTATTTCCCGGTTTTCGTCTATATCTATAATAGCTGCCAAACCAGGGCTGCTGATACCAAAATAATACAAAAAAGTGCTGTCCTGCCTAAAAGGGTAGGTGTTGTCCTGGTAATTCATAGCGCTTTCTTCGTTCCCCAGGAATAAAAGAATGCCGGTTTGTAACTTGTTTTTAATCAGTTCCCTTCTGTTGATATAAGTTTCGGAGCTAAACATATCTGGTTGGTGTTTTTTGATGAAAGTACTAAAAGCAAATAAAATGTGACTAAAATATAGATGTGTTAACTGGTATTAGATAAAATATTGCTTTACATGGTGAAGATCCGTCAATAAAGATCAGGAGAAATGGATGATTTTTATCAAATGACTCAAACCCACACTATAAATAACAAATATCCACCCGGCGTATACCATATTATAGCAAACGAAGGAGCGGAGCGTTTTAGTTTTTATGGGATGAGATCAATTTTAGCATCTTTTTTGGTACTGCATTTTTTTAACCCGACCATGGATCCGGCTTTGCGGTCTGTTGCAGAAGCAAAAGCCAATGAAACCACCCATTTTTTTGTGTCTTTGGCTTATGCGCTGCCTTTTTTAGGCGGCCTAATGGCCGACTGGTTTTTTGGCAAGTACCGGGTAATATTCTATATATCCATTGTATATTGTTTCGGTCACCTTTGCCTGGCTATGTTTGATAACCGGCTTGATATTTTTAAATGTGGTTTATTGCTGATCGCGATCGGGGCCGGTGGCATTAAATCATGCGTGTCGGCTAACCTTGGCGATCAGTTTACAAACGAAAACAGACATTTAATGTCGAAGGTTTATGGCTGGTTTTATTTTAGTATCAATGCCGGATCGGTATTATCTACCATATTAATTCCGCTTGTTTATGCTTATTATGGCCCTAAGTGGGCATTTGGGATACCGGGAATTTTGATGGCCATTGCAACGTTGATCTTTATTAACGGGCGCAAAATATACGTGAGTTTGCCACCATCCGGAATAAATAAAATAACTTTGTATTTATTTCATTATACGCGCTTTTTAACTGGCGGAAAAAAGAAAAAGGCAAGCATTTACTTGATGTTGCCAAAGAAAAATTTACACCCGAAAAGGTAGATGATGTGAAGACGGTTTATAATGTGTTGGCTGTATTTTGCTTTATACCCATATTTTGGGCCCTGTGGGATCAGAATCTATCGGAGTGGGTGTTGCAGGCAGCTAAATTGGACAGAAAAGTTTTAGGTATTGAAATTTTACCAGAACAGATCCAAACTGCAAATCCTTTTTTCCTGCTGGTATTTATACCGATATTTAATTACTGGATTTACCCATTTTTAGATAAACGGGGCATAAAAACAACACCGTTAAGACGCATTGGGACAGGGTTGGTATTAACGGCAATATCCTTTATTGTTATTGCGCTTATTCAAACCAAGGTTGATGCTGGGCAGCACCCCTGGGTAATGTGGCAGGTGTTGGCGTACATAATATTAGCCGCTGCCGAGGTTTTAGTTTCAATAACCGGTTTGGAGTATGCTTATACCCAGGCCAGTAGATCAATGAAAAGTACGATGATAGCCATTTGGTTGTTAACTACTGCATTGGGCAACCTTTTTACAGCCCTGGTTAATCAAAGTATTGCTACAGGTGGTTTTTTTTCGCAATTTAAAGGGGCGGGTTATTATTGGTTTTTTACAGGTTTGCTTGGTGTATTTATTGTTATTTACCTGGTCGTATCTCCATTTATCAAACAAAAGGAAGAGGACGAAGTATTAGCCTTAATTGATGATGAGCAAATATTATATGTACTTAACGATTAATTTTTACTGATATTTCTGCACCTGGTTTACCAAAATAATGTTGATCCTCGTTAATTATCATGAATATAAATAAAAACAATATGTTTAAAAGAATAGGTGTCTTTCTTCTCGCCGGTTTCATAACATTATCTGCTAAAGCACGATCTACTACCGACACCTTGTTTACAGTAATTATCGATGTAGATCAAACAGCCCAAACCATCGATAATATTGGCGCATCGGGATGCTGGTTCTCCGAAGGTATCGGTAAGTATTGGCCTGCTGTAAAAAAAGAAAAAATAGCAGAGTTATTGTTTAGCCGAAATTTTGATAAACAAGGGAACCCTATGGGGATAGGATTATCTTCGTGGCGATTTAACGTAGGGGCGGGTACCTTTGAACAAGGTGATAGCAGCGGTATTACTGATTTTAGAAAAAGAACGGAAAGTTTTTTGAACAAGGATGGAACTTACGATTGGAACAAACAGTCGGGGTACCAATTTTTTTTAAAAAAGGCACACCAGTATGGTGTAGAAACGCTGATCGCTTTTTCAAATTCGCCACCGGTACAGTTTACCGCTAACGGATTAGGTTATAAAACCGAAAGGGATTTTAGATCAAATCTCAAAACGGGATCATACCAGGCATATGGTCGTTTTTTATCTGATGTGGTAAAGCATTTTGATCAACAAGGGCTACATTTTGATTATGTTAGCCCGGTTAATGAGCCCCAATGGGATTGGTCTAATAAATATATGCAGGGTAGCCAGGAGGGTTCTCCCTGGAAAAACGAAGATATCTATAAAGTAACCAGATACTTGAATGCGGCTTTAGACAGCGCCAAAGTCAGCAGTAAAATTTTAGTGACCGAAGCAGGAATGCTTACCTATTTATATGGCGGAAAGACACCTGCGTCGCATCAGATCCAAAGCTTTTTTGATCCTGTAAGTCCACTATATATGGGGGCATTGAGTCATGTACCTAAAGTGATCGGCGGCCATAGTTATTATACAGAATCGAATGATAGCGCGCTTGTAACTACCCGTGGTATTCTGGCAGATACTGTAAAACGGTATAATGTTGGTTTTTGGCAAACGGAATATTCAATGCTGGCCGATGGTTACAAAGAGGGGGCTAAGGGGCGCCGTAGTGCTATGGACTGCGCATTGTTTTTAGCCAAAATTATTCATACCGATATCAGTATCGGTAATGCTGCCGCATGGCAGTTTTGGAATGCCTATGAACCCGGAAGCCCTGATTTTGATACCAGGTACTATTTAATTGCGCTTAATGCTAAGCCCGATTTTAAAGACGGTGAATTTACCATGACTAAAAACTTATGGGCATTAGGTAGTTACAGTCGCTTTGTGCGCCCTGGGATGCAACGTATTGTTACTTCAATGAGCAATAAACTGAATGCTGATCAAAGCAAAGTATTGGTCTCATCCTATAGAGACAAAAATAACAAACTGGTTGTAGTAGCAATTAATAATGGCACCGGAAATATTGATATTGATTTGGATATCAGGCATCAGAAGAGAAAATACAAAATGTTGTCACGTTATTTAACGGCAAATGGTGAGGGTGTTAATATGCAAACAGCAGGTGCACAGTTATATACAGGGCATGTGAAATTACCAGCAAGATCAATATCAACTATTGTGATTGATTGATGATAACTTCTTCTTGGTTTATGGGAAGACTTGTTTACATCTTAAATATTGAGCGAACTATAGAATTGGAAAAGTTGTTAAAATATTGTTAGTTATTGATAATTAAATTAGTATAAATCTGCGTTGATCAGCTTAGTTTTATTGTTTACTATAGGGGTTATTTTACATGTTAATGTTTTGAAAAAGTAAACCCAGTTAAGTTGAGCAATTTAAATTCCGGGCTATTATACATCAGGTTAAACTGTATTCAGGGAATAAGAGTGTAAACTCAATAATGCAGCATGAACAAAATTTAATATTTCTTAAAATGGCTGATCGGGAATTTTTACTCAGGGCAAACTTCGCAGATCAGTATAAACAAATTTAAAATGGTAAAAAAAATAGATGTTCTGTTTTATTTCTTTGTCTCATGCATAGGTATGAATGCAATGGCTCAAAAAACGAGTGTACGCAAGCATCTTAATTTTGATGCGGGTTGGAAATTCAGTCTTGGTAATGCTGCTGATCCTGCAAAGGATTTTAACTTCGGCATTGGTAATATTTTATCAAAATCCGGAGAAACCGCTGGCACTGCAACCGCGGTGAAATTTAATGATGCCGGCTGGGCACCTGTAAGTTTGCCGCATGATTGGGTTGTAGGCTTACCTTTTAAATATGTTAAAAATGATGATATCGATTCTCATGGTTATAAACCTGTAGGTGCATTGTTTCCCGAAAATAGCATTGGATGGTACCGTAAATCATTTACAGTAACCAGAGCAGATTCTGGCGGACGTATTGCATTGCAGTTTGACGGTATATACCGGGATAGCAAGGTTTGGGTGAACGGCTATTATATTGGCGGGCATTTTAGCGGCTATAACGGTGTATCGTTCGATATAACAGATTTTGTACATTTTGGACAGCCCAACATTGTTGTAGTAAGGGCGGATGCAACACAAAGCGAAGGCTGGTTTTACGAAGGTGCCGGTATTTATCGCCATGCCTGGTTAAATATATATAACAATGTTCATATTAAAACCGAAGGGGGACTTTATGTAAATTCCACTATAAATGGCAATACATCACAAATAAATATTGAAACTACTGTTGAAAATAAAGCGATCAATAATTCAGATGCAACAGTATACAGTTACGTTACCGATAGAAAAGGTAAGATAGTAGCTACAGGTAAAGAGTTACCCTTAGCATTGGCTATAAACGAAAGTAAAACAATTAAAGAACAGCTAACTTTAAGGGATCCTCATTTATGGTCGTTGGACGACCCGTATCTTTACAGAGCTGTTTCTATTGTAAAATATGGAGGCCGCGTTTGTGATAGTGTTAATGTAAGATTTGGGATCAGGACTTTTAAGTTTGATAGTGATCATGGTTTCTTTTTAAACGGAGTGCCTTTAAAAGTTAAGGGAGTGAGTTGCCACCAGGATCATGCAGGGGTAGGCAGTGCATTGCCTGATCACCTGCAATATTACCGGATCGGACTTTTGAAAGAGATGGGCGTTAATGCTTACCGCACAACACATAACCCGCCAACGCCTGAGTTGCTGGACGCCTGTGATAGCCTTGGAATGGTGGTTATGGATGAAACACGTTTGTTAACCAGCGGAAAAGAATATGAACAACAATTTCGCGATCTGATCCTTCGTGACAGGAACCACGCGAGTATTTTTATGTGGTCTATCGGTAATGAGGAATATGTTACGCAGCGAACAGACATTGGTAAGCGTATAGCTCAAAATCAAATATTACTTCAGCAACAGCTTGATCCAAGCCGTACAAGTACTTACGCCGCCAATGTGGGTAACACTTATCATGGCGTAAACGAAGTAATACCTGTTAGAGGGTTCAATTACAATTTATTTGCCATTGATGCTTATCATAAAGAACATCCCGGCCAGCCGGTTATTGGTACCGAGGTAGCCAGTACGGTTACCACTCGTAGTATTTACGTTAAAGATACGGTGCATGCTTACGTTCCGGATTATGATGTGACTTACCCATCCTGGGCCTCTACAGCCGAGTCGTGGTGGAAAATTACAGTAGCGCGCGAATGGTTTATGGGAGGCTTTGCATGGACGGGTTTTGATTATCGCGGAGAGCCAACACCATACAGGTGGCCAAATATTAACTCTCACTTCGGGATTATGGATATGTGCGGTTTTCCAAAAAATGTTTATTATTATTATCAGTCATGGTGGACAGATAAGGATGTATTGCATATAGCGCCACATTGGAATTGGAAAGGAAAAGAGGGCCAACCCATAAAGGTTTGGGTAAATACCAATGCGGATAATGTTGAGCTATTCCTCAATGGCAAAAGCCTTGGTAAAAAGGATATGGAGCGAAACGGGCATTTGGTTTGGGACGTAAATTATCAACCTGGTAAGCTGAAAGCTATAGCCTATAAAAAAGGGAAAAAATTGGTATCCGAAGTTGAAACTACCGAGCCAGCTTACAGAGTTATACTAAGTCCATCCAAAACAACATTAATTGCCGATGGTGGCGATGCTTCTGTAGTTAATGTAAGTTTAGTTGATAAAAAGGGTCGTGAAGTACCCGATGCTTTAAATTTAGTGCATTTTGAAATTAACGGCGACGCCCAAATAATAGGCGTTGGAAATGGCGATCCGAGCAGCCACGAAGCCGACCAATGTTTACCAGGCAAATGGCAACGTAGTTTGTTTGGGGGTAAGGCCCAAATAATTATTAAAGCGGGAAGTAAAGCAGGTTCTGTTGTGCTTACAGCAACAGCCGATGGCCTCAAAACAGCAACCGTTGAAATAAAGCAAGTAATATGAAAAATTAAAATTGCCAGGTGTTGCTTTTTCAATAGGGATCCTGTTAATAGATAAAATTATGATCTATTAACAGGCTTTTTTTATTAGGAAAAACCCAGTTACGTTTTTCATTCTTAAACCAACCTGCATTTATTATGCAGGTTGGTTTTTTATTTATACGCCCTCTTTCATTATCACATTCCTTGTTTTTAGTTAGGTATTTGTCTCAAGAAAATTACATAGTGTTAATATAGAGTTTGATGTGGCTAAAATCCGGGGATTCATCGCTGTGAATAGTAGGTATATTTATATATTGTTAATAGTCAGATAGATAATGGGTTTATGAGCTAGTTAGGTATGCGCAAATTCAAATCATGGCACTCATCTTTATTTCATATTAAAAAGTAATTGTATTAGCCCGGTTCATCCTGCAATAGTCTCAATAGCAAATAGCTACTGCATTTAATACTTGCATTTTGAGCGGGACGAACCGTGTTTAGGATTGTCTCAGAAGTGTTTGTTACCTCAATTTAAACATAGGATAATATGAGGGTTGTTTTGGCTAAAATTCGTTGATTATACAAATTTAATTGAGCCTAATTTTATCAGAATATTTAATACTGAAGTATAAATCAAGCAAAATAAAATATGAAAAAGCATTCAGAGTAAATCAACAAGAGGTAAGCTGGTTTCATAGAGCAACCTCAATCACAAATAACATAACGTTCCAGCATAATCACTTATTGTCAATTAGTCAACAAAAATAAATTACATACATGAATCAAAAACTACTCAAAAAGTTTCAATTTTATCCGTCCTGTAGTAATCTAAGATCAATTTTTAAAATATTTATCTATTGTATTTTACTTACAGGAAGTGCCCGGGCACTAGCTCAAGAACCAGTTAACGTAAGAGGGGTTGTACGGGATTCCATAGGTGTTTTGCCAGGAGCCGGAGTTAAAATATCCGGTACTAATAAGGGTGTAGCTACTGATGCTAACGGGAATTATAGCATCAGTTTACCCCGATCTGGTAGACTGCTTTTTACTATGGTTGGTTATAAGCCTAAATCAGTATCTGTTGCCGATTATGAAAAAAGTGCCGATGGGTATTACCGGATCAATATAACCTTAGAGACTAACGAGAATGCTTTGGAGGAGGTAGCTGTTGTTGGCTTTGGTACACAAAAGAAAACAAGTTTAATCAGTTCCATTACATCTATAAATCCTAAGGAGCTAAAAGGACCAACAAGTAACTTAACTACAATGCTGGCAGGCAGGGTGGCTGGTTTAATTGCGTACCAGCGTAGTGGAGAACCCGGGGCCGACAACGCCCAATTCTTTATCCGTGGCCTGGGAACTTTTGGTACAGGGAAACAAGACCCTTTGATCCTGATCGATGGAGTTGAATCCAGCCAGAACGATATGGCCAGGCTGCAACCCGATGATATTTCATCTTTTAACGTGCTGAAAGATGCAACTGCATCTGCGGTATATGGTGCCAGAGGTGCAAACGGGGTGGTACTTATTTTAACCAAATCAGGAGTGGCCGGAGTAACAAAATTTGGATTTAGAGCCGAGTCATCTGTTTCTGCAAATACGAGTAATTTCCAGTTTGCAGATAATATTACCTATATGAAATTGGCAAACGAGGCCGCACTAACCCGGAATCGTTTGGCTATTCTGCCTTATACTCAAACCAAAATTGATGCCACAGCAAGAGGCGATAACCCGCTGTTATATCCTAATAACAACTGGATTAACCAGTTGATTAAAGACTATACCATAAATGAACGCTACAATCTGAATATTTCAGGTGGTGGAGATAAGGCGACTTATTACCTGGCAGGTACATATAATATTGATAATGGTGTATTAAAGGTTAATGGATTAAACAACTTTAACAGCAACATTAAACTTAAAAATTATTCTATACGCTCAAATGTTAATGTCAACTTAACCAAGACCCTGGAAGGGATAATAAGGGTGTATGGTCAGTTTGACGATTATGTGGGGCCAATTGGTGGTGGTACTAATATTTTTAACCAGGCAATTTGGTCAAATCCGGTAATGTTTCCTGCGGTTTATCCTTCCAGTTATTCGCCTTTTGCCACACACCCTCTTTTTGGTAACGCCATATCTCCTTCGGGCGGTTTGTATGTAAATCCATATGCACAAATGGTTAAAGGATACCAGGATAAGAACGCATCAACCATACAAGCTCAAATTGAACTAAAACAAGATCTGAAGTTTATTACTCCAGGTTTGAATGTAAGAATGATGAGTTATGTAAGAAGATATTCTTATTTTGACATCTCCCGGTCTTACAATCCATTTTATTATTCTGCTCAGGAACAACCGGATGGATCTGCGACTATCAATCTAATAAACGGGGGGGGCGCAAGTTCAATCGGTACAGTAGGGACAGAGTATTTGGGTTATGCCGAAGGTACAAAAGACCTGAACTCTACATTTTATTTGGAGGCTGCTGCAAACTACAGCCGTACATTTAAAGGCAAACATGCTGTAAGCGGTATGTTGATCACCACTATGCGTAATTATTTGGCTGCCAATCCCGGGAGCCTACAGCTTTCTTTGCCTTCGCGAAACCAAGGGGTTTCGGGAAGAGCTACCTATGGTTATGATAACCGCTATCTTTTTGAGTTTAACTTCGGTTACAATGGCTCAGAGCGTTTTGCCGAAAATAATCGCTTTGGCTTTTTCCCTTCGGTGGGTTTAGGTTATGTAGTATCTAATGAGAAGTTTTTTGAACCTTATAAAGATATTGTTAATTCATTTAAGCTAAGGGCCACTTATGGTTTGGTTGGTAACGACCAGATTGGCGCAGCTGCCGACCGCTTCTTTTACATGTCGGAAGTAAATATGACTAACGCCAATTATGGCGCACGTTTTGGTGAAGATGGCTCATATTATAGAGACGGTATTTCTGTATCCAGATACGCCAATCCTTTTATTACCTGGGAAAGATCAAAACAAGTAAACCTTGGTGTAGATCTGAGATTTTTGGATGCCTTAGATGTATCTGTTGATGTATATAAAGCCAGCCGCTCAAATATCCTTACACCAAGAACATATATACCGGCCACAATGGGCTTACAGGCCGCTGTACAGGCCAATACCAATAAAGCCGAAAGTAAAGGTTTAGACTTATCTGTTAACTATAATAAAACATTAGGTAATACATGGTTTGTACAGTTGAGAGGGAATTTTACTTATGCTACCAATAAGGTTTTAATTTACGATGAAACATCATACAACAGTAATGAATACTACCGTTACCATGTTGGTTTGCCAACTACCCAAGCCTTTGGATATATTGCTGAGCGCTTGTTTGTTGATGATAATGAAGCCAAAAACTCCCCGATACAATTAGCCGGAACACCAGGGGTTACATATGGCGGCGGAGACATCAAATACAGAGATGTTAACGGCGATGGTATTATTAGTGATGCGGATAAGGTTCCGATCGGCTATCCAACATCGCCCGAAGTTATTTATGGTTTTGGTGGAACGGTAGGCTTTAAAGGATTTGATTTTTCAGCATTTTTCCAGGGCTCAGGACGGTCGTCTTTCTTTATAAACCCTCAAAATATTGCCCCTTTTGTGTTGAACGGAGGAAATCAAAATGGTTTGTTGACAGATGTTGCGAATAATCATTGGTCTGAAGATAAGCGTGATAGTTATGCTTTTTGGCCACGATTGAGTTCCACCTTTGTGGATAATAATAATCAAACATCAACCTGGTGGATGCGTAACGGTACTTTTTTAAGACTGAAAAGTGTGGAAATTGGATATAACTTATCTCAAAATCTTCAAAAACGACTGGGGCTTAGAAACCTAAGGTTTTATGTTAATGGAACCAATCTTGCCATATTCAGCAAGTTTAAAATGTGGGATCCGGAAATGGGGGGCAATGGCCTCGGTTACCCTGTTCAAAGCGTATATAATATAGGCTTAAGCACATCATTTTAATTAACACACAGCGTATGAAAATCAGAAATATATTGATCGAAAATATTAAAAATAACGTGAAGAAGGCCCTTTACGCGATAGCTATTGGCATGGTTGTTTTAACATTGCCAGCCTGTAAAAAGTATCTGGATATTATCCCAGATAATGTGGCCACAATTGCCAATGCTTTTACCTTGCGTAATGAAGCAGAAAAGTATTTGTTTACTTGTTATTCATTTTTACCTAAGGATGGAAACCCGCTGTACAATATGGGCTATATGGCCGGCGATGAAATTTGGGCTCCTTTAGATGAACGAGAGCTGGTTTCGTATGGTTTCAGGATAGCTCGTGGGGGGCAAAATGCAGCAAACCCGTATATGAATGCCTGGTCTGGTAATTACCAAGGTGGTGGACCCAGTGACCTTTACGGAATGTTCATCGCCATTAGAAACTGCAATATCTTTTTGGAGAATGTTCAGGATATGACCAAGGTTAGGGATTTAACGCTGGATGAGCGCCAACGATGGATTGCGGAAGTGAAATTTTTAAAGGCCTATTATAATTTTTACTTACTAAGAATGTATGGGCCAATTCCAATTGTAGATAAAAATATTGATATAAGCGCACCCGAAGAGCAAGTACGTATTAAACGTGTTCCATTTGACGACTGCGTAAACTATGTTTCTAATCTTTTGGATTCGGCAACGGTTAACCTTCCCCTTATTATTACAGATAGGGGTACAGAATTGGGAAGAGCCACAAAACCTATGGCGTTAGCTGTTAAAGCTAAATTGTTATTGATGGCTGCAAGCCCTTTATTTAATGGAAATGCCGATTATGCGAGTTTCAAAGATAAAGATGGGGTTAAGCTAATGAATACAACCTATGATGCTAATAAATGGAAAAAGGCAGCCGATGCGGCAAAAGCAGCCATTACTTCTGCTGAAAGTGTTGGGTTTAAATTGTATCAATTTCCAACAACTTCAACCTTCAAGCTGTCTGATAGTACTAAACGTCAGTTAACCATTCGTGGTGCTTTGACTGAACGCTTTAATGTGAATACAGAACATGTTTGGGCAAATCCAAATAGCAGAACTGGTTTTTTACAACAAACCGCTATGGCGCGTTTGGTATCAACAGTCACCACCAGCGATGCAAGGGAACAACTTTCTGCGCCTATAAAAATAGCCGAAATGTTTTATTCTGTTAATGGCGTACCCATTAATGAAGATAAAACATTAAACTTCAATAACAAATATACTGTTAGAACGGCTGTACATAGTGAGCGGTTTTACATTAAAGAAGGGTATCAAACTGCACGGTTGAATTTTGACAGAGAGCCCCGGTTTTATGCCGATTTATGTTTTGACGGTGGAATATGGTATAAATATGATAGCCCTTCAAATTCAGACGAGAATACTTTCTCTGTGGAGGGCAAATCTACCCAGCTTGCAGGTGCCAGCAATTTCGGTTGGTACAATGAAACAGGTTATTATATAAAAAAGGTTGTAGACTGGAATATGGTTAATGGAACAAATGGAGTAACTTATAGAGATTACCCATGGCCCGAGATTCGTTTAGCTGATATTTATTTAATGTATGCCGAAGCTTTGAATGAAAGTGACGGACCTGTAAATGACGTTTTCACTTATCTTGATTTGATTCGCGCTCGCGCTGGATTATTAGGTGTCAAAGATTCATGGAATAATTTTTCAACTAATGCTTCAAAATACGCTACTAAAGACGGTTTAAGAGAAATAATTCACCAGGAGCGAAATATTGAAATGGCTTTTGAAGGTAGCCGTTATTGGGACATGAAGCGATGGAAGCTTGCTTCGGATGTGTTTAACCAATCTATTACAGGATGGAGTGTTTTCCAACCAACAACTTCGGAATACTATAAAGTGAGAACCATTTTTGCTCAAAACTTTGTTGCACCCAGAGATTATTTGACGCCGATTAGAGTGTACGATATGTCGGTTAATCCAAATCTTGTTCAAAACCCAGGGTGGTAATAGTTCTGTTTTAAATATTAAAAGATACAGTTATGAAAAAAATGATTATGAACCTGTTTTTATTGTTATTATCAATAACTATAATGTTTTCAGGGTGTAAGGAAGACAAAGTTTCACCTTTGGAAAGTAACACAACTCCTCCGGGTGCGGTGTCAAAAGTGACGGTAACTAATGGTCCGGGTACTGCTGTTTTAACGTATATAGCACCCGGTGATAAAGATCTGCTATACATCAAAGCAGTTTATACCTTAGGCACAGGTAAAGAAATGGAAGTTAAGGCTTCTTATTACAGCAATACCTTAACGTTAGAAGGTTTTGCCGATACGAAGGAACATCAAGTAAAATTGTACGCTGTGAACAGGAGCGAAGTGGCTTCTGATCCTATTATTGTTGTGGTTAAGCCCCTGGAAAACCCAATATGGGCGGTATATAGAAGCTTAAAGGTACTTGCAGATTTTGGAGGACTTAAGTTTTTAGCCGATAACCTTACCAAAGCCGATTTGGCGATAGAGCTGATGACTTATAGCAAAGGGAAATATATTCCTACATCCAGAAATATATATACAGCTGCAGTTCAAATAGATCAATCTGTTAGAGGCTTGGATACCACATCGCAAAAGTTTGCCATTACCATACGCGACAGATGGTTAAATTATACGGATACTTTGTACACCACATTGAAGCCTTTGTACGAAACTACAATCCCTAAATCTGGTTATAAAGCAGTTTTGTTACCTACCGATGTGGGCCAGCAATATGCATCTACCGGTTTATCGAAAATGTGGGATAATGATATTATTAATTGGCCTAATATATCCCTCACTTCAACAGCTATACTTACACCGCAATGGGTGACTTTTGATATTGGTAAATTGGCCAATTTAAGCCGGATTGTGATTTGGGACTATCCTGAATATTTGAACGCGGGCCGTGCCTATTACTATGGCGGCGACATCAAAGATTTTGAGGTATATGGTTCTGATAACCCGCCGAGTGACGGAAGCTTTAACAATTGGACATTACTAGGGAAATTTAGCAGTGTAAAACCTTCGGGAAGTGGGTATGGCATACAAACCAGCGAAGATTACAACTTTGCCAATGTGGGGATTAGCTACAGTTTCACTATCTCGGCTCAAAAGTTTAGATACTTAAGGATCAAGAGCATCAAAAACTGGCAAGGTACTTCTTTTATGAGTATTTCTGAAGTACAGGTTTATGGGGACCCAAGGTAAAATATTAAAAAACAATTAGATAATATGAAAAATCATATAAGCAATAAAAGTAAAAATCTACTGTTTCTTGTTTTGCCATTGCTATTGGCAGGCATGATGTATTCATGCAGCAAGATGGACGCCTATAAAAAATTTACGACAGGAGGAGAAATATCTTACACGGGTAAGGTAGACTCGGTGAAGATTTATTCTGGTCGTAGCAGGGTGGTTGTAAAAGGCCTTTTTCTGGCCGATCCTAAAATTACAAAATGTATAATATTTTGGAACAATAAGGCAGATTCTATCATAGTTCCTGTTGTTAGAAAAAACGCTGTAGATACGCTGAATATCTCCATCAATAATCTAACCGAAGGTGTGCAGAATTTCACTATCTACACCTATGACGGTTCAGGAAACAGATCTATTCCAGTTTATAAAACAGGAAGAGTGTATGCAGATAGATATCAATCTGCCCTTGTTAACAGGGGGGTCGCATCAGCACAAACTCTGGAAAACGGCTTAACTCAAATTGCCTGGGAGGGTATGGACCGTTTGACCGGTGTTTTTGCTACCGAAGTTGTTTACGTGGATGCCAATAACGTGGAAAAAACATTAAGGATCCCTATAAAAACAGATACTACCATAATAACGAGCTTTAAATTAAGTTCTACTATGAAATATCGTACACTTTTCCTGCCCGATACTATCAGTATTGATACTTTTAGTACAGCTTTTGTATCAAGAGTTGTTCCAAAGTTTGTTAAACAGGATGTAACCACTACTTATTTAAAAAATACCGGTTCTCCGGTAAACTATTCTTCCATTACCGGAAACCGTTGGGGTATCCTTTCTGATTGGGTTACAAACGCGGCTGTTAAAAATGCAAGTGGTTATGGAGGATACGAAAATCGCTCAGGTGTAGGCTTTATCTCTTTAGAGGCCGGTTGGGGGCTTCCAGATATTACAAACGGTTTCATTTATCAAACTGTAGTATTACCCGCAGGTACTTATTCTTTTGAGATTGGCGGCGTAGACCAAAATACCGGTGGAACAAGGTACATGGTTGTTGCAGCCGGAACTACTTTACCAGCTGTAACAAGCGTTCCAACAGCATCCATTGGATATGCCAGCTTACAGATGCCTACTACCGCAATGACATTTACGTTAACAGCAAGTACTACAGTGTCTATCGGATTTGAAGCTACCATGACCGGCGGAACAGGCAGTACGGGTTTTTACTCTAAAATAAAAACAGTAAGGCTTTACACAATAAAGTATTTGTAACTAATAACCTACCATTAACAGGATACCAAAGCAGTGTGAAGTTTTGGTATCCTTAATGCACTATTTATTATCAAGCCTTTAATCAATTTAATATGAAAAAAACATACTATAGTGTTTATATTTTATTATTTGCACTGGTGCTTTTTCTAACAAACTGTAAGAAGAGTACTCAGAGTGGAGAAGTAACACCTACAATACCATCAACAACAACCGGTGGTGCTATTGCAACATTAACAACTTCAACTTTAACAAGTGTTACAACAACTACAGCAATGGCTGGAGGTGTTGTTGTAGATCGCGGCGGCTCTTCGGTAACTGATAGAGGTGTTTGCTGGGCTTTAACCCCGACACCCACCATAGGCAACTATAAAGCCGGAACATCCAGTGTATCCGGATCAGGAGCCTTTACCAGCTCAATAACCGGACTAACAGCATCTACAACGTATTATGTAAGAGCCTATGCAACCAATAAAGGCGGTACATCTTATGGTAATGAAATGATATTCAATACCGCCGATATTTTAAGTGCTACATTCACTATACCTCCTATGTTCATCATAGGTTCGGCCCTGGCCGCTGTAGATGTTCAGGTGGTTGCCGATGGAGGTAGCGCCATTACAGAAAGAGGAATATGCTGGGGCTTAAATGCCAACCCGTTAATTACAGATAAAAAAGCAAAACACAGCAGTATAGGGATAGGCAAGTTTCGTGGCTTACTTAGTGGTTTAACAGAAAGAACGTCTTACCATTTGAGGGCATACGCTATTAATGGAAAGGGAGTAAGCTATAGCAGTGATGTAACTTTTAAAACTATTGGAAAAGGTAACGTTACCTATACCATTAATAAATCTGCAGCACCCACGGCAGACGAAACCGCGGCATATGCCAGGATGCAGTTTGCTGCCGACAGCGCTGTATGGTATCTAAATAATTATACTTCGGCCACCAAGCAGGTTACTCTGAATTACGTACCTGGAGTAGCAACTGCGGATGCTACTAATCAAGGATGGATCCGCTATGGTTCAGACCCAACTTACCAAAAATTAAGAACAACGCTCCATGAAATGAACCATACGCTTGGAACGGGCACAACCACATGGTGGACGGGTATCATTGTTGGAGGCAAACACCAGGGGCAAAATACCAATACTATCCTGAATCAGATTCAGAATAGCACCGGTGCACAATTAAGTGGAGATTCGCAGCACTGGTGGCCATATGGTTTAAACCAAGACTCGGAGGTTACTTCCAGTTGGGACTATGTATACAACTGCCTGATCATTGAAGCCATGAGAAAAGATGGATTACCAACAGCCACAAGTGGGCCATACATCCCTTAATGCGTAACTTATGCACTTATTATGTCTTAACTTTCATAACCTCTACCGGTACAAAAGACCATGTTTTTCCTTGATGGGCTTTTGATTCAGTTGCCTATAGGTCTGCTTATGTGCTTTTTATTTTGGAGGTGCCATTTTACCTCACCGCATATTAATGAGCTAAATTACACGAGTATCTCATATTCAAAATGATCTGCAAATGTATTTTTGCACTTCTTGGAGATCAAAGCTAAACCGGGAAAGAGTAGGGGATCTAAACTCAGTTCTATCTGATTGATCCTCATTGTGGCCGAAATTTTAATTTCAGGCCGGTTCTGTAAAGGCGGCAGGCATTCTCGCCCGGTTGTGGTTTCCGCGCGTTCTCCGTTTACAGTGATACGCAAATAAATGGCAACGAGTCTATTTTGTTGAACTTTGGGCTTTTTTAAATAAAAAGCAAGCTAAAAGTAGTTTTCATACTTAATGAATTAAAGTGAAACAAAATTAAGCTTGCAAGTAATCTTAATCAAGATGTTCATTTATTGGACATCTTGATATTCAAATAGATATAAGCAATTCGGTGAGTAAGAAAATGAATTATTTTACTCACCAAATTACGCACTTTTTATATGCGATTTGATGGATAAAATAGGATTTTGACTAAAAATAAAAAGCCTGCGATCATTGATTTGCAGGCTTTTTGTTCGTTTTGATATTCAATCAGCGGTGAGGGAGGAACTTTTGCATCCTTTATACCGACACCTTTTTGTTGCTGCGTTCATGTGCTTTTGGCTGGGTGGTGTAGGTCTTGCTGGCATAGGTATGTTGATAAGCGGTATGATGAATGGACAGTTTTCCCCAGCTATGCTGATACCCGTTGGGATGTTTGGACTTGGCTATGCCATGACAATCGGTTTTTACAGTTCTGAACGTAACAAAGCCAAAGAAATATTGCTTCAGATTGTGGATGGACAAATTGATGATACCGCTGTTTATCATGATAGAAAGTTTTGACCTAATCAATCCAAAAATCGAATATCTAATCGAAATTAAAATATGCCTGTTAACCGCAATGCCCTGATCCGCTACCGCACCATCGACCAGTGCCTGCAAAACCGTCGCCGTAAATGGGCGCTGGACGACCTGATCGAAGCCTGCGGCGATGCCATTTACGAATACCAGGGTATAGACACGGGTGTAAGCCGCCGTACCGTACAAGCCGATATGGAGATGATGCGCAGCAACAAGCTTGGTTACGAAGCGCCTATTGTTGTGGTGGATAAAAAGTATTACACCTACAGTGACAAGAATTACAGCATTACCAATAGTCCGCTGAACCAGCAGGATATGCAGGTGCTGAGCGAGGTGTCGGGCTTGCTGAAACAGTTTAAGGGCTTTAACCATTTTACCGACCTGAATGAGATGGTGAGTAAGCTGGAGGATAAGATCTATAGTCAGAAAACGCAAAGCAGTCCGGTTATTGATTTTGAGAAGAATGATAACCTGAAGGGTTTGGAGTGGATAGAGGTGATCCGTAAAGCTATAGTGGCGAAAAAAGCTATTTGTATTACCTATCAATCCTTTAAAGCCAGGGAAGCCAGTACCTTTTGTTTTAGCGGGTACCTGCTGAAAGAATATCGTAACCGCTGGTTTGTATTGGGGATGCAGCACAAGCGTAATAGCCATATTATGAATCTGGCTTTGGATAGGATACAAGCTGTTGAAGTAGACGAAGAGCCTTACCGGGAAAACCGCACGCTTGATCTGGCAACGTACTACAACGATTGTATCGGAGTGACCAAGTCGCCCGGTCAGCGCGATTGTGAGGTGGTGTTTTGGGTTGATGCGGCTAATGCACCTTATGTGATCACTAAGCCCTTGCACCACACACAAAAGATTTTAAGCGAAGATGAAACGGGAAAGATATTCAGCATTAAAGTGATACTGAACTTTGAACTAGAACGGGAGTTATTGGGGTTTGGCAGTAAGATGCGGGTATTAGGGCCAAGAATTCTAGTAAAGCAAATAAAGGCACAGTTGATAAAAACGCTCAAGAATTATGAAAGTGATAATGCAATACCGGCTCCAATAAACTTAACTTTGAACGACGTTATGAAAGAGAAAGATATAACCAACATCAGTAAGTTTTTAAGCTTGGTATTAAGGCATCAACCTGAGGTAATCGGCATTATACTTGACGAGCAGGGCTGGGTAAATATTGATGTCTTATTAAGACAAGCAAATGCGCATGGGCAGAACATAGATCTGGAACTATTAAATCATGTGGTTGATACCAATAGTAAAAAACGGTTTGTCTTTGATGAAGCAAGACAAAAGATCCGTGCGAGCCAGGGGCACTCAGTTGATGTTGAATTAGGCTATCAGGCGCAAGTTCCGCCGGATGTACTTTATCATGGCACCGGCGAAAAATCAGTGACTGCCATTCAGCAAACTGGCCTTGAAAAACGGAGCCGTCAACAAGTACATTTAAGTAAGGATATTGAAACAGCAATACAGGTAGGAAGCAGACACGGCAAGCCTGCGATATTTAACGTACTTTCAGGTGAAATGTACAAAGACGGTTATACGTTTTATCTGTCAGAAAATAAAGTTTGGCTAACTGATACTGTGCCCGCTCAGTATTTGAAACTGGTAAATAGTTAATTATACAATGGCTAACAACGAGTTCAGACCGGAATGGGTGCCTTCGGCATATGGGGAAAATACCCAAAAAGAGAGCAGTAGCAGCGGCAATAACAACTTCAACTTAAATATCTGTAAAAATATTCTGTTCGGTGTAGCCATTGGTGATGCCCTGGGGGTTCCGGTTGAGTTTCAAAGCAGGCAGGAAATAAGTGACCACCCGGTGACAGACATGATCGGCTATGGTACGCACAATAAGCCGGCAGGAACTTTTTCCGACGATAGCTCCTTAACCTTTTGCATGGCCGAAGCCATTGCTTCAGGTTTTAGTTTGGAAAGTACGGGCCGAAATTTTATCAATTGGCGGTATAATAGTTACTGGACCGCCGATAACGACGTTTTTGATGTCGGTATAACGACGCAACGCGCTATCGACAGACTGGTCAAGGGAACACCCGCACAGCATGCCGGGGATTTTGAGGAAGAAAGCAATGGTAACGGGTCGTTGATGCGCGTGCTGCCACTGTTGGTATACATCAGGGATAAGCCGGTGTCTGAAAGATATCAGTTAATCAAACAAGTTTCTTCTATTACTCATGGGCATGTCCGTTCGGTAATCGCCTGTTTTTATTATTTGGAGTTTGCTTTAGGAATTCTAAATGGAGAAGAAAAATTTGCGTTATACAACCGACTGCAAAAAGATATTGCGGACTATTTGAGATCGATAAATATGAGCAGGGACGAAACCAGCTTATTTGACCGTTTGTTAATCGACAGGATCGATATGATACCCGAAAATCAAATTCGCAGCAGTGGGTATGTATTACATACATTAGAAGCCAGTATCTGTTGCCTGCTCAATACCGACACTTATAAAGATGCTGTTTTAAAAGCTGTTAATTTGGGGCAAGATACAGATACTACAGGTGCAGTAACCGGTGGGCTTGCCGGACTGTTATACGGTTATGACAGCATTCCCAAACCTTGGTTAGATCAACTCGCCCGCAAAGATGATATAGAAGATTTGGCTTTGAGAATGTTTAAAGCCGTGCAATAACCAATATTAAACAACCTCACAAATTAGTCCCGCCAGGCTTCTTACTTCTACAAACTCATCGTTAATATATTGAGTGTTTAGGTGCGAGTCTGTACAGATCAACTTCTTAATTAATCCGCTGTTTTTTAGCTTATTGATACCGTCGTTCACAAACAAGCCGTGCGTTGTAATTACATAAATATCACCAGCACCAGCATCCTTGTAGGTTTTGGCAGCGTTGATAATGCTTCCGCCCGAACGGATCATATCGTCATAAATGATAACCGTTTTGCCATCTACATCGGCGTTAATAGCGCTGACCTCGGTATGATCACCTTTTAGACGACGCTTCAGGATAAAAGCGGCATTAACACCCAAATCATTAGCTAACGATTCCACCCATTTGGCGCGGCCCGCATCAGTACTGGCCATGACAAAGTTATCGCCGCCGTATTCAAGCGCTGCTTTGATCACGATATCTTTGCAGTATACATGAACCGGGTAAAGATCGTGTTCAAAGTAATATTGGATGCCTTCGGAATGCAGATCGAACAGCAGAACCCTATTGCCCCGGTTTGACTTCGGAATAGCTGATAATAAACGGGCACGGGTTTTCGCCGTCACGATTTCGCCGCTCAATACCGCGCGCTCCATTGTAGAATAACCAAAGTAGGGAATAACCAGCGTTAACGAATTAGCGCCATAACTAACCAGTGAAGAAGCCAGATCATAGAGTTCTAAAGTTGCTTCGTCATTAACGGTACCACCAATCAATACCACATCGCGGCTTTCTACCTGGGATATGATACGTTGATAGCGTTCGCCATCGGTAAAGTGATTTACCTCAAGTTCACCTTTCTCAAAGTCGCCGCAGGTCATTACTTTTTCGGCCAGGTATTCGTAGCCCTTTATAGCAAATAACATTTTTTTCATTGTTTTGATTTAATGAGTTGTGATACTTCCGAAACGGCTTGCTCAAACCTCGTTTCCCAGTTTCCTGATATTTCCACCAATTTAATTTGATGATCCGTTAACACTTCCCGGTGAGATCGATCAAGTAAATCCCTTTCTATTTTACTTAGCCGGGTGCCGTCCTGATAATAAGGAGCGTCGATATTTAAGTAAAGGTATAGGTCGGCCTGGTTTGTTTTGTTAATACGGTCATCAACCGGCAGCTCCCGATCAAAAGTAAATCTGGCATACGATTTTGTGATATGAATATCGGTATCGATAATTATCAAAGGGCTATCACCCATAATGGCCTCGTCTATTCTTTTAGTATGTTCATTAGCTACCAGATGCAGATCCTCAAAAGTAAATTTGGTTGAATCGGGAATTAACTCCCTGCCTGCTTCTAATACAAAGCTACAGTTATAGTGTTTAGCAAGGTGCTCGGTCAGGGTTGTTTTTCCGGTAGATTCTGTTCCTAAAATGGCCACCTTAATAGCGAAATAAGGTTTAACGGCATCAGGCAGATAATGCCAATTAGCGAATAGATCATTCCTGATTAGGGATGCAGAAATGGGGTATCGTCCTTTAGTCAGATCAAAAGCAATATGGTGTATGCCCATAAAATCGGCAACTAACTCACCATAAGGTTCAGAGGTAATTACCAAGTTATAATCAGGATAATGCTTTTTAAATTCAAACGACCAAAGTTCTGAAACGCTTGTGGACGTTTGAGAGGTGTTAGGCAATAAGCGGTTATCATAATGAAGCACTTTTATTTCTATATTGTTTGCATCGGCAAAAGTAGTTTCAATCCAGTCTTTTCTTACTTCGCCGTGGATGTTTTCTTCGTTATCACAGCAAATTAACACCGATAAAAAATCGCATTTCGTCAACGCGAAACTGATCATGGCTTCGTGACCTTTGTGAAAAGGCAGAAACTTTCCAAATACAAATGCTTTAACCATTTGCCAATTGCTTTTTCCAGTGGTACAAACCATATGACGCTAACCCAAGAAAGAGTAGATACTCTAACGATAGAAAATAGACTCCTTTTTTGAAATATAGTATTATGCAAATAGCATCAACCAATATCCACAAATGCCAGTTTTCTATCTTCTTTTTAGCCAGTAAAACCGTGGCTACGATACTTAACACCATCACCAAAGAATCTGTAAAAGGATAGGCCGCTTCTACCTTAAAATAACCGGGCAGATATAAGTGGATGTTTTTAATGAGAAAGCCACTTACCAGTGAACCAACGATAATGACAATAGCGGTTAACCAGCGTGCATTTGTATTGATCGTGGCAATTTTGTTGTCGACCGTTGCGGTTTTCCAATTATACCAACCATAAATGGTTACTACAAAAAAGTATACCTGCAAAAACATATCGGCATAAAGATGCACCTGGAAAAACAGGATGAAAAGAAACACCTCATTCACAATACCTGTACTCCAAGTTAAGATATTAGCTCGTGATGCATAGTAAACTGAGATCAAGCCAAATAGTGTACCCACCAGTTCCACGTAACTGATTGGATATCCTAAAACTGTGAATGCCGTATTTGCTATTTCAAAAAAATGCATCAAAAGGTATATTTTACCGAGGTGTAAAAATTAGTGGGTGACTGTACAAAATACTTTTTGGTACCATCAGGATCAACATACCCGTCATTAAAGTATTTGGTGTTGGTAATGTTGTTTACGAAAATAGCAAATTGAAAGCCTTTAATATCATACTGCGCCCTTGCGTTTAAAGTTATGTATTGATTAACCTGAGCGTTATTGGCGAAATTGATAAAAGACCTGTCCTGATAACGGGCCGATAACCCTATAAAATAACTTTTTCGGCTATACGTTACTTCCTGGTTGATAATGACCGATGGGGTTAATATGGGGGCAAATGCTTGTGTTTGCTCCTTAATTCGGCTGTAATTGTAAGATGAGTTATTAATAAGATGAATATTATCGTTGATCTTATAGTTAATGCTTAGTTCGGCCCCTGTTCTGTAACTGCGGTCTACTTCGTTGGTAAGTGCTAAACCATTAGGGCCCAATTGTCCGTTCAATACGATCTCATTTTTAAAACTCATGTAGTAAAAATTCAAATTCAGGTTAACTTTACCTGATTGATGCCGGAGCCCCAGTTCTTGATCTACTACGTACTCGGGGTTAGTATTTGTAATAATTGCATGCCCCGAAGCATCAGCTAATAAGTTATCATTGCCTTCAAACATATCATTACGCGTTGGCTCCCGTCCGGTTCTGCCAATGCTGTAATACAGCGTAGCGTGATTGTTAACTGCAAAACTTAACCCGGCTTTCGGATTAATAAAGTGCCAATCCAGTTTAGTTAAAGGCACATCGCCATGATAAACGAATGAAGCATAACGCGCCTGGATATCTGCAAAAAGAGTGAATTGATTAATACTATAATTGGCCTTGGTAAAAACGCTGAACTCGTTTTTATCGCCTGTGTTTTTGTAAAGCTGGCCCAGCGTTTTTTCACTGCCGATATGCCGCCTTTCATAAACATTGCCGTGGATGCCTGTTGTCCAGTTAAATGATTTTTTTGAGAAAGTATAGTTGCTGAACAAACCAATAAGGTTTGATCGGAATGCATAATTATACAACTCGCTGGTTGATGGTAGCCCTAAAAAGCTATTCGGGTTAAAATCATTATTGCCATTCAGGAAGGTATAATAAACGCTTGATTGTATGCTTGAAGTAGTATTAGGATGCCATGAATGCTGTAGTTGCAGCAAAGCCTGGGTAAAGTTATCCCGTTCATTTTCATCTGCATTTGTTCTTCTGTCCTGTGCGATCAACGCTTCTGAAACGCCCAGCCAGGCCAGCTGGTTTTGCTGGTGACCGATTAACGCATTAATTTTAAAAGTAGATTTATCCTCAATCAATTCACCGCTCATAAAAACTGATTGCGAGTTGTTTGATGAGTTATATTTATACCCGTCTGAATAGACTTGGGAAGCCCTTACATAAAACGCTTTGTTGCCTTTCATACCGCTGTTATACTCGCCAAATATCCTATGGCTGTTGAATGATCCGTAACCCAAACCAATGGTGGTATAAGTAGAATCATAAAGATTTGGAGAAAACAACTGCACACTACCGCCATAACTTCCCACGCCGTTTTTGCTAGTGCCAATGCCGCGCTGAATCTGGATCTTGCTTACCGAATTCATAATATCAGGATAGTTTGAAAAGTATGCACCCTGATCTTCAGGCTCATTTAAAGGCACGCCATCCAATGATATATTTATCCGGGCCTGGTCAATACCCCGCATCCTGAAATAGGAATAACCTTGTGTACTTCCGGCATCAGAGTAAACGGTAATGGAAGGTGTTTCTGACAGCATGTAAGCCGGCTCTTGCCCGGTTGATTTGGCTTTCAGATCTTTCCCGCTGATATTTTGAAAGGTAACAGGCGTTAACTTATCTGCCTGATAAGTTACCACCACTTCCTTTATTTGATGAGAGGTATCACGTTTAATAATAACCTGTGCTTTAATTTGCGCGGCAATGAATAGCAGGCCAATAAGTGGGGTGAGCTTTTTTATCATAACATTTTAGGCTTTGTGACTGGCGTTAGCCTTCACCTGTTCAAATGTAATGGTATTAACCAGATTGCCATTTTCAAAAACGGTATGTAGCTCATCAGGTAATTCCAGATGTTCCGGCTCATTTACCGTTTTAAATATGCCATTTATTTTCACCAGTTTTAAGCGGCCGCCTTTACTCTTTTTAAAGCTTGGTGTAATGTTGCCGTGGGCATCCATTTCGGTTGGACTTTTTTCCACAGCTACCTCGTTGCCGTTAATAATGGCACTACTGCATTTTAAGGCAAATTTTTGTGTATCACGATCAACCTTTTGCAGTAAGGCACCGCCCATACCCAATACCAGGTTTTCGGCGCTGATGCCATTATCTTTTAGGGTATTGTAGATGTTAATGATCTCGGTATAATTTACACCATCGCCCTGTATCACTCTTACTTGCGATGGTAGTACTTTGTACCCTTTGGTGTTGGTGGTAAAACCAAAGGTTTCAAACAAGATCTTAAATATTTCCAACAAGGTCATGATAGGATCGCCGCTATCTGGGCGAATAACCAGGGTGCCTTCGCGGTTTAAGATTTCTTCTTTCAACTCACCACCCCAGTATTCACGGCAAGCTTTAAAAATATTAAAGCTATCAGATACACAAGCAATAGTGCCGGTTGGGAAGCTGCGCAGCACGTGTTTAAAAATCTCCAATTCACCTTCACGGCCTAACAAAGTGCAAATGCTGTGCTCTGTTGCCGGGATGCTTAGCCCATAAACCTTTTGAGCATCGTAATAGTTAATAGCCATACCGCTACCCGCCAAATTATCGCTGCCGCTGAAGTTAATCAGGTGAGCAGCACCACCAATTTTGGCACTCTCCACGCTGCTTACCCCACGGAAACCAAAATCGTTCAGTACAAAATCAATCCCGGCTTCAGAACCCTCAGTAGCGGTTTCACTGTAAAATCGGGTAACAACTTTTCTGATCTGGTTACTTAGGGTTGCTACCGTGCATGGGTACCAAACTTGCATTAACAGCGTCTCTAAAAAGTTAGTGAGCCAAAAGCATTCGGGGTCAGTGTTTTCAATGGTCATTAACACGTTGCTGGTTGGTACGGCAGTGCCTTCGGCAACGGCTTTGATTTTAACGGGTAAGTGGCCATTGTATTGATCAAGGATGTACTGAAATTTAGATTTGTCGAACACATCATCACGGCCAAATACTTGTTGTAAAAAGCCGTCGGCTTCGTCCAGGTCTTGTTGGGTAAAAGCAGGGCCTTGCAAGTATTCTTTCAGGAAATATTGTAAACCAAAAAAGATGGTTTCATCAAACATACCGCCTCTACTTTCCAGGTAACTGTAAATTTGGGTAGTGCCAGGATAGTAAAATTTATGGTGAGCGTATTTGTACGCATCAGCCAACAGGATCAAATTTTCGCGTTTCATGGTATTAGTTTTTAAGGTATTTGGTAATGATTACTTCAAACATCTCTAAATGTTCAGGACTGATGGTTTCGTCCTCTATCATCTGCGGAAGATCAGTTACCGGGAACCAGTCCAGATCTATAATATCGTCCTG
The DNA here is from genome assembly GCF_039921305.1 of Mucilaginibacter sp. Lineage (GTDB taxonomy): Bacteria > Bacteroidota > Bacteroidia > Sphingobacteriales > Sphingobacteriaceae > Mucilaginibacter. Next base: position 124,907 of record NZ_JBDSCA010000076.1, read on the forward strand.
CGCAGATGGTGAACCGCTGATATAATCGCAGCTGAACAACAGTGTGATGATTTTATCGGCCTCGTTGCGATAGCGCCAGTCGTTTATTTTGCGTGATGTTTCGTAGGTCATTTCACTAATCTCCATTTCGCCGCATTCTTCCATCAGTTCGCGTTTGGCGGCATCTTCATAACAGGCATCTTCTGGATCGGCAAAACCGCCTATAAAGCGCCATTTGTTATTGGTCGCCTTTTTGCCCAGCAGTATCTCGGTCTTGTTATTCCGGAAGCAAGCAATATCAACTGTTGGATATACCTTGGTGTACTGGTTATACAAGGCATATAGAATACCTGCACGAAAATCGTTGGAGTCGAATACCTTATCCGCATATTGTTTGCGTAACTCGGTAGCATTATAATCGCCATGTTCTGGTAGTTCAATAGTTTCAAACCGGCCTGCGTAATAAGGAATGAAGCTATCCCGACTGCCAAATAAACAAAAGTGCTCGTTCGGGAAAACGCCTTTCAGTAAATTGTCAATGCTATCCGACCAGGTTTTGTCACTCGGATGGTCGCTTACCGGCAACACAATTACTTCCGGATAATCTTTCTTGATCATCTTTTCGCGGGTATAATAATCGTAAGGGTTTTTGCGGCTGCCAACTAAAGGGCTTACGCCTAATAAAATGATCAATTTGGCATGGTTCTCTTTAACCATACTGATCAGTTGCTTGTGCCCTTCGTGCAGATAAGGGGTTTGGAAGCGTGCGATAATAACTGCTGTTTTCATAGCTATTTGCGTTAATTATACGCAAATATAAATATGCGTTTTAAATACGCAAATTATTTTTTCATTTATTTTAATTTTCAATGATTTATATCTCGAAGTTGATACCTTCTTTTTGCAGCTGGAAGTATTTTTGCTCGTTAAATCGGAACATGTTACCTGGCCGGCCTGCACCATACAATGCTTGTTTTTCGGTAGTTTCCTCTAAAAAACCAAACTTTGTTATTTTCTTTTTAAAGTTGCGTCGGTCAATCGGCCGGTCGAGTACGGCCATGTACAGTTTTTCCAGTTCAGAAAAGGGGAATTTTTCGTCCAGCAGTTCAAAGCCCACCGGTTGGTAAAGCATTTTGCTTTTCAAACGCTCGTGCGCTGCATTTAAAATTTCGTGATGATCAAACGCCAACGGGGGAAGCTTTTTTATGTTAAACCAAGCTACTTCGGCGGCATCGGTATCAGCGTGCAGTTCAAAAGCGTCCGGTTTAACCAGTCCATAGTAAGTAATAGAGATAACCCGGTTACGCGGGTCGCGGCCAGGCTTGCCGAAACTATATAACTGTTCTAAATAATTAATATTAACGCCGGTTTCTTCTTTTAGTTCACGTTGAACGGCTTCCTCCAATGATTCATCGTCGCCAACCAAACCACCGGGCAGCGCCCAACTATCTTTAAAAGGTTTGATGTTGCGTTTGATAAGTAACACAGACAACCCTTCTTTGGAAGTATATCCAAATACTACGGCATCAACGGCTACTTTAATATTTTGCGAGGCTGGCATATTGCAAAGTTATTAATCTGTTTAAGCCGAGCAAGATAAAGTGTAATTGCGAAATTCATGGTAAATGGAATTTAATTTCTATCTTTGCATCAATTCCTGATTTGTTAATCTTTTAAATATCAAGGAATCATGACAGAGCTACGCTACATATCGCCCCTTTCGCTAATTGCCCATTAGGTAGGCAAACACTATGCT
>NZ_JBDSCA010000077.1:0-64539 GCF_039921305.1 Mucilaginibacter sp.
CGATAACGTTGCCTTCTGGGGGCCATTAGCCTGGACCATGATATTTGGATTAGGTTTCGCAACCATCATTACCTTGATACTGGTACCATGTATGTATATTATCCGCGTACACATGAAAGCCTGGTTCGCAAACCTGTTTAGCGGTAAAAAAGTAAAGGTTGACGAAGGTTTTGATGAACCTGTAAAAGCACACTAATTAATACTTTAGTATTTAGACTTTTAACGTCCGTTCTTTAACAGAACGGACGTTTTTTGTTTGGGTCTGTTCTCTTCGCGCTAAAAAGCGGTGGCCTTGCGCGATTCCCTCCCAACGGGAGGGGGTAGGGAGGGGTATCTACATCAGCAAAATAATCCCATACCAAACTGCCGTAGTTAGCAGCGAAAGGATGATGCCGATACCAATAATCAGGTTACTCAGTCTCGGGTTTAAGCCATATTCATCGGCTACAACGCCAGATGTAAGCAGGGTAGGCATAGCTGCCTCAAAAATGCTGACTTGCGATATGATGCCCTTAAAATGCAGCAGCGCGAATACCGCCATCACCAATGCCGGGGCCAGTATCAACTTGTAAATGAGGGTACTCAAAATAGGCTTCACTTCTTGTTTCCAGCCATCAAAACGCAGCTGCAAACCAATGCTGAACAGCGCCAGCGGAGCCACCGTTGCGGCCAGCTTATCAAAGACAGGATCGAGCGGACTAATATTAACCAGGTGCGGGATAGTTAGCGCCGCCACACAGCCCAAAAAGGGCGGGAAACGCAAAACTCTTTTAGCTACCACACCCAGGCTTAACGCTTGCTTTTGCGAAGCCTTAATAGCCACCACAACCCCAATTGTGGAGAGCAGGAAGAAAGTAACCTGATCACAAATAATGGCTGTACTAATGTGCTCTTCGCCAAAGTAGGCGGCTACGAGCGGGAAACCTACGAAGGATGTATTGGCCAGTCCGCTGCTGAGGCGCAGGCCGCCCTGGGTGGGTAAATCAATAGGGCTTGCCCTTTTGTACAGCTTAACAAAGCACCAGCCACCCAGCCAAACCAATATAGGCGCCAGCACGGGCGCCAGTAAATTATGGCTCCACACCATATGCGGCAAATACTTAAAGCTCACGGCAGGCAGCGCCAAATAAATTATCCATGCGTTTATGCCCCGGTGCGTATCCGCAGGCAAAGCCTTGCTCCGGCGGAAAAGCATCCCGGCGATAATACAAATGGCAATGAGGATGAAGTTGGACATGGGTTAGCTATGCAAATGTGTTTTGATTTGCGAATGTGCAAATGATTTTTGGATTGCTGCATATCGACTTCAAAATTTGTCAACCCGTTTGCTCAATAACCGCAATAACAAATTATGGGTATTTATGCGTGTTTCCACAAAGCGCGCCGGGTGTCATCCTGAGCGTCAGTCGAAGGGCGGAGCGCAAAGGCCATCACCGTCATCCCAATAACCACAATAACAAATTATGGGTATTTATGGGTGTTTCTCCACCTGTCATTGCGAGGTACGAAGCAATCGCGAACTATACAGAGCCACTTTCAATATTGCCATTCATCCCAATAACCGCAATAATAAATTATGGGTATATATGGGTGTTTCCACAAAGCAGAATCCTTAATCTTTGCTCCTTGCTCTTTTATCAACATTGCCATTCTCTCAAAAAACGAATAACCGCAATAACAAATTATGGGTATATATGGGTGTTTTTTGTTCACTTTTCAGGAGCCAATTATCAAAATCGTAATTTCAGGCAATCTTCAAAAAGCAAATCACCATACAAACTGGTGAGCAACCCACATGGGTATTTATGGGTGTTTTAATTTTTTATTTTGGTAGCATTTTGCTTCGCGCAATGCTATATACAAAGATACGAAAATGACAGAAATTGCGCGTAATATTGAGCATCTAATTAGCACATATGATGAACAAAGAAATTTTACAAGATGCATTACTAAGTGCCTTATCACTTTTAAATAGCGAATTTGAAACTGTTGAAGATGCTGAATTGAATGAGAATTATTTACAAGTAATTGAGAAGATTGAAAATGGGTTAAAGGAATTGATATAGCTTAAACACAAGGAATTTGGCTGAATATTTGTTTTATTTAAAATGTGAAAGAATATGTGAGAGATAAAAGATCACCCGTGCCTAAACATGCCAATGTGTCTAAGGTTATGAGTGCTAATAAGGCTAAGAATACTAAGCCGGAGATTACATTACGTAGGGCTTTATGGAATAGTAATATAAAAGGTTATAGATTAAATTGGAAGAAGGTTCCAGGCAGACCGGATATAGCTTTCCCTGGAAAAAAATTAGCAATTTTTGTTATGGGATGCTTTTGGCATCGGTGTCCAATTTGTGCTAATCCCTTACCTAAGCATAATACTGATTTTTGGGCCAATAAATTTGATAAGAATGTGACCCGTGACGAAAAGAAAAAAGATGAATTAGTTAAGTTGGGTTGGAGAGTTATAACTGTTTGGGAATGTGAGTTAAAGCGTAGTTTGGAAAATATAGTTTTCAACATTGGGCAAGTAGTACACAAGGGACTTGATCCTATCAATTCTGTTTTTTAAATTAGCGGGATATTTATTTTAATGAGCAAAGAAATTAAAGTAGTCGAATTATTCGCTGGAGTAGGCGGTTTTAGATTGGGATTAGAGGGATGGAAGGGAATGTCAGCCACAAGTGGATATAAGGAAGTATTGGAAAGTAACTATAAGGTCGTATGGAGTAACCAGTGGGAGCCATCAACCAAAACTCAAGATGCTTCTATGGTATATGAATATCGTTTTGGGTCTGATGGACACAGTAATTTCGATATAGCTAAAGTATCCACAGAAAAGATTCCTGACCATGATATGTTGGTTGGTGGTTTTCCTTGTCAAGATTACTCAGTAGCGAGAACTTTAAGTCAATCAGGAGGCCTTACAGGCAAAAAAGGAGTACTTTGGTGGGAGATACACCGAATACTTAAAGATAAATTAGCAAATGGTAAACCGGTATCATATGTTTTTTTAGAAAATGTTGATCGATTGCTAAAGTCGCCTGTTAAGCAAAGGGGGAGAGATTTTGCAATTATCCTTGCATCATTGTCTGATCTTGGATATTCTGTTGAATGGAGAGTGATTAATGCGGCAGAATATGGTTTTCCACAAAGAAGAAGACGAACCTTTATAATGGCTTATCATCAAAGTACGGAAATACACGATGATATGGTGGAGACTAGCAATAAAGCAAATTGGTTAAAAGAATTTGGAATATTCGCACAGTCATTCCCTGTGTCTGATGGTGTGTTAAAAAATAAATCTTTTGAGATACAAGGTGATTTAGTAGAGATATCAGAGCATTTTAATTTACCGGATGGTGAGGTGAGTTTATTTGAAAATGCTGGGGTTATGATAAATAGGAATGTTTTCACTTACAAATCAATTCCTAAATATACGGGTCCTAGAATTACTGTTGGGGATATTTTATTAGAGGATAAATTGATTGATAATGAATTTTACATTGATGAAAAATCACTGCCTCAATGGAATAAATTAAAAGGGGCCAAGAATGAGATTAGGATAAATAAAGCTTCGGGTTTTGAATATCGCTATAGTGAGGGTGGTATGATATTTCCTGACCCCCTAGACCAACCATCGAGAACCATTATTACTGGAGAAGGAGGCACAAGTCCTTCTCGTTTTAAACATGTTATAGAAACACTAAGTAATAAACTTCGCAGATTGACACCGGTTGAACTGGAGAGATTGAATATGTTTCCTGATAATCACACGAAAGGTCCATCAAATGTAAAAAGAGCATTCTTCATGGGTAATGCGCTGGTTGTTGGAGTTATAGAAGTAGTTGGTCAACAGTTGATGTCTTATATAGAAAAACATGAGCGAACTACCATATGATAAAACTGACCCTTATTCAATAGAAGCGTATGCTCTAAGGTTATTAAACATAAGACTTAGAGATATAGATATTGATCATGAAAAGTTACTTAAAGTAATAAAAGGTAAAGGTAGTCTCGGACAAGCAATAGAGGAGTTTTATTTTTTATATAAGCCCAATAGCACTGCTGGACCGGATTTTCCTGAAGCGGGCCTCGAATTAAAGACAACGCCAGTCATATCAGACAAAGCAAAATTTCTAAAAGCTAAAGAACGGTTGGTATTCAATATCATCAATTACGAGGAAGAATATGATAAAGAGTTTGTAGAAAGTAGTTTTTGGGAGAAGAATAGGCTTTTATTACTCATGTTTTATTTACATGAAAAATCGGAATTAGACGTTGATTTAGTTTTTAAATTAATTAGACTATTCCGTTTTCCAGCTGTAGATCTTAAAATCATTAAAGATGATTGGGAAAAAATAAGGTCAAAAATCAGAGATGGGCTTGCCCATGAACTATCAGAAGGTGACACCTTTTATTTAGGAGCCTGTACAAAGGGCGCAAATAAAGAAACAGTAAGAGTTCAACCTAATTCTGATATCCTGGCTAAACAGAGAGCCTATTCATTAAAAGCAAAATATTTGAATATTATAATTCAAAAAACTTTAGCTAACGATTTTGAACTCTTCGATCAAACAGAGGATTATAAAAAAGTGTTAGGTGCTGGTGAAAGAGATCCGTTAGTGAAGCACTCAAAGCTCGACCCTAGTGGAATATTAAGTCCGATTATTAAAACAATAGATGAATTTCAACCTGGTGAAACAATCGAGCAACTTGTAATAAAACGGTTTGAGCCATTTTATGGATATTCAGAATCTCAATTAAATCACAAATTTGGCTTAAAGAGAAGTATTGGTAAGAGTAAGTACTACGACCTATCGAAAGCAATATTAAATGTCGACGGTGATGTAATTGAAGAATTCGAAAAAGCCGATATTCAGTTAAAAACCATAAGGGTAGAAAAAAGCGGGAATATTAAAGAAAGTATGTCGTTCCCTCAAATAAAGTACAAAGAGATAGTTGATGAGAACTGGGAAGATTCAGAATTGTATGATATTTTATCAAATAAATTTTTCTTTGTTGTTTTCAAGAGAGGTGATGATAATGAATTTTATTTAAACAAAGTTAAGTTTTGGAACATGCCATGGAATGATATCATATCCATGAGTGTTATTTGGGAAGATACCAAATCAAAAATACTATCTAATGATTTTGAGCATTTTATAAAAATTTCCGCTGGACTAATTGGTCATATTAGACCAAAAGCAATTAATGCTAGTGATTTAATGGAAACACATTTAGGTACTTTTGAAAAAAAGAAAAGCTTTTGGATAGGTAGTCATTATATAAAGAAAGCGATTGAATGAAGTTACTGATAAAGTAAATTTTTGATGACGTTTTCTATTTCGCTTCACTTATTGAGTCTTAATCCAATAAGTGAAGAATTTCACAGAAACTCTCAAAAATTTCTTACTATTTCCCCTGTATGTTATTCTGATTATTGTGGTTATTAGAGTTTACCCCACAAAAAAACCCATCAACCACAGGTCAACAGGTTAATACCCATACCATATACCTACATAGGTAACGGATGAGCCGGGCATAATACCCATCCGTGCGGCTTTATATGTTGGAGAATAAACACCGTGCCTCGGGAGCACGGTGTTCTCACTAAATTAAACTAAACAACCGATCGTTTTACAGATCAGAGCTCTTCATCGTGCTGGCTGATATCTAAGCCTAACACTTCTTCTTCGGCAGTCACACGTAGCGGACTGATCAAATCAGTAATCTTCAATAACAATAACGAACCAAAAAATGCGAACACCGATACAATAACCAAAGCTATCAGGTGTTTCACAAATAAGCTGCTTTCGCCATATATCAAACCTTCGGCACCTGCGCTGTTTACACTCTTGGTAGCAAACACGCCGGTTAAAAGCATACCAACCATACCACCTACACCATGGCAAGGGAACACGTCTAAAGTATCATCAATGCTGGTTTTGCTTCTCCAAATCACCATCAGGTTACTGGCAACAGCGGCTACTATACCTACTATTAACGAGCTCGATACGGTAATGAAACCGGCAGCAGGAGTAACAGCAACCAAGCCTACAACAGCGCCAATACAAGCGCCCACAGCCGATGGTTTTTTACCGCGGATGATATCAAAAAAGATCCACGAGATAGCGGCAGCGGCCGATGCGGTAGTGGTAGTAGCCAAAGCGGTAGCGGCTAATTCATTAGCGCCTAAAGCCGAACCTGCATTAAAACCAAACCAACCAAACCATAGCAAACCTGTACCTAAAATGATGTAGCTAATGCGTGCCGGGGTATGAGCCTCTGCAACTTCGTTACGTTTTTTAAGGTATAAGGCCGATGCCAAAGCTGCCCAGCCCGCGCTCATGTGTACAACGGTACCACCTGCAAAATCAAGCACGCCCAGTTTAAAGAAATAACCGCTTGGGTGCCATGTAGCATGTGCCAACGGCGCGTAAATGATCACGATGAACAGGGTGATAAATATCAGGTATGAGTTAAAACGGATCCGCTCGGCAAAAGCTCCGGTAATTAACGCCGGTGTAATAACCGCGAACTTTAACTGGAACATGGCAAATAAAATAACCGGGATGGTTCCCCACGGTACGCCCAGGGTATTCTGCATCATGAAAAAAGAGGCTGGGTTTCCAATGATACCCGCGCCGCCTACGTCTTCTCCAAATGCGAGGCTAAAACCAAAAATCACCCAGATGATGGTGATCAAACCCATACAAATAAAGCTTTGCAACATGGTTGATATCACGTTCTTTTTACGCACCATACCGCCGTAAAAGAAGGCCAGGCCGGGTGTCATTAATAATACAAGGGCGGTTGATATCAGTATCCAGGCTACGTCGGCTTTGTCGTAAGGTGTTGCTGCGGCCGGGGCCACTTTAGTACCTGGGAAAGCCAGTGCGAGAATGATTACAATAATGAGTATTGAGAAAGGCAGGAATTTTTTCATGATCAGAATTTTCTGTAAGGTTTGATTTGATAAATACATAAATGTGGCATGCTTTGTATGGGTTGATTAATCCCAAACACGCGTTGATTGATTGTTACAAGCCATATTGCCGTTATACAAACAGCAAAGCAGGTGCTAACAAAATTTTAAAATGTACTTACAGAAGATTACCAAAAGGCATGGAAGGGAAAGAGAACCAGTTTTCGGAATCGCGAAAAGCTGACCTCGCTGCTCCGTGAAATATATTTCGAGCAATTTAAGCTTGCAAAAATAACCTGGGTAAAAAATACGACATCTCTGGTAACATGCGTAAGCCGGTAGTTTTGTGATGTGAGATGGGCTCCGCTATTTTCGCCGGCAAATAAACCGGTGAAATTGTTTTGGCCGCTGCCTTTTGATATTGTTGTGGTATTGTTATTATGTTTAACAGCATGGTTTACATACACTACATGGTGCAAATCTACCGGCGAGCTATGCGCGCCGAGTGCAAAAGCGAGTAGAATAAATAAAGTAGACTTGAATAATCTGCTAAACATGTCTAAATGTACAATTAATTTAAATAAATCCTAAAATGTTTATCAATTTTCTTATTTTTTTATGAAAAAAATGTAAAAAGCGTCAAAATATGGTGTTTTTTAATGATTTAAATTAATAATTATCAAAGTTTATCGCTAATCGTTTCATTTTTATCGCAATATTATCAATTTTGATGTCATTTCGACGAACAGCGATGGGGAAAAGCATTGGGGTGAGGAGAAATCTTCTGCACAATGCATTTTTATCTTCCCAATCGCAGAAGATTTCTCTTTCGCGCAACGCTCATTCCTGCCCTTGCTCTATCGAAATGACATTTCTTGGTATTATATTCCTTATCCCAAACGCACAGTAATTTATGGAAATTTTGTAGTCCCGTAAATAATTCAAAACCTATTGCAACACCCGCATGTTCATACTATAGTATATTATAGTATGTTATGACAGATATAGCCCGCCGTTTTCCGGAGAACCCACTATTGTCGCCAAAAAGCCTTGTTCCAAGTTTGGAGGGTTTGAAGATAGCCTGTCTGCTCAATCCGGGTGTATTCAGGTTTGATAATAAAATATGGCTATTGGTACGAGTTGCCGAGCGGCCCGAACAAAGCGAAGTGATCGTATCCTTCCCTATATTAACCGAAGATGGCAAAACCGAAATTATGGAAATACCTTTAGACGATGCCGACCTGATTGCTACCGATGCCCGCGTGGTTAGATATAAAGGTGTAGATTACTTAACAACGCTATCGCACCTGCGTTTGCTTTGCAGCGATGATGGCATAAAGTTTCACGAACCCGAAGGATACAGCTATTTATACGGAGCCGGCCCTTTGCAAACCTTCGGCATTGAAGATTGCCGGGTTACGCACCTGGAAGGTAAATATTATTTAACCTTTACAGGCGTATCGGCCAGTGGGGTAGGCGTAGGCATGCGCACCACTACCGATTGGAAAACTTTTGAATCGGCAGGGATGATACTCCCGCCGCATGATAAAGACTGCGCCATTTTTGAGGAGAAGATAAACGGCCTGTTTTACTGCCTGCACCGCCCAAGCAGTGTGGATATTGGCGGCAACTTTATCTGGCTGGCGCAATCGCCGGATGGTGTGCATTGGGGTAATCATAAATGCATTATAAAAACCCGTACCGGCAGTTGGGACAGCGCCCGCGTTGGCGCCGGGGCAGCACCCATTAAAACCGAAAAGGGCTGGCTCGAAATTTACCACGGCGCTACTGCGGAACATCGCTATTGTTTAGGCGCTGTTTTATTGGATCTGATGGATCCTTCGATAGTCATCGCGCGCAGCGTTGACCCTATCATGGTGCCAACCGAAGCATATGAGTTAACCGGGTTTTTTGGACATGTAGTATTTACCAACGGCCACATTGTTGATGGCGATACCATTACCATATATTATGGCGCGGCAGACGAGCATGTTTGTGGCGCAACGTTTTCGCTGCAAGAGATATTTAAGAATTTGGGTGTGTAAAAAATGCGATTTATCGGAACATAACTGGTAGTTAAATGTTGTAATAAATAGTTAAGCTATCACATCATGGAACAAAGTACGATTGAAAAAACAGCAAAAAAGCAAAATCACCAACCCGGCGTTGAGGCCACCATGCAGCCCAAACCCGAGTATGTTAATGCTAATTATAAAGCAGCCGGAAAGTTAAACGGTAAAGTTGCCCTCATTACTGGTGGTGATAGCGGCATCGGTCGTGCGGTTAGTATATTATATGCCAAAGAGGGCGCCGATGTAGCCATAGTTTACCTGGAAGAGAATGTAGATGCATTGGAAACTAAAAAACTGGTAGAAAAGGAAGGTAAACGTTGTTTATTGATAGCGGGCGATGTAAAAGATAGCGCTTTTTGCAAACTGGCCGTTCAGCAAACGGTGAACGGGTTGGGCAAACTCAATATTATGGTTAACAATGCCGGGATGCAGATACCTCAAAAAGATCTGAAAGATATTAGTGAGGCGCAATTGGAAGATACTTTTCGAACCAATATTTTTGCCTATTTCTATTTTGCTAAAGCGGCATTGGAGCACATGCGCGAGGGGGATACCATTATCAACACAACATCGGTAACAGCTTACCGCTCATCACCCAACCTGATAGATTATTCGTCAACCAAGGGTGCTATTACAACCTTTACGCGTTCACTCGCTACAAATCTGGCTAAAAAGAATATCCGGGTTAATGCCGTAGCCCCCGGCCCGGTTTGGACACCACTGATCGTATCAACGTTCGATATTGATAAGATCAAACACTTTGGCGAAGAAACCGCTATGGAACGCGCTGGTCAACCGTCCGAGATCGCACCTGCCTATGTATTTCTGGCATCTGATGATTCGTCGTACATAACGGGCCAGGTGATCCATATTAATGGTGGGGAAGTAGTTAATGGATAAAGCATCTGTTAGCAGGTTGTCGTAAACAAGTATTTTTAAAGCCGAAACATATCATGGAAGACAACAAAAAACATTATCATTTCAAAAACATCCAAACGGGTAACATTATCGCCTATTTTACAATTGAGGTCGATATCCCGGAAGGTGAAATAATTGAAATTCTGGAAAACAAGCGAAAAGCACTTGCCGTACAGAACAAGCTATTTTATGATACCATTTATTGGGAAGTAGAAAAGTAGTGATTATTGGTTATGGTAATAAATACTATATTAGCTACTGTTCAGTTAATTGACTTTTATAGATGCACGGCAGTAGCATTCTCAGGTTTATTTTAATTATAGCGGCACTAAGCCTGCTAATGGACTGGTACGTTTTTTACGGATTGCGAACCTTCTCCGGTCAATGGAGATCTGTCCCGCTAAAGCGGATCATTACCTGGGGATACTTATTGATCTCGGTAAGCGTAACGGTAGTGTTTGTATTGGGATTAGGCAGTTTTAAAACCGCCCGCGGCATGACACCTTTTCACGAGTGGATGCTCAGTATATTTCTCACGTTCTTTATAACCAAGTTGTTTTTTGTGGTGGTATTGTCTCTTGGCGACCTGGGCCGGTTTATTTATGGGATAGCCAGCAACATCACAAAATCCGACGGGCAAAGAAGCGTACCCTACTTTCCGGATCGCCGCCGCTTTATCAGCGAAGCTGCAATATTGGTTGCCGCCATTCCGTTTGCCGGATTTATGTATGCTATGTTTAAAGGTAAGTACGATTACAAAGTACACCGCGAAACCATTTATTTTGATGATCTGCCCGAATCTTTTGATGGGTTTACCATTACACAGTTATCCGATATACACTCCGGTAGTTTTGATAACGCGCAGGCCGTACAAAAAGGAATTGATCTGGCGAAAGCCCAAAAGAGCGACCTTTTTGTTTTTACCGGCGATCTGGTTAACAATGCCGCCTGGGAAATTGAACCTTACATTCATCGCTTTGCCCAATTGAAAGCGCCCTATGGCCAATTCTCTATTTTAGGCAATCACGATTATGGCGATTACATCAGCTGGAACAGCGAAGAAGAAAAAGAAGCTAACCTGGAAAAGCTGAAAGAACACCATACAACATTAGGCTACAAGCTGATGCTTGACGAAAACGTAGACATTGTAAAAGACGGCCAAAAAATATCCCTCATAGGTGTACAAAACTGGGGGAAGGGATTCATCCAGATAGGCGACTTGCACAAAGCCATGCGTGGCGTTGATCCCAAAGCATTCAAAATACTGCTTTCGCATGATCCAACTCATTGGGAAGAAAAGGTGATGAACAACCCCAATCACATCCATTTAACCTTAGCGGGACATACCCATGGCGCGCAGTTTGGTGTAGAGGTTTCCGGTTTTAGGTGGAGCCCTGTAAAATACCGCTATTTAGATTGGGCTGGTTTAGCCAGCCGTAATAACCGCTACCTGTATGTTAACCGCGGTTTTGGCTTCCTTGCCTTTTCGGGAAGGTTAGGTATCTGGCCGGAGATTACGGTGTTGACATTGAAGAGGGGTAAGGGGAAAACTTCGGCTACAGAACGGGTTTAGCCAATGTATTTAATTTGTGATTACTTATCTTTATATGATGATTATGATACAACTCCCGGATGCGTTTGAGCAAGAGCACAATGAAACTGTACGTTTTTTCGCCGCGAAACTTTATGAAGCCGGTAAATTGTCCTTAAGCCAGGCGGCAGATATGTGCGCCATGAAAAAGTGGGATTTTGCCGAAGCCCTTATTAATTATGGAGTGCATTATCTTGATCCAAGTGTTTCAGCGGATAATACCTGATGGTAAGCCAATGAAGACTTGCATTAGCGAGAATATACATAGTTATTTTAATCACGTAACACCCCAAAAGTATAAAGCATTTTAAAAATAAAAACTACAAAAATAAATCCTACAATAAAATAAGACCCATCTATTGGCATAGTTCAAAACGTATCGGTTATCAGGGCCAAGTACAAGGATTTTTTTTGTTCTATTATCAAAAAAAATATTCCCAATTTATAATAGTAATCAGCGTTTGTATTTTCCTCATTCATAGTTTAGCAAATTTAACAAATGGTTATATCTTATGAGAAATAAACATTTAGGTTTTCCACTACACTGCTTGAAGCAACCAAGCCAATCATCATCTGCACATTTGCACACCCTCTCATCTGCACATACATACTTGTTAAAATCTGTTAAACCGTAATTTTTATCCTGTCAAATACAACACGCTTACTATATTTGCCGTTATATAACAATGTACCGTTTATAAACCTTTGATGGCTAATTTTATTCAAATTCGGATACTTTATTTTTTAGCCATATCTTTGTGAATAATTATAACGCTTCGTTTTTTGCGGACATGGTTTATTGTTATTAATTCTTTTTAATTTTATTGATATGTTAAGTTCAACATTATTATTTCTGAGCCCCGGCGATATTACCTTAATACTGGTAGCTGCTTTGGTTTTATTTGGTGGAAAAAAATTGCCCGAACTGGCTCGTGGCCTTGGTCAGGGTATAAAAGAGTTTAAAAACGCTACCGATGGCACCAGTACTGATACCCAGCCGCCGGTAAGTCAAACACCTCCGCCGCCACCAGCGCCACCTGTTTACCAGGCTCCGCCGGTAACGCCGCCTGCCGCGCAACACGCTTCGGACTTGCCTGATTATACGCCTGTTAACCAAACGCACCCTACGCCACCGGCACAACAATAATTGTACCTTTATAAACCTTCACATGATATTTTCTATTTCCTGAAAAAGCTATGCAATACAACAGACTAAATAATCTATTGGGCTGGCTTTGCTTTGTTATAGCGGCAGTTACCTACACTTTAACCTTAGAGCCATCCGTAAGTTTTTGGGATTGTGGCGAGTTTATTTCCTGCGCCTTTAGGTTGCAGGTATCACACCAACCGGGTTACCCGTTGTTCGCCATGATAGAAAAAGCGTTTTCGCTGCTATCTATGGGCAATAATGCTAAAGTGCCATTTTACACCAATTTTGGTACCGCCATGACGAGCTCTGCAACCGTAATGTTCCTTTTTTGGACAATTACAGCGCTGGCTAAAAGGCTAACCGCTAAAACTAACGATGTTGACGGGCAACCACGTACCATATTAATTATGGGTGCAGGTTTGGTTGGCGCGTTGGCTTTTGCTTTTTCGGATACTTTTTGGTTCTCGGCTGTGGAAACCATTGTATGGTCAACTTCAACTTTGTGTACCGCCGTTGTATTTTGGGGAGCTTTGAAATGGGATGCTCATGCTGATGAGCCCGGTGCCGATAAATGGATCGTATTTATAGCTTATGTAATGGGGCTTTCAATTGGTATCCACTTATTGAATTTGGTAACTATACCAGCTATTGCATTGGTTTATTACTTACGCCGTGGAAAGGTTATTGATGGCAAAAACACCATTTATGCTATTTTAAAAGGTGTTGCCTTATTGCTTTTTGTACAATTCGGTATTATTCAATATACAGTTAAATTCTCTGCTTATTTTGATCTGTTCTTTGTGAATACGTTGAAAATGGGCTTTGGTACAGGTTCTGTTGCTTTCTTTGTTATCCTGATAGGGGCTATTGTTTATGGTATCATTTACAGCATCCGTAAAGGTATGCCTAAACTAAACCTGGCCTTCATTTGTGTGGCGTTTATTTATTTAGGATATAGCTCTTTCGCTTACATCCCGATCCGCGCTACTGCCGACCCTAACCTGAACAATACCGATCCTAATAACGCATTCTCGTTATTAAGTTATTTGAACCGTGATCAATACGGCGACAGGCCTTTGGTTTATGGACAATACTTCGACTCAAAACAAGCTGATATCAGTGGTGAAGAAGCTGCCGAATTAAAAAATAATGGCAGCCCTATCTACCGTAAGGGTAAAACCCAATACGAGGTTGCCAGCACAAAATATTCTATTCCGTACGAACGCAATACATTGATGCCTCGTATTTACGATCAGGAAGGTGATCACCCGCAATTTTACCGTCAGTGGTTACAAATGGGCGATGGTCAACAAGCCGGAATGGTCGAAAATGTTAAATTCTTATTCAGCTGGCAAATATACCAGATGTATGTTAGGTACTTTTTATGGAATTATGTTGGCCGCTACAACGATATGGATGGTCAAAGCAACAGCGCCTCAATTGATGGTAACTGGACAACCGGTTTATTTGATAGCGGTAAGCACTTGCCAAAATCCATCTTGCAAAACAAAAACTACGCGCCTTTATATGGTTTGCCACTTATTATTGGCTTGTTTGGTTTTGCATACCATGTTAGCCGCAACAGGCGTTATGCGCTGGTAGTTGCCCTGTTATTCTTCTTTACAGGATTAGCCATTATTTTATACGTTAACCAGCCGCCATTGCAGCCCCGTGAGCGCGATTATTCGTACGTAAGTTCGTTCTACGCGTTTGCGATATGGATAGGGCTGGGTGTTATAGCCATTGCCGATCTGTTACGTAAAGTTGTTAAAAACCCACAACTATCGGGCGTTATCGCTACAGGTGTTTGCTTGTTAGCCGCGCCGGTTTTAATGGCGAGCAAAGAGTGGAAAGGTCACGACAGATCAACCAAATGGACACCGCATGATATGGCTTACAACTATTTAATGAGTTGCGCGCCAAATGCTATTTTGTTCACCTATGGTGATAATGATACCTATTCGTTATGGTACGACCAGGAAGTTGAAGGCATTCGCCCGGATGTGCGTATCGTTAACCTAAGCTTGCTGGGTACCGATTGGTATATCCGTGGTATGAAGCACAAGATGAACGAATCTGAACCGTTGCCTATTACCATGCCCGATGAAAAATTTGCTCTGGGTGTACGGGATGTGATCTATTACAACGATTCTAAACTACCGGGCTCGGTTGAGTTGAAGGATGTTTTTGATTTCATAACATCTGACGATAGCCGCGCTAAAGTTGAATACCAAAGCGGAGAGAGTTTAAACTACCTGCCAACCAAAAACTTTAAGCTAACCATTAACCCGGATGATGTTATTAAAAATGGTGTTATCCCGGCAGATCAGAAAGATAAGATAGCGCCTGCTATGGAGTGGAAATACACATCAAACTATGTAACTAAGGATAACTTAGCCATGCTTGATATACTGGCTCATAACAACTGGAAGCGCCCAATTTATTTTGCCATTACTGTTGGCAACGATAACATGATAGGCATGCAGCAATATTTATACAAAGAAGGCTTCACTTATCATTTAATGCCTTATAAAGTTGATACCGCCGCCCGTGATGTGGATAAAACCAACACCATGGTAATGTATAATAACGTGATGACGAAGCTTAAATGGGGTAACATGAAGAATGCTACCTACTTGGATCATGAGTCTACCAATATGTTTTACCCGGTTATATTATCCATGTTTGTTAACCTGTCGCAAAACCTGATGATCGAAGGTCGCAAGGATCTGGCAGCTAACACTATACATAAATACCTGGAGGTGATGCCTGATATTTATCCGGATATTACAGTGGCCTTACGTAAAAACTATCTGGCTCAAACCTTATACGAAGTGAATGATATTGCCAATGCCAATAAAATGATGGCAAGTATTAACGATTATGTTACCGATCAGTTAAATTACGACTACGTGTTGTTAGAAGGCAATAAAGACGGCTTGAATGTACAAGAAATTCAATACGGTGTATCGTTGATCAACTCGATGATGAACATAGCCAAACAGCACAACCAAATCTCGTTGAGCAATAAATACGCCGCGCAGTTAAAAGATTACGAAGCAAAATTTGCCGGTATATTGAGCAGGAATCAGTAATCTGTCATATTAAAATAACAAAGAGAGCCAGGCAATTTGCCTGGCTCTCTTTGTTTATAGCTTTTCTTGATTTAATCATCAACTTTATCCGGCTATTCTATCTAACTCGTCCAAATCGGCAACCGTTAGTACCAGCTCGGCAGCCTTCATATTTTCTTCCAAATGGGCCACACTGGATGTACCGGGGATCAACAATATGTTTGGCGCATGTTGTAAAAGCCAGTGTACGGCAACCTGGTGTGTTGTAGCGCCATGCCTGTCGGCTACAGCCTGAATAGCTTCTAAGCCCTTTACATTACCTGCATTAAGCGGGAACCAGGGTATAAAGGCAATATCGTTATCCTTACAATATTGTAATTCGGTTTCCCATTTGCGGTTATCAACGCTGTACATGTTTTGTACCGATACTACTTTGAAAAATTCTTGCGCCTGCTTAATATCGGCAACATGAACTTCGGATAAGCCAATGTGTTTGATTTTGCCTTCTTGCTGTGCTTTTTGCAAAAACGCGAAGGTTTCTCCCACTTCCACATTAGGATCGATACGGTGCAACTGGTATAAATCTATCTGCTCAACCTTTAAACGCTTCAGGCTTCCTTCTAAAGCTTCCTGTAAATGTTTAGGGCTGGCATCAATGGGCCATTCGTTAGGTCCGGTGCGTAATAACCCACCTTTGGTAGCTATTACCAGTCCATTTTTGTAGGGATGTAATGCTTCGGCAATTAGCTCTTCGGATACATATGGTCCGTAGCTATCGGCAGTGTCAATAAAGTTCACGCCAAGCTCAACCGCGCGTTTTAAAACACGGATAGCTTCGGCTTTATCTTTTGGCGGGCCCCAAATACCCTCGCCTGTAATGCGCATGGCACCATAACCCAGGCGGTTAACGGTAAGATCGTTCCCGATGGCGAATGTTTTTTGAAATGTGGTAATACTCATATAAAATGAATTTGGTTTTGATATCAAACATTAAAGCTTGGCAAATTGTTCAGTAATAACATCTGTACAATGTCATTTAGCTTGCGCAGATTAACCCCTCAATTTAAAATGGTAATTGCTAAACAATGCTCTGTTTTATATACACCGTATTGATTTGGATTTAATTGAGAGTTAATATATGTATCGTAATTGAATGATTAGGCCATAATAATAGCAGGTTTAAGATGTGGCAGGCCTTTTGCATATCCCTATATATTAGGTTGAACAGCTTAATATTAAGACTAAAATAAAAGAACGATGAAAAAGTATATGATGAGTGTAACCCTGTTTTTAACTTTTGTTATAGCAGGCAGCAATGTAGCGGATGCGCAAACAACTACAACGCACCGCAAAATGAGCGGTAGGGCCAAAGGTGCTATTATTGGTGGAGCAGGCGGTGCCGTAGCTGGTGGTTTAATTGGCCATAATGTTGGTGGCGCTTTAATAGGTGCGGGTTTAGGCGCTGGTGCCGGTTATGTTATTGGTGATGCTAAAGATAGATCGGCCCTGCGTAAAAGACAAGCTTACCGCCGTGCTCACCCACGTAAGCCAAAGGTGGTTTATGTTAAACCAAAATCAACCACAACTACTACAGTTACTAAGAGTTACAAATATTAATCGGATCGATTTTTCCCGAATATGGAAGCCCTTCTGTTTACAGAGGGGCTTTTTTTGTTGTGAATATGCCCGGAATTTCGTACATTGTAGAGAATAGTAATTGAAGACCAGAATAAATAAAATGATCAATTTAAATCTTACAATATCCCCCCTTGAAGAAGAGTCAGGAATTAAGATGCAAGAATCAAGACTTAGTTGTGGATTTAGATAATGGAAATGGATTAATAAAATCTTACAATACGCCCCTTGAAGAAGAGTCAGGAATCAAGATGCAAGAATCAAGACTTAGTTGTGGATTTAGATAATGGAAAATAGATTAATAAAATCTTACAATACCCCCCTTGTAATGCTGACTCAAATCTTATATTTCTCAATTTAACTCAAATAAATATTTCGCATTTGCTGTAACTCAATTGCATATCTGTTGTCTAAATTGGTAGTATGATATTTTTAAAGCTACTTCGCGAAAGTTTCATTTTTGCTTTTGACGCGCTCAGGCAAAATAAATTGCGTACAGTATTATCGCTACTGGGCATTACTATAGGTATTTTTACCATTATAGCCGTGTTTTCGGCGGTTGATACCTTGCGCGATAATTTGCAAACCAGTGTTAACAAGTTGGGTACCAATAGTATTTTTGTGCAAAAATGGCCTTGGACATTTGGTAACGATTATCCGTGGTGGAAATATATACAAAGGCCAGTACCTAAAATTCGTGATTATAACGAATTGCAGAAACGTGTACAAACGGCCCAAGGTATATCATACGAGATCACGCTGAATAATCGTACACTCAAGTACCTGAGCAATGTGGTTAATAATGTTGATGTGAATGTAGTATCGGCCGAGTATGATAAAACATGGGCGCACGATTACCAGGAAGGCCGTTACTTTACCGATATAGAATCGAGAACGGGTGCGCCCGTTGCCTTAGTGGGCAATGATGTAGCCGAAGGATTGTTTAATGAACCCGCCATTGCCCTTGGTAAACAGATTAAGGTTTTAGGCCGCTCGGTTACTATTGTAGGCGTTTATGCAAAAGAGGGAGAGGATATGCTTGATGTATCGCCGGATAAACAAATAACCATTCCCATGAATTTTGCCCGCAACATGATTGATGTACAAAATGAAAAGTATAACCCTCAGATTGTTGTACGTGGTAAAGACGGTATTGCCAGCGAAGCGGTAGAAAGTGAGTTAATGGGCGTTATGCGATCTATCCGCCGCTTGAGCCCGGGTACCGATGATAACTTCGCCTTAAATAAATCAACATTGATATCAAACCAAATTGATTCGTTGTTTGATATCATCCACTTAGCGGGACTTATTATTGGTGGCTTTTCTGTAATAGTTGGTGGTTTTGGTATTGCCAATATTATGTTTGTTTCGGTAAAAGAGCGAACCAATATTATAGGTATCCAAATGTCGCTTGGTGCTAAGGGGTATTTTATTATGTTCCAGTTTTTAATTGAGGCTGTTTTGCTATGTTTAATGGGGGGCGCAATTGGGATAGGAATGGTATATCTGGGTACTTTCGCGGTAAAAGCAATAGCTGATATCAAAATAGTGCTTTATTTAAGCAATATTATAAAAGGCTTTTCTATTTCTGTAGTTATAGGCATTTTATCCGGAATAATACCGGCTTATTTTGCTTCTAAACTTGACCCGGTAGAGGCAATAAGGACGAATTAGTGTTAATCAAATAACTCCAGTTGCCCGGTATCCTTCTCCTGTTTTTGGCGCGTAACTGCATCGCCAAAGTTGGATAGCGATATACCCAACAGCCTTATTTTTTGCCCATCCTCAAAACTGGTAGCCATTAATTGTTTGGCTGTAGCCGAGATGCTTTCCAGATCGCAAATGGGAGAGGGGAATGATTGGTTGCGGGTGATCTGTTTAAAATCGCTGTATTTTACTTTGAGCGTAACGGTGCGGCCTTTTAACTCATAACGTTGCAAGCGGTTAGCTACCGTAATGGCTATTTTATCCAGTTCGGCATACATTTCATCCAGGGTGGTTAAATCGTACGTGAAGGTATCTTCGGCTCCTGATGATTTGGTTTCGCGATGGGGTTGTACTTCGCGGTTATCAATCCCGCGGATTATCTTAAAGTAAAAGCGGCCAGCCTTGCCAAAATGCCGGTGCATTTCATCTTCGGATAGTTTTTTGAGATCGGCGCCGGTATGCAGTCCCATCTTCTTCATTTTTTCGGCAGTTACTTTGCCTACACCGAAGAACTTTTCAACAGGTAAGATCTCCATAAAGGATTCAATGCCCGATGGTCCGATGAATTTTAAGCCGTCGGGCTTGTTCATATCCGAAGCGATTTTAGCCACAAACTTGTTTACCGATACACCTGCCGAAGCGGTAAGGTTCAATTCATCCTTAATGGCCTGTTTAATTTGTTTGGCTATCTCGATGGCCGAGCCAATGTTGAGCTTATCCTCAGTAACATCCAAATAGGCCTCATCCAGCGAAAGCGGCTCGATCAGATCGGTATAGCGGCTAAATATCTCGCGGATGTGTTGCGATACTTCTTTGTAAGCGGCAAAACGTGGCCGTACAAATATGGCATGCGGACAAAGCTGTAACGCCTTTTTAGATGGCATGGCCGAGCGTATACCAAACTTACGCGCCTCGTAACTTGCCGTAGCCACTACACCGCCCCGGCCTTCGGGTGGGCCGCCAACAACGATAGGCTTGCCGCGATAATCTTCGTTATCCCGCTGCTCAACCGACGCGTAAAAGGCATCCATATCAATATGGATTATTTTACGATGAATGTTATTGGCTTGGGTTTCCATGAACTGCTTACACAAATATAAGCAGTAGTATTTGAACTAAGTTATTTAGTAAGTTAACTTAGTTTTGATTACAGATTTATCTGTTAGTTAGTATCGATCAATAATGCCCTCTTATCTGAGCATGAATTTCATCATCATAAAGCTTACGCAGCTCCTGATGGATCTCTGGCGAAAGATTCTTCAAGTCAGATGCCTCAATGTTAGCATAAACCTGGGTAACGCGGCTTGCGCCGGGTATCACGGTTGTAACTTCCGGATGGTCTAATATCCAGCGGATGGCCCATTGCGGCATCCGGCTATCTGGTAACATGCCTTTAATTTTGTTGGCCAAACGCACGCCTTCTTTAAAATCTATTCCCGAAAAGGTTTCGCCGGCGTTAAATGCTTCGCCATTAGCATTAAAGTTACGATGATCGTTATGTGCGAATTTGGTTTTATCCTCAAACTTTCCGGATAGCAATCCGCTTGCTAAAGGTACACGCGCAATAATGGCCACGTTCTTTTCCTTTGCTTTCACGAATACTTCATCAGCCACATGCTGCCTGAATAGGTTAAAGATGATCTGTAACGAAGCCAAACCTTCCTGCTCCAAACACATCAGCGCTTCTTCTGATGTTTCCACACTTGCGCCAAAATGAGCTATTAGTCCTTCCTGTTTTAGCTTGCGCAGATTATCGAACACTTTACCGGCACGCATCTCCTCTGTTGGGATGCAGTGCAATTGCTCTAAAAATAGCTGGGGTAGTTGAAGATGCTCCAATGAGTCTTCAATCTGCTTTTTCATCGCATCGTAAGTGAAATTCTGGGGCCAGCCATTGCCATTATCGCCACGGCGACCAAGCTTGGTCGCTACATAAATTTCAGCGCTTTCGGTTTTCAGAAACTTGCCTATGGTTTTTTCGCTTACGCCCGTGCCGTAAACATCGGCGGTGTCAATAAAGTTGCCACCGTTCTCGGTATAGGCTTTCAGTATTTTAAAAGCGGCTTCCTCGTCAACATTACCCCAATCGGCGCTGCCTAATTGCCATGTTCCTAAACCAACCTCGGCAATTTTAACATTTTGAAAATTTCTGTATTCCATTTGGTCTGATGAATTGCAAAACTAATAATTATCCCTTTACAATTTCAAGCCATGATCGTGCCATTAATCCGGCACCGGCAACGGTTGGGTGTACACCATCTATACTCCAGTAAACAGCGGGGGCCAGTTTTAAGGCATCATCAAAAATGCTTTGGTAAGGTATAAACGTAGCGTGAAAAGAATCGGCCATTTCGCGGGCAACCAACCTAAACTCGTTAAACTTGGGGTACCAGCTTTGGTTAACATATTTAATCCCTGTAAAGGCAAATGGTTCGCCAATAACCAGTTTTACATTTGGTAAAGCTTGCTTGGTACGCTCTAATAACGCTTTATAGCCATTCCGGTAATCATCAATTGTGCCGGCGTATTGCCCATTTAACTTATGCCAATGGTCGTTAACACCTACCAGTATGCTTAATACATTTGGTTTAAGTGCTAAACAATCCGCATCCCATCTGTCGGCTAATTGTGGTACTTTATTACCACTGATGCCACGGTTATAAAACTTTAAGTTTTTGGCCGGGTACTGTGCCAATAAACTGCTGGCCGTAGCAAATGGGTAGCTGCTGCCTAATGAGTTATAGGTATTAATATTTGTATCGCCAATTGTTCTGCCCCATTCAGTGATCGAATCTCCCTGAAAAAGGATCACATCGTTTTTATCTAAAGATATTTTTTTCGGTCCGGCGGCAAGTGTGGCTGCCGAAACAATATCGGGCAATGCCAAACCTACTACTGCGGCCATTGCAGAGTTTGTTATAAATTTACGACGGGAGTTTAACGGGAAACCGGGCATATTGTATTTTTTGAAACTAAGATACTTTCTTTAGCCGAAAGGCAAAACTTCATTCACTAAAAACTACTAAATTCGCGCTATGTATTCGCTCCTTAAGCCCCTGCTGTTCCAGTTCGACCCCGAAAACGTTCATTACTTTGTTGTTCGCAATTTAAAACGCTTTAACCGTTTCCCGGGAGGAGCGGCCTTAAGCAGCTCGATCTGGAGCTTTAATGATCCTAAATTGGAAAAGGAAGTCTTCGGACTTAAATTTAAAAACCCCGTTGGCCTTGCGGCGGGCTTTGACAAAAATGCCGAAATGATAGGCGAAATGGCTAACCTCGGCTTCGGATTTGTTGAAGTAGGTACGGTAACACCATTACCACAGCCAGGTAATGATAAGCCCCGAATGTTTCGCCTGCCGGCAGATGCCGCTTTGATCAATCGCATGGGGTTTAACAATCAGGGTGTTGATGTTGTAGCCGAACGCATTAAAGCTTATCGCGAATCCAAACATAACGATGCAGGCTTAATTATTGGTGGCAACATCGGTAAAAACAAAGTTACACCCAACGAAGACGCCGTTAGCGATTATATCAAATGCTTTGACAGGCTTTTTGATGTAGTTGATTATTTTGTGGTGAATGTAAGCTCGCCTAACACACCAAACCTGCGTGCCCTGCAAGAGAAGGAACCACTCAAGCATATTTTGAATACCTTACAACAACGCAATTCAAAAAACAATATCAGCAGACCGATCTTGTTAAAAATTGCTCCCGATTTAACCGATGATCAATTGAATGATATTGTTGAGATAGTACAAGAAACTGGCATTGCCGGAGTAATAGCAACCAACACAACCATTAGCCGCGAAGGTTTAACATCGGAACATAAAGCTGAAATGGGTGGGTTAAGTGGCAAGCCATTAACACAGCGATCAACAGAAGTGATCAGGTATTTATCCCAAAAGTCAAACCGATCATTCCCGATAATAGGGGTGGGGGGTATTCATTCAGCTGATGAGGCTATTGAAAAGTTAAACGCGGGTGCATCTCTTGTTCAGCTTTATACCGGTTTCATTTATGAAGGCCCGGGTTTGATAAGCCGTATCAACAAAAAAATCCTGTCGGTATAAACCAACAGGATTTTGTAAAACCTTAAAAGGCTCCTTGATTATTTTGAAAGCTGATCTAAGATCGCGTTGTTTTTAACGATCTGGCTTTTTGGAGATTCTTTAGAACGGCTACCCAACTCAAGGTTAGTAGCGATTTTTAAATGCTGAACTTCTAAACGAGACACAGTCTTGTTTTTTCTATCTTTTCTTTTTAAACGTGTAACACCCATTGTCTTAGTTTTTTAATGTTTTACAATAATGAGGTCGAGAGCGGATTCGAACCGCTGTACGAGGTTTTGCAGACCTCTGCCTAGCCACTCGGCCACCCGACCTTATTTGGACTGCAAAAATAGTAATTATTTACTCCATTACAATTTTTATTTCAATCATTTTTGCACATACTTAACGCGGCTTATTTCCGAACAAAAAACCGCCGTTGCAATTGCCACGTTTAACGATTCCGCTTTACCTATTAATGGGATGGTTACCGGCCTCTGTATCAGCTCTTGTATCTCGGGCCGTATGCCGTTTCCTTCGTTACCCATTACCACTAAACCATGTTCTCCAAAGTTGGTAGTATAAATGTTGTCGCCATCTAATAAAGCGCCAAATATGGGTAAATCAGTAGTTTTAAGTAGGTTTTGTAAGTCAACATAATGCACATGTATCCGCGACAGCGAACCCATTGTAGCCTGTACCACTTTGGGGTTATAAGCATCAACCGTATCATCCGAGCAAATAATGTTTTTGATGCCGAACCAATCGGCTGTTCTAATTATCGTCCCTAAATTTCCCGGATCTTGTATGCCATCTAAAACAATTGAAAAACCTTGTTGCAGTTTTTGTGTTAGCAATGTGGGCCAAGCCGGAATTTTTATTAGCGCAATTACTTCCTGCGGTGTGGTTAAACTACTAAATTTGGCGAGGTCGGTTGCTGATGCTTGTTCGGAATTTACTTTCCGTGATAAATTCAGCAATTTTGGATCGAATGATGGTGTGTGGTAAAGGGTTTCAATAATATAGTCCGAGTTAATAAACTCTGCTATTGATTTACTACCTTCCACTAAAAAAACACCATGCGTTTTCCTGATCTTTTTTTGTTGCAGAGATTTTAAAAAACTGATTTGAGACTTTGAAAGCATATACCCGGTTAATAAATTACGGCTTTACAATTTTAAGTATTATTATTCTTTTTTTGGCTTCGGGATGTGGCGTAACACGCGGCATTAGAAAAGACCAAACCATAGTACGTAAAATTACGCTCAAAGGTATTGATAAGCAATATACTTTAGCGGCCGTAAACTATGTAGATAAAGAGCAGCAACCTAACAATTGGCTTAATCTACAATTTTACTACACGTTTAGCAACCATGGTAAGCGCGATATTGGCGAGGCGCCGCGTATATTAGATAGTAGTCTGGTTGAGTTTTCGCGCCTCCAGATCGAGCGCTTTTTGCGGCTTAAGGGCTATCTTAAAGCTAAAGTTACTAATGAGGTTGTTGTTAAGAAACAAAAAGCCGAATTGATTTTTATCGCTAACGAAGGCCCTCTGTTTCATATCCGCAAAGTTCAGGATAGCATTCAGGATGAAAAGCTACGTGCTATTTACAGGGCCAACCGTTTAAAATTTAGCCACATACAACCAGGAAAGCCATTTGATCAGGATAGTTTGAACTATGATCGCGATCAGATATACCAATTGATGAGGCATAATGGTTATTACGACTTTTCTCGCCAGTATATTACTTTTGAACCCGACAGCAGTTTTAGCAGCAGCATTGCCGATGTTAAAATGATCATCGATAATCCGCCCGGTAAAAAAGAGCATTCACAATTCCATATCAACAATACGTTAATCACCATTTATAAAAGTAGTGGCCGGCTCGGCAGAAACAACCCTACCGATACAATTCAGGTTGACTCTCAGTTCAGGTTTGTTGACTACTCGCATAAATTTAAGCCTCTGGCTGTTACCAACTACATATTTCAGCACAAAGGTGATATGTACGATGTTGAAAGCCAAAATTTAACCACATCCCGGTTATCCGAGTTAAACGTATTCCGGAATGTGCCAAACCCATCCTACACCAAAACTCCCGATAGCACAAACCGCCTTAACAGTAAAATAGAGATCGTTCCCCTCAAACACATGACAGATAGGATAGAGGGCGAATTTATTTTTAACGATGGCCGATACGGCTTTAACGTAGGTAATACCTTTACCGATCGTAACCTGTTTAAGGGAGCCGAAATTTTGCAGGTAAAGTTAAACTGGAGCGTATTGTTTGATAACTCCGATAGTAACTTAGGTACAAGCGCCATTCAAAACCAGGATGCAAGGTTGGGTGTAAGCCTCATTTATCCCCGTATCATTTCGCCATTTAATTTCCCTACCCTGGGTAAATATGGTGTGCCGCATACTACTTTTTCGTCAACCTTCCAGCTATTCTTTCAAAAAGGATTGGTATCGCGCAAAAGTTTTATCAACTCGTTAACCTATGACTGGGCCGAAACAACTCAAAAACTGCATACGCTAACACCAATTAACATTGAATATTCCGAGGGGGTTATCGATGCTAATGCAAAAGCTCAGTTAGAAGCCAGTAACCGGTATTCGTATGTGTATTTGATAGGCCGCAAAATTTTTACATCAGGTAGCCAGTACACTTACCAGTTTAATTCAAATAAACTATATACGCTAAGCAACTTTAACTATTTCCGTGGTACAATTGATGTTGGAGGTAATACCTTATACCTTTTGAGTTCGTTGTTAAATACCCCGCGCGATTCACTGGGCCAACGCACCATATTCGGACAAACGTTTGCGCAGTACGTAAAATTGGAAACCGATTTTAGGGTGTATAAGCATATTGAGGGCGAGCGAATATTAGTTTTTAGAATCAATCCCGGTATTGGTTTACCTTACGGGAACAGCAGCCAGATGATATTTGAAAAGAATTTTTATGTTGGCGGAGCTAATGATATTCGCGCTTGGTTGCCGCGTACATTGGGTCCTGGTTTGTTTAGCAGGTCAACTTACGGTACCGGCGAAGCTGCCGATAAACTACGCAACAGTTTAAAATACCTCGATCAGTTTGGCGAGATCAAAATTGTAGGTAACATTGAATACAGGTATTCCATCATCAGTAACTTTTTTGGTTCAAAACTAAACGGGGCTGTATTTACCGATTTTGGAAACATATGGCGCTACAACAATAACCAAAACATTAACGGCGCGTTTGATTTTAGTAAGATATTCCAATCAACTGCAATAGGGATAGGTACTGGTTTAAGGTTTGATCTTAGCTTCTTTGTATTCCGCTTAGATGCCGCCTTTAAGCTAAAAGACCCCCAGTTTGAAGGCAGCGAACAATGGGTGCTCACCAAACACGCCAACGAATTATTTAGAGCAGGGAGCTTCAAAGAGAATTACAGAAACACCTACGGCGATAACTACAGCTTTATGCAACTCAATTTTGGTATAGGATTGCCGTTCTAAGGATGGAAGATGGAATAGGTAAGATGGAAGATGTGATTTTGAGGTAAGATGTAATAGGTAAGATGGAAGATGTGTTTTCTAATTATGAAAGAATACATACGTCGTCCATTTTACATCGCCCCTCTTCCATCTTACCTATTCCATCTTACATGGATTTAAAACATATGCTTCAGGCCATCAATCACTGTTTCAAAAAACGTAGGTATCCCCAAACCACTACTGTGATTAAAGTAAATAAACACACAAAATATTACAGCCGCTATAATTATAAAGCGCTTAAACATGTAGCCTAATAGTATTAAAATTACAGGTATAGCCACCAGCACCACCCAGCTTACATGGATAGGCGTTAACTTTGAGTCGCTTTTGTAAACGTAAAACAGTGTAGAGTGCGATCCCTGTTCATTCTCATGCTTCACAAAAATAAAGCTCGATTTGGTGAGTTTGTGGTGATAAAAAGCTGTACCATTCTCAAATTTTAATGTTTCCTGGAAACCGTTTATCGTAAACAAAAAATCACCATTAATCTTTTCTTGCGTAACGCCCGCGGTATCAACCACTACAATGGCAACCTCATTCGTACCAAAGGGGTTATCCTTCAGCACAAAGTTGTTAATGGTCATCTTATCCGCGAAGGCGCAACTGATGCATAATAACAAGGGGAACAATACTTTTATAATTCTGCTCATTCTAAAGCTCGTTTATTAAAAATTAAAAATCCGGCATGAAACATCACACCATAGCGCTTTTGGTCATCGTCATAATAATTAAAACTTAAACCAACCGGGCCCAAAAACGTTTGGTATACAAAACCCGTGCTTGCCGCCAGTTTACGTACCCCAAGTATATCGGTATAACTGGCATCTTCCAAATTATCGCGTTTAATACCATGCAATGGTACAAATAAATAGGCTTCGCTGCGCCATTCTAAATTTTTAGCGGCGCTTACCACACTTTTTAATCCCCCGGCAGCATAACTTGGTGCCCTAAAGTTTGTCAATATCAGCGTGCGCGAATCCTGCAAGGGATAAAATGCCGGCGAACTCAATATCGATTCTTCATAAGTGCGGAACAAGGGCTTATTACTCAGCACGCCTTCCATCAAATATCCTAAACTTAGGTGCTTCTTAGCATAAAAGTAATTCTCCTGACTGATCTTAGCCGTAAACCATTCCCTAACCGTATTAAATTTACCGATAGGGTGATAACCCGGAACATTGTGCAGTACATTACCATCTTCATAATATTCGCGCCCGTTAAAATATTGCAAACCTAAATAATAATGGTTTCCCTTGCTTGCATACTGCTTCCGGTTCAGCGAGTTTTTCTCTATCGAGATAGATGCCTTAAAAGCCCTGAATTTACTTACGTCCAAAGTATCGCCACTCTGGTAAGTGCCATTAGGGCTATACTCGTCACCCGTATTCACATAACCACCTTGTAATTCCAGTTTGCCATTATTCGGAATAGGTATCCCCATTTTTAGCATAATTTTACGGTCCGATTGGGCTACGTAAACCGGGTTGGTGCGTTCAACAGATATTTGATTATCGTTAAAGTAATTCCAGTAGTTATAAGTAAATTCACCTTCTACGTAAAAAGGTAACCTTGTCGGGAAATCAGACCGTAAAGTTCCCTGCGCCGATTCATAAAATCTGCCGGAGTATAAATTCAAAGCAGCCGTATACGAGTTGCGGTTAACATAATCATACTGCAAACCCAAATAAGCAGTGCTGATCGGTCTGCTCGAAACCATGCCGCCAATATCCAGCCTAAAGTTTTTGCTCGATTTTACATCCACTCCAAAATCATAGGTATCACTCTCCGGATTATAAATGATGTGTGGATATATGGTTTCAAAATTATCATTGGTAACCAGCCGGTAATAGCCTTCCTTAATATCAGTTAAGCTAACAGGCTTATTGTCATCCTTACGAAAAATGCGTTCTATGTATCTCTTTTGCTGGTAATTAACACCATTTACAACAATGTTATTAAACATGATTGGCCCCTCTGTTTGATGAAAAGCCTCCCGGCGGGCTGTCAATTCTGCCGGGTCAACCCTGCGTTCCACAGCGGCCTTTATCTTCGGCATATCGGCAATAGTAGCATCATATCCAGCTTTGATCATTTGTGCCACCGGCGCAAAATTGGTGCTGGTATACTCATGCACATCCGGCTGAATGTAAATGCCATTTTTACCAATGCTTGTACTATCCGACTTGGAAAGGAACATATAATACAACGACCGCCCCATCAGTTTCTCATCATCCTTAGGATAATCTGTAAACGTTTTTGACGATACATTGGTACCAATAATATAATCAGGCTTGAAATCCTTTTGCATCACATCAATGGGGAAGTTATCATACAAGCCACCATCAAAAACATACCGCCCATCAACCTTAATTGGCCTGTAAACCAGCGGAACAGTGATAGTCCCACGCACGGCCTCGGCTAAACTACCATGATCAACCTTAATGGCCTTCTGCGAAAATACATCCGAAACCATGCATCTATAAGGCACAAACAGCTTGTTAAAGTCGTTATGCGCATTAACAGATGCTTGGGTATAAAGCTCAATGAGCGCGAAATTCAAAGGTACATCACCAACAAGTGTTGATCTGAATTTGGCCTGGAAACCCGTATCTATCTCCAGCTTCAAAGTAAACGATGATGGATTCTCCGATTTTTTCTGAAAAAAGTACCTGTAGTCGCTATCATACTTCCCCGTCACCCAGTCCTGAAAGCTACTGCTTAACGCGATACGTTCTATCTGCTGTGGCGAATAGCCGGCAGCATACATCCCACCAACCACACCACCCATTGATGTACCAACAATGTAATCTATCGGGATATGATTTTCTTCCAGCGCCTTTAAAACACCAATGTGGGCAACCCCCTTAGCACCACCACCACTAAAAACAACACCCACTTTTTGCGTGTATCCCCTAAGGCAAATAAGAAAAAGTAATATTAAAATGGGTGCTCGTTTCATATCAAATAGTGATCACTACCAAACAACGAATCAACATACAACAAATTATTTGGATTGCGCCATTAGATTTTTAGATGGGATACAATAGTCAGATCAATAACTAATGGCTAAACAAATCAGTGTGATTTATCTACCAACTAAATAGTTTATAGAGTTCGTTTTTTGAATGATAGATAAATCAAAACATAAGCGTAGCAAGTATGTTACAGTTAATATTAAAATTAAACCAAAACGAATTATGAAAAAGATCAGTTTAGTTCTCGGAATGGCATTTTTAGCCTTAAGCTTTCAAAGTGTTACAGCCCAAACAACAGATACCAATCATGTTGAAATAAAAAAGAAGGTTAAAACCCACCCTAAGGGTTATACCACCACCAAAACAAAAATTAAAGGTAGTGGCACGGCAGCAACAGCAGGTGTAAATGCTAATAGTACCAGGCCGGTTGTAGTTAATCCACCGGCAAACGTAACTATAAACACACCGACACCACCACCGGCCGAGCCGAAGCCCGTAACTACTACTACAACAGTTACAACAAAAACTCCTGTGGTGGTAACCAAACCTGTAGTTACAACAGCGGCCAAAAAAACAACAACTACCACCACCGTACGTAAAGCAACAGGTAAAAAGCCGGTTACTAAAACCACAATAACCAGAGAATAAATTAATAGTTTTTATTTGGATTTAACACCGTGGGCTAAGGCTTACGGTGTTTTTTATGCAATGGGAATTTAGCCTTATTTCCTTTTTGAAACATTTGGCCTTGTTGTTGCTTTATATAAGTATCTGGCTAATGATAAGCCTGCCCTTAACTAAAAAACGATTATGGATAAGATAAGAAAATTTGAACTGATGGAAAAGATAGTTCATGAGTTGAACGATTTAAAACTAAGTCAGCAAGCGCTGATACAAAAGTTAGGTAAAATTGAAGTAGATAATATTGACCTTGGTGATAAGCGTTTAGATAAAGATCTCCCAGATATGCATCAACGCGTATCCGACAATATGGATGCCATTACCGGCATATTGGAATACTTTGCAGGTCAAACTACCGAGTATGAAAATAACAACAATATTGCACAACTAAAAGATCAGGAAGCTATAGAGGCTTTAAAGTAATCAGAAAAGGCTCCCGCAAGGGGGCCTTTTATTGTATATTAGCCGATACGTTATGTTGAATTTGGAAATCTCAACCTTCCCGGTTTTAAATACTGAGCGCCTTGTTCTGAGGCGGCTTGTACCCGAATATGCTATTGAGCTGCATCAGTTACGCTCTGATCCAGAAATTAATCTTTATCTTGACAGGGATCCGTCAACCGATATTGCCGATGCGGTTGCCTTTATCAATAAAATAAAAACATTTATGGAGGCACATCAATCTATGTATTGGGTGCTTACTCTTGCCGGGGATAATAACCCGCTCATCGGAACCATTTGTTTTTGGAATTTTGATAAAATAAATGATACTATTGAACTTGGCTACGAACTAATGCCCGCCTACCAGGGCAAAGGTTTAATGGCCGAAGCTGTAACCTGCGTTATTCAATACGGTTTTGAGCAAATGAATGCTCGAGCCATTACGGCCTTCCCATCGGCAGATAATGTAAGATCGATAGCCTTATTAAACAAATTTGGTTTTATTATTGATGATGAATTGCAAACCACGTTGCACAATGATGTGGACCAAATGCTTGCTTTCAGTTTAAAACGCTAAACAATAGCTGCAAGTTTGCTAATCTAAAAAGTTTTGTAACTTTATTTTAACCAATTAGTTATGAAACTGAAGATAACCCCCCTGTTTATCTCGTCTATCGGCGTGATCATCTTCGGACTTTTTTATATTTTTTATAAATGGGATTCCAACCTTGGGCCACTGGCGGGCTTGTTGCTGATGTGCTGCGGCGTTTTGTGCCTGGGGGTGTACTTTGTTTTAAGGATAGTTTTCAGGCCGAGGTTTTGGCTGCAACTGATCTGCGAGATCGTCCTTATTGTTTTCGTCTCCTTTTCGAGCTACAAAATGAGCCGTAAGGTTATTTTACATATACCAGCGGGTTTTAGGGGTAATATTGTGCTGATTTATGGTGTTGCTAATAGCCCTAAATTAAAGCCGGTTAGCTTTTTTGAACGTAATATCCACATCAGGGTACCGCAATCTGGTATAGTAACTATGTTTAATAAATTTGCCGAAAAATATCTCAACAACCTGCTTGTTATTGATAGTTTACACAGCCGCGTGTTTGAGCCGGGCAAGTATATAGGCTATGGTATTGATACTTTAAAATGCAGCGGCAAGCCTTATACTATTGAGGTATTGGATTATAATTATCCTTATACCATTTTAAGGCCCTTAACTGATACAACTGAGATTACGCGGAAAAAAGATAGGGCTTGTAAGATGCTTGGCCAGTAATTTACTCCACAGTCTTCCCCCGCATAGCGGTACCAATAGCATGGTCCATTAAGCGCTCGGCAAAGGGGCTGGTAAATTCGTTCAGTTCGTCAATAGCTTTATGTATGGTATCTTTATCACCTTTGGTAAGGCTTTCTTTAAGCAGAGTAACCAGTTTGGCGGTATTACTAACTTCGCTTACACTTAAAAATGTGCCGTTCTTTTCAATAAAGCGCTCAACCTGATAAATCATTTGTTCACCTTCGGTACGGGCTTCTATCAGCATGCGTTGGGCAACATCGTCTTTGGCGTGGGTAATGCTGTCTAATAGCATTTGCTCAACCAAATCATCAGTAATGCCATAGGCTGGTTTAACTTCAACCTCTTGTTTAACACCACTGCGTAGCTCAATGGCTTGTATCTTTAAAATACCATCAGCGTTAAGCAAAAAGTTAATATCAACCTTAGGGAAACCCGCGGGCATGGCGGGGATACCTTTTAAATCAAACTCGGCCAGTTTGCGGTTCTCTTTTATTAAGTCGCGCTCGCCCTGGTAAACGGCTATCTTCATATTTACCTGGCCATCTATCGATGTAGTATATTGGCGGCCAGCCTTAGTCGGGATCTTTGAGTTTCTCGGGATGATCACATCCATCAAACCACCCATCGTTTCGATACCTAAGGATAGGGGAGTAACATCCAGCAATAAAATATCGCTGCGGTTACCGGCCAACACATCGGCTTGTATGGCGGCGCCTAAGGCAACTACTTCGTCCGGGTTAACCTCATCGTGCAGTTTGCGGCCAAAAAACTCCGATACCATTTTTTTAACCAGGCCGGTACGGGTTGAGCCACCTACCATAACCACCTCATCAATTTGGTTGATGCTGATGTTGGCATCTTTCAATGCATTTTTACAGCTGGCAATAGTCAATTCAACCTTTGGCAGAATGAGCGATTCGAAGGTTTGCTTGTCAATGGTACACCATATCTCGCCAACCTTCTCATTAAATATATTTTGGTGACTGAATGATATTTTAGCTTCTTCTGCCTTTAATCTCAATTCCTGTAAAAGCTCGCGGTTGCTAAGCAATGCGGCGCGGTCGAGTTTGTTTTGAGTTATCCAGTAATCTAAAATGGCGCGGTCAAAATCATCACCACCTAAAAAAGTATCGCCGTTGGTGGCCAATACTTCAAAAATGCCGTTCTGTATTTGTAAAATGGATACGTCAAAAGTACCGCCGCCTAAATCATAAACGGCTATAGTTTTAGTTTCAGTTGGGTCGAGCCCGATACCATAGGCTAAACTGGCTGCGGTTGGTTCGTTCACAATGCGCAATACATCCAGTCCGGCCAGTTTACCGGCATCGCGTGTGGCCTGGCGCTGCGAATCGTTAAAATAAGCAGGCACAGTAACTACGGCGCGGTTAACAGGTGTTTTCAAGGCATGTTCTGCACGTTCTTTTAACTCTTTCAATATCAGGCCCGAAAGCTCAATAGGGGTATAAAATTTATCGCCAACTTTGATCTTGACTAAACTTTCGCTGTTATCGTCAATAACCTTGTAGCTAAAAAAATCTTTATGGTTCTCAATATCATTGTATGAACGGCCCAAAAGGCGCTTTACCGAAAAAATGGTATTCTGCGGGTCGGTTAATAAAAAGTTTTTGGCTTCGTTACCAACTGTAATTTCCCCGGCAGGGCCAAAGTGAACTATAGAGGGCACTAAAACACCTTTGCCTATATCGTTTATCACCTTCGGGTTTTTATCCGGATCAATAAAAGCCACCAGCGAATTGGTAGTACCTAAGTCGATACCTACTATGATCTCTTCTTTTTGTAAGGAGCCTGTTGCCAGGTTGATAGAAATTTTAGCCATAACAAATTAACAAGCCGCAAATATAGCGGCTTTTTGGGGATAGCGTGTCATAGTAAATTACGATTTTGAGCTATCTGTTATCTGGCGTCTGTTGCAAACAAAAATGTACCAAAAGCCGGCTGATCACGATCAAAGTTTTCGGGCGATATTTTTTCGATCACTTTTTCAACGTAAGGCATTTTTAAGCCTTTGCGGTTAACATAGTGATGGTATACTAATTGGTATACCGGGATAAACTTACCGCGGCCAATGGTTGATATGGTGGTCCAGGTGCAATATCTGCCAGATATATCTGTCCAGGTATTAAAAGGTACGTTATCATCGCCCAAATTATAGCGGGCCACGTACTCGTAACCTTTTAGCAAACGGTTATCCAATGCCGAATACAGATCGTCGCCTTGTTTCCAGGCTTCTTCACAAACAGTAGCCAAAGCACCCAAACCTAACTGCGAATGGCCCTGGTCGCGGCCACTTTCCTGTATCTGACCGGTGGTGCCACTAATGTAGTTTTTAATGTTGCCGTTATCGTTACCATTGTAGTAAAAATCAACAGCCTTTTTGTACATGGTTTCGTTATTAAGATATATGGCTGCGGCCATGTACGTTTTAGTAGCAATACCGCCCCAGTTGCCATTGGTATATGGCTTGGCGGCATAAAATTTATCTAATACCGGCAAAAATAACCCGGTTATTAATTTAGTGATCTTATCAATTTGCTGGGCGGTAATATCTTTATAAGTATATTTAAGTACCTCGGCGGCGTAAACAATTTTAAAGCCCTCAAGCCCGGCCAATAGGGGAGCATCATTGGTTTCGGGTATAAGTGTTAAAGTATCGGCGTAAGCAACCAATATTTGTATAGCTTTTTTAGCGTGGGCCGCATCTTTAGTTACCATCCACATAATAGAGTTAAGGTAGGCCGCGCTAAAATCAGTCTCCA
Organism: Mucilaginibacter sp.; assembly: GCF_039921305.1. Classification (GTDB taxonomy): domain Bacteria; phylum Bacteroidota; class Bacteroidia; order Sphingobacteriales; family Sphingobacteriaceae; genus Mucilaginibacter. The sequence goes on from NZ_JBDSCA010000077.1 coordinate 34,834, forward strand.
TTTTGGTTTTGGTATAGGCAAATTCACCATCGCGGGATATTACTTTAAATGGCCCAAACATTTTGTAATCGGCAGATGCCCGCAGGTTGCCTTTTAACAGCAAATAAGAATCGTAAGCAGGGCTTGTTTTTTTTTGTACGATCTCTTTAAGGTGATCAAAATCTTTTTGGGTATGCAATACACCCGGGTGGACGAACTTACGCTGCGCAAATAACGCCTGTATACAACAGCTTAATACAAGAACAAGAATAACTTTTTTCATGGTTGGTTTACATTGGGTTTGGTCAATAAGTAAACAATATTAAACCGATTTAGTGGTAATTTCAACAGCTATTAACAGGCATCCTATCAAATTTAGCGAAGTGTGATTAATAAAATGATTTTTTATTGAAAGTTTTATTGATAATCTGTTTATCAGAAGGCTTGATTGCTAATGTTTTTTCAAAGAAGAAAAACTTATGATGGAAATTTGATAAAAGTGTAGAATTTGATTTCTAAACCGGTTTAGTTTAATGTTTTGATGTGTAAACAGGAAAACAAATGTAAATACTTGCCAATCTAGCATAAGGAACCCTTTAAACAAATATCCGAAAAGGCCAAGGAAACTGAGCGGCAGGAAAATAGCCTTGCAGTGTTGCCCGGAAATGCTTGGCACTCCATTTTCACAGATTTCCGTAAACAACCACCGCTCAGTCACCGTTAAATAATAAGTCGGAAACTTATCGGGATTACTTACGTAAAAACCTTTTTAAACCCTTTAATATGCGTTACCTGCTTGTTCTATTTTGTCTACTAACCCTCCCTACACTAGCCCAACAACCAGCGGCTATATTGGCCGGACTGAAAACGGCGCCGGAAACGGAGAAAGTAAAAAAATATATAGCCGTTAGCCAGTATTATGCACAAACCCAGCCCGATTCTGCGGTTCATTATGCCAATGAGGGAATAAAACTGGCTGAGCAGCAGAATGATCGCGAGGGCTTGGCTGCGCTGCTTGTACAATTGGGCCATATCAATGCATTACACCACCATACCGAACTCGCCCGGAGCTTTTATAATGAAGCCTTAGGGATGTACCGCCGCCTGCATAATGCTGCAGGCATTGCTCATACTTATGACCAGCTTGGCTTGCTGGACGGTAACCCGCAAAACTTTAGCCAGGCATTGAAATACGACCGCGATAGCAGCGCTTTGGCCGAGACTTATGAAGACATAGGCCGCAGCTTTGAAGAAAAAGGCGAATACGAAAAAGCGCTGAGCAATTACCTGCGCGCGCTGGCTCAATATGAATACCGCAAACAAAGACCCGAGGCCTATTTTGTATTGCTGGAAAATATCGGGAACCTTTATAAAAAAAAAGGTGACAGCAAAAACGCGTTGCACTACCTGCAGGAAGGTATCCGTAAGAGTGAGATTCAGGATGCAAGGGATACCGAAGTTCACCTGCTCAATGCCGAAGGCAAGATCTTTGCCCAAGATCACGATCCGCTGAAGGCACTGGCACTGTTTAAGCAAGCGCTGGCCGAGGCCAAAAAATACCGCCAGCCGGATGAACAGGCTGAGGCCCTGATCCAGATTGCCGGCATTCTCAAAAAGCAAGATGCGGGCACCAGCATTAGGGACCTGAAACAGGCATTGTATATTGCCAGGAACCTGCACGAGCCCAAGCTGGAAGCCCGGATCTTTGAAGCGCTGGCTGGCGTTTACCAGCAGCAAAAAAACTACGGGGAGGCTATGACCGCTCTCGACGATCAGCATCACTTGCTCGACAGCCTGCTTCAGGCTGATACCGCCAAGGATGTGGCCGCTTTGGACAGCAGTTATGTACTGGAAAGATCCCAGGAAAAGGTGGGGAGTCTGCAGCAGCTCAACCGGGTCGAAAAAATAAGCCTGAACCTTGGACTGGTAACCCTGCTGATCATCCTGTTGCTACTGACGCTGCTTTGGCGTTACCTGAGCAAGGTTAAACGCCTGAACAATAAACTAAATAATATTAATGAAGAACTGATAAATTCCAACCGTGTTAAAGATACTTTATTTTCCGTGATAGGCCATGACCTGAAAGGGCCTGCAGGCAGCGCTGCGCAGCTTTTTGAACTGATGGAGACCGAGAGTTTTACACCTGACGAAATGAAAGGCATGATCGCCGAACTTCGCAAACAGACCAAAGCTTCGCTTGAACTGCTACAATCACTGTTTGAATGGGGGAAATCCCAATTGCAAGGTATTCAGGTAAACCCCTCAGATTTTAATCCAGCCCCAGTCGTCGAACGTTGCATTAGTTTCTTGTCCCAACAGGCGAGCCAAAAAAATATTAGCCTACACATGGAAATCCCTGATGGCCTGTTGCTCCATGCGGACCCAGACCACTTCGAATTTGTTATACGCAACCTGATATCCAACGCCATTAAGTTTAGTTACGAGGGCGGTAGTATTGAAGTGAAAGCCACTTTACCACTCAGCAATAACGAAACCATTTTTGCTGTTAAAGACAGCGGTGTTGGCATTTCAAAGACGCAGCAAGCGGTTTTCCTGACGAGTAATCTCCAGGTTAGTTTTGGCACCCGGCAAGAAAAAGGCAGCGGCTTGGGTTTGCTGCTTACCAAAGATTTTGTTAAAGCCAACCATGGGCGAATCTGGCTTGAAAGCGACGAAGGTAAGGGCACAACTTTCTTTATTGCAATGCCGGTGGCCTAATCTCTTGCATATCGATTAAGACAATAACACACTGTTCCTTAATCATCATGTAAGCAACCAAAGCGCTTAGCCGGGTAAAATGTCAAGGGCGGGCCGGCCGCCGAAAGCGAACAATTCGGCCCGCTTCGTATATCCTTGACGCTTTATCCCGGCGTGGGCTATCTTTGCGGCTATGGTGATTGAGGGCTAATATTCAGCTTTCCGGCAAACGGCAAATGCGGTTTGCCGGAAAGCGAGGTTGGTGTCGGAAGCATGGAGCCGCTTGCCGCAACTGCTTTTTCTTCATAAGCCCACTTCCGTTTTAATAAGATTGTAGTCATAACCCAATCGCTTGCCTAACCTGTATAAAAAGAAAACAGCATAATGCTTGTTAAGCAGCCTTAAAAGCTTTTTTCAAATGCTTCAAAATGCTCAAGTACCGTTATCTTATTATCCAGCTATAGCTTAATAATGATTGACTATACTAGCCGCCTGCACATTTACCCCAGTACCGCCGGGTAGCCCCCGTAACGCCACGCTTATACTTTTACCAAGCCTTACCGTACTTGCATTCAATGTATAGGTAACCAATACTTTATTGGTGGCCACATCGCGGATCTCAAAAATATAACTGGTTATTGCCGGTACCACTTTTTTAAATGAGTAATCTGCAAATGCCGAAACCCCTTTGTATGGTAAACTGGGTATAAAAGGTGTAGCTTGATTCTTGATATTCACGCTTATAGGCAAGCTCCCTTTTGACGCGTTCACAAACCTTACATCGGCTAAACTATCCACAGGTAAAAGGTTGGGGATCTTATCGGTAGTATAAATGGTATCCACAGCGGTTAACGTACCCGTTAAAAACAAAGAGTGGATACTGCCGGGCTCAATGGTAATATCTCCTTTATAAATGGTATGCAGGGTATCGGTAAGTAATGATATCCCCAACGGATAGGTACCCATGTACGATGAAAACTCTGTAAATGGCAAGGCTGAATTATATGCTGTTATTTGCTGAGCGGTTTTATAAAAGGTAAGTTTACTGTTGCTGTCAAAGTTTGTGACCAGCGCCGTAGCACCCGCTACGGTGTTCACTATAGTTAATGATGAAGAAGGAATAACCTTATCATCATTTTTTTTGCAGGAAACGATGCAGCCAATAAGCAGCATGCCCACAATTGCATAGATCAATTTCTGTTTCATTTTCTTAATTTTAAAAAGATCAATAAATATTTGTTAAGCTCCCCCTTTAGGGTTCATGGCACTCTTAATGCGGCTCTGCAGATCTTTAAGGTGAAACAAGGTCATAGGGTCTCGCGTACGCGGGATAGCCTGTTTTACCTCGTCCTGTAAGAAATACATATCCGCTTTAACCATTGACGATATATCTGTCTCGCTGTTCTGGGCATCTTTTGATGATAAGATATCCAACAGCGCGCCGAAATATGATTTTTGCAAGTTACGGCGGTAACTGTCAATTTTTACTACGCCAGGCGCCTTCAACTCTTTCCAGATGCCTTTGTGCAGCGTGATCATGTATTCACTCACCGGATAAGCTTTTGCACCAAATTGCTTCTCGCTTTCCAATAGTTTGTTAAGGCGGTTAACATCAAGCAAGCTATTCAATACCTTTACCTGCGTATCCTCAATAAAATTGGAGATGTCTTTTGACAGCGGATCGATCGGCTCTCCGGGTACATTAACCTTATCCAGTACTGCTGTGTTCATTAACCAGTAAGGGGTATCAAACAATTGCTTGTTGAAGAACGCTAACGCTTCCTGCTGCTTGGCTTTGGTAGCGGGCGTGTATACCGGGCCTGCTTGTTCTTCACTCTTAATATCGCCGTAAACGCCGCCTATATATTTAAGTACATGCCCCATATACCTAAAGTACTGGCTGGTCAAAGCTTTATACATGCTTGCCAGGCTCTCGTTTATGCCGTCATCTTCATGCGTCCATTTAGGCAGGTTTGGCATTATACGTTGCAAATTCTTGATACCGTAAGTGCTTGCCTTGGCCGCATCGTCACCCAAATCTTCGGTCTGGCAGCGAGGGTCAAATTTTTTGGTTTCGCCATCACCAAACCATAACCTTGGGTTCTTGCTGGTACGGTCAACTATCCATTTGCCTACTATCTTTTTATCCTCATCGGCATTTGCCGCGCCCGAGTATTTGTATCCCCATTCAATGGCCCATTTGTCATATTCTCCAATGCGTGGGAACAAATCGTTTTGTGGGATATGATCTTCTGGCTGCGCCACATAGTTAAAACGGGCGTAATCCATAATACTGGCGGTATGGCCATGAATATCAAGGTAATGTTTGCTGCGCAGGCTATCAACGGGTGTTTTGCTGCTGCTGCCGAAGTTATGGCGCAGGCCCAACGTGTGGCCAATTTCATGGCTTGATACAAAGCGTATCAGTTCGCCCATCAGCTTATCGTCAAATTTAGCCTTGCGCGCTTCGGGGTCTGTTGCCGATGCCTGTATCATATACCAGTCGTGCAGTAACGACATTACGTTGTGGTACCAGCCAATATGCGTTTGAATGATTTCGCCGCTGCGCGGGTCATGTACCTGCGGGCCGTAAGCGTTAGCCACTTCTGATGGGAAATAGTTAAGCATAGAATACCGTGCATCGTCCATGTGCATGGTAGTATCATTCTCCGGCCATTCTTTACCAATGATAGCGTTTTTAAAACCGGCCTGTTCAAAGGCCTTCTGCCAGTCGTTCACACCGGCGATAAGGTATGGTCGCCATTGTTTGGGCGCTGCCGGGTCAATGTAGATCACTATTTGTTTTTTAGGTTCTACCAGTTCGCCGCGCTTCCATTTTTCCATGTCGGCATCTTTGGGTTCCAGTCTCCAGCGGAGGATGAATTTACGTTGCTCTACCTTTTGCTGATCATCCGCGAAAGCGTTATAGTAGTCGGCAAAATAACCTACGCGCGGGTCAAAGTAACGGCGTTGTAAAGGTTGTTTTGGCAGCGCGATGAAGGATGTATGTGTCTCTATACTCAACGGGTTAGCGCTTAAACCGGTACCGCCGGATTTAGGGTCCAGGTTTTTACTGATACTTACCTCAACGTTGATTGGATACACATGGATAGATTCGATATTAAAATCTTTCATGCTGATCACGTTCGCGTTTTTAGCAAGCGTTGTACCGGGATCAATAGCGTTTACCATTCCCTTTTCTTTGAGGTACTTGGTAGCATCTATCACATAGCTTTTATTGTTCTTACCAAAAGCTACTATGGGGAAACTAAGCACAGTTGGGTTTTGGCTTGACCTAATAACCGCCTTGTAAATATTACTGCCGGTATCGGCCTCATTAACCACCAGATCATACTTGATACGAATGGTAGAGTCTCTGCCTTTTTCAAACTGGATGGTTTTTTCATCCAATTCCTCGCCGGCGTACATACCTGTGCCCGCGCCTACTTTGTTAAGGCGGTTAATAAGCATGATATCCTGCTGAAGGATGGAGTCGGGAATCTCAAAGTACACAATATCTTTCGATTGGTGGACGCCAAATAGCCCCATTTGCGATTTAAAAGCTTTAGTAATGACCGCCGAGTAAGCTTTGATGCTACTGCGGGGAATGATCTTTTTAACCGAGTCTTTTTTTACGGAATCCTTTTTAGCCGTATCAATTACAATGGGTAATTTAGGAAACTTTGCTGGTATTTTTTGGCTCATAGCAGTTCCGCAAAAAAGCGCGAAGAACAGAACAAGCGTAAACGTTTTTAGATATGAAGTTTTCAATTGCATTTTTTCTGTTTGTATTTTAGTTTTGGATACGATGATCACACCGTTATTTTACCTTAATGGGATCATCGCCTGATGTGCGGTTAAACCGGAAAGCTGGCATATCTTCAACCATGTTTTTGATAGCTGAAACCCGGTAAGCCGATGCCTGGTCCCACAAAACAATAACCGGGATTGAATACTCGTTAGGCTTAAGCATTACATAATCTGTACGATGAACGTTGGCACTCGTGTGGTTGCTCAGGTCAAGCACTACACCGTTACGCTGCTGCCGCGCCCAGGCCGCTATCATTGGCATAGCAAATGGTTTAATGCTATTCACCAAACTAATAGCTGCCGAATCATTAGCGGCATTAGGCAATGGTATTGATACAAATTCTTTCAGGCTGCCATCAAACACCATATCAACATTAGTTGGTGCAAAGGCGAAACTACCCTGTGTTTCGCGGCCGCTGGTTGTGCCGTAAGCGCCGCCCTCTATCCCATCAAAGGAATTAAATTCGGGCATTTTTTTACGGGCGGGCGCTGTTGCCCCCCCGCCACAGCTAAAAAGCGTTCCGGCTATCAGTAACATAGCTATCGCTTTAACCGCGTGTGCATTATTGTATGATTTCATTTTTAGTAATTTAACATTTGTGATTAATCCGCAATTAATAACCCGGGTTTTGCCCAAGGTTAGGATCGGTAGTTGTTTCTCTTGCCGGGATAGGGTACAATAACTGGTTAGGATCAAACGGCTGCTTAATGGTTATGGCGCTTAATACTTCGGTAGCTTTACCGGTACGCTTGAGGTCAAACCAACGATGGCCGCACTCCGAGAACAATTCAACCCGGCGCTCTTGCGCCACAGCAGCTAACATATCGGTTTGTGATGTTGCTGTGGTTGCAAGTAAACCAGCCCTTGCCCTGATAACGTTAATATCGGCAGCGGCACCGGTTAAATTATTTTGCCGGGCGCGGGCTTCGGCGCGGATGAGGTATTGCTCTCCCAATCTCAGTATCATTTGATATTGGGTCATAGCAGACTGGGCTAAATTAGGTGTTAACGGCTGGGTGTATTTGTGAGGATAGTATGTAACCACACCATTATATGGCGGCGAGGCAGGGCTTGGTATATTAGCTGTCCACACGGTTTTACGCTGGTCACCGGTTTCAAACGCGGCCGCTAATTCAGGCCTGCAAACGTAAGCCGGTGTAAAAATGGCACTATAAATCGAGTACAAACTCGGAATCAGGAACGTGGCCTGATCAGCAGTTGAGAGAGTCGACCATGCCAGTGTAGGCGTAAACGAAGCTTCGTCAGGTATGCCGTAAGGCGAGAGCACTGTGCTGGGTATCAGTTGAAATATAGCTTCTTTACTATTCTTTAAAAAAACATCCGACAATGGTATTACCGAACTATACAGACTGGTATTGTTTATAATACTGGTTGCCTGTGCTTCGGCATCTTTCCAGTTTTGCTGGTACAGGTACGTACGGGCCAGCAATGCCGTAGCCGCCCATTTGTTGGCACGCACACGTTCGTTCTTGGTCAAATTATAATCGCCACGCAATAAGGTTTGAGCATCTAACAGGTCTGTTACTACTTGTTGATACACTTTTGACTGGGCCGACCTTGGCAGCAAGGCCGTTTGGTTAAAATCTGTTGTTAGTACTATAGGTACGTCACCAAAAAAACCGGTCAATGTTAAATGCGAATAAGCCCTCATAAACTTGGCCTCGCCTACCAGCTGCTTACGTGCGCTATCGGTCAATAAGGTTGATGTTGACGCGGCAACACCCTCTATTATTGAATTGGCATAGTTTATAGTTTTATATTGCGGCACCCATAAGTTGGCATCTACGTTAGGGTTTTCTTTAACTAACTTATTAGTAGCAAACTGGTAATCAAATGGCGAACCAATACCCATATTCCCTACCAGTTCATCAGACGACATACCGCCATACAACGACGGTGTAACTGGCGATGATGTAGTTGATGAGATATTGAATGTGGCATACAAACCTGCTATAGCAGAGGCGGCCGATGCATCAGTTGCATACACCACACTTGAAGTAATGCTGTTATGCGGTGCTTCAATTTCTATCATTTTTTTACAGCCGCTGCTAAACGTCGCGCTTATAGCGCATAGGGCTGCAACAAGTTGCATACTTCTATTTTTATAATTAAATTTCATATTGATATGATCTAAGTATTAAAATGAACAGGATAAACCCGAAACAATAGTGCGTACGGGTGGCATAGAACCAAAACTTTGATATTCGGGATCAATGCCTTTAAATTTGGTAAGCACGAAAATATTCTGGGCATTTAAGCTAATGCTCAGGTTTTTGAGCCCTATTCTGCTGATCAACTTAACCGGCAAATTATAAGATAGCGCCACCGTTTGTAAACGGATAAAGCTCGCATCGGTCCAAATAGCGTTAGAACTGCTTAACAAATAATCAGAATTTGTTGGCGTATTGGTAACCCTTGCCATTAATGCCGTTTGCCCCGGATACTGCCAGCGGTTCTCGTACTGGTAAACCGACGCGTTATTGGTACCGCCTATAGTGGTCAACGCGTTATTTCCCATTTGTTTACGGAAAGTGAATACCGTATTCAAGGTTATGCCTTTATAAGTAAACTGGTTATTAAAGCCACCAGAATATTTAGGCGCTGTATTGATAGCTACGTAACGATCATCATCTTTTGTACCAAAGGCTACAAATTCGTCGGTGATCACTTTACCATCATGATTATGATCTTCGTAAGTATATTGCCCGGTCAATGGGTCAACACCGGTGTAGTTCAATACATAACGGTTATCTAACGACTGGCCTACAACATATAATTTAAAGAATGGAGATTGGCTTAGGTTAGGATAAGATAGCAATACGTTTTTATTAAAGCCGATGTTAAAGCCAAAGTTCCACGTAAAATCCTTCTTGTCAATAACATTTGCGCTCACGGTAAACTCATAACCGCTATTTTGCACATTGGCCGGTGAGTTGGCAACTACAGATGTAAAGCCGGTAATTTCCGGAACAGGAAAGCTAATAAGCTGATTATCGCATCGGTTACGGTAGTAAGCGGCTTCAAAATTAACCTTGTCATTAAATAAGCTTATATCAAGGGCACCTTCCAGCTTTTTGTTCACCTGCCAGTGAAACTGGTCGTTTGGCAATATCAGTGGTATTATTGATGCAACACCGTTGTAGGTAGGTGTAGTTGGTATGATCGTTGTACCAGAGGTAACATACGTTGGATTACCATAACGCGACAGGTAAGAATATTCGCCAACGGCATCACTTCCTGTTAAACCGTAGCTTCCGCGAAGTTTTACAAAGCTTATTACTTTAGGTAATACCTTCTTAATAAAATCTTCATCGCTGGCTATCCAGGCTGCACCTACCGATCCAAAGTTACCAAACTGGTTCTCTGCCCCAAAGCGACTGCTACCGTCGCGTCGGCCATTCAGGTTTATGATATATTTATTTTGCCAGTTATAGCCTAAACGTGCAAACACACCGGTATATTTATATTGGGCAAACAAATCGCTTGATGCTACATTACCGGCGGCAGTAATAGTATTAAGAAGAGCATCGGTAGAATAATTAGTACCCTGTATGAGCAAACCCGATGATGTTGTTGTTTGCAGCGTACCACCTAATAAAGCATTCAGGCTACCTTTACCTATCAGCTTACTATATTCAAGTTGCGGCTCAATTATCCAGTTACCTGTTTTATTATTGCCAAACGTTGCCGATGCCTTTGCTGGCACCGATGGCGACAAAGGAGTGGGATCTAATGATGTGTAAGGACTAAAATAGGTTTGATCGTTCAACGAATTATTATATCCTAAACTCGTTTTTATAATAAGCCCTTTTGTAAGGGCATAGCTCAACATTAAATTGGCAGAAAGGTAATTTACCTTAGAGGTATATGGTTTTAACAAAGCCGAAAAAGGGAAAAAACCTCTTTGCGCTCCCCAACCCGCATAATTGAGGTTACCATTACTATCAAACGCGCCAGGAGCATTGGGCGCTAATGTAGAGACAGATGATATGGCTATCTGGTTCATTTCGCTGAACGAATAATTGGTAGTAAGGCCCAGGTTAAAACGCTTATTTTGGCTATGGTTGTTGAACGCGAACGATACCGAAGCACGTTGGTTGATACCACTTACGGTAGTAATATCAGTAGTGCGGTTAAAAGCGGCACCTAAGCGGTAAGTATACTGATCGGTACCACCAGAAAGGCTTGACTGCGCGTTGGTCCAGTGCCCCATTCCGCCGTAGGCATATTTTTGCCAGTTGGTATTAGCATTCTGATCCCAAACGGTAAGGTCTGGCGCGTTAGATACTGTAGGGATAACACCGTCATTACGAAAGGCTTCACGGCGCATATTCAGGTATTGTGGAGTATTCAGCATATCCCAGTACCCGGTTACAAAACGTAAACCTTGTGATATTGAAGCATCCAGCTTGGTAGCTCCTATTTTACCTTTTTTAGTGGTGATCAATATCACACCGTTTGCACCCCGGCTACCATAAATAGCAGTAGCATCGGCATCCTTCAACACCTCCATTGATTCTATATCACCCGGGTTCATACTGAACAATGGGTTCTGCCCGCCCGAGAATGACATATCAGTTTGATCCAGACCATGTGATACCGCGCTGTTACCGTAAGCCGTAGGGCCGGTCCTTTTCGATATCTCCATAACAATTAAAGGCACACCATCAATAATATACAGCGGGTCCGACGTGTAATTGGTGTTCGTAGAGTTACGCCCACGTACTTCAACCTTTACCGGTCCGCCCTCGTATCCGGTTTGCGGAGTAATTACCAAACCGGGAACCTTGCCTTCAAGGGCAAGTAACGGATCCATAATAGGCTGTATTGCAATATCCTTAGCTGTTAATCGGCCAATACTACCCGTAGTGAGGCGCTGCGTTGTTTGCCCGTAAGCTTGTACAACTACCTCATCGAGCGCGTTGGTGGTCTCGGCTAATTTAACATCCAAAAAATACTTTTTATTTACCGGAACAATTTGTGTTTTATAACCAATAAAGCTGCAGGTTATGGTATCTGTTGGCTTCGCCATTTTGATCATGAAAAAGCCATTAGCATCAGTGGTGGTACCTTGTTTAGTACGCTTGATAAGTACAACAGCACCGCTTAATATATCGCTATTGGCGCTTGTTACACGGCCGCTAACGGTGATAAACTCAGGGTCGGCAAAGAGCTTGTCTTTAATGGTCTCAATAAAGCCTTTCTCTTTGATAACAACGGTATGCTCGCTAATGGTATAGGTTAAAAATTGCCCTTCTAAACTTTTTTTAACGGCATCTTCAACACTTACATTGGTAAGTCTGATGCTCACCGGTTTAGCTTTTTTAATGAGTTGCGAGTCAAATAAAAAGTCGTATCCGCTTTGTTGTCTTATCTGTTTGAATACCTGGTCGAGCGTGGTGTTTTTTTGATCAATAGTTATTTTTTGAGCGTAAGTAGTTGCGCTCACCTGCATTATGGCCGTTATCATTAAAATAAGAATTAGCTTCATAACTCGCAGAAAATTTATGACGTAGCCTGGCGGCTCAATTGAAAATTTCATACATTTGAATAGTTTGGGTTTGTTGTATTAGTTGATAGAACAATTATGATTCAATGGGTGATCCAGACTTTGCCGGGATGTATTTGCACTACGCCCGGCTTCTTCTTTTTTTTGATACCCGTAAATTTTCAGCGTAAAGGTGTTTACATCACGGTTATCCTCCTTCCCTCTACTTTAAAGTGAACTTTTCCGGTTAATTCCATTATTTTAAGTACCGACGATATATTTTTTGACCTTGATACCCAACCTCCAAAATTGACATCCTGCACAGTGGTATTATCATAAACCACATCCACATCATACCAGCGCGAAACTTTGCGCATAATACTTACCAGGCTTTCTTCCTTAAATACAAAATCGCCGTTCTTCCAGGCCATAATGGCCTCAATATCGGCAACCTGCACCTGTAGCTTATTATCGCCATAAGCCGACACACACTGTTGACCCGGCACAAGCAGCGCCGTTGAACCGCCCGTGCTAACTTTCACACTACCCTCAAGCAGGGTAGTGTTCGCCGCTACTTCATCCGGGTAGGCATTCACATCAAAGTGGGTACCCAATACCTGTACCTGCTCATTGGTAGTTTTTACAATAAATGGTTTGGTTTTGTTGTGCGCTACTTCAAAGTAAGCTTCGCCGGTTAACTGCACCTGGCGGGTGTTACCTGTAAATACCGCTGGATATTTTAATGACGATGCCGCATTGAGCAGCACCTTACTTCCATCGGCCAGCGTAACCGCGTATTGGCCGCCCCGTGGCGTGGTAATGGTATTCATAGCGGTTTCTGATCTCGCTGTAGCAGATGATGCTTTTGAGCCATCATACAACAGCTTACCATCGGTAGTTTTATTGATAGTGGTACTACCCTCTTCGGCCAGTTCACCGGCTTTGGCATCCGATAATATAATTTGCTTGCCGTTAGCCAGGGTGAGTATGGCTTTGTTACTGCCGGGTTTAATGTCATTGGCGTAGTACGATTGCGTTTTTTTATTCTGGTATAAATAAAAAAACAATCCGGTACCAATGGTAACCAGTAACATGGCTGCCGCGGCGTAGGGCAACCACAGGCGTTTAGGTTGCTGCCTGATGTTTGGCGGAAGGTTATTTAGAATTCTTATGCGGGCCTGTTCAAAGTCGGCGGGTCTGTCCAGATCGGGCTGTTCATCTACCGCTTTGTTGTACCAGCTTTCAACTAAATTTTTCTCCTGGGCGGTGCATTTACCTTCAAGGTATTTATTTAGCAGGGCCTGAGCTTTGTTTTTATCCATTATACAGCAATTATTAATGCTTGTTTAATGATAAGACAAACTCAAACGCCTTAGGTAGACATTTAAATTAAAATAAATTTAACATTTTATTGATTTATGGAAATAGTTTCAATAAAAATATCAAAACATTAAAATTTCAGAATCAAAATAGCGTAAAGAATACAGGAAATTGATTTCGAAGTAATTTCAAAGCCCGATTTATGGTTTTCTTTACCGTATGATCTGTAATATTCAACTTTTCGGCAATATCTTTATGAGAAAGGCCAATATTTCGGCTCATTTCGAATATCTCGCGCATTTTTGGCGGCAGATTTGATATTTCCTTATCAATACGCGCAACAAATTCACGGTATATCACCTGGTCGTCGGTCACATTTTCGCCCTGCTCTAAAAAATCGGCTAATGATTCCAGATAATTGTTCTTAAGTTTGCTCCTGTTGATGTAATTAAGGGTTTGGTTTCGTACCGATGAGTAAAGATAGGCTTGCACCGATGTGGTAAAATTCAACTCCGATGCCTTTTTCCATAACATTGTAAAAACATCCTGAACAATATCCATAGCCTCATCATCGTCACGCAGCATACGGCGAGAGTGGCTGTAGAGCACCGCCCAATACCTGTTGTATATCTCAGTGTAGGCCAATTGATCGCCCTCATTTAATAGGACGATAAGCTCGTTATCCGTCAGCGTACTATACAGGGGCATATAGTTAAAGTAAGTACTAATATAGAATAAATTAACATCAATTTTAAACTACTGTAATAACCGCAATACCGGAACTGTCAAACGCGCACCTATCCGGCATTTAATTACCAATATTTGCAGAATCAATACCGCTATGCTTAACCAGGACGACATCAATTTTTATCTCACCGTTTTTAAGGAACTTAGCCTTACCGATATTATTGGGTTATTCAATGTGTCTAAAAACCGGACGATCAAAGCGGGCGAAATTTATATCAACCAGGGTTCCGAATCACAAAAGCTGGCCTATATTAAAAGCGGCCTTATCCGCACCTACTACCTTAAAGAGAACGGCGACGAAATAACCCTGATGCTTCGCTGGGAAAACCAATTCATAGCTTCCGCGGATAGCGTAATTTTCAAACAACCTTCGCGTTTTATTTACCAAGCCTTAGAGGATACCACAGTTATAGAAGTAGATTACCAGAAAGCCCAGGCCATTATTGATAAAAGCACAAAACTATCATCATCTCGCCATACTTTCCTACTCAATATGCTCGGGCAGGCCATTGAACGTATTGAAACTTTCGTGCTGCTATCAGCCGAAGAGCGCTACATCAAACTCCTGAATGAAAAACCCGACATCAATAACCGTGTGCCCGATAAATACCTGGCTACCATGCTGGGCATCACGCCTGTATCCTTAAGTCGCATACGCAAAAGAATAACATTACACCCCAAACATTAATTAACCTTTGTTAATTTTTTCGCACCGCATGCATTTTACTTTTGTATTGTTAAACCATTAAGTGAAACATCATGCAACAGGCACTCAAAGCATTCATAGAGCTTTTCAGCTTATCAGCCATGCGCTACTTTGTTGTGGCAGGTATCCCATTCATTGTTTGTTATAAATTATTAAATAACTGGCTAAGCCAATCAAAAATACAAGACCGCGAAGCCGCTAAAAAAGATTTTATTCGCGAGATACTGTACTCGGTACAAACCACGGCTATTTTAACCGTTATTGGCTTCACTGTACTGTACACACCTGTTAAGAATATTACCCGGGTTTACACATCATTAAGCGATTATTCCATTATTTGGCTGTTAGTGAGCGTGGCATTGGCTTTAGTAATTCACGACACTTATTTTTATTGGATGCACCGTCTGCTGCACCACCCTAAAATATTTAACTATACTCATTTACTGCACCATAAGTCAACCAACCCATCGCCGTGGGCATCTTACTCGTTCCACTTTTTTGAAGCCTGGACAGAGGGCGCTGCTTTATTAGTTGTAGTTACCATATTACCTATGCATCCCATCGCTATTGGTTTATTTATACTAAGCTCATTCATTATTAATGTTTACGGGCATTTAGGGTATGAGGTAGCTCCGCTATGGCTGCGCAAAACCATATTCTTTGAGATATTCAATACATCGGTACACCACAACCTTCACCATAGCAAATTTAAAGGCAACTACGGCTTATACCTGCGCTTTTGGGACAGGGTGATGGGCACTGAGCATCCCGATTATGTTAAAGAGTTCGACCGTATTCAACAGAACCGCCTCAATGCTAAAATTAAACAGAACGTAGTTTCACAAGCTTCTTAACTCCCTTACGGGCATATCAAATACAGCATGAAAACATCTATCATAACTTTATTGCTAATTGCATCATCATACACCACATTCGCGCAAAAAGGAAGTGCAATTTTAGGTCGATGGCTCAATCAGGATAAGGACGGACAGGTTGAGATATACAAAAACGGCGACCAATATTTTGGTAAAATAGTATGGCTCAAAAACCCTACTGACAGCCAGGGCAAACCCCAAACCGATAAAAAGAATCCGGCCACGGCGCTCTGCTCAAGACAAATATTAGGTTTGGAAGTACTTAAAAATTTTGTATGCAAAACTCCCGAAACTTACGTTAACGGCACCTCATACAACCCTAAACGAGCTATGACCTTCAACTGTAGAATAGCGATAAGCGATTCCACCTTGAAAATAAGCGCATACATGGGAATAATAACCCTTGGCAGCGAGGTTTGGACAAGGGTTAAACCCGAACAAAAACAATGATGACGACTAAAGTATTATACATTATATCGCACCATGTCTTGGCGTGAACCATAATTTTTATACGTTAATAATCTTCTTTATAATAGTAATTATCGGAATGTATTTAACTTTTAAAATTTAAAAAAAGGTATTACTATACCGAAGATGGGCTTTCCTTTACTCACTCAAGTCTTAATGCCGTTCAGGATTCTATCAATGTATGCCGCGGTACTGCGGATGGGCTTTTATCGGATTCAACTCGACATGCTATAGCCGACTTTCTTCGTCCCAAGGCTTCCTATATTATAAATGAGGACAGAGATTTGATATTTACATGCCAGCTTAATGACGGGAAGAAATTTTATATACTATATCCCAACTTAATCTATCGGTATTACGGTGACTCCTATCATCTCTGTAGTAAATTAAAAAATCATGACACCTCGATTGGGTATTACCCTTTCCAAATAAACTTTATGACCAGATAACTCTTAACATCCATCCGGTCTTATTTTACCTCCGTGGTGGGAAATAGTAAGAGTAATCGACTTAATTTCCCATTTGTTCTTCAGCCTATGATCGTTTGGAATAAAAACAGGATTAAAAGCGACGCAGTATTCAATACGCCGGGCTATTTTGCCGATGTTATGCGCTTTAGAGCAAAGAGTTTTGATGGGTATTAGCATGATCAAATTTGACAATCAAGAAATTAGCATGGTCAAGTGTTGCGGAAATGCCTGTTAGTGATCCCTGAATCAGGTGGCCAATTGCTCCGGAATGCCCAATATTTCCCCAAATTGGTATATTTGAAGTATGTCGGAGCGATTTAAAGAAACATGGCAGGAATTTATAGGGGGCAGCCATGATGCTTTAGACGAATTGTATGCGCAACACTACCTGGGCCTTATCAACTACGGTGTTAAACTAACCGCCGACCGCCATTATGCCAATGATTGTATTGTTGAAATGTTGCTCTCGCTTTGGGGAAAACGCGACCGATTACCTTCGGTAGATAATGTGCGAAGTTATTTGATGACTTGCCTCCGCACTCTCATCTTTCAAAAAATAAGGGCGGATAAGTTGAGGGAGGCGAAAGAGAATTACGCTTCTTCGCTTACAGCCCGGGAAGAGTTACCTTATGAGGAGTATATTACCCGTCTGCAAAGTGATGCAATAATAAAAGCCAAGTTACAGCAAAGTCTAAATAAACTAACCGACCGGCAGAAAGAATTATTGCAGTACCGTTTTTTTGAGAATATGGATTACGACGAGATCTCAATTAAAGCCGGCATCTCAAAGCGTACAGCCTACAATATTGTTTATGATGCCCTCCAGAAATTGCGATCTGACCTTTCTAAAGAGGGAGCCAATGATCTTATGTATTTAATGGGGTTAATTTTAATCTCTTTGAGTACAATTGGCGCATATTTAAAGTAATTTTTTATAAAAGTTGGGCAAAAGTTAATAAATTGTTAACTATTTACTTTTTTTCATAGTAAATATCCAACACTCGAGCATCAATAGGTAAAATGATGCAAAATGAACTATCAAAAACATAGTGTTGAAGACTTTTTATGCGATAATTCCTTTCTGGAATATTGTTTAGGTACCAACGAAGCATCGGTAACGTTTTGGACTGATTGGCTGGCAAGGCATCCCGAAAAACTACCCGCTGCAAACAGTGCCCGTGCTTTATACTACACCCTTAACGGTAACATTACGGCGGAAAATTTCAAACAAGACCATCAAATATTCAGGCAGGTTGTTGAAAGTGCAGATTTATCTGTTAAAAAAGCAGTAGACCGTGTTGAGGTATTAACACCTGTATTCGATCAAAAAAGCTATCAACGTATTGGTACAATCATTAGCGGTATAGCGGCTACAATTTTGGTAGCTACCGGTTTTTTCTTTTTCAAAACCAACCGGTTAAAAACTGCAACTACGGCTCAAACCGTAGCCTATAATATTCCCTTAGGCCATAGGCGCACTATCAAACTATCAGATGGTTCAACGGTATCGCTAAACGGAGGGAGTACCTTAAAGGTATTAAAGGGCTTTAACATTAAAACGCGCGAGGTTTATTTATCCGGAGAGGGCTACTTTATTATTGCCCACAACCAGGCCAAGCCCTTTATGGTGCATACCGAAAAAATTAACGTTAAAGATATTGGTACCGAATTTAACATAAAGGCTTATCCAGCCGATAGGGTAACCGAAGCATCATTAATAAAAGGCCTTGTTGAGATAACTCTGAACAAGAGCGTTCAAAGTAATAAGGCCGGCAAAGCCATCATATTATCACCTGATAAAAAGTTCATCTTAGATAACTATGCCATGGAACATCTGATCAATGAAAAAAAGAACGCGGCCGTTTTTTCAATAGGGCAGATCACGAAGAATGTGGAAACCAATTCGGTAGTTGAAACGGATTGGACGCAGAACAAACTAACATTTTTTGACGAGCCTTTATCCGATGTTGCCCTACAAATGGAGCGTTGGTATGGTGTTAAGGTGATAATTACCAACCCAACGTTGAAAGCTATGCGCTTTACCGGAACTTTTGACCACGGCGAGATCACGCATGTATTGGAAGCATTAAAATTATCAGGGAACTTTAATTACAGAAAGGAGGATACTGTGATCAGTATTTACTAAATCATTATCCACAAAAAAGGGGAATACACTACGTATTCCCCAGGCGAGTTAAAATAGCAAAGAAACAGGCATATCAATTGGCGTTGCAACCTGCTTCAGATCTTAAACTTTAAATCATGTAAAATTATGCAAAAAAGCACAAAAAATGGTGCACTTTTTTCCCTATGCCCTATTGATAAAACCCTTCTCGTTATGAAATTAGTTTTCACTCTGATCATTGTAAGCTGCCTATCTGTATCTGCAAAAACCGCGCTTTCGCAGGATGTGAAAATGTCTGTCGATCTAAAAGGTGTAGCTATCAGCAAACTGATCAATATTATCGAAAAACAGAGCCCCTACAAGTTTATTTACAATAACAATATTTTCCCGGCCAATAGTAAGGTTGATGTTTCTGCAAGCAATCAATCCGTGGCAGAGATACTGGATAAAGTTTTACAAAATTCAGGATTTACCTACAAACTACTCGGCGACAATATTATCGTTGTTACTAAAGCAACCGAGGCCGTCCAGTCAAAAAGGATCACCGGTATGGTGGTTGACGAGAACGATAACCCTTTGCCAGGGGTAACCATTAGGTTTCAAAACGAGAAGCGCATAAGCACAGCTACGGATGTTAATGGCCATTTTGGGATAGAGTCCCCTAACGAAAACGATATCCTGATCATTAGTTTTATTGGTTACCAACTTCAACAATTCCCTGTCAAAAATATTACAGCAGGCTTGCGTGTTACCATGAAATCTGCTGTTGGTAGTTTAGATGAAGTGCAGGTGATCGGTTATGGTACCACAACGCGTGCGTTAAACACTGGTTCGGTAAGTTCTATCACCGCTAAGGATATTGGCAGCCAGCCTGTTTCAAACCCACTGGCGGCTATGCAGGGCAGGTTACCTGGCGTGCAGATAACACAAAACAATGGATTGCCGGGTGCGGGTTATCGGGTGCAGATTAGAGGTGTTGGTTCTATAGGTAGCGGTACTTTGCCATTGTATATTATTGATGGTGTTCCATTTACGTTATTCAATGGTTCAACGCCTGCTACCGATGGTTTGAATGCTTACGGAGTAAGTGGGGCCAATGGTGGCGAGACAAGCCCGCTCGGGATGATAAACCCAGATGATATTGAACGTATAGATGTGCTTAAAGATGCTGACGCAACCGCCATTTATGGCTCCAAAGGCTCTAATGGCGTTGTGCTTATTACCACTAAAAAAGCTACCGGTGGTAAAACCAAGTATACCATAAACTTTTATCAGGGTGTTGGCAAAGTAGCGCATTTTATCGATGAACTGAGTACACCCGATTACCTGGCCTTACGTAGGACCGCTTTTGCTGCTTCGGGCGTAATTCCTACAAGCATTAACGCTCCCGATCTGTTGGTTTGGGATCAGAACGCGAACACCAACTGGCAAAAGCAATTTATCGGCGGTACCGCAAATACCACGAACGTCGATTTTTCTATATCTGGCGGAAGCCCCCAAAATACTTTTCTTTTCACATCAAATTATCGCCACGAGGGAACCGTTTATCCCGGTAACTTTGGTGCCAATACCTTCTCTAACCGTTTAAATACCGGCCATAAAAGTGAGAATAATCGATTTGGAATAGATTTGAATGTGAATTATGGTTATATGCAAAATAACCTGCCAAGTACTGATCTTTCAACACTGTACAACCTGGCGCCTAATATGCCTTTGTACAATGCCGATGGTACTCTTAATTGGTATTCAAGTACCTCTACAAATCCATTGGTGTATATTTTAAGGCCAAACAATAACACCACTACCAATTTGCTTAGTAAAATGGATGTGTATTATCAAGTAGCCAAGGGGTTAACTGTGAAAGCTAATTTGGGTTATACATTAACTGGGCTTAAACAAACACTAGCGACACCTTTAACCTCATTAAACCCGGCAAGTGTAAATTTAGCCGCGCCGAGTAATACGCTTCGCTATGCCAACAATACGTACTCAAACTATATTGTTGAGCCACAGGCCGAATATCGACGAAAAGTATTAAAGGGAGATTTAAATGTTTTAATAGGAGGAACTTTCCAAGAAACTGTGTTAGATGGGATAAATTTGCAAGGTACCGGCTTTAGCAGTGACGCGCTAATAAATTCGATAAACAATGCGGCATCCATCATTAATTTCGGAAGCAATAATTCTGATTATAAGTACAATGCCTTATTTGGCAGGGTTAATTATATCTGGGAAGATAAGTATTTGTTAAACGGTACCTTCCGCCGCGATGGTTCATCGCGCTTTGGTCCGTCACATCGTTTTGGTAACTTTTGGGCTGTTGGAGCTGCCTGGGTATTTACTCAGGAAGCTTTGATGAAGAATATTTCATGGTTAAGTTTCGGAAAGTTGCGCGCAAGTTATGGCTTAACCGGTAACGACCAAATAGCCAACTACCAGTATTATCCATATTACAATGCCGTTGGTTCAGCATCCAGCTACCAGGGGCAATCCGTAATCTATCCAAGCAATGTTCCTAATCCCGATCTTCATTGGGAAACCAATAAAAAACTTGATGCAGCAATTGAACTGGGTTTCCTGAAAGACAGGATCTATTTAAAGGCGGATTACTTCCTTAATCGCTCGTCCGATCAATTGTTAAGTCTTATAGTACCAACGCAAGCGGGTATAAGTAGTTATACTGCCAACTTCCCGGCAGTTGTTAAAAACCAAGGTTTCGAATTTGAATTAAGCACTACCAATATTCAATCTAAAAGTTTTAAGTGGGCAACAAATGTAAACCTTACCATTCAGCGGAACAGTATTACAAGTATCGAAAACCCATCGCAGCTATTTAATACCTATATTATTGGTCAGCCTGTAAACGGTATCCTGCTTTACCACTTTACCGGTATTAACCCGGTAACCGGTGTGCCAACATATCAGGATCTGAATGGAGATGGAAGCATCACCTTTGCTGCCGACAGGATTCCGGCACCGTTAGGAAACCCATACTACGGTGGCATAACCAATAGTTTTACTTATAAGGGTTTAACGCTGGATGTATCATTCCTGTTCAATCATCGCATGGGATATATCAACAACTCATCATCATATCCTTATGGTACCGGTTTAACTAACCAAAATACAAGTGCATTGGAACGATGGATGGCCCCAGGCGATAATGCCTTGTATCCGGGCGCAACAACTGTGAGCGCTGCCTCATATTCTAACTACAACTCAAGTGATGCTAACTGGGGCGATGCTTCATTTATTAAATTAAAAACCGTAAACCTTAACTACATGTTGCCAAAAATCTGGGTACAAAGGGTTGGTTTTAACAATGTATCGGTATTTGCGCGGGGCGAAAACCTATATACCTGGGCCAAGCAAAAATATACCTATGATCCGGAAACGGCAGTTTCGGGTGCTGCGCCAGGTTTAGGTACCGGGCAGTTTATCGCTTTGCCACAATTGCGTACAATGGTTTTAGGTTTTAATTGCACATTTTAATAAATAAGAGCAACATGAAAATAAAATATAGCTTATCTAAATTGATATTGACCTGTTTCGGTATCCCAACGCTTATCCTATCATCGTCCTGTAATAAGTTTGTTGAGCTTGATGCTCCTTTAAATAAGATTGAGGCATCAGCCGCATACAGTACCGATGGTACTGCAACAGCATCGGTTATTGCTTTATATAACTACGGCATATTTAACTCGCTTAATGCCATGTTGGTGAGTATTAATGTTTTTGGCGGAATCAGTTCCGACGAATTACATTATACACCAACGGCCACTCCTGAACTTACCGAAATTGAGAATAATGCCATATCAATAGCGAGTGTGCAGAATGGTAACCTATGGGCTTACGCTTATTCGGAGTTATTGGAAGCCAATGCAGCTATAGATGGTATAACGGCTTCAACAACGTTAACACCTTCAGTTAAGTCGCAATTGTTGGGCGAGGCCAAATTTTTCAGAGCCTTTGTGAATTTTTACCTGGTTAATTATTACGGCGGAGTGCCGATAACCAGCGGCGATCCACTGGCGAGCGCTTACCTGCCGCGCTCTACACCAGCCCAGGTTTACGCTTTGATAGTAAGCGATCTGAAGGATGCGCAAGGTTTGCTGCCGGTAACTTATGTTGGTACACTAAAATCGCGTGTAAACCAATACGCAGCTACGGCATTGCTTGCCCGGGTTTATTTATACCAGCAAGATTATGTAAATGCCGAAGCTGCTGCAACTACAGTTATAGGTTCCGGCGTTTATACTCTGGCCGCTACTAATTCTGTTTTTATCAATACCAGTACCGAAACCATTTTGCAGTTTGCCACCTATTATGGTTACTCGGCCGTTTCAACATCGTACCGTACGTCAACATCGGCTACCAATATAGCCCCGCCTGCTTATGTTTTGACCAGTAACATTGCCAATAGCTTTGAGGCGAACGATAACCGCAAAACAAACTGGGTTGATTCTACAGTAAGTGGTTCAAAGTTCTATCGCATTAACAAATACAAAATTTATACGGCAGCTACTGCAGGTGCGGGTAACGAGTTCAATGTGGTGTTGAGACTGGCGGAACTATACCTGATCAGGGCCGAAGCACGTGCACAGCAAAATAACTTGAATAACTTGACCGGTGCTCTGGCTGATGTGAATGTTATACGTACCAGGGCTGGTTTAGCTAACTTGCCCACAACGACATTGGTACCAGTAATGCTTGCCGCCATTGCCAAAGAAAGAAAACTGGAATTGTTTGGTGAATTTGGGCACCGCTGGTTTGATCTATTACGTACCGGCCAGGCTAATACAGTTTTGAGTGTGCTAAAGCCCACTACCTGGGACGTGAACAGGTCGGTGTTGTTCCCTATACCTGATCAGCAACGCCGGGTAAACACATCATTAACGCAAAACCCGGGCTACTAAACCATATACACGAGGAAGCGTTAAAAAATAAATCGAGATCCATTTTTAATAATAACTGATATGAAAATTAATAAAATTTTAGGGATATGTGTGGGTATGCTATTGTTAATAGCGGGCCTAATCAAAAGTTCTTATGCTCAGGCGGTAAATAATCCCGATAGTACCCGCAAGCAGTTGGACAGGTTAATAGCATCGAAGCTACCATTGGATCAGCAAGTGCTGAATGATAGATTAAAAGCGTTGGCCGCAAGCAACAGCGAAAGTGAGATGACTATGGCTGGGCAGTACTACTACCGCCTTAAGAACGTAAAGACATCCGACTCTGTTTTTACAGCCGAAATGACCAAGTTTCCACAAGGAATGCAGGCCAGGAATAAGGGACAGCAGGCCATTTACGATCTAAAGGACTTGCCCGAGATCGAAAAAGCTTATAATGCATGGGTGAAAAAGTTCCCTCCGGCAAGTTATCCTGCTTTGCCGTTAGGCGAAGATAGAGTGGCTTACGATTACGTTCGCAGTCATCTTGCCAATAGTTATGCTAAAGAAAAAAATGTTGCTAAGGCAACTTACTACGCAAATTTGTTTGAAGCAGATTTTTGGCTGGGAAATGCATATAGTGGTTTGGCTTCCATTTTTCTCGCAAACGGGGATCTGACCAATGCTGCCCTATATCAAAAGAAAGCCATAGATCGTACTATCCCGTATTTTGACGGACAAAAAGGCGACAGCAATGCCGCTAAATTTGCGGCCTCGGGCTATGCTGGACTGAACGGCGAATATGCAAAAATACTGTACCAACAAAAGAAATACGATGAAGCTTTAAAGTACATTGAAGTAGCGATCAAGTCTTTAAATGCACCACGCGCCGATTTCAATTACCGTTACGCTGTGATCTTAGCGGCACTTAACCGCAACCAAGAGGCTTTCGATCGAATGGATTCCGCCGTTAAATCGGGTAAAGCAACACAGGAAATGGCCGATCTTTTTAAGGTTTTGTATGTGAAAGTTAAAGGCAGCGAGGCTGGCCTAAACGCATATCAGACTGATATCCGTAAAGGGATAAATATCGGGATCGAAAAACGTTTGGTTAAAGACATCGTGAATGAACCGGCGCCGGGTTTTACATTGGTAGACCTACAAGGCAATAAAGTTTCACTGGCCGAGTTAAAAGGCAAAGTGGTTATACTTGATTTTTGGGCTACGTGGTGCGGGCCTTGCAAAGCCTCGTTCCCAGCCATGCAGATGGCCGTAGATAAATATAAGGATGACCCAAAAGTAAAGTTCCTATTTATCCATACCTGGGAAAGAACCGACACACCAACTGAAGAGGCCAAAGCTTATATTGAAAATATGAAATATGCTTTCCAGGTTTTAATGGATACCAAAGATCCGGAAACCAAACAAAATAAGGTAGTTACAAGCTACAAAGTTTACGGTATACCTGCCAAGTTTGTGATAGACGGAACAGGGAATATCCGTTTCAGGTTGACCGGGTTTGATGGAAGCAAAGAAGCTGCTGTTGACGAAATATCAATGATGATAGATATGGCGAAGAAAAAATAGATAATAGTTCCAAATCAATGGAACTTCAAAACAAGCAGAGTTAACTCTGCTTGTTTTTGTAACAATGGTTATTTTGCAATAAATTACAAGTTCTATTACTTTATAATTGATACATTTTAGGTCGAATTTGCAAACCTGAACAGTGGGTGCTGAATTTATTATCATCAATTCGATGGTTTAAATGGAATAACCGCCCTGTGATGATCTATACGTTTTCAAAGCTGATAATGCAGTGTACCTGATCGGGATGCGGGTAAATGAGCGATGGAGATCAGATTTTATAGCGCTAAAAGTTGACCTCCATGGCTCTGCTGACTTTTCCCAACAAGAAGAAAATGGCGGTCATGCCGTTCGGGTTGTTCTCATTCTCCAGTTCAGGCGGCTCATCAAAAGCTATTTTTTCAATAGTAATGTGATCGTCGCCCAATTGATTGACCGGGATAGCGGGGACCATAATTACAATATATCAAGATCTTTGGCTACATAGTAGCTGGGCACCAATGGCCTGAAACCAATTTTCCGAAGTTTAGCATTATCCATAATGCCTTCGAACGGATCTTCAAGTGGACCTTCGGCACCATCAAATATCTCCGTTGCCTTTCCAACCGAATCAGCCAGTTCATAAAGAGTGATGGGTGCGTCGTCGGCTATATTAAAGATCTCGCCGTTAAGCTTATCCTGTCGCAATAATAAGAATAGCCCTTGCGCTACATCCAGGTGATGTACCATGTGCATTCTCGAACCGGAGTGGCGTTTCCAGTTTTTCAGTATGGGCATGATCTCATCGATATGCGGGTCTTGATCGCCATATACAAAACCTAAACGAAGTACGCGCACATCCAACTCCAACTTCAGCAATGCTTGTTCGGCTGCGATCTTGCTGGACGAATAGGCCCTGGGGTCATTGATATCAACGATATCATCTTCTTTGGCTGGATGTCCATAACCTGAACCATAGACATTGCCTGTGCTCACAAAAACGAATCGTTTAACACCTGCTGCTAAGGCAGCCTGGGCCAAAGCGACCGTGCCGGTATGATTGGTTTTGATGATGCCTTCATTATCGGTAAAGGTCCGGAATAAGGCGGCCAAGTGAATGACTGCGTCCATACCGGCTACCGCAGGTGGCAAAGTGCTGGGATCATACAGATCGCCAACCGCCATTTTGGCTCCCGGTAATGTTTTAGCTGCATCCCTTACCAATATCGTAACGTCATAGCCTTTCGCTATCAGGCGGGGAACAAACCTGCTCCCGACCTTTCCTGTTGCTCCTGTAACTAAAATTTTCATAAAGCAAAACTCCGGTTAAAACAAGCGTTCTGGTAACGACAATCAAACCAATAACTATGATTTTCAAACCTTTCGAAAAGAATTGGGCGTACTTCCGGCAACCCGCTTAAAGTAGTTATTGAAATAAGCCGGGTACTCAAAACCTAAAGCATAAGCGATATCGGCTACGCTCCAGTCGGTATGCTGTAAAAGCGCTTTTGCTTCTGCCGTGATACGCGCTGCAATATGTGCAGAGGTAGGTTTGCCCGTCACTTCTTTAACCGCGCGGTTTAGGTAATTGACATGCACCGAAAGCCCAGCTGCAAAGCTCTGCGCCGTCCGCAACCGGAGCGGGTCATTACTGCGCTCGATAGGGAATTGTCTTTCCAGCAGGTCCATAAATAGGTGCGTGATACGGCCAGCCCCATTTTTATATGGCATAGTCTGTTGTGATGGTTGTATCCGCAAGGCTTCGTGAATGACCAATGCGATGCAGCTTTTGATCAGATCGGCTTTATGAGGGTAATCTCCACTATAAGCTGTCAACATTTTCAGGAAGATGCTACGCATAAATAATGCCTGTTCGTCATTCAGGGGAATTACCGGATTATCCCCGACACTAAATAGCGGTGAGTCCTGCATTTCCCGGCTGTTCATAAAGGTTTCGGTAAATATGCACGCATAGCCACTGGTCCGGTTGATGCGACGAACAATGGAATGCGGTACTTTTGGATTGACAAAAAAGAGGACGGTGCCTTTGATCTCTACTACCTGACCACCATAATCGATCGTCATGTCACCGTTCACCAGGCCCATTTTGTAAAAATCACGCCGGCCCGTCCTAACCGGCACATCTACCGATGCTGATAGTTCATGCACCTTAAAACCTTTAAGTTTCAACTCGTCCCAACTCAATCCGGGAATTCCTGTTTCCATACGTCAAAATTAATAAAATCAAACATTTTATCATTTGGCTTAAATATCCCCTTTTTTGTCGCGTATCACCCTTATATTATTCCATACCAACGCTTACTTTTGAAAAAACAATTAAAATGAGAACGGTAACATTTGGTATGAACATCAGTCTGGATGGCTATTGCGATCACACGATAGCCAGCCCCAGTGAAGAACTGATGGGCTATTTCACCAGAATGATGGACGATGTCGACCTGCTCTTTTTCGGTCGTGTTATGTATCAGTTAATGTTTCCCTATTGGGCCGATGTCGCAAAAGATCAGTCCGGAACTCCAGATGAGAATAGATTTGCCGAGAGGCTTACGGCAATTGATAAGGTTGTTGTTTCCCGCTCCCTAGCGTTCGAGGAGGGAAATATGCGGATCATTCGGAGCAACCCTGTAGCAGAATTACTCAAGCTGAAACAAGAGCCCGGCAAAAAGATCTCTGTAGACAGTATAAGCCTGCTTCCGGAATTAATCACAGCAGGGCTGATCGACGAGTTTAATTTAGTTATTCATCCGATAATGGTGGGAAAAGGAAGACGTTTTCTGGAGGCCGGCAGCCTCCAGGAAAAATTGAATTTAAAGCTGATAGATACCCGAATTTTCAAAAATGGCTGTGTGGCACATCATTATAGAAAACAATAAAAAACAGATGAGAAAAATAATTTCCTTTATGCATATCTCGCTTGACGGTTTTGCAGCAGGGCCGAACGGAGAAATGAACTGGATCAAAGTTGATGAAGAGATTTTTGATCATGTCGGTATCCGGATAAGCGAAGGCGACACGGCATTATATGGACGGATAACTTATGAGATGATGGAAAGTTACTGGCCTACCGCAGGAGATGAGCCAGAAGCGAGCAAGCACGATATTGAACATTCCAAGTGGTATAAAAAAGTTCACAAGGTTATTTTATCAAAAACAATGAAAGACGCCGATCTTGCTAACACAACAATTATTAGCGACAACCTCCCGGACAGCATCAATCGACTCAAACAATCGGAAGGTGGAGACATTTTGCTTTTCGGTAGCCCGGCAGCAACACATTCATTGATGCAACTCAACTTAATTGACGGCTATTGGCTATTTGTTAACCCAATTATTCTTGGACGAGGCATTCCATTGTTTGTGGACATCAACGACAAAATAAAACTAAAACTATTGACTACCCGGCAATTTACCAGCGGGGTAACTGAACTAAATTACACAGTGGACAGTATAACAACGAACGGCTAATAGCGATGAAACTTCAAGTCTGGCATTTATAATCAAATTTTTGATGGCTCCACTCCATACGCTTTCTTAAAAGCAAACGAGAAATGTGAAAGGTTTTTAAAGCCGGCATCAATATATACATCGGTTACTTTGCGACCTTTGTCTTCAGCAAAAAGTAAGGTTGGTACTGTAGTCATTTAACACCAAATGTACCAGTTTTTCGGTGTGAGTTAAGTTTGGGATGCGTTGTTGATGCTCCCAATAGTCGTGCGTTATGCGGTCGTCGCTGGTTGTGCCCGGCGAAAACGGATAATGATAGGTACGATCATGTTTTTGTGATATAGCCATGTTTTCAAGATTAAAGTAAGAAAATAAAAAGTCGCTTCCTTCCCGGGGATGGGAAAGATCATAAATGATTTATGCGCGGACTATTACATGGCTTAAAACTTAAAGGGTTTTTGTAATGAAAAAGTAAGAGGTAAATGGGTTCCCCGAACCGCTGTTTTCACCTTGTTCACATTTTGCCCACCAGGTACAAATGTTAACTTTAGCATATTCATCTAATTCGAGGTTTGTTACCTGGTCCTTGATTTAATCTCGCTGATGAATTTCAGTGATCTAACACAATCCTTAAGACCTGACCTCATTCATCATACCGAAACAATTGGCTATAAAATTTCTTTTCAATATTATAATCCAATATGAGGCCGTTTATTCATAGATGATTTTTAAGGTATTTCTTTACTCAGTATTTTCAGATTATTTTTAACGGCTTGCCTTCAAAGAGGCGAAACATCAAATTTAATTATTCAGTACTATATTCTTAGAGTATAAAACACAGCCAAATCCGCTTAACCAATAAATTCAATTATAGAAAAGTGCAAAGGAACTTATAATGATATATTTTATATTAATCTCATTATCAAGTATTTCTAATTAAGGCCACTGAAAATGCATAAGTATTTAATTCAATGGTAACTTTATTGTTTCTCCCGATTTGATGTTCAATTTCCAGGGTTCCGGTTTAGGCAACCAAAGTTTACCGTCAGCAATTTCTAATGGCATCCACAGGTAGC
>NZ_JBDSCA010000078.1:0-36980 GCF_039921305.1 Mucilaginibacter sp.
AATTAAAAAACCAAAGGGCAAGCTAATATTTGCCTTTTATATTGTATATGAAGGATTCGTTATTTATTAAAGCCGCATTTGGTGAAACCACCGGGCGCCCACCCGTATGGATGATGCGCCAGGCCGGAAGGTTTATGAAAGAGTATTGGGATATCAAAAACAAATACTCGTTTCTCGAAATGTGCAAAACACCCGAACTGGCTGCCGATGTAACCATGCTACCGGTTAATCTGTTAGATATTGATGCCGCTATTTTATTTTCGGATATATTGGTAACAGGTGAGGCCATGGGTGGAGATCTAAGCTTTACCGCTAATATTGGTCCGCGCTTTGCTAACCCTGTACGCACACAAAAGGATATTGACAATCTGCAGGTTAATGTTGGCGATAAGCTGCAATATGTTGCTGATGCCATTAAGGTAATTCAACAACGCCTGAATGGTAAAATACCATTAATAGGTTTTGCAGGTGCGCCGTTTACGGTAATGAGTTATTTAGTGGAAGGCGGATCGTCGAAGGATTTTAAGCTAACCAAACTGATGCTACACAACGAGCCCGCGATGGCTCACCAATTGTTATCAAAAATTGCGCAGGTTACGGCAGATTATCTGAACCTGCAAATTGCTGCCGGTGTAAATGCCGTGCAAATATTTGACAGTTGGGCACAAGCTTTGGCCTGGGACGATTACAAGGAGTTTTCGCATCGTTATATTGTCGAGATCATTAGCAAGCTCAACCGTAAAGATATCCCAGTGATCTCTTTCTGTAAAGGTAGTTCGGTATTTGCACCATTAATGGCCGAGGCAAAACCTGATGTAATATCTATCGACTGGAACATAGACCTGTTGGATATCAAAAAACGTATACCGCAAGGTATGGCTGTTCAGGGTAACCTTGATCCGCATATTTTGTATGCCGATAAAACGGTTATTAAAGATCGCATCCACAAACTATTCGAACGTATGCGCGGCGAGCCTGGTTTTATATTCAATTTGGGGCACGGTATTATGCCGGATATTCCATTTGATAATGTGAAATACGCGGTACAGCTCATAAAAGAATATTCTTACTAAACGCAATGCAGTACTATCTGTATATTAAATCGATACACATCATATTTGTGGTCTGCTGGATGGCGGGGTTGTTTTATATGGTGCGCTTATTTATTTATCATACAGAAGCTCAACAAAAACCCGAGTTGGAGCGCGATATCCTATCCAAACAATTCGAGGTGATGGAGAGCAAGCTGATGAACATCATTACCACACCTGCCATGCTGCTAACCGCGGCGGCAGGTGTAACTATGCTTTGCTTAAATCCCTATCTGCTTGATCAACCCTGGATGATAGTTAAGCTTTGTTTTGTTGTCGGTTTGATCGGTTATCACCTGATCTGTCAGGGAAAAATGAAACAAATGCGCCGCGGCGTTTTTACCTGGACATCAACCCAGCTCCGTTTGTGGAATGAGGTTGCCACTTTATTCTTGTTTGCTATCGTTTTCTTAGCAGTACTTAAAAATGCTGTTGATTGGATGTTTGGCGTGTTGGGATTGATCGTTTTCGCGATGATCCTGATGTCGGCCGTGAAGATTTATAAGTATTGTAGGATGCGAAATCGATAATCTATCTAATAAAAATCATTTCTATCAACTGGGAACGAAAACCCAAGGCGTTTATAAACTTTTGCTATAACCAAATCGGTGGGTAGTTTTTTGCCTGAAAATAATAGTTCTGCCTTTTCTACACTACCTATTGTATAAGACAAATATTCGGGTATCATATTCAGTTCTTTTAGCCGCAGGTTAAGAGCGTTTAAGGCATTAAATTTAGGTAGCTTAATATTATGGTGTTCATAACTTTTAATCAGCGGAAGTAATAGAACTAATTCATTAAATTCATCAGTTTCGGGCTTGGCATCGAATATGGTAATAGCTCTTTCTAATGCTTTTTCATATTCTTCTTTTGATGCAAAACCCTCGCTATTCAGTTCTTCTTCTGTGGCATCGTCAAAAGTTAATTCTATAGTCTCTGTAAGCGGTGGCGTATTCAACACAGCTTTTTTATCAGCTGTAATTAATACTTTTTTATCCGAAACTTTAATACTGGTAGATTTGACATGGTGAGTAATGGTTACCGTTTTTAATTTTTCGCCCGGGTTATTAGCCATATACTTTTCCATTTCTTTTTCATGGTAAGCCCTTTCTTCTTCGCGCGTACCTAAAAATATAATGTAAGCCGTTCCGAGCCAAAGGTTCATTTTATACTTAACCAAATAATTACTTGTACCTAATTGCGAGCTACCTACAAGCGAACCTAATATAGGCCCTGAATTAACCTTTGGCCTTCCTTCCCTATACTTATATCCTTTAAGCCAGGTTGAAAGGTAGGTGTAGGTTTCCGGATGTTGCTCAATATAATCTGCTATTTTATTTTTAGCAATCAGGTTTATGTTCATGTTACCTAAGTTACATTCTTATTTTATAATATCGCATATAACACCGCTACGTAATATTTCTTTGTTCTAACAATAATACCTCGTTCCAGTGCTAATTTCGTGCATTACAAATTAATTGTAAAAAAATGTTAAAATCCATGCAACCATTTGCCCGGTTCTTTCATCTTACCTTTAAATGATGTTTTTGGAACATAAATATACTATAGAGGAATTGATCGAAGGTTGCCGAAAGGGCCAGCGAAAAATGCAGGAGCTGTTATATAAGCTGCTGGCCTCAAAAATGCTCGGTGTTTGTATGCGGTATGCTACTGATAGGATGGAGGCTGAAGATATGCTGCAGAATGGTTTTGTTAAGGTTTTTAAAAAGCTGGATGATTTTAGGGGAGAGGGTTCGTTTGAAGGATGGGTACGGAGGATCATGGTTCATAGTTCGATAGAATACTATCGTAAAAACCACAAAATGATGCAGGTTGTTGATATTGAAACCGCTGGCGAAGAACAATCGGTTGATCCGGTGGCGGCGTCAAACTTAGGCGTGCAGGATTTGTTAGCCATCATTGCGCAACTGCCTCCGGGTTATAAAATGGTGTTTAACATGTATGCGATAGAAGGCTATTCGCATAAAGAAATTGGAGAGATAATGGGTATCAGCGAGGGCGCTTCAAAATCGCAACTGTCACGAGCCCGTGGGATATTAAAGGAACAGATCTATAAAATGGAGGGAAAGAAATATGAAAGCGTCGGATAAGGATTTTGACCAGCTGTTTAACTCAAAGTTGGGCGATATGGAGGTGGAGCCATCGGCAAATGTTTGGAACAATATTGCTAATGAACTGGATGGCAAAAAAGAAAAAGGCGGTTTACCCTTTATGAAGATAGCGGCCGGTATTGTTTTGCTAATGGCTGTAGGCTTATTCTTCATCAGGCCAGAGCATCAAATTATAGCGCTTCACCCTGCATTTAAAGCAACTGGCGATAGCCAAGGTAGCCGGGTTATAGCACCTATACAACCATCGGTAGATTATACAGAAAGCCCGGTTATTGCCGAAACTAAACCATCGGTTAAACATAGGCAAAGTGGAACAACTGTTAGCCATGCTGAAAGCGTTGTGGCAAAAAGTATTGACACAGCCCAAAGTGAATCACGCTATATTGCTGCTGTAAATCAAAAAGCAGATAATCAAACTATTGATCAGGTACATACAATTCAGGCTCAAAGCACAGGCCTGGTGCCCGATAATATAGGCAGAACTGCAATCACAAAAAGTACAAATGTACTTACAACTAAAAATGCAAATCCTGTAATAGCAAGTTTAAATGCTACCAAGCCAGAACCAACTAAAAAACACAAAATACACAGTCTTGGAGACTTATTGAATGTTGTTATCGCCAAAGTCGACAAACGCGAAGACAAACTGATAGAGTTCACCAACACCAGCGACGATGATAGCTTTAACGTTACCGGTGTAAATTTAGGGCTGCTAAAAGCTAAAAAGGACAAATAAATTCAATCTAAAACCACTATTAAAATATTATGAAACGTTTAATACTTGCCGCAATATTTTGCGGAATGATGGGAAGCTTATATGCTGAACAAATCAACACAGATACAATTAAAAGAGATACAACAATTCGCAAAAAACATGTTAGGGTGCGCATTGGAGCTGGCGGAGATACAACAAGCGTTAGCTTTGGGAAAAAAATACGGGCCGCTGCAAAGCCAAAATCAGGCTTCTCTTTCGGTTTGACCTTTACTAATTTGCATCTGGGCTTTGCAACCTTACTTGATAATGGCAGCTTTACCTTATCGCCAGCTAATGACTTTTTGGATTACCGCCAAATTAAAACAAGCAATGTTGGTTTCGATTTGTTGAAAATAGGCTACCGTTTTAACGATAACTTCAAATTATCATTAGCCGGAGGTTTCGACTGGACATTAATCCGCTTGAAAAAAAATATCAATATAGTGCCCGATGTACCAACTTTAACTTATGTGCCTGCAACGGTTAACTATAGTAAAAATCGTTTTTCATCAAACTATTTGGTATTGCCGCTGTCATTTGATATTCGTACCAGAGAATATAAGGATGGCAAAAGGTTTCACTTTGTATTTGGTCCAGAGGCAGGTTTCCTGATTGATGGTATGCAAAAACAGATCAGTGATGAGTATGGGAAGAAGAAAAACTTTAATGATTTCCATTTTACACGCTTTGAATACGGAGGTTTTGCCCGTATAGCTTATGGCGACCTGGGGATCTATGCTAAATATTACTTCAACGATATGTTTGAAAATAGCCCCGCTCAAAAGGGTTTGAAGAACTTCAACTTTGGATTGGTTTTAGGATTCTAAACAATCAATTTATGACACAAAACGAACCCCGGAATTACGCCGGGGTTTTTGTTTTCTTGTATATTTGCCGCTATGGAGCAAGGGCAATTTTTGGAGGTGGTATCAGTAACGAAAAACTATAACGAGGACAGAATTTCGGGCGTAAACAATGTCATACTCTCCTTTCAGGAGGGTAAAATAACAGCCATTGTTGGCGAAAGCGGTAGCGGTAAAAGCACCTTGCTTAAATTGTTATTCGGGTTGCTTGAACCAACCGAAGGCGAGGTGCTTTACAAAGGTGAGATAGTGATGGGCCCGATTGAAAAGCTAATTCCTGGCCATGATAAAATGAAGATGGTTACCCAGCATACTGATGATCTGAATTTGTTTGCTACTGCCTGGGAAAACATATCGTCGTTGCTATCAAACATTGATATTGACTACAAGCAGGCTGCTACCGAAAAAGCATTGCGCCAGCTACGGATTTATGATCTAAAAGACCAGCGTGTTGCCGATATGAGCGGTGGCGAAAAGCAACGCGTAGCTATTGCCAAAGCATTAATAACCAGCCCCGAAGTTTTATTTTTGGATGAACCCTTTAACCAGGTTGACGCTTCCTTCCGGGAGGGCTTGCAGCAAACTATCCGGCAGATAGTAAAAGATACTGGCCTTACGGTGATCATGGTATCACATGATCCTGCTGAGGTGCTCTCTATGGCTGATGACCTGATCGTTTTAAAGGATGGCGAAGTAGTTGAAGCCGGTACACCTGCCGAAATGTACAGCAAGCCTAAAATGCTTTACACAGCGCAGTTGTTATCACATTGCTCAGTACTAAATAAAGAACAAGCAAAGATATGCCGTATTGTGGCAAGCCGCCGTTACGTAGCCATTACTCCCGAAAATGTTATTATAATAGTGCCACGCTTTGGCAAAAAGAAATGGGAAGTAATGCAGGTACTATTTAAAGGCTTTTACGAAGAGATATTGTTAGAAAAAGACGGTACCCGCTTACGCGCCCTTAACATTGAACGTGGCAAATATCCCGAGGGTATGATGGTGAATGTGGAGATCAAGAAGTATTTTGAATACGGGCAGTGGCTATAGTTAGTTCATTGGTTCACTTGTTCATTAGTTGATTGGTGCTTTCTAACCGGGAATAAGAAACTTGAGCTGATACAAGTGAACTAATGACCAGTGAACCAATTACACCAAATACTCAAACAAAGTCTGATCCCTGTTTAACTCTTTAACGTCAAACTTAAACTCCTGCATCCTATTCATTAATGCTGTATAGTCATCCGCCGATTTTAACTCAATCCCAACCAAAGCGGGTCCGCTTTCGCGATTAGTTTTTTTGATAAACTCAAAACGCGTAATATCATCATGTGGCCCCAAAACGTTGTTCACGAACACCTTTAAAGCGCCCGGTCGTTGCGGGAAACGAACGATAAAGTAGTGCTTTAACCCTTCGTATAATAGTGAGCGTTCTTTGATCTCTTGCATGCGCTCAATATCATTATTGCCACCGCTTACCACACAAACCACTTTTTTACCTTTGATTTGATCTTTAACCAAATCAAGCGCCGATACAGAAAGTGCACCTGCCGGTTCAACTACAATAGCATCTTCGTTATATAATTTAAGTATGGTGGTACAAACTTTACCTTCGGGTACAAGCAGCATATCATCCAAAACCTGTTGGCAAATTTTATAAGTTAACGAGCCAACTCGTTTTACAGCCGCGCCATCAATGAAGCGATTGATTTCGGCCAGGGTAATGGGTTCATTCGCTTCTAAAGCTTTAAACATAGATGGGGCACCTTCGGGCTCAACACCTATTAATAAGGTGTCCGGTTTTTCTTGTCGCAGATAACTGCCAACACCGGCGGATAAGCCACCGCCGCCAACAGGCATAATTATAGAATCAACATCAGGCAAATCTTGCAATATTTCAACGCCAACGGTTCCCTGTCCTTCTATAATACTATAATTATCAAAAGGAGGGATAAACGTCATGTTATTGGCTTCGGTGTAGATCAACGCTTCGGCAAGGCAGTCATCAAAGGTATCGCCAACCAAAATTATCTTCACTTTGCCCGCGCCAAACATTTCGGTTTGTTTAACTTTTTGGCTCGGGGTAATTTCGGGCATAAAAATAACGCCTTGTGTGCCCAAATTGCTGCACGAAAAGGCTACACCTTGCGCATGGTTACCAGCACTGGCGCAAACTACACCACGGTTAAGCTCATCTTGCGTTAACTGGCATATCATGTTATACGCGCCACGTAATTTATACGAGCGAACAACCTGAAGGTCTTCGCGTTTCAAATAAATTTCGCACTCGTATTTTGCAGATAAGTTAGCATTATAGCTTAGTTCGGTATGTTTTACCACATTAGCTAACCGTTGGGAAGCTGCCTTGAAGTTTAATTTTGCATCTGAACCTGTCATCATTTGTCGGGGGTATAAAAAGCAGTAACCGTTGTCCGCAA
The DNA here is from genome assembly GCF_039921305.1 of Mucilaginibacter sp. Classification (GTDB taxonomy): domain Bacteria; phylum Bacteroidota; class Bacteroidia; order Sphingobacteriales; family Sphingobacteriaceae; genus Mucilaginibacter. The sequence goes on from NZ_JBDSCA010000078.1 coordinate 7,279, forward strand.
TTAACGGACAACGGTTACAAAGTGTTATTGCTAACTATGTAGATGCAAATATAGCTATATGTTTTTAGCCAGCCAATCGCCAACTTCGCTTGTTTTGTAAGCTTTGTTTTTTCCGGAAAGGTCTTCGGTTACAATACCTTCGGCTAATGATTTGTTTACAACCGAACGGATCAATTCGGCTTCTTCTTTCAAACCGAAAGCATCTTCAAACATCATAGCGGCAGATAAAACGGTTGCCAAAGGGTTAGCGATATCTTTACCGGCAGCCTGTGGATAAGAACCGTGTATAGGCTCAAATAATGAAGTGTGGACGCCGATAGATGCAGATGGCATCAATCCCATTGAACCAGAAATTACAGAGGCTTCATCAGTCAATATATCGCCAAAAAGGTTCTCGGTGATCATTACATCATAACTGTTTGGCCATTGTACTAAACGCATGGCAACAGCATCAACAAACTCATAACTAACGGTAACCTCAGGGAAATCTTTTTCCATATCCTGAACGGTTTCGCGCCATAAGCGTGATGTTTCCAATACGTTGGCTTTATCTACACAGCAAAGTCTTTTGCTACGGGTCATGGCCATTTCAAAGCCTAACTTAGCTAAACGCTGAACTTCGGCACGGGTATAAGTACAGGTATCAAATGCGGTGTTACCATCATCTTTACGACCACGTTCGCCAAAATAGATACCCCCTGTTAACTCACGTAGAATGATCAGATCCGTACCCTCGATACGCTCACGTTTTAACGGAGAATTATCAATGAGGGAAGGGAAGGTGAAAGTAGGACGAACGTTTGCGAACAGGCCCAGCTTTTTACGCATTTTTAACAAGCCTTGCTCCGGACGAACGGTTGCTTTAGGATCATTATCAAAACGCGGGTGACCGATAGCGCCAAATAATACCGCATCGGCAGCCATACAAACTTCGTGTGTAGAATCTGGGTAAGGCTCACCAACGGCATCAATGGCAGCTGCGCCCGTTAGAGCCGACGTCCATACAATTTCGTGGCCGAACTTTTTGGCTACAGCATCCGATACCTTAACGGCCTGGTCAATTACCTCAGGGCCAATTCCATCTCCTGCTAAAAGGGCGATATTCAATTTCATTTTATGATTGTGTTATATTTTGATTGGTATTTGTCTTTAATCTTTGTGCTTTGCTCCTTAATCTAAATAATGTTCAGCATTTTTTGGGTAGCCTTAATAGCGCAAACCGTTTGGTCCGAATCCAACCCACGGGTGATAAATTTCTTATGCTCGGTTTCCCAGGTTATGATGGTTTCACACAAGGCATCACTGCTGCTACCGGGTGCTATGCGTACCGCGTAGTCTATCAGTTTAGGTAAACACCTACTTTTTTTGGCATACACTTTGGCCAACGCGTTCATAAAAGCGTCAAACTGACCATCGCCCTGCGCATTTTCTTCAAATTGCTCGCCATCAATAGTTACCAATATGGTTGCCGATGGACGTAAACCCATCGCGTTCATCAACACATACGATTCTACGATAACCTTATCCTCATACAAATTGCTATCCAGCACATCCGAGATGATGTACGGCAGATCTTCTTTGGTAACCGTTTCTTTCCTGTCGCCCAATTCAATTACGCGTTGGGTTACTTTTTTCAGATCGATATCATTCAGCTTTAAACCTAACTCTTGCAGGTTTTTTTCGATATTGGCTTTGCCTGATGTTTTACCCAGGGCATACTCACGCTTACGGCCAAATCGCTCGGGCAGCAAGTCGTTAAAATAAAGGTTGTTTTTGTTATCGCCATCGGCATGGATGCCCGCTGTTTGGGTAAACACATTTTCGCCAACAATAGGTTTATTGGATGGTATCCGGATACCCGAAAAAGTTTCAACCAGTTTACTCACCTTGTAGATAGACGATTCCTTCAGGTGCATTTCAACTTCGGGTACAAAATCTTTAATCACCGCTATCACACTTGCCATTGCCGCGTTACCTGCCCGTTCGCCCATACCGTTAACAGTTAAGTGCAAGCCATCTATTCCGGCCTTCACAGCCTCTAAAACGTTTGCCGTACCCAAGTCGTAATCGTTATGCGCATGGAAATCAAAATGGGTAGCCGGGTATTTCGATTTGATAGATGATAGGAATTTAAAGGTTTCCGCTGGAGTTAATATACCTAAAGTATCAGGTAAAAGTATCCTTTTAACAGGTTGTGTCGCCAAAAAATCAAGCATCTCAAAAACGTAGTCTGGCGAGTTGCGCATGCCATTGCTCCAGTCTTCCAAGTAAACGTTTGTAGCAATACCTTTACTTTGGGCCAGTTCAATCACCTGTTTGATCTCGGTAAAATGTTGTTCCGGTGTTTTTTTAAGCTGATGCGTAAGGTGGTTCATGGAGCCTTTGGTCAGCAGGTTTTGAACTTTGGCATTAGAGTTTACCATCCACTCAATAGATACTCCATTATCAACAAAGGTTAAAACCTCTATTTTGTCGGCATAACCGTTTCGGTGCGCCCAGCTTAACACATTTTTAACCGCCTGAAATTCACCTTCAGACACACGGGCCGAAGCGATCTCCACACGGTCAACCAATAGCTCTTCTAATAGTAATTGCGTGATGGTCAGCTTTTCAGAAACAGAAAATGATACTCCCGATGTTTGTTCTCCATCGCGAAGTGTAGTATCCATTATCTCAATTTTCCTTCTTGTCATTACAGGATTTCTTAGGTTTGGTTTTATCAAAGCGCCTCAAATTGGTAATGAGGCGCTCTGTTATATATTCCTGTTAAAGAGGAAGGTTTGCAGCAAACTCTTCAATTTCGCCTTTAATGCTTTGCAGATAATCAATATCATCAAAGCCATTTATCATGTTATCTTTTTTATACGGGCTAATGTCAAACGACTCTTTTTCCCCTGTTGATAAAAGCGTGATGCTTTGCTCCGGTAGGTTTATTTCCAACTCTGTTTTTGGATCAGCATGGATAGCCGAAAAGATCTTATCAGCAAATTCCGCACTAACCTGTACCGGTAATACACCAATGTTCAAACAGTTGTTCCTAAAGATATCCGCGAAAAAGCTGGATACCACAGCACGGAAACCATAATCATAAATAGCCCATGCAGCGTGCTCACGGGATGAGCCCGAACCAAAGTTTTTGCCACCAACCAGTATTTTACCACTATAAGTGGGATTGTTCAGTACAAAATCCTGTTTAGGTGAATTATCCGGATTGTATCTCCAATCACGGAAAAGGTTATCTCCAAATCCAACACGCTCTGTCGCTTTTAAAAAGCGGGCAGGGATGATCTGGTCGGTATCCACATTCTCTATAGGTAATGGAACCGCTGTGCTTGTTATTATATTAAATTTATCGTAAGCCATTTTGTTTCTTTTTTTGTGTTAGACAAGTTCTTCAATTAACGTTCTCGGATCGGTAACTACACCGGTAACTGCCGCTGCTGCTGCCACTAAAGGGCTTGCTAACATCGTGCGTGAACCTGGCCCTTGTCTGCCTTCAAAGTTTCTGTTTGAGGTACTCACCGCGTATTTACCAGCCGGAACTTTATCATCGTTCATGGCTAAACAAGCGGAGCAACCCGGCTGGCGCAATTCAAAACCTGCCTCGGTTAATATATCCAGTAAACCTTCTTCTTTAATCTGAGCCTCAACAATGTGCGAGCCTGGTACTAACCAAACGGTAACATCATCGGCTTTGTGCTTGCCTTTTACAAGGGAAGTAAATGCTCTGAAATCTTCAATACGGCCATTAGTACAGCTTCCAACAAACACAAAATCAACCTTTTTGCCTATCATAGATTCACCTTCGTGGAAACCCATATAACCTAATGATTTTGCATAGGTAGTTGCGCCACCCTCTGCGTGAGCTGCATCCGGAATCTCGTGCGAAATACCCATACCCATACCCGGGTTTGTACCGTAGGTGATCATTGGCTCGATAGATGAACCATCAAAAGTTAATTCTTTATCAAAAACAGCATCAGCATCAGTTTTTAAGGTTTTGTAATAAGCTAATGCTTTATCCCATGCTTCGCCTTTAGGGCTAAACTCACGGCCTTTAACGTAGTTAATGGTAGTTTCATCCGGAGCTATCATACCACCGCGGGCACCCATTTCAATACTCAGGTTACAAACCGTCATACGGCCTTCCATGCTCATGTTCTCAAAAACCTCACCGGCGTACTCAACAAAGTAACCTGTTGCACCCGATGTGGTTAGTTGTGATATGATGAACAAGGCAACATCCTTAGGTGTAACACCTACACCCATTTTGCCATTTACATTAATGCGCATTTTTTTAGGCTTAGGCTGCATAATGCACTGGGTAGAAAGTACCATTTCAACCTCTGATGTACCGATACCAAAAGCGATAGCGCCAAATGCACCATGCGTTGATGTATGCGAATCGCCACAAACTATGGTTGCGCCCGGTTGGGTAATTCCATATTCAGGACCTACCACGTGAACGATACCATTTTTTTGGTGACCTAAACCCCAGTGGCTGATACCATATTCATTAGAATTAGTTTCCAAAGCCTTTAACTGGTTGGCCGATAATGGATCGGCAACCGGCAAATGCTGGTTAATAGTAGGGGTGTTGTGATCTGCCGTAGCAAATGTGCGGTTAGGGTACAACACTTTAATACCCCTGCTTTTTAAACCTAAAAAGGCAACAGGGCTGGTAACTTCGTGGATAAGATGGCGATCAATAAATAACACATCGGGTCCACCTTCAATTTTACGTACTACGTGAGTGTCCCACACCTTATCAAATAATGTCTTGCTCATTTTAATTCTATTTTATTAAGCTATTTTATAATAACTGATTATACTAATTTACCTGCACCTACCAACATCAACAAATCTTCGTCGGTAATATCCAGCTTGCTATCGGCCAGGGTTAAAAAGGTTTTGTAAGTAAGGTCAAGCTCACCCTTATCCAAATGATGGCCCAAACGCGCCAAATGGAATTTTAAGGCATGCCTTCCGCTGCGTGCGGTTAATACAATACTGGCGTTAGGGAAACCTACATCTTCCGGAGAAATGATCTCGTAGTTTTCGCGATGCTTTAAAAAACCATCCTGGTGTATGCCAGAGCTATGTGCGAATGCATTAGCGCCTACAATAGCTTTGTTGGGCTGCACAGGCATACGCATCATGCTGCTTACCATGTTGCTTAACTCAAAAAAGTGTTTGGTGTTGATGGTGCTGGTTAAGCCTAAGCCGTAGTGTGTTTTTAGTATCATCACTACTTCTTCCATTGATGTGTTTCCGGCGCGTTCGCCTATGCCGTTAATGGTACATTCTACCTGGCGGGCGCCGTTTTGTAAACCGGCTATGGAGTTGGCTGTCGCCAATCCTAAATCATTATGACAATGAACCGAGATAATGGCCTTGTCTATATTTTTAACGTTCTCTTTAAGGTATTTTATTTTTGAACCGTACTGATCGGGCAGGCAATAACCGTTGGTATCCGGGATGTTTACAACAGTTGCACCTGCCGCGATGACCGACTCTACCATCTTAGCCAAATATTCCACATCGGCACGGCCGGCATCCTCGGCATAAAATTCAATATCTTCGACGGATTTTTTGGCATACTTAACCGCTTCAACGGCACGCTCCAAGATCTCTTCGCGGGTGCTGTTAAATTTGTATTTGATGTGCATATCAGATGAACCGATACCCGTATGGATACGCGGAGTCTTCGCATATTTTAAAGCTTCAACAGCTACATCAATATCGCCCTTATTAGCGCGGGTAAGCGCGCAAATGGTAGGATTTTTAACCGCCTTTGAAATTTCAACAACGCTTAAAAAATCACCAGGACTTGATACCGGGAAACCCGCTTCGATAACATCAACACCGAGGGCTTCCAGTTCCTTAGCAATTTCAACTTTTTCAGGGGTTGTCAACTGGCAACCGGGCACTTGCTCGCCATCGCGCAGCGTAGTGTCGAAAATATAGATATGGTTCGGATCGTGTAACATGTCTTTTTTATTTAGTTGTCAGTTTTTAGTTGACAGTTTTCAGTTCTTATTCTGTTTAGCTTATAGTTGATGGTTGTTGGTTTTTATTGTGAGTTGTTAACTCACAACTGAAAACTTACAACTCCTTTACCGCTACAAAGCGTAATCTCTTATAATCAGAGTACCATTGTCCGTCTTCACAATAAGATGGACGTAGTATCTCTGTAATTTCTTTAAGCATTTCTTGCTTGTGTTCGGCGTTAACGCCTTCAAAATATGGTGAGCCAAACATGGTTATCCATTTTGCTACACCCTGATCGCCATCCTGTAAAGGAGTTTTCCTGTCAAAGTGAATGGCGAAGGTTACTCTAAAACCATGCTGCTCCAGTTCGCGGGAATATTCACCTAACGATGGGAAGCGCCATAACTCTATCTCGGTTTGTTTGTGGTAACCGTATTTTTCTAAAACCTGTTTGGTGGCTGCTATCAGTAAACCAACATTGCCTTTGCCTCCCATTTCGGCAACAAAGCGGCCGCCGGGTTTAAGGCTGTTGTAAACAGAGCGCATCATGCCATCATGATCTTTTACCCAATGCAATGCCGCGTTACTAAATACGGCATCAAACTTTTTATCGAAACTAAAATCAGATGCGTTGGCAACTTCAAACTTAACATCAGGGTAGGTAGCTTTTGCTTTCGCGATCATATCCGGAGATAGATCGGTACCAACAACATCGGCACCTAAGCTTTGAATGTGATTTGCCAAATAACCCGTACCACAACCAATATCAAGGATACGCTCACCGGGTTTTACTTCCAGTAAATCAACCACGTTCTCCCCAAACTGGGATACAAAGGCGTGCTTTTGATCGTATAATTCAGCGTTCCATTTCATCTGGTTAGTATCGAGTAGTTAGTATCAAGTATCAAGTATCAAGTAGTTAGTATGGTTTGAGATTTTACTCTTGATACCTGATACTCGCTACTTGATACTGTCTTAAATATTATGCTTCTACCGGTTGGTTCTCAGGGCGTAAACTGCGTACAGTTTTGCCTGCTTGCCAAAGTTCGCTATCGCGTAGTTCTGCTAATTCAGCATCCAGTTTTTCGCGGTAATCCGGTTGGCTATTGCTGTCGATAGAACGTTGTGATTCTTTACCTGTAGCAACGCTTTCGTATAATTCTTCGAATACCGGTTTAGTAGCATCACGGAATTTTTTCCACCAATCCAAAGCACCACGTTGTGCTGTAGTTGAGCAATTAGCATACATCCAATCCATACCGTTTTCTGCAACTAATGGCATTAACGATTGAGTTAATTCTTCAACAGTTTCGTTGAAAGCTTCTGATGGTGTGTGACCTTTGCTGCGTAATACATCGTACTGAGCTGCGAAGATACCCTGGATACATCCCATCAAAGTACCACGCTCGCCAGTTAAATCGCTATATACTTCTTTTTTGAAGTTGGTTTCGAACAAGTAACCGCTACCAACCGCGATACCCAAAGCGATAACACGATCAGACGCTTTACCTGTAGCATCCTGGAAGATAGCGTAGCTTGAGTTTAAGCCGCGACCTTGCAAGAACATACGGCGCAATGAAGTACCAGACCCTTTTGGAGCAACCAAAAATACATCCACATCAGCAGGAGGGATGATGCCGGTTTGCTCTTTAAAAGTAATACCAAAACCGTGAGAAAAATATAATGCTTTACCCGGAGTTAAGTGTTTTTTAACAGTTGGCCATAAAGCTATCTGAGCTGCATCGCTCAATAGGTAGCAAATGATGGTTCCTTTTTCTAACGCTTCTTCAATTTCAAAAAGAGTTTCGCCCGGTACAAAACCATCACGAACTGCTTTGTCCCATGATTTTGAATCTTTACGCTGACCAACAATTACGTTGATGCCATTGTCTTTTTGGTTAAGCGCCTGACCTGGGCCCTGTACACCGTAACCGATAACCGCTACAGTTTCGTTTTTTAATACTTCCTGTGCTTTAGCTAACGGGAACTCTTCGCGGGTTACTACATTCTCATCAGTTCCGCCGAAATTTAGTATTGCCATGATTTTGATTTGTTTTTTGATTTCACCGATGGGTTTTGCTTCCACCGGTTCCATACTATTGTTTATTTGTTGATTTTTAATTTATACTCTCTACTACTTTTTTACACAAATTACGATGCCTGATGCCCAGTTTTGTTTGGTGATGATCAGATCTTCGCACTCTTCCAGATCAACTATCAACTGGTTTACTAATTCCTGGTGACCTGCGGGCCAGTTTGGCTGGGGCAACATATCATCAATGATATACATTCCGCCTTTATTCAACATCGCCAGCGTTTCGTTCAGCATATGGTATTTACCAGGCCATGCATCGGCAAATATGAAATCGTATTTATTACCGCTGTTATCGGTTATCCAGTCATTACCATCGGCACATATCAGTGTTAAGCGGTTATCTTTTAAATGCTTTTGTGCGATGATCAGCACATCCACATTATTATCTATCGATGTTAACTTGGATGCCCGATCCATACCATCCAATATCCAGGCGGCTGATAAACCTGTACCGGTACCCAATTCCAAAAACCTGCCAGCCGGTTTTGAAGCCGCCAAGGTGCGTAACAAAGAGCAGGTTAAAGTTTCAGACGGCATCGTAAAATTGTGACGCTCCGTATCTTCTTTAATTGCCGGGTATGCTACCGGTTGTGTATCTATGGTTACCTGATCTGTCATTTTTATGCTTCAAGCTTACATCGTGAACACTTTCTCGCCTTTGTTCAGGTATTCGTTTTCGTAAACATCTTCACCTGGTTCTAAACGCTCAAACTCACGCAGTTTGCTGTTAAAGCCTTCGCTATCTTTAATAATAGCTACACGGGCGCTGCGTACAAATTCTATCAGGCCAAAAGGTTGAAGTATTTTGATCAACTGATCTGTTTCCTCACGGTGACCGGTTGTTTCGAACACTGTATAATCTTTACGGATCACTACCGCGCGGGCGCCGTTCTCTCGTAATAAACGCTCAACGCTTACCTTTTCGGCGATGATGTCTGTAGATACTTTGTACAAAGCCAGTTCCTGCCAAATCACATCTTCGTTGGTATGGTAGTACACTTTCAATACCTCAACCTGTTTTTCAATCTGGCGGCAAAGTTTCCGCACCACATCTTCCGATTCGGTTATTACGATATTAAAACGGTGAATACTTTCGATCTCTGAAGGTGAAGTGTTAAGGCTATCTATATTTATTTTACGACGGGTGAAAATGATAGCGATACGGTTCAATAACCCTATCTGGTTTTCGGTATAAACCGTTATGTTATATTCTTGTCTATCTGTTAATTGCTCGCTCATGATGCTGTTTCTTTGATCTTTGTTCCTTGCTCCTTAATCTTACTTCAAACGTATCTCGCTTACGCTGCAACCTTGTGGAACCATCGGGAATACATTGTTCTCTTTAGTAACAAAAACTTCTAAAAGGAAAGAACCTTTGTGGTTCAACATTTCGGTTAAAGCAGGTATCAATTCTTCACGCTCATCTATCTTTTTACCTGCAATGCGGTAAGCAGCAGCTACAGCCACAAAATCGGGACTTTGAATATCAACAAAAGAGTAACGACGTTCGTTAAACAACTCCTGCCATTGGCGAACCATACCCAGGAAACGATTATTCAGAATGATGATCTTCACATCAATACCACTTTGCATAATGGTGCCTAATTCTTGAATAGTCATCTGCACACCGCCATCGCCAATAATGGCAACAACCGTTTTATCCTGAGCGCCAAACTTAGCGCCTATGGCGGCAGGTAGAGCAAAGCCCATTGTACCTAAACCACCACTGGTAACATTACTGCGGGTATTGTTAAACTTGGCATAACGGCAAGCCACCATTTGGTGCTGGCCAACATCAGTAACAATAATAGCCTCACCTTTAGTTATCGCGTTTAATTGGTTGATAACCTCGCCCATGGTCATTTCACCACTTGTTGGGTTCAATTCATCATGAATAACAGCTTCAACCTCTTTACGGGTATAATCGTTAAATAGGGCTAACCATGCTGCATGTTCTTTCTCTTTAACCAATTTGGTTAACAGGGGAAGGGTTTCTTTACAATCGCCCCAAACCGGAACGGTTGATTTTACGTTTTTGTCGATCTCGGCAGGGTCAATATCCAAATGGATAACCTGGGCCTGTTTGGCATATTTATCTAAACGGCCTGTAACACGGTCGTCAAAACGCATCCCGATAGCGATCAATACATCGCACTCGTTAGTTAAAACATTAGGGCCGTAGTTACCGTGCATACCTAACATACCCACGTTTAAAGGGTGATCTGTAGGGATAGCTCCTGCACCTAAAACTGTCCATGCTGCAGGGATACCGCTCTTTTCAACAAAGGCCTTAAACTCTTGCTCGGCACTGCCTAATATTACACCCTGTCCGAATAAGATGAATGGCTTTTTAGCGCTATTGATCAACGCTGCCGCCTGCTCAATATAAGTATGGCGGATGATAGGTTTTGGCCTGTAGCTCCGGATATGATTACATTTTACATAACCTTCAAAATCAAACTTTTGTATTTGGGCATTTTTGGTAATATCTATCAAAACCGGTCCTGGTCTGCCGCTTTTAGCGATATAGAATGCTTTGGCGATAACTTCAGGAATCTCATTAGCGTCGGTTACCTGGTAGTTCCATTTGGTAACGGGGGTGGTAATGTTGATCACATCAGTTTCCTGGAAAGCATCGGTACCTAAAAGGTGCGCGAATACTTGCCCGGTGATACATACTAAAGGTGTGCTGTCAATCTGAGCATCAGCCAAACCGGTGATCAGGTTGGTAGCGCCAGGTCCGCTTGTCGCGAAAACAACGCCTACTTTGCCTGATGTACGGGCGTAGCCCTGGCCAGCGTGAATACCACCTTGCTCGTGGCGAACCAGTATGTGTTGTAATTTATCATTATAGTCGTACAATGCATCGTAAATAGGCATTATGGCGCCGCCCGGGTAACCAAAAATAGTTTCGGTACCTTCGGCTATTAGCGCTTCCAATAAGGCGACTGAACCAGAAACGTTTACGGTTTCTTTTTTCTTCGGTTCAACTGCTAATTCCTGTTGTGCAACTTCCATGTCTTTATTCATTTCGGATATCGAATTTTCGATTTCGGATTTCTCTTCTGTTAATTATCTATCACTCTTGTTCCCCCTTTAGGGGGGTAGGGCCTATTCATCAGTAACACAACCTTCTGCAGCTGTACTTACCGATTTGGCATATTTATATAACAAACCTTTGCTGACTCGGAGTTTTGGCTGTACCCATGCCGCGCGACGTTTCGCAATTTCCTCATCGCTAATTTTTACGTCGATAGTATTGTTAATGGCATCAATAATAATAGGATCATTATCATTAACCAAGCCTAATAATCCACCATCAAAACATTCCGGTGTGATGTGGCCTACCACAAAACCGTGCGTGCCACCGCTAAAACGCCCATCGGTAATCAAAGCTACTGAACTACCTAAACCAGCGCCAAATATGGCCGATGTTGGTTTCAACATTTCGGGCATACCCGGAGCGCCTTTAGGGCCTACGTTTTTAATAACAACTACATCGCCAGCCTTAACTTTACCGCTTTGTATACCTGCAATTAATTCAAACTCGCCATCAAATACACGAGCGGGGCCTTCAAAGTGTGTACCCTCTTTACCGCTGATCTTGGCAACGCTGCCACCTTCGGCAAGGTTACCGTATAATATTTGTAAGTGGCCGGTAGCTTTAACCGGAGCCTCAACAGGCCATATCACTTTTTGTGTATCAAAGTCAAATGCTGGTACCGATTCTAAGTTCTCGGCAATTGTTTTCCCGGTAACGGTTAAACAGCTACCATCTAACCAGCCTTGTGCAAGTAAGTATTTCATTACCGCCGGTACGCCGCCTACTTTGTGCAGGTCTTCCATCATATATTTACCGCTTGGCTTCATATCTGCCAAAACAGGGATGCGGTTACTTACCGTCTGGAAATCATCTTGCGTTAATTTCACATCAACACTTTTTGCCATGGCAATTAAGTGCAATACCGCGTTTGTTGATCCGCCTAAAACCATAATGGTTACTATAGCATTTTCGAATGCCGCGCGGGTCATGATATCGCTTGGCTTAATATCTTTAGCCAATAACTCTTTTACAGCCGCACCTGCTGCTAAACATTCCGCTTTTTTCTCGTCGCTCAAGGCGGGATTTGAAGAGGAGTAAGGCAAGCTCATACCCAAAGCCTCAATAGCAGCGGCCATGGTATTAGCTGTATAGATGCCACCACAAGCGCCAGCGCTTGGGCAGGCATTTTTAATGATCTCTTTAAAATCAAAATCGTCTAACTGGCCAGCTATCTTTTTACCTAAAGCTTCGAAAGCCGAAACAATATTTAAATCTTCGCCTTTATAGTGGCCGGGTTTAATAGTACCACCGTATACCATAATTGATGGACGGTTTAAACGGCCCATTGCCATAATTGTACCCGGCATATTTTTATCACATCCGGGCAAGGCAATTAAACCATCGTAATATTGGGCGCCACAAACAGCTTCTATAGAATCGGCAATAACATCGCGGCTCACTAACGAGTAACGCATACCTTCGGTACCATTACTCATACCATCGCTCACGCCAATAGTGTTGAATATTAGTCCTACCAGGTCTTCTTTCCAAACACCTTCTTTAACAATGGCGGCTAAATCGTTCAGGTGCATGTTGCAGGTATTACCATCGTAACCCATGCTGGCAATACCAATCTGAGCTTTCTTCATATCATCCTCGGTTAAACCAATGCCGTAAAGCATGGCTTGTGCCGCAGGTTGAGTTGGGTCTTGCGTTAATACTTTACTGTACTTGTTCAATTCTATATCCTGTATGGTATCTGTTGTCGAACTCATGTTATTATATATAGTAGCTGATGTTTAAATTTAGTCTTTACAAAAAACGCCTTCTCTATTTTAGTGGGGAAGGCGTCGCTTTTATATTTTGTTTGTTATTGGTTAAAACGCTTATCCCCTGTATGCACCGGAATCAGAATCAGTGCGATTTGTATACCCAGAATACTGAGCAGTGCATTGCTGACCACACTTAATAAGTATGTGTCAATAGCGCTTGTTTGCTGTACTGATTTTGGGTTCATCTGCGGGTTAAATTGTATATCTGTAAGTTAAATACTTAATGATACAGGTGCAATAGCTAATTTGATTTTTTTGAAATAAGTATATAATTCTGCCTGGCGTTTAAATTGCATATTTTATTTTGTAATATGCCTTATATGAAAATTATTATCGGTATACCGTATACCAAAGTTACTTTTGGTATACGGTATACCGAAATCGTAATTGGTATAAAAAGGTAAAATTCTGCCTAAAACGAGGGGCGAGTCTGAAAAACTTGAATTCTGATGACATAAAAAAAGCCTCCCGATATTTATATCGAGAGGCTTTTAAAATAAGTTTTCCTATCGATAGAATTATCGATGAATAATACCCTCAGCTAAAACCATTACCTTGTTGTTCAATACTTCAACAACACCACCTTTAATCAGGTAAACTTCTTCTTTCCCGCTTCCGCGAACGATCAGTTTACCATCATCCAAAGTTGAGATGATAGGAGCGTGGTTGTTCAATATTTCGAATGATCCCATAGCACCGGGTACGGTTACCGATCTAACCTCGCCTTCAAACACTTTTTTATCGGGAGTAAGTATTTCTAAATTCATTTTGTTTAGATATGAGATTTGAGATGTAAGATATGAGATGTTTTCTCAAACAGACTAACTCAGATCCTTTATTTTAATGTGAGATTCGAGTTTATCTCAAATCTCACATTTATGTATTCAAATCTTAGTTATTCGCTTCCGCTAATAGTTTCTTACCTTTTTCAATAGCATCCTCAATAGTACCTACTAAGTTAAATGCTGCTTCAGGGTACTCATCAACTTCACCATCCATAATCATGTTGAAACCTTTAATGGTATCCTTAATGTCAACCAATACACCTTTTAATCCGGTGAATTGCTCGGCCACGTGGAATGGTTGTGATAAGAAACGTTGAACACGACGAGCGCGGGTTACCGTTAATTTATCTTCTTCGGATAACTCATCCATACCTAAAATGGCAATGATATCCTGAAGTTCTTTGTAACGTTGTAAAATTTCTTTCACACGTTGAGCTGTATTGTAATGCTCATCACCTAAAATAGCAGCACTTAGGATACGTGAAGTTGAATCTAATGGATCAACCGCAGGATAGATACCTAACTCGGCAATTTTACGTGATAATGAAGTGGTAGCATCCAAGTGGGCAAACGTTGTTGCCGGTGCAGGGTCAGTTAAATCATCCGCAGGTACGTATACCGCTTGTACTGATGTAATTGAACCGCGTTTGGTTGATGTGATGCGTTCTTGCATCAAACCCATTTCGGTAGCCAGTGTTGGCTGGTAACCTACCGCTGATGGCATACGACCCAATAACGCTGATACCTCAGCACCTGCCTGCGTAAAGCGGAAGATGTTATCAACGAAGAAAAGGATATCTTTTCCCTGGCCTTCGCCATCACCGTCACGGTAATATTCAGCAACCGTCAAACCTGACAGAGCCACACGTGCACGTGCACCAGGAGGCTCGTTCATCTGGCCGAAAACCAATGTTGCTTTTGATTCTTTTAATTTTTCTTTATCAACTACTGATAGATCCCATCCGCCTTCTTCCATTGAATGTTTGAAAGCGTCACCATAGTTAATTACGTTTGATTCGATAAACTCACGTAGCAAGTCATTTCCCTCACGGGTACGCTCACCTACACCGGCAAATACCGATAAACCAGCATATGCTTTCGCGATGTTGTTTACCAACTCCATGATCAATACGGTTTTACCTACACCGGCACCACCGAATAAACCAATTTTACCACCCTTTGCATAAGGTTCGATCAAATCGATAACCTTGATACCTGTAAATAAAACCTCAGTTTCGGTTGATAACTCATCAAACTTTGGCGGTTTAGCGTGGATAGGGGCACCAACTGAATTATCTAATTGATCGATACCATCAATAGCCTGGCCTACAACGTTTAACAAACGACCTTTAATTTGATCGCCAACAGGCATTTTAATAGGTGATTTGGTATCAAGTACCGGCATACCGCGCAGTAACCCGTCAGTCGAGTCCATCGCGATGGCACGTACACGATCTTCACCTAAATGTTGTTGAACTTCAAGAACAATCTTCTGTCCGTTGTCTTTCGTGATCTCTAAAGCGTCAAAGATACGTGGCAATTGAGCGTCATCAGCGAAGCTAACGTCAACTACCGGACCAATGATTTGCGATATTTTTCCAATGTTTGGCATACTATTTTTTGGTAATTCTTTATATTATTAAATCCTTGATAAACCAAGTCTATTTACGGGTTGCAAAAATACGCTTTATAACCGATAATCAAACACCCAATTAAATATTTTATGCACAACATTTTAAACACTGCCAAACCCGTGCTTTAACGCAGTATTTATTGTGAAGAAAATAGCGCTTTACTGCTTTTATTGCCATTTAAGCACCATTTGTTGCGGATAAAAAAAATAATCAAAAAATTTACTATGTATGCATAGTAAAAGTAATTATTTATTATGTTTGTATAATAAACCAATTAATACCCCATAAACCGGGCGTAAACTAAAAATTATGAGAAGAATACTATTGATCGGGCTTACGTTTGTGCCTTTTTTAGGCATGGCGCAAGGTTTTCAGGTTAATTTGCACGGACAAAAGCAAATTGGAATGGGGCACACAGGTGCAGCGTTGGTACAGGATGGGGCTTCTGTATTGTTTAACCCCGGAGCAGTAGCCATGCTGCCCGAAAATTATATCCAGGGGGGCGTAAGTCCACTTCTGTTTAAATCAGCTTTTTTACCAGCGGGTAGCAGTACCCAATATAATGTTGCCAATAAAGTAGCTACACCATTTACAGCCTATGCAGTTTGGGGGCCAAAAAATGCACCATGGAAATTGGGCCTCGGTGTATATACACCATTTGGTGGTTTAACGGATTGGGGCAATAGCTGGCAAGGTAAATACGTATTAGAGAGCCTTGATCTTAAGGCGATTTATTTTCAACCTACTTTAAGTATTAAACTGGCCGATTATATTAGTATTGGCGGTGGTTTTGTTTATAACTACGGTAAGGTAAACTTAACTAAAGCTATTCCGTTGGCCAGCGCAGGCGCTGCTGATGGTAAAGCCGAATTAGACGGCAGCGGCCACGGCTACGGTTGGAATGCTGGTATTTACATCAAAACCGAAGTTGGTATGACAGTTGGTTTAACCTATCGCTCACAGGTTGATACCAAAATAGAAGCGGGTAAAACCACTTTCACAGTTCCAAATGCATTAACAAGCAGTTTCCCTAACGGAACCTTCGCCGCATCAATCCCTCTACCATCAACCATGACATTGGGCTTAGGTTTCTATCCTTCTAAAGATTGGACGTTGGCTATAGATATTAACTACGTTGACTGGACCCCATACACTTCGTTAGATTTTACTTACAGTACAACTACAGCTGCATTGCAAAATACACGCTCTGCCCGTAATTACCGTGATGGTTTTGCCTTTAGAGGTGGCGCCGAATACAAAGCGACCACAAAAACAGCCTTACGTTTTGGTGGCGGTTATGGTATAACTCCGGTTCAGGACGGTTATGTAACCCCTGAAGCTCCTGATGCCAACAGGTATTACGTTACGGGTGGTTTAGGCTACAAGGTTGCTAAAAGCTTAGATCTTGATCTGTCGTTCGAATACGAGCACGTAAATCCACGTACCCAAACCAACATCGAATCTCAACTATCGGGTACCTTCCAAACTAACGTATTTATTCCGGGTATATCACTTGCTTATCACTGGTAATCTTATTTAATCAATAACAATATGAAGAATTTTAAACATTACTTATATATACTGGCAGCAACGGCAAGCATCGCCGCCTGTAAGCCAACAATTGATGCGCCAACCCCCAGCAAAGGCTCTGCCGATTTTACAAGGTACATTGCCGTGGGTAACTCCCTAACGTCAGGCTATGCCGATGGCGGTTTATACCTTGCCGGTCAGCAAAATTCATTCCCGAGCATGATAGCAGCGCAAATGCAGGCCGTAGGCGGTGGCAGCTTCGGTCAGCCATTGTTTGATGCTGCTCAGGCCAGTGGTTCTGGCTACAAAAAACTAACAGGTTTTGATGCCAATGGCTCACCAATATTAGCAGATGTGCCGCAAACGGCTGTTAGGGGCACTATAACTTTAGGCCCAAGTACCTATGTATTGTTTACAAAATATACAGGTGCTTTAGAAAACTATGGTGTACCGGGCATTAAATTAAACGATGTTGATAATCCTGGTTATGGTAATGCAAACGGCTACTTTGAGCGTATGTTCACCAACAGCAGCCCAACCATTACCACATCTTACCAGGATTTTGTAACTACAAAATCGTTCACCTTTTTTACCAACTGGTTAGGTAATAACGATGCGTTAGGTTATGCTACAAGCGGTGGAGCTGGTGATGTTTTAACAGATAAAACCGTATTTGCTACAAAATACGCAGCCGTAATTGCTAAATTAACCGCAACCGGCGCCAAAGGCGTTTGCGCTACCGTACCCGATGTTACAACTGTGCCGTACTTTACTACAGTAACCGTAGCAGCCGTACTGGCAGGTGTGCAAAAAGCAGCACCAACTGTAACCGGTTTATACATCAATGCGCGTGCATCAAACAACGCGAGCGTTACCACCTATGTTCCGCGTTTAGCAACGGCTAACGATTTGATCGTTTTAACATTCCCTACAAGTAAAATGGGAGCACCAACTGTAGTTGGTGGTGTTACTACCAATCCATACCCTTATGGTTTAGATCCGCGTAACCCTATCGAAACTCAATATGTGTTAGATGCTAACGAAATATCTTTAGTTCAGGATTATGTGAGCTCATACAACGCTACTATCAAATCTGTAGCAGCATCTAAAGGTTTGGGGGTGTTTGATGCCTTTACCTTCTTAACCAACGTTAAAACAACCGGATTGGTTATTAACGGTGTAAACCTTAATTCAGGTTATATCAGTGGTGGTATCTTCTCGTTAGATGGTGTACACTTAACCCCTCGCGGTTATGCCATAGTAGCTAACGAATTTATTAAAGTGATCAATAGCCAATACGGAGCGAGCCTTCAACAAGTTAACGTTGCTAATTATAACGGTGTAACATTCCCATAATAATTGTGATTCATAGTTTTATATCAAGCCGTTCCACTTTTCATGGAACGGCTTTTTTGTTTGTCCAGAAATTGGATTGCTATAAAACTTGCAAATCAGTTCCCCCTTCAGGGGGTTAGGGGGCTAATCACTATCTTCCCCATATGCTCACTGCTCTCCATTAACCTATGAGCCTCAGCAGCGTGCTCGGCCGAAAAAGTTTTATAGATCACCGGTTTGATCTTTCCCGATGCCAGCAGCGGCCAAATATGCTCCTCCAAATTCCGGGCTATAGCCGATTTAAACTCAATATCTCTACTGCGCAGCATGGAACCGGTAATGATCAAACGCTTACGCATCACCTCAGCCAGATCAAGCTTAACCTCTTTACCTTTCATGCTATTGATCTGCACCAGTCTGCCGTCATTCGCAAGGCATTTGATATTATCGGGCGTATAATCGCCGCCGATCATATCTAAAATAACGTCCACGCCTTTATTATCGGTCAGTTTTAAAATGGCGTCCTTAAAGTTCTCAGTCTTGTAATTAATGGCATGGTCGGCGCCAAGTTTTTCGCAAAAGCGGAGCTTGTCATCACTCCCCGCCGTTACATAAACCGTACTGCCCAAAGCTTTAGCCATTTGGATAGCCGTAACCCCAATACCGCTCGATCCGCCATGCAGCAGCAAGCTTTCGCCGGGTTGTAAATTGCCCCTATCAAAAACATTGCTCCAAACGGTAAAAAAGGTTTCAGGTAATGATCCCGCTTCAACCATCGTCAAATTATCCGGAACAGGTAAGCATTGCCCTTCCGGGATGGCACAATACTCAGCATAACCCGCGCCAATTACCAAAGCGCAAATTTTGTCACCAATATTCCATCGCCTCACATCGGCTCCAAGCTCAACAATAGTTCCCGCAACCTCCAATCCCGGTATATCAACGGAAGCGCCTGCAGGCGGCGGATAGTTGCCCTTACGCTGCGCCACGTCTGGCCGGTTAACACCTGCGGCTTCAACTTTGATCAGCACCTCGCCAGCTTTAGGTAGAGGCTTAGGCCGATCCTGTATCTGCAAAACTTCCGGTCCGCCAGGATGGGTAATAACGATAGCTTTCATGATGGAATTAACTGATAGCGCAAGTTAATTGTTTTCACCTTTGATTTAACTGATTGGTATGATTTTGCTGACCCTTTAGATATGATTAGCTGTTTTGTTTGGGATAACAGGTAACAATAACTTAAATAACTGGAATAAGTTATAGGGGGGATAAAGTAAGTTTTTAAAAACTTTTTTTTATCTGATCATTAACTTAAATAAAGAATGGATTCAGTCAGCAAAGGGGGGATAAAGTAGGTTTTAAAAACACTTTCTAACTCCAACCTGACTTAATTTTTAAGAGAGGCCCAAGTAGCAAGGGGGGAAATAGTAAGAAATAAATTCTCCCTTTAGATGGTTAGGGACTATACCGAAAATGAAGTACCGCAACCACAGGTGCTCGCCGCATTCGGGTTATTAAAAGTAAACCCACGGGCATTCAAACCATCCTGAAAATCAATCTGCATGCCGGCAAGGTACAAGCCATGCGCTTTGTGCATATAAACCTTAATGCCATCAATATAAAATACCTGGTCGCCGTCTTTAGGCTGGTCAAAACCTAAAACATAGCTCATGCCCGAGCAGCCGCCGCCTTCAACGCCAATGCGCAACCCAAAATCATCGTTCAGCTCTTGCTGATCTTTTAATTTTACAAGCTCTTTTACAGCACCAATAGTGAATGTAACAGGTGCAACAGCGGTTTCTATAGCAGTACTCATCTTATTTTTATTTTGATATGCAAATATAAGGCAAAATGTGGAGTTTTGTTCCCCGGTGTAGGTTTATGACACCCGACTAACATTTTCAAAAAATTATGGAACCATACTTATATATATTCGATGTTATAAAGTACTTTGTTGCAGGCATGCTTATATTTGGTGCCGCTTACTATCTCATTAAGCCACAATTAGATAAAGCCGATAAATACCAGCTGCTTGAGTATAAAAAATCACTCACCACACAAATACTCCCTTTACGTTTACAGGCTTACGAGCGTTTAGTATTGTTTATTGAGCGCGCCAATCCGGCCAATATGCTTTTGCGTTTAAATAGCACAGTTTACAGCGCAGCCGAACTGCAAACCATGGCCGTGAGCGAATTACGCGAAGAGTTTCAGCACAATGTAACCCAGCAAATTTATGTGAGCACCCGCTCCTGGGGAGTTACCCGCCGGGTAAAAGATGATACCATAGCTATTATCACAAACGCGGTTAAAGGTTTACCCGAAGGTGCAACCGGTTTAGATTTGAGCCGTGTGGTATTAACCCACTTAACCATGCTCGAAGAAAATCCTTATGATATCGCCTTGTCGGTGATCCGCGAGGATATGGAAGTGTTTTTCTGATCCAGCCATGTTAGATAAAAAGATCAGCACCTCATCAGGTATCGTTATCCGCGAAGTTTATACAAAGGCCGATAAGCCAATGAACGAACTTCCAGGCGAGTTCCCGTTTACACGAGGGATTCAAAAAGACATGTACCGCGGCCGCCCGTGGACGATGAGGCAATACGCCGGTTTTTCAACCGCCGAAGAATCTAACAAGCGCTACCATTACCTTTTAAGTCAAGGCACTATGGGCCTCTCCGTAGCGTTCGATTTGCCAACTCAAATAGGTTATGATTCCGATCATGATCTTGCCGATGGCGAAGTAGGTAAAGTGGGCGTAGCAATCGACTCGTTAAAAGATATCGAGATCCTGTTCAATGGTATCGATCTGCAAAAGATCACCACCTCCATGACGATCAATGCCACAGCGGCAACCCTGCTGGCTATGTACATCGCCTTCGCCAAAAAGCAGGGAGCCGATATCAGCCAGATCTCCGGAACCATCCAGAACGATATCTTAAAAGAGTACGCCGCGCGCGGTACCTATATATACCCGCCGCAGCAATCCATGCGCTTAATTACCGATGTGTTTGAGTATTGCAGCCATGAAGTGCCCAAGTGGAACACCATTTCCATATCAGGCTACCATATCCGCGAAGCCGGCTCAACCGCCGTTCAGGAACTGGCCTTTACTTTGGCCAATGGTAAAACTTATTTAAAGGCGGCAATAGAAAAAGGTTTGGATATTAATGTGTTCTCCAAGCGTCTTTCGTTTTTCTTTAATTGTCATAACAACTTTTTCGAAGAAATAGCGAAGTTCCGGGCCGCCCGCCGCATGTGGGCGCATATTACCAAAGAGCTTGGCGCGACCGACCCCGGCGCGCAAAAACTGCGCTTCCATACCCAAACAGGCGGCTCTACACTTACCGCCCAACAACCCATGAATAACATTGTGCGCGTAACCAACCAGGCTATGGCCGCGGTTTTGGGTGGCACACAATCATTACATACCAATGGGTATGACGAAGCGCTGTCCCTGCCAACAGAAGCCGCCGCCAAAGTTGCCCTGCGTACCCAACAGATCATCGCCTACGAAAGTGGTGTTACCGATACCGTTGACCCTTTGGCAGGATCGTACTTTATAGAAACCCTGACCGATGAGCTTGAAGCCGCCGCGCAACTCTATATAGATAAGATAGACGCCATGGGCGGATCAGTAAAGGCCATTGAGCAGGATTACATGCAGCAAGAAATTGCCAGATCAGCCTATCAGCATCAAAACGATATCGAGAGCGGCCAGCAGATTGTAGTAGGGGTAAACCGCTTTACGCAGGAAGAAGAAAAAGGTATCGAACTTTTTCGTGTTGACGATTCTATCCGCCTGATGCAGATCGAAAAATTAAAACAGTTACGCGCCGAACGCGACAATTCTGCCGTCCAAAAAGCATTAAGTGAGTTGAAGCAAGCGGCCAAAGGCACCCAAAACCTCATGCCATATATCCTAACCGCGGTTGAATGTTATGCCACCCTGGGTGAAATTGCCAATACAATGCGCTCAGTTTTTGGCGAATACTAATCGATATCTATTACACGTATCGCAATAGTAATCTAACTTGAATTTAATTCAAAATTGATTAGGCTCTTACCATTTTTTTATCTTAATTTTACCCTCCCGCCAAAGCCCAGATTTAATTGAAAATTTAATATTTTAATTATAGGAAAATTTTGTCGTGCGCAACCATTTTGTGCGTTTAAACGTATAAAAAAGCATATTTTGCAGTAACTAACGTGTTACAGAGCACTTTATAAGGTATTGTTGAATAATTGAAAAATTAATTTTTTTGTTAGATATTTTTTTCAATATTCGATGTTCCCAAGCCGCCCCCTCAAAAGGTAAGCAGGGGGTTTGAAAATCAATAAATTAATAAAAAGTAAATGGAAAAAACTTGTACTAACGTTTGGAATAGCTGCTTGCAGATCATTAAGGACAACATCCCGGCCCAGAGTTTTAAAACCTGGTTCGAGCCTATCAAAGCCTTAAGGATGGAGGGTAGCGTATTAACCATACAAGTACCAAGTTTATTCTTCTTCGAATGGCTCGAAGAGCACTACGTTGGCCTGCTACGTAAAACAATAAAAAAACAATTAGGCGAAGAAGGACGTTTGGAGTATAACATTGTTGTTGAGCAATCATCATCAAGCAAACCATATACTACCAATATGCCATCAAACGGAAACGGTGCCGAGGGTAAAAATCAATCAATGCCCATCCCTATCTCTATCAATAAGGATATCAAAAATCCTTTTGTGATACCGGGATTAAAAAAGCTACAGGTTGATCCGCAATTAAACCGCAATTACACTTTCGATAGTTTTATCGAAGGCGATTGTAACCGTCTGGCCCGCTCTGCAGGTTATGCTGTTGCCGCTAAACCGGGTGGTACATCTTTCAACCCGTTAATGATATACGGCGGTGTTGGTTTAGGTAAAACTCACCTGGCACAAGCCATCGGTAACGAGATCAAACGTACCCTGCCAGATAAGCTGGTATTATATGTATCGTGCGAGAAATTTACCCAGCAATTTGTTGACGCCTTAAAACACAATAACATTAACGATTTTGTGAATTTTTACCAGGCTATTGATGTGCTCATCATGGATGATGTACACAACTTTGCCGGTAAAGAAAAAACACAGGATTTCTTTTTCCATATCTTCAACCACCTGCACCAGTCGGGCAAGCAACTGATCATCACATCAGATAAAGCGCCTAAAGATCTGGCCGGTTTAGAGGAGCGCTTACTATCACGTTTCAAATGGGGCCTTTCGGCAGATTTGCAGATCCCTGATCTGGAAACCCGTATGGCCATCCTAAAAACCAAAATTTACCAGGATGGTATTGACTTGCCAAACGAGGTAATAGAATATGTAGCCCATAACATAGATAACAATGTGCGCGAACTTGAAGGCGCTATGGTATCCTTGCTGGCACAATCAACCCTAAACCGCAAGGAAATAGATTTGAACCTGGCCAAGCAAATGCTCAAAAATTTCATCAAAAACTCTACTAAAGAGATCTCGATGGAATACATTCAAAATCTGGTTTGCGAATATTTTGAGGTACCGATAGAAATGGTAAAATCACAAACCCGCAAACGTGAAATTGTACAGGCCCGTCAAATATCAATGTACCTGGCCAAGGCACACACCAAAAGTTCACTAAAATCAATCGGCAGCTTCTTCGGCGGCCGCGATCACTCCACAGTAATTTACGCCTGCCAAACTGTAGAAGACCTGATCGATACCGATAAAAAATTCAAAGGCTACGTAGCCGATATCCAAAAGAAATTAAAAATGTCTTAAATTGACTCTCCAAATCATAAAAAAAGCGCACTTCAATTAAGATGCGCTTTTTTTATGATTTGGATTTTAGAATGGTATATTAGTATAGAACCTTAAAAACAATGAAATTCAAACTAAATCAGGGGCAAATAATATTACTTTTCTTACCATTTATATTGGGTTGTATTATATTAGAATTTCATTATCCACTTAGTTTTGCTATTGCGAATGTTCTTTCTGTTTTAAGCTTGGGGCTTATTGTGTCCTATCAAACTTATTTGGTATTAAGCTTTAACAGGCTTTCTGATAAAAAATCAACCCTGTTTAAAATAAATGCTTATATACCGTTTGCTTTCTTTTGCTGGTACTTTTTTTATATTTTCTATTTTACAATAGTCAAAACAATTGTACCTCATGATGGATTTGTTGAAGGCCCTCTTAGGACGTCAAATTTTAATCTAAAAAGTTGGATTATCCTTTTTTTTGTTATTCATGCAACTGTTACATTTTACGTTATAAATAATTCATTTGTAGCAGTAACAATTAATAAACTAATAGATGTTAAGAAACAAGAAGAATTTAGAATGCTGTTTTTGAATCCATTAAAAAAATTAACATGGATTGCTCTCTCTGTATTTATTGGGATATTAGTTCTGTCATCAATATACACAATAGTGAAATCTTAGTCTTATTTCAATTCACCCAACCTCATCAACGCGTAAAACAAATTGGTACAATGCAGAGCTTGTGCAATTTTGTTTTCGGCCAATAGTTGTTTAACCTCGGCAATGGTATATTCTTCTACAATAATGTCCTCGTGTTCGTCCAAATCTTGCGCGTGCGTTTTCTTACCGCCTTTGGCTATATAACAATAGGTATGGTTGTTACCGGTAGCGGGGTTAGCGTAAACAACAGCTATCTGTTCAACTTCATCAAAACTATAACCTGTTTCTTCAAGCAGTTCGCGTTTAATGGCATCTGCCGGGTCTTCACCTTTTTCAATTACTCCCCCCGGTAATTCTAACGATACAATTTCTGCCGCGTGGCGGTATTGTCTAACCATTAATATCTTCCCCTCCTCTGTAAAAGCGACAGCGTTGCTCCAGTTAGGATATTCTAAAACATAATAGCTATCGTTAATCCGGCCATCAGGCAGTTCACAAGTATCGCGGCGTAAAGTGGCCCAGGGGCCGGTATGTACATAAGTTGAAGACAGTTTTTTCCAGGTAAGATTACGCATAGTTGATATTAAACCCCAAATTTAAAACAATAATCAGCAAAGCCAATTTTGACTAATGACTAATGACTAATGACTAATGACTAATGACTAATGAATTACCAGCTTCCGCTTGATCCGCCACCGCCGGAGCTGCCGCCACCAAAACCACCAAATCCTCCGCCACCGCCAGAGCTACCACCGCCCCCGCCACCAAAAAATCCCCCGCCACCACGGCCGCTCAAGGCCGAGCCCATCAAAAACCACATTAACGGATTACTACTTCCACCCCGGCCAATAACATGCCCGCCACCACCGCCTCTGCTGCGGAATATAATAACCAATATCACTACAACAATAATTACAATCACACCAATGCCGTTGCCATTACCACCGCCATTATCATTAATAACACGCTGTTTTTTGGTGGCGGCTTTATATTCGCCTTTCATTTGTGCAATCAAAGAGTTGGTTGCCGCGTCAAGCCCCTCGTAATATTTGTTTTGTTTAAAGTTGGGTTTAATATCGTTCTCTATAATTTGATGAGTAACAATATCCGGAACGGCACCCTCGGCACCATAGCCTGTATTGATACTAACTTTGTGATCATCCAGGGCAACTAAAACCAATATCCCATTGTTTTTATCCTTGGTACCAATACCCCAGGCCCTGATTAAACCTGTACCGTATTGATTGATATCATGATTACCAACCGATTTAATGATCACCACCGCGATCTGTGTAGATGTAGAATCATCAAAGGCCACCAATTTGCTTTCCAGCGATGAGGCCTGGTCCGCGTTAAGCGTACCGGTTTGATCTGTAACCAGCGTATTTGATTTCGGTGGGAAATTCTGCCCAAACACCAAACTGGCAGATAATAGTAACAGGCAAATTATTATGAGTCTTTTAAACATTGAGTTTTAAATTAATCGCCATCCATAAAAGCCACATCATCCGGCAATTGGTTCGGGTTTTTGTTATCCCCATTCGGAAAATATTTTTGGAGTTGTTCACCGGCTATTCTCAGGCCCACTACAATGCCTTCAATTAAGTCGCCATTTTTAAAATGCTCAAGCATGGCATTCTTGGTAGTATCCCAAAAATCAACCGCAACAACGCTGTTAATTCCTTTATCGCCAATAATGGCAAACTTGCGGTCGGCTGTAGCCAGGTATATTAATACCCCGTGGCGCTGCTCGGTTTTTTCCATATCCAGGCTTTCAAAGTATTTAGCCGCGCGTAATAATACATCTTCGCTACAGCTTTTCTCTACACAAACCCGCACCTCGCCCGACGTATTTTCTTCAACCTGCACAATGGCCTGCCGAATCCGCTCTTGTTCTTCATCAGTAAATAAAGCCATTACTTTTTCTTTGTAGTATCGTCAAAATTTACGGTAGGTGCTTTCTCGCTACCTGGATCTGCCTGAAAGTAACCTTTCTCACTAAATCCAAACATTTTAGCAGTTATATTAGCCGGGAAAGCCCGTATCTTACTATTATAATCCTGCACGGCGGTATTAAAATCTTGGCGTGCAACGGTAATTCTATTCTCTGTGCCTTCCAATTGAGCCTGTAATCCCAAAAAATTCTGATTGCTTTTCAGATCCGGGTAATTTTCGGTTACAACCATTAATCTACCTAAAGCGCTACTTAACTCACCTTGCGCTGCCTGGAACTTTTGAATAGTTTCCGGAGTTAATTTGGTAGGATCAACCGTTACCTTAGTCGCGTTTGCCCGCGCGTTAATTACATCGGTTAGCGTACTTTTCTCAAAATTAGCCGCTCCCTTTACACTAGCTACTAAATTAGGTATCAGGTCAGAGCGGCGTTGATAGTTATTTTCTACCTGGCTCCATTTCGATTTTACGTTTTCGTCCATCCGGGTCATGCTGTTATAACTGCACGAACTCAGCCCCATGGCCGCTATAATAATGACTAATGCTGATAATATCTTTTTCATGATGTGTGATTGATGGTTAACTATATCATAATACACAAAATAGCTACCTTTGTTTCCATTCGGGATAATAACCCGACACATTATGACAAAAGAACTCGAAATAGTTGCCCTGCCCGAAGAGCATGAAGACGAAAGCGCGCTGAAACGAATAGCCGCCGTCACGCTCAAAATTCAACCCAATAAAATAACATCACTCAAAATACTTAAAAGATCCATCGATGCGCGTGGCCGCAAAGTAGTTTACCGAATGCAGGTCAAAGTATTTATTGATGAGCAGCCCATGCCCGAAAGCTATACTATAAAGTATCCTAATATTAACGATGCTAAATCGGTTATTATAATAGGAGCGGGGCCAGCTGGACTATTTGCCGCTTTACGTTGTATAGAGTTAGGCTTAAAGCCGATAGTACTGGAGCGTGGTAAAGATGTAAAGCAACGCCGACGCGATCTGGCCGATATCAACAAACAAGGTATTGTGAACCCCGAATCAAACTATTGCTTTGGCGAGGGCGGAGCCGGAACTTATTCGGATGGTAAGCTCTACACCCGCTCAACCAAACGTGGCGATGTGAACGAAGTGCTCAAAGCCTTTGTAGCCCATGGCGCCGCCGAAGATATATTAATAGATGCCCGCCCGCACATCGGTACCAATAAATTACCCCAAATTATAACCGCCATTCGCGAAACCATTCAAAATGCAGGTGGCGAAATCCATTTCGATTGTAAGGTAACCGCTTTAGATATTCAGTTCAGTAAAATAATAGGGGTTAAAATCGCCAACGGCGATCATATTAAAGCCAGCGCCGTTATACTGGCAACAGGCCATTCCGCTGCTGATGTGTTCCAAATGCTACACAGTCAGAATATTCTGATCGAAGCCAAACCTTTCGCGCTCGGTGTCCGCATCGAGCATCCGCAGTATATTATAGACCAGGCCCAATACCATTGCGAAAACCGTGGCGAATTTCTCCCCCCATCCTATTATAGTTTGGTAGAACAGGTTGATGATAGGGGAGTATTCTCATTCTGTATGTGTCCCGGCGGTATCATCGCCCCCTGCGCAACAGATCATAACGAAATTGTAGTGAACGGATGGAGCCCATCCAAACGCAACAACCCCTTCGCCAACTCGGGTACCGTGGTGCAGGTAAACATGGAAGATGTTCCCGGCGATATGGACGATCCCTTCCGGATGCACAATTTTCAGCACAGTATAGAGCAACTGGCCTTTAAAGCAGGCGGTGGCAAACTGGTTGCACCGGGCCAGCGCATGGTTGATTTTGTAGAAGGCCGACAATCTGCCAGTTTGCCGGTCAACTCATACCTGCCCGGCACAAAAAGTGTAGAGCTAAAAGAGGTGTTACCTTTATGGATACACCAGCGTCTGCAAAAAGCGCTGCCTGCCTTCGGTCGTAAAATGAAAGGTTATTATACTAACGAAGCTATTTTGGTAGGAGTAGAGTCGCGCACATCATCCCCAATTAAGGTTCCGCGTGATAAAGAAACGCTGCAGCACCCACAAATTTCTGGATTATTTCCTTGCGGAGAAGGGGCTGGATACGCGGGTGGCATAATTTCTGCTGCAATAGATGGTATTAATTGCGCATCGGCGGCATTTAAAGTGGTTTAATGAAGACGCTACATTAGAGTCATACCCGTGTGCTATATATACTATATAACATTAAACAGAAAGATCAATGGCTAACAAAAAAACATTAGTATTAGGTGCATCGCCGGATGCCAGCCGGTACGCATATCTCGCAGCAAACCGTTTGGTAAAAAACGGACACGATATTATTAATGTAGGCATTAAAAAAGGAGCGGTAGCCGGGGTAGAAATTGAACGCCCCGAAGTGCTGCATCACGATGTAGATACCCTTACCTTATATATAGGTACGCGCAATCAGCCGCCGCTCTACAACTATATATTAGGAACCAATCCCAAACGCATCATATTTAACCCCGGTACCGAGAACCCCGAGTTAGAAAAAATGGCCGAAGAAAAGGGTATTGAAACTATCGAAGCCTGTACTTTGGTGCTGCTATCTACAGGTCAGTATTAATTTTTACAGCCTTTTTGTTCTTTACGGGAAGAATTTACAAATAGTTTATACCAATTTAATGCGATGGATCAATAGGTCTTCATCGCATTTTCTGTGTTATGGCTATTACCTAAGGCTATATATTGAATACCCCATACATTATTTCAGACTGTAATTCAGCACGTTAAAAACCATATACAACTATTAGCTAATTTAGTTTGGTTGAGTGGTATAATTATCCCTACATTTGCAATCCCAATTGAAAAAAGAGGGTCGTTTTTTGAAAAGTGCAAGGTTAAAAATCAAGTAGAAAAATAAAAATTATTTATTTGGAACTTATAAAAAGATTTCTACCTTTGCAACCCGGAAACGGGGTAATAAAAGCTTTGAAAAAGGCGGAAAACGGAAGAAAAAAAATAAAACATTTTTCTTTGAATATTAAAAAAGGTTCTTACCTTTGCAATCCCA
>NZ_JBDSCA010000079.1:0-144014 GCF_039921305.1 Mucilaginibacter sp.
GAAACGATACTTGCTCAGATAGTTCCGCTTTAGCGTTAGGTCATTATTAATATTCCGCATAACTTTTAGCTTACATAGTATAAAGCTAATTCTGTTACCGAATTAATAAACCTTTACAGCAATGACACACTTAAATAATAGCCATATTCTTAAGATACAAACCCCATAACTGGCGCAAGTATGCAGCGGTGGGAATGAGGAGTGGAATACTTGTGCCAACTATGAAATATTATTATGAGATGCAGGCGGTTTATTACGATTATATTGATAAGTTTTAAATGGCATTGCGTATAGGCACAAGTACGCCACCTCTTTTGCTGGCGCTGCATACTTGCGCCGGTGAGGGGCGGCGGTTAGTACATTACATACCCTGTTTGCAAAGGACTAAGTAAAATACAATTGATAGAGTTTAATTTTAGATCTGAAAAATTCAGGATGTTAAAGATCGAATTTATCGATTGGTTGTAGCTATATTGCCTCATTGCATACATTTCTTTAGTTTTTTCGTCGGGCTTATAGCTTGCATCTTCCCAACCTGACATAAACCCACAACCATCTCTATTGTAAATGATAAGCGGTAAAATATAAGTGCTGTTATCAGTTTTGTGCATCTGATTTATCCAGCTTGATTTCTTATTAATCGCTAAAAAGGCGTTCATCAGCGCATCTTTTATAAAAAAAGGTGTGGAAGCCGTGTAACCGATATTGGTGAACTGGCGTTTACTGTTAATAGTAAACCGGATAAATACACAACCAGCCCAGCAATTGTTTTTTACAGAATCTTCCTGCGGTTTGTAATGATCAACGATGACCCATCCAATATCATTTACATTTGTGATCACGCGCTCTTTATGCCCAACTGTTTGTGCTTTAACAAAAAGGCTGATGATTAGGATCGGGAATAAAAATAACTTCTTCATATTTACCTGTTTAATTGGGCAGGGAGTGCCGTGTAAGCCGGCACGCTGCATTTCGGTGTCAACATCTCTTGTACTTTAACTGGCATGAGTATGCAGCGTTGAATAGTGCCTGGAGTTCTTGTGACATAGCCATAAACCAATCAAAAAGTATAATATAGGCACAAGTACACTCCGCTCGTTTTCAACGCGGCATACTTGCGCCAGTTACGGAGTATTTTCACTATAACCGGCACAGATAGCCGCGCGGTAAGCATTAAAGCTCACCAAATACTCGTCACAAAAACGTTGTTGTTGCAAAGTTAAATTTTCAGAATTATTTCATTGGTTTATTTATTTTTTTGGTGGGACCATAGCGGATACCACAGACACGCATCCAGAAATACAAAGATACAAATAGACAATCAAATCTCAATCATGGAATTTACATAGATATCTGATTTATAATAGCTTGAATATTTAAAATCACCAAAGTGATTAAAATAATCTAAATCAAAACGGCAAAATTAAGCTTTGCGCAACAGTAATTCCATGTCTACTATTGAAGCTAAAGTATTTCCCCATGTTGCCTTATGGTGCATCCGCTTAGGTCTACACCAATCACTCTTAACGCTACCACAAATCCCCTTTTGTGCACGCATGTAGAATCATATATAAACACTATCCAAATAAAAACCGTTTCATAACATAATTATGAAACGGTTTTTATAGTTAATATATGCTAATTTCAGGTTTGTTAAAAGTTAACAATAAACATAAACAACAATAACTATCCTTGTCATCTCAACGGCTATTAATTTATTGTAAATACCCCCTGGTTGTATTGAATAGTAGATGGCACCGGTACGCTTGAATCTATCGAAATTTTAGTCCACATTTCCGGAACAGTTAGGTTATCAACCAATACATCACCGTCAAGATTAGTGATAGGTGCAATAGCAGTTCCTCCAGTGGTTGGATCAGTATACGCAACTTGAAAATTCCAAACATGAAGTATTGAGTTTGTTATCCCAGTTGCCAGGCCAACACCTACAGCTCCTGCTGCTGCTCCTGGTCCTGCACCAATTCCTCCAATCATAACTCCTGCTACCGCGCCGCCAATAGCCCCTCCAATAGCTCCTGCAATAGCTCCTTTTCCATCTGCTTTAGCGGTAGACCATACGCTTCCCCAAAAACCTTTGGTCTGTACTCTTCCAGGACTAAGTGATGCTATTACAGGGGTCCATGTTCCTTCAGCGTTAGACCAATAGGTATATGAGGCTATAAAAGTTTCAGAACCTACATATAAAATATCCTTTTCTATTTGAGGCAGCGCTAAAAAATCACCCGAAGTAACAAGGCTGTCTATATGTGTTGTTATTTCTGTAACACTAGACCCTTGTGTGTTTATAATATTTAAAGCGATACGGTAAAAATCCTCGCTAAGCTTAACATTATAATCGGTAGTTGATAAAATAGTTGAATTTGGAGAACTTAAATCGTTAGACACAATGCCTAAACCAGTACTGGGAACGTTTTCTATAGCCAAAAAATCATTTATAGTATTGTTAACAAAACCTAGCGGAACCACTACTATTGGGGTTGTTGGTCCAGTAGGGTCACCCGGCCCCGGTCCCACCACTACCGACGAAGTCGATTGGCTAACCGCAATGCCACTCATTTTACTTAAAAAATACTGCATGCCCTTGTTGTGCAAAGCAATTTGTTTTCTTATTTCCAGCCTGCGCGGATCTATGCCATTAACATTAACAGATTTTTCTTTGTCTTTTTTACAGGCATAAAGAAGACAGATGAGTCCTAAAGAAAAGGTTACTAATTTTTTCATATGGTTATGTATTTAATTTAAACAATAATACTAATATTTATTAATAATATTATTAATAAATATCTTATTGAAATAAATTGAACCATCCCGATGAGCTATACCAGTTTAGGGTGCTGTAAAATGTAATAAATGGATCGTTTTTAATCGGTAAATAAATACTTAAACCGCAAAAATCGTTAATTGGATTATTAAGAAATTTGTTAGTATGATTACTGTATAATATAACTTTATTCAATTGATCCGTAATATTTGAATATTGCTCCGGTTTAAAATTTTCCTTTAAAAAGCTTAAAAAATCATAAGCCTTAATTTGTGACGATGCATCAAAATCCATTCTCTGTATCAAAGAAATATTGAAATTTTTATTTATGATTTGATTGGAACTTAATAAACTACTGGTGTAAAGTGCCAATTGTTCTAATTGTTCTGTATCAATTAAAGCAATCGTGGCCGATGCATTGTATCCTGATTTAGATTGATAGTATTCAAAATATTTTTGCGCAATAATTTTTAAATCTTCCTGGCCGCCAAATAGGTATGGTGTGATTAATTCATATGGAAAACTTGTAGATAAAACCTCCGAAGGCGAGGCCAGTATGTATTTAGTTTTCCCCTTTAGTTCATAAACCACCTCTAAGGCGCCCATGTAGCAAGCATCAAACATAATATATGCAAAATCAGAGGGTATTGCGTTTCTTAAATCCTTTATGTCCATTTCCTTCCCATTATCATTCCCAAAAGCGTTAACCTTTAATTCAGATGGAGCCCATGATGTAGCATGCGACCACAATACAAGCCCGTAAGACTTTGCAGGAGAAAGAGATCTTGAGTCATTGATTATTTCTTTTAGGAAGTCAGGATCGGAAGAGTTTCTGCTACCATAAGTTTTTATAGTGTCGCTAATTATTTTGTCAGTATTGTCATGCTTAATTTTTAATAAATAGGAATGTGCCGATGTGGTTTTAACAAATACAAGTAAGGTCGCATTGGCATTATTTAAGCCCATCTCTAATTTATTAATACTGTTAATTGCATCATACTGTAGATTATTATTTCCGGCAATATATACAAGCACCATCCTATTTACCGAATCCACGCTCTTTTCACGGAATATTTCGCTGTGCTTCTTGCAATTTTGCAGACAAAAAATGCTAATCAATATTACTATAAATGGAAATACGTTTCTTTTTTTTAACATAAATCAAATAATTAAAATGAATTGTATAAAGTTACATATTATTATATATTAATATATTCTTATTACTCGCGATTTTTCAGACGGGTTTTGGTGGCCCGTGCGGCTGTAAGGGCTGGATAGCCGTGGTTCTGCCTGCTTGTGAGCAAAGGCCCGTGCGCCCGCCTGCCGGACGGGCAGGGCAAAGAAGCCTTTTTGCTGACTTGACTTTTTGGTTCTTTTGTGTCAAGACAAAAGAACAGGCTCGCGCCAATTGAGCGGCCGGAATATGTAAATTAAGACCTGCTTAAATAAGAAACAAAAAAACAAAAGCCCCTTCCGTTTCCGAAAGAGGCTCTGTTAAACTAAAACTAATTGATAAACTAAAATTTTCTGCGGCGTTCACCACCAGCGTTACCGCTGTTACGGTCTTCACGGCGTTTGCCGCTAAAGTCGCGGAAACCACCGCCACTGCTGCTACCACCACCGGTGCTGTTGCCACCTTCGCGGCGGTTACCACCACCATCACCACGGCGGAAGTTACCTTCGCGGCGTTCGCCACCACCTTGATAGCCACCACCACCTTCACGCCTGCGGTTTCCACCACCACCGCTGCTGCGGTTATCGCTGGTACCCTCGCCAGATATTTCTATCCTAACAGGGCGGCCTTTAAACTCGGCAGTTTTAAACTCCGTCATCACCTTCTCAACATCCGCCTTAGGCACCTCGAAGAAAGAGTAAACACCCTTTACATCAATTTTACCAACGGTGCGGCCGCTAATTTTGGCAGTGTTACAAATGTAACCCAACAAATCGCCACGGTTAAACTCATCTACCGAACCTAAGTTGATAAACAAACGGGTGAAATCACTTTGTCCGCCACCTTCGCCACGTGGGGCGCGGTCGCTAAACTCGCCACGCACAGCTCTGTCGTCCATAGGAGCGTTCAAATCAGGCGCGTTTTTGTAATAATCTAAAAAGCTGTTAAACTCTAACGATGCAAAACGTGTTATAATTTCTTCCTTGCTCAGGTCCTTAAACTCATCCATAATGCGCGGCAGGTATTGCTCAATCTGGGTGTCGTTAACAACCACATTGTGCACCTTCTTAACAATCGCGAACAATTGTTTTTCGCAAACATCAAAACCGTTAGGTATCTCAGCCTTAACAAATTTCTTACCAATCACACGCTCAATCTGGCGGATCTTACCCAACTCTTTCGAGTTGATGATCGCTACCGATACACCAGTTTTACCGGCACGTGCGGTACGGCCGCTACGGTGAGTGTAATTTTCAATTTCGTCAGGTAAGCTGTAGTTAATAACGTGAGTAACGTCGTTAACATCAATACCACGCGCGGCAACGTCAGTAGCAATTAACAATTGCAGGCTGCGGTCGCGGTAGCGTTTCATTACCTTATCACGTTGTTGTTGTGATAAATCGCCGTGTAAAGCATCAGCATTGTAACCGTCTTTAATCAAGCTCTCAGCAATCTCTTGCGTCTCAATCTTAGTCCTGCAAAATACGATACCGAAAATATCCGGGTTAAAATCAACAATACGTTTAAAAGCGGCATACTTATCACGGGCACGAACAATGTAGTATTCGTGTTCGATGTTAGCATTACCAGTATTTTTTTCGCCCATGGTCAACTCAAAAGGGTCGGTCATGTATTTTTTAGCAATACGGCGTACTTCCGTAGGCATGGTCGCGCTAAACAACCAGGTTTTTTTATCTTCCGGAGTGGTTGATAAAATGCTGTCGATATCTTCCTGGAAACCCATGTTCAGCATTTCGTCAGCTTCGTCTAAAACAACAAAGTTAACATCGCTAAAGTTAATGGCTTTACGGTTAATAATGTCAAGCATACGGCCAGGCGTAGCAACTACGATCTGTACACCGCGTTTGATCTGACGCAATTGGTCAGCAATGTTTGCACCTCCATAAACGGCAACAACGTTAACGTTGTCCATTTTCTTAGAGTAATTTTTGATATCATTGGTGATCTGTAAACACAGTTCACGGGTTGGGCAAAGAATAAGCGCCTGAGGATGATTTTGTTCGAAGTCCAGCAATTCTAAAAGTGGCAATCCGAAGGCAGCGGTTTTTCCGGTCCCTGTTTGAGCTAATCCGACAAAATCGTTGCTGCCTGTTAACAAAACCGGAATTGATTGTTCCTGGATTGGCGTAGGATTTTCAAATCCTAGATCAGTGATGGCATTAACAATATCATGACGGATTCCCAAAAGACTAAATGGGTTGTTCATGAAATATTTAAAATAAAAAACGTATTTAGCTACATTGCTAAATCGGGTGCAAAGGTAGTGTTTTTTGTGAAATAAAAAAATCGCTTCGTAACTTATTGTTAATAAAGTAATTCAATGACAATGGAAGTGCTTATCGGCGATATAAAAGGAGTTTGATTTATTAATTATGCAACTGTTTTCAAATCGTAAATCGAAATTCCCAATTCCGAAATCATTTGGGCGTTGCCGCCGATAGAAGCGGCCAGGCTTTCCGCTCATACTGCACAAGCCTTAACCACAGGCCGGTATCCGCTCCAATCCTTAACGCAAAAGCAAAAAATAACAACCACAAAACAATCATCAAAAAAATCCACACAAAAAAGAGTGCCAAAAAAAGAGCGCAAAGGCCCGACAGCACGCCGGGCCGGGAGTATGGCCCGTGCGGGCAGAAGGTTCGGGCTGTCTTGATTTTTTGGTTCTTTTTCATCAAGGAAAAAGAACTAGGCCTCCGCGGCCATGAGCGGACGATGATTTAAGTTATGAATGCATAAAATTTAATCCCTCGTCACACAGCACTTGCCCCTTTTAATAAATTCATTTACTTTTGAGTAAAGCGCAATGGTATGGTAGTATCAAAAATTAAAAGTGAATTGCATCAAAAAATTGATGAAGTGAACTCCGAACAATTGAAACAGATTTATGGCTTGATCAATAATTACCTGGTAAGTGGCGAAAATGAAGAATGGGATATTTTAACCGAAACCCAAAAATCACACATCTTAAAAGGACTTGATGAGGCCCATGCAGGATTAGGGAACTCTTTAACCGATATCAATAAAAGAATAAAAGCCAAATACGGTATAAATGGCTAAAGTAATATTGCTAAGCCCTGTTGCCGAACAAGATTACGAAGCTGTATTAGATTATCTTTTCAACAAATTTGGCATAACAGTTATGACCAACTTTATTGATCGCTTTGAAAAAGTATGTGATCTCATATCCCAGGACCCCGAAATCTACCCCTACTTAAACAAGCGGAAACAGATAAGAAAATGTGTTGTTACTAAACACAACATTATCTATTTTATAGAATTTGAAGATACAATACGAGTGATAACCGTATTTGATACCCGTCAAGATCCAGATAAGTTGGATTTGCATCTTTAGTTCCCCCTTCAGGGGGTTAGGGGGCATCTACCTCAACCTATCCGCCGATTTAATCAGCTTCTCATCACTCTTAATAGCCCTAATCGCCAGCAGCACAAAAACAATACTAACCGAACTCAAAAATATCCCTATCCCCATATTGTTAGTACCAAAAGTTATTCCTTCGGCAATACCCTTCACCGTTTGGCTCATCCAAAAGCTAAAGCCAACCAGTACCAGCATAAAACTGTAGCCCAAAGCAATTTGCTGCTTGCGGTTTTTATACAAAAAGATGATGATCAGCGGTAAAATACCAATAACAATAGTAGCAATGGTTAAGGCCAAAAACGAAACCGTGCGCAATAATTGTCCGTTAATATCCTCGTAAATACCATCTACCTTAATAGTTTTAACGCTCCCGCCGATGTAAACCCCGTGCGCTATCGGGAAAAAAAACAGCGCGAATATGGCCAGGCTCGCTAATAACAACCAAACACTTTGTATCCTTTGTATCATAACATCGTAAATTGAAACGCAAAGATAATTTGTTTCACTCACATTATTGCGGCCTATATTTAAGCTTTGCTTAACTTTGCACGTGCCCACAACCCAACGATACTTTATAGAGCTCGCCTACAACGGCACCAATTACCACGGCTGGCAAATTCAGCCCAACGCAGTTACCGTTCAGGAGTT
The DNA here is from genome assembly GCF_039921305.1 of Mucilaginibacter sp. Taxonomy (GTDB): domain Bacteria; phylum Bacteroidota; class Bacteroidia; order Sphingobacteriales; family Sphingobacteriaceae; genus Mucilaginibacter. The sequence continues at coordinate 8,005 of NZ_JBDSCA010000079.1, forward strand.
GTTAGATAAAGCCCTAAGCACGCTATTACGCACCCCGATAGAAACCATCGGCGCAGGCCGAACAGACACCGGCGTACACGCCAAACAGTTATACGCACACTTTAATGTGATGGAAAATGGGATAGGTAAAATGGAAGATGTAGATATAATGGAAAATGGAATAGGTAATATGGAAGATGTAAAAACACCCCCATCTTCCATCTTACCTGATACATCTTCCATTTCCCAAACCCCATCTTCCATCTTATCTGATACCTCTTCCATCAGCCTAAGAGGCCTCAATGCTTTGTTACCCTACGATATCGCCGTAAAGCGGATAATCACTGTTCACGCCGATGCACACGCCCGCTTTGATGCCACCCAACGCAGCTACGAGTATCATATCCATTTCGAAAAAGATCCGTTCATGCAAAACCTGTCCTGGCAGGTACGTGATATACCCGATGTAGAATTGATGAACCAGGCCGCGCAGATCATTATGGAATACACCGATTTTAGCGCTTTCAGCAAATCAAACACCCAGGTGTTCACCAACAACTGCAAAATAACAAGAGCTGAGTGGATTATGGATAATGGCAAACTAACCTTCCACATCTCTGCCGATAGATTTCTCCGCAACATGGTACGCGCCATAGTAGGCACGTTAATGGAAGTTGGCAAAGGCAACATTCAACCCGAAGACGTAAGAAAAATAATAGAATCAAAAAACCGCTCCAACGCCGGCACATCCGTGCCAGCCTGCGGCCTGTATTTAACCGAAGTAAAGTATCCGTATATAGCCCCCTAACCCCCTAAAGGGGGAACAAGAATACAAAAGTGGAATTGAAAATCATACCTTTGAAACTGTGAGCAACAAAACAAATAGCACATCAAAAGTTCCCCCTTTAGGGGGCGGAGGGGACTCTGCTACTTCAAAAGCTCCCCCTTCAGGGGGCGGGGGGAGTGTAACAGGTAAAGCACTCGATTGGAAATTACTGCAGCGCGTAATGTACTACGTAAAACCCTACAACAAAACTTTTGTAATAGCGGGTTTTCTAACCGTGTTCCTCGCTTTCATTGCGGTAATGCAACCCATATTGATCCAGCGCACGCTTGATGATCATATCATGATAAGCGATTACAATGGCTTGGTTATGATGGTTGGCCTGTTAATTCTGCAACTTATTGTGCAAACCGTGGCGCAATATTACCAAACGTACAGCACCAATGCCCTGGGCCAATCCGTTATCCGCGATCTGCGTATCGATATCTTCAACCACATCACAAGTCTGCGCCTCAAATATTTCGACCGTACACCCATCGGGATGCTCATCACCCGAACCGTGTCCGATCTCGAAACCATCGCCGATATCTTCTCCGAAGGTTTGATCTCCATCATCGGTGATTTATTATTGGTCATAGTTATCATTGGCTGTATGCTTTGGCAGGATTGGAAACTGGCCTTGATCACACTCATCCCGATACCATTCGTATTACTCGCCACCTACGTTTTTAAAGAAGCCATCAAATCATCTTTTCAGGAAGTGCGCACACAAGTAGCACATTTAAATACCTTCCTGCAAGAGCATATCACCGGTATCAGCATCATCCAATACTTCGCCCGCGAAGATCAGGAGATGCGCAAATTCACCGCCGTGAACCAAAAATACCGCGATGCCAACATCCGTTCCAATTGGTACTATTCCATCTTTTTCCCGGTTGTCGAAATTTTTGCCGCCGTTTCCATAGGCTTACTGGTTTGGTACGGCTCAAAACGTATCCTGTCCGATCAGGAACTGGCCACCATATCCGCCAGCAAAAACGGCATCACGCCCGGTACCATCATCGCTTATATCACATTCCTCAACTTACTGTTCCGCCCCATCCGCCAACTGGCCGATAAATTCAACACCCTGCAAATGGGCATGGTAGGCGCCGACAGGATCTTCAAAGTACTCGATACCGACGAAGTAGCCGTAAACACCGGGACGCTAAAGCCAACCCACATCAACGGCGAAATAGAATTTAGCAACGTATGGTTCGCCTATAACGACGAGAACTGGGTACTAAAAGATATCTCCTTCCACGTAAAACCCGGCGAAACTTTGGCCTTAGTAGGTGCAACGGGAGCCGGAAAATCATCCACCATCAACATCCTCAACCGTTTTTACGAGATAGGGAAGGGGGCAGTAAAAGTAGACGGTATCGACATTCGCGAATACGATGTCAACTTTCTGCGTATGCAGATCGCCACCGTAATTCAGGATGTGTTTTTGTTTTCCGATACCATAGCCAATAACATCAGCCTCAACAATCCCGATATCAGCCGCGAACGCGTCATAGCCGCCGCCAAAGAAGTAGGCGCCCACGATTTCATCGAACGCTTACCCGGAGGCTACGATTATAACGTAATGGAACGTGGCGCAACCCTATCCGCCGGGCAGGCGCAACTCATCTCCTTTATCCGGGCTTTGGTTTACGATCCGAAGATTCTGGTTCTCGACGAAGCCACCTCATCCGTAGATACCGAAACCGAAGAGCTCATCCAAAAAGCCATCTACAAACTAATGGAGGGCCGCACAGCAATAGTAATTGCCCACCGCCTCTCCACCATCCAAAATGCCGATAAGATCATCGTTCTGGATCACGGCGAGATCATGGAAATGGGTACCCATCAGGAATTACTAAAAATACAGCAAGGCTATTACCGCAAACTCTACGACCTGCAATTTAATTCGGCAGGCTTAAAAGTTGGCTAAGGCTTCGTGGCACACTATGCAATAGTATTAAAAAGCTTAGGCCATGTGCGATTCCCTCCCAACGGGAGGGTGTAGGGAGGGGTTTCTGCGATATGCATAACAATAACCCCACACAAGGAACCCTACACCTCATCAAAGAGGAAAAGGTCCAAAAGCGTTTCCTGCACAATGCAACAAAACATAATCTGCATTTTATCGTTTTTATTAGCTTTGCACCTAATGGCTTAAACCATTACATACAATAGCACAATGATGGATAAAGATTATTACGGTATTTTAGGAATAGATAGCAGCGCCACAACCGATGATATTGCCCAAGCTTATCGTAACATTACCGCCATTACCCCCGATGTTGAAGAGGCCTACCAAACCTTAAACGACCCCGAAAAACGCCGCCTGTACGACGAAGATTACATCGGCGATTTTGACCCATCAGACTCATACTTAGTGGAAGACCTCGAAACCATAACCGCCGAAAAAAAGCCAAAAACCCTCAAAGACAAACTTTGGAACATAGCCAAACTGCTTTTAAAAATTGGCGTAACCGGCCTGCTGCTATACTACGTATTTAGTAAAATTCATATCGATCAGGTTAAAACCCTCCTCAGCGAATCAAACCCCTGGTGGGGGCTGGCCGCTGTATTAACCTTCTTCGCGTCAACTATGGTGTCGGCATCCAGGTTAATGAGCTTTTTCAAGTCTATTGATCTGCACATTCGCTGGCAGTTTAACCTGCGCCTGTACATGCTGGGTATGTTTTACAACCTGTTTTTACCCGGCGGCATCGGTGGCGATGGTTACAAAATTTACCTGCTCAACAAAAGTTATAAAATGCCCGCCAAAAAAGTTTTTTGGGCCATACTGTTTGATCGCTTGAGCGGATTTTGGGCAATAGGTTTCATCACAGCCGTACTGGTCATATTTTTACCCCAGCTCAAAGTGTTGCACATTACCCCGGTAATTACCTGGGCGGTATTTTTAGTAGCATCAGTGGTGTATTATTTTGTAGCGCACCGCTTTTTTAAAGATTACACCAAACACTTTATCGAAGCGCATATCAAGGCAATAGGCGTACAATCGTTACAGGTATTAACCATTTTATTAGTGATGGTAGCCCTGCACCATACCGATAAATACGCTCCGTATTTATCAGCCTTCCTGGCCTCATCAATGGCAGCCGTAATCCCATTCAGCGTAGGTGGCTTAGGCTTCCGCGAATTTATCTTCAAATACGTAGTTGCCGAAATGTTCCACCTAAACGGCGACTTGGCCGTAGTGCTCAGCCTCTCATTCTACGTTATCTCAGCCATTGTTTCCCTCTTAGGCATCTATTACGTTTTCCGGATGGACAAACTGGACAAGGATTTACCTGCCACCGAGAAAAAATAAAACCACAACTTGTTGTCTTTCAAGGTAACAAACTCTTAGCTGCATTGTAAAAATGATTGACTTATGAAAAGAAAAGCTATGGGTGTCATGCTGAGGCACTCGAAGCGGTGGCCTAAACGCGCGATACGTATACTTTAAACAAATAATAGATGAAGTTCTGCCTTTTCGCTTAATCGCATAAAACATCTTCCATCATTAATCGTTATTTAACTGTAAAATTCAATAAAGTCAAAATATAATATCACCTTAATTTATACAGGCGATATTTTATTCCTAATTTTACAGTATTATAACCTTGCATCTGCATGATCCATTTTAACGATTTTAATAATCCGCAGGTTACGGCACTGCCCAAACACCTTAAACAATTTATTGTAGATCAGCATTACGAGCATTACACACCCGTTGACCATGCCGTATGGCGATATGTGATGCGTCAAAATTATAGCTACCTAAAAAATGTTGCCTACTACCCCTATATCCCCGGTTTAGAAAAAGCCGGACTAACCATAGAAAAGATCCCCAGCTTACAGGATATGAACAACGCCCTTGCCAAAATAGGTTGGGGTGCCGTTACCGTTGATGGCTTTATTCCGCCCGCTGCGTTCATGGAATACCAGGCTTACCGGGTACTGGTTATCGCAGCCGATATCCGCCAGCTCAAACATATCGAATACACCCCCGCGCCGGATATTATCCACGAATCCGCGGGCCATGCGCCTATTATCGCCGATCAGGATTACCACCAATACCTCAGTTATTTTGGTTCGATAGGTGCCAAGGCCATGTTCTCGGCCCAGGATTATGAATTGTACGAAGCCATCCGCGCCCTGTCCATCCTCAAAGAAATGCCCGATGCCGATGCCAGCGAAATTCAAAAAGCCGAAGACCAGGTAACCTACTGCCTGGCAAACATGGGCGAACCATCCGAAATGGCCTTACTAAGCCGCCTCCACTGGTGGACGGTTGAATACGGCCTGATAGGCACCCTCGAAAATCCCAAAATATACGGAGCCGGCCTGCTCTCCTCAATCGGCGAAAGCTCAACCTGCATGGCACCAGATGTGCAAAAGCTATGGTACAGCCCCGAAACGGTTAATTACACTTACGATATCACCAAACCGCAACCACAACTATTTGTAACCCCCAACTTTCAAAACCTGATTGATGTGCTGGAGCAGTTCGCCAACAAAATGGCTTTCCGTGTAGGCGGGTCATACGGTCTGCAAAAAGCCATCGAAAGTAAAAACACCTGCACAGCGGTTTATAGTTCGGGCCTGCAAGTTTCCGGAACATTTACCAATGTTGTTGAAAGTAATGGTCAGCCGTCATTCATCAAAACCACCGGACCAACAAACGTGTCCTGCAATAACAAACAGTTAGATGGCCACGGCAAAACCTATCACAAAGATGGTTTTAGTTCCCCTGTCGGGAAATTGAAAGATCAAGTTACACCATTAGAAGATCTCAATCTCAATAAAGTAGGCATCATATTAAATAACCAAGCCACCCTGATTTTTGAAAGCAGCATCACCGTAAAAGGAACGGTAAAAAACATTGTGCAACAAAACAGCAAAACCATACTCATCACCTTTGAAAACTGCACAGTAACCGATGCTGAGGGTCAAATCCTATTCGACCCATCATGGGGAGTTTACGATATGGCCGTTGGCGAAACCATAACCTCCGTATTTTGCGGCGCGGCAGATAAAGATGCTTTTGAAGATATTGTTTATCAGCCCAAAACAAACACCTACCACCCCGAATACAGCCCCAAAACATTAGAGCTACACCAACTATATAAACAGGTTCGCGATTGCCGTCAAAACCAATCCGACTACCAGGTTCTGCCAGCCATTTGGCAACAACTGCAAAAAGATCATCCGGCCGATTGGCTCTGCGCTTTAGAAATTTTAGAAATTTTAGATCACGAAGGTCTAATGCCCGATACCGCTCAACAGATCCATGATTTCCTCCAAAAACAAGCTTCCGAAGAACCGGATTTAAAGAAACTCATCACCGATGGTTTCTACCTCATCACACATCCGGTAGAACAAAAGCTTGTAGTTGACTAAATTTTGCTATTTTAGTGACCGTACATTATAAAAAACGTCATTGCTAGGTACGAAGCAATCTCTACTGAAGCAGATCAACTAAGCAAGTCCGTTCTGTATAGTATAGAGATTGCTTCGTGCCTCGCAATGACGCGACTGAAAAACAGTGGGCATATGAATATCGTAATAACCGGCGCCAGCAGCGGAGTAGGCTTTGAAGCCGTTTTAGAATTAATACTATCAGGCAAACACAAAGTAATTGCCTTAGCGCGATCAGAAGATAAATTAGGCCGTTTATTAGAGATAGCGCTCGGCCTCAACCCCGAATGCATCCTATACCCCGTAGCTTTCGATATTGTTCACGACGATTACGATAGTCTGCAACAATTCATCGCCTCGCACTTTGATAACCAGGTTGATGTGCTGATCAACAATGCAGGTGTACTCATCAATAAACCCTTCATGGAGCTTTTGGAAAGCGACTTTGTCGAGATGCTGCAAAGCAACTACATGGGCCATGTACGCATCATCCAGGCCTTAGTGCCGCTAATGCCGGCCGGTTCACACATTGTAAACATTGGCAGCATGGGTGGTTACCCCGGTAGCGATAAATTTTTAGGTTTATCAGCCTATTCAGCCAGTAAATCAGCACTACACACCCTAACCGAATGCCTGGCCCAAGAGCTTGCTACACAAAATATCAAAGTCAACTGCCTCGCCCTCGGCTCCGCCCAAACCGAAATGCTCGAAAAAGCGTTCCCCGGTTATCAGTCCCCGGTAATGGCTTTCGAAATGGGTAAATACATCGCCGATTTTGCCATCACAGGTCACAAATTTTTTAATGGGAAGATACTACCGGTAGCACTTAGCACTCCATAACACAAATTCAAAAACCCCTTTTTGTCATTTCGACGATAGGAGAAATCTTCTGCGCCATTCAATCAACGCGCAACAAGTCTACAGCAGGCCAATCACCCGCAAAAGATTTCTCCTCGTACCCTGCCTGCCGGCAGGTACGAGGAGAAATGACATAAGCCAGCAATCAGGCCTTTTGTCCAATTTTCAAAAACTCATTAACTACAATTTCTGTCACATACTTTTTATTGCCATCCTTATCCACATAGCTGCGACTGGCCAGCTTACCATCAATAGCAACCTCGTCACCTTTTTTTAAAATATCTTCAGCGAATTTGGCTTGTGCGCCCCATATCACTAAGTTATGCCACTGCGTTTCAGTTATTTTTTCTCCCTTATCGTTTTTGTAAGATTCGTTAGTAGCTAAAGATAACTTGGCCAGTTTACGATTGTTATCAAATGTTCTAATCTCCGGGTCCATACCTAAATTACCTACTAAGCGTACGCTGTTTTTTAATGTGCTCATTGTTATACTATTTTAATGTTTACTATTCGTTTTAATTAACAGTACAAAGATGCAGCAGCCCCCAAACCTTACCCGGTTAATAAGCACTTATAGTCGACAATACATAATTACAAACGTTTGCAAACGGATAAATAATTGATTATCTTTACCTAAACATCACTCAATTATGCCCTTAGAAGTTAGATATTGTTTGGATTGCAACGAAGTGCTGCACGGTCGTGCCGATAAAAAATTCTGTAACGATCAATGCCGCAATAATTATAACAATCAGCTCAACAGCGATAGCTATAACCTGGTACGCAACATCAACAACATATTAAAACGCAACCGCCGGATACTGGAAGAATTAAATCCCACAGGTAAAACCAAAACCACCCGCAAAAAGCTATCAGCAAAAGGCTTTGATTTTGATCATCACACCAGTATCTACCAAACCAAAACCGAAAAGCAATATATCTTTTGCTACGAGTATGGCTACCTGTTTTTAGATGGCGACGAGGTATTGTTAGTTAAACGGGAAGACAGGGAGAGTTAGTTTTTGAGTCAATTGGATTTAGCCTCTGTGAACTCTGTGTTTTTTGTCTCTGAGAATCTCTGTGGTAAAACAACTTACTAGTCTAAATGAAAGCAGATCCTGCACCTCGGCTCATAAGTTTCCTTTTCGCCTAACAGAATCTTAGCGTCATTATGCACCAAACGGTACGAGTATAAAGCCGGGTTACCACATTTCACACAAACCGCGTGTACCTTAGTTACCGATTCTGCAATGGCCATAATGGCGGGCATCGGCCCGAAGGGCTTGCCTAAAAAGTCCATATCCAAACCGGCAACAATTACACGGATGCCTTTATTGGCCAGCTTATTACAAACATCGGGCAGCTCATCATCAAAAAACTGGGCCTCGTCAATACCAACAACCTGGGTATTGCCACCAAGTAGTAAAATAGACGATGCGTTTTCAACCGGGGTAGAGTGTATAGAGTTCAAATTATGCGATACCACGGCGGTATCATCATAACGGGTATCTGTTTTAGGTTTAAATATTTCCACATTTAAACGTGCTATCTGCGCTCTGCGTAAACGGCGGATCAACTCTTCGGTTTTACCCGAAAACATCGAACCACATATCAACTCTATACTGCCGCCATACTCACTGCGGCGCTTAAAAACATCTTCACTAAATAGCATCGTTACCCTTTATAGCCCCAAATATCAGAATTAAATGGTACTTTTGAACAAGTTTTTACCAACACTACAGCAGCATATTTATGACCAAGAATGACATCCTGAAAAAGATAGGCATCATAATTATAGAACTTCGTGAACAATACGACCTTACGCAATTAAACCGCAATGATCTCAATGATATTGAACTGGAGTTATTTGTTGCTAACGCTCATTTTTTAACCGATCATATTGAAATACTCCGCAAGCTCAATAACCACGAAGCAACGCAGTTTAGGCAACGCGTAGCCGAAGAGCCTAAGTATTTTGAACCCGTAGTAAAACCAACCATTCCCGAAGAACAACCAGCTTTTGATTTCCCTGAAGAAGATGAAACTATAGTTGCAGAAGAAAATCAAATAGAAGAACCTATTAAAGAAGAACATGTTCCCGAGGCTGTTATCCGTCACGAGTTAGTTTTAGATGAACCGGCGTATCTTGATAATGAAGAACCAGAAGCCAACGAACAATGGGCAACCGAAGAGGAAATGGAAGTTGAGATAGAGGAGCAAGTTAAAGAAGAAGAGCCTGTTGAAGAACCCGTTGCCGAAGCACCAGCCGAGCCCGAGATAATTGAACCTGAGCCCGAAGTAACCAAACCCGGGCCCCCGGTTATACAAACACAAATAATTATTGAAGATGCCAACGAGAAACCACTGGTTACCATCAACCAGATCTTATCGGCACAGGTAGCAAGCGCATCCCACCATTCAGAATTACAGCCTATATCCGATCTGAAATCGGCCATTACCCTGAATGATAAACTATTGTACGTGCGCGATCTGTTCAACGGTTACAGCATGGCCTACGGCGAAGCCATCGAAATACTGAACCGCTTTAGCCGATTTGAAGAAGCCGATAACTTTCTGAAAATAAACTACTACACCAAAAACAATTGGGAAGCTAAACAAGCCACAACCGATAAATTTTACGAGCTTTTACAGCGAAGGTTCCAGGCATAAATTTCCATCCGTCTTTTGGGGAAAGATTCAAAAAGCGGTGGCCTTGTGCGATTCCCTCCCAACGGGAGGGTGTAGGGAGGGGTTTCTGCGATATGCATCTCGAGTAAAAGCACGGAGCGCAAAGGCCTAATCACGGGTTCAACAAATCATCCCGTCGGTATCCAAAATTTAACCTAACCCTAATAATCATTACCTTTGCACCGCAAAAAATAATAAAATGTTAAAAAGAGTTGTTGTTACAGGCATAGGCGCGCTAACCCCGCTTGGAAATAATGTGGCCGATTTTTGGCCAAACATAATAGCCGGCAAAAGCGGCGCGGGTATCATCACCCGTTTTGATGCATCACTATTTCGCACACAAGTAGCCTGCGAATTAAAAGGTTACGATCCCAAAATTTATTTCGACAGGGGCGAGATCAAACGCACCGACCTGTTCACCCAATACGCCCTGATAGCGTCCGACGAAGCCATTAAAGATTCAGGCTTCCAGCTCGACGGAATGAACCCTTTTGATGTAGGCGTGATATGGGGAACCGCTCAGGGCGGGATGGATACCTACGAAGAGCAGGTAACCGAGTACGTTAAAGGCGATGGTCACCCACGCTTTAGCCCGTTCTTTATACCCAAGTTTCTGGCCAATATGGCTTCGGGGTTGATCTCGTTAAGGCACGGTTATATGGGTATAAACTATACCGCTATGTCGGCCTGCGCTACATCAAACAGCGCCATTATGGATGCCTTTAATTACATCCGTTTAGGCAAGGCCAAGATCATCATCAGTGGTGGTTCCGAAGCGCCAATATCACCGGCGTCGGTAGGTGGCTTTGCAGCGATGAAAGCCATGACACACCGCAACGAAGACCCCCAAACCGCGTCACGACCATTCGACGCGCACCGCGACGGTTTTGTAATGGGCGAAGGAGCAGCGGCCTTGGTATTAGAAGAATACGAACACGCCATAGCACGCGGCGCAAAAATATACGCCGAAATAGGCGGTGCCGCCATGACGGCCGATGCCTACCACATGACGTCAACCCACCCCGAAGGCCTGGGCGCATTATACGCCATGAAATTGGCTTTGGAAGAAGCCGGCCTAACCATAAACCAGGTTGATTACCTCAACGCTCACGCCACCTCAACCCCGGTTGGCGATCTATCCGAGATCAAAGCCATAAGTTCAATAGTTGGCGAAGAGAAAAACAACCTCTACATCAGCGCAACCAAATCCATGACGGGCCATTTATTAGGTGCTGCCGGAGCAATAGAAGCTATCATTTGTTTATTAGCTATGCGCGATAGCATTATCCCCGCAACCATCAACACCACAGAACTGGACGAAACAATCCCCGACAACATGAATATCGTTACCGGAAAAGCAATAAACCACCCCATAAAAGCAGCCATGAGCAATACCTTCGGCTTCGGCGGCCATAATGGGATAGTGGTGTTTAAAGCGGTATAAAACTATAAAACTGTGTCATTGCGAGCCTGCCTGTCGGCAGACAGGGTACGAAGCAATCGCACGGAAGCCGAGCCGCTATACAAGTAATAAACTGACAAATCACAAATGCGTCATTGCGAGGTACGAAGCAATCTCTTTAGGACAAGCAGTCTGTAGAGCTGCTCTGCCAATCGGGGATTGCTTCGTACCTCGCAATGACGCGATGATTAAATAACAAGAAACTACCAGCTACTTACTCATGCCCCCTCGCCTGGTTCAACGCCACAAAAGCATCCCCCGGCGAAGCCAAAAATGCCTTGTAAAACTCAGCAGTAAAGCCTACGCGAATATCAAACTCGTCCTGCTCAAAACCAGTGATAAACTCATCCGCAACCTGTGACGGCGGTATCCCGTTCTCACCACCAATCTCTGCCGAAAACTCGGTGTTAACCAAGGGAGGGTACAATTCAAAAACCTTAACCGGAGTAGCTTTCAATACATAACGTAACGATTGCGTGTACGAATGCAAAGCGGCCTTACTTGCCGCATAAGTAGCAATACCCACATTAGGCGCAATAGCTACAATAGAAGTTACGTTTACAATAGCCGCCTCTTTTTGTTGTTTCAGCAAAGGCAACAGCGCATCATTCAACCGGATCACCGCGAGGTAATTGGTCAGTATTTCTTCACTCGCCTTATCATACGATTTCGATCCCTCAGCGCCAAGCTGGTTCAAACTCGCCTGCCCCGCATTATTGATCACCACATCCAAAGTTTTGTGGGTTTCATTAAGATAAGCTACCAATTTAACCACATCGGCCTCCTTTGTAACATCACCCGCAAAGGTGCTGATATTACTCAGCCCCGAAGCTGCTTTCTCCAATCGGTCAGCATTACGCCCGGTAATAATTACCTTATTCCCTTTAGCAATTAATGTCTTAGCTATCTCCAGCCCAATACCCGAACCACCACCAGTGATCAGGACTGTTTTATTTGAAATATTCATTTTATTATTGATTTATATATGTTAAACAATTTATTATTCTATTCTCAAAAGCGTTGGCTTTGCGCGATTCCCTCCCAACGGGAGGATGTAGGGAGGGGTTTCTGCACTATATGCATCTTAATGATCCGACACCACAACCGCAGGCCCCGCCGCTTTCCCCCGCTTAATCACAAACAGCAACAAAGGCAAAGCCAGCGCAAACAACGATCCGATAAGCAGATATGAATCCAAGTAACTTAACAGTGTCGATTGCTTCACCACGCTCATATCAATCAGCTTCATCGCTTTTACTTTGGCATCTAAAAAACTAATGCCTTTGGTTTGAAAGTACGCCGTATAACCATTTATCCGGTCAACGGTCAGCGGATTTGTGGCCGTAACATGTGTGATCAGATCCGTCCGGTGAACGGCCAGCCGCCTTGCCGAATAAGTATTGATGATAGATATTCCGAACGAGCCGCCTAATTGGCGCATCATATTATTGAGTGCCGTACCCTGCGGCATATCCTTGGCGGGAAGCGATGATACCGCCAGCGAGCTCAGGGGAACAGTCAGCAGAGCCATTCCCAAAGCCCGGAAGATCAAATGCAACGTAATGAACATAGCCGGGGTATCCGGATTCATGGTAGCCATGCTCCAGTTGAAATAAATGAAGCACAGAAAGCCAACCAAAATGATCAATACCGGCGAAACCCCTTTCTGCAATAACTTCCCCGAAATGATTAGTGCGAACACCGCGATAATGGCCCCGGGCAAAAGCAATAGCCCCGTTTGCGATGGCGTAAAACCCAGCAACCGCTGAGCCACTACCGGAGTTAAAAATATAGAGGTAAACATTCCCATCCCCGTAATAAAGGTGAGTATGGCTGCAACTTTAAGCGATTTACTTTTCAATACCCGCAAATCAACCACAGGGTTTTCTACATGCAGTTCGTTTATTACAAAACCAACCAAACTAACCACAGCGGTTATGGTTAAATAAGTAATGTACTTGGTAGCAAACCAATCCTCAGTTTGCCCGCGCTCTAAAACAGTTTGCAAAGCGCCAATCCCGGCAGTCAGTAAACCTATACCCAGCCAGTCAACCTTTTTAACGGTAGTTTTTGTAGATGATTCCGGCAACAAAAAGTAACACGATACCGCAACCAATATACCGATAGGTACATTAATATAAAATATCCAGGGCCAGGAGTAATGTTCGGTAATGTAACCACCTAAGGTGGGCCCTATAGTTGGTCCGATGAATACGCCTATGCCAAACAGCGCGCTGGCTGTACCCAATTTCTCTTTCGGGAACTGCTCATATACCACCGCCGCCGAAACCGACAGCAATGCACCGCCGCCCAGGCCCTGCAAAAAGCGGAACAGTACCAGTTCAGTTATAGAATGTGCCTGCCCGCACATCAGCGAACAGAGAATAAACAGGATGATCGAACCGATATAATAGTTTCTGCGCCCCAGCATATTGGTTAAAAAGCTCGTCATCGGTATAATGATCACATTCGCTATGGCGTACGATGTGATCACCCATGCCGTATCTTCCAACGTTGAACCCAAATTCCCGCTCATGTAATTAAGCGCTACGTTTACAATAGAAGTATCTATTAATTCCATAATAGCGGCCAATATTACAGTGATGATCAGTATTTGTCGTTTTAACGGGCTCATTGTTTATTTATATTATACCAATGGGTATATTTTATAGTGCGATAATTCTTGACTTAAATTGAGATGCAATAGTAATACATAAAATATACCAAACGGTATATTTTATGTCAAATTTTTATACTTTTAACTGATCGATCAGTATAGATACTGTATGCAGTATTGTATCCATATTAACCGGGGCATCGGTAACTTTGGCTATCATGGTACCACCCTCAATCAGCGCTATAATAGATAGGGCAACCCGGTTTTGATCAACACCACTTTTAAACTCCCCGGCATCAATACCGCCTTGTATCAAATTCATAATGCCACGTTTCCATTTTAACACAGCCTTAGCCGCCTTGTCTTTTAATAAAGGGTTAGTATCATCAGCCTCAATAGCGGTATTTAAAACAGGGCAGCCACCTTGCGGGAAAGCGCCGCGCGTAAAACTGTGGTACACCTTAGAATATACCATCAATTTATCATAATAAGTTTTCGCCTGACTGTTCCGCTGGTAAATATCCTGCGATATCTTGCCGTAATTATGATCAAAAACCGCCAGCGCCACCTCTTCCTTATTCTCAAAATTGCCGTAAATGCTGCCCTTAGTTAACCCGGTAGCATCCGTAATATCCGACATAGAAGTACCCGAGTACCCCTTAGTATTGAATATCCCCGCCGTAGTTTCAATAATAAACTGCCGCGTACGTTCCGCTTTTGATAATGTGTTCATTTTACAAATATACCAATTGGTATTTGTAAATTAAAATAGGAAGATTAGAATCAGGAATCAAGAGAAAGCAAGGTCTTATTCGAAATTTGTCATTAAGATTCATAAATGCCAAAAAGGTCTTGATTCTTGCATCTTGATTCTTTCTTATTATCTTACACCTCTAAACTAATCACATAAAACGCAATGAAGCGCCTATTTTCTAATCTAACTTTCCAGGTATTGGTAGCTATTGCGCTGGGAGTTATCGTTGGCGTAGTATTTCCACAATTCGCGCCATCAGCAAAACTCATCAGTCAAACTTTCATCAGTTTGATCCAGATGCTTATCGCCCCAATCATCTTCCTCACCATAGTATTAGGCATTGCCAGCATGGGCGATATGAAAAAGGTGGGCAAAGTAGGGGGGAAGGCCTTATTGTATTTCGAGATCGTTACCACATTTGCCCTCTTCATCGGCCTGGCCGTAGCCAACCTAACCCAACCCGGCGTAGGCTTCGTACACAAAGTAATTACCGATACCTCCAAAATAGCAGGCTACCAAAAAGAAGCCGCCGAAATGAACGCTGCCGATTTTCTAACCCACATTGTGCCCCACAATATTTTCGATGCCTTTACCCGTGGCGATATCTTGCAGATCCTGTTCTTCGCCATCTTCTTCGGCTACGGTATTAGTCATATGGGAACTGCCGGGCAGTCGCTGGTCAATACATTCGATAAACTATCCAAAGTATTCTTCAACATCATGAAGGTGGTGATGAAACTGGCCCCCATCGGCGCCTTCGGCGGAATGGCCTTTACTATTGGCACCTTTGGTATTAAAACGCTGGCGCCAATGGCTAAACTAATGGGTTCGGTTTATTTAACTATGGGATTGTTCATTTTTGTGGCGCTCAACCTTATTTGCTGGTTGTATAAGTTTAGCCTGTGGCAATACCTTAAATTTATTCGCGAAGAAATTTTGGTTGTATTGGGTACTTCTTCATCAGAATCCGCCCTTCCGGGGATGATGGACAAGATGGAAAAGTTTGGCTGCGCGAAATCGGTGGTAGGTTTGGTTATCCCTACAGGCTACTCTTTTAATTTAGATGGCACAACCATTTATCTATCTATGGCAGTCATCTTTTTGGCGCAAGCCTTTCAGGTACCCTTAACTTTTATGCAACAACTAACCTTAATGGGCATCCTGATGGTAACCTCAAAAGGCGCGGCAGCGGTAACGGGTGGCGGTTTCATTGTACTGGCATCAACCCTTGCCGCCACTAAAATGATCCCGATAGAAGGCGTAGCAGTATTACTCGGCGTAGATCGTTTCATGTCCGAAGCGCGCGCCATTACCAACGTCATCGGCAACGGCATAGCCACCATCGTAATAGCCAAAAGTGAAAAAGAGTTTGATGAGGAAAAGTATCAGGCGGCTATAAATAACTCATAAATGAAGTACCATTGATAAAAGCGCAGGCCTTGTGCGATTCCCCTCTTGAGGGGGCGGAGGGTTGTGTCCTTTCTGCGATATGCTTCGTCGCGCGGAGAACACACCCCTGCTACTACACTGCCCAACGCGCCCCCTCTCAAGAGGGGAATAAAAAAAACAACATAAAATCACATCACATGAAAAAACTACTACCCTTAATCCTCTTCGCCCTAACCTTCAACCTTGCATTCGCGCAGGAAGAATACGTAAAACCCGGCCAAACCATCGCCAAAAACGCCGCCCCTGGTATGAAGATCAAACTACTCAGCGAAACCGGCCGTGGTGTAAAAACCTACGCCATCATCCTCAACCGTGGCGATGATATCCTATCCGGCTTAACCGAGTTTGCCGAAAAGTATCATGTAACCTGTGCACATTTCTCAGGTTTGGGTGCTATAAGTTCTGGCCGCTTAGGTTGTTACGATCGCGAAAAGCAAATGTATCACATCATCCCCGTTAAGGGCCAGGCCGAAACGGTTTCCTTTTTAGGGAACATTGCCATGTTTAACGGCAAGCCTACTGTGCATGTGCATATGGCTGTTGCACAAAGCAGTGGAATATTGCTTGGTGGCCACCTGTTCCAGGGTACGGTATGGCCTACTTTAGAGATCACCCTAACCGTTGAACCTACCGCGCTTTACAAAAAGAAAGAGATGGATACAGGCTTCGCATTGGTTGACCCTAACCTAACAGAATAAAGTATATCGTAAAATGCCGTTTTACATCAAATTTAGCACAATTATCTTTTGACTTTATAGTCAATAAGTTTAGCTTTGCGATACAAAAATAAAAACCATGAGTGTTCTCGTAAATAAAGATTCTAAAGTTATAGTTCAGGGGTTTACAGGTAACGAAGGTACCTACCATGCATCGCAAATGATTGAGTACGGAACCCAATTGGTTGGTGGTGTTACGCCAGGTAAAGGTGGCCAAAGCCATTTAGACCGCCCTGTGTTTAACACTGTTGCCGATGCCGTTAAACAAACAGGTGCCGATGTATCTATCATTTTCGTACCTCCCGCTTTTGCTGCCGATGCTATTATGGAAGCTGCCGAAGCAGGTATTAAAGTTATTGTTTGTATCACCGAAGGTATCCCAACTAAGGATATGGTTCAGGTTAAAGAATACATCAGCGATAGAGATTGCCGTTTAATTGGCCCTAACTGCCCAGGTATCATCACTGCCGACGAAGCTAAAATTGGTATCATGCCGGGCTTTATCTTCAAAAAAGGTAATGTAGGTGTGGTTTCAAAATCAGGTACGTTAACTTACGAAGCCGTTGACCAGGTTGTTAAAGCTGGTTTAGGTATCACTACAGCTATCGGTATTGGTGGCGATCCGATCATCGGAACTCCAACTAAAGAAGCTGTTGAACTATTAATGAACGACCCGGAAACTCACGGTATCATTATGATTGGTGAAATTGGTGGTGGCATGGAAGCCGAAGCTGCATTGTGGATCAAAGCTAACGGTACTAAACCTGTTGTTGGTTTCATTGCTGGTCAAACCGCGCCTCCGGGCCGTCGTATGGGTCACGCTGGTGCAATTGTTGGCGGTGCTGATGATACTGCTGCTGCAAAAATGAAAATTATGGCCGAGTGCGGTATCCGCGTTGTAGAATCACCTGCCGAAATTGGTGCTGCTATGGCCGAGGAATTAGCTAAGCTTGCAAAGTAAGTATTAGTACATAGTATTTAGATATAGAAGATCCTGGCCCTATAGGCCGGGATTTTTTGTTGATGTAAGGTTAGTTTATATTAAAAAGATATATTTATAGCAACAAATTAACCATAAATGGATACTGCACTTTGGGATAAGGTAGTCAATTTTAACATCGACGGGGTGGTTAGTGAATATTGTTTTACCACCCGCCTGGAGAACGAAAATTACTGGACCGCTAACTTTGCCGCTGCCGCTATATTAGAGTATAAAAAGTTTATGTACCTGGCCGCGGTGTCCGACGGTATGGTTTCACCATCCGAGATTGTGGATATTGTTTGGCACCAGCACTTGGTATTCACCAAATCGTACGATGAATTTGGTGAGCTATTGGGCAAAAAGATACAGCACATCCCATCAACTCATCATAAAAGCGAATTCAGTAAATTCAAATTAGCGGGAGACAGGACGAAGAAACTCTATAAAGAAACCTTCGGTACCCAGCCTGCCGAAATTTGGGAACATGATACCCTATACTATCCTTTGAATATGGAGAAAGCCAAATTCAATACCGTAAAGCTGATCAGCATTGGTATCGTACTATTTATCCCTCTGTTTTTTGCTGCTTACTTTTGCCTTTATCCGATATATATAACCATCCACAATCCCGATTTTATGTTGGGGTATACCAGTATCGCCGTAGCCGCTTTTGTAAGCCTTTTGCTCTATAATCATACCAAGCTCAACGCAATGATTATGCAATGGAGCAAATACGCGTTCGCGTTTACTTTAACACCGCTGGAATTGGTTTATTTACAGAATAATGAGATCGAACCCGTTATTCATGGTGTTGTTAATCAATTGATACTAGATAATCGCCTTTCGGTTGAACCGGATAACAACCTTGCCGTGATCAATGATTCGGGCATTAGCGATCCGGTTTTATTTTGCGTGCTCCAAACGGTAAGCGCAAATCCACAAATGGCTTATTACAAATTGGTCAACATCTTAAAACAAAAACCCGCCTTTAACAAAACCGCCCGTGCAATGGATGCTTTTCAAAAATATGTAAGCCGGTCAAAGCAATTTATCCGGTTGTTCAGTTTAAATTTCATCATAAGCGGTATGGTGCTCACACTTGGCGCCATAAGGTTGGCAACGGGTGTGGTTAGGGATAAACCGGTAACTTATATCACAATAGCTGTAGCGGTATGCTGGTTGTGATGATTTTTAACCTGTATTGGCTAACTATAGCTATAGGTAAAACCATTTTGCCTAAATATTATAACCGGTATATTGTATCCGAGAGGCCGGAATACCAACAGTGGGATTGGCAATATTTTTTGTTGGGTAATGCAGTTTTTGCATCGGTATTTATGCCTTTAACTAACTATGGTAACAGCGATAGCAGCGGTGGTGATTCCGGCTCGTCATGCGGTTCCAGTTGCGGAGGTTCAAGCTGCGGTGGTTGCGGTGGCGATTAAACAGGCTTGGGTCAGCAGTATGTAAATACTATTTAATTAGCCTGATAAACACTCAATTTGGTTTAATATTTGATCATATAAATAAACACTCAATCCATCAATCATTATAAAATGAACTACAATAAACTAACCCCCGAAGAGGAATACGTAATAGTACACAAAGGCACCGAGCGGGCATACACAGGCGAATACACCAACAACAAATTACCGGGCACCTATATTTGCCGCAGGTGTAATTCGCCCTTGTATTTATCTGCCGATAAGTTTGATTCGCATTGCGGATGGCCGAGCTTTGATGATGAGATACCCGGAGCCGTTGAGCGTGTTACCGATGCCGATGGCCGCCGTACCGAAATTGTTTGCTCAAACTGTGGCGCTCACCTGGGTCACGTTTTTGCAGGTGAAAGGTTCACCCCTAAAAATACAAGGCATTGCGTTAATTCACTATCCATGAAATTTGTTCCGGATAGCGAACAAGGCCCCGTTAACGATCAAACAGGAGTAACGCCCTAAGTGTTATTCCTGATCTTCAGAAAATCTTTCATTAGTTTTTTGAAAACGCGCCTGCTTATTTTACGGTCATAAAGTGGAATAAATTTCCAGTATCCACCGGTATTGAATATCCAGGGGAGCATACCTTTAAAATCTTTATGTTTAATACAGCGGCGTATGTCGCGGTCAAATATGGCAACTTCAACACGTTTGTCAACCGGTGTGGTTCCGGTTTCAATGTAAGTAAGGTCGTTGTTCATGATCCGCCTGATCCCGTCCGAAAAATCATACCCGGTAAACCTGGAGTAAGGCATCCACGAGTTGGTGCGCGCGTCAACTTCAATTAAATAATAAGTTTTCCTTTCGGGATGATAAACGTATTGTATACTAGCAAAGCTGTTCAGGCCAACGTTTTTACCCAGCGTTCGTAATAGCCCGGCTATGTCAACATCCTGATAATACTTACGCCGCGTAGTGAACGAAAACTTATCGTACATATAATTCAGTACTTCGCCAGTATTATAGGTTATCAGCTCGCCATCCCTAAAAAGGGCCTCTAAGCCAATATCTTCACCTTTAATAAATTCCTGCAAAACCAGGTTCGTTTTTACACGTACCTTATCCAGGCATTCCTGTAGTTTTGAAGCATCCTCGCAATACTGTATCCCAATGCCCGAAAAGCTGAAATCTTCTTTTAACAATATTGGGAAATCAAGTTTTTGTTTGATAACCTCAATATCCATTACTTCCGAGTAATTGATGTAGCGTGGTGTTGCAATCCCGTACTTTTCGCAAACGCTGGATAAGCCCGCTTTTGACGATAGGATATCCCGGTTTTCTATCTTATTAATAGGTAATATTTTTTTGAAGATTGCTTCCGACTCAATCGATTCGTTCATCAGCTTGATCGTAATATCCTCAAGCGGCACTATCCAATCATAATGGTCGGGCTTATCTTCAACCAATTTGAGCAATTGGTTTTTAAAGGTTTCGTGGTCCTCGCTGCTCTCTATCCAGTTATCATGGTAACGGTTGGTTAACAACCACGATGTTTTATTGCAAAAAACATCAACATTACAACCGGCCCTCTTAAACATAAAGGGGATCTCGCCGGTAGAATCAAAAAAACTCGCTATAGATACGAGCAAAACATTATACATATGATTTTTTATTATGTTATAGCGGTGTAAATCCCCTATAGCATTAGCCAATTGTGTTTATATACAGGTAATTGTTTCTACAGTAACACTAAATACTTTGCCCAAATATAAATATTTAACCATTTTTCTAAACCATTTTTTAATTTTTACGTATATCTGCTTAACTTGAGGCGCTATGCATATCCCTAAATTGTCAGATCTGAATAATAAACATGTTTTAGCATTGATAGGCAATTTAGTTATTGCTGTATTTAATGTTGTAACCATGGCGTTATTGCTCAGAACAATGACAAAGCCCGACGTAGGCGTATGGTTTTTCTTCCTATCTATCTACAGCCTGGCCGATGCTTTACGCAATGGTTTTTTATCAACAGGTACCATGAAATTTTACGCGGGTGTGGCCAAAGAGCAAGCTCAGGTTGTTTTAGGTTCTGTTTGGTTTTTAGCCATAGCGGTTTCAATTGGTTTGATGTTGTTAGATGCCTGCGCCATGCCTTTTATCAGTATGATACATAATGAGCAGGTAATACTGGTTATCAAATGGTTTGGTGTTACGGTATTAAGCTCGGTAGTGTTTAACGTAACCTTTTGGATATTAGTGGCCGATGAAAACTACCTGAGGATATTGGCACTAAGGTTTGTGAACAGCGGCTCAATGATTGTGGCTTTGGTTGTTATGCTGATATTGAAAAAGGGATCGCTCGAGAACCTGCTGATCATTAATTTTTTAACCAATTGCCTTACCAGTTTGGTTTGTGTAGTGTTTGGCTATTCGCGGATAAAAACGATATGGAACCGTACCCGCAAATCTATGACAGAGCTTGCCCATTTTGGTAAGTATAGCCTGGCTACTAACCTAAGCTCAAACTTATTGGGCAGCGCGGATACCTTTATTATAACGGCTATGCTTGGCCCTGCTGCATTGGCCATATACCAGGTACCTAATAAGCTGATGGAAATTGTTGAGATACTACTGCGCACGTTTGTAGGCACGGGCATGTCGGGCATGGCAATTGCACAAAATAACAACAACATGTCGCATCTAACCTATATTTCGCAAAAATATGCAGGTATGTTAACCTGGTTATTTATACCATTAGCCATAGGGGCATTCTTTTTTGCGGATTTGGCCATCTGGTTGTTAGCCGGTAAACAATACGTTGGAACAGAAGCGGCCAATATTTTCCGGGTGTTTATGTTTGTTGCCATACTTTATCCTATCGACAGATTTAATGGCGTTACGCTGGATATTATCCATTTACCACATATTAACTTTTACAAGGTGATCATCATGATCGTGGTGAATGTGAGCACTACATTTTTAGGCATCTATTTATTTAAAAATATATATGGTGCAGCCTGTACCTTCCCATTTGCCATAGTAGCCGGCCTGGGTTTTGGATATTATCATTTACAGAAACATTTACCAGGCTATTCAATCAAGAACATCTTATCTACGGGCTGGGTAGAATCTATCGCTTTTGTAAAAAAAATGACGCAAAAGTATGTCGGAGATAAGTCTTAATCTGCAATAAATACAGCTGTTATAAGTAAATTACGATACTTTTGCGATATAACATACGCAATGAGACCTACCTATAAAGCATTTATATTCGACCTTAATGGCACCATGATAAACGATATGGAATACCATACCCGTGCATGGCGCTACCTTTTAAATAACGATTTAGGCGGCAATTTTACCTGGGACGAAGTTAAACACCAGATGTACGGTAAAAATCCCGAAGTATTGGTTAGGATGTTTGGCCCCGATAAGTTCACGATGGACGAAATGGTTGCCCTATCTTACGAAAAGGAAAAACGCTACCAGCAAGAATACTTTACCGAATTGGCGCTGTTACCAGGATTGCATGAATTTTTAGAAGCCGCTTATCAAAAAGGAATCCCCATGGCCATAGGCTCGGCGGCAATACCGTTCAATATTGATTTTGTGCTGGATAACCTTAATATCCGCCACTATTTTAAAGCCATTGTGAGCGCCGATGATGTGGTACTCAGCAAACCCAATCCCGAAACTTATATCAAAGTTGCCCAAGCCTTAAACATTCCTGCCGAAGATTGCCTCGTTTTTGAAGATGTACCTAAAGGTGCCGAAGCCGCGCTCAATGCTGGGATGGATTGCGTGGTACTAACCACCACCCACTTAGCCAACGAGTTTGATGAAATGCCCAATGTAAAATATACCTCGCCAAATTTTACTGAATCATTTTTTGCTTCCTTATTAAACTGATTTTAGTATACAGGGAGTTGTTAAACAAGAAATGGTAGAATAATATACTATTATGCTAAAATAGTATACTTTATAATTTCTGTTATTGATTTGAAATAAAGCAAATTGCGGTATCAATATGTAGTGCGTTCTGTAAAAGGAATGTTCAATTAATAAACCATTAAATAACTTTATTACTCAAATCAATTATGAAGCAATCGCTTTTAAAGGCATTGGCGCTGTTCAATTGTTTAATTGTATTATTTACAGTTAATGTTTCGGCACAACAAAAAACTGATCACGGTGATCAATTTAAACCAACAGATGAATCACTAAAGCAATATCAATATCCCGAATGGTTTAGAGATGCCAAATTTGGTATCTGGGCACATTGGGGGCCGCAAGCCGTACCCCGCCAGGGCGATTGGTATGCTAAAAATATGTATGTGCAAGGCAGTGGGCAAAATAAATACCATGTAGCCAATTATGGCGCGCCATCTAAATTTGGTTACAAAGATCTTATCCCGCTTTGGAAAGCCGAAAAATGGGATCCTGCAAAGCTAATGGCACTTTACAAAAAAGCCGGGGCTAAATACTTTGTGAGTATGGGCTCACATCACGATAACTTTTTTTTATGGAACTCAAAAATACACCGGTGGAATTCTGTAAACATGGGCCCGCATAAAGATGTGGTTGGTTTATGGCAACAAGCTGCTAAAAAAGAGGGCTTGCGTTTTGGCGTATCGGAACATTTGGCGGCAAGTTTTAATTGGTATCAACCCAGTCATGGTGCTGATAAAATCGGTCCGTTTGCCGGGGTACCTTATGATGGTGCCGACCCTAAGTATCAAGACTTGTATCACCAAAAAGCTGACTCTGCAGATATAAAAAACTGGCTAACAAACGACCCGCGTTGGTTTAAAGAATGGTTGAGCGATGTTACCGAACTGATAGATAACTATCATCCTGATCTGCTTTATTCGGATAGCGCCCTTCCTTTTGGCGATGTTGGCCGTGCGATGTTAGCGCATTACTATAACTCAGATATGGCGAAGAATGGCGGGAAATTACAAGCCGTTTACACGCCTAAACAGCCATCAGAAGGTAAATGGGCACAGGATGTTGAGCGTGGCGTTTTGGATTCTATCAGCCCTTTCCCGTGGCAAACGGATACTTCTATTGGCGATTGGTTTTACAAAACAGGTCAGAAATATAAAAGCGCTGATGCTATTGCTCAGTTGCTGATGGATATTGTAAGCAAAAATGGCAATTTGCTTATCAACGTAGTGCAAACCCCCGAAGGTGACCTTGAACCCGACGTAGTTAAAATAGTAGAAACTTTTGGCAATTGGACAACCGCTAATGCCGAAGGTATTTACGCTACCCGCCCCTGGAAAATTTACGGCGAAGGCCCTTCAACCGTTAAAGCCAACCAGCAAAAAGGACGTTTCGGAGGTATAAGCGATAGCCATATTTATCAATCAACCGATATACGTTATACAACCAAAGGTAATACCTTGTTCGCTTTTTGTATGGCTGCTCCGGAGGGTGAAATTAAGATGGTATCCTTAGGCAAAAACTCCAAATATCTCGATAAACGAATAGCATCAGTAACGATGCTCGGCAGTAAAGAGAAACTAAGTTGGGTACAACAGGATGATGCCCTGGTAATTACCAAACCAGCAAATATGCCTGTATGGCAAGTAAATGGTTTTAGAGTAGATTTTAAGAAATAACAAGTCTTATAATAAAAAACCCTCGCTTTTGGCGAGGGTTTTTTATTATAAGATTAATGCATCGTCCTAAAATAAGTTGACACAAAAGTTGACTTATATGGAAAACGTATTTAAAAACAAACATTTCAGAAAGACACAAAAGGACTACAGTTTATCTTTCAAACTTGGATTGGTAAACGAAGTAGAAAAAGGGCAGCTCACTTACAAGCAGGCTCAAAAGAAGTATGGCATCCAGGGCCGTAGTACAATATTGGTTTGGTTAAGAAAACACGGTAGCTTAGATTGGAAAAGCAAAGCACCGATTAAGAGTAAACAACCACCACGAAAAAGATCAATGAACTGGAAGCAAAGATCAAGTGGCATGAACAGGAGTAAGAGATACTAAACCGGGCCATTGACATTGCCGATGAGGTATTCAATACCAATATTAGAAAAAAGTATTTGCCCCCCTGTCACAACAAGCTTTCGGGCAGCAGGGGAGAGAACAACCCGAAAGCGAATAGCAGCAACGTTGGGATATTCAAGGCAGTATTACTACAAGCAACAAAAGGAATTAGCTGTTGTTTATCATAACATGCATTTAGTTAAAGAACTGATAGACGCAGAACGTAAGTCATTACTTCGTTTAGGTACCCGTAAGCTATATCATAGGATCAAACCTTTGTTGATAGCAAACCATATCAAAATAGGTATAAGTAAGATATTCACTTCGTCAAAAACCTTTTCTCTGTGAATTTAACGTGGGTTATTTCCTTTGCAAAATCTCCAAGGGTGTGCTGACAATCCAGTTCGCGGGCGCGTTTGATGACGTGATGTTTGATGTCTTCCTCTGATAAATGGCGCGTTACCACCGGGATGGTACTACCAATGTTTGCCGATGCCAGGTCATCAAAAAAGGACTGTAAAATGTCTTTTTTATAAGTGGGTTGAGTTAAGAAAAAGTAAAACATGGCTTTTACCGGCTGCGACATTGGCCTGCTGCCATTTACCCATGCCGAAATATTGGTGCGATTGATGCCGGTCATCAAAGCCAGGTCTTTAACACGAACTCCTTTTTTTACCAGTCGCTCTTCAAGCCAGTTTGGGGTAACTACATTAACCACCACAGATTTGTGTGGATAGGCCTTAACAACCAAAAAAGTACCCGCAGTTAAATAGGGTTTAAAAATATTTTCGGTTATGGATACCATTTCATGCTCGTGCAGGTATGAACCACTCTGGGTTTTAGGCTGAATAACTTTTACAGAAATGCATTTGTATATATCAGAAATTTGTGTACTTTTAATTCTAAATTCTACGGAATCTTCTTCTTTCCATTCTCCAATAGCTATCTCCAATTCTAAAATTTGCTGCTTCGAGAAGATCTTTTCCAGTTTTTCAACCCCTAAAATTACTTTCATCTTTTTTTTAGAAAACTATTAAAAATATTGTAATTAACATTATTTAATGGATAATAAAATATTGTTAATTGGAATGTTTTATTGATATAAATATGTTGTAATTAACAATATTTTATGTATGATATAATCGAGATTAAAATTGCTTATTCATCTGATAATAAGCCTCACTCCAGCGCAACTCATTTTTAAACTGCGGGATATTAGTGTCTTTACCTATCAGTACAAATTCAATGTTGGCCATTTCGGCAAAATCCATTAATTGCTCTGATGATAAGTTTTGGCTGTAGCAGGTATGGTGCGCGCCACCGGCCAGTATCCATGCGGCACAGCCTGTTTTCATATCAGGTAATGGTTTCCATAATACACGGGCTACAGGTAGTTTAGGCAATTCGTTTTGCGGTGCTACAGCGGTTACCTCGTTAACCAATAAACGGAAACGGTTACCCATATCAATTAACGATGCATTAAGTGCCGGACCTCCACCAACATTAAACACCAAACGTACCGGATCAGCTTTGCCGCCAATACCTAAAGGATGGATCTCGCAATTAGCCTTACCTAAGGCAATCGATTCGCAAATTTCCAGCATGTGCGATCCTAATACCATCGGGTTTGATGGGTTAAAGTGGTAAGTATAATCTTCCATGAACGAGTTACCGCCTGCTAAGCCGCTTCCCATCACTTTCATGGCGCGTACTAAGGCAGCGGTTTTCCAGTCGCCCTCGCCGCCAAAGCCATAACCCTGGCCCATTAAACGTTGCGATGCTATGCCCGGCAATTGTGCCATGCCATGCAGATCTTCAAAGGTATCGGTATATCCCTTGTAGTTACCATCAACCAAAAAGGCTTTCATACCTAATTCAATTTTAGCAGCATCACGTAAAGAGGAATACTGATCGCCACCTTTACGCAACGATGGCACTACAGCATAAAGCTCTTCGTACTCGGCAGTAAGCCTGTCAATCTCGGCATCGCTTATCGCGTTTATCACCTTAACCAAATCGCCAATGCCATGTGTGTTTACCGAGTAGCCAAAACGCAGTTCAGCTTCTACCTTATCACCATCGGTAACGGCAACATAACGCATGTTATCGCCAAAGCGAACAAAGCGTGCTCCCTGCCAATCGTTCCATCCGGCGGCAACGCGTGCCCAGCCACCAATCTGGCTCAACACACTTTCATCCTGCCAGTGGCCAACTACAACCTTGCGGTTTAAACGCATGCGGCTCATCATAAAACCGAACTCCCTATCGCCGTGAGCGCTTTGGTTCAGGTTCATAAAGTCCATATCGATACTGCTCCAGGGGATATCGCTGTTAAATTGCGTATGCAAATGCAGCAATGGTTTTTGAAGAATTTTTAACCCCCTGATCCACATTTTGGCAGGCGAGAAAGTGTGCATCCACGCTACAACGCCGATACAGTTTTTAGCTACATTGGCTTCCTGTAAAGTGGCAAAAATTTCTTCGGTTGATTTTACGGTTGGTTTGAACACCACGCGCACCGGGATCTGTGATGCCGAATCCAGTGATTTTGCTATTTGCTGCGAGTGCTCGGCAACCTGCCTTAAGGTTTCTTCGCCATATAAATCCTGACTGCCGGTTACAAACCAAACTTCTAACTCTTTTAAATTGATCATTTTATTATGTTTTTTTACGCTTACTTTTCTGGGAACCATACCTGCATTTCGCCCTTACCCCGGTTTGCCCACGAGTAATAAGGTATAGCTGTGATGAATGGTTTTTGGGTTGATTTATTGGTTAATACCATTACGCCATTCAATAAGTTTGGCGTAAAGCTGGCATTAAAAGTTGTTTTTGCCGGGATGGTAATACTGCTGGTAGTACCATTATTATCGGGCCACTCGGCACAATACATCATAGGGCCGCGTTGCAGGGCTACTTTACCAATGTCGTCTTTTAAGTTTTGGTTAGCTATTACTTTGCGCACCGGCATGGGCAGGTTAACCTTTACCATATCATTCTTTTTCCAGGTGCGGTTAATATTGGCATAACCGTTTGTTATTTTGTAGGATACAGGCTTGCCGTTTACGGTGATGGTAACCTTTTCGTTATCGTTGTTTGCAAACTTGTATAAGTCGGATGGTACGGCCTCATTTTGCGCCCATCCGGGGATGCGGATCATCATGTTAAAAGTTGCGGTAGTTTCCGGGTTAACATTGAATACCAAACCACCATCCCAGGGATAATTGTTTTGTTGTGTCAATTCAATGTTTTGCTTGCCGATGGTTAAATACGCGTTGCTATTGATGAACAAGTTAACGTATAGCTTACCATCCTTCACAGCATACATGTAACCAGGGATGGATGGCAGTAACCTCGCCATATTGGTAGGGCAGCATGAGCATTCAAACCAGCCGGAACGGGTTGGCTCAATGCTTTTGCTGTTAAAACTATTAAAAGCGCCACCACCTGCATAGCCATTGGTTATCTGCATGGCGTTGGTGTAGAAAAAAGATTTACCATCCAAACCAATACCAGATAGCAATCCATTATACAGGCTTTTTTCTAACACATCAATATATTTAGAATCGCCATGCAATAAAAACATGCGGTGGTTCCAGTATACATTGGCTATGGCGGCACAGGTTTCGTTGTAAGCGGTGGCATTGGGCAGTTCATAGTTTTCACCAAAGCGTTCGCCACCAGCAACAGCACCTACACTACCCTGCACATATAGCTTTTTACTCACCATATTCTCCCATATCCTATCGATAGCTTTCAATAACGAATCATCTTTTGTTAAAGCGGCAACATCGGCCATAGCCGAGTATAAATAGCCCGCACGAACGGCATGGCCCTCGGCTTCGTCTTGCTCGGTTACGGGTTTATCATCCTGCCAGTATTTGCCGTTTTTCCATTCATCTTTACTGGTAGTGTTATATTTAGGATAATGGCCGCGTTGTTCGATAAAGAATTTGGCGGTACTTAAATATTCTTTTTTGCCTGTAATGCGATAAAGTTTTACCAGGCCCATTTCCACAATTTCGTGACCGGGAGCTACGGCTAATTTACCAGGTCCAAACACGGAGCAAACCAGATCGGCATTCCGGATAGCGATATCAAGGAAGTTGCGCTTTTTAGTGGCCTGAAAATGCGCTACCGCGGCCTCGTACAAATGACCAGAATTATACAACTCATGGCTCAATTCGCGCTCTTTTTCCCAACGCTGCATGCCCGACCACGCGTGCGGGTGCAAGGGGTCAATAGTACGGGCAGTATACAAATAACCATCGGGCTCCTGGGCATTGCCAACAATGGTAATGAGCGAATCAAGATATAGCTCCAGCTTTTTATCGGGATGGTTAGCTAAGGAGAACGAAGCGCCCTCAATAGTTTTATAAATATCGGTATCATCAAATGGGAACTTGGTACAAAACTTACCGGTTTTGGTAGCCGCGTTCAAAAAATTTTGGATGCGGCCCGTATTCTGGCAGCGCTCAAAACTTGCCGGGATGGTTACAGTGCGGTTAGTTTCAATACGGGGCGTCCAAAACTTATCAGTCAGAGTAACGTTGGTGAAGGGTACGTTTTGGATAGGGTAATCCTGAGCATGTAATAAGCTGTTACTACATACCAAAACCATTAAAGCTATCTTAAACTTCCTCATTTTAATTTATTAGCCGATACTTTATACAATCCCGCACCATGTTTATTGGTTAGCGGAGCAAACTCACCGCTGAATTTTCCGATATCTTTTTTACTCCACAGGTTCCTTATTTTGCAGGTCGAGTTAAAACCGAGGTCACTTAGTTTAACCGAAATTTTTATGGGATCATCGCCATCATTGGGATTGAAAACAGCGATGTATTTATCGCCGCTTTGGCTATCATCGGCTACCCACACAATTCCATTGGCGTTGCGGGATAGTTCTTTATTATTAGTGCTGAATTTTAGCAGGTTCATCACTTCCTTATTATTTAAAAGCGACAGTGTAAACTCATCATTATCCGGCAAGTTACCGCCAAACATTAACGGTGAGCGGAAGATAGTCCACAAGGTCATCAGCGTATATTGCTCGTCTTTGGTAAAAGCCGTCATCCGTGGGTTGCCACGCTCGGCGCGGATGCCTATTTTACCTAAGGGCAGCATATCGCCATCGGGCCAGCCGCCGGGTATGCGGTACTGGTTCCAGCGTTCAAATACGTCGAAATGCTCTTTCAGCATTTTCCAGTTATCCCAAAAATCATCAACGGTGCGCCACATGTTGGCATGCTGCTGAACATCGGGCGCGCTGGCAATAGGTGTTTCACCGGGTGATGTGCTGAGTACTATCTTCCTTCCCGTAAGGTCAATCGCCTTGCGGATCATATCTACCTCTGCGGCATGGTATGGGCGTGATAGGTCATCAACCTTTACAAAATCCAAACCCCAACTGGCATATAGCTTAAATAAAGAATTGTAGTATTCCTGCGCTCCATCACGGCCGCCAACAACGGTGTACATATCACGCAGCCATTTGCATTGGCCCTCGGTACTGTAAATGTCTTTCGCGGTAGCCTTGCTGCCCAAAATTGGCAGGTTGCGCTTTACGGCCTCAACCGGAATACCCCGCATAATATGGATACCGAATTTTAATCCCTTTTTATGAATATAATCTGCCAGCGGCTTAAATCCTTTACCACCTTCGGCAGATGGGAACTTATTTATAGCGGGTTGAAAACGACCATATTCATCTAACACATAATTCGCATCTTTCTCGTTATAGCCATGAGCCTTATCATTACCTACATACCAGCGGATATCAACTATGATATACTCCCAACCAAATTTTTTCAAGTTTTTAGCCATGTAATCGGCATTGGCTTTTACCTCGGCTTCAACAACGGTTGGGCCAAAGCAATCCCAGCTATTCCAACCCATTGGCGGGGTTTCGGCCCAGGTGTGGAAATCTTTGGTTTGGGCGTTGACTTTACCATGCAAACCAATTATCAGCAATAAAGCAATAACGATTTTAGGGAGCCAATGCAATTCCCCTCTCGAGAGGGCGCGCGTTGGGCAGTGCGGTTGCAGGGGTGTGTTTCTGCGCGCGGCGAAAGGACACACCCCTCCACCCCTCTCAAGAGGGGAATCGCACGAGGCTAACGCTTTGTTTATCGTAGATGTTGATCTCATTTTATTGTCCGTAATAACTACCTTCACCATGTTTGCGCTCATAATGCTTATTAATGAGCGCACTTTTTAAACGTGGTGCCGATGGGTTAATTTGTTCGGTTAATAAGGCCATGTGTGCTATAGCCTCTAAAACGGCACTGTTATGTACGGCTTTGGCGGCAGTTTTACCCCAGGTGAATGGCGCGTGGCTTCCTACCAAACACATTTCTACCTCTTTATAATCCATGCCCTTTTGTTGCAGGCACTCAATGATCTGGAAGCCGGTTTGGTGTTCGTAATTACCTTTGATCATCAGATCGTTCATTGGCGCGGCGCAAGGGATATCAACGGTATTATAATCGGCATGTGTGGTGCCGAAGATTGGAATGTCCCGTAAGGATTGCGCCCATGCTGTAGCATAAGTTGAATGCGTATGAACAATACCACCAATGGTTTCCCAATATTTATACAATACCGCGTGGGTTTTAGTATCTGATGATGGGCGTAATTTGCCCTCAACGGTCACACCGTCAAAATCAACGATCACCATGTTATCGGGTGTCAGATCCTCGTAAGGAACACCACTTGGCTTAATGGCGAAAACGCCTTCGGCACGATCAACCGCGCTTACGTTCCCAAAGGTGAAGATCACCAGGTTAAGCTTGGGCAGTTCCATATTGGCTTTATAAGCCTCTTCTTTAATATGCTGATATTTATTGCTCATTTCTTAATGATTGAAGGATTGAATTATTGAGTGATTGAATGAGAAGAACGGGTTTGTTGCTCAATAAAACTGCCTAATTGATTGTATTGCTGATAGCGGATTTTATAGATCGCTTCCAGTTGTTTTTGTGGGATGTATTCTTTATCAAAACCACCGCCCATGGCAGCCATCGCTTCCTGAACGTTTGGATATATGCCAGCGGCTGTTGCGGCAAACATGGCGGCACCCAATGCGCAGGTATGCTCAAACTGGTGTATGCGGATAGGCATGTTCAAAATATCGGCCATCATTTGCATAATGTATGGCGATTTTTTAGCCACACCGCCTATACCAATGATGCCCTTAACGGGAACACCTTCGCTGTTAAAGCGGTCGACTATCTTTTTAGCACCAAAGCAGGTAGCCTCGGCCAAAGCTTTAAAAACGCGTGGGGCATCGCTACCTAAACCTAAACCAGTGATAGCGCCTTTTAGTTCCTGATTAGCATCGGGCGTGCGGCGACCGTTGAACCAGTCTATAGCCAGTTCATTTTCATCTACAGGCAACAAAGCAGCTTGTCGGCTTAACTCAGGAATGATCCTGCCCGACATTTCATCTTTCAAAGCAGCCGCGGTTTGCGCGTCAATTACTGATGAACCAGCCAATAAATTTTGTAAAGGCCACTCCAATAAGTTACGGAACCAGGCATAAGTATCACCAAAGGCAGATTGACCGGCCTCTAAACCAGCCATGCCCGGTATCACCGAACCATCTACTTGTCCGCAAATACCTTTAACCAGCTTGCCGCTCATATCGGTATTGGGTGCAACCAAAATATCACAGGTTGAAGTTCCCATTACTTTACTTAGATGGTAAGGCTCTATCTGACCGCCAACGGCACCCATATGGGCATCGAAAGCGCCAACACCTATTACCACATCCGTTGATAAACCTAAACGGGTGGCCCATTCAGGGCTTAATGTTCCGGCAGATTGATCTGATGTGTAAGTATCTTTAAATAACCTGGCGGTGATGCCTTTCAACAAAGGATCAAGCGAGGTGAAAAATTCATCGGGAGGTAAGCCGCCAAATTCGGCAGCCCAAAGAGCCTTGTGGCCGGCAGAACAACGGCCACGTTTAATTTCGGAGGCACGGGTGCCACCGGTTAATAAAAAGGGAATCCAGTCGCAATGCTCAACCCAACTGTGGCAGGCTTTACGTACGGCTTCATCCGTACGCAAGGTGCGCAATAGCTTGGCCCAAAACCATTCGGATGAATAGATGCCGCCTACATATTGCAGGTAATTGATATCGAATTTTGTAGCGTGCTCGTTAATTTCGGCAGCTTCTTTAATGCCGGTATGATCTTTCCACAATACAAACATGGCATGCGGATTGGTTTCAAAACCAGGCAGGAGGGCTAAGGGTGTTCCGCTTTCGTCAACCGCTACGGGGGTTGAGCCTGTGGTATCAACCGAAATAGCTTTGATATTGGCGGCAACAGATGCGCCTGCTTTTTTAATACAATCTTTTATGGTTTGCTCAAGCCCTTCAATATAATCCGAAGGGTGCTGCCTGAATTGGTTTGCCGGAGCATCGCAATACAAGCCTTTTTGCCAGCGCGGATAGTAAAAAACAGAAGAGGCCAACTCGCGGCCATTGCTGGCATCAACAATAACAGAGCGTACAGAATCACTACCGTAATCTACGCCTATAACAAAAGAATCTTTATTCATAATCGGTTTTCGTGTCTAATTAACACTTATATTTTTGAATTATGAAATTTTTGTGGAAATATTTTAATGAAATGACGTTAAAGATGTTGGTATTGAAGTGAATAGAGGAAGTTCGGAATTTTATAATTTGGGTAAGATTTTGTATATTTGTGTTAGTGGGATCTCACCGATTTAAATTGGAAATCTCACTGATTGTTTTTGAAAAATATCCCCCTTATTCCCCCCATGATGGCAGATGTATGATGTAATATGCCTGCCTGTCGGCAGACAGGGAAGATGTGGGTGAAAAGAGATCTTACTTTATCCCCCCTATGTGATTACTCATCCTGATAGCTATCGGGACTATCTACACAAACTGCAAATGATCCGGGTTAGGTATCAGATTTAAAAAAGCATGGAAGTTTGCGCTGTATTTACCTTTATCCAGCACATAATAAAAGGCTCCTTTTTTTGAGTTGGCTTTGTCTTTATCAGCTTGCTTGATCAATAAACCTGTTGATAGTATTTTGCGGCTGAAATTACGCTTATCAAAAACGCTATCATAAATACCCTCGTACAGGCTTTGCAACTGAGGGATAGTGAATTTTTCGGGAAGTAGTTCAAACAGGATAGGGTGGAGGGCCGCTTTGTAACGAAGTCTCTTTTTAGCCATCTCAACCATGGCGTTATGGTCAAATATCAGATGGGGTATCTCGTTCATTTCAAACCACTCGGCATGGTGCTCATGGCTTAACTGAGTTTCGTACTTGTGAATATCTATCAACGCAAAGTAAGCAACACTCACGGTGCGTTCAATTGGGTCGCGTTCTACTTCACCAAAAGCTTGTAATTGTTCTAAGTAAACGCCTTCTAAACCGGTTAGGTCTTTTAAAATGGAGTTAGCTGCAACATCAAGGCCTTTAGTGGGTTCAACAAAGCCGCCCATTAGGCTCCATTTGTTTTTCTCGGGTTCTATTTCGCGGCGTATTAATAGCAGTTTCAACTTTTCGCCGTCGAAGCCAAAAATTATACAATCGATAGCTACCAGGATGCGTGTTTGATGCGAGTACTTCATTATTTGTGATAGGTAAAAAGCGAAAATAGCAAATTATGTAATACCAAGTGTTGTAATAAGCGGGGGGGATGTTTTTACAGGGTGTAAATTTTCGGTTACATTTTTTGAAAATAATTAATTGTGAAATGTACATTTATTCAAAAACTTTATACCTTTAGCACATTGAAGGCTAACCAAATTCAATTATAACCAATCCTATTATCTAAATGAAAAAACTTTTATTGCTCTTAGCTTTGAGTGTTACGGGTATGCGCTATGGCTACAGCCAATCTGCCACTAACCTTACCATTACGGCCAATGATTCCAAATTAACCATTAGCAGGCATATTTATGGCCAATTTTCGGAACACCTGGGCCGTTGTATTTACGATGGCTTTTGGGTTGACCCGAAATTGCAGGTAGCTAAACAAGACCGTATCCGGCTGGATGTTGTTGAGGCGCTGAAAAAAATAAACATCCCCAACCTGCGCTGGCCGGGTGGGTGCTTTGCCGATGAATACCACTGGCGCGATGGTATCGGTCCCCGCGCAACCCGACCAAAAATGGTGAATACCAACTGGGGCGGCGTTAGCGAAGATAACAGCTTTGGCACACACGAATTTTTAGAGCTATGCAAACTGCTTAAAACAGAGCCCTATATTGCAGGTAACATGGGTAGCGGTACCGTTGAAGAAATGGCTAAATGGGTTGAATACCTCAACTGTAGTGCCGAAACTACCGTAACTAATCTGCGTAAGCAAAACGGACACCCGGAGCCTTTCAAGGTTACTTTTTGGGGTGTGGGCAACGAAAGCTGGGGTTGTGGCGGAAACATGACACCAGAGTTTTACAGCGATAACTACAGGCAATATGCTACCTACGCCCGCGACTATCCGGGTACACCGCTCAAAAGAGTAGCAAGCGGATCAAACGGGAAGGATTATAACTGGACCGAGGTATGTATGAAAAATATAGGCAGGAGCATGTGGGGTTTAACCTTGCATTGGTACACTTTGCCAACTGGCGACTGGGGCAAAAAAGGCTCGGCAACGCAGTTTGACGAGAAAGAGTATTTTAATACGATGAAGAACTGTTTGGAGATGGACGAGATCGTTTCAAAACATTCGGCTATTATGGATAAGTATGATCCGGGTAAAAAAGTGGCTTTGGTTGTTGATGAGTGGGGGATATGGACGGACCCTGAACCAAACTCGAGCGTTTTATACCAGCAAAATAGCTTACGCGATGCTTTGATTGCCGCATCAACGCTTAATATTTTTAATAACCATTGCGATAGGGTTAAAATGGCTAACCTGGCACAAACGGTTAACGTTTTGCAAGCGCTTATTTTAACCAATAAAGAAAAAATGTTGCTAACGCCAACTTACCATGTATTCGACTTGTATAAGGTTCACCAGGATGCTAAGTACCTGCCGATCAAGTTTGAATCGCCTGACTACGAGATAGACGGTAAAAAGATACCTGCCTTGAATGTTTCGGCATCTATCGATGCAAACAAAGTAATTCATATTTCGTTGGTGAACCTGGATGCTAATAAAAAGATCAGCATCAAAACAAGCCTGAAAGGTTTAAACTGGAGCACCGTTAGCGGGCAGATCTTAAACTCAGAAAAGCTCACCGACGTTAACTCGTTCGAAAATCCAAATAAGTTGAAGATAGCAGGCTTTGCAGGAGCATCAAAACAAGGCGACGAATTAGTGGCCGACCTGCCTGCACATTCGGTTGTGGTATTAACTCTAAAATAAATTGTATAATCGCATTCCCAATAAATAAAACCTATAGTATGAAAAAAAGAATAATTTTAAGTCGCTTATTAGTGGGTTCACTGGTAGTAAGCACAATTTTTACGTCGTGTATGGAAAAGAAAAAAACGGATGAAGCGCCAAAGAGCGGCATCACCAAACAAGCCTGGGACAAAGTAGACAGCCAGGCGGTTGACTTGTATACCCTGACCAATAAAAACGGGGTTGAGGTAAAAATATCTAACTACGGAGGCAAGGTAACATCGTGGATAACACCTGATAAAAGCGGTGCAAAATCAAACATTGTTTTGGGCTTTAACAATCCGAATAGTTATACTAAAGATGTACCTTATTTTGGCGCGCTGATAGGCCGTTACGGTAACCGTATAGCAGGCGGTAAATTTGCTATTGATGGGAAAACGTACACCTTAGCTACCAACAATGGCAAAAATGCATTGCACGGTGGCAACAAAGGTTTTGATAAAGTGATTTGGACAGCCGAGCCAATTGTTGATTCGGTATCGGCCCTAACCTTAACTTATTTGAGTAAAGATGGCGAAGAAGGTTACCCGGGAAACCTGAAAGTAACTGTTAAATATACTTTAACAGATGCTGATGAACTAAAGATTGATTACACGGCTACAACTGATAAAGCAACGCCTATCAATTTAACTAACCATACTTACTTTAACCTGAGCGGCGATTTAAGCAGCACTATTCTGGATGAAACTATTCAGATCAATGCGGATCGTTATACCCCGGTTAATTCAGAGTTGATCCCGACAGGTAAATTAGAGCCTGTTAAAGGTACACCGTTTGATTTTACCAAGCCTATGGCAATCGGTTCGCGCATGAGCCAGGTACCCGGAACTCCCGTAGGTTACGATCATAACTTTGTGTTGAACACTAGCGATACCACCATGCACCAGGCAGCCGTATTGTACGATGCCAAAAGCGGCCGCCAGCTAGAGGTTAGCACAACCCAACCAGCTATCCAGTTTTATACCGGTAACTTTTTAGATGGTAAACTAATTGCCGATAGTGGTAAGCCGATCAATCAGCATACCGCTTTATGTTTAGAAACTCAGCACTATCCTGATTCACCAAACCAGCCAGCTTTCCCTAACACGGTATTAAAACCAGGCGAAACATTCCATAGCACTACAGTTTATAAGGTGAGTGTTAAATAATTTAGCTTAATTATATTACGAATTATATCCAATGGCGCATCTGTTTACGATGTGCCATTTTTGTTATA
The DNA here is from genome assembly GCF_039921305.1 of Mucilaginibacter sp. Classification (GTDB taxonomy): domain Bacteria; phylum Bacteroidota; class Bacteroidia; order Sphingobacteriales; family Sphingobacteriaceae; genus Mucilaginibacter. Next base: position 45,821 of record NZ_JBDSCA010000079.1, read on the forward strand.
TTTGAATTGCTATGAGATGTTTTTTATTCTTCCTTATCTTATTTACAGGGCTATTTGTTAACAGCTTTGGTCAAACCATACTTATAGGCAAAAGTAAAAGTAGCGCTGCCGTATGGTTAAAAGGTGATTTTAGAAAATTGAAATACAATATAGCTCAAACTGATACGAGCTATATGTTAACCACAGCAGATAGCAGCATAAGTAAGGTAAGCGTTTACTGTACTTTCAATAAAAAAGGAGATTGTATTTCCCAAAAGATATCTTTTGATTGTGATTCCTGTTATCAAAAAGATCTGAAATTAATGTTGAGCAGGAAAAATCTTGAATGGAGCCCTATTCCATCTGAGAAATATTTATCAAAATATGCTAAACATTTACTGCTCATTTATAATGAAAAAAATCGTTATTATATTCTAAAGTTTATTGATATTAATGAAGCTGAGTACGAACGGTTGCTGACGGGTAAGCATTTACCAGCCTTTGCTCCCGCTTTAACTGAAAGGTGAATATTTACAAGAACTATCCGGAAGGCGACTCATTATTTGTTTTAATACCTCTTTTCAGCGGTATCATACGTTATCATCGGTTACAGCATAAATGTATAGCAAAAGGTAATTAAGGCCGGCTGTGGTAATTGGTGTCTATTAATCATTATGTGAGCTATTGGCGGCTCCGGGCAAAGTAAGTTTATTGGGGCTTTATACTATTAATGGCCGGTGTACCGTTCTACGTCTGGATAGTTTATAAAAAGAATAGTGAAACAGACACTAATTAATTAATAGGAAATATTTGTAAATAGTATTTCAAATTCTGCTTTAAACAAATTACCTTTAATTAGTAAATCTTCCTGGCCTTAGTATATTGGTTTGAAAAAGTTATTAGGAATATTGTTGTATTTAATGGTAATGGTGTCCTGTGTTATGGGGCAGTCAAAACCATTTTCAAGCCAATCTTTAACCGGATTTAAAGCGTTATTATCTGGTATTAATGGATCATTTGTATTACCCGAAAATTTCACAGAGGCAAAAGTACCTAATAACGATAAACTCCCTTTTCAATATGCCTTAAAATTTCCTGATTCTGATTGCGAAGTATGGTTCCAGGTAAATTCAATTAAAGGCGAATGGTCGCGTTTTGAAAAGGGTGGTAAGCAGGGAACAAATCCAGATTCAACCTATATTAAAACAGCATCAGACGAAGCCCTCATAATGGGCGGGACGAAGGATTTTTTGAGCAGGCCAATGCCCCAGCGTATACTGGATAGCTACAATGCCGATGAAGGCCGCTCATATCTGATAACCCTGGCAGATATGCCCGAAACCAAGCATTATCAATACGCGCTATTAATTGTATTGCATAAAAACCATTATGGCAATATTGTAGTGGCTTGTTTGACCAACGAAAAAGGGCCAATCTTTTTCAAAAACATCAATAAACTGAGGTATTGCTTCAAGTTTAATGGCTAATTGATCGCCAAAATTTCTTATTTTAACACAATGTGGATTACTTATTCGTCCGCACCTCAATAACACGCTTATATTTGTAATATGGCCGAAAATGTAAATTACGATAACGATAGTATACGATCATTAGACTGGAAGGAACACATCCGCCTGCGCCCTGGTATGTACATTGGTAAGCTGGGCGATGGCTCCGCTTATGATGATGGGATATACGTTTTGCTGAAAGAGATTGTAGATAACTCAATAGATGAATTTGTGATGGGAGCGGGCAGAAGCATTGAGATCACGATGAGCGATCAAAAGGTTTCCGTTCGCGATTATGGCCGTGGTATACCTTTGGGCAAGGTGATCGATTGCGTATCCAAAATAAATACAGGTGGTAAGTATGATAGTAAGGCATTTCAAAAATCGGTAGGGTTAAATGGTGTGGGTACAAAGGCGGTGAATGCCTTGTCAAATTCGTTCGTTGTGCAATCCTATCGTGATGGCCGTACCAAAATAGCCGAGTTTGCCAAAGGTGAACTAATTCGCGACGAGCCTGAAAAAGAAACTACACAGCGCAACGGTACAGCCATCAATTTCCTTCCGGATGACAGCATTTTCCGCCATTATCACTTTATCCCGGAGTTTGTGGATAACATGATATGGAACTATGTATACTTAAACTCGGGCCTAACCATTAATTTTAATAACACTAAGTTTTTCTCGGAACGGGGATTATATGATCTGTTAACCAAAAAAACCGATGCCGATAATATTCGTTACCCGATCATCCATTTAAAAGGCGAAGATATTGAACTGGCTATGACACACGGCCAGCAATACGGTGAAGAGTATTACTCATTTGTTAACGGGCAGCATACCACACAAGGCGGCACACACCAGGCCGCTTTCCGCGAAGCGGTGGTAAAAACCATTCGCGAGTTTTATAAAAAGGAATTTGATGCATCAGATGTAAGAGCGTCAATTGTAGCTGCCATTGCCATTAAAGTTCAAGAACCGGTATTCGAATCGCAAACTAAAACCAAGTTGGGGTCGCAAAATATTGCTCCCGATGGGCCAACGGTTCGTGGTTTTATTAACGATTTTATTAAGAAAGAGTTAGATAATTACCTGCACAAAAATCCGGCTGCAGCCGATGCTTTGTTAAAACGCATTATGCAATCGGAACGGGAACGTAAAGATATTGCAGGTATTAAAAAATTGGCCAACGAACGCGCTAAAAAAGCATCGTTACACAACAAAAAACTCCGCGATTGCAAGATTCATTTTGATGATCAGCATGAGCGCCGTCAGGATACTACACTGTTTATCACCGAGGGTGACTCGGCCAGCGGTTCTATCACCAAATCTCGCGATGTGATGACGCAGGCTGTATTCAGCTTAAAGGGTAAGCCATTAAATTGCTTCGGACTAACCAAAAAAGTGGTTTACGAGAACGAAGAATTTAACCTGCTGCAACACGCGCTGAACATTGAAGATGGTATCGACGGTATCCGTTACAACAATATTGTAATAGCTACTGATGCCGATGTTGATGGTATGCACATCCGTTTACTATTGATGACCTTCTTTTTGCAGTTCTTCCCCGATCTGGTGAAGGCCGGGCATGTATCTATATTGCAAACGCCCTTGTTCCGTGTTCGTAATAAAAAGGAAACCATTTATTGCTATAGCGACGAAGAGCGCCGCAACGCCATTGAAAAATTAGGCAATAAGCCCGAAATAACCCGCTTTAAAGGTTTAGGTGAGATATCGCCCGACGAGTTCGGCTTGTTCATCGGTAAAGATATCCGCCTTGATCCGGTTTATCTGAAAGATGCCAACATCAAAGGCCTGCTTGAATATTTTATGGGTAAAAACACACCCGATAGGCAGCAGCACATTGTTAACAACCTGCGTGTAGAGAAAGACGACGAAAGCATTAATCCAACCATAACTGAGATGGAGCCGGCAGCTATTGCTGTATAAATGCAAAAAATGCTTTTTATGGGTGGATTTAAATAGAATTTGCAAATCGAAGAAAAATTCTTATATTGTATCCCCCTCTTAATTAAGCAGGGGGATTAATATAATCATCTCCCGATTATTGCCGGGAGTACATGTAAGGCTTATGATCAGCAAAGAAATAAAAATAGCGTTCGAAGAATATTCAACTTTAGATCAACTCAACTCATCAGATAAAGATCTGTGTCTGGAAGCCGTAAAGGCCATGGGCAATTCACATTCACCCTATTCAAAATTCCGGGTAGGCGCGGCTTTACGCTTACAAAGCGGCAAAGTAATTTACGGCAGTAATCAGGAGAATGTAGCCTATCCATCGGGCCTTTGTGCCGAGCGTGTGGCGCTTTTCCATTGGGGAGCCAATCATCCCGATGATCCTATTGTAAGTTTAGCCGTAACGGCTCACACCAACGAATTTTCGTTAGTTAAACCGGTAACGCCATGTGGCTCATGCTTGCAGGTACTGGCCGAATATGAGCAAAAACAAGGCAAAGCGATCGAGGTAATGTTGTATTGTCAAAACGGATCTATCTGGAAAACCTGTGGTGTACAATGCTTTTTGCCCTTCCTGTTTTTTGAAGATCGCTTAAAATAAAAAGAGCGATAGTTTCCTATCGCTCTTTCAATGGTATTATAATTAACTTATGATTTGTATACCGAATAAATACTGGTGATCTTCCAACCATCAGTAGTAGAAGCTACGGTTACATAGTTAGTACGTGTGAAACCTGGGTATTCCAAAGTAACCTTGGCAACGGTAATATCCGAGTTGCTTTCGGTGATAGTTACTGTTGATTTGCAATCTTGCTTAATATCCGCAGTTGATTTTAACGATTCCAGCATTTGATCTTTGTTCCAGCTTACTATGCTTTTGCCACGTAGCATTGTAAATTTAAAGTCGTTATCAAGCACTTCGCTTACAGCATCATTTTGACCTAAAGTTAGCGCGTTAACGTACGATGTTAAGGTATAATTTACAGATGATTTTTCGGCAGCAGTAGGGTTTGATTTTGCACTTGCTGCACCAAAAGTTATTACTGCGATTAAACCCAGGATGATTGTTTTTAAAGTTTTCATGATTATTAAGTTTAGTATTTAAATTATTGTTGTTTTATAGATAAGACGCATCTATAAAAAAATCGTTACAGCAGATTGGCCTTTTTTAATATATTTAACAATCATTTAACATTTATCGCAAAATGATAGAAACTTTACGGGCTTATTTGATTTTTACTGTTAACGCTTATCTGCAAAACATTAAAACATTGAAAATACTACCAGTTTTGATACATTAGTAGTATGGTTGAGTTTAATACCATCATCTTAAAATTTGGCGATCAGGGCGAAAAAACTGGCTGGCGCTATATTGATATCCCGGCAGATATTGCCCAACAGCTTAAACCGGGTAACAAGCAATCATTCAGAGTTAAAGGTATGTTGGATGCTTATCCCATTGCCGGATTAGCTTTAATGCCCATGGGCGAGGGTAATTTTATTATGGCGCTTAAAGCGGATATCCGCAAAGCTATTCATAAACGCGAAGGTGCCATGTTACAGGTGAAACTTGAGTTAGATACTGATTATAAAGTTGAAATGCCGGCCGATTTGATCGAATGTTTTGAAGCCGATCCCGAAGCTTTAGAATTTTTCAACAGCCTGCTCCGCTCACACCGCGATTACTTTGTAAAATGGATAGAAGGTGCCAAAACAGAAGCCACCCGTATTAAGCGGATTGTAAACACAGTAAACGCTGCATCGCGAAGAATGGGCTACCCTGAAATGACACGGGCCTTAAAGGCCGAAAAAGACCAACTATTTTAAAAATTGGAATAATATATTTGTTTACGATAGGAGCGTACAGGGCCAAAGCAGTACTTTAACCCAACCGAGAAATAATTATAAAAGTTAATAAAGCTATGCGAATAGATACTTGTATAACCATCTAAACCCGTCCCAAACGCAGTATTGAAACTGTAGTTAATATCAAACCTTAATTGTGGTTCATCGTACCGGTTAAATATTTTAAACTCATACCCCACTCTTAGCGGTACCACAAAATTGGGACTATTCTTAATATACGTCAGCGTTGAACCATCAACCTTGTTTATCAAATTAATGCTGGTAATATTGTTCGCCATAAAACCCATGCCCACACCTACATGCACATTTTTAAGTCCGTTTAAAAATTGGCTATGCTCATAATCTATAAACTCACCGGCTTGCAAGTCAAAATATACAAACACCGCTGTATAGTCGTTTATAAATTGCTTTCCGTAAGTATCGTTAGCGAAGTCGCCACCAGTTAGCTGTCCAAATTGTCCCGAAAGGCTAAGTGATACAAAAGGGGTAAAATGATAGTTAAAGTTTACTTCGGCTGCATTGGCCGATGTTAAGGTTTCTTCGCCGGCACTGGCGATAGTTACACCATAACCAACACCAAAACTAAATGGCCGGTAATAGCTGTTTTGAGCACTGGCTGCCAAACAGCTTATTAATAATATTACTATCAGTTTAAGGGTATTCAATTTGATCAGATCATTTGTTTTTGATGTTAACCGCATAACATCACTGTGTTTTCCATTTCAAGTATAAACAAAAACGCTCTAAATTACTTATATTATTGTACCACTTTGTTTTGTAAACATTTACAAAGTATAGGTTACATTGTTAATTTCAATATATTTGGTTTAAGTAATTCATCCCTCTGTTTAATACATCTTATCATGGAATCAAAACGTCAACAAAAATTTGCAGGAGTAATACAAGAAGATCTGGCAGCCATATTTCAACGCGAGGGGATGACCTTTTTGCCCAACACACTGGTAACTATCACCAAAGTAAGGGTTACACCCGATCTGGCTTTGGCCCGTATTTTCCTAAGCTTTTTCAACAATACCAATACTCAGGTAGCGCTGCAAACCATAAAACTGCATGCTTCCGAAATTCGCTATAAACTGGGTGCTCGTATTAAAGATCAGGTTCGCATTATACCACAGCTTGAGTTTTTTATTGATGATACCAGCGAATATGTAGAGCGTATGGATAAAATATTCGATAAGATCCATAAAGAAGAAAGTTCAAGTAACGAAGAAGCATAATCCGGTACCATGGATAAGCACCAGCAATTAAAACAATACGTTACCAACAATGCCGGTAAAATTGGTAAACTGATATTTTTTGAGCCCAAGCGCCATAAACTATTACTGTTTGATTTTACCGCTAATAACGCCGAATTGACACCCGAGCTTTTAGGGAGCACAGAGCAGCTATCGTTTTGGGTTTTTGATAAGATGAAGGTAGATAATTGCAGGTATGGTATTGGTGGTTATCTTGAAGACCGGGTGCTTTATAATGGAACCAAATTATTTAATACCGATGGCGACATCCGCAGTCTGCATTTAGGTGTAGATATTTGGGGTGATGCCGAAACCACGGTTTATAATCCCATAGCAGGCAAAGTACACAGTTATCAGGATAATAGCGGCGAGGGTAATTATGGCCCAACCATCATTTTGGAACACGATCTGGATGGCCTTAAACTCTATTCGCTTTACGGGCACCTTAGTCACGAATCATTAATGGGCCTCCATATTGGTATGCCCATGGCCAAAGGCGAGCCGGTGGGGCATTTTGGCGATTGCGAAGAAAATGGTAACTGGCCGCCTCATCTGCACTTTCAGTTGATGTTTGATATGGAAGGTAATGTAGGCGATTATCCAGGTGCATGCCGCTTATCCGAGAAGGAAAGCTATCAACAAAACATTGCCGATCCTAACGTGATATTGCAATTCCCAGAGGATAATATTGTACGTTAATATATTTTGTGCGATTAAATGAGGTCTAAAAACTGTCATTAAAAGGCTTGTAATGCCCCTTATTGTCAATTAATTAAAACAATGCCTTTTAAGTAGGTGATAATTGATTTGAAATGTCTACTTTCGTTCAAATTTTTAATACATAATACAATGTCAGAAGGTAAAGTAAAGTTTTTTAATGAAACAAAAGGGTTTGGATTTATTATTCCTAACGATGGTGGTGAAGAAGTGTTTGTTCACTCTTCAGGCCTGAAAGATCAGATCCGTGAAAACGATTCAGTTCAATACGAAGTAGAACGTGGTAAAAAAGGAATGAACGCTGTTAATGTAGTGGTTGTTGCTTAATTATAGCGCATAAATTATTATCGTGAAAAGCGGTTGATGCAAATCAGCCGCTTTTTTTATGTCCTATAATGATGCAGGCGGTGTCATTCTGAGCGGCAGTCGAAGAATGATGTGGTGGCCGAAATCAATACTATCAAATTCGAAATCGAACATCCGATATCCAAACCCAAATCACCTCACATTCCTACCCTTCCAATTATACTTCTTCGCATTCCCCATAATACCCACATATACAAAGTAAATTACATGTATGGGCGATATAATGCTCAACAGCCCAACCAAATTCTTCCGCTTAAAGAACGCCATGATCGGTACCAGGAAAGCGATCTCGAACACATACTTCAACGCAAATTGAACCAGTAAAAGCTTAAAAAAAGCGATATCATAAAAACTAAGCAAGCCATTGATCAATAGCGACAGGTTAAATAACCATATGCCAACCGCAACCGCAACCACCCGCTTATCTTTATACTTAACAGATTTGGATGCCCAACGCCTGCGTTGTTGCATAAATTCTTTCAAGTTGGGTTTGGCATCGGTATAAACAATGGCTTCACGTTTTTTCAAAAAGCCAATTCTGTTGGGATATCGCTCAGCTACCTTTTGCAACAACAACTCGTCATCGCCCGATGCCAGGTCGTCAATACCCTTAAAACCACCAACCTCATAAAATATATCTTTACGATAAGCAAAGTTGGCCCCGTTACAGGTTGATGCGCGGCTATTGCCAATAAATGCGGCACCTATCCCAATAAGATAGCCAAACTCTAAAGTCTGCATCAATTCAAACAGGCTCTTCTCCTCAAAGTACGTCACCGGCGATGATATCATCACCAGATCATTCGACTGGTAGTAATCCACTACCGATGATAGCCATTGTGTACCCATCCGGCAATCGGCATCGGTAGCAACCAAAAAATCACCTGTGGACAATTTAATGGCCTCGGTTATAGCCCGTTTTTTGTACGAGTTTAACGCCGCCTCATCCTTCAGTTGCAAAAGCCTAACTCCCCGGTCGGCATAGCTGGTAATGATCTCGGCAGTACGGTCTGTTGAGTGATCATCAACAATGATAATCTCAAATAACTCTTTGGGATAATCTTGCGCCAGTATATCGTCAATAGTTAAACCTATCTTTTGCTCTTCATTCCTTGCGGCGATTAGTACTGTAACCTTAGTGGTAAATGGTTTGCCCGATGTTGCCGGGGTTTTTAAATGCGACCAGCCTTTGATCAGATACGACAAAACTGCCAGGTAAATGCCCGTGCACAGAAGCGATATAATACTATGAATTACGATCAAAGAATTTGAGTTTTAAAACGAATACAGAACCTAAAATAGCAGGAACAATTAAATTAGTAAACCATATGGACGAAACTGCCGCCAGCACCGCTATTTGCTGGTTGGTGATAAAGCCAAAAAATGTAGAAGCGGTTAAACCACGTAAGCCAACATCGATCAGGTCTAAGGTTGGTAGTGCCGATTGTACAAAGAAGTTATTAAACACCATCATCATACTCGGGAATACCGGTAAAGCTGGCAATAGTAAATGTAAAACAAGAAAATACTGGAACGAAAATACCGAGAAACGTGCTATGCAAAACAGGAATGTAATAATGAGTTCCTGCGTGGAATATCTTGCTATGATGTCAAAGAAGCGACTGTATTTTTGCAAAAAGGATACCTTGTCCAATTTGGATACAAACCACTTCATGTTAAAATAACAGATGAGTCTGAGCAAGGCGAACGAACCGAATACCAGGCCTATAAGCAACATGAGCCAGCTATTTAAATGGAAGTAGGTAAAAAAAAACCAGCTTATCGCGAGCGATCCCATAACATCGGTAATGGCACCCTGCCCAAACTGACCAATGCCCATTACAAACACGCCATAAGCTCGCTTACGGGCAGGTAAAAACAAAACCCGGCCACCGTATTCGCCCAATCGGTAAGGTGTGAAAATGGCCCAGGTTAGTCCGCAAAATATAGCTTCTACCGATTCCCAAATGCCTATATGTTGCAGTTTGCGGGTTAAGTATTTCCACTTTAAGGCTTCCAGGAACCAGTTAACCAGCATAAGCGCTACAACGGCTACCAATATGGTAACAACCCGGTCGTGATCTATTTTACCTATAAGCGATTTAAACTGCTGGAGTTTGTTATTGTTACTTACCGTGCGATAAATAAAAACGTAAGCCAGCACAATTATGAGTGCTTTAATTGTGTACGAAATTATTTTTTTGGTAGCTTTAGTCAACAGGATAAGATTTTGGTGCAATGTTACAAAATGCATTATACAATGCATCCCTATAAAAGCCTGTTTTTTGTAATTTGTTTTAATTGGAGTTAACCTTTTGTTTATACTTGCTACAGTATGCAGGCGCCCAGTGTTAAAGAACGTATTATTTTAGGTATCGACCCCGGCACTGCCGTAATGGGCTACGGCCTGATCAAAGAAACTGGCTCGAAGGTCGAACTGGTAAGCCTCGGCGTAGTCAAAATGGATCATCTGGACGATCATGCCCTCAAGCTCCAGCGCATCTTCGAGAAAACGATAGCCTTAATAGACGAATACAAGCCCGATTGCATGGCCCTCGAAGCGCCGTTCTACGGCAAAAATATCCAGGTAATGCTCAAGTTGGGTCGTGCTCAAGGCGTAGCTATGGCCGCGGCACTCTCACGAAACCTACCCATCTGCGAGTACGCCCCCCGGAAGATCAAGCAATCCATCACCGGCAACGGTAACGCTACGAAAGAACAGGTAGCCGCCATGCTGCAAACACTGTTAAAGTTTACCGAAACACCGCAGTTTTTGGATGCTACCGATGGTCTCGCTGTAGCCGTATGTCATTCCTTCCAAAAAATAAGCCTCAAAGGAACATCAAGTATAGGTGGCGGCAAAAAAAGCGCCACAGGCTGGGCTGCCTTTATTAAAGATAATTCCGATAGGGTATCAGGCACGAAATCAACTAAGAAGATTTAATTTACCTCAAGAAACTCCAATAGCCAAGGGGGATAAAGTAAGATTTTTTTGCGCCACATTTTCCCTGTCTGCCGACAGGCAGGCATCTTATCTGATATATTTCCCACAAAGGGGGGATAAGGGGGATTATTCATAAAGTATGCTAGCGCGAGCGTCCCGCTCGTGATTTGTATTTCTAGGCCTCTGGCCTCATTCGCACATACAACAACAGTTGTAAGCGTCTACGCCATAGCCGTTAACTTAAGGATTTTTCGAAAAGTTTTTTTGAGATTTGTATAGATTATTTTTATTGAAAAGGCGGTATGTTTTCGAAGCATTTACCGCCTTTTTCTGTTATAAATATAGCCAAAAAAAATCAAAAAGAGGCATTTTCCAAGGGGGAAAGTTCCTTTTAATTTCAATGATGCTGCTTTTTTAAAAGATTACGCGGCCGCCTTACAAGATGGCATTAACTATAGTTTTGAGCCTGATAAGCTTGCATCTCTTGCCCGTCAAAGCGGATTTTTGCAGCGTGGTTCTAAACTTAAACCAGAGGATTTTATTACTACGCTAATGTTTAGTGATCTTGACCATAGCCGGTTAAGTTTACAGGATTGTTGCAATGAACTTGAACAGCAAAGTGGCAAATCATTAAGCAAGGTAGCACTGCACAAACGATTCAATCAACGGAGCCTGGAATTTCTTAAATTGGTCCTTTCAGAGCAAATGTCACTTAAGCTTGACTTAAGCGGGGAAAACGACTGGCCGCCATTCTCCCGGGTATTGATTTCTGATTCTACTAAGTTTGCATTGCCGAAGCAATGTAAGAACGATTACCCCGGTTTTGGTGGGATGCGTAGTCAAGCTTTAATGAATATTCAGTATGCTTTTGATATTAAGTCGGGCAATTGGGAAACATTGGAGTTGGTTAAAGCCACCCAAAGCGATAATGGGTATTCAAAGAGCACATATCAACACATCCTTAAAGGAGATCTGCTTATTCGTGACTTGGGTTATATGACTCATGAATACCTGGCTACCGTGGCGGCTGAAGAAGCTTTTTTCCTGAACAGGCTACACCCGCAATGGAAGCCGGTACAAGCCATCACTGGGAAGTTTATTGACTGGGTAGGACTTTACAAAAAAATGCAAGGCAGCTTTGATAAAAAATTGGAAACGATCGTAACTGTCGGCAAGGGTGAACAGGCTTTTGATTGCCGGCTTATCGCCGTGCCGGTACCGGAACAAGTTTGGGCAGAGCGGATACGTAAAGCAAAAATCAGGGCCAAAAGCCAAAGGCATACGCTTTCTGATGAATATAAGGCGCGTGCACGGTTCAGTGTATTTATCACTAATACTGATGAAAATACGCTTAAAGCCACAGATGTAATTCAATTGTATCGCCTAAGATGGCAGGTTGAACTGATATTCAAAACATGGAAGTCGTTGCTTGATGTACATAAAGTTAAATCCGTAAAAAAAGAACGGTTGGAATGCCAGTTAATCGCGAAGTTCATTTGGATATTATTGAACTGGAAGGCTTTCAGATGCATAGATAGCTTCATTAAAAAAGGGTCGCTAACTTATGCCTGTTCCATGTGGAAGTTCTTTAAACAAGCCAAGCTACACAGCCAATCATTAAAGGGCGTGGTTACAGGGAAATTAACTTGCAGGCACTGGCTCAAGTTGTGTATTCTTCCTATTATCCGGAATATGCTCATCGAACCAAAAAAAGACAAAGAGCCGAGCTTTGCAATTGTAAATGGGATATTCAATCCCTTAAGTTAACGGCTATGGCGTCTACGCTCACGAAGCGCAGGGGGGAATAACGGGGTGTTTTCAAAAAACAAAACGCTCAGCAGCAAGTGCCAGCCGTTCACTCAAAGATACGAAAAATCGCTCAAAAAATCAATCCTCTATAGTTCGCAAAGCCTCTTTAATTCTCAAAGCAACATCAGCCAGTTCTTCCTGGCTCAACTGCAATTTAGGCTTCGAAAAATTCATATCATTCACACCGTTAATAGGTATCAAATGAATATGCGCGTGTGGTACTTCCAATCCAATAACGGTAACGCCTATTCTTGCACAAGGGATAGCTTTCTCAATACCCCTGGCAACTATCTTCGCGAATATTTGCAAACCGGTATACGTTTCATCATCCAGATCAAACAAGTAATCAACCTCCTTTTTAGGTATCACCAACACATGGCCAATAGCCAATGGAGCGATATCTAAAAACGCCAAAAACTCAACCGTTTCGGCAACAACATGGGCGGGTATTTCGCCTGCTACTATTTTGGAAAAGATGCTTGACATTTTTTTAATGATTGAAGCCTGCCTGTCGGCAGACGGGGATTGATTTATTGAAGGATTGAATAGAAGAGTGAAATACTGAAGAATTAAGCAATAGAATATTCAATCACTCAATCCTTCAGTCATTCAATCATTATCTTGATATCTCAAGTATCTCAAACTCTATCTTACCAGCCGGTACAACGATCTCGGTTTTATCACCAACCTTTTTGCCCAATAAACCTTTAGCAATTGGCGATAGCGTAGATATTTTGCCCGATTTTAGATCGGCCTCGGTTTCTGATACCAATTGGTAGGTCATGGTAGCGCCGTTTTTTAGGTTCTTGATCTTTACTACCGATAGCGCAAGCACTTTAGATAGGTCTATCTTCGAATCATCTAATAATCTGGCATTGCTCATCGCATCTTCCAGTTTGGATATTTTAGCCTCGTGGTGCCCTTGAGCATCTTTAGCTGCATCATATTCCGCGTTCTCACTTAAATCACCTTTATCGCGCGCTTCGGCTATCGCGGCAGATATAATTTGTCTGCCTGTAGTTTTTAAGTATTGTAATTCTTCTTTTAATTTTTCTAAACCTTCCTTGGTGTAGTATGCTACATCTGCCATAACTCACGTATTATTTTATGCTGTTAACAATCGGTCAAATCCCGCTAAAAAAAATAGCCCTCCTAAATCAAGAGGACATCAGCGGGTTACTAAAAACAAACAAGACTATATCGGCACTGCCTACATAGTCTTGTTTAGTGTAAAACGAAGATAATGGATTTATGTTTACAATTCCAAATCTTTTAATTTCATCATGCTTTTTTTAAGATTATTTAACAAATAGGTATTCTAATGGTTATCCACGTTCAAGTCTCTTAATTTCTCAGCCATTACCTCGCTAATTTTCCGGTACGATTCAAACGTCCACCCCGCCACATGCGGCGTTAAAATAACCTTGCCGCTTTGTTTCAACTCTTCATACCAAACCTGCTCGCCCAGTACCGGGAATTTCTCTACCTCCAGCACATCTAAACAAGCGCCTAATATTTTGCCGCTTTTTATCCCATTCAAAACTGCCTGCGTTTGCACCACCTTACCGCGCGAGGTATTGATCAGGTAAAAAGGCTTCCTGAAATGGAACAGCAATTCATCATTAAACAGGTAATTGGTTTCTTTAGTAAGCGGAACATGGAAACTCAGCACATCGCTCTGCCTTACAATTTCTTCCATGCTCACTTCACGGGCGTACCTGTCGCTAAAGCCGGTTTTGTATTTATCATAAGCAATAACCTCAACCCCAAATCCCGAAAGTTTTTTGGCGAAGCTTTGCCCCATAAATCCATACCCAACAATGCCCACAATGTGGCCCTTTAACTCGTGCCCGCGGTTAGCTTCACGTTTCCATAAACCATTACGTACTTCGGCATCGGCCCGGTTTAAGTTATTCATCAGGCTTAACAACATTCCGATGGCATGTTCGCCAACGGCATCCATATTACCTTCGGGGGCATTAATCAGCGCGATGCTTTTTTGCCGGGCATAAGCTTCATCAATATTATCCATCCCGGCACCGGCCCGGCAAATAAACTGGAGTTTGGTAGCAGCATCAAACAACGCCTTATTCACCTGGAATTTAGAGCGTACCATTAAGCCTTCATAACCGGCAATAACCGCTAAAGTATCGGCCAAAGTATATTGTGGCTGGTAATTACATTCGTAACCCTGCGCTTCGGCCATTTCAATAAAAATGGGGTGCAGGTCGTCAACTATTAGTATTTTTTTCAATGATATTAGATTGTAATAATTAAATCTTATCGTATTTATCTATTAGTATTTGGAGAAGATTATGAGGAATACGAAAATTTGTGCCTTTTACCATATCAAAATAAGGTTTTAATAGTGGTATTAAACCAACCTCTTTTGCTAATACTAATACACCAACAGTTCCAGTGAATTCTAAATTCAAAGACTTAGCAAGTTTTCGGCCTTTAAGATCGTCCAGAATTAAGGAAGGAGAAATAACTTCGTTAGCCAAAGCAATGGCACTGGCCTCGCCAATGTCTACTACTTCAGCATAAGTATATAATAAATCTCTATCGTTAACAGCTTGTACATGTACCCAGTTTGGCAAGCGTTTTCCATACTCGGCCGCAACTTCGGGAGTGGTAAAAACATTTCCATAAATTTCATTTAGGAAAGCTAAACAACCAATTTTATCCAACAATATGAAACAACTGGCATCAGTGATGATTGTATTAATGCTTTTTGAATCTTTCAACTTCCGCAATTACATCTTCTGCCGTGTACTGAAAATAATCCACATCATACTGCGCCAATACCGCCGGGAAATCCCACTTTTTCATGCCGCACATTTCGGCAGCCTGACCTAAAGTCAATTTGTGCGCTTCATACAGCTTGGCTGCAATCAAACGCACGGTTTCATCGTGCTCTTTTTCAAGCGCATCCGGAACCTGTATTGTCATCGTAGTCATACTATAAAGGTAAGTATAAGATTTTAAATATGAATAGAAACAATAATTAATCAAAATCATACCCGGCCACTATCTTCCATAATCATCCCCATCTCCGTCAATTCAGTTAACTCTATCTCATCCAGATTCTCTTCCTCAATAAACCTCAAACTCAGCTTTTGCATATTAGCCATTAAAAAACCAATCCAAAAAAGCAGTACAGGTATTACCACATCCAGTTGCCTTGGGTAAGCACTTAAAGCACCACTGAGGGCCAGGTAAACACCCGTAACCAATAGCACCAATTTAATAGGGAAAGTAATACGCCGCCAGTTAATAAGCGTCATGATGATACCAAGCACTGTAGCCCACATAATAGACGATCCAATAATAATGTTCCGCCCAATGTTCGCATCCTGGAAAGAATAGGAGTAGGGAAAGTTGAACAACATCCGCGAGACGTTATTACAATAGTTCTGAAAAAACTTCATCGGGTGTTTTTTGATGTTTGCTATAGCCATCTGTTTATAAAGCGCGTCCTGTTCAATAGGTTTCTCTTTTAATACATACATAATATCCTTCACGTGATTATCATGCAGCAGCTTAGCAACCTCTTTAGCTTTAAATAACGCGGGGTATTGCCTGTTCAATAAATTGGGATTCTTCCAATCGCCATACTCATGCTCATACGGTGTACTCATCCAATACAAACTCATCCCGCCCGAATTGCCCCAGTAAAAAAACTTCCCCGTAAGGCTATAAGTATAACACAAGTAAGGCACCGAAACGGCGAACGGGATAGCCAATATTTTAACCGATCTCAAATAACTACTTTTATACTTCCTGAACAGTAAACCCACCAGGCAAGTACCCAAACAAATCACCACCACATACCCAAAAATAACCTTGGTCAGGATAAGATACCCCAGCACTAACCCGGCTATTACAGCATATTTAGTTTTTCCCTTAACATAAAACAAACTAACCGTATAAATAAAGGCCGATACCAACAGATACGTTACCGCCTCGGTATACAAAATTGGTAAAATAGCCAGTGCGCTGGGATAAATAGCCAGCAACAGGCAGAGCACCAACGCAATTTTGCGGCTGGCCAGCAAACTCAATGCTTTGTACAGAAAAACAATAGTAAGGTACAGGTACACCGCGTTCATTAAAATAATATACAAAGCAGGGATACCCAGAGCCACAAAAGGTGTAAGCAACAAGGGATAGCCCGGCCCATTCCACAAATTAATGTAGGGCATTGGTGGCGAATAGTAACCGTTTAATAAATGCTGAGCAAATTCAAAATACCTAACCTCGTCGCCATAAAGTGTTGGCAATTTGTTATGAACTATAACATAGCCATAATAAAAAAGGAAGGGTAGAAATAGGAAGAAGGGGTTACGGGTTAACTTTTTAAACATACTTAACTACAATTGAGAATAAATATACAATTACTGAAATAAAAAAGTAAATCAATTAAATACCAAAAAACCGAAATCGAAATCCCAACATTCGAAATCACTTGACATTCAAATAAAAATCACTATATTTGTATCATTATTAAAGAATACAGGGAGAGGGGACAATAGTCCCCTCTTTTATTTTGTCGATCAAATGGCGGATATGAATATTGAAAAGCGGGTTGCCCAACTGGTTGAAGAAAAATTAGCCGAATTGCCGGGCGTTTTTGTGGTTGATATCAAAATGTTACCTAACCACAAACTCATTATTTTATTAGATGGCGATGAGGGTATAGGCGTTGGCGATTGCGCTAAAGTAAGCCGCTACGTAGGCTTTAAGCTGGAAGAAGAGAACGTGATTGATGAAGCTTATAATTTAGAAGTATCATCGCCGGGTATTGATACACCGCTTACGTTGGTAAGGCAATACGCTAAAAACATTGGCCGTAACCTGGAGATAAAAACAACCGAAGGCGCAAAACGCGAAGGCGAATTGTTAAGCGCAACAGAAGATAACATAGTAATAAACGAAATAATAAAAGCAGGCGTAAAGGGAAGAAAGGCCGAAACAGCTGAGGCCACCATTCCGCTAAGCGACATTGCAGAGGCAAAAGTTTTAATATCATTCAAATAGTACAATGAGCAATATTAATTTAATTGATTCCTTTCAGGAATTTAAGGATTTCAAAAACATCGATCGTCCAACGATGATGAGTGTGCTGGAAGACGTTTTCAGAAGCATGATCCGTAAAAAATACGGAACAGACGAAAACTGCGACGTTATTGTGAACACCGATAATGGTGACTTGGAAATCTGGCGTACACGTGTGGTTATGGAAGATGGCTTTAGCGAAGATGATGACCTGGAAATTGAATTGGCCGAAGCCAAAACATTGGATCCGGATCTGGAAGTTGGCGATGAGCATATCGAACTGATCACCTTAGAAAGCTTTGGCCGCCGTGCCATTTTAGCTGCCCGCCAAACGCTGGTATCTAAAATTTTAGAATTAGAGAAAGACGAGATCTACAAAAAATATAAAGATCGCGTAGGCGAAATTATCACAGGCGAGGTTTACCAGGTTTGGAAAAAAGAAACTTTAGTATTGGATGATGAAGGTAACGAGTTGTTATTACCAAAATCAGAACAGATTCCTGCCGATTATTTCAAAAAAGGTGATAGCGTGCGTGCGGTAGTTTACAAGGTTGATATGATGAATACCAATCCTAAAATTATCATCTCGCGTACAGCGCCCGATTTTTTACAGCGCTTATTTGAATTGGAGGTTCCAGAAATTTTCGACGGTTTAATTACCATCAAAAAGATCGTTCGCGAACCAGGTGAGCGTGCAAAGGTTGCAGTTGAATCATACGATGATCGTATCGATCCGGTTGGTGCCTGTGTGGGTATGAAGGGTTCACGTATCCACGGTATCGTTCGTGAGTTGAAGAACGAAAATATCGATGTGATCAACTTTACCAACAATATTCAGTTATATATACAACGTGCATTGTCGCCTGCTAAAATTACTTCTATTAAATTAGATGATGATAAAAAAACAGCCGCGGTGTACTTAAAACCCGACCAGGTTTCATTAGCTATCGGTCGTGGGGGCCATAATATTAAATTGGCAGGTAAATTGACAGGATACGAAATTGATGTTTACCGCGAGGCTGACGAGCACGAGGAAGATGTGGACATCGAAGAATTTAGCGACGAAATTGAAGGTTGGGTATTAGATGAGTTTAAACGTATTGGTTTAGACACAGCAAAATCTATACTGGCTTTAAGCGTTGGCGAATTAGTAAAACGTACTGACCTTGAAGAAGAAACCGTGAAAGATGTACTTTCTATTCTTCAGGCAGAATTTGAATAAGCAGAATAACGGAACCATCATGAGCTAAGAAATTACAACCAACATTTGTAAAACGGCTCATGATAGCTCCATTCCATTGAAAACAAATTAGACCAATGGAAATAAAAACGTATTTTTGCAAAAATAAAGCGGAGAAACAATTAATAAATGTCAGACGACAAATCCATAAAGTTATTTAAAGCAGCAAAAGAGCTGAACATTGGTACTGGTACTATTGTTGACTTTTTAGCGTCCAAAGGCTACAAGATAGAAAAGCAGCCTAACGCTAAAATAGAAGGCGAGATGTATGATGCCCTGTTGAAGGAATTTCAATTTGATAAAAATATCAAAGAAGAGGCAAAACAGATCAGTATTGGTAAGATCAGACGCGAAGAGCAGGCACCTGGGTCAGAAGTGGCTCATACTTCGCCTGCACGTTCAAAGGATTTTGAACACGAGGAAATTTTAGTAAAAAATTTACATTCATACAGTGCACCGCAAGCTCCGGTTGCGCCGCCCGTGGTTGAAAAACCTAAGCCGGTTGTACCCGAAGAGCGCGATGATAGTACACTTCAGGGTGTTAAGGTTGTTGGTAAAATTAACCTTGACGACCTGAATGCTAAAACACGCCCTGAAAAGAAAGCGGAAGAACCTGTTAAGGAAGAACCTGTAGTAGCGGCACCGGCACCGGTTGAAGTTAAAGCTCCGGAAGTTAAACCTGAAGAGGTTAAAGCTCCAGAGCCAAAACCAGAACCAGTTGTTGCCGAAGAAAAACCTGTAGTGGTTACACCTCCGGCCGCTCCGGCACCGGTTGTGGCAGCACCTCCGGTAGCAGAAGTTCCTATAGCAGCTCCGGCAACACCGGTTGCAGAAGCACCAGCAGCTCCAGAAGAAGCAGGTGACGATGTTATCCGCGCTAAAGCAGAGCAATTAACAGGCCCTAAGGTTATTGGTAAAATCGTTCTTCCGGTTGATCAGCCTAAGCGTAACTCGCCTGTGGCATCGTCAAACGCTGCTAACAGCGCTGCCGAGCAACGCCGCAAACGTAAACGTAAAGATAATCCTCCTGGTCAAAACCCGGGTGGTGGTCAAGGGCAAGGTCAACAAGGACAAGGTCAGGGTCAACGTCCGCAAGGCGCGCCGGGTCAGCAGGCACCTCAGGGTGGTGGCGCTCCGGGTAACCGTCCGGGCTTCAATAAACCAGCCGGTCCGGGTCCTTCACGTCCCGATTTCCGGAACAAAGGGCAACAACCTGTTTCTAACGGCGGTACTAAAGAAGAACCTTCAGAAAAAGAAATACAAGATCAAATTAAGGCAACACTCGCCAGGTTGAGCGGTGCAGGTAAGTCGGGTAAATTTGCCCAACGTGCTAAGTTCCGTCGCCAAAAGCGTGATGATGTTGCGGCATCTGCCGAACAGGATGCAATGGATCAGGAAATGCAATCAAAGGTTATCAAGGTAACCGAGTTTGTAACCGCCAATGAATTAGCTTCCATGATGGATGTTAGTGTGACGCAAATTATCTCAACTTGTATGAGCTTGGGTATGTTTGTGTCTATTAACCAACGTTTGGATGCCGAAACGCTAAGCATCGTTGCCGAAGAGTTTGGTTACGAAGTTGAGTTTGTTAAACCACAGGATGAAGAAAGTACATTAGATGAACCTGATGCTCCTGAAGATCTGATCCCTCGTGCACCAATTGTTACGATAATGGGTCACGTAGATCATGGTAAAACATCATTGCTGGATTTTATCCGCAATACAAACGTAATAGGCGGTGAGGCCGGGGGTATAACCCAGCACATTGGCGCTTACGAAGTATCGTTAAAAGACAATCAAAAGATCACCTTCCTGGATACACCGGGTCACGAAGCGTTTACCGCTATGCGTGCTCGTGGTGCACAGGTAACAGATATTGTAATTATTGTTATCGCTGCTGATGATAGCGTGATGCCACAAACCCGCGAGGCCATAAACCATGCGCAGGCTGCAGGCGCGCCAATCGTGTTCGCGTTTAACAAGATAGACAGGCCGGGCGCTAACGCGGATAAAATTCGTGAACAATTATCAGCCATGAATATTTTGGTTGAAGAGTGGGGTGGTAAATTCCAAACTCAAGAGATATCGGCCAAAACAGGTTTAAATGTTGATCTTTTATTAGAGAAAATATTACTTGAAGCTGAATTGCTTGAACTGAAAGCTAACCCTAATAAACGTGCCGTAGGTACCGTTATTGAGGCTGCTTTAGATAAAGGCCGTGGTATTGTTACCACAGTATTGGTACAGGCAGGCCGTTTAAAGGTAGGTGACCCAATATTGGCAGGTTGCTACAGCGGCCGTGTTAAGGCGTTAACCAACGAACGTGGCCAAAGGGTTGAGTCTGCTGGTCCATCAACACCGGTACAGGTGTTGGGTATGCAGGGCGCGCCTACAGCGGGTGATAAGTTCAACGCGTTAGATAGTGAACCAGAAGCACGCGAAATTGCAAACAAACGTTTACAGTTACAACGTGAGCAAGGTTTACGTACCCAAAAACACATCACACTTGATGAGATCGGTCGTCGTTTGGCTATCGGTAACTTCAAGGAGCTTAACATTATTGTTAAGGGTGACGTGGATGGTTCTATCGAGGCCTTGTCAGATTCATTGCTGAAACTATCAACAGATCAGATCCAGGTAAACATCATATCAAAAGCAGTAGGTCAGATCTCCGAGTCGGATGTATTGTTAGCTTCCGCTTCGGATGCGATCATCATCGGTTTTCAGGTTCGTCCTTCGGGCAGTGCGCGTAAGCTTGCTGAACAAGAGCAAATTGATATCCGTTTATACTCCATCATTTACGATGCCATTAACGAGATCAAAACCGCGATGGAAGGTATGTTGGCACCAACGTTCGAAGAGAAGATCGTCGCTAACGTTGAGATCCGCGAAACCTTCAAGATTAGCAAGGTTGGTACAATCGCAGGTTGTATGGTGTTAGATGGTACCATAACCCGTAATAGTAAGATCCGTATCATCCGCGAAGGTGTGGTAATTTACACCGGCGAACTGGCTTCGTTAAAACGTTATAAAGACGATGTTAAAGAAGTTGCCCGCGGTTACGAGTGTGGTTTAAATATCCACAACTTTAACAACATTGAGGTTAACGATATTGTTGAAGCTTACGAAAACGTAGAAGTTAAACGCAAGCTGGCATAAGCAACAAGCTTTAAAATACAAAGCCTCCGGAAGTTTATCTTTTGGAGGCTTTTTTATTCTACAACTTTACCTGCCCCACAATGTTTTATATTTGAGGCAACTATATCTATGATGAATCAACAACCTTTGGTTTCTGTAGCGCTCTGTGTTTATAACGGCGAAAAGTACCTGGAACTTCAATTGGATTCCATACTCAATCAGGACTACCAAAACCTGGAAGTTATTGCTGTTAACGATTGCTCTAAAGATAACTCGCAAGCCATTTTAGAAAGCTATGTTGAACGATACAGCAACCTTAAAGTTTTTAATAACGAAAAAAACTTGGGCTACGTCAAAAATTTTGAGCGGGCTATAACCTTATGCGAGGGGAAATACATCGCTTTATCTGACCAGGATGATATTTGGCATCCGCAAAAAATATCAAAGCAGGTAGCCGCTATTGGCGATGCGGTGCTTATTTACCATGATTCGGAATTTATTGATGAGGAAGGTAATAGTTTAAACAAAAATGTATCCGATATTTTAAACTTATATGAGGGTGATTCGCCCTTGCCGTTTTTATTTATGAATTGTGTTTCGGGCCATGCTATACTATTTGATAATAAGCTGATTGAATATGCTTTGCCATTCAACCCTCAGTTTTTTCATGATTGGTGGCTGGCTTTTGTTGCGGGTAACGTGGGTAGTGTTAAAGTAATACGTGAGCCATTGGTTAAGTACAGACAGCATACTACCAATACCATCGACATTTTAGAAAGCAAGCGCGATATGGCCGTTGAAAAACCTAACGAGCTACTGGATAAAAAGGCTTGGGCCGTTTATTGCGGTACGTTTAATGGGCAATATTCAGAATATATCAAACGAATTACACGTTTAGTTAGGCGCGATTTATCATTTTTTAGCAAATTGCAGCTATATTACCTCATGCTTAAACATAAGCGTGAATTTCAATACATCAGTAAATCGCCATTGAAAAGGCAGGCTAAAGATATTAAAACGCTTGTTTTTGGTATCCATAAATAATTAAAGTTATGAAGATCAGTTTCCTGATATTAACCTGGAACCGGTATAAGTTTTTAGAGCAATGCCTCAGCAATTTGCTGGCTTCTATTGATGATCTGTCTGATTGCGAGATCGTGATAATGGACAACGGTTCTACCGATGCTACGCATGATGTTCTGGAAAAATATAAGAATCATAAAAGCTTCCGGATCATTAAACTGAAAAAAAACTACGGTATCAGCTCGTACAAAAAGCTGTTCAGGGAGGTAAAAGGCAAATATGCCGTTATTGTTGATGACGATGTATTGAGCTTTCCGCAAGGTTTGGATAAGATTTTTGCAGACTATATGACCACCTACACCGATTACGGTTTTGTAGCTTTAAACGTTATCCAAAACGAATTGACCAACGGTGCCAAACCCGGCCCCGAACATTATACCGATGATGTGCGTGGCGACAAGGTAATTGAGCGCGGCCCAACCGGTGGCTGGTGTACCTGTTACCGTAAATCGGATTATAATAAAATTAAATGGCGCCTCTATTTTGCTAAAATGGATATGAAAATGAGCGAAGACGGTGTGCTGTCGTCCTTATTATCAATCCGTTTAAAGTTAAAGGCCGGCTTAATTAAAAACGCGGTTTGCTTACATGCCTGCGGCCCATATTACGCAAAAGAATACGGACACCTTAAGCGCGAATTTGAAAAATATACTGCATCGGGCCTGCCCGAATTTGCGGAAAGATTTAAAGAGTAATCCCGTTTATTGCCCTACTATCCAGCTAATCCGTTTAGGCGCGTAGGTGAGTAGCAAGGTTAATCCGTACGATACGCCGTAAACCATTACAAAACGTATCAACTGCATCCCGATAATCTGCGGAACGTTGTTGATATCATCGTGATAACCCAGGGGGTAAAATATGAGCGGTAAAAAGTGGAATATGATCAACTGGTGGATCAGGTAAATACCATAGGTAGTATGCCTTGGTTTAAAAACACTCACATTAAAGTACTTACTGTATTTAAATAGCGCAACAAACGCCACCAGCGAATAGAGGATATTTGAAGCTCTTAAAGTATTGAATCCATCGGTTGAACCTAACCGAAGTAAATGATAGCTTTCGGCTATCGCGATAGCTAAAGTTACGAGTAGAGCTAAGGTTAGTATCCATCCCGATAGCGAGTTCACCCAGTTTTTAAAGGCATCGTAATGCCTGTGCAGCTGGTACCCTAACCATAGGTAAAACACAAAACCTACTACAGCTGTAGTGTGCGATGTTTCTATCCAGTTGAAATAAAGGTTTACGGAATAAAACAGCGATAATAAAAGCAAGATCCCGCCAAAATAGTATGAATCTAAATATTTACGGAAAGCCAGCAACATACCCAAACAGATCATAAAGTTTAATATGAACCAGTAGTTGGTAAAAAGCAAGGTGTTTTTAAGCTGATAGGTAATAGGCAGGGTAGGCGTTTGCCAAAAATCAGACGGGTGGAATTTGAAATAAATAATGGCCGATGTTACGTAGCTTAAAAGGATGTACAAAAACACCCAAAACAGCCAGGGCTTAATGGTATTGCTAAAGCGCTTGGCCATATAATCTTTAGCAGTAGTGGTTTTGATCTTATCGCCAATTAAAAATCCGGAGAGTAAAAAGAAGATGATGGTACCGAATTTATAGATCTGAATGTTACCGATCACCGTAAGGCGTTGTAACATGGTTGGATAAAAGATACCATAAAAATTACCACAGTGCTCCATCACGATACCTATCATGGATATAAAGCGCATGCTATCGATAAACGTGTAGGTGGTTTTGGTGGTAGGTGTAATGAGTTGTTCCAAGTTGGTATAATGGTTTGCTATCTCTCTGACGGTATTTGTAACAGATAGTTTGATTTGATATTTTTTCTTTTTCGATTTTGATCGAAATGCTTTGGCTTAGTTAATCAGGTTCTGTTTGAATATCAATTTCGTTGTATTTATTTAAGGGGGCGAAAACCGTATCTTCGTAAAAGTTATCAGTCTTTATTTAATTAGAACGGATACGAATACAAAAATACGCTGTTTGATGAAAATAGAATGAAATATCAACAATACAGTATAGTAACGGTTTAATTGGTAAAAGTTTATAATACACCTTATCTACCTTCATGATATCCATCATCATATCTTCGGCAAAGAAAGAATTATTAGAGCAGGTACGCAAAAATGTTGAAAATACTATTGGTGTTGCCTATGAGATCATCGCCTATGATAACAGCGATGGTGCCAAGGGCATGTGCCAGATCTACAACCAGGGTATCCGCGCGGCTAAGTATAATGTTTTATGTTTTATGCACGAAGACATAGCAATCAAAACCCAAAACTGGGGCGAGGCTGTTGTGAGCACCTTTACAGCACGTGAAGATATTGGTTTGATAGGCGTTGCCGGGAGTGCTTATCGCCCCATAACCCCAACATCGTGGAATGGGATAGGCAGCGAAAATTACTATACCAACCTGATACAATGTTACAAATTTACCGAAGGGGAAAGCAAGCACGAATACCGTAATCCTGATAAGGTTAAGCTGGCCCCCGTGGTATGTGTTGACGGGGTGTGGTTTTGCACCACTAAAGCATTAGCCAGCAAATATATGTTTGATGAGAGCTTTACTGGTTTCCACGTATACGATATTGATTTTTCGCTAACGATAGGGCAGGAGAAAACGGTTGCCGTTACCTTTGATGTATTGCTCGAGCATTTTTCGGAAGGGAGCTATAACGAGCATTGGTTAAAGGATACCATTAAGTTACAGGATAAATGGTTCCATATTTTACCCAAAGAAGCTGAGCCGCATACGTTGCAGGATAAGATCAGGATAGAGAAAAAATCATTCCGGTATTTTGTGGAGCAACTGGTTAAAAGCAATCAATCTATGGATATTGCCGATCACTTTTTATGGAAGGATAGTAAAATGCGCACGTTGAGCTTTAAGCTGTTTATCAAGCTGCAATACTATGTGCTGCGTACCCGTTTAAAATTATCAAGATCCTAAATTGTATAACCGTAGCGGGCAAATATCGTTCGCCAAAACTCCACGTTGCGGTTCCAGGCGTGGCAGCCAAATGGTAGGCGGTTATTATTAAGTTTTAATGCCTTATGCGGAGCGTGTTCAAAAGCGAATTTCAATCCGGTTTTAAAGCCGGGGATATTTAATATTTTCCGTTTGCGGTTTACCTCAATACTCCAAAAGGAATCCTCATTAAAATAATGCCACCCTTCGGCAAGGTATTCTTCTATTTTAGGTTTATGGGTTACACATAAGTTTTTAAATTTATTAACCCTGCGTAATGAGAAACCGCCATTACCAACCTTGTTTATAAACTGCATATCACTCGGCATTCCTTTTACATACACATTAAAACGAGCATGATAAAGTCGTTGGATTCTTGATTTTACGGCCTTAAACAAATCTGTGTAACCATTAATGCGTAACCAGGGTGCACCAATGTAATCAATATCACGGTTGCACCAATTTAGCAATTCGTCGTTAAATACAAAGGCATCCAATTGGTGAATTAGTATGTATTCGTAAGCGGTAAACGCGGCATAAAATTCTTCGGCTAACATTAGTTTATTATAGCCCTGCACACTGGCAAAGTAGCTATCATCAAAACTAATGGTACCTGTAAAGTTATATTTGGATGCTATCGAACTAAGATCCAACGATTGGGGCTTAACCGCGATAATGGGATATGATGATAAGATCTTTTCGCATTGGGCAAGGGCTATGTGTTCGTATTCCGAGATATCGCTCGTGTAAAACGGAACAATTACAGCTACTTTTTTATCGCCCATTATAATTACGAATTAAAAGCCTGCATGTCAATTAGCCTGCGGTATAAGCCGTTCTTATCATATAATTCCTGGTGGGTGCCTTGCTCAACTACACGGCCATCCTCCAGTACAAAAATCAGGTCGGCATTTTTGATGGTGCTCAAACGGTGAGCTATAATTAATGATGTGCGGTTCTCCATCAAATTATTCAGGGCCTCTTGTACTAACACTTCCGATTCTGTATCCAATGCCGAGGTAGCTTCATCAAGCAACATCAGTGGTGGGTTGCTTAAAACGGCACGCGCGATACAGATCCGTTGTTTTTGACCACCGGATAGTTTAGAACCCCTATCGCCAATGTTGGTTTGATAACCGTTTTCAGTAGCCAAAATAAATTCGTGCGCGTTGGCTATGCGGGCGGCGGCTTCAACTTCGGCCAGTGTAGAGCCGGGTTTGCCAAAGGCTATATTGTTGAAAATGGAATCGTTAAAGAGAATGGATTCCTGATTCACAATCCCCATCAAATTACGAACGGAGTCGGTTGTCAAGCCTTTAATATCCTGCCCGTCAATTAAAATGCTGCCATTTTGTGGTTCAATAAAACGTGGTATCAAATCCATCATGGTTGATTTACCACCACCTGATGGGCCAACTAATGCTACTTTTTTACCTTTCGGGATGGTGATATTAATATTATTCAGAACCACTTTTTCGTTGTAAGCGAAGGATACATTCTGGAATTTGATATCGCTATTGAAACTTTCAATTGGTACAGCGTTAGGTGCGTCAACTATTAATGGCCTCTCATCTATCAAAGCCAAAACACGCTCGCCGGCCGCAATACCTGAGTGAATGCCGCTAAAGGCATCAGACATAGCTTTCGCCGGGCGCATTACCTGCGAAAACATGGCGATGTAGGCAATAAAGTGAGGCCCATCCAAATCGCCTTTATGCTGAATAACCAGATCGCCACCATACAATACAATGGCCGCTACCATGGCAGTTCCTAAAAACTCAGACACCGGTGATGCCAATTGCTGCCTCTTAGCCATTGAACGGACAATTTTTGAGTAACGCAGGTTTTCGCCATGAAACTTATTTTTAATAAAGGTTACGGCATTAAATGCTTTAATGATCTTTATTCCGGTTAAGGCCTCATCCAGATTACTGATCATATTACCATATGATTTTTGCGATTCGATGGCCTGCTCTTTTAAACGTTTCACAATTCTTGAAATAATGAACGCCGATACCGGGATAACCAGCATGGAAAAGAAGGTTAGTTTGTATGATATGGCAAATAACCAAACCAGATAGGTAATTAATGTTAAAGGCTCTTTAAAAATAACCTGCAACGTACCCGTAACCGAAAATTGAACTACCTGTACATCTGATGCTATTTTTGATATGATATCGCCCTTGCGCTCGTTGCTAAAAAAGCCCATGTGCAAATTCATCACGTTATCAAAAACCGATTTGCGCAGGTTTAATAAGGTGTGGATCCGGAGGTTTTCCATAGTACGCTGTGAAAGGTAGCGGAAAAGGTTCCCTAACAAAACGGATACTACAATAACCAAACAAACAAAGTGCAGCACACCGGATTGCCCATAGTTAACCTGTGCCAGGTAAGAGTAATAATCAAATGCTTTTTTTATATCAAATAAGCTCTCGGGCTTAGTCACAACATCTGGAATGGCTTTGCTGAAAAATATGGAGTTTAATAATGGAGCAAGCAATGCTAAATTGAGCGTATTAAAAATTACCGAGAATATGGTAAAAATGATATATGGTATTGCAAACTTTTCAATAGGTTTTGCAAAGGATAGTAAACGGAAATAAGTTTTCATTAAAGAATTTAAGGTTGCAAAAATAATCAATAGTAATGGATATTTTGTATGGCATTACGGCTACATTGTATTCTGTGGGTAAAATCAATTTTTAGCTTATATTGCATATAATTAATCCCGATAATTTCGTTCAAAATTTTATTAACCTATTTTTGCGGGATTAGAAATATCATTTACAAGCATGGCTGTTAACCCTAACGACAATATAAAGCATATTCTGATTCACCGTATCGATGCGGTTGGCGATGTTGTATTAACGTTACCAACCTGCATTTATTTGAAACAAGTAATACCGGAGGTAATTATCAGTTTTTTAGGTCGTGGTTATACCAAACCCATTGTTGATGCCTGCTCGGCAGTTGATCATTTTATTGATCATGATGAGTTGGTTTTGATGACCGAACAGGAACAGATAGCAAATATCAGGGCCAGGAATATTGATGTAATTGTTCATGCCTTTATTAAAACTACTGTAGCCAGGCTAGGTAAAAAAGCTGGCATCCCGATAAGGATAGGTATTACCAGCAAAAACAGCCACTTTTTATATTGTAACAGGTTGATCAGGCTGAGTCGCGGTAAATCATTTTTACACGAAGCACAACGCCCTATATTTTTACTGCGTGCCATAGGTATTGATCATGTACCAACTCAGGGTACACTGGCTTATAGCTACCGCGATCATTTTAAACCGGCAACAGAGCTTCCCGAAAGGTTATCGCAACATTTAAAAGCTGATAAATTTAACCTGATACTGCACCCAAAATCAAACGGGAGTGGCAGGGAGTGGCATATGGACCGCTTTAAGGCACTTATTAATAAAATACCTGCAAGCAAATTCAATATCATTATCACCGGATCGCCAAAAGAGGCCTTACTGTTTGAAGATTGGGTGAAAGATATGCCCGCTAACGTAACCGACCTGAGCGGAAAAATGAGCTTGGCCGAATTGGTAGCCTTTATTTTTAAAGCGGATGGTTTATTGGCTTCGGGTACTGGGCCGGTACATATTGGCGCGGCATCAGGTATACATACGCTTGGCTTATTCCCAATCAGCTGGGCCATGAATGCTATACAATGGGCACCTTTAGGCCGCAAAGGCCAGCACATTGAAAGTGATTCTGATGATCTTTCGAGTATATCTGTTGATATGGTTATGGATGCGATAATGGAATGGGTAAAACCAGTTAAATCCATTTCTTAATCCTGTCATAAACATCAGTCGGGGATATGTTATGCAACTGGTCGGCACCACTTTCTATATATTCGGCTTGTTTACCTATTGGCCCCCAGCGGCCGGGATGGATTGGCCGTATTGACGGGTATAAACCTAAAGCATGTATTCCTGTGAGTGCAGCAATGTGCAAAGGCCCGGTGCTTGCTGCTATCAAACCATCGGCATGAGCAATAAAAGCGATAAACTGATCGAGAGTTAATTTCCCCGTCATGTCAATTACATGGGCTGGTAAGGTAGGTAACCAGTTTTTAAGCAGCTCTTTTTCTTTATCAGATCCCGAAATGAAGATGTTGAATTGATCGGCAGGTAATAATTCTATTAATTCTTTAAAATGTTCAAGCCCCCATTCGCGGCCGCTACCGTTTGATTTAGGGTGGAGGATGATATTGAATTTATTTGCTGGTAGCAGCTTGGCAAGTTCTTCTGGTAATTTTGTTGTTGATCGGTAATTATAAAAACCGGCTAACTCGTTAAGCTTGGGTATTTGTGTAATATCCAAAGGCTTTAATAACGCAATATTCAATTGTGCTTCGTGCAGATCAGAATTTTTACGGCTTAGTTTTACTAATTTATTACAGGTTAACCAATGGAAGGTTCTGTTGGTTGTGCCTATCCGCTTCTTTATGCCCGCGCGTTTAGCCAGTGCTGCTATTTTTTTTTGAGGATAAACGTGAATAATGGTATCTATGTTTTCGGACCGGAGCGCCAGTATCTGCTCCTGCTCCGGCAATGCCTTTAATTCATCATAGTTAATAAAGTGATCAACTGCGGCGCAGGTTTTAATTACCGGGCCGGTATAAGTGCGGCCCAAAAAAGAGAGCTTTATATCGGGGTAAATACTTTTTAAATATCCGCATAGGGGTAATGTGAGCACTACATCGCCAATGGCATCAACCCGGCTAATTAATATATGTTGTTGTTTATTTATGCTCACTACTTTTTAACTATTTTATAATTGCGGTATTCGCCCACGCGCCAGCCGGTTAGTTCTTCTATTTTTTGGAGTACCTTACGGCGGAAGGGCATATTCTTTTTTACGGCTGCCCAATCAATGTTCAGTTTCCAGTTGGCAACGGCTATGCGTTTAAGCATGCTTGCCGGGTGCGTGTCGGTATAACGGATCAGCTTATCGGCATTGCCATAGTCAAAATCAAAAGTTTGAGGCTCGGGCGCATTGGCTGCCTGTTCGCCATGGTAAAACTTGTTAAAGTTGTACATTTTGTTGACGATGCCTTTTGGAGGTTTCACCCAACCATAATGATAGATATAAGCATCAATCAGTTTAACATTTATCTTCCGGCTATCTAACCTAAAACCTTGCGCATCCCGATAGGAATGAATGGCTTGGTTATTACGGATGATGCGGATCTCGCGCCTGTACCAACGGCGCGACTGGCTGTAATAATCATACGATCCATAAAAGTGTAGGTATTTAAATAAAAGGCCTTCAATTTTAGGATTGTTCAGGTTGTCTTCCATCTCCTTTTTTATGGTAGGGAGATACTTTTCGTGAACGGCTTCGTCACCCTGTATATAAAAGGCCCAGTCTGCATCTGGCGATATCGCCGCGAAGGCTTTATCGGTTTCGTCGGCAAACACGGTTCCGCCGTTACGTTTGGATTCATCCCACTCGGTATTCAGTATTTTGATCTTAGGCGAATCAATACTTTCTATCAACTCGCGGGTGCCATCGTCGCAATTACCAAGGGCTACAATAAACTCATCGCAAATGGGCAAAATAGATGTAATGGCTTCTACAACCGGGTAATCGTTTTTTACCGCGTTGCGGATGAATGTAAAACCTGCAACTTTCATTGGCCCCCTAACCCCCTAAAGGAGGAATTAAATTAATTGTGATTAATATACCTTATATATAAGGTGTAAAGATAAAGTATAAGCCCCAAATGTTTTAATTAAAGATAAAAGCACCTAAATTAGCTAGCTGTTAAACACAAAACTCAACAATGTCATCCACAAAGGCCGAAAATAAAATAGATTTTAAATTGCTGGCGAGGCATTTAACCCAGGTCGAAAACAACCTGCCGGGTGCTGATGATTTATTGAAAGGGTTGAAATTTAATGCAAATGTGCCCGTAATAGGATTAACCGGTCCGCCGGGGGCGGGCAAGAGTACCTTAGTAAATGCTTTAATTGGTGAATTATTAAAGGAAGGAAAAAGGATTGCCGTATTGGCGGTTGATCCTACTTCGCCATTTAACATGGGATCGCTGTTGGGAGATAGGATCAGGATGACATCGCACTTTAACCATCCGGATGTTTTTATCCGGTCGGTAGCTACGCGTGGTTGGGTTGGTGGTTTGAGTGTGAAAACAATGGAGATGACCGATGTTTTAAAAGCGGCAGGTTTTGATACCATTATAATAGAGACGGTAGGTGTGGGCCAGTCGGAAATTGATATTGCCGGTTTGGCCGATATAACCATGGTTGTACTGGTGCCCGAATCGGGAGATGAGATACAGCACATTAAATCGGGATTGATGGAAATTGCCGATGCCTTTATTGTGAACAAGGCCGATAGGGATAATGGTGATGCCTTTGCCAATAATCTGCAAAAGTTAATACATTATAACCAGGTGCAGGTGCCGGTTTTTAAAACGGTTGCCATTAATAATACAGGTATTGCAGCAGTTTTAGAGCATGTGTATACTCAGGATACAACAAAAAGTATTAAAAAGCTACACTTACTGACCGAAAAAGTATACAGATTAATACAGTATAACAGAATGCATGACATAGAAAAAAATAAACTCCGGGAAATTATTGCCGGAGTTTACTTAAAAAGTGATTTTAATATTTATCGGTTTGCCGATGATTTTATGAATTCATGATCTCTTCGATATCGTCGGCTTCTATCGGAATAGCTGCCATGAGGTCGATATTGCCACCTTCGGTTATTAAAATGTTATTCTCAAGCCTGATACCTAAGTTTTCTTTTTGGATATAGATGCCAGGTTCGCAAGTTAGAATGTTCCCTACGCGGAAAGGCTCGTAACGGCTCGCAAAATCATGAACATCAAGCCCTAAGTGATGCGATGTACCATGCATAAAGTACTTTTTATAGGCTGGCATAGCCGGGTTTTGTTTTTCAACATCGTGCTTATCCAGTAAACCAAGGCCTATTAATTCGCTTGTCATTATTTTACCTACCTCTTCGTGGTACTCGTTCCAGATGGCTCCGGCTATTATCATTTTGGTGGCTTCTTTCATTACCCGCAGTACCGCATTATATACCGCACGCTGCCGATCAGTAAAACGGCCGTTAACCGGGATGGAGCGGCTCATATCGGCATTATAGTTCGCGTATTCGGCGCCAAAGTCAAATAAAATCACATCGCCATCTTTACAAACCTGGTTATTGTCATTGTAATGCAGGATGTTAGCATTTGGCCCCGATGCTATAATAGGATTATATGCATGCCCGGTAGCGCGCTGGCGAATAAACTCGTGGATGATCTCGGCTTCTATTTCGTACTCGGTAACGCCGGGTTTAACAAATTTTAAAACCCTTTTAAATGCATCGTTAGTTATATCGCAGGCTTTTTGGGTCAGTTCGATCTCGGTAGGGGACTTTATCGACCGCAGATCCCGCAGTATAGGTGCCGATCTTAAATAATTGTGCAAAGGATAGCGCTCACGAAGGTCTTTTGCAAACCTTAAGTCTTTATAAGGTACGGTATATTGATACCTATCATTCTCATTTGTATTTAGATATATATTATCGGAATAGTTTATTATACTATGTAATATACTATTAAAATCATCTAACCAATAAATGCTTTTTATGCCCGATGCATTTAAAGCTTCTTCTTTGGTATATTTGTGTCCTTCCCAAACGGCAATATGTTCGTTGGTTTGTCTTAAAAAAAGTACTTCTTTGTATAGCGGATTAGGACAATCGGGGTATAAAATTAGTACACATTGTTCCTGATCGATGCCTGAAAGATAAAAAAAATCGGCATTTTGCTTAAAAGTAAAAGTTTGATCGCCACTTTTTGTGTACTCATCACTTGAGTTAAAAATGGCTATTGAATTGCTTTTTAATCGCAAAACGAAATTATTTCTATTATTTGTAAATAAATCAGAACTTAAAGGCAAATATTTCATTGTTGTTATAGTTTCATTTCAACTTTTATTTTTTTTCTCATAATAAATATCAAAAAATAATAAAAATTGGAACGGAGTTTGGTATTGGTTTCAAACATAATAACTAAATTTGAAAAAAAAATCACAATTAAAATTGTTTAATCTTAAAACTATGAACTATTCTACATTAAAGAAAACAGTTGCTTTGTCATTCGCCTCTTTGTTAGCTGTTGGCGCTGTTAGCGCTCATGCTGTAAAGGACACGACAATGTCAACTGCAACTACTCCAAAGATATTTGGTGGTAGCGGACAGTACAGAACCTGGAGTATAGGTGTTAACGCTGGTGTTACATCTCCATTCCTTGCTATCGGTGGTACAAACAATTACAAAAACTTCGATCTTGGCTTTGCTTACGGCATCTCTTTGAGAGATCAATTAGCTCACTCATTCGGTTTACAATTGGATGTTATGGGTTACGGCTCTAAAGTAAAAGGTCACAACATTGAAAATGCAAATGCACTCACAGGTCCAGGGTCATTCTCAACAGAAATTAAGTATACAGCTACATTAAGTGGTGTTGTTAATGTTGCTACTGTTGATTTCCTTGCCCGTAAAAATTCTGTTAACTTCTTCGTTAGTGCTGGTGCTGGTGTTATTGGTTATGTACCTACAGCTTACAAATCAGTTGATCAAACAGGTCCAGCTTTTAGAACAAGCACAAATGGTGATGCTTTAACTCAAATTACTATTCCAATTGGCGTAGGCTTGAAATTCAGGTTAAGCGACAGAGCTGCTTTGAACTTTGGTTATACAGCTAATTTCTTAGATGGTGATTACTTTGATGCAACTAAGGCAAATGGTTACCACAAGGATAAATTCTCTTACGCTTACGGTGGTTTAGAATTCTCTTTAGGTTCAAGTGCTAAACCTAACTTGGATTGGGTTAACCCAGTAGCTTTGATGTATGATGAGTTGAAAGACCCAACTTTACGTCAAGAAGTTGAAGCTTTAAAAGGCCGTGTTACTAACGTTGAAAACGCAGTTAACGACTTGAAAAAAGATTCAGACGGTGACGGTGTTGCTGATCAATTTGACAAATGCCCTAACACTCCTGCTGGTACAGTAGTTGATGGTTCTGGTTGCCCAATCAAATTCCCTGAGCCAGTTGCAGCAGCAGCAACAGCTACTCCTGCAGTAGCAGCTACAGCTTACTCAAACATTCAGTTTGAATTTGATAGCTCAGTATTACGTACTTCATCTTACCCAGTATTAGATGCTACTTCTGCTGACCTACGTGCTTCTAAATCATCTGTAACTGTTAACGGTTATGCTTCATCAGAAGGTACTGCAGCACACAACCTTGCTTTATCTAAAGATCGTGCTAACTCAGTTAAAACTTACTTAGTTAACTCTGGTGTTGATGCTAAACGTGTTAAAATTAAAGGCTTAGGTGAAACTCACCCAATTGCTGATAACTCAACTGAAGACGGACGTGTATTAAACCGCCGTGTTGAATTCAAAAAATAATTTTTGAATTAGTTGAATCAATAAAACTTGAAAGAGGGTTCCGGGAAACTGGAACCCTCTTTTTTTATTATATTTGGCCATGTACTTTTTCAGAAAGAAAGACCCAAACAGACCAACCAGTTTTAACCTGAGGGCGATGCATTTTATTAATGCATTGGCCATTGTTATATTTTTGGCAGGTATCATCTGGAAAATAATTGATCTATATTTTATAAAAAAATGAAAACCATAATAAAAACCGATAAAGCGCCAGCGCCTATAGGGCCATATAATCAGGCCATATTGGCTGGTGATACTTTGTATGTATCTGGCCAGGTTGCTATTGATCCTGCTACTAACCAGGTTGTACAGGGTACCATTGAAGTTGAGACTATACTTGTAATGAATAACCTTAAAGCTATTTTAAATGAAGCAGGTTTTGGGTTTGAAGATGTAGTAAAGACCACCATCTTTTTATCAGACATGGGTACCTTTGCTAAAGTAAACGAGATATATGGTTCGTATTTTACAGGCAATTACCCCGCCCGCGAAACGGTGCAGGTATCGGTATTGCCTAAAAATTTAAATGTCGAGATTTCGGTTATCGCCTTTAAGGGTTAATACATAAATTAAGCCGGGTAATTGATGGCCCGGCTATTAATACGCTTTAAGCTTGAATCAGCAAATATTCCAAACCCCAATAGAATATCTGAGAGGCGTAGGTACCGCCCGGGCTGAAGTTTTAAGAAAAGAACTGGGTATATCAAACTTTGCCGATCTGCTGAGGCATTTCCCCTATAAATACATTGATCGTACCCGGTTTTATAAGATAAGCGAAACCAATCCCGATTTGCCGCACGTACAAATTATTGTGCGCTTAAAAAGTAAAGAGATTGTTGGCGAAAAACATACCAAACGATTAATCGCGCAAGTTTACGATGATACCGGTGTGATGGAGCTGGCCTGGTTTCAGGGTGTTAAATGGGTTGAAAAGTTGCTGATTCCCGGCAAGGCGTATGTTATTTTTGGTAAGCCAGGCTCATTTAATGGCAAGGCACAAATGGCCCATCCCGAAATTGAGCCATATATACCAGGTGGGACAAAACAGAGCGGTAATTTAAAGTTGCAGCCGGTTTATAATTCTACCGAAAAACTGAAGGCATTTTCATTAGATAGCAAAGGTTTACAGAAGCTTATCGCGATATTAATTGAGCAAACTTCGAGAGATATTTTAGAAACCATTCCGCAGCAGATCCTGCAAAAGTTTAAGTTGGTTGATAGGCGTGAGGCTTATCATAACATCCATTTCCCGGCAGATTCTGCTACGTTAATGGTGGCTACTAACCGACTCAAGTTTGAAGAGTTATTCTTCATTCAGTTTAAAATGCTGAAGAATAAAGTTCAACGGGCATTTAAGTTTAAAGGGAATGTGTTTAATACCGTTGGCGATTACTTTAATGACTTTTACAAAAATAAACTTCCGTTTGATTTAACCAGCGCGCAAAAACGCGTGTTGAAGGAGATTCGGTTAGATACCCAGCGCGGTATTCAAATGAACCGCCTGCTTCAAGGCGACGTAGGTAGCGGTAAAACGGTTGTGGCGTTAATGAGCATGTTGCTGGCTATAGATAACGGCTTCCAAACCTGTATTATGGCGCCTACCGAGATACTGGCTAATCAGCATTATCAATCGATAGAGAGTTTGATTAATGATGAATTTTTGGAGGTTGCGCTATTAACCGGATCAACCCCGGCCAAACGGAGGAGAGTTATTCATGAGAAGCTGGAAAGTGGCGAATTGAAAATATTAATAGGCACGCATGCCTTGATTGAAGATAAAGTTCAATTTAAAAACCTGGGTTTTGTGGTGATTGATGAGCAGCACCGTTTTGGCGTTGAGCAGCGTGCCAAGCTTTGGCGAAAGAATGTGGTACCACCCCATGTGTTGGTGATGACAGCAACGCCCATACCACGCACTTTAGCCATGACGCTTTATGGCGATCTGGACGTATCTGTAATTGATGAGCTGCCCAAAGGCCGCAAGCCTATAGAGACACTGCATTTTTTTGAAAGTAGCCGTTTACGCATGTTCGGTTTTATGAAACAGGAGATAGCTAAAGGCAGGCAGATTTATGTGGTTTACCCTTTAATTAAAGAAAGTGAAAAACTTGACCTAAAGAACCTGACGGATGGTATTGAGGTGATGAGCCGGGAGTTTCCTTTACCGCAATTCCGCATTAGTATAGTTCATGGTAAGTTGAGCGCCGCTGATAAGGATGCCGAAATGCAACGCTTTGTAAGGGGCGAAACGCAAATTATGGTGGCTACCACGGTTATTGAGGTTGGGGTAAATGTGCCTAATGCATCGGTAATGATTATTGAGAACGCTGAGCGCTTCGGGCTATCACAGTTGCACCAATTGCGCGGACGTGTGGGCAGGGGGGCAGAGCAATCGTTTTGTATATTGATGAGTACCCAAAAGCTGAGTCATGATGGTAAGGTACGCTTGGATACGATGGTGAAAACGAATAACGGTTTCGAGATATCGGAGATCGATCTGCAATTACGTGGTCCGGGTAATATTGAGGGTACACAGCAAAGTGGTGTGCTCGATCTGAAACTGGCTAACCTGGCTACCGACCAGCAAATGTTATTGGTGGCCCGCAGATGTGTTGAGGAGGTTTTTGAGCAGGACCCTCAATTACAATTGCCCGAAAATCAGATTTTGAACCAGGCATCGCTCACGCATAATGGTGGCTTGAGTTGGGATAAGATATCCTAAATAGTGCCTGTTGCTGATATTTTTGTATAAGGCAAAGCAAAAGGAGCAAAGCGTTATATGTTGTTTAAAATATCCCTCTTATCCTCCCCCGTTCTTCGATGATTTAACATTCCTAATTTCCGAAATTTTCCCTTTGGATGTTTTATGGCAATTTTTTATCGAGGCGAAACATTTTTTTAATCCTATCGTAAAAGCCTAATATAAAGTGCAATAAATACCTGTTGTACTTTAAGTAAAACATAACACCCCCTAATTAATAACATGAAGAACTATTTAATCTTAGTACTTTTAGCATTTCCCATGCTATCAGTAGCAAGAACCCTGACGGATAAGGATGGCCAAGCCGAATTTTATCCTAAGCCTGTGGTTCAAACTCCATTTAAACATTCCTTATCATTACAATTACAGGCCGGCACACAAGGTGTAGGTGCTGATCTAAGGTTTGGCATATTATCGCGCCTTTCAGTACGCGGTGGGTTGAGCTTTATCCCCGTTAAGGCAAATAATGTTTTGAGCCTTCCGGGATTCCAGTCGACCAATAGCGCTACTATCAATTTTTATAATGCCCACCTACTGGCCGATTTTGTTCCGTTTAAAGGGATGCGTGGTTTCAGGCTGGTTGGCGGTGCAGGCTATTTGTATAAAGCCGATGGCGGTTTATCTATCATCCCCACAGGCAGCTACACTTATGGCAATACTACAGTTACCGGTGCCGATATTGGTAACCTCAATATGAATGTATCATGGAAAGGCGTTGCACCTTACGCTGGTATTGGTTTGTTTAAAAGCTTTCCCAGCCATATGTTCAATTTTAACCTGGACCTGGGTACCTATTACATGACATCGCCATCAACCCATATTATTGGCACCGGCTTATTAGCCGATAATAGCAGCCTTGAGCCGCAGTTCAATAACAATTTAAAAGATTACCGATGGTTACCGGTTATCCAATTGAATTTCAACTTTAAATTAAAGTAAGAAACATCATGAAATCTATTCTATCTATTACGAAAGTGGTATTACTTTCTGCGGCTGCAATTGTAGCGGTTTCAATATCAGGTTGTAAAAAACCAACCGAAGGTGTTAAGATTCTTATTAACTCTAACTCATTGTTTCCATCGCCTACGGTTATCAAATTTGCCAATGCCGATTCAACTTCGGCTAATAAACTGGGCAATTTCGCGGTAACTATTTCTGGTCCGGGTGCTAAATACGTGCAAATGGCATCTGGTGGTGTAAACTTCCAGGCATCTAATGGTATTTTATCAATAGCATTAACTAAGGATGCGCATGCATCGGCGGCTAACCCCATTTCGTTCACGGTAGCAGCATCGTTAAACAATTTTGCGCCTGTATTGCAAAATATTACCATTACTGAAGACAAGCTATCTGTGTATACCATCAAAGCTTTAGAATACGCCAAGCCTGCCGAAGGCACTACCGTACTGGCGCAGAATACAGGCCTGAGCGCAGGAATACTGCCTGCTACTTATGCCATAACAACGCCCAAAACCAGCACCATGACCGAACAGGCCACGGTAACTTTTGATGGCGGTACCCAAATGCAGGATGCGAATGGCACAACCATTACCGGAGGTAATTTAAACCTGAACGTGGTACAATATGGCACCAACAGCAGCGCGAGCTTACAGGCTTTACCAGGTGGAACAAGTACCAATACAGCAGTTAAAGCTGATGGCACACCAATAAGCGGGAACGTGAATTTTGTTACTGCCGGCTTATTACAAATGAATTTGGATGCAGGCGGCGTAGCGGTTAAACGGTTTTCGAAACCGGTTAATGTGAGTATCGAGATCAACAGCAAGCTAACCAACTTTGCTACCGGCAAGCCTATTCAGGCGGGTGATGTTATCCCTTACTGGAGCTTGAACGAAACTACCGGCGAATGGAAAAGCGAGGGTAACACAACCGTTGTTATAGATGGTAAGGGCAAACTATCGGCACCAATGCAAATTTCGCACCTATCATGCTGGAGCGTGGGCTGGAGCTGGGGCGCAGTTGGCTCATACTCAACTTGCAGCAGTAGTTTAAATGTTACTATCAATACCAGCGATCCTAATTTTAAAGGTGGCCCATACAATGTATCGTTACAAACACCAGATGGTACTTATTTGGGTGGGGTGCAAGGCGTAACCATTAGCAATGGCAATGTGGTTACTTTAACATCGGTACCTAATATTGCACGGGCTAAAATTGTGGTGAGCGGCGGTATACCTTATACCAGTGTGCAAAGCTCGTTATTTGAGCCTTGTGGCGCGGGTTCGGTAACTATTAATGTTCCGGTAAGTTCAAATACGGTAAATGTGAGTGTGGATGTGATTGGCTTATGCAATGGTAAAGACTTAACTATCTTACCTTCGGCAACGTTTGAATTATACCAGCAAACAGGCAGTACTTATACCGATGCCGGTACCTTACAACTCACCAATGGCAAAGGTACAACCGGTTTACAGGTGGGCCGTATGTATTACTTAACCACCACTTATAATGGTAAAGATTATACTACGGATGCCTTCTCGGTAAGTAAGAGTGATTTTACAGTTCCATCATCAGCTTTAACTTTAAATGCCACGTATAATGCTACAACCAACACGCTTAACTTTACAGGAAGCATCCCTATCAATTGTAATTAATGTTTTGTAAATAGTTTGGATAATGTGAGGACCGGGGTTTGATTTTTCCCCGGTCCTTTTTTATTAGATGGCTATTTGCTTGGCGTAGAGATGACGCACCCCTCCGCCCCTCTCAAGAGGGGAATCGCACTTGGCCTGCGTTTTTTCACAAAGTAGAAGTCCATCTCTGAAAGTTCCCGTTGGGAGGGAATCGCTCATTGGGCACCGCTATGTTTTTGTTGTTATTTTGTCTATTCTTCTAACAGCAGATCTTCGTCATCGGTGAGGCTTAGGTGGATGTCCTGATTACCGGCTATGCCTTCGATTGAGCCACGGATGCCTGCGGCGTTTAGCAATACCTTGTCCAGTTCCTTTTCGCGGGCTTTCCATAGTCGTTCCATGGCTTCACGTTCTTTGATGATGGATCCGCGCATACGCATGTAACCCTCGCGGATGGCTTTCCATTGTTCAGAGAACTCGCTTCCCGTAAGGTAATCATATAACAGATGCATCTTATCGCCCTTGTTCTCTTGTGACCGGGTGGAGTTATAGAGTTTGATGATGCCATCGCGCAATACATAAGCTACAGCTTTGGCTTCCTCGAAAGAGCAGATCCAAACGCCATCCTTTTCACCAAAGCAATCCATGCCCTTAGGGTAGCATTGAGTAACTATTACGGCTACATCAACACCGTTGGCGCGCATGTCTTTTTTAAGCTTATCAACCCAATCGCCGCCAAAGGTTGCGGTGCGCTTACTTTCGTAGATAATGCGGCCACATTCCTGGCCAAACTGGTTACGTATCAGCTGTACACAATCGGCACCACGAACACCTTTACCCACCTCGCTGATCACATCAAACGGGAAGGTGTTACGCAAAAGCTCTTCCAATATCAGTTCCTGCACTTCGCCTTGTAATTGCATTGAGCCTTGTTCGGCTTTGCGCTTCATTTCTTCGGCAAGCTT
This sequence comes from Mucilaginibacter sp., assembly GCF_039921305.1. GTDB lineage: Bacteria > Bacteroidota > Bacteroidia > Sphingobacteriales > Sphingobacteriaceae > Mucilaginibacter. Next base: position 87,590 of record NZ_JBDSCA010000079.1, read on the forward strand.
CTTTTGGTCATCGAGTTGCTTTTTGAGCTCGGCCACAAGTAGTTGATGTTCAGAATCTTTCAATTGGCTTTTCTCAGCTTCCTGTTTGCGTATCAACTCTGCCAACTCGCCGCGTTGCTCCTGCAATTTGCGTTGCAGGTTGATCTCCATTTCCTCTTCGCGGGTTTTGAGGTGTTGCTCCTTTTGCAGAAACTCCAGCTCCTTTTGGCGCGATGCCTTTAGCTTTTCTTCAGCGTCTTTATTACTGGTTTCGAGCATTTGGAGCTTGTTCTCAAAATCGGTAGCTATAGTTTTGCGCAGGCTTTCTTCCAGGGATAATTGCAGGGCTTTCTTTTCATCAGTAAGTTTTTGCTCAAACTGCTGTAATTGTTGTTGTTCCTTTTTGCTGAACTCTTCGAGCTTACGGCTATACTCGTCCTCCTTTTGTTTGGTGAACGACAGCATCTTTTCGCGTAGTTCTTTTTTATATTCCTCGGTCATGGCTTCCTCTAAAGGAAATACATTACCGCATCCCGGACACTTAACTTCTGTTGCCATTGTATGAATTGAACTGTGAAGATGGTTAATTTTTGAACACTGTAAATACCTAATCTTTACTTTTAGCCGAGCGAACGTTCCAGATCTTCTCGGCCTTGCGACCGATGAACCAGAACGAAACAGCCAGTATAGCAAAGAAAAGCGGCTTGTTGGTGTTCATCCAAAAATATTCAAAATATTTGGTATAGATGAGTATGATGAGGAAACTAATACCGAATTCGCGGGCTATCACATCGTTATTCTTCAAGCCATATAAAAGGAAGCCGCCAAAAAAAACGGCCGCTATGATACCCCAATAAAATAAGGTGATCTGTTTAACCGGCCACCACTGGTCGAAATTGGCATAGTTGCCAAAAAATGAGAGGAACCATAACGACAAAAACAAGTACAACAAACCGGTGATATAAGTAATATCGGCAAATTGCTTAAACCATGCCTTGTTTTTCAAAATGGCGCCGGCGGTAACAACTAATATCCCAAATAGCACAAAACGTAAAGGATAATTCATCCCTAAAAAATAATAGCCCCAATGGGTTTGGTAACCGGTTTCGCTGCCAAACCAGCTACCTAGAGAGATGAGCGCGAAGAGCCAGATCAACCTTGAATCCATATTCCAGGCCAATATGCCATAAACAAATACAGAGATGAGGAAGAGTATGGAATAGTGCCCCGAGCCATTATCCAGGGCTTTGCCCAAATATGCAATACATAAGGCAGTGAATAGTACGGCCATAAAGGTTACGGCTTCGTTACTGAATACCTTTTCGGGTGATATGCGTTTTAAACGCCGCTCCCATAAAAACAACCCCGCGGCCGCGATGCCCGAAATAATAGCGATAACAATGTTTGGCGTATAATAAAGCTTTTTGATGTAGTTTAAAAAAGCATCGTCAATAATAAACCAACCGAACGAAGTTGCGCCGCATATTAAAGCTATCCAAAAGGAATATTTGGCCAGGCGCATCCAATCGAAACCTTTTACATCGTAGGTAGTTCGTAACTTATCGGCAACAGCCTTTTCTATCACCCCTTCCTTTTCCCAATGGGCAATGGTTTGATTTAGAAATTCGCTTTCCTGCTTATCAAGGTCGAGTTTTTCCAATGGTTTTTGTAAGATTTTATTAAAGATAAACCTTATCGTGGCAAAATGGTTGTGTTTATTTGAAATTAGGATAGCAAGGCCAACACGCTTTCCCTGTCTTTTGCCAGTTGTACAACCAAAGCGTCCAACCCGTTAAACTTAATATCGCTGCGTACAAAGTGGTGGAAATTCATACGGATCTGCTGATCATAAATATCCTGGTTAAAGTCGAATATATTAACCTCAATGTTACGTGTCATCCCGTTAATGGTTGGGCGGTGACCAATGTAAGCCATGCCTTTGTGCGGGGCTCCGTTAACCTCAACAGTTACGGCAAAAATACCATCAGCAGGTATCAGTTTATAGCTTTCGCCGATGAGGATATTAGCAGTTGGATAACCTAAAGTACGGCCCAACTGATCGCCACGGATAACCTTGCCGGTGATGAAGAAGGGATAGCTCAAAAACTGGTTGGCAAGCGCTATATCATCGCTTAGTAAAGCGGTGCGTATTTTGGTAGAGCTTACGGCTACATCGTTAATATCCTGTTCGGGGATTTCTACAACCTCAAAATCGTAAACTTTGCTTAACCTTTGTAAATCTTCCAAACCGCCTTTACGGTCTTTACCAAAACGGTGGTCGTAGCCAATTACGATCCTTTTAGTCCCGATCTTAGCAACTAAGATATCGTGAATGTATTCCAGGGCCGATAGGTTTGAAAAATCCCGTGAAAACGGTGTTACTATTAAATGATCAACACCCATTTCTTCTAAAAGCTGTGCCTTTTCGGTAATGGTGGTGATAAGTTTTAGGTCTTGATCTTCGGGATGCAGTATCATCCGCGGGTGCGGGAAGAAGGTAAGGATCACCGTTTCGCCACCTATCTCTTTCGCCAGTTCCTGTAGTTTAGCGATGATCTTACGGTGCCCGGTATGCACACCATCAAACGTCCCGATGGTTACAACGGCGTTTTCTATTAACTTAAACTCGTCAATATTGTTATAGATCTTCATTTACCTGACAGCGGGATGTTAAAAATGCAAAAGTAACTTATTTTATAATTTAATAGTCTTGTTATTTTGGTAAACGCCAGAAACCCCATTGGCACGGTTACTGCATACCATTTGTAATATATTTATTACAATACAAACCAATACTATTATGAAAAGATTATTTTTGTTATCTGTAGCTGCTTTATGTTTAGGATTTACTGCGTGCAAAAAAAGCAGTACATCAAACACAGCTCATGTTAGCGTAAGGCTAACCGATGCACCAGGAGCATATGATGCTGTTATTTTAAGCGTCAAACAAGTTGTAGTTATTACCACTGGCGGACAAGAAACCATTGATATTGGAGGTGGTCCGATTGATATTTTGCATTTCAGGTTGGGTAAAGATACTTTACTTGCAGCAAAAGATATTCCGGCAGGGCAAATTCAGGAAATACGACTTGTACTAAATAATACCGGAAACCGTGTAGTTATTAGTGGAACATCGTACGACTTAACAACTCCAAGCGGACAAACATCCGGTGTTAAGCTTAAAGTTAAGGATGATTTAACCGCAGGCATTGATTATACCTTATTGCTCGATTTTGATGCAAGTCAATCCATTGTAAACACCGGAAGCGGAAAGTACATTTTAAAACCTGTAATACGAGCCATTTCGCAGGCTGTTTCAGGCGCTATTACCGGTACCGTTACGCCAATTGCATCCTATCCTAAGGTATATGCTATTATGGGTACAGATACTGTAGGTACACTTGCTGATGGCAATGGCAAGTTTTATTTTCCTGGTTTAGCCGCAGGTACTTATAAGGTTAACTTTATACCCGCAAGCCCTTATTTACCTAAAACCATTGATAATGTATTGGTAATTAATGGCTCTGTTAAGGATATGGGCACTGTTTCAATGTTGCCTTAGTAGTTCAATCTATCATCAAACCTCTGCGAAATTATTTTTGGCAGAGGTTTTTTTATTTAAGCAATTCTGGTTGGGTTTTTAATTCGCGGATGTGATCAACCAGTTCCAGCACTTCAAAAGCATCTTCCAGTCGGAAATTACCGCTACGGGTGCGGCAAAGTTTGGATAGGTAAGCGCCATTATTTAGCGCCTTTCCAAAATCGTTAACTAAAGAACGGATGTATGTACCCTTGCTGCATACCACACGGAAATCAACTTCGGGTAAAGCGATACGGGTTATTTCAAACTCGCTAACGGTTACAAAGCGCAGGCGTAGCTCAACCTCTTCGCCACGGCGGGCTTTTTCGTACAAGCGCTCCCCATTGATCTTTACTGCCGAGTGCGCTGGCGGATATTGTTGAATATCACCGGTAAATTGTGCGGTGGCAGCGTATATTTGTTCATCGGTTAGGTTACTGATGTCGAAGGTTTCATCCTCGTCCGTTTCCATATCGTAAGATGGCGTGGTTGCGCCTAATACCATGGTACCTGTGTATTCCTTGTCTTCAGCTTGAAAGGTATCTATTTGTTTGGTAAGCTTCCCTGTACAAACGATTAGTAAGCCCGTTGCTAAGGGATCAAGTGTACCCGCATGGCCTACTTTGAGTTTAAGGGGTTTTAGTGTGTTGCGTATTTTACCAACTACATCAAAGCTCGTCCAGTTATAGGGTTTATTGATCAGCAGCAGTTCGCCCTGGGTAAAGTTAAAGTCGCGGAATTTGGTGTTGTCTGCTGTCAAATGAATAGCTGTTTAAATAATAATGCTGAATATCGAATCAGGTTATAATTCAACATTCAGCATCAATGTTTTAATATTAAGCCGTTAAGTGCCCGGTGTAGTACATCGCAATCAATACAATACCAACGATGATACGATAGTAACCAAATAACTTAAAGCCCTTTTTCTCTAAAAAAGTAATAAAGGTTTTGATGGCGAGCATAGCTACAATAAATGCGATAATGTTACCAATGATCAAAAATTTAATCTGCTCACCGTTAAACATGTGCTCATGTTCTTTATGGTAATCATATATTTCTTTTAGTGTGGCACCTAACATGGTTGGTACCGCTAAAAAGAAAGAAAACTCCGCGGCGGCGGTGCGGGTTAATTTCTGACTCATACCACCAACTATTGTAGCGGCAGAACGGGAAACGCCAGGGATAACCGCCAGACATTGAAATAACCCTACTTTTAAAGCTGTGGCATAGCTAATTTCGGCTTCTTCTTTTACTGCCGGCTTATTAAACCATTCGTCAACAAATAACAGGATGATACCTCCAATTAATAGTGAACAAGCCACCACAAGCGGACTTTCCAATAATAAATTAATCTTCTTTTTAAAAAGGACACCGACAATAACTGCCGGAATAACACCCACAATAAGCTTAAAGTAAAAATCAAAAGATTTAAAAAATCGCTTAAAGTATAAAATAATCACCGAAAGGATAGCGCCTAATTGAATTACAACTTCAAAAAGTTTTACAAAAGCATCACTTGCAATGCCCATAAATGAGCTTGCAATAACCATGTGCCCGGTTGATGATACAGGTAAAAATTCAGTTATCCCCTCAATTATAGCGAGAATAATTACGTGAATTAGATTCATGCTTTGGTAGCCGATTTTTTAAAGATGGCAAAAAATCCAATAGCGAAACCACCAAGCACCACTAAAGGCGCTAAAACTATTTTGCGGAACTCATAAATATCGGTAGTCCCACTCATTAAAAAGAAGCCGATAGCTACTACAGCAATCGCCAATAAAAAGATGCGGTAATTTTCTTTACCAAACACAAATTGTGCCGCCGGAACAGCTTGTGGTGTTTTAGCTTCGGCTGTTTTAACAGGTTGAGCAATTACGGGTTTAGTTTCTTTTGCCATTATTATCTATATAGATCGTAAATTTTTAAACGAAGGAATTTGCTTACAGCCAGATAGGTGCTAAAGCCTGAAATGAATATACCAATGCCTATCACACCCAAAAATACAATACCAAATTCGTAGTAGTTTTGAAGAATAACCAGGTCTGGAATTTGAATGGTAGCTAAATAAAGCATACCGATCAACATAATGATCGCGATAAGGCCGCCCAATAAGCCATGCCATAAACCATAAAGCAAAAATGGCTTGCGGATAAAGCCTTTAGTAGCGCCAACCAGCTGCATCGATTTAATTAAGAACCTTTGCGAGTAGATGGCCAGGCGTATTGTATTGTTGATCAAAGCCACAGATACCACCGCAAATATCCCGGCGAAAGCCAGAATAACTAAACTGATGGATGCCAGTTTTTGATTCATCAGGTCAACTAATGATTGTTGGTAGATCACTTCTTTAACCAGGGTGTTTTTAAGCAATTTGGCTTTAAACTGGGCTATATTGACATTATTGGCATAATCGGCCTTTAAATAAACATCTATGGATGATGGTAACGGATTGAAACCTAAAAAGCTCACAAAATCCTTACCCAGATCTTTTTGCAGGTTACGCGCGGCTAATTCTTTACTTACGTATTGGGTGCTTTTAACAGATGGATCGGTATCCAGTTGCTTTTGCAGTTGCAGCACATCTGTTTCGTGAGCGGCATCGTCAACTATAATATTGAGTACGATGTTTTCCTTCACATAGCGCGAAAGGTTGTTGGCATGCACCAAAATCAAACCCAAAAGGCCAATCATCAATAATACCATGGCAATACCAAATACTGTTGATATGTAGATCGCCTTGGTTTTTTTTGCCGATACGCTGGCCTCAAATTCTTCCATAATTACCTTTTAATTCGCGAAAATAAAAAAACGTTGCCATAAAGGTAAAATATAATTCTGTTTATATTATAAAGGCGGAATAGTAATGTATTGGTTTTAACAAAAATTAACGCTTAGGCGAGACGGAAAAGTCCGGAAGACCGGAAGTTAGGGACACTAAAACTCTTTTGTTTGATAATGGTTATTAGTTGAAATATCATCATGAAAAAAGACGCTAATTCGCACGATAAACCATCACCATCAGATACGCCAACTGAGAGACCAAAAGATAACGGCCATAAAAGCGTGGTAAAAAAAGAGGATAAAGAATACCATGCTGATGAGCCTAAAAAAGAAAACATTGCCAAACGCTATGAGAATGAGGAGCAGCCTGTACATTCGGTAAAAAAGGCTCCTAAAGAGTAGTTTGGGTAATTCTGCAATTAATTACCCATCAATCATATAGGTTTACTATTTTCGCAGTCCGGAAAACAGCGAAATGGATTATCAATTTAAAGACATCGAGAAAAAATGGCAGTCGTTTTGGGCAGCCAACCAAACTTTTAAGGCCGATAGCCAATCATCTAAGCCAAAGTATTATGTGCTGGATATGTTCCCCTACCCATCGGGCGCGGGGCTACATGTTGGCCACCCGCTGGGCTATATCGCTTCCGATATTTTTGCACGTTACAAACGCTTAAAAGGCTTTAATGTATTGCACCCAATGGGTTATGATTCATTCGGACTACCTGCCGAGCAATACGCCATACAAACCGGACAACACCCGGCCATCACTACCGAAGATAATATTGCCACCTATCGCCGCCAATTAGACCAGATCGGTTTTTCGTTCGATTGGAGCCGGGAAGTGCGCACCAGTTCGCCTGATTATTACAAGTGGACGCAGTGGATATTTATGCAGCTATTTAACAGCTGGTATAATAAGGATGCAGATAAAGCGCAATCGATAGATACGCTTATAGCTCACCTTGAACAAAGCGGTTCAAAAGGCATCAACGCTGTTAGCGATGATGATACCGCCAGCTTTACAGCCGAAGAATGGAAGGCTTTGAGCCACGATGAAAAACAAACCGAACTTTTAAAATACCGCTTAACTTACCTTCGCGAAAGCACCGTAAATTGGTGTGCCGCTTTGGGTACCGTTTTAGCTAATGATGAAGTTAAAGACGGCTTTAGCGAACGCGGGGGTTACCCGGTTGAGCAAAAGAAAATGATGCAGTGGAGTATGCGCATCACCGCTTATGCCGAGCGCTTATTGCAAGGGTTGGACAACATTGACTGGCCCGATCCTTTAAAGGAAATGCAACGCAACTGGATAGGTAAAAGCGTTGGCGCCATGGTAAAGTTTAGTCTGGAGTCTAAAGTTTTGAGTCCTGAGTCGGGTGCCGAAGTTTCTTACTTAGAAGTTTTCACTACAAGGGTTGATACCATATTTGGCGTAACTACCATTGTAATTGCTCCTGAACATGAATTGGTACAAACCTTAACCACACCAGAGCACAAAGCCGAAATTGATGCCTGCATAGCTCAAACTAAAAAGAAGAGTGAACTGGACCGGATGGCCGATACCAAAACTATTTCCGGCGCATTTACCGGTAGCTATGTGATCAATCCGTTAAACGGAGCTAAAGTTCCGGTTTGGATAGCCGATTACGTTTTGGCTGGATACGGAACCGGTTGTGTAATGGGTGTACCATCGGGCGATCAGCGTGATTATTTGTTCGCCAAGCATTTTGATCTGCCTATCATCCCCATCCTTGATATCCAAAATATTGAAGTGGAGGCCGACCCAACTAAGGAAGGTAAATACATTAATTCCGATTTTATTAACGGCTTAGGTTATAAAGAAGCCACTACAGTAGTTATTGCCAAATTGGAAGAATTGGGTATGGGTTATGGCAAAATAAACTACCGCATGCGCGATGCCATTTTTGGCCGTCAGCGTTATTGGGGTGAGCCTGTTCCTGTTTATTTTAAAGATGGTTTGCCTTATTTAATTGAGGAAAGCGAATTGCCTTTAATACTGCCCGAAGTTGATAAATACCTGCCAACAGAAAGCGGCGAGCCACCTTTGGCCCGCGCCGAAAACTGGAAATATGCCTCACCTAAATCCTCTCCAAAGGAGAGGACTTCTGAAATAAATGAGGTTAACTCCTTCTCCTTTGGAGAGGGCGGGGGTGAGGCTCTTTACGAGTACGAACTAAGCACCATGCCGGGCTGGGCCGGAAGTAGCTGGTATTGGTACCGCTACATGGATGCGCAAAACTCAACCGAATTTGCATCAAAAGAAGCGATAGCTTATTGGAAAGATGTTGACTTATACATCGGTGGAAGCGAACATGCTACCGGTCACTTGTTGTACAGCCGTTTCTGGAACAAGTTTTTGAAAGATCTGGGATTGGTAGGTGAAGAAGAACCTTTCAAAAAATTAATCAATCAAGGGATGATCCAGGGGCGCTCGAACTTTGTTTATCGTGTGAACGATGATGAAGGCCGGGGCACTAATACGTTTGTATCTTTTGGATTGAAAGGTGAGTATAAAACTACCGCTTTACATGTTGATGTTAATATTGTAGAGAACGAAATTTTAGATACACAGAAGTTCAAAAAATGGCGTGAGGACTTTGCTGATGCTGAATTCATTTTAGAAAACGGTAAATACATCTGCGGTGTTGAGGTTGAAAAAATGTCGAAATCTAAATTCAACGTGGTTAACCCGGATGATATCATTGAGCGTTACGGTGCCGATACTTTGCGCATGTACGAAATGTTCTTAGGTCCGTTAGAGCAAAGTAAACCCTGGAATACCAATGGTATTGAGGGTGTGTTCAAATTCCTGCGTAAATTCTGGAGGCTGTTCCATAATGATGCATGGGAGTTTAATGTGTCTGATGCAGAACCAAACAAAGCCGAATACAAATCGTTACACAAGATCATCCGTAAGGTTGAAGAAGATGTAGACAGGTTCTCATTTAACACTTCAGTATCCAGTTTTATGATCGCGGTGAATGAGTTGACTGATCTGAAATGTAACAAACGTTCTATTTTGCAGGATATGGTGTTGATCTTATCGCCATACGCGCCACATATTTGCGAAGAACTTTGGGTATTATTAGGTAACGAGGCTGGTACTTTATCATACGCCCCGTATCCAAAATTCAATGCCGAATATTTGGTTGAGAACGAATTTGCTTACCCGGTATCCATCAACGGTAAAACCAAAATGAACCTCAATCTTTCGCTGTCTTTAGATAACAGTGAGGTTGAAGAACTGGTAAAAGCCAATACCGATGTACAAAGATATCTGGAAGGTAAAACCTTGAAAAAAGTTATCGTTGTTAAAGGGCGTATTATTAACCTGGTTATATAATAGCACTTAATTTTTAGCCCCACTACTAAACATGTTTTGGAAGTGGGGCTTTCTATTGCCTATAAGCGATTAAACCCGCATACTTATACGTATGCCCAATTTTAGCATACTTCAATCAAATTCATATTACCATTACAATAATGGCAAAAAAATTCTCGTGTTCGCAGTAACATTTGAAGTACTTTTGCCTCTAATATCAAAAACACAACAATGAAACATATTTTTACTTTTATAACTATACTATTTACAACAGCATCGGCCATGGCCCAAATGGGTGGCGGCAGCGGCGGTGTTGTGGGTAGAATATCCGGTATCGTGATTGATTCGATCACCAAAAAACCAATGGATTATGCTTCGGTATCTATTTATCGCAGCGGCGGCAGGGCACCAATTAACGGTGTTTTAACCGACGAAAAAGGAAGTTTTAAACTAAACGAGGTTAAAAGCGGTAAATGGAAAATAGTGGTATCCTTTATAGGCTACCCATCAAAAACCATCGACCCGGTAATTACTACGCCAGAGAAGCCCGATTTTAACATGGGTACAGTTACTGTAGCGCCATCTGGCAGAGCTTTAAAAGCAGTTGAAGTATCCGCTACTAAAAGCGTTATCGAAACTAAAATAGACAAGATCGTTTACAATGCTGAAAAGGATATTACTTCTCAAGGTGGTAACGCTTCCGACGTAATGCGTAAAGTACCATTGGTATCTGTTGATATTAACGGTAATGTTTCACTCCGTGGGGATCAGAATGTAAAGGTATTGATCAATGGTAAACCATCTGGGGCGATGGCTAATAATGTTGCCGATGTATTGAAATCTATACCTGCAGATCAGATCAAAAGCGTTGAAGTGATCACTTCGCCATCAGCAAAATATGATGCAGAAGGTTCGGCTGGTATCATTAATATCGTAACCAAAAACAAAAATGTGTCAGGTGTTAGTGGTTCTATAAGCGGTGGTGTGGGTACACGCCAAAACAACGGTAATGCTAACTTAAACATCAATCAAAATCGTTTAAGTGTTACCGGTAACTTTGGTGGTAACTTTACCTGGCCGCAAACCAGTAACACCTTATCAGGAAGCAGTGATAATGCCGGGACTTATTCAAACACTGCAACAACGCAAAGCAAAATAACCCGTTATGGCTACAGGGGATCAGGCGCGTTGAGTTATGATTTTAATAACTTTAACAGTTTTACATCAAATATTGCCTTAAATCAGGGCGGTTTTAAAGCGGAAGGCAATTCAAATAGTGATTATCTTTTGAATACAACTACTCCCGCAACAGCATTTAGTTATTTAAGCTTATCAAACAGCAAAACCACTTTTGGTGGTTTTGACTGGAATAACGACTATGTTCATAAATTCAAAAAAGAAGGCCATCAGATAGACATCGCCGGTCAATGGAGTCACGGTATAACTGATTTTAATTCTACTGCACTTTATAACACTACCTTTTTCTCTGATCTGAGATCTAAAAACAACGGCAGTAATAATGAGTATACCGCACAGGCTGATTATACTTTACCAGTTACTGAAAAATTTAAGATAGAGGCTGGTGGTAAAACCATCATAAGAAAAATTGAAAGCGAATTTGATAACTACAACGGAACATCAAGCGATCTGAATGTTGATCCTAATACATTTGCGTTTAATAGCTTAACATCAAACAACTACAACTACGATCAGGATATTTACGCCGGTTATGCTGTATTAACCTTTACACTGCCTAAAAATTATGCCTTACAAGTTGGTAGCCGTTTAGAGAACACACAAATAAGCGGAGCACCCAAAACATCTTCGGCTACTTTATTACCATTCAGCAATAACTATAACATTTACATCCCAACATTAACTTTATCAAAAACGATAAGTAACTCAACTTATAAGTTAACCTACACCAAGCGTATACAAAGGCCAAGTTTAACTTATTTGAATCCATTTTTAAATACAACAAACCAAACAGCATACAGCCAGGGTAACCCATTATTGGCTCCAGAAATTTCACAATATGCAGAGTTAAATTATTCAACTTACATTGGCGCATCTGTAATTAACCTTTCGGCTTATTATAAACACACCAGTAATTTGATAGAGAGCATTGTAAGTATCTATAAACCAGGAGTTACTTTAACCAGCTTCCAAAACATTGGTACCAATAACTCATTTGGTTCAAGCTTTTTTGGTTCAATAAATCCTATTAAAATATTAACTATCCGCGGTAGTATCAACGCGTTCACCTACAAGCCAGACCCAACAGGTACTTACGGATTAGAGCAATCACAAAACGGAACCTATATTAACTACAACGCGTTCTTAAGTGGTTCGGTAAACCTTAAAAATGGTTTCGCAGCAGAATCATTCGTGATAATGAATTCGCCACGCCGTACCATTCAAGGTACAAACCCAGCGTTCAGCTTATGGATAATAGGTGTGAAGAAAGAGTTTTGGGATAAAAAAGCAAGCCTTGGTATAAATACCTTTAATCCATTTGCCGAAAACATTGCCTTTAACACTAACATTAAAGGTAAAACAGTTACACAATACAGTAATACACAATTCCCTTTCCGTTCTTTCGGGGTATCATTTAGCTACGCGTTTGGTAAGGTTAAATTTGCTGATCCGAATGACCCAACCCAGAAGAAAAAGAAGGGTGTTAACAATGATGACTTAAAACAAGGCGAAAGTAGCGGCCCTGGTAGGTAATTAATAATTATCCACGATAGAAATTGTCATTTCGAACGAGGAACGAGGAGAAATCTTTTACGCGCGATAAGTATACAGCAGACTAAGCAATCGCAAAAGATTTCTCCCCTTCGGTTCGAAATGACATTTTTATTATTTAGGGTTTACCTTCTTAACCCTTTTCAACACCAGTAAATTCTCTGAATTTTTACCGTATCCTGATATGTTATTCTGATACAGATTAACCAGCTTATCATAATACAAAACAACTACAGGGGCTTCCTGCATCACAATATTATCCATTTGGCGATATAGTTTAAAGCGTTCCTCGTCATTAATAGACGTATAAGCCTTCTCAAACAATGCGTCAAACTCCTTATTATTAAAGCCGGTATAATTTGGCCCAAACGGGATCTTGTTTTTAGAATAGAATACCGAAAGGTAATTTTCGCCGTCCGGATAATCGGCTATCCAGGTACCGCGGAAAAAGTTAACACCGTTTTTAGCGATCAACTCGCGCAGGCTGGCGCGTTGGGTTATTTCAACTTTACTACGGATGCCTATCTTACCTAACTCACCCTGTATAAACTCGATCAGGTTTCGGGTTGTGGTGGTAGCGCTTAATACAATCTCGGGCATATTCCTTCCTTCCGGGAAACCAGCTTCAGCTAATAGTTTTTTGGCCTTTTCGGGATTGTAGCTATAACCAACCACTTCTTTATCATCAAAGCCCGGCATACCTTTGGGGATAAAGCCTGCATATCCCGGTGTGCCTATACTGTTACGCAGATATTTCACCATCGTTTTTTTATCGATAGCGTAGTTTATAGCCTGCCTCACTTTTTTGATCCTTAACGGTGATTTCTTCACAATGGGCAAGGTGCTATCAACCAACATCCCCAAATATTCGGTATTTAAAAAAGGGCGGGTATTAAACTGGAACTTGCCTTTGTATTTAGTAGTTATCTCGCCAGATTTTGTGAGTATATCATCACGGTAGCTGCCATCAATATCATTAAAAAAATCAAGGTTCTTTTTAATGAACTCCATAAAGGCGGTTTGCTTGTCGTTAATAAAAGTTGCACGTACTGCATCTAAATAAGGTAACGAATGTCCGCTCGAATCCTTATCCCAATACTTTTCATTTTTGAGTAATACCAGTACTTCACCTTCTTTCCAATACTTAAATTTAAAGGGACCGGTTCCTACCGGATGGGCACGAAAATCCTTACCATAAGCATCAACTACCTCGTGCGGAACTACCGAGCAGTATTGCGCGGTAAGCAAACTGATCAGCGGCGGAAAGGCAAACTTTAACTGTATTTGAAAAGTGGTATCATCCAGGGCCTTAAAAGCATCTTTACCGGTTACCTTATCACTAAATATCCAGGAGCCTGATGATGCCACCTTGGGGTCAATCAAACGGCCAAGGCTATACACCCAATCGACGGCTGTTGCTTTGCGGCCAATCCCTTTGTCAAACTTAGGGTCGTCCTGAAAGTAAACATCGTTTCGTAAATGAAATGTGTAGCGCATACCGTTATCGGATATTTCCCAGTTTTTGGCTACACAGGGTTTAATATGTAAGCTATCATCCACCTGTACCAAACCATCAAACAACTGATTGTCCATCCACAAAGCAAACTGGTTACGGGCAAAAGCAGGATCGAGCGAGGTTAAACCATCTTCCATATTCATATTAAAAATGGTTTTGGATGAATCTTTATTGCTCTTGTTGCAGGATGTTATGGTGGTAAGGCCGATTAACGAAAGAAGTATATAGAGTTGAAATGCTTTCATATAGAGTGCTAAATATACAAAAAAGTGGCATTTAGCTATAAGTAGTTAGGTGATAGCGGGTATGGCGGCAAGCAATCTTACAATATCATTACAAGGTGGCCAACAAAATGTTATAAACCATTTGACAGTAATAATAATTCGTGTATCTTTGCAGTCCCTAAAATAAGGGGTAATAAATTAATTTACATCATTTAATATTAAGCAAGTGAATACGTTAAGTTACAAAACTGTCTCTGCCAACAAAAAAACCGTTAACAAGGAATGGGTTGTTGTTGACGCTCAAGGCGAGATTTTGGGGCGCTTGTCTTCTAAGATCGCTATGATCATCAGAGGAAAAAACAAGCCAGGATTCACCCCGAACGTAGACTGCGGTGATAACGTGATCGTTATTAACGCAGACAAGGTAAAGTTGACCGGCAACAAATTCGAAAACAAAGAATATGTTCGCTACACTGGTTATCCAGGTGGTCAGCGTTTCATTTCTCCTAAGGAGTTAATGGCGAAACATCCAGAACGCATCATTGAGAAAGCCGTTCGTGGTATGTTACCTAAAAATCGTTTGGGTAGAGCAATCTACGGAAACCTGCATGTTTATGCTGGCGCCACTCATCCACATGAGGCCCAATCACCAAAAACCATTACACTTTAATCCCCAAGAGAAATGTCAACTACAAACACTTCAGGAAGAAGAAAAACAGCAGTTGCCCGCATTTATTTAACTGAGGGTACAGGCCAACTTATCGTTAACGGTAAGGATTACAAAGAGTATTTCCCAACTCTGCCATTGCAATACATCGCTACACAATCTGTAGAAGTATCTGGCTCAACCGGAAAATTTGATGTTAAAGCTAACGTAGCAGGTGGTGGTGTTAAAGGACAGGCAGAAGCCGTTCGTTTAGCTATCGCTAAAGCTATTGTTGAACTTGACGCTGAAAAGAAACCAGCTTTAAGGGCTAAAGGTATTATGACCCGCGATGACCGTATGGTTGAGCGTAAGAAACCAGGTCGTAAGAAAGCCCGTAAGAAATTCCAATTCAGTAAACGTTAATATTTTAAGGAGGACAACACAATGGCAAGAACAACATATCAGGATTTACTGGATGCAGGTGTACACTTTGGTCACCTTACCCGCAAATGGGATCCGAAAATGTCTCAGTACATTTTCATGGAGCGTAACGGTATCCACATTATCGATTTAAACAAAACCTTAACTAAGGTTGAAGAAGCTGCTGCAGCTATAAAACAAATTGTAAAATCAGGTCGTAAAGTATTATTTGTTGCTACTAAAAAGCAAGCAAAAGATATCGTTGCTGATTATGCAAAAGGTGTAAACATGCCTTACGTAACCGAGCGTTGGTTAGGTGGTATGTTAACTAACTTCGCTACCGTGCGTAAGTCGATCAAAAAGATGTCAAACATCGATAAATTGACTAAAGACGGAACATACAGCAACCTTTCTAAAAAAGAAAGACTGATGATCCAACGTGAGCGTATCAAGTTAGAATCATTATTAGGTGGTATTGCTGACTTAAACCGTTTACCGGCAGCATTATTTTTGATCGACGTTAAGAAAGAGCACATCGCTGTAGCTGAGGCAATGAAATTAAACATTCCTACCTTTGCAATGGTTGATACCAACTCTGATCCTTCAAACATCGACTTCCCTATCCCTGCTAATGACGATGCTACAAAATCAATTTCATTGATCGCGAGCATTATCATCAAGGCTATCGAAGAAGGTTTGGATGAGCGCAAACGCGAGAAAGAAGACGAAGCTGAAAAAGAAGGCGCTGCTGCTAAAGCGAAAGCTGATGCCCCGGTTGCTGAAGCTGGTTCAAAAGACGAAGCTGGTAAAAGAACAAGGAAAGTATCAGCAGAAGCTGAGAAAACTGAAGAATAATTAAGGGAAACCGGAATCTGGATAATAATCCCGGACTTGGTTCCAGGGTTAAATGCCAGAATCCGGTTTTTTATTGAATGTATAACCTACTAAAAAAGGAAAATAAAATGTCTACAGTACAAATTTCTGCAGCCGACGTAAACAAACTGCGCCAACAAACAGGTGCGGGTATGATGGATTGTAAAAAAGCTTTAACCGAAACTAACGGTGATTTTGAAGCAGCTATCGATTTTTTACGTAAAAAAGGTGCTAAAGTAGCCGCCAGCCGTCAGGATAGAGAATCAAACGAAGGTGTGGTTATCGCACGTTCATCTGTTGATGGAAAACGCGGTGTTATTATCGAGTTAAACTGCGAAACAGATTTCGTAGCTAAAAATGCTGAGTTCATCGCTTTCGGTAACGCTGTTGCTAACGCGGCTATCGAATCTGATGTAAAATCAGTTGAAGAATTATATAACCTGGAATTAGATACAGATACCGGCCGTGCTAAGATCGGTGATCTGGTTATCGAAAAAACAGGTAAAATTGGCGAGAAGATCGGTGTTTCTAAATTTGAAACTGTAACCGGCGAAAAAGTTGTTGCTTACATTCACGGTAACTTCCGTTTAGGTGTATTGGTTGCTTTATCAGCTACTGCTGATGGTGCCGACGAAGCCGGTAAAGATGTATCAATGCAAATTGCTGCCATGAACCCAATCGCTATCGATAAAGATGGTGTTGATTCAACTACAGTAGAACGCGAAATGGCAATTGCTGCCGATGTGATTCGTGCTGAAGGTAAACCAGAAGCAATGGTTGAAAAAATTGCTGCCGGTAAACTGAACAAATTTTACAAAGACTCAACTTTGTTAAACCAGGAGTTTGTAAAAGATTCATCTAAAACAGTAGCCCAGTTTTTAAACGGGGTTCAAAAAGACCTTACCGTAACCGCCTTTAAGCGAGTTGCTTTAGGAGCTTAATATTATTTAGATCCTCGCCTAACAGGCGGGGATTTTTTTTGCCTTTCTTTTTCAACTGACATATGATAAAGCTGTTGCATCATTTAAAATTGGTTTCGGATGGGGTAATATCCCAGGGGAAAGCTGTTTTAATTGAAGGTGATAAGATCATAAGCGTTATCGAAGAAGGCGATATCCCGCAAGGAGCAACAAAAGTTGACCTTAACGGAGCATACCTCGCTCCCGGATTAATAGATCTGCAAATTTATGGTAGCGGCTCACCACTATTTTTTGGTGGCGATCCATCGGCAGCGGCTCTATCTCAAATGGAAGCATCGTTGCTAAAGCAGGGCTGTACAGGCTTCTTCGCCACCATTGCTACCAATACCAATGATATTGTTGAACAAGGCATACAAGCCGCATTAGCTCACCGCGATAACAAGCTGGGTAATATGATGGGCTTACATTTGGAAGGCCCCTATCTTAACCCCAAACGCAAAGGCGCACACCCCGATAGCCTGATCAAAAAAGCAACCTTAGCCGAAGTAAAACATTGGGTTGAAATGGCCGATGGCGAGATCAAAATGATAACCCTTGCGCCAGAGTTACAGGATGCCGAAGTGTTGGCATATTTGGATGAACAGGGTATCGTACTTTCATCAGGTCATAGCGATGCTACTTATGAGCAAACTAAAGCATTTCTTCACAATCCTGTAAAGGCGATTACTCATTTATACAATGCCATGCCGCCAATGCACCACAGGCAACCGGGTATTATTCCGGCGGTGTTTGAGGATAAGCCTTATACCAGTGTAGTAGCTGATGGTATCCATGTTGATTTTACGATGATTAAATTGGCTAAACGGATGCTGGGCAATAAGCTATTCCTGATTACAGATGCGGTTGCCGAAGCTAACAAAGGCGTTTATCAGCATGTTTTGAATGGCGATCATTACACAATGCCAGATGGTACCTTATCGGGATCAAACCTTACTATGTTAAAAGCGGTGCAAAACTGCGTTAACCGTGCAGGTATTGATTTGGCAGAAGCTGTGAATATGGCATCGTTGTACCCCGCAGAGCTTATCGGGAAAGATAACGAGCAAGGTAAAATAGCTGATAACTATTTGGCTAACCTGATTGTATTTGACGATAATTTTGAATTGCAGGCCGTTATTTTTAAGGGCACTATTCACAATTACAATATAAAATTTTAACACTAAGTATATTTCAATAATTTTGACAAACTACTCACATCCATGAAATACAAAAGGATCCTCTTAAAACTTAGCGGAGAATCGCTGATGGGCGATAAACAGTACGGTATTGACAATGCCCGTGTTTTACAATACGCGCACGAGATCAAAGCCGTTTTTGATAAAGGCATTGAAATTGCCATTGTTGTGGGTGGTGGTAATATATTCCGCGGGCTAAGTGCCGAAAAATCGGGTATGGACCGTGCTCAGGCCGATTATATGGGTATGCTGGCCACAGTGATCAATTGCATGGCTTTACAAAATGCTCTGGAAACCATTGGCGCACCAACACGCTTACAATCGGCCATTAAAATGGAGCAGATCTGCGAACCTTATATCCGCCGCCGTGCTATGCGCCATTTGGAGATCGGCCGTATTGTAATATTCGGAGCCGGCACAGGTAACCCTTATTTCACTACAGACACGGCTGCTTCTTTACGCGCTATAGAAACCAAAGCCGACGTAGTTTTGAAAGGGACCCGTGTTGATGGCATCTACACCGCCGATCCTGAGAAAGACCCAACCGCTACCCGGTATGAAGAAATTACTTTCCAGGAAGTTTATGATAAGGGTTTAAACGTGATGGACATGACAGCCATTACCCTTTGCCGCGAAAATAAACTGCCTATCATTGTATTCGATATGAACCGCCCTGGCAATTTTATGAAGATTGCCGAAGGTGAATCAATAGGTACTTTGGTTAAATAATATCCTGACCATGAAATAGAGAATGCCTGCAATAGCGGGCATTTTTTTTGAGCTTTCTTCCCGAATAAAATCTCACAGCAGCTAAATCTCGTAACTTTTTCCAAAGGATATGGGTTATGATACCGATAAACTCAGATCGCAAAGGTTTGAAATTAAATAGAATAGGGATTAACAAATACATAAAAATTATCTAATTGAAAATCTGCCACTCAGTAAATGGTAGATTTTACTATTTTTGGGCAAAATTAAAATTCGATGAGCGAACTCATTAAAAAACAACTGACTGATGCCAAAGCTTTAATGGATAGAGCCATTGAGCATACCGATAGTGAATTTTTAAAGATCCGTGCCGGCAAGGCATCGCCTGCAATGATTGAGGGTGTAATGGTTGAGTACTATGGTGCTCCAACCCCTATAACTTCTGTTGCCAGTATCACCAGTCCGGATGCACGCACCTTAACTGTACAGCCCTGGGAAAAAACCATGCTTGGCCCAATTGAGCGTGGTATTATGGAGGCTAATTTAGGTTTCAATCCACAAAATGATGGTATTGTTATTCGCATTAATGTACCACCATTGACCGAAGAGCGCCGCCGCGACCTGGTTAAACGGGTTAAAGCTGAAGCAGAAAACGGAAAGATCACGCTGCGTAACATCCGCAAAGATGCTAATGAGAAGATCAAAAAAATGAAAGGCGAAAGCGTATCAGAAGATGAGATCAAAGTTGGTGAAGCCGATGTTCAAAAACTGGTGGATAGCTATATTATAAAGATAGACCAGTTAACAGCAATAAAGGAAAAAGATATCATGACTGTGTAAACAGCCAACCTAATGTCAAATTATAAGGGAATGAGCTATTTAGCCATTCCCTTTTTTATTTTTGTGCATCGATGAAAATATTACTCAGTTATTTAAAAAATTATACGGGCGTAGTTATATTTGCCCTGCTTCTGGCAGCCATTAACCAGGGTTTCTCGTTGCTCGATCCTTTTTTTACCGGAAAGCTTGTTGACCAGGCTATTGAAAAACGTAACGCATTGAACCATGCCGAATACGTGTCCGTTATCTTAAAATGGGTTGGCCTGGCCGTAGGTTCTGCAATGGTATCGCGCATCGCCAAAAACTTCCAGGATTATTATACCAGTATCATTGTGCAAAAAGTTGGTGCAAAAATGTATGCAGATGGCTTGCAGCACTCGCTTAAATTGCCCTACCAGGTTTTTGAAGACCAGCGTAGCGGCGAAACTTTGGGTATTCTGCAAAAGGTACGTTTAGATAGCGAAAAATTCATTACTGCGTTTATAAGTGTACTTTTTGTGAGCCTTATAGGTATGAGCTTTGTAATTGTATACTCATTAAGTGTAAGCTACAAAGTAACATTGGTTTATATTGCCGCCATACCCATAATTACCATAGTAAGTATTGTTTTAAGTCGTAAGATCAAGGTTATACAGCGCAAAATTGTGGGTGAAACTACAGCGCTTGCTGGTTCAACCACCGAATCTTTGCGCAATATCGAATTGATCAAAAGCTTGGGTCTCGCCGATCAGGAAATTGACCGCCTGAACAAAACCACCTACAAAATATTGGGTCTCGAATTGCAAAAAGTAAAATTTGTACGTAGCATGAGCTTTGTACAAGGCACCACCGTAAACTTTGTTCGGAGCACTATGGTTGTGGTTTTGTTATTGCTCATATTTGAGCGTACCATTTCACCAGGTCAATACTTCAGTTTTCTGTTCTATTCGTTTTTCCTGTTCAATCCTTTACAAGAACTTGGAAATGTTATTTTAGCTTGGCGCGAGTCCGAAGTTTCGTTAAACAACTTCAAAAGTATTCTCTCAACACCTATTGATGTTAAACCAACAAAACCTGTACTCATTGAGAAGGTTGAAAAACTAACTTTCGATAACGTTAGCTTTAAACATTTAACCGCTAACCGTAACGCTTTAAATAGCATTGGTTTTGAGGTTAAAAGCGGTGAAACCATCGCTTTTGTTGGCCCATCAGGATCTGGTAAAACTACGCTGGTTAAGCTTTTGGTAGGATTATACCAAACGCTTGAAGGCGATGTGCTGTATAACGAGATATCCAGCAAAGAGATCGATCTTGATCAGCTTCGCGAAAAGATAGGCTTTGTAACCCAGGATACCCAGTTGTTTTCAGGAACCATCCGAGAAAATCTACTCTTTGTTCGCCCCGAAGCTACCGACGAGCAATGTCTGGAAGTTTTACGCAAAGCAGCCTGCCACACCTTAATGGCTCGTGCCAGTAATGGCTTGGATACCGTGATCGGCGAAGGCGGCGTAAAGGTATCAGGTGGCGAAAAGCAACGTTTATCAATAGCCCGCGCACTGTTACGTCAGCCAGATATTATGGTATTTGACGAGGCTACTTCTTCCTTGGATTCTATCACCGAAGAAGAGATCACCGAAACCATCCGCGATGTATCCGTTTCAAGCGGACAGATCACTATACTAATCGCTCACAGGCTATCAACCATTATGCATGCCGACAGAATCTATGTATTGGAACGTGGTTCGATAATCGAATCGGGCAAACACTTTGATCTGATAGATCAGAAGGGTTTATACTATGCCATGTGGCGCCAGCAGATAGGCGAAAAGCATGCCGTAATATAATTGTTACCGCACGCTAAACCAATCTGATTTTGAGTTGTTTAATATGCGCGACCGATGCAGGTCGCATTCAACCCTAACATTATGCATTTTATTGGTTCATTGATCAGCGGTGCTTTCGGATTGATCTTCTTTATCATCAACATCCTGTTGGTGTTATATGCCGTGCTATCCATTTTACGAAGCCCAATGAATATGAACACCAAATTACTTTGGATCATCATTATTATACTGATACCCTTTATAGGCTCGCTACTCTACATTTTTTGGGGCCGCAACCAGGATTTCGTCTGAGGCTGCTGCCTCAACCGGCTCGGGCTGATGTATTTCATTCAAGGTCATTGGTACCAGTTTCTTGGTTTTTAACCAGGTTGTAAATACTACACCTAAGGTAATTGTACCACCTACAAGCACAGATGGTACCGCACCCAATAACTTAGCCATAGCACCAGATTCCGCAGCGCCTAACTCGTTAGATGAGCCAATAAACATGGAGTTTACTGCCGATACCCGGCCACGCATTCTATCAGGAGTTAGTACCTGCATAATGGTTGACCGGATCAGTACGCTAATGCTATCAAAAGCCCCCAACGTAAACAGGAAGAATAACGACCAGTAAAAGTTTTTAGATAAACCAAAGCAAATAATAGATGCGCCAAAGCCTGTAACGGCTATCAGCAGGTTACGCCATGGTTTTCCCATTGGCGAGTAACGTGTCATCAAAAGCATGGTTAATACCGCCCCTATCGAATCAATAGACCGCATCAAACCAAAACCGCTTGCGCCAACGTCCAAAATATCTTTGGCAAAAATAGGCAACACCGCTACCACCCCACCAAACAGTACCGAAAACAAATCGAGACTCAATGCGCCCAGCATCATCCGGCTGTTCCATACAAAGCTGATCCCTTCTTTCAAACTATCCTTAATGCTTTCTTTCGGGATGTACTCTGCCGCATGGCGATTCAAAAATGTAATAGCCAGTAATGCAATGCTGATAAATACAACTACTACAATAAACGTTGGCGTAATACCGGCATAAGCATAAAGCAATCCACCGATCATGGGGCCAATAACTGCCGCTGTTTGATAAGCCGAACTATTCCAGGTTGATGAGTTGGGATAAAGTTCGCGCGGTATAATATGCGTCATCACCGAAAAGGCTGTAGGGCCATAAAAGCCACGCGCCAATCCAATACAAAATATCATCACATAAATAATGATCAGCGAAAGGTGATAGTTAATGTAGTGATGGATCCCCGGTAAGGTAACCACTAACATCACTATCGAACAAGCCCACATTACACTGAATATTTTGAGCAACAAACCTTTCTTTTCGGATTTATCGGCAACATAACCACCATATAAAGCGATGCCTATTGATGGTATGGCCTCAACCAAACCTATCATGGCCAATGCCAGCGGATCATTAGTTTGCTGATATATATAATAACCGATAATTACAGCCTGCATGGTATAACCCAGCGTTAAAAAAAAGCGCATGGCCATATAATACCGAAACTCTTGAAAGCGTAAAGCCGCGTATGGATCTTTTTTTACTATCTGTTCTCCGTCTTCCAAAGCAAATTATTGAGTTACAAAAATAGGGAAAGCTGTTTTAAGGATATAAATTACTTGAAATTTAATCCATATTGATCTATCAGATAGATCAGCGAAGCCATGGATGCCGAACCCAATTCCAGCTCGCGCTTGTTAACATTCTCAAATACATCATTAGGTGTATGGTGAATATCAAAGTAACGCTGAGAATCCGGACGGAAGCCAATTAGTTTAACCGATGGCTGAGTATCCTTTAAATGTTCAATATCACTACCGCCACCACCGGCAACCAGGCGATCACTTTCGTAAGGCTCAAATAGCTTTTTCCAGCTTTGATTTACTCCTTTTAGAAATGCCGGCGAAGCATCAACAAAACTAAAACCGCGTGGCGTAAAACCACCTTCATCAGTTTCGATAGCGGCAATATGATCTTCGTTATTTTGTTTGGCTAACCTGGCATATTCTGCACCGCCTTTACCACCGCTTTCTTCGTCCATATATAAAACCGCGCGGATGCTGTTTTTAGGATGATAACCAACTGCTTTAAGTATCCGCAACACCTCTACCGATTGCATTACTCCTGTACCATCATCATGTGCGCCTTCAGCCAGATCCCACGAATCCAAATGCCCGCCAACAATAATAAACCTGCCGGGGTTCTCGCTCCCTTTTATTTCGCCAACCACATTGAACGACGGTGCATCAGGCATGCTTTGGCAACTTTGCTTAAAGTAGAATTTGATTAGCGGAAGCTTTTTTAACCTCAGCATATTGCTCAACTTATTAGCCGCCATAGTTGATATAGCCGCGGCAGGTATCTTAATACCACCTTCGTCGTACTGTGTTGTTCCCGTATGGGGATAATTATCTAAAGCCTCAGTTAACGATCTAACAATCACACCAACCGCGCCAAACTTAGCTGCCGCGGCAGGCCCTGCAAAACGCTGATCACCGGCTGTGCCATAAGCGCTGCCGGTCTCTATAAAACGTGGGTCAAACGGGCGGTTAAAAAACACGATCTTGCCTTTAATAACCCTCTCACCCAAGTCTTTCAATTCAGCTAAACTCCGTACCTCTATAATATTAGCCGATAAGCCCCCCTTCGGTGTAGCTACCGAACCACCCAATGCCGCGATAGCAACAGGTATCTCTGTTTTGCCATTGATTATCTTACCCACTTCCTTCTCGCCACGCTCCCAATGGGTAACCATAACCGGCTGTAAAAACACACGGTCAAAACCATAGGTTTCCATCAGCTTTTTACTCCAGTCCACCGCCTTTTGCGCATTAGCCGAACCGCTTAAACGCTGGCCTATATTCTTACACAAATAATGAAGATTTTGATAGCACTGCCCATTCACCAAAGCTTCATCATATATTTTACGAAGCATCAATGAGTCGGTATTTTGGGCCGAAGCAATAGCGGAAATACAGAACAGGAAAAGTAAGGTGAGTTTAAATTTCATATATGGTACAAGATCAGTTTAAGCAAATATAAAGTATAGATCTGAGTATTGAGATATGAAATTTGAGACAATAACCTCAATAACCAGGATCACACCAGGGGGGAATAAGGGGGATTTAAAAAGAACTTTCTTTAATTCTCGTTCCATCCCTGTCTGCCGACAGGCAGGCTTCAATTATTAACCAGGGGGATAAAGTAAGAATTATAACCGTTGTTGGTAGTGTCACTAATCAGTAAATTGCTCTAATCTCTGATTCTTACTTCTCCCAAAAAAAGGGGGATAAAGTGAGATGTTTTTTATACCAGCCACTGATCGGTCTGGTTTCATTGATCACTGGTTTTTGATGTTGCTCCTTGTTATTTAATCCAAAGAAGCTCTGTACCACGTTCATACAAAGATACAAAATATAGCCCATATTGCGCAAAAAGCCGGGCTATTTTAGCCCGGCTCCATATAAATTACACTAAAATATATTCTGAATTAGTTACAGTTTACAGGTATAGTACCTACAATATTCAGCGAGTTTGTAGTGGCATCATAAGTAGCCGATGCTTGTAAAGCGCTGCTGGTTGATGGGATAATGATATCCGACTTACTAACCGAGAACGGATCCGTTTTATACTGTGTACCATTGTATACCGTAACAAAATAATACTGCTTGCCAACCTGTAAGGTGGTTACACCCTTGCCATTGTTTAACTAGAAAGTTCCAGCATCGGCAAAAATACCTGTACCTTGTGCTATTGAACCACCTGTTTGTTGATACAGCTCAAATGTTGCAGATGGTAAAATAACAATATCCTTACCACTGCATATTCCTTTAATATCTATATTAACATTGATAGGGTTATTGGTACCCACAGGCATTGTAACTGTTACGCCGCCTGCTCCGCATGGGCTAAACGTATTGCTCTGTACTCTGGCATATGGTATACCGCCGCTAACCACAATTTTAGCCAGCGGAATATTAGGTACCGATGGGAAAGTAGCCACAAAACCCTGTGATATGGTTGCACTATGCAGAGCACCCAGATATTGACCGGATGGCGTTTGCAACGTAATTTCATAAGGGCCGCCTTTAAAAGCCGGGTCGCTTGGGTTAACCGTAACAGATAGGGTGTTGGTGCAGGTAGTGTAAGTACCAAAGTTGGCACCATAACTCCAATCCAAATTCCAGCATGATAAGTGATTGATTGAAAACTGGGCCGCTTTCCGTCCGTTGCCGTCCAATACAACAGTCGCGTCAAGCTCGTTGGTCCACTGCCCGGTGGTTTCGTTCATGCTCCAAACCGGTATTTTATCGCCAACCTGTATGGTAGCGAATGTGGCAAAGTTTACCATATTGCTATTCAACTCGATACTAACTGATACCGGTTTCGAGAACTTTTTAACAGGTACTCCACTGGCTTCTAAATTCATTTGCAATAAACCGGCGGTAACAAAGGTAACACCGCCTGCAATTTGTGTATTATCGCTCTTGTAAGCTAGCGGGGCATTTAAACCACCCGGAAACGCCTGCATTGATGCATCTGTACCGGTACCATATTGTACAATGTTTGATAGTAATTTTGTACCCCCCAAAGCTACACCATTGGCATCCTGCATTTGCGTACCTGCTGCAAAGGTGATGGTAGCTTGCTCGTTCATGGTAGCAGTTTTAGACGTGGTTAAAGCATATGCCGATGTTAACGCGCCTGCTGTTAAGCCATTATTTTCAACCGACAAAACTGTAGTACCAACCGGCGGATGAGCATATTCAAGCACCTTTACCGGGTAAATCGATAAGTCGTTTTTAGTGATGGTGATATTTTGTGTTATAGGTGCATAACCTGTAAGGCTTGCAGTAACAGTAAAAGTGATTGGGTTGGTAACTGATGCATGTGCATCTTTAGTTAAGGCTAATGATAGTAAACCGCTTGTAACCTTAAAATCCGTACCGCCCGATGCCATTTGCACATACTTGGCACCTGGTCCGCTTATCGCTACCGCGAAACTGGCGGGTAACTGGCCATTGGATATGGTATCGGCATTGGTGAATTTTACAAGCGTTGGCGATGGAAATAATGAGGTCGAATCCAACAGTATTTTAATGCCGTCCGTTGGCTTTTTACAAGCGTATAATAATAGGGATAAAGCCGTTATGCACGATATCAGCACGATAGCCAGCCTTGAAAATTTTTTTTGGGTATATAATTTTTTCATTGATTATGATCTTGATTTGTATGTGATGCTTACAGATTCTTATTTTAACCTGAAGTTGAAATTCAATTGTATTACAGGTAACCAGCGGTACTCTTTCAAGTTATCGTTAAACTGTGGTTCAAGCTGGTTGTTCGGGCTTAGTACGCCGGTACCAACCACATGCGTGCTTGGCTGTGTTAGGTAATAAGTGCCTAAATCTAAATTGAAATTAAAAAAGTGGTTAGGGAAACTTTTAAACAGGCCAATACCTGCGTATGGTGCGATACCCTTCCATGATACATCCATGTTTAAAGTACCAATATCTGCAGGGGTATACGTACTGTTGCCATAAGTATAGTTGCCCACAGGTGTAACCGCTAAAGCTCCGCTGGCCTTATATAAATAGGCTGCTCCACCTACCAATCTAAAACCGCGCATTCCTTTAAACGGAACAAAATCGGCCAAAAGGTGGGCATTGTAAAAATTGATGCTGGCTGTGTTGTCTGATTTAAAACCTGGTAAGGTAATCAGGTTATCTTTAGATACAGGAATAAAACTGGCTCCGGCACGTAATGATAGTCGTTTGAATAAGCCATAACGTAAATCGGCACCTACGCCTTGTGTTCCGGCTTGTAGTTGTAATGATAGCGGTTTGCTGTAAAGGATGTCTTCTTGTTTTTGAGGTGCCGAAGCTTTTGATTTGATTTTTTGCTGTGCCGAAACAAGCAATGGCAGCACCAATAATAAACCGAGTAAGGGTTTTTTCATAGTTAAAGTTTAGGGGGTTAGTTAAAACGTTATTAGTAGGTATGTATAATAAAATATCAAATAATAAATTACTGATCTGTTTACTATACTAAACCTAACTTTCCGCTAAAATAAGCCATATTGGTCATATAAAAAATACTGACGTACTGGTCTTTTTATACTATTTGTCCACATTTAGATAATGTATTTCTTTTTAGTTAACTGCTTGATTTATTGATAACTGTCGGCTTAATAAATTTATGAGATTTGTTGAGTTTAATATTGTAATATCAATAAAAAGAATCGTGTTAAAACAAAATAATGTTAATAAGTACACCGCTTTGTGGAAACATTGGCAGCTTAATGGTTATGTCGGGATCAGATTAGTATCTATCTTGCTAATTCTAAAATGAGGAAATACCTGGCAGTTTTTGGAATAGTTTTTTTATGCAGCGCATTGCTGTTGGTAAACCCCACCTATGCAGGTAAAATAAAAAGGTCACACAAAGCAAAAACCGATAATACTTCTCTAAACACCAACGATGTTTGTGCCGATGATTTACTTGGTTTTGCCCAAACATTAATTGGTACCCGGTACCGTTCCTCTTCGTCAAGCCCTGTATCCGGTTTTGATTGCTCGGGCTTCGTAAGCTATGTATTCAAAAATTTTAATTTTAATGTTCCGCGTTCATCATGCGAATTTATCAGCGTAGGCGAAAAGATAAAGCTGGTTGATGCCAAACCGGGCGATATCATTCTATTTACAGGTACCAGCAAACGCAGCCGCAGAATAGGCCATATTGCCATTATGATGAGTAACCAGGAAAGCGGGGTAACCTTTATCCACTCCACATCCGGTAAAGAACACGGTGTTACCATCAGCAATATGGATGAGCGTTATAAACATCGGTTTATACAGGTTATCCGCCTGCTTAAACAAAACGACCAGCAAGAAATTTCTGCTTTCGAATAATAATCTTATCTTAACTTTTAATTAACTCATTGATTGGGTATGTAACCAAATTGGGTAAAATACCGTACAATGCCATATTTTAAATTGTATTGAAAATTACTATTTTAACTAACAGTATACGTTTAAAGGGCCTTTATATAAGTGCGCTTATTGCTTTTATAGCTTTATATCCGTACCAACCGGGCTATAGCCAGCAACACGATATCGATAGCTTAAAAAAAGTTCTTCAAAACTATCCGGGGACCGATACAAACCGTGTTATTACACTCAATAAGCTATCTCTCAGTTATTACAATACTAAGCTAAGTTACCTTAGGCTATACGGCTCCGAAGCATTAAAACTGGCAACACAACTAAACTACCCCAGGGGGCAGGCCTTTGCCTACAAAAATTTGGGACTTGGTTACCTTGCCGATAATGCCAATCCTACCGCGCTTGATTATTTTAACAAATCTCTCGGCATATTTATATCACTTCGTGAGAGGCTGAACAGTGCGAAAGTGTTAAACAATATGGGGTATTACTACGGCGTGATCAAAGATCATCATCAGGAATTGAACTACTTGTTACAAGCTTATGATGAGGCTAAGTTTTCTAACGATCAAACGGCTAAAAGTACCATACTCGGTAACATTGGTAACGCTTACGAAGCTATTGGTCAGTTTAGTAAAGCCAAAGATTACTATACAAAAGCCCTTGATCTGGCTGTGAAATACAAAATATCGAACGGAATTGTTGCTGCTTACTCCAATTTGGCATCCGTTTTCCTCAAAGAAGAAAAGTATGAACTGGCTATGGATTACTGTAACCAGGTTTTAGCCATACACAATACAAGCGATAACTTTAAACCTCGCGATTTAGCCAATATTTACATTTTGCAGGGTAAAATTTATTATAAGTTGAGGCAGTATGATAAGGCCCGAAAAGTATTTGATCAAAGTTTGGCCATTGCCACTAACCTGGGCAATGCCGAATACCTGAGCCAGAATTATTACAACATGTACCTGCTCGATTCTGTGAAAGGCGATTATGAGTCGGCGCTCAAAAACTACTCGCAATATACCCGCTTAGATGATAGCTTGATCAACGTAAATAAAAACCAACTGGTAGCGCTTTATCAGATCAAGTTCGACTCGCAAAAACGTATTGCCGAAAACCAGCGTTTAAAAATAGAAGAGGAAAGGAGTGAAGCCATCATTAATCAGCAACACACTATCGAAGTTGTATTGATCATTGGTTTCATTATCATTTTTGTAGGCGCGGTTTACCTCTTCCGTATCAATAACCAGGTAAACGATAAAAACAAGATCATTAACGAGCAAAACCAGGTGCTCGAAAATAATAATCTGGTTAAGGATAAGCTGTTTTCTGTGATCTCGCACGATCTTCGCAGTCCAATAACACAGGTAGTTGGCCTGCTCAATCTGTGGGAAGCCGGCGAGATGAACCATCAGGAAATGTCGGTTTTAACCCCTACCGTAAAAAGCAGCATCATGCACACGCTCGAATTATTGGATAACCTGCTCATCTGGTCTAAAAACCAATTACAAGGCTTCAACTTTAATCCCTTAGCGTTTGATCTGCGCGGGCTTACCGAAGAAAATTTAAAGAATTTAGATTCTATTGTAGATAAAAAAGACATCAGTATTGAGAATGATATAGAGCCGGATACAATAGTTCATGCCGATATGGAAATGATCAAGATCGTACTCCGTAACCTTATCTCGAATGCCATTAAGTTTACGCCCGATAATGGCACTATCCGCATCAGCAGTTATACAAAAGATGGACAGATTGTTATTTGTGTAGAAGATACCGGCATTGGGATCAAAGAAAAAGACCAGGCTAAAATATTCTCGTTCACATCACACACCACCCTGGGTACAGCCAACGAAAAAGGAACGGGTATCGGACTAAAGATCTGCCGGGATTTTATCGAACTCAACAAAGGCCGCATTTGGATGGAGAGTAAAGAAAATATAGGTAGTAAATTTTATGTTTCGCTTCCGCTGGAAGCACAAACTATTTTAAAAGCAAGGGAAGTACTTGTTTAATAATATGATATAGCGCGAAAGCGAAAAACAAAACCGCTATACAAGTATTGATAGCCTGAGTACTCAACTCAAACCTGCGCTGTATATAATTCGCCATCCGCGAGTAAATAAACAAACACAAAAATGCACCCGCTGCCGATCCTAAACTAAAAATAATAAGCGGCAAAGTACCCGTCAATATCCAACCGTGAGCAATTAAATACGTTCCGCAAATCATCCAGAAAGGTATTTGCATAGGGTTAATAAAACCCAGTATGATGCCATATTTTAAGCTGTCGTATTTAGAATAATCAGCCGTTGGCGGTTTTTTGCGGTTAAGCCAGGTTATTATGGCTAATGCCGAAAAGAGCACGATCATCACCCAGTCAATAATAATATCCAGTTTTAACTGCCCGGTTAGCCAGTTTGCCGCGTGAATAATAAACCAGGTAAAAAAGAATTCGATGAACGAGAACGCCGAAATAAAGTACAGAGCTTGCTTTAAACCACGGTTAATGGCAATTTGCACCAGCGTTAAATTGATGTTTCCGGGCGGTACGTAGCCCACAAAGTTTACCGCCAGCCCTATTATAAAGGTTAAAAATAGCATCACCCAAAGGTAAACAGTTTATAATGGGATTAAGATAGCTTGCCGCAGATTTGTACATTTGCCCGATAATGACAAACCAAAAGATCATTTCACTTTTACCCGCCGCCACCGAGATCATCTGCGCGCTGGGCCTTGAACAAAACCTGGTTGGCCGCTCGCATGAGTGCGACTATCCCGACACGGTAAAAGATTTGCCCATTTGTTCCGAAGCCAAATTTATGCCCGGCTCAAGTAGTTTAGAAATAGACAAGCTGGTAAAAGAAACTTTAACCCACGCACTTTCCATTTACACCGTAAACAAAGAGCTTATTAAAAGCCTTGATCCCGATGTTGTGATCACCCAAACCCAATGCGATGTTTGCGCCGTAAGCTTAAAGGATGTTGAAGAGGCTTTAGAAAACCTGCTGGAAAAAGAAGTGG
Organism: Mucilaginibacter sp.; assembly: GCF_039921305.1. Lineage (GTDB taxonomy): Bacteria > Bacteroidota > Bacteroidia > Sphingobacteriales > Sphingobacteriaceae > Mucilaginibacter. The sequence goes on from NZ_JBDSCA010000079.1 coordinate 119,219, forward strand.
AGATCATATCATTAGAACCCAACAACCTCGATCATATTTTTGCCGATATTAAACTGATAGCCGCCGAACTGGATGCAAAACAACAAGGCGACTTGTTGATCGAATTAATGGAAGAGCGTATCGACATCATCCGCCACAAACTCAAATTTATTACCGATAAACCCACCGTAGCCTGTATAGAATGGATAGAACCGTTAATGCTGGCCGGTAACTGGACTCCCGAACTGGTTGATATTGCAGGTGGCAGCTCCATCTTAACCCAAACCGGGAAACATTCACCTTATGTTGACTGGGACGATATCAGGCTGCAAAACCCGGATATTATTGTAGTAATGCCCTGTGGTTTCTCCATAGAGCGCAGCATGAAAGAGATGAGTATTTTATTGGCCTTGCCGGGATTTGACGAACTAAAAGCCGTAAAAAACAACCGCCTCTACATTACCGATGGCAACCAATACTTTAACCGTTCCGGCCCGAGAATAATAGATTCTATCGAGATACTGGCCGAGATCATCAACCCAAAACAATTTATTTTTGGATATGAGGGCGAGGGGTGGATCAAGTTTTCGGTGTAGACAATTTTCTGTCATTGCTGTAACGAAGCAAACGCACGGAAGCCGGGCAGCTATACAAGTTCGCCCTGTATCGTTCGCGATTGCTTCGTACCTCGCAATGACAACTTTAAAACTTCACATTAACCCCGCCAAAATAATTACGCAAAGCCGCCGGGTTATAGTACCGTGCTGCAGCGGCATTTAAATCATTACCCAGGCTATAATGTTGGTTTAATAGATTATCCGCACCGGCGTAAAGCTCAAATTGTGTTTTGCCATATGAAACATGCCATCCAATTTTGGCTTCCAGTAAATGGTAGGCAGCGGCATAAACTGTATTGGCATCGTCAAGTGGCGCTTTTCCGGTGAAGCTATATTGGGTAAATACATACAACCGCTCTGGGAGGAAAGCATAAAAGCTGCTTACTACATTCTGCCTCGGTACACCAGTTAGATCGTTTCCCGAAAAGTTGGTAGTGGCATTACTGTAATCCCGGAAGGTGAATTGGTTATAGCTATAACTCTGATTAAATTGCAAACCTTTAATAAAATCCCTTGCGCCTTGCTTAATTAACCATCCCGTAAAATAAAGCTCCAATCCAGGCTGGTTAGTGCCGCCCGCGTTGGTGTAATAGGTAGTGCCATCAGCATGTTGTAATTGAATAATGGCATTGTTCAGGCGGTAATAAAACACCGAGGCATCCAGTAAAAGGCGTTCATCCTTACTGCGCAACCTAAAGCCGGTTTCGTAATTATAACCATCCTGGGCTTGTAACGATGGGTTGATAATATGATCAGTAGGCCTTACCTCGCCCGTAGTAGGAGTAGAGTACCCGCGACTAACCGATGCCCGCCAGATGAAATCATTAGTTACGTTATAAGATAAGGCCAGCCTCGGCATCAACTCCTCATCAAAGGGCCGTTTAGTAAAATTGCTTTGGGCTATGGGGTAAATACCTTCAAACTGGTACTGGTAATTGTTTAAACTTAAAGCCGCTTCTATATTCAGTTTTTTTAGGATATGCGCCTCAAAACGGGCGAAGATGAAACTCTGCGTAGTATGGATCAAATCGTGCGTTTGTGGGTTACCTGGCTCGCCACGGTTATTATCAGTATTATTAATATCCGAATTGGTTTGCTGCCACTCGCCGCCCAAATTTGCTTTCCAGCTAAAGTTGGTTTTAGGTTGGCCCGATAATTCAAAATAAGTACGTGCGCCAAAAGTATTTTCGTTACGATGCTCATAAGTAGTGAATGATGGATTGGTAAAGTCAACATGGGTACCGAAAATGGTAACCACATTACGCAAATTGCTGCTTAAACGCGCATCGTTAACCAAACCACCAAAAAACGTTTTACTATAAATAGCCGCCTTTAAATCCTGGGCGGATAGCGTAGCCTTAGTAGCCAACCTTGCCGAAGACGGATCAGTCTGAAACTGCGCAAGCGTTAACCCACCCGGCGTTTGGTAATTCATATCCGAATAAAAACCTATCGCTTTTACTTTGTTATCCTGCCCATAATTTAACTGGTCAATCAGTTGTATATACTTGCGCTCCATAGCGCTGTTCTGTCTAAAGCCATTAGCGTTTTGATAAGCTTCGCTAATGTTTAACAAGTTATTACCCGCTTTATTTTGAACCGAACCATACTGATGAAACAATCCATACGAGCCACCATTAACACCAATGGATACGCTGTTGCTATCCGCATATTTATTAACCGGGTTGATGAGCATTACCCCGCCGGAGTTGGCGCCAAACAAGCTGCCATCGGGCCCTTTTAAAACTTCAATGCTGTATATGTTATTTACATCAATAGCGTTGAGGTAAGTATTGCCGCCCGCGTCGGTTAAAGGTATCTCATCAAAATAGATCTTTACATCCCGCACCCCAAACGGCGATCGCAATAAACTGCCGCGGATAGCCAAGCGATAGCTCCCCGGCGAGCGTTCCTCCATCCGCACTCCCGGAATAGTATTAACAGCCGTAACCAACGAATTACCCGGCTGTAAACCCAACTGCTGATTACTTAAAACCCCAACTGATGCCGGGATATTGAGCAATGGCCTTTCGGAAAGGTAGCCCCTGATGGTAATCTCGTTTAAATGTTTATTGGTATCCAATTTACTGGTATCCCGCTTTTGCGCGATGGATGGTAAATGCAAAAAAATAAACGGGAGCAGCAATAAATAAGGCCTGTAAAACATAAATAGGTTTAAAGGCGTAAATATAGACTTTGTGAAAGCTGGAAGATAATTGTAATTAAGGATTTACACTAACTTTCCATATGCTGTTTGATGTATCATCGGCTATCAGCAGCGAGCCATCCTTGGCAACAGCAACACCAACCGGCCTGCCATGTACCTCATGTTTATCAGCATCGGCAATAAAGCCGGTTAAAAAATCTTCGGGCTTACCCGGTTTCCCGTGATTGAAAGGGACAAACAAAACTTTATAGCCCACCAGTTTTGAGCTGTTCCACGATCCATGCTGCGTAACAAACGCGCCACGGTAATATTTTACAGGGAAGGTTCTGGATTTATAAAAAGTTAACCCTAACGATGCTGTATGAGCCCCCAAAGAAACATCCGGAACCAGGGTTTTGGCAACCAGATCTGGCCGTTCACCTTTATGGTTAGGGTCTTCGTGCTGGCCAAAATAAGCGTAGGGCCAGCCATAAAATGCGCTATCCTTAACACTGGTTAAATAATCGGGAACCAACTCGTCGCCCAGATCATCACGTTCATTAACCGAAGCCCAAACTTCGTAATTGAATGGGTTGATGGCTATGCCCGCGGGGTTACGTAAACCACTGGCATATATTTTCTCGTTGCTGCCATCAGGTTTGATCTGTAAAATACAGGCACGCCTTTTCTCATTATCCATTCCATGCTCTCCATCGTTACTACCCGAACCTACCGAGATGTAAATGTGTGAGCTATCGCCGCTTACAACAATGTTGCGTGTCCAGTGGTTGTTATAGCCCCCGGCGGGTAAGTCCAATAATTTTTTACCCGCGCCAGTAATTTTAGTATCACCTGCGTGATAGGGGTAGGCCCACAAACCATCGGTGCAAGCCACATAAAACCAATTCCGCCAAACAAGCATCCCGTAAGGCTGATGCAGTCCGCTTAAAAATACGCCCATATTGGTAGGTTTACCATTAATCTCTCTAAATAAAACAATGTCGTTTTTGCTTTTGCCTAAGTATTGCGATTTGCTTACGCCGATGATAGCCGCGCCTATCCGTTTGATAACCCCAACTTCGGTATTGGCTTCTGATACAAATACATCGCCATTACGGCCCACATAAATATTGCGCGGGTTGGTTAAGTTATTGCCAAACAAACTCACCTTAAAACCAGCCGGCGCAACAGGGGTTTTATTATCCCAGCCAATCACATCGCAATAAGTAGTGGTTGATTTTGTGGCATGTGGTGCAGCCAATTCAATGGTACCCACACTTGTTGCTACACTCGTTTTACTATAGTCGGCAGGTTTGTTTTGTGCGCAGCCCGCAAGCATTGTGGTAATAAATATTAGGGCTAATAATTGCTTGTTCATTAAGTAACAATTTATTTAGTTTGATAGTAACTGCTGGTTGGGTTTTTTGTTTGTGAAGCAGCGGCTGTGTATCAATACTAATACTAAACTGATTTATTTATTGTGGTAACCCCTAAACCTGTTTACCTTTAACAATGCATAACGAAAACCACCTCAAAAGCTCTGATACCATCCGCGATATTGTGATCGGCATGTCCGACGGGTTAACTGTTCCTTTTGCGTTGGCCGCTGGGTTAAGCGGGGCCATTAACTCATCAACCATTGTTGTTACCGCCGGTATTGCCGAAATAGTGGCTGGTTCCATTGCCATGGGATTAGGCGGTTTTTTAGCCGGTAAAACCGAAGCCGACCACTACAGCTCAGAATTGCAGCGCGAGTACGAGGAGGTTGAGCGTGTACCCGAGCAGGAAAAGACCGAAGTAATGGAGGTGTTTGCCGATTTTGGTTTATCACCAACCCTGCAACGCCAGGTTGCCGATGAAATGGCTAAAGACAAAGATAAATGGGTTGATTTTATGATGCGCTACGAACTGGGCCTTGAAAAACCCGAAGCCAACCGTGCTACCCAAAGCGCCATCACCATAGGTTTTTCATATATAGTTGGTGGTATCATTCCGTTATCGCCGTACTTTTTCATCAGTAACTCGCAAATGGCGCTATATTACTCGTGTGGTATTACCTTGATATGCCTGTTTGTTTTTGGGTACTTTAAGAGTAAAGTAACGGGGCAAAATCCGGTTAACGGAGCGCTTAAAGTGGTTGTTATTGGTGCATTGGCCGCGGCAGCTGCATTTTTAGTGGCCAGACAAATAACGGGGTAGAAATAGATTTAACATCGAATAACGCCCGTTCAGGCATGGACGCTTAAATGGGCGAAGGTGCCAGACAGATTACCGGATAGCTTAGTATTTAATAAACTTATCAATCTGCTCATCCGTAAATTTTATCGTTTCCGGATTGGTCAAATTTCCATCCGCGTCAATCTCGCCTTTAACCGATGTGATATGGATTTTAAGTGGCATTACATGCAGGTTGATGTAATTACAGATCCCTGTAAAGTGCTCAATGCCGCGGATGTTGCCATACCTGCCCGATGACAGGCCAACCAGAGCCGCCTTCTTATCGTAAAAGCTATCCGGAAAGGTGCAGGCATCAATAAAAACCTTCAATACACCGGGGAAACTGCCGTTGTACTCGGGGATAATGAAAATGAATTTATCGGTAGCGGTTATGCGTTGTTGAATAGGGGCAAAGGCTTCGCTACGTTTGCCAAACAGGTCGCTGGCTATTAAAGTATCGGGTAGTTCTGTTAACGATAATACTCCGGCTTCAATGCCTTTTTTGGCTAATGCTTTTTGGTAATAATTTGCCAGTTTAAGGGTGGAGCTTCCGGGCCTGTTAGTACCGGCAATAATAGTTACCATGTATGTTTTTTGTTTGTAAGTTAGTGTTAGGTGTGGATTACAGAATTGTTTAATTTTGTATCTTTAACCCGGTTTAAACACCACGAAATTATAAAATTCTGCCTGTAATTTATATTCCGGCTTTTGTTTTCAGTTTTAGGTGATAACCAATGCAACTTTATTTAGCCCGTGTTTTATATAGTTGCACATAAATGTTCGTTAATATAGCACCGGTTTGTTTCGCTGGTCAATAAATTATAACATAACAAATGAGTAAAATTATTGCTTTAGCTAATCAAAAAGGCGGTGTGGGTAAAACTACATCATCAATCAATTTGGCTGCTTGTTTAGCTGTATTGGAGTTCAAAACACTATTGGTTGATGCTGATCCGCAGGCCAACTCAACTTCGGGTATTGGTTTTGATCCGCGCAATATTAAAAATAGTATTTACGAGTGTATCATTAACGATGTGCACCCTGCCGATGCCATCCAAAAAACGGATACCCCTAACCTTGATCTGCTACCTGCTCACATTGACCTGGTAGGTGCCGAGATAGAAATGATAAACCTTACCGACCGTGAATACAAAATGCGCGGCGTATTGGCTAAAATTCGCGACGATTATGATTTCATCATCATTGATTGCTCACCATCGTTAGGTTTAATTACCATTAACGCTTTGTCTGCCGCCGATTCGGTTATCATACCGGTACAGTGCGAATACTTCGCATTAGAAGGTTTGGGCAAACTGTTAAATACCATCAAAATTGTTCAAAACCGTTTGAATACCAAACTGGAGATAGAAGGTATTTTATTAACCATGTACGATGTGCGTTTACGCTTATCAAACCAGGTTGTAGAAGAGGTTAGAACCCATTTTGAAGATCTGGTTTTCGATACCATCATCCAACGTAATACCCGTTTAAGCGAGGCTCCAAGCTTTGGCTTATCGGTAATTATGCACGATGCTAATTGCAAAGGCGCCATCAATTACCTGAATTTGGCCCGCGAAATTATCAGCAACAACGGCCTCACTAAAAGCGAAGCCAACTTAGATACCGCAACTATAGAATAAATGAGTGCAGAAAAAAGAAACGCATTAGGAAGAGGATTAAGTGCACTGTTAAATGATTCTGCAGATGTAATTCCGAATACGCGGCCTACCGGGAACAATAACAATAGTAGCAATACTAAAGTTGAAAGCAGTCCGCAGGTTAATGATATGGGCTCGGTTAATGAGATCCGCATTAGCGAGATCGAGGTAAACCCATTTCAGCCCCGTACCGAGTTTGACGAGCAGGCCTTACTTGAATTGGCCGATTCCATTAAGCTACAAGGCTTAATACAGCCTATAACTGTACGTAAGGTAAGTGGCCACGAATACCAATTAATATCCGGCGAACGCCGCTTACGGGCGTCAAAGCTGGCAGGCCTGAAAACTATACCAGCCTACATTCGCCTGGCTAACGACCAGCAAATGCTGGAAATGGCGCTGATAGAAAACATTCAACGTGAAAACTTAAATGCTATTGAGGTGGCTCTGAGTTTCCAAAGAATGATTGACGAGTGCAGCTTAAAGCAAGATGAATTGAGCGAGCGCGTAAGCAAAAACCGCTCAACAGTTACCAACTATTTACGCTTATTAAAACTGCCACCAACTATACAGGCTTCCATCCGCGATGGCCGTATAACAATGGGCCATGCTAAGGCGTTAATTACCATTGCCGATCCGGTTAACCAACTATTCATTCATCAGCAAATTTTGCAGGGTGGTTTATCTGTTCGTAAAGTTGAAGAGATTGCGCGTGAGATACAGAATCAATCACAAAAAAAGGAAGTGAAAAGACCTGCTGGCTTATCGTTCCAGGTGCAAAAAATACAAGACGATCTGGCTTCCAGGTTTGGCGCCCGTGTAAAGGTTAAAATTGGCGATCAGGGTAAAGGTGCAATAGAAATTCCTTTTTTATCAGAAAACGACCTGGGCCGTATTCTTGAAATGTTGGATTGGTAAGCATGCATAAATACCTGTTTCTAATTGCTTTTTTGCTCGCATTTGTTGGGGTTAAGGCCCAAATTGCCGATACCACCAAACAGCGTAGTAAGAATGATATATTAAATGCCCACCGCGATTCTATTACATCAAAGCCTTTTAAACCCACGGTTAAATCGCTTAAAATTTACCATCCCGATAGTACCCATAGTCCGCGTAAAGCGGTTATCAAATCTTTATCTTTCCCGGGTTTAGGGCAAATATATAACCGGCATGGTATATGGTGGCGTTTGCCCCTTATTTACGGAGGTTTAGGTGCCCTGGCTTATAATATTTATTCGAATGGTAAAGATTATAATGTATTTTTAAAAGAATCGGAATGGCGCGCGCATGGCAGAATAGGGGATGAGCCTTTGCCCTATTATCAAGGTTCGCCAATTACCAACATTGCAGATCAAACCATATACGATTATAAGGATAATTTAAGGCGTAACCGCGATCTGAGTATTTTTGGTTTTATATTGGTTTGGGGTGTAAACGCCATTGATGCTTATATTGATGCCAAGTTTACACACTCGTATTCTATGGATAACGATCTGAGTTTTAAAGTTACACCATCATTAATGGGCAATCCGGCAACGGGGCCTGTTTACGCTTCAAATTTTAATTATAGCTTTACACCTTCTTTAAAAGTCACATTCTTTTTAAAATGAACATAGCATTATTAGGATACGGAAAAATGGGCAAAATTATCGAGAAGATAGCTATTGACCGTAAACACGATATCGTACTCAAAATAGATTACAACAACCTGGAAGATTTAACGGTTGAAAACCTGAAAAAGGCCGATGTAGCCATCGAATTCAGTACACCCGATTCTGTATTGGGTAATATAGCTAAGTGTTTTGAAGCTAAAGTGCCTATTGTTATTGGTACTACCGGCTGGTACGGCCAACTGCAACAAATTAAAGATGAGTGTTTAAGCACAAATAATGCCCTGCTTTACGCCACCAATTTTAGCGTAGGTGTGAATGTTTTTTTTCACCTGAATAAGGTGTTGGCTAAGATGATGAATAAATACCCGTACTATGATGTGCAGGTAGAAGAAATTCACCATACTCAAAAGCTGGATTCGCCAAGTGGAACAGCCATGACCATTGCCGAAGGTATTATTGATAACATAGCCGATAAAACCGAGTGGGTAAATGTACTGGAACCAGAAAGTGGCAACGCCATTGATGATGTAGTAAAACCTAACCAGGTGCTGATAGAGTCGTTAAGGATTGATAGCATTCCCGGTACGCACACCGTTATATACGATTCGGAAGTAGACAGTATAGAGTTTAAGCATACCGCGCACAACCGCAATGGTTTTGCTTTAGGCGCTGTGTTAGCTGCCGAATGGATCCAACATAAAAAGGGCTTTTTTAGTGCCGCTGATATGTTTAATTTTGATGTTTTAAGTAAATAAAATTTAAATTTTAGAAAGTGAATATAGTAGGATTTGTAATTGTCTTTTTTTTACTCATAGTATTCCCATTCATAGGATTGTGGAAGATGTTTGAAAAAGCTGGCCAACCTGGTTGGAAAGCATTGATACCTTTGTATAATTTATATATCATGATAGAATTAAGCGGCCGACCTAAATGGTGGGTTCTGCTTTTGATTATACCCGGTATTGGCGTAATTGTCGGTGTCGGTATCACTGTTGATTTTATAAAATCATATGGTAAAATTACTTTTGGTGATATTATTAAAGGTACTTTATTGCAATTTATCTACCTTCCGCTATGGGGTCTTGACCCTAAAACACAATATTTAGGTCCTTCAGCAAGCGAAGGGTTTAAGGCAAAGTATCAAAAAAGCATTAAAAAATCATCAACTCAAGAGTGGACAGAAGCCATCATATTTGCCGTTGTAGCCGCTACTTTAATACGTACCTTATTTATAGAAGCTTATACCATACCAACCCCATCAATGGAACGCTCCCTTTTAGTGGGAGATTTTTTGTTTGTAAGTAAAGTGAACTACGGCGCCCGTACACCCATGACGCCTGTTGCCTTCCCGTTCGCGCACCATACCATGCCATTGCTCAATACCAAGGCTTATTGGGATGGTGTTAAATTGCCTTATTACCGTTTACCGGGATTAAGCGACGTTAAAAAAGGAGATGTAGTAGTATTCAACTACCCAATGGATGCCGATTCGCCGCTTAGCCGACCGGTTGATAAGCGCGAAAATTATATCAAGCGCTGCCAGGGTGCTCCCGGCGATACCTTAAGTGTTGTTGACGCGCAGGTTTACGTAAATGGTAAAGCTATGCCAAACCCTCCGGGCGAGCAGATAGATTACAACGTAACCTTAAGCTCAATGCTGAACCCAAAAGCGGCCGAGGATTTGAACATGACCTTATATGAAAATAACCCGCTTTATACCATGACCGCAGATGCCGCGGCCACGTTAAAAACATATTCGAACGTAACATCGGTAGTACCTAATATTAAGGCTAAGGGTGTTGATCAGTACGGCCCGGTTTATCCGTTGGATAACCGTGATTTTGTACTCAATCCGAAATATAAATTGGGTGATAAATATCCTACATATAACTGGAATCTGGATAACTACGGCCCCATTATTATTCCTAAAAAAGGCTGGACAGTTAAGTTGGATAGCTTGAGCTTCCCTATATATGCCCGCGCTATTGAAATATACGAGGGTAATAAATTAGAAGTGAAAAATGGCGAGGTATTTATCAATGGTGCTAAAACCAGTACCTATACCTTTAAAATGAACTACTATTGGATGATGGGTGATAACCGCCACGATTCATTGGATTCCCGTTTCTGGGGTTTTGTTCCCGAAGACCATATCGTGGGTAAGGCTCTGTTTATCTGGATGAGCTGGGATGATGAAGGTTCATTCCTGCACAAAATACGCTGGAGCAGGTTATTTAGAGGAATACATTAAGCTTAATATAGCTATTAACCATCGCGTCATTGCGAGGTACGAAGCAATCCCCGATTAGCAAAGCGGCTATGCAAATTCGCCCTGTACAGTTAGGGATTGCTTCGTACCTCGCAATGACGCTTTTTATTGAATTCTTTCCAATCCAAACCGATCTGCCAGCTCATTCAAATCGGTAACAACCGCATCAACCAGAGGTATACCGCTTATAATACGTTCCTTTTCTGCTTCCAGCTCCGGTTCACCTGGGATAATTACGCCTTGACCGGGATCAATTTTATTAGCCGATTTAAAGCGGCTGATCCAGTTATCCATATGTGATTTAAACTCATCAACCGGGCGGAAACCATCTACACGCATCGCACCCAAAAAGTGACCGATACCCAAACCAACCGGATCAGTAGGCGGTTCTAAAAACGAAACAAATGGCGGCACCCAGGGGCCATAGTTTGCACCTGATAGCACTGCCGATAATATATCAACCGTGGCGCTTAAGCCAAAACCTTTGTGGCTGCCATGTTCGCGGTCGCTGCCAAGTGGGAGCAGGGAGCCTCCTTTTTTTAAAGCGTGCGGATCGGTAGTGAAGTTACCCTCACCGTCTTGTATCCATCCTTCGGGTACGGGTTTGCCTGCACGCTGGGCTATCTCTAATTTACCATTAGCCGCTGCCGATGTTGCCATATCAACAACAACAGGCGGATAATTACCTGCCGGGAAAGCGTAACACATGGGATTGGTTCCCAACATCCGCTCATTACTAAAAGTAGGCGCAACCAGCGGACTGGCATTCGTCATGGCGTAGCCGATCATGTCCTGCTCAACGGCCATTAGTGCATGATAACCTGATATGCCAAAGTGGTTAGAGTTACGCACTGCTACCCAGCCAGAACCATAAGTTTTTGCTTTTTCGATAGCTATTTTCATAGCATAAGGTGCAACCACCAGGCCTAAACCGGCATCACCATCAACAGTAGCTGTGGTTGGGGTTTCGTGTACGATGGTGATATTGGGAGTGGGGTTAATGCGTTTCTTTTCCCAAAGCCTCACATAGCCGCTTAAACGGGCCACGCCATGCGAATCAATGCCCCGCATGTCCGACCGGATCAAAACATCGGCAGCAAGTTGCGCATGCTCGTCGCTGCAACCCATAGCCAGGAATATATTTTGAGTGAATGTGCGGAGGGTGGATTCGGAGATGATCATGGATAGTAGATGTTTTTACCACACGTCATTGCGAGGAACGAAGCAATCTCTTTAGGACAATCGGACTTACAGAGCGGCTCTGTACAGTCTAGGGATTGCTTCGTACCTCGCAATGACGCGTTGAGATACATGGGTAAATATGGGTATTTAATTTATTTATTCCGTTAACACCGTAAACTTAAACTCCAACGGCTCAAATTTATCAACCAGTTCAGCAATTAATTGCTTGCCAAACTTCACATAAAACAACCCGAAATTTTCATTACGTTCCTGCAATCCACCGCCGGGGAACAGGTCGGTTTTTATGGCGTCTATTTGAGATAGTCGCGTATCGTAATTGCGTTTTTCGGCTTTAACAAATTTGCGCTCCAGGTTATCAATGGCGTGTTTTAAACGGGCTTGTATGGCTTCGGTTGATGGCGCAAGCGTAGCGTCTATTTGTGCGGAATGTTGTTTGATGCTATCAAAAACGACTTGCAATTGCTGCCATTCTTCTTTCAGACTAAGATTATTGTTGCTGTGTTGTTTAACCCATTGGGTTTTTAATTCATCAGCACTTTTAAACAGGTGGGCAGTGGTTAGGCCCAATTTATTGATCTTGGCAGCCGTTTGTTTGGGTACGATCAAACCTGAATTACGCAGGATAATGATAGGGAAATCAACCCCGTAAAAATCGAAATTGCTTTTCAACTCAAACCAATAGGCCAATTCACCACCGCCGCCTATGTAGGCTAAGTTTGGCAGTATCACCTCCTGGTAAAGGGGGCGCATGGCAACGTTAGGGCTAAACCTTTCGGGATGCTGTTTTATTTCGGTACGCAATTCGGCTTCGGTGAATTGGATATTGGAGTTGAGTACTTCGTAAATGTTATTTTCAAAAACAAGGCGTTCGCGTAAGCCGTCAATCAGGTAAAAGAAATTGATCTCGCGCGGATTAACCTGGATATGTATGCCCAGTTTTTGCAGAGCGGCATTGCTATCCGATATGTTTTTAAAACTATGCTGACCAATTATATCCTGCTCCATAATAGGGGCGAAGAGTTGTTTTAAGCGTGCATCGTCGGCATCAATAATCACCAAACCGTATTCGGCAAACAACGCGTTTACCATGTAACGGGTAGCATCGGCAAGATTGGTGAATTTAGAGTAAGCCGTTTCAACGATCTCTGCTAACTCATTTGCACTGCCTTGTGTGCCTAAAACGCCCTTGTATTGGTTGAGCGCTTCGCGGATAGTTTTAGTATTTAGGCGACCGGTTGCTCCGGCCGCGTCCAGATCCCACTGTATTTTTTTGCCACCTGCGCTGGTGTGATTGATCTCCGCAAAATCATGATCTTCGGAAGCCATCCAGTAAACCGGCACAAAATTTTTATCGGGAAACCCGGCCTTTAACTGCTTACACAATTTTATGGCCGAAGCTATCTTAAAAATAAAATAAAAGGGACCTGTAAAGATATTAAGCTGGTGCCCGGTGGTAATGGTAAAGGTATTTTCGTTGCGAAGGGATTCAATATTATCCATCACGGCAACTGACAACTCGCCACTCACAACTGATAACTGACTATACTGTTCCTTTAAAACATCAACTAAAACTTGCCTGCCGGGAGTGTTTTTTTTAGTTTGGATGAGTTGTTTAAAACCATCCACATCGGGCCGGTGATTGTAAAATGGCCTTAACTCGGGTGCGTTATCCAGGTAACTAATGATAGTTTTGGAGAAGTAGCCGGTTTGGGCGTAGTTTATACAATCGTGGTACATGGGCAGCAAATTTATAAGCAATAAGTTAAATAGCAGTGCGCTATAAATTATTTTACAATTTGTCCATAAAGGTCAAAATCTTCGGCGGTATCAATTTTTACGTTCACAAAGCTGCCTACGGTTGCGTAGTGTTTGCTGGCATCAATGAGTACTTCGTTATCCACTTCGGGCGAATCATATTCGGTACGGCCTACAAAGTAATCGCCTTCTTTTTTATCGATGAGTACTTTGTAAGTGTTACCAATACGAGTTTGGTTTTTATCGAAAGAGATGCCTTGCTGAATTTCCATAATGGCGTCGGCACGTTCCTGTTTAACTTCATCAGGTACATCATCAACCAATTGATAGGCGTGTGTTTTTTCTTCGTGCGAATAAGTGAAGCAACCCAAGCGGTCGAACTTGGTTTCTTCAACCCATTCGGCCATTTCTTCAAAATCGCGCTGTGTTTCGCCCGGATAACCGGTAATTAGTGTGGTGCGGAAAGCAATATCAGGCACTTTATCGCGGATGGCATTCACAATATCAATGGTTTTTTGCTTGGTGATACCACGGCGCATTGATTTGAGCATGTTATCGCTGATGTGCTGCAATGGCATATCCATGTAATTGCAAATGTTGCTACGCTCGTTCATCACATCCAAAACCTCCATTGGGAAACCGGAAGGGTACGCGTATTGCAGGCGGATCCATTCGATACCGTTTACGTCGGATAATCTGCGTAAAAGCTCATCTAAGTTACGTTTGCCATATAGATCCAAACCATAATAGGTTAAATCCTGAGCAATTACCACCAATTCTTTAGTGCCTTGTTTGGCTAAATTTTCAGCATCCTTAACCAATTGTTCCATTGGTGTGCTCAGGTGCTTGCCACGCATTAAGGGGATGGCGCAAAATGAGCATGGGCGGTTACAACCTTCGGATATTTTAAAGTAGGCGAAGTGTGACGGGGTGGTTAGTAAACGCTCGCCAATCAGTTCGTGTTTGTAGTTAGCGCCTACGCTTTGCAGTAAATTTTGTAAGTCGTTAGTGCCAAAAAAGGCATCAACGTTAGTTATTTCGGCTTCCAGTTCGGGTTTGTAACGTTCGGATAAGCATCCGGTAACGATAACTTTGCCCACCTTACCCTGGTCTTTTAATTCGCTGTATTGTAGAATGGTGTCGATAGATTCCTGCTTGGCATTATCAATAAAGCCACAGGTATTGATTACAATGATATCGTCTTTACCTACTTTTTCGGCTTCGTGCACTACATCAAAAGCGTTGCCGCGTAGCTGACCCATTAGTATTTCGGAGTCGTACGTATTTTTTGAGCAACCGAGGGTAACCACGTTTACACGGGGCTTTTTGATGATTATTGATTTATCTATCGATTTCGTCTTCATTCGTTTCTATCTAATTGTCATTGCGGGGAACGAAGCAATCGCGAACTATGCGAGTTTGCTATGCTACCGTGCGGTTGCTTCGTTCCCTGCAATGACACGGGGGCGAAGCTTTGTATTATTGCTTGAATAACGAGTCTACGAACCCTTTACGGTCAAATAACTGTAGATCGTTTATCGCTTCGCCAACACCTATGTATTTAACGGGTATTTTAAACTGATCTGATATGCCTATTACTACACCACCTTTAGCCGTGCCATCTAACTTGGTTAATGCTAAAGCGTTAACGTCTGTAGCCTGGGTAAATTGCTTGCATTGTTCAATAGCGTTCTGACCGGTTGATGCGTCAAGTACCAACAAGATCTCGTGCGGTGCATCGGGGATAACCTTTTGCATTACGTTTTTGATCTTGGTGAGCTCGTTCATCAGGTTCACTTTGTTGTGCAGGCGGCCAGCGGTATCAATTATGACTACATCATCGCTATTGGCTACGGCAGATTTTAAGGTGTCGAAAGCTACCGAGGCAGGATCGGAACCCATGGGCTGCGCTACAACACGCACGCCGACACGCTCGCCCCAAAGTTGGATCTGATCAACCGCTGCCGCGCGGAATGTATCGGCTGCACCTAATACTACGCTGTTACCGGCTTGTTTTAGCTTGTGCGCCAGTTTGCCAATAGTGGTTGTTTTACCTACACCGTTAACACCAACCACCATAATTACATAGGGTTTGTGGTTGCCGTATTCAAAGCTTTGAAAATCGTTGCTGTTGTTTTCGGATAGTAATTGTTGAATTTCGTCGCGAAGGAGGGTTTGCAGTTCGGATGCACCGAGGTATTTATCGCGGGCAACGCGGGTTTGTATACGGTCGATAATTTTCAGGGTGGTGGCCACACCCACGTCGGATGTTACCAATATCTCTTCCAATTCATCAAGCACATCATCGTCAACGGTAGTTTTACCGGCAACAGCTTTGGAGATCTTTGAAAAGATATTCTCCTTGGTTTTTTCTAAACCAGTATCAAGGGCTTCCTGCTCTTGCGGGGTGCTCTCCTTTTTCTTAAAAAAATCGAATAATCCCATTCTGAAATTCTAATTAACAAAAAAAGCCCTTCCCTGTAAAACGGAACGGCTTTTTTATTGAGCTATAAAAATATTAATTTTTGCTTGCTGCAATTATATCTTTAACAGCATCATTGTGAGCAATCACTTCTTTAAATGAGTAAGCACCAGTTTTAGGTGATTTAGTCATTGTGATCACTTTTGAATATTCTTTACCCTTACCAGTGTTCAGGGTTGCAACTACTTTCTTTGCCATTTTCTTATCGTATTATTTGGTGATTACTTGATCTCTTTGTGAACAGTAACTTTACGTAAAACCGGGTTGAATTTTTTTAATTCTAAACGCTCAGTTGTATTTTTTTTGTTCTTGGTAGTGATGTAACGAGACATACCCGGCATACCGCTGGTTTTGTGCTCTGTACACTCTAATATTACCTGAACTCTGTTGCCTTTTTTTGCCATTGCCTTGTTGGTTATTGAGTTATTGGGTTATTAAGTTATCGGTTGATCTGAGCGACATGAATTTGAATAAACTCAGCAACTCAATAACAAATAACTAATTACCAAATGTTATATGTATCCTTTTTTAACAAATTTATTAATACAAGCGGTTATACCGTTCTTGCTGATGGTTTTAATAGCAGCGGTAGACACTTTTAAAGTGATCCATTTATCCTCTTCTGGTATGTAAAACTTTTTTGTTTGCAGGTTAGGATAAAATCTACGTTTCGTTTTAACGTTAGAGTTAGAAACGTTGAACCCATTCATAGAGCCCTTTCCTGTTAAATCACAAATTCTTGACATGACTGATCAATTTTTAATAAACCCCTTTTTTTAAAGAGTTTGCAAATATCAGGATTTTAGGTGAATAAGACAATAGTGTTGTGTAAATATTTTCAAATTCTTTTTAATCAACTTTTTTGAGGGTTTTTTAGCCTATAAGTTGTAATTTAACCGCACCAAACATACCTATTATAATGAATTTGAAAATATCATCGTTTGACGAGTACAAAGAAGTTTATAAACAAAGTGTAGAGCAGCCTGAAAAATTTTGGGATGGCATTGCCGAAAACTTCCAGTGGCGCAAAAAGTGGGACAAAACTTTAGAGTGGAATTTTAAAGAGCCAAACATTAAATGGTTCCAGGGAGCGAAACTTAATATCACCGAGAACTGCTTAGATCGCCACCTTGAAAAAAATGGTGATACCCCGGCCATCATCTGGGAGCCAAACGACCCGACAGAAGATCATCGCGTACTAACCTATAAACAATTACACGCCAAGGTTTGCCAGTTTGCCAATGTGCTTAAAAACAATGGCGTTAAAAAAGGCGACAGGGTTTGTATCTATATGCCTATGCTGCCTGAATTGGCCATAGCGGTTTTGGCTTGCGCCAGATTAGGGGCCATACATTCGGTAGTATTCGGTGGTTTTTCGGCGCAGTCTATATCCGATAGGATTATTGACGCGCAGTGCGAAGTTGTTATTACTGCCGATGGCAGTTACCGCGGTACTAAGGAAGTTCCGTTGAAGAATGTGATAGACGATGCTTTGGTTCAGTGCCCATCCGTTAAACGCGTAATTGTTTTAACCCGTAGCCGCACCCCGGTTGCTATGATAAAAGGCCGCGATGTTTGGTGGGAAGATGAAATTAAAAAAGTAGAAACCCAAGGTAACATAGATTGCCCGGCCGAAGAAATGGATGCCGAGGATATGTTATTCATCTTATATACATCCGGCTCAACCGGTAAACCTAAGGGTGTGGTACATACCTGTGGCGGTTATATGGTGTATACAGGTTATACCTTCGCTAATGTATTTCAATACAACCCAGGCGAGGTTTATTTTTGTACTGCCGATATTGGCTGGATAACCGGTCACTCTTACATAGTATATGGTCCGTTATCGCAAGGTGCAACTACGCTGATGTTTGAGGGGATACCAACCTGGCCCGATGCCGGAAGGTTTTGGGATATTGTAGCCAAACATAAGGTTAATATATTATATACTGCCCCAACCGCCATCCGCTCGTTGATGAGCTTTGGTGACTCTTTTGTTGAGGGGAAGGATCTAAGCTCATTAAAGAAATTGGGTTCGGTAGGTGAACCTATTAATGAGGAAGCCTGGCACTGGTTTGACGAAAAGATAGGCAAAAAGAACTGCCCTATAGTTGATACCTGGTGGCAAACCGAAAACGGTGGTTTAATGATATCGCCAATAGCAGGTATCACACCAACCAAGCCGGGATATGCTACTTTACCCTTGCCTGGAGTACAGCCTGTTTTGGTAGACGAACAAGGTAATGTTATAGAAGGTAACGGCGTAAGCGGAAACCTGTGCATCAAGTTCCCCTGGCCGGGAATGTTGCGTACTACTTATGGCGACCACGAGCGCTGCCGTACCACCTACTTCGCTACTTACCCGGATATGTATTTTACCGGTGACGGTTGCTTGCGCGATGAAGATGGCTATTATAGGATAACAGGCCGTGTTGATGATGTGCTGAATGTATCCGGTCACCGTATTGGTACTGCCGAGGTAGAGAACGCTATTAACATGCACTCGACTGTAGTGGAATCGGCCGTGGTGGGTTACCCGCATGATATAAAGGGGCAGGGTGTTTACGCCTTTGTGGTTTGTCCGGATTTAGGAGGACATAATGAAGAACTGACCCGTAAGGATATCATGATGACGGTAACACGCATTATTGGCGCTATTGCCAGGCCAGACAAAATTCAGTTTGTGAGCGGCTTGCCAAAAACGCGTTCCGGTAAAATTATGCGCAGGATATTGCGGAAGATAGCCGAAGGCGATACTTCTAATTTAGGTGATACGTCTACGCTATTAGATCCGGGTGTGGTGGATGAGATCAAGGCGGGAGCGTTATAAAAGGTTCGTAGTTCATGGGTGATAGTTCATGGTTTTGTATGAATTATTTGAAACTAATTCTATTTTAGAATGTTGTTTAATTACATCTAAAAATAGAAACAATGGATAAGTTAGAGATAAAAGGAAAGTGGAACGAGCTTAAAGGAAAAGTTAAACAAGCCTATGGCGATTTAACCGAAGATGATTTGGCCCACGAAGAAGGAAAAGATGATGAACTGTTAGGCAAGCTCCAGCAAAAAACCGGCAAAGGCCGTGATGAACTGGTAAAATGGATCAATAGTTTATAATAGAATTTGATTGATAGTTTTTTTGAAAAGGCGATGGAGGTAACTCACCGCCTTTTTTATGTTTTAAACTTTAGATAGGTAAATTGCTTTTCTAACTTTGCACCAATATGAAAACCACCAAACCTACCATACTTGTTGTAAACGACGACGGCATTACCGCTCCGGGTATTAAAGCTTTGATAGAAACTATGGCCGAAATTGGCCGTGTAGTTGTGGTTGCTCCGGATACTCCGCAGAGCGGGATGGGGCACGCCATTACCATTGGCAAACCTTTGCGTTTGGATAAGGTTGAGTTATACGATGGTATTGAAATGTATAAATGCAGCGGTACACCGGTTGATTGTGTGAAGCTTGCGGTTACCAAAGTGTTTAAAGGTAAAAAACCGGATCTATGCGTATCGGGTATTAACCATGGGTTGAATAATGCTATCAATGTGCTGTATTCGGGTACCATGTCGGCGGCGGTAGAGGGGGCTATTGAAAGTATCCCGTCTATCGGTTTTTCGTTGGACGATTATGGTTGGGAGGCCGATTTTAGCCATTGCACCAAATTTATTAAGCAGATAGCTTTACAGGTTTTACAAAATGGCTTGCAGGCGGGTACCTTGCTCAATGTAAACTTCCCCAATACAAAGGATATTAAGGGTGTTAAGATATGCCGCCAGGCCAATGCCAAATGGACTGAGGATTTTGATGAGCGTGTTGATCCGTATAAGCGTAAATATTACTGGATATCGGGCGTGCTGGAGAATAATGACATGGGCGAGGATACCGACATATGGGCGCTGGAACATAATTACGCATCTATAGTGCCGGTACAGTTTGACCTGACCGCGCACCATGCTATCCCGCTTTTAAATAGCTGGGATTTTAGCGTTTAACCCGTTATTCTTTTATCGACGACAGATCGAAATCTACTCCACCGGGGTTGCCGGTCATTTTTACTAACAGCGGGAAATTAGGGTTGTTTAGGATCCATAATTTCACTTTGCCGTTTTCGGATGTTACATAAATAACATCAGCTTCTTTGGTGTTGATGAGGTAGGGCGTTTCCAACGGTTTTACGCTGAATTTGGTTTTGTTGAGTGTGAAAAATTGATCTTTGACCAAACCATTCAATAAATTTTTGGAAATGAACATGATGGACTCATCATTTTTATAAATAATAGGCTGATCTGACTGAGGGATGCGAACGATCATTTTGCTGGCGCTATCTAAAGACCGGGTAGGTATTAAAAAGCTGCCTGTACCTAATGCGGGTATGGCCCAGCTAAATTTCATCGGGTCGTTCATCGAGATCACCTTTAAGGTTAACGGCGATTTATAACCCATGTTGGTAGCTTCGGCATTGTAGTTTAAAGTGGTGCCTATGCCAATTTGTGGTACATATTTTTGCGCTAAAATGGTGCTGCTCATTAATAAAGCAAAAATAATCAGGGATATTTTTTTCATGCCCCTAATGTACTATTACACTTTGAGTTAACAAAGGCTATTTTATATATCGTAAAGTGAGGTTTGCGCCTACTATATTATTTATGGTTTTGCAGATGAGCGGAAAATCGGGGTTGTTCAATATCCACAATTGGTTACGCCCATCTACCGAAACCGCGTGAATAACATCCAGTTCCTGGCCATTTGAGTTTATTGGAGGAGTTGTAACCGTACTTAATATGTACTTCATATTATCAAATACCATAAACTTGTTTTTGGCCATGCATTTAAATGCCGACCGGGAAATAAAGCCCATTGTTTCGGTATCTGGTAGCTGGGTTACTTCATCAGGCAAGGGTACTTTTAGCACCATCTTTTTGCCGTTCTGTAAGCTTTTTAAAGCCATTGTATAGCTGCCGTTGCCGTATTCGGAAACTTCCCAATCCATTTTTAGCGAATCGCTTATGCTATGGATGTTTAAACGAAAGGCGATGCTTTCGCCATCTTTTGAAACGGTGTAAGCTATCTGGGTTCCGGCGGTAATTTGGGGCACGTATTTTTGTGCAAAAGCACCAAGGCAGCCCATTGATAAAAACAGTAACAGATGGATCTTTTTCATGCCTGAAAGTACCCTTCTGTTATTAAGCGGTGATTAATTAATGATTGTGTTTAAGGCTATTGTATGTTAACTAAACTTAAATCTATGCCGTGGGCGTTATCTTTAGTTTTACATATGAGCGGAAAATCGGGGTTGTTTAATATCCATAGTTCGCCTTTGCCGTTGGTGGCTACGGCATGTATCACATCCAGTTCTGTATCATTTATTTTGATGGTTTGGGCATCGGGTTTAACCACAAATTTAAGTTCGTCAAAACTAAAGGCCTGGTTTTTTATCATATCGTTATAAGCATCTTTAGATATGCAGGCTATGGTTTGATAATCGGGCAGTTTGGTTAAGGCGTCAATATCGGGCGTTTTGGGTAAGGTGCTTTTACCACTTTGCAGGGCCTTGGCGCTCATTTCGTACGATCCGGAGCCATAGCCGTCAATATTCCAGTCTATTTTTGTTGGGTCGCCAAGGCTGGTAAAAGTGAGCACCATTGGCGCATCCTGACCGTTTTGCGATAATGTATAGTTTATAACAGAATTGCTCTTAATTTTGGGAACAACTTTTTGAGCGAACACCACAGTACCCAGTAGCATGGCGAGTATTAAAAGGTTTAATCGTTTCATTGTTTTTATAGGTTGGTAATTGTTTGTGTTTAAATATGTTAGACTATTAATGGGCGCTAAAGTTCAGTTTATAGCCGGATTATTATCCGGCTTGATTATCCCGGCTATTGCATGGCTCATTTTTGATGTGCTTAACAAAAATTGGGTGTTGTTTAATAAACCCGCCATCCCTTACTTAGTTTCGGTTTGTGTTAACTTGTTTATTATGCGTTATTTGGTGCGGAACGGTAAAGAGAATGCCGCCTATGGAATTATGGTAACCAGCTTTGTGATAATATGGACGGTGTTTAAACTTAAAATGTAGCGTATGCGATATTACCTTGTTGCCGGTGAAGCCTCGGGCGATCTGCATGGTTCAAACTTAATGAAGGTGCTTAAAGAGCGCGATGCGCAGGCGGAATTCCGTTATTTTGGTGGCGATTTGATGCAGGCCGAAGGCGGGGAGTTGGTAAAGCACTATGCCGACATGGCCTTTATGGGCTTTTTAGAAGTTGCCCTAAACCTGCGCACCATCCTCAAAAACATGAAAGCCTGTAAAGAGGATATTTTGGCCTGGCAGCCCGATGTTTTGGTGCTGATCGATTTCCCCGGCTTTAATTTGAAGATAGCCGATTTTGCCAAAGCCAATGGTATTTTGGTATGTTACTATATATCGCCCAAAGTTTGGGCATGGAACCAGAAAAGAGTTTTAAAGATAAAGAGGGTAGTGGATCATATGTTTTGTATCCTACCTTTTGAGGTTGATTTTTACAAGAGCTGGGATATGCAAGTTGATTACGTTGGCAATCCGCTACTGGATGCTGTATCAGCCTTTGATCCCGATAAGGAATTCAGGGCCAATAATAAGCTTACTGATAAGCCCATTGTGGCCCTGCTACCCGGCAGCCGCAAGCAAGAGATCAACTACTTACTGCCGGATATGATAGCCCTGGCAGCTCGTTTTCCCGATCACCAGTTTGTGATAGCCGGCGCGCCATCCTTCAAGGTCGATTTTTATGAGCAATATATGGCTGGCAGTACTACTCCGGTATTGTTTAACTCAACGTACGATCTGTTAAAGAACGCGAAGGCCGCCATTGTAGCATCGGGCACGGCTACGCTTGAAACCGCCTTGTTCCATGTGCCGCAAGTGGTAGTTTATAAAGGCAACCCAATTTCTATCGGGATAGCGCGGGCGGTGATCAAGATCAGGTTTATATCCTTAGTGAACCTGATTATGGACAAGCTGGTGGTTAAAGAACTGATACAGGCCGATTACACCATAGAAACGGCTTCGGCTGAATTAAACCTGCTTTTAAATGATGCCGATTATCGCGATAGTATGCTTAAAAACTATGACGAACTTGATGTGCGGATGGGTAGGCCCGGCGCATCGGCTAAAACTGCGGCATTAATTATCCAATACGCCACAAATAAATAAATCCCGGCTTGTGAGCCAGGACTAATTCTTCATCAGGTGTGAAGGCGGTGTGTATATTTATATGATGGTCAGGCAGCGGTTAAACTGTCTTGGTTAAGCCCTTTGTTTATTTTATTGACCAACGAATCTTTAGTTGCACGAATGGCTTTCAGATCGTTCATCAGAAGTTCTCTCAACTCGTTATCAAAACGATCAACTAATTCGCTGGTAGATGTTTTTTCTTCGATTTTCATATGGGTTATTCTTTAGGTTGAAATATAGCTCTTCTATTGTTTCTTATCGTCGGTATCAGTCAGGTTTTCTTTTTGCCTTTGTGCTTCTTCAAACAGGCGTTGCGCTTGTTCTTTATCGCGGGCATCAGTTGGCGCTTCAGGATTCTTTGGATTTTCCCAATCCTTTTCTTCCTTGTTTTCTGGTTTCGGTTCTGTGGTGACTATCATAATGATTGCTCCTTTGATGGTACTTATGCCAATAGCGTACCAAACTTGATTTTGTTTGCATAGATGCCAATAGCGTGATTTATCGCCTGTAATTGAAACTAAAGGTAGTTTGGAAAATTGGACAGATTGTTTGGTAGGGCGGTCAAAAATTGATTCTTGTTTTGATACAAAAAATCAATTAATAGCAATGTGAACGTGTTAAAGAAGTATGTATGTTTGATTAGATAATTTTGTATTTTTGTTATTATGAAATTTGTATTAGAGGTTAAGGAGAGTAAGGCCGCCGCGCTTATGGCGTTGCTTAATGATTTGCCTTATGTAAAAACCAAACCTTTAACACCTTATAAAGCCAAAGTGCTTGTAGACCTGAAAGAAGCCGTAGACGAATTAAACCTTGTTTTATCTGGAAAGCTTGAGGCTCGCGACGCAGATGAATTATTGAATGAGCTATAGGGTTAAGTTTATACCTAAATTTGAAAAGGAACTTAAACGGTTATCTAAAAAATTCCCTTCACTTAAGTCGGACTTTTTATTTCTTCTAAAATCTCTTAAGGAAGATCCATCTCAAGGTATTTCGCTTGGAAATGATTGCTATAAGATCCGAATGTCCATTGCCAGCAAAGGGAAAGGCAAATCGGGTGGTGCGCGCGTAATTACTTGTTTCAAAATTGTACATGGTACTGTTTATTTGATCTCTGTTTTTGATAAAAGTGAGAAAGAAAATATCACCGACAAGGAACTTCTGGAATTACTCAAATTTATTATCTGATTTAATCAATATCTGTAAAATGTTCTGTGCTTTGAGTGTTTAAGCATGACACCTTGTGCGCTTGATTTGTCTTGAATGACATACTCCTCCGCGCTTCGAGTGCCCTCAGCGTGACACCCCTGCGCAATTTTTGTGGTGATGTTTTTGGTTTGTTTGTCGCGTGGTGAGTGGCCTTTGCGCTCCGCGCTTCGAGTGCCTCAGCGTGACGCCCCTGCGCGCTTTTTTGTGGTGGTGTTTTTGGTTTGTTTGTCGCGTGGTGAGTGGCCTTTGCGCTCCGCGCTTCGAGTACCTCAGCGTGACACCCTGCGCGCTTTTTTGTGGTGGTGTTTTTGGTTTGTTTGTCGCGTGGTGAGTGGCTTTTGCGCTCCGCGCTTCGAGTACCTCAGCGTGACACCCTGCGCGCTTTTTTGTGGTGGTGTTTTTGGTTTGTTTGTCGCGTGGTGAGTG
>NZ_JBDSCA010000080.1:0-80413 GCF_039921305.1 Mucilaginibacter sp.
ACTCACGCAATTGCTCACATCTTCTTTGATATTGATTGGTGTTTTTTGGGTGGAATTAAAACAAAAAACCCGCAAATCAGTGTGATTTGCGGGTTTTTGACCTCGATTGGTATCGCTTTAGTCGGGATGGCAGGATGATTATCCGGCCATTTAAATCTATAATATTCAGTACTTTATATCGAAAATAAATAGGAACGGGCACCGAATCGGGCACATATAATGTGCTTTTGTTTGGTGGCTTTTGAAGCCTATTTATCCGTATAAGTGATAGTCAATGAACTCGTTATACAAATATAATGAATGTTTTTGAATAAAAAAAGGCATTTTTTAAGACCACAAGACTACTTTTTTTACCATCATGCTATATGTCCTGCGAGTCAAGAACCCACCATTACTTATTCAACTGTTAAGCAACCTTTAGATTAGCAGAATGAAATCATTAATAAAAAGATTGTTGTTTTTGAGGTGTGGGAATGTGGTAAACTCGGTAGAGTTTTCCATATTTCCACACCTTTTTTTTGCTTTTTTTCCTTTTTGACCAACATTTTTTTGTGTTAAGGTTGAAAGTAATGAACTAAATGGCAAGGAATAGGGTGAACCAAGTCAAGGCCTAGGCTAGAGACCTATGGCCGTATTAGTCCCTGTTTCAGGTCAATTAGATTCATTGTGTAAATATTAACAACCAATTACTTTGTTGACAAAGAATGGGCTGAACCAAGTCAAGGCCCAGGTTAACGACCGATGCTTCGTATTAGTCCCTATTCCGAGTCGCAAGTTGATGTCAATGACAAATTAGAATTTTAGACATAAGGTCTTATAAAGGTTTTAGTCTGGGTACATCAATTAATTATTCAACATGAAATACCACACGTTTATTGGTGTGGAGGTATCAAAGCTTACTATTGATGCCCACTTACATTTAATTATGTTTCTAAAACGTTTAGCAACAACGAAAAAGGTTTTGCATTTCTTTTAGCATGGTGAAAAAACATGGTAAAATTTCTGATCTGACAAAAGCTATAATAGCATTTGAACATACTGGCATGTATTCTATTTCTTACCTATGTTAATGAATCTATGTTAAAAAATCCTGTTTGACAATACGGTGCCGATATTTCATAAAATAATAAATACTATTAAAAAAATTTGTTTTACAATTTCTAATATATACTTTTACTAAATTGATTTAGTAAATCGCCTACACGAGTAATAATTTGTGCTAATTAATATAATTTAAAGTTTTTTGAAAAAATCATAGGTAGGACTATAGAGGTCTTATGTTCAATAATTTAATGTGCTTTTAAACGTACAATGATTCAAAAAACGAGCAACATTTATACATTGAAGCCAGTAATGAAGCTTGTTTTCATGGTTCACCTGGTTTTAATGATCTCGTACACGCTCATCAATGTCAAGGGATTTTTTATTTACTCGTCCTTAACGGTATACCATCTTTACACTATGAGCGCATCACTTCTTATTCTTTTGGCGGGGTATTGTTTTATATTAGAGCCGGCTTTTTCACCCTGCCAATCATACTTATTGCAGCCTGGGGAGTATATATCGCTATTCATGGTTTGTATTGGGCAAGGATATGAAAGCATCGCAGGTATTTATCCCGCTAAAAGAATTACCGGAAAAGACAGATGAATATTTTGCTATTGTTATCAGCAAATATTACCAATAGAATTTTTGGTTTGTAAGAAACCTTGCCGGAACAAGGATTATTTATTTTTTATGCGTAATATTAAAAACATCCATAGATAATACAACCAATTTAGCAATCATTTTTAATGATTGCTATACCTATTTATAACACCCATAATGAAACGCTTAAAGCCATTATTCTTTTTTGTTTTGTTTTTGCAGTGCCTAATGAGCTTCGCGCAAGCGCAGCCTAAGCTCAAAGACATTGTATCGGCTATGGATACCCTGCAAAGCAAGCTACCTATAGAGAAAGTTTATTTACAAACCGACAAATCAAGCTATTTTAAGGGAGATACG
Organism: Mucilaginibacter sp.; assembly: GCF_039921305.1. Taxonomy (GTDB): domain Bacteria; phylum Bacteroidota; class Bacteroidia; order Sphingobacteriales; family Sphingobacteriaceae; genus Mucilaginibacter. Next base: position 2,005 of record NZ_JBDSCA010000080.1, read on the forward strand.
CTTTGGTTTAAAGCCTATTTATTCAATGCTGCCTATCTTTCCGCATCGGCACAGAGCGCATTTTTGTATGTAGAATTAGAGAGCGACAGCAATACCATGGTGAGGCACTGGCGTTTCCCGGTAGCGGCCGGCCTTAGCCGAGGGCAAATTATATTGGATGAAAATAGCTTCCCCGAAGGAAGCTATACCCTAACCGCCTTTACCAACTGGATGCGGAACTTTGGTGAGGACTATGTATTCATTAAACAATTCCATATCGGCCCTGCAGCCTCGGAGAGCTGGCTGATTGATGTACAAACCCGCTTACTGTCCGAAGCGGGCGCTGAGCGGCTTAATATGCGCCTGCAATTGCGGAAACCCAATCGCGAAACGCTCGGCTTAAGGGAAGTGGAAATAAAGGTTAGCGATGGCAGGCAGGAACTATACCGGCAAACCGGGCATACGCTGGCGGATGGTACAATGGATATAAGTTTCGGTCTTCCGCCTAATACTGTAGCTAAAAAACTAAGCGTCACCGTTACGGACCTGCTAAAAGGAGCGGGCAATCGGAAAATCGTCATCCCGGTACCCCTAAACCGGGCGACGAACACCGATCTCCAGTTTTTACCCGAAGGGGGCGCCATAGTAGCCGGGCTAATGTGTAAAATAGGCTTTAAAGCCATTGGCGAAGATGGCAAAGGAACAGACGTGGCAGGAAAGATATATGACAGCGGGGATAAAGAAATATGCCGTTTTAAGAGCCTGCATAAAGGTATGGGCAGCTTTGAAATAACACCCCAAGCGGGAGAACATTATACGGCAAAACTTATAAGCCCCGAAGGAAGCTTTAAAAGCTATCCCTTACCCGAAGTAAAACTAAGCGGAACACAACTAAGCATTGAAAATCCTGGGCATAGAGATTCCATAATGATAAAGGTCAGCGCCAGCGCGGAGATAATTCAGTCAAACGACGCTTATTACTTAATGGGGCAATCAAGGGGCATTGTTTGCTATGCCGCTACCATTAATCTTAAAGAAGGGATAAACCGCAGCGTTTTAAACAAAAACCTTTTCCCGGGCGGAATAGCCCGCTTTACGCTATTGAACAAAGACAAGTTGCCGCTGAACGAGCGCGTTATTTATATTGACCATCAGGATAACCTTAAAGTAAAAATCACGCCGGATAAACAAGCATACTGCGTACGGGACAGCATAGCGCTATCTATACAAGTTAAAGATAAAGATGGCAGGCCGGTACAGGGGAGTTTTTCCCTTTCGGTAACTGATGATTCGCAGGTAAGGGCGGACACGGCCTGCCATAACAGCATCATCACCAATATGCTGTTGACGGCAGATTTAAAGGGGACGGTAGAAGAGCCGGGCTATTACCAGAACAGCAGCGACCCGCAACGCTGGCAGGCATTGGACAATTTGCTGCTGACCCAGGGCTGGACGGGTTACGACTGGAAAGATGTATTCAATTTGCCAGTCCCCAAATACACAGCCCAAAGTGAAACCTGGATCACGGGCAGGGTAATGGATGGAGATTATAAACCCCTGACCGGGGCAAAACTAAGTTTACTATCAGAAAGACCCATATACAAAGCCAATACCAATAGTGATAGCCGGGGTAATTTTGTGTTTACGGGGGTGCCCGCGAACGGATCGTGGTTTAGGATTAATGCGACCAAGGCAAACGGATCGAAGTTTACTGAGTGCAGGGTATTCGCGGACGAAATAAAGCCGCTCATCTATAACCCTTCCCGTGGCAACCGGATAATGCCCTGGTATGTTAACTGTGATACGGCTATGCTGGCTTATTGGAGGCATAAGGATAAAGCAGCATTGAATGAACGTCTGTTCTCATTGAACGCGGTATCGATAAAGGATAAAGAAATAACGATAAGGGAGAAAGAAGCAAAATCGATTAGAAATTGGGAGCTCAACGGGAATGCGGACCAGGTGCTGGAAGAAGAGGATATCAGGAAGATGGGAGATATTAGCCTTTATCAATTGTTGCGACAACGGGCAAAAGGCTTACATGTAGGGAAAGGCTTCCCTACTCAATATACTGTATCCCCAACAGAGACTTTTATGATCAATAAAAATTATTTGATTATTTATTTCGATCTTATCGAAATAAATGCCCAGGCGGTAGAGTCTCCCGGTTTTGTCAAAAAAGGTTTTGAACTTTATCCGGCGAAAAAAATAAGAAGGATCCAGGTAACTTACAATGACCGCCCTAACGAAGTCTACGCAATTATGAACATTAACACGATGTCAGGCCGTGATTACCTGGTACATACTACCCCTCAGTATATTGATGTTAGCGCTAATGAGATTAGGTGGACTGCCGAACACCAAACCAATGGAATGTACGTTTATCGCCCCTGGCCTATAGCGCTGCCCAAACAATTTTACAGCCCCCGGTATACAATAAAAACCAACAATACAGGTATAGGCACCGATACCCGTTCCACCATATACTGGGCGCCGGATATTATTACAGATAAAGAAGGAAAAGCTTTAGTATCCTTTTATGCCGCCGACATCCCCGGCAGTTATACCCTAACCGTTGAAGGCAGCGATATGAATGGAAATATTGGAAGCATCAGGCAAATGATAAAGATAAAAAGCACGAAGTGATGAACCATTTAAAGCAGCTATTCTTTTTTGTTCTGTTTTTGCAGTGCCTAATGACCTTCGCGCAAGCGCAGCCTAAGCTCAAAGACATCGTATCGGCTATGGACACCCTGCAAAGCAAATTACCTGTGGAAAAACTGTTCCTGCACCTCGACAAGCCAAACTATGCCTCGGGCGATACCATCTGGTTCAAGGCTTATCTGCTCAATGGCGACTACCTGACACCGTCCACACGTAGTGGCCTGCTCTACATTGAGTTGGACGACTTAGACAATAAGTGTGTAAAAAGAATAATGGCCCCTGTATCATCGGGCCTGAGTTGGGGCAATATCGCCTTAAACCCCGAAGACATCCCCGACGGAAGCTATACCCTGCGCGCCTATACCAACTGGATGCGCAATTTCGGCGAGGACTACGTGTTTAAAAAGCAGTTGTACATTACCTCGCTCACCAACGATCCCTTGCTGGTAGGCATCCGCAACAAACAGGTAACATCGGGCCCGAAAGACAGCATCATGACCAGCCTGCTTTTTACCGGCGTTAACAAACACCCTGTGCTGTTACAGGATATGCAGCTGAATGTACTGGAAGGCAAACGCAGGCTTTATCGCTTCAAGGCATCAACATCATTTGACGGGCAGATCAGCCTTAGCTATGCCCTTTCTGCCAAAATGGATACCCGAAAACTGATGATCCAAGCTCAGGAGATCAATAAAAAAGAGAATGCCCGTCAGTGGCTCTTGCCTGTGGCCATTAACCGCCCTGAAAAAGTCGACCTGCAGTTTATGCCCGAAGGCGGTAACCTGGTAGCTGGTTTGCCGACGCTTATAGGTTTCAAAGCTATTGGCGAGGATGGAAGAAGTGTGGAAATTGAAGGAAAAATATACAACAATAAACAGCAACTGATCACGGGTTTAAAATCGACACATAAGGGAATGGGCGCTTTTTACTTAACGCCTGAAATTGACGAGAGTTATTCGGCCATGGTTGATCTGCCTGGGGGCGGCCGAAAGAGCTATCCGCTGCCCGGCGTAAAATCCACGGGTACCCACTTGCAGATAAGGTCAAAAGATGCTGATTCGTTGGAAGTAAGCATCACGGCCACAAATGATCTGGCAAAACGGGGCAATAGCTTTTATCTGCTCGGCCAGGCACGTAACATGGTTTGCTATGGCGCGCTCATCGTTTTTAATAAGGGAATTATCAAAAAAACTATAGTCCGGTCGTTATTCCCAACTGGAGTTGCCCGTTTTACTCTGTTAAGTACCGACAAACGGCCGCTGAACGAACGCATGATATACATTGACCAGCACGACCAGCTACAGCTTTATATCAGATCAGACCGTACCACCTATGCCCCGCACGACAGCATTGCCCTGAAACTACAGGTGACCGACCGGAAAGGACAGCCCGTTCGCGGCTTTTTCTCACTCGCTGTAACCGATGATAGCCAAGTGAAATGCGACAGTAATGCAGATAATTTAATGAGTAATATCCTGCTTAGCTCCTGCCTGAAAGGTACTATCGAAGATCCTAATTATTATTTTGATTATCCCAGTCCCGAAACTGCCGCGGCGCTTGATAACCTCCTGCTCACCCAGGGTTGGGTAGGGTATAATTGGGAACAAATTTACGGTCCAGTAAAACCGTCGGCCTTTGCCGCTGAACCTGAGTTTGCCATCCATGGTAAGGTGACCAATATTTTTAATAAACCAGTTGCAAATTCAGAGATCAGGCTGTTGTCTAAAAAACCACATCTGCTGCTTAATACGCTTACAGGAAACGATGGCCGTTTTACCTTTAGAGGCTTTTCACCGGTCGACACCGCCTCTTTTTTTATACAAGCCTTCAACAAGCATGGAAAAAGCTTTAATATAGGGATAGAGGTAGACGAATTTACGCCTCCCGTTTTTGCCCAAACCGCTATATTGCAGCGGCCCTGGTACCTTAACACCGATACGGCAATGCTACAGAACTTGAATAGCATTCAGGCCAAACAGGCGGTAAGGGATAAAATGGATGGCCTGGGACGGGTACTTAAGCAGGTGAACATCGTCAGCAAAAAAATTATCAAAGGCTCTCACAACCTAAACGGACCGGGCGAGGCTGACCAGGTGCTGGATGAAAAAGCCATGGAAAAAGCCGGCAAAAAAACCCTCGGCGATCTGCTGGAAGAAAAAGTGGCAGGCTATAATGTTTTTGGTTTTTGGAGTCTAAAGCCTGCAAGTCCTCCGATGCCAATGTATTATATGATTAAAGATAGAAAAATAGTGTTCCTTTTTGACGGTATGCCGCTGGAGCGTTACCAACGCTCTATGGATGACTATTATCAATATGTAAAAGACTATCTGGATTATTACACTGCCGAAGATATTAAAGGCATTGAAGTGATTGCCAGTGAGCATTACACCAGTAGTTATAGCCAATATCTGGACCCAAGGGATTTTGTATCTCAATGGGCGTTCATAGAGATCACTACACGCTCAGGTGCAGGGCCTGTTTTAAAGAAAACACCGGGGATATACGTTTATAAACCCTTGCCCTTTTCAATGCCCAAACAGTTTTACCGGCCTCGATATACCGTAAAAGACAAGCCCAACGGTACCGATGTGCGTTCCACCATTCACTGGAAACCGCACATCGTTACAGATACGGCAGGCCGCGCAACCATATCCTTTTACAGTGCCGATAAACCTGCCCGGTACACCGTCATCATGCAGGGTACCGATCTGCACGGGGCTATGGGCTACCAGCGGGCTATTACTACTGTAAAGTAAGGATATGAATAGGTGAATAATAAGATATTCAGATTCCGGCTAATGCAGGATATTGATTTTTATGCTCAAAAGTAAGTGCGGTTTATGGTCAACCAAGAGGCCGTGCCATCAATTGATGCAGCTAAAAAGGTCGCCCGGGCTTTTGATGTATCGCTGGATTATTAAGTAGGTTATAACTAATGTTTTTCCTGCCGCCATTAGCGCTTGTGGTATTACCATCGCTTGTTTCGTTACCATTCAAATCGTAAGCATAAGTACGTAAAGTGTTGGTATTATTAGCTGCATCGGTTACTGCGCTCAATTGATTGCCGTAGTTACCATTGGCATCCATATAGGGCTTTACCAAATAAAGAGTCAGCGTAGGGTATTAGCGTGGCTGTAAGCCCTCCCTGCCTTTCTCCTTGGTAACCCAACAGTAGGGGTCCATTTTAAATCGAATGACATCGTTATAATACAGCTATTAATTAGAAAATGTATCGGGGAGTTAGGGGTTGCTCGTTATGTATTGGTTTCTTATTTTTCATTATTCTTTGTAACTAAGAGCGTATACCCCGGGCAATTTTATTAAGCTGGAAGCTTAATACATTGTAGGTCGAAGTTATAAAACTATTACTGTCCGGTAAAGATCGAAAAAGCAAGGGAAGCATCTAAATGCCTCCCTTTATTGGTAGTTTTAAGTTACACACAAAAAAACCAATGAACAAAAGTGCTTTTTTACCAGACAACCGATATTCAACTTTACTCAATTTGACGCCTCTATTTGGCCAATTTGACCCCCTTAGGTATTCAAATATAGATATATTTTTGACCGCAGCTAATCGAAAAATAAACCAATTAATATTTAGCCGGGTTCAAAATTGTTCTGCTTTCAAGTGAAAGCAATGTGGAGCGAAGAACTAGGGCAAAACACCATATGAAGAAAATATTTATTTTTATATTATTTATTTCCAGTTATTGTTATGGTCAGGAAAAAACACACGGTTATCCCCTAAATGTAGAATCGGTGCTGGCAAAAGCAGGATCCAATCGCGCTCAACTTGAAAAAGCAATCCTATACTTTAAAAGGAGCAAAGATCCATTAAAGTTAAAAGCTGTTTACTTTTTAATAGCCAACACGGACATCCATTACTCAGTTGATTATTACCTGACTGATAATGCTGGCAAAAAAATTAAATATAGTGAATTTGCTTATCCTGACTATGATATGGCAGTTCATGCATTGGAAGAGATTAAGAGTAAAGCACCTGGTATTAATGCACAACAGGTTGTTTTACCAGATATTGAAAATATTAAGGCTGATTATTTAATTGATAACATCGAAAAAGCCTTTCAGGCTTGGCGCGGGTCGATCACAAAAAATATACCTTTCGCGGATTTTTGCGAATACATTTTGCCATACCGGGTAAGTGTCGAGCCTATACAAAACTGGCGCTCTGTATATCAAGAAAATACAAATGGGGCGATGATAGTGTAAGGGTACTTGGTGTCAACAAAGTATTATCCTACGTCGCCGCCGATTACAAAAATTGGTGCATAAAAAAATACAATTATTGGGCTGCTCACTAAATGGGTTTTAATTAATAGACGAATTAGTAAACTGTATACTACCTATGTTTCACCTTGTTCGGTTTTCTTATTTGCTTATTATACTTATTATTGGCGGTGCATTAATAACCAGTGATTGGTTTTATTACTCTTCTTTAGGTGGCTTTTATGCTTATCTTCTATCATCTGCATTTTTAGTAAGTGTTACCGGTTGTCTTCTGATTTTCAGCAAAAAGATAGGGTTGCGAATGCCATCAAAAACACCTTTCATTTTATTTCTTTTTTATACCTTATATATTATTGGCAATGTATATTCTAAACAAGGGTTTAATTATACATCCGTCTATGCACTCACTAATCTTCTTTTGCTTTTTTCCGCTACTACCTTATTTTCTTCTGACAGCTTTAAGTTAAATAAGGTATTCATATGGATACTGATATTGGCTTTTTTAGAATCTCTGGTGTGCATTACTCAGTATGAGCATTGGGTTATGAGTAACAATAACTTCTTTTTAGTGACCGGGACTTCAGAAAATCCTAATGTAACCGCGATGTTTCTGGCAATGTCATTACCTGGTGGAATATCCTTCTGCTTTGGAAATAAAGGGATGAAAAGGAAAATATTTTTGATTGTCATTGCAATCGTGGTTATTGCCATGTTATTGCTTCACTGCCGGACAGCTATTATTGGTGCACTTATCGCCACTGGTATATTCTTGCAGCTAAAATATAACCTTTTAACCTATTTTAAAGACCATCGATTCAAGGCACTTGCCTTGCTGGTTACGTTTGTAATTATTGCGCTTGCCATTCCATTAACTATTAGTCTTTATAACGCAAAAAAAGCATCTGCCGATGGTAGAAAGCTGATCTGGAAAGTGTCATTGCTCATGTTAGATGATAAGCCGATGACCGGGGTCGGTTATGGCAGTTTTAAACAACGATATAACCTTGCCCAGGCAAACTATATCAAAGAAGGAAATGCCAACCCGGATGAGATTCAAAATGCCGGAATGGTGAATATGGCTTATAATGAGTTCTTACAGAATGGAGTAGAAGGAGGGATTCCTGGATTGTTACTATTTGCGGCCGTTGTTATTTCTTTCCTCTCAGTTCCATTAAAGATATTTAAGGTAAATGCAGATCAAAATGAGAAAATGAGAACACTATCCCCATCAGATCCGGTTACCGGCTATCCGCTTGATCCTCTTATAGCAGCCTACTCAGGCATTATTTGTTTTGTAATTATGTCCATTATGAATTTTACTGTTCAAGCTGAGCCGGTCATGTGCTTATTTATAATATATGCGGCTATGCTGATTAGTAGCCCCTTAGTCGTAAGTTCAAACTCCTATTCTTTATTAAGTGCCTTCAATCACCGAAAAGTTTATCTGAAATATTCTTGTGGAGTATTGCTGTTATTAGCAGGAATATATACCAGCATAGCACAGTTTAAAATAGCTTTTGCTGATATGCAAAACCGCAAAGCTTATACTCTGACTTTAAACCATCATGCTGATGCAGCATTAAAAATACTGCCTTCCCTGGCACCAACACTTTCTCATTATGAAAGCTTTTGGAAGAATTATGGATACACATTGGTTGCCGCAAGGAAATATACAGAAGCTTTACCGATACTAACTAAAGCAAAAACCCTGACTACGGAATCAAGACTATTTATGGAAACCGGCCTTTGTTATCAAAAACTTGGACAATATCAACAAGCAATAAATGAATATCAGGAAGCTGCCTACCTGGAGCCAATGCATTTTGCACCCAGAGCAGCTTTAACAGAAGTTTATCTGAAATCGGGAGATACCACGGCGGCTGTAACCATTGCACAAAGTATAATCGCCATGAACCCTAAGATACCATCAGCCCAGGTCAGCCGCTATAAATACCTCGCTATCTCCTTGCTTAAAAGACTGAATATACCGTTAATTCCCAAATATGGTTTTAATTCCCAACAAAATTTCAACAACTAATATGAAGAGATATTTACTGTTATTGTTTATTATACTCTGTAGAGTCGGTTTTGCCCAGCAATCGGGTACTTATCCCAGTTCAGTTAAAACCGTTTTGGCAAAAGCCGGTAAAAATAGGGCAGAACTTGAAAAAGTAATATCATATTGTAAGAAAACTGGCGATCCTTTAAAGCTTAAAGCCATATACTTTTTAATATCCAATATGGATATCCATTATTCAGTTGATTATTACTGGGCTGATGGGGATAACAAAAAAATAGCTTATAATGAATTAGACTATCCGGATTTTAAGTTAGCGGTTCAGGCATTCAATCAGCTTAAAAGCAAAATACCCAAAATTCATCCTGTGCCTGTAACCTACAAAGACATTAATAGTATAAAAGCAGATTTTCTAATTGAAAATGTTAAAAGTGCATTTAAGGTATGGAAGAATGGAGCGGCAAAAAACATCCCTTTCAAAGATTTTTGCGAATATATACTACCTTACCGGGTGAGTGTAGAGCCTTTGCAGGATTGGCGAAGTATCTATCAGAAAAAATTCAATTTCATTACTGAATTTTCAAAAAAGATCAATATTCAGGCTGCACTGCCTGAGGTATCATCGGATTATAATAGTTGGTTCAGCAGTACTTGGGGTAAAGCGCAACGTAAAGATCCATTACCACGGTTAGGTGCCTTACAGTTATTAGCAAGGAAAGAAGGGCCGTGTGAGGATATTGCCGATCTGGAAGTTTTCACGTTCCGCTCTCAGGGTATTCCTGTTTCTCTAAATATCGTCCCTTATTGGGCAACATCTTCCAGCAATCATTCTATAAACAGCGTATTTGATGAAAAAATGCATCCTATTCAATTTGATGTATCCAGAATTCCTGCCTTTAATAATGAATTGCAAAGAGAACCTTCTAAAGTACTTCGGATAACATACTCAAAGCAACCCAGTGTATTGGCCCAATTTGAAGATGCTAAACATATCCCGCCGGGTTTTATGCGTGACCTTAATTACATTGATATAACAGATCAGTACTGGCAAACGTGTAATGTTGAAGCACAATTATTCAATGCAGTTGTCGGGAATAAGGTTGCCTATGCTTGTGTCTTTAATAATTTAAGCTGGAATGCTGCCTGGTGGGGGAAAGTTAAAAAGCATTCGGTCACTTTTAATAACATGAGCAAAGGAGTAGTTTATTTGCCAGCGTTTTATCAAAATGGTAAGATAAAAGCGGCAGGTTATCCAATTGCTCAGGGTTACCACCATACTACAGTTTTAAAGCCAGATATCGCTAACAAAAGGATCATTACAATTAATGAGCAGGACAAATACATATCCTTCCATCCCGGTTATGTATATAAATTATTTTACTGGGATAATGCCTGGAAGCTATCTGGAAAAATGAAAGCTACCTTTTCTACAAAAAGTATGCTGGTGCCAAACCAACCTAAAAACGCCCTGCTACTTTTAGTTTCAGACCATCCTAATGGTAATGAAAGACCATTTATAATAACTGATAATAATCAAAGGCAATGGTTTTAAACTTTAATAAACTCACTAATAAACAATCCTAAACCCACAATTATCTATGAAAAGAACATTATTTAAAATTTTACCGTTGCTCATAATTGGATTTCCAATAGCGACCAACGCACAGGTAGCTCCGGAAATTATGAAGCGTTTTTCTGGCAGCGTGGTGTCCCGGGTATATTCCGTTACTTCCAAAGTTAGTATCTCTGCTCAAAAGCAATTACTGCTGGCCGATAGTTTTAAACAGCAGGATAGTTTGGCTGATGCGGCGTTGACAAAAGGGTTATCGGCCGCTGAAGTGAGTAAAAACTATCAGAATACTCAGGAAATTTATAGTCGTATACTTTCACCTTTAGAATTGAAGGATTATTTAGATGCCGACAATTATTTATTAGATGCCTTGTCAAAAGCGGTGAAATATCGCAAAGAACTTAATCTAAATGCTGAACAGACAGCTGATTTGTTAAAAGTGGAACAAACAAAAAAACAGTTAACAGACAATTCTGGCTTTGACGCCAAAAAATTCGAAAACTCAAATTTAATCCGAATCCTTGACAAAAAATATAAACCATTCTTGTTAATTAAAAACCGGGATAGAGCAATACACGAGACTGAAGAAAATTGGAAACAATTAAAAAAACTAAACCTAACCAAGGGATTAGATAGTGCATCTGTTACCGGACAAATGAAGGGTTATATTAACAACAGATATGCCGAGTTGGAATATGCTTTTGATACAGGAAACCAAGAGAAAGTAAATGCTTTGCAAAGAAAACTTGATGCTGAAAAGCCAAAAATTTTATTGAAGCTTAAAGCATCAAAAAGCACGGCTGATAATTGGGCCCAATTAAAGAAATTTAATTTAACTCAAAACCTTGATAGTGCTAACGTTTGCAGTCAAAACTTTGATTATGAGTTAGCAAAACTTATAACTATTGATAAGTTCCCAAAAAACTTTAGCCGTCAGCAAACTGACTCTGTTTTAAGAAAATTACAAATGTCTGAACCTGTTATACTATTAAAGCTTGATGCTTATAATGGAAGGTTGCCCGGCTCTCTGTTCGCTGATGTGGTAAAATATAGAACTCAAATAACATTGCTCGATAACCAGATAGATACTTTGGTAACTAAAGTTATTGCATTAGAACAGTTAAAAATAGATAATAAAGCGCATCAGATTTTTGATAATAGCAATATAAAGGAGTTTGAGGTGAAAAATCTATTGAAGGTTTTATCTCCAAGGCAATACGACTTTTACCTGTATTATAAGGTAGGCGACCGAGCCAGGACCCAAGCCTATAAAGATTGGGAAAAACTAAAAGAAATGAAGTTAACAGAGGGGCTGGATAGTATTAAAGTAAATAAAGAAATACTTGAGTATGAGCATAGATTATACGTGGCGAAGGAACGTGTTTTTAATGAAAAATCCAGAGAAAACAGTTTTAGGCTACAACAGATAGAAAATAGTAAACCATCCATTTTGCAGGATCTTCAAACCACGCTTAAGAACCTGGCCGCTACAAACGAAGTGAAAAAATCATTTAGCTGGTAAAAAAACGAAATCCAATATGAAAAAACTATTGATCGCGATTTTAATGACAGCCGGTATGGCTAAGGCTCAAACGGGCAAGGATTTTACACCATTACTAAAGCAAGCCAAAACTTGTTTGAATGAGAAAAAGGCATTTTACAACCCTGTAAGATCCTTTAATATTTACATGCAATGCGCCCAAGAGGGAAATTCGCAAGCAATGAATGCTTTAGGCATACTTTATAGTAAGGGGCTCGGTACCGATTTAAACGAAAAGGAAGCCATAAAATGGTTTGAAAATGCGGGAAAAGCGGGTTATGGCAATGCATGGTATAACCTCGGTTTGATGTATAAAGCCGGAATAGGAACTGATCAAAATTATGGGAAAGCTTATCAGGCTTTTAAAAACGGGGCTGATTTAAATAGTGGAGCAGGCTATTATGGGCAAGGGTTTATGCTTTATAAAGGCTTAGGTTGTTCCCAAGATTACAACAAAGCCATTCAACTGTTTATTAAAGGTTCACAACTTGATGAGTTAGGGTCCATGTATATGCTGGGTTTATGTTACCGTAACGGGTATGGCGTGAGCGTAAATATAGATAGTGCTAAATATTGGTTAACTAAAGCATCAGCAAAAGGATACCGGTATGCAACTGACGAACTGGCATCGGATCAGCCTGAAAACCTGAATATTAATTTAGGTAGTAATAATGTTGTAGCATCCAGTTTGGAAAAAGACGGAAATATAAACATACAGTCAGGATATAAGGATGTTAAACATCATATAACTGAGCATGACATTGCGGGGGACTATAATGGTTTTGTGATAAAATTTGACTGGAGTGGTAAGCATATTATCAATCAATCTGAATTGAATTTGACATTAAACTCGACCGGAAAAAATTTAACAGGTAGCTGGATCGAAGATAATGCTGTAATAGCGAATGTTAGGGCGCAAGTGACTGATACTTCGATAATGTTTAACAATACAAACTATAATCGCAATGATCATTACAATGCTAGGAGCCCGAATGATTTTGAGTTCAGGAAAGCACATTTACAAATGGTAAAAAGCGCCGATACGGTGACTATACTCGGAACACTTCAATTATATTCCACTAAACTTAAAGAGCCCGAGAAGCCAACCTTTATAATGCTGATAAGATCGGACAATAAGGGCAGTTATACTGCCGATACTACAACTAACAATACAGCAGCCACCGCTAAAATTGATTCTGTACATTTTATTGCCTACCCCAACCCTTTTACAACCGCTTTGCAATATAGTTATACCTTAAAATCGGCGTGTAATGTAAGGCTTATTGTATCGCGGTTAATGGATGCGGCCATTGTTTACCAAACCAGCTCCCAACAGTTAGCGGCTGGCGAACATACAGGTACAATACCAATCAACAGCCCTCCGGGAACGTATGTGTTTACGTTAAGTTACGGTAATAAATTTAAATCGACAATTGTATTTAAACAGTAATTACATGAAAAAATTTATATTATTAATCGTTTTGTTTTTTAATATTTTACCATATATTAAGAACGGAAAAGTACTTGTTTCAGGCCCATCAATAGTTTACGCTCAAACAATTAGTACAGAAATTGTGCATCATAATGATGGGGATGGGAATGGCGAATATTGTACAGAGGATGTTTCAACTTCGAACCCGGTTTATGAAGGTCCATGTGCAGATATCGAAACTATTACAGGTTCGACTGAAATTGATTGCGATACCGGGGGGCCTATATCCGCATCTGATGGGGGTGGAACTACGTATTCAGACCCAACTTATACGCCAAGTACTGACCCTGATTGTGGTTCTAACGGGCAAATTCCGGAATTACCTCCAGGTGGAGGTAATCCATATCCTGCAGGAGAGGGGGCAGGTCCTAATTTAGGTGGAGCAGCACCTGATTTATGCAGCGGGTTTAAGGATACCTACAATAAGAGTTTTAAGGCTGATGGATCTAAAAAAGAACAGAGTGGATATTTGGTTGATGACAAACACGGAGGTACCATGTTTATCGAGAACCCGGATGCTAATCATACCGATGGCAAATCCATTGATTTAACGTATACATTTGCTAATAACCCAAACAAATATGCTAAAGCAAATGGGCAGTATTATAAAATTAAAGCTGTTGTCCATAGTCATCCTAATACTGGATTGATTGATCCGTCAAATTCAAGTGGAGGAAGTTATATTGATGAACCAAGTGACGAAGATTGGACGACCTTAGAGGCCTTTCCAAGTGATGTGTATGGGGTTGTATTAGGAGCTAATGGCACTGCATATACATACGGAAACCCGGATGGGGCCTCATGGCAAACAGAAACTAATTTGAATACATTTGCATCTTCCAATTGTAACTGATTTAATCCCAAAAAAAATAAAACGATGAAAAAAATATTAATTATAGCAATCCTCACTTGTATATCAAGCTATTCATTTTCTCAATCCTTTAGTGATAAAAAGATTGAGATTCAGAACGAGGTGCTCAAAACAAAGATTTCAGATTATATTAAGTATGTTAAAAGCTGGGCGATACCTAAAAAGGATATAAAAGAATATCTGATAACCTTAGATCAACAAACATTAGGAGAAAATACAATTTTTACGTTACATGTTATATTATTACCTGGTATGATAAATCATTTTTCACCATCCGCTTATACACTAATAGATGAAACTCCAGTATTGTTGCATTCAGGAATAGAAAGTTTTGTTGTGAAAAATCAAGATTTTTTCAGTTTTCTAAAAACGACTTACTGGAAAGATGTACCGGATGCCGAAAATAAAGCTAACATCGAAAAGCAAATGAAAGAATTTGAAGAGGCAAAAAAAAACATGCCTGATAGTGTTGTGTTACACGATGAAAACGGAACTCATAAAGTGCCCACTTCTGGTATGAAAATGTCAATCGAATCGAATCTTAGCCTACCTAAACCAAAATCATGGATACTTTATTTTAAGGGACAATATTTAAAAAGAGAAACTGAAGATCGTTTTGAATTGAGATCGCAATAAGAATTGGACTACAATAGCCTCCTTTTTATACTCCAGAGTTTGCATTCCGATCTCTGGAGCATTAATATGATAAACACAAAGGAAACTAAGATTGTCTGGGATACTGTATAGATAGAGTGAGATCATATCATTCTTACATGAATAAATGGCCGGTACATAAAGTTAGGACATAATTGGTTAACAGATATGAAAAATCAGATAGCCTATGCAAATTTAGAAACATGAAAAAAATAGGAATTTTACTGATCAGTCTAATTTTTAATCAAAACGTCATCTCGCAATCCATTAGTCCGAATCCAGTTCGTATTAAGAATATTGGACTTCTACGGAATGTTGAGATCTACATTAAACAGGCTGATCAGTGGGCAAAAGAAAATCGGGTAGCGGATTATTTGATCACTTTATCACAACAAAGATCTTATGAATACCAGACTTATACAATTCACGTGCTCGTACTTGATTCTGAGATTGGTAAATTTTCACCATCCTGTTTTACGGTCATTAAAGGCCGGTGCGTTCTGATGCACACTGGTTTGGAAAATTTCCTTGAAGATAACGTCGAACTTGAAAATTATATAAAATTAAGATATGGATCTAAATTGATCGACGAGCAAAAATTCATTGATGAACAAGTCAAAAAACGGGTTCAACCGGATAACTCATCATTTACAGATGATAAAGGGCGAAAAATTGATTTATTGCCGGGATATATACCCGGCCAACTTCCTTATAGTTATCCTTTAATGCAGGAAACAGAAATTGTTTTCTATAAAAATATGCTTGTTGAGTATAAACAGTTTTTCAAAAAACAATAAGATCATATAGCGTCAATTGGCAAATAAACAGATGAAAATATTCATTATAGCAATCCTCGCTTGTATATCAAGCTATTCATTTTCTCAATCCTTTAGTGATAAAAAGATTGAAATTCAGAACGAGGTGCTCAAAACAAAGATTTCAGGTTATATAAAGTACGTTAAAAATTGGGCCGCGCCTAAAAAAGATGTCAGAAATTATCTGATAACCTTAGATCAACAAACATTTGGAGAAAATACAATTTTTACATTACATGTAATATTATTACCTGGTATGATAAATCGTTTTTCACCATCCGCTTATACACTAATAGATGAAACTCCTGTATTGATACATTCAGGGATGGAAAACTTCATGGTAAAAGATGTTGATTTTATTAAATTCCTGACAGAAACTTATTTGAAACCGGATGCTGAAACTGGGGCTAATATCAATAAGCAAACGAAGGAATTTGATAACGCTAAGAAAAACATGCCCGATAGTGTGATGCTAGGAAACCATAAAGTGTCCACATCGGGTTTAGTACTACACGTTACAACAGCAGGGCACCAATCCTCTCCAAAATCATGGATACTTTATTTTAAGGGACAATATTTAAAAAGAGAAACTGAAGATCGTTTTGAATTGAAGTCGCAATAAGAATTGGACGACGATAGTCTCTTTTTTATACTCCAGAGATTTGCATTTCGATCTCTGGAGTATTCATATGATAAACACAAAGGAATCTCAATAACGTATAACATAAATAAATCATCGTACTCAGCCGAAAACAAATTCACGATTTGGAACGCAGCCCTAGATTATCGGTTTTTAAAGGGTAATCAGGCAGAAATTAAATTCTCTGCTTTGGATCTGTTACATCAAAACAAGAGTATAATTGATTACGGTGAAAATAATAGCTTAACGATTGGCAATGTAAATGTCTTGCAACAATATTTTATGGTTAAGCCCTTTAACGAAGTTCAAGGAAAACCCACATATTTAGAGATGCTAAATACACTTTTGAAAAGTTATTGGCCAAGAATTCTAATGCTCGTTGGACTAATAAAAAAACAGGGGTTAGGCGAATAAACCGATTCGCCTGATTGATGTTAAGCTTCGGGCGTATGCCGGACTGTGCGGCTTTAACATCAATCAGGCGACTGGCCGGGCGCACCGGCCAAAGTTACTTGCCGGAATTCGGTCGTCCCGGCCTGTCTTGCACTGACCCAATAGAAACGGTTCTTTAAATGATTATTGCTATTGTTTTTTGCGTTTCTGTTTTGCTGCTGTTTGGGCTTTTCCTTTTAATTCTTTTAGCTTTTTATCTGCCAGCTTACTTTGGTCGGCGGCCTGTTTCGCTTCAAATGCTGCTTCTGACATCGTTTTCTGTTGATCAATATTAGCCTGTGCTTTTTTAATCAGGCTATCAGCGTCAGTAACATAAGCGCTGTCAATAGCTTTTGCCACATCGGGATAAAAGCCCCTTAAAATAAGAAATTTGTTTGTTTCATCAGCTCTCCGGTTGTTTGCAATCCACAAGCTTATCGAGATGGCAAGCATAATGGCAGTAGCAAGTCCTAATCCTAAAATTGTCCTGATGACAAATTTTGCTTTGGTATCAAACTGAACATTATACCTGACAGGTATTTCTTTAGGTATAGCATTGATTTTTTCGTCAAATCCATTTAGCTGTTTATCAAAACGTTCTAACTGTTTGGTGTTTTCCAGTGTCTTCATTTCAACCATCCCGGATACTTTAGTTTTCAGTTCACCAACTTTAGAGGGTAGGGCTGGCAAATCTAATTCCTCAATTTTAGATTGCCTCTTTTCGAGGTCTGTAACCTTTTTAGCCATACTGTCCATAATCTCTTGCTGTATGTTATTTTCTTCGTGATTTTCCATGTCTTTAGTGTTTTTGTTGTTCATTAATTTGTAATTTACTACCTGCTGATGCCCTGGCTTTGGTCTTGATCGATATCCTGACCCTTTCTTTTTTTCCTGCGGTAGGGATCAGGTTCCGGTTCCGGCGTAATAATTGGAATGCGGCCAAACAAATCAATTACGGACTGGTGGCCGGATTGCTCTTTGACTGACCCCCTGTTTATAACTTCTCTCAATTGCTGCGTTATGGTTGGGCGTTGATCTTCGGCCTGTTTCTGCTGCGCCTGCTGTTCGATCTGTTTGCTTAACCTGCCGTAACTAAGGCTGCGGTCAATCTCTGACCCTTTGAACTTATAATCGCCCTTACTGAAACTGATACCTTGTTTTTCCAACGTACCGCCTTTGTATTTAAACTGCATGCCGATGCCCTGCTTTAAAAGTTCTTGTTTAAGCTCTGCCATGCTTGTAACCTTTTGGCTAACCGCTTTAATGGTATCGTGTAGTTCGTATTTCAGCTTATCAATACCTTTTAGCTGCTGACGGTTAACCTTTTCCTTACCTCGCCCGATGTGCATCCCATGCTTTAAGGTTAGCTCTTTGCTGATCTTCATGTTTTTCAGGTGCTGGAAACTATCAGGAATGGTTTTGCCCTCGTTATTGACCCGGTTATAAACAACATGAATATGTGGGTGCGCCCGGTCTTTATGCTTGACGATCAGTAACTGCGTGTCCTGTATTTTCATTCTTTGCAGGTACTCTTTGGCTATGCTGACCATTTTTTCATCGTTTAACCTTTCCTTATCCTGTGGACTCCAGCTTAACGAAATATGGCCTACGGCCTGACCTAAGCCGGGGTTCATTTTGCGCTGCATATTAAAGTCGACAATGGTGTGCGCAATCTTGTCGATGCGCACGCCATCTGCATATAGAATAGCCGCCTCCTTTTTCAGGACGTTATACTCAATACAACCGCCGAAGCTTTTGCCGGGTTTAGGTATCTTGCCGATCATCGCTGTTAAAATATTTTAATGCCTGGTCTATTTCTATCAGAAGATTACCGCATTTTATGGCAATCGTTAGGATGCCATCCCGATGAGCCAGCTTGGTTAACTGGTTCAGGTTGTTGGCTAATCCGGTCAACATTCGCATGATCTGTAAATCCTCCGGCTTTAAACGTGCCACTACTTTTGCGGCTTTTGCTGCCGCCCTTATCCAATCACTAATACGCATACCCGCGTCTTTAGCTCTCGCCGCAATCAAAAAACGTTCGGTAGCGGTTAACCTGACCTTTACATGCGTTTCACGCCTCACCCTGACTTTTGGCCTGCCGCCTTTGTGTTTTGGTTTATCGGTCTTAACCAATAATTTTTCATTCGTTTCCATACGCCTCACGCTGTCTTGATCTCATCACTTTTTTAATTTTTCCTTTTTGCAACCAGCGGGCGCAAAAAGCAAGTTTGCCGTTCAGCCGTAGGCTGCAACGGAGTTTTTGGGTACCAAAAACACAAACTTGCTTCTTATCGGCAAATGCCTTTTGTTAACGGCCTCCGGCCGGTATAGACATCTATACAGCTATACCGCAAGCGGTATGCTATACCGCCTTTTACCAAAGCTTCGCTTTGGTTTTCGCCCGTTGCTGTTTCCGATGCTTCGCATCGGAGTTGCCATTTTTTCCCTCACCTGCTGTTGCCCTCTAATAGCTTTTCAATGTCCTCTAATTTGTAATAAAGCAGGCCGCCGATCTTGGTATAACGGAGTGTTCCGTTAACTCTCAAATTTTGCAAGGTGCCGGGCGAAATGTTTAGCAGCTTCCTGACCTCGTAACTTTTCAGCCATTGTTTACTTTGTCCCTGACCCGGTTTGATAAGACCCTTGATCTCGCCTAACAAATTCTCTATCCTCCGTAAATCATCTTTGGTGATAAATTCGATGTTCATCTTTTCCTCCTTGTTAATTTTTAGTTTTTTGTTGCATGATTGCGAGTACCTCGCTCATTTTAAAATACACCCGTTTGTGCAGGCGCAAAAAGGGTAATCCCTTTTTCATCCAGTCCGTAAGCGTTACTAACGACACGCCCAATTCCTCGGACAGTTCTTGTTTGGATAATAGCCGTTCATCCTGTGGCGGCTGGCTAGTGCCTGCTCTAAAATGTTCCTGTAATTCTGCCCTGACTGCATCCCTGATACACCGGCTTAGGGCTTCGTGGTTGATTAAATCCATGCCGCAAATGAAAATAAAAAAGCAACGCAGGCGTGACCACGCAGATTTGCGTGGTTAAATTGAGGGTGTTTATAACAAGCTAAGACAAGCTTGTATATGGTTGTAATTTAAGCGGTTATAGCTTGGTAAATGGATGGGCTAATATGGTTAAGTTATGCAAGTTTTAACTCCGCTTCTTGGCGGGAGTAAGTTTAAATAGCTTTAATTCCGGTGGTACTTTGGCGTATTTGATGCCTGGGTCTTTCTTGTTTCCGGGAAAATATCGGCGTAAAGTTTCCAAACTGATCTCATTATTGCCCTCTCTGAAATACTTGGCTATCATCTTGCTCCAAACTATCTGTGTTTGAGAAAAAACAAGTTCTTTGCCCGTGTCCGGCAATAAGGCTTCCTGCGCTTGCAGGCAAATATCTATGAAGCTTAACAGGTAACCGTCCGCAATATTGATAAACTCCTGTGTTTCCAGTTTCCTTGCCGTTTTTAAATCTTCCTTTAATTCGGCAATTTGTAGTTGTTGTTTTCTGATTTCTTCTTGTTGATCGGCAATGATTTCAGGCAATGTCTTTTGGGTATTCCACTGGTCAATAGAGCGGAGATATTTTTGAAACTGTATTAACTTTTCAAGCATTTCCATATCGAGGGCATGACTTGAATTAAACGGGTCTTTGATCTCAATATATCTAATGCGCCTTAATACCACCTGCCAAACAAAAGAAAAAAACTCCTGTTCGCCTTGCGCCTCTTTTCCTAAGAAATATATTAGGTGGTATTGATAAAACTCGGCATATTCTCGTATTGGTAACGTAAAAAGCTTTTTAATAAACAGGTTATCTTCATAGCCTTTCTTTAAGCCAATAAAAACACCAATATCAAATTTATGTGAATGGCGGTCAAAAGCCTCGTGTGGTTTAAAATACTTGTTAGGCATAGTTTCGGTTATTAAGTTGCTATTACATGCTAAACGCCAAATAAAAGTTATAGTTTATTTACTATTTGAACGGAATTTTATTGTTTAATATAATTTGTCAAAAAATATTTATATATATTTGACTCTAAGCAATTTATAACCTTATGGCCTATCCTTCCATGAATTCCTCATCGATAAAAAAAACGCGCGTCGTCTTTTTCGGTTTGTTTCTAATTACATTAATTTTCAACAACCAACAAGCAAGAGCACAAATATTACGTGCTAAGTCTCCAACTTCTATTAATGGATTAACGTATGACGTTTTTTTAAAGATACTTCCCAATTGGGGGAACTCTGTTGATTCCCTATTATTGGCTGTTGACTTTAGATTACTGTGCGTTGACCGGAATGGAAATTATGATAGCTATGAAAAGACCGGAGGAGTATTCTCTTATAACAAAATGTATTTTGGCCGGATAAACAATAATGTAAACGCAAACCGATTTTATTCAACCAGTTGTACGTCACCTAATAGAGCAAATGGGTTTTTAAATAACTACTTTAAGTGTTATCCTGTCTTTAATCCATCTTCAAACACCTACTATGTTTTGCTTTTCAATGGTAATGATAACGAAAACATTAAAATTCAATTTAGAACTGCAAATACCCCATATTTTGTATCACAGCCTTTAGAAATATATCCACAGATCGGCTTAGACACCACTTCTGTAGCAACATGGTTAACAAGCATCAGAAAAACACAGCCTGAAGATAAAGTTCAATACTATAAGAAAGAGTATAAGATGCAGACGAATTTTATTCCAATCGTTTCGGGAGATATTAATTCTGAAGCATTTCCACACGGCAATGGTATTGCTCAATTTCTATCATCTAATTCAGAATTTAAGCTTAAGCAAAATATGGACCTCTATAAAGAAATCCTTCGTTTCAGGTCTGTATACTATCAATATGACGAAAGAAAGCTTAAGTCTGTTCTTCAAGACTTTGATGAAAACTATCCGCAGTACAGTAATAATGAATTCGTACTAAAGGAAAAAATCAATGATTTAGTCAAGCTATTAAGGGCTTGCAAGGAAAAGATAAATCTTGGGGAAATTTTCTATAAGGATATTGACATTGAGATAGGTCAATACGATTTCAATAACAACCGATATAACCTTTTCCGCATGGAATATGGCGATAACTATTATGGCGCGAAAAGGCTTAATAGCGGCGGATTTATGCTAAGTTCAAAAGGAGTAGAATTCTTTTTTAATAATTGGCTACCGTTCAGTCAACTACAAATTAATCCTGATCAAGCGAAGCTGTTTTTAGATAAAATAGGCACGCAAAGACGTATTAAAGAACGTATATATTTTCTTATACAACCCAATGTAGCCATCAACGAAAATGAAGATTTCGAAGGCGTCTTCGCTTATGCCTTAAAGGCGGAAATTTTAAAAGACTGCATCAGCCAACCTGCGGCAACAATAGAGAATACTATAATAAGTAATATCACGTCCCAAGATGTAAAAAGATGTTATACAAACGCTATAAATGAATTAAATGGCGTTTTAGCGCGGACACAATCTGACAATGTACCTTATGTGGACAAATTGAAACCCGGGTATGAAATACTTGCTAATTATAATGTACCATATCCTGATCATTGTGAAAAAGCTTATTTTTTATTAGCGGGAAAATTGGAAAAGACTGCTCCAGGACAGGATATCCTAAAGTTTGCCGTTATTACCAACTATTACTATTTAATGCAAGATGGCTATACCATAGAATTTAAAAATAGCTTAACAAATCAAAGCTACCCGCTGGTCATCACCAAAATTCTCAAATATATGAATGGGCCGCTCGAATTCGAAGTTAAAGCGACAAGGCAGACGGTAGATGCTATGGTGAAATCACAAATCAACGAAATTAATATTCAAGCCGCCGGGCCTCCAAAATATAATGTGGGAACTACATCAACGTGGAATTCGGACTGGTCGATCAATAGCTTTAAACCGCAAACGATAGGTGCTCATTTCAATTCCCCCAATAATTTAAACTCTTTCTTCAGTAAAGGATTATGAAAAAATTACTATTAATTATCATCGCATTTTTTGCGGTAAGTTGTCACAAAAAAGATAGCGTTAATCTAAAACTTATTCCCGTTAAGTCCTCGGATTATTGGGGCTACATTGATAACAACGGAAAAATAATCATCAACCCGCAATTTGCGGCGGCATTTACATTCAATGACGGTTTGGCGTTAGTACAAAATTCAGAGGGAAAATTTGGGTTTATTGGTGAAGATGGGAAATATGTAATTAACGCCGTTTACAAAACTGCCCATGGTTTTTCAGATGGATTAGCGTTGGTAGTCAGAGATAGTTCACAGCTCGAATACATCGGGAAAGACGGAAAAACCGTATTAAATCTACCAGCGCAAATCGACGAGGCTAATAGCTTTTCCGACGGACTGGCACCCGTTAAAAGCAAGGCTTTATATGGATTTATAGACAAATCAGGAAAAATGATAATTCCTTGTAAGTTTAATACTGTAGGCCCTTTCAATGATGGGATGGCAATGGTATCAATTTGGGACAAAAATAACAGGGCAAAATATGGCTATATCAATAAAAATGGTGATCAAATTGTCCCTGTTCAATTTGATTATGCACTAAACTTCAAAAACGGCTTAGCTGCGGTGATGAGTGGCAAACAATATGGTTTTATTGATGCGAAAGGCAATTATGTAATTAATCCCCAATTTGAATGGGTATCTAATTTCGACGGTGATTATGCAAGCATACAGCAGGGAAATTTGTTTGGATTTATTGACAAAAGCGGCAAAATAATCATAAATCCTCAATTCAAATCTTCGAGTAGTTTTGCTGACAATGGTTATGCTGCTGTTCAATCAACTGATAACAAATATGGGTACGTCGATGAAAAAGGCGGTTACCAAATTAACCCACAATTTGATTATTCATCATCGTTTTATAATGATATAGCTTTTGTTAAGATCGCTAATAAATATGGACTGATCGATAAGGCGGGTAAGATTGTCGTTAACCCGCAATTCGATGAAATTTCGGTAGATAAAGACAATGGTCTTGACGTTCAAAGTGACTTTTTGGACATTAAGGCGATTGTCGATGTGATATTAAAAGGTTCAACGAAGAACGGCTTCTTCGGAATTAATGCTACTTCAACATACGAAACCTTAAATAAAGAGTTTCCAGTCATGACAAGCAATACTGTATCCAATGTTAGTTTAAACGAAATTATTTCTAATAGATATATTGAAAGACCTTTTTTAAACCTGAACTTTAATAATTTGTTCACCTATACGAATACGACTACAAATCAACAAGTTTATAATCCTGCTTCTGGCGGATATGTGTCGCAGCCGGTTGTAACCGGTCAACAAGCTTCGCTTAACCCAAATGCACAAGTATCGTTAGCCACGTTTAATTATTACTTGAAAGACTTGGCATTTAAACGAAGAAACGACATTCTAAATGCCATTTATAATAGGTTAAAAGTATTGTGGAATGTTCAGGATGGGCCGCTTACCGATTCAACAGGAGGAGGGATAATGAGGACATTAAAAACAAATGATTTCGTAATTATCTTAGATGATACAAATCAAAATCAGTTGATTATATCTATCACATTTAACAATGCTAATACTAATAATATAACGATGGCGGATGAAAATGGGTGAGAGAGAGGTGAATTCATCGCCCTTTTTTGAGATTTCTGTTCATACAGAAAACTTGCGGTCACAAATTGTGACCGCAAGCAAAATTTATTTTTTAATGCGCTTGCAGGCGGGCACTTAAAGCAGCCATATCATCATTGATTTTGCTCTCTACTACTTTAGCGTAAATCTGCGTAGTTGTTAATTTGCTATGACCAAGTAATTTACTCACCGTTTCGATGGGCACGCCGTTGGTCAATGTAACAGTTGTTGCGAATGTATGTCGGGCAATATGAAAAGTAAGCGGTTTAACAATGTCGCACATATCGGCTATTTCCTTTAAATAGCTGTTTAGCTTCTGATTGCTAAGCGTTGGCAATACCTTTCCTTCGGCTAATGCTTGTGGATGCCCTTTGTATTTTTCTATGATCGCTAAAGCTTTAGGTAACAATGGTACTCTTACCGCCTCATTGGTCTTCTGCCTGTTGGTCGCAATCCAAATGTTATTCTCGGATTTTTCGATCAGGTTGGCTGGTGTTAGATTAAATACATCAATATAAGCCAGTCCAGTGTAGCAACTGAAAATAAAAAGGTCTTGAACTACTTGTAACCGGACAATGTTGAATTTCTTGGCTTCAATCCTTGCCAGTTCGTCTTTGGTTAAGTATTCCCGTTCTACCTTATCAAACTTCAACTGGTAGGCGTGAAAGGGGTTGCGGTCTATCCATTCCAACCTTACAGCAAGATTGATCATCTTGCAAAACCTCTCGATGTGTTTCATCAGGCCGTTGTTATTCAGGCCTTTCTGGCCTTTCTCCGGCGTTCTGTTGCGTAGATAGTACTCGAAGTCCGTGATAAACTTGTAACTCAACTCGGACAGGTATTTATCACTGGTCTTAAACCGTTCTTTGATAAACTCTTTAATATACTTCTGCGTTGTATAATAGTTCTTCATCGTGCCTGGCTCCAATAGCTGCCCTTGATCGGAATTATGATATTCCATTAATTTACACAGTGTAAACTCGGTTTGATCTTCCCCTGTAAATTTATCCTTTACCAGTTCTGCGGTAATTAGCTTCTTTTGCAATAAAAGCCCCTGATAACTTTCTACGATGCCGGAACGGTATTGCTCCAAATAGTTGTTGAGTTTTACAATTTCCTCCCTACTGCCTCTTGCCATACCTTTATTGGCATTCCAGTTATCCTGCTCAATGGAGCGTTTAACCGATAAGTCAATCCTACTTCCATTTACAGTGATCCTTGCATAGATGGGGGCTTTGCCGTCATTTGTGGCTTTATACTTTCTTAAATAAAAGATAACGCCAAAGGTGTTGTTCATTGTTTTCATATTCGTCAATTATTAAGTTACAAATAGCAATAGATTGACGGTCTTTAGCGGCTTTTGCAATAGGGGCAATCTGCCGGGTTTTTAAGGGCGCTATAAAGGGCACTAAAAACCATCAAAATAAACTAATTAATCAATTGACTATCAAATACTTAATGCGATATTTGTGCCCAAATATAAATTTAAAATTTGGGGCACCGAATAGGGCACATTTTCCTTGATATAACTTGAATGAATTGGGCTTGAATAAAACAAAAAAGCCTCTAAATCATAGATTTAAAGGCTTTTTGATACTGGTTGGTATCGCTTAAGTCGGGATGGCAGGATTCGAACCTGCGGCCTCCACATCCCAAATGTGGCGCGATACCGGGCTACGCTACATCCCGTTTGTTTTCGTTTGGGATTGCAAAGGTACAAGATTAAACCTCTTTTGCAAATTGTATTTGAAAGATTTTTACAGCTTTTTTTATAACTATTCAATATCGCTTAAATTTGCTCTGATTTTCAGAGCTTTAAAAATTTTAATAAAAAAAATATTTTTTGCTCCAGTTGTAAATATCATAACCAAGGCAAATTGTGCCTGTAGATTACCTTGATGAGTAATTATCAAACCTTGCAGTAATTCATTAGTTTTGATACTGTATGTATACTATGTTTCAAAGAACATCATTCATTATAGTAGGTAGCTTAATAATCGCTATTATTTCCTGTAAGCCAAAGCAACAACCTTCGGCTGCTAAACCCGCTATCCCTGCACTTTCTGCCGATCATAAAGGTGTGGTATGTACCCAATCAAACATTCCTAAACGCTTTACCGCGCTAAAAATACCGGCCGATACCCAGCAAACCACAACCGGCAATACATCGCACAAAGGAATGGTTTGGATTAACGCCGGAACCTATCAAATGGGAGCCGATAACAAGCAGGCCGCTCAGGACGAATACCCAAAACACAAAGTTACTATTGATGGCTTCTGGATAGATCAAACCGAAGTAACCAATAACCAATTCACGGCCTTTGTTAAAGCAACCCACTACATCACTACAGCCGAACAAAAACCCGATTGGGATGAAATGAAAAAGCAACTTCCACCCGGTACTGCCAAACCCGATGAAAGCCTGCTTGTGCCCGCTGCATTAGTATTTACTCCACCCAAACATCCGGTTAATTTAAACGATTACGGCCAGTGGTGGTCGTGGAAAACCGGAGCAAGCTGGCAGCATCCGCATGGTTCGGGTAGCAATATTGCCGGTAAGGGCAATTACCCGGTTATCCACGTGTCATGGTATGATGCGCAAGCCTATTGCAAATGGGTGCACAAACGCTTGCCAACGGAAGCGGAGTGGGAGTGGGCGGCAAGGGGCGGTCTGGCAAACAACGTTTACCCCTGGGGCAACGAAGGCGTAAACACCGGAAAGATCAAAGCCAACACCTGGCAAGGCAGCTTCCCCGATAAAAACACCATGACCGATCGGTTTTATGGAGCAGCCCCGGTCGCCTCATTCGCGCCCAATGGCTACAAACTTTATGATATGGCTGGCAACGTATGGGAGTGGTGTGCCGATAAATACGCTCCCGATTACTACAGCCAAAGCACCAACGCCAAAAACCCGCAAGGCCCCGCAAAAAGCTACGATCCTGATGAGCCCTATGCCACCAAACGTGTAACCCGTGGTGGTTCGTTCTTATGTAACGATAGCTACTGCTCCGGCTACCGCGTATCCCGCCGCATGAAAACCACCGAAGATAGCGGCATGGAAAACCTGGGCTTTCGCTGCGTAAGCAACAAATAACACCAATAACCAAATTAACAAACGGGGGGAAATAGTAGGTTTTTAATAACAAGCATATTTCTATACAGCATTTAATTCTTCAATCATTACCAGGGGGAAATAGTAAGAAATTTGAGGAATACTATTTTATTCTTCAATTTCATTCAGCCACCAAAAGGAGGGGGATAAAGTAAGATTTTCATTCAATCATTCCGGCATTCAATCCTTCAATCATTAATGAGGGGGAAATAGTAAGAAATTTTTAAAGAACATCAGCAATCACTCCGCTAATACATAAATATACAAAAAATACCTCAAAAAGGCATTAACTATTTCTTATTGGCTAACGGATTTTCATAATTATCACTCTGGTCTTCCGTTACATTATCCAAACATTTAAAATCCTTCTCCACCAGTAAATACAAGCCGCTGCTATCCTTGTTGTCAAAGCCAACACGCTCAGTATTGGTCCATTCATTTGCCAAATGTTCAGGTACAGATAGTTGGATGATGTTATTCTTAAAACTAACCGCCAACTCATCGCATAGCACCCGCTCCAAAATATAGGTAAGTTGTTCATCGCCAATTTGCACAGTTTCTTTTGCTATCCCCTCGCTGGCAAAGCGTTCCACCTCGGTACGTGTTAACCTGTAGCGTAATGAATTATTCCCGATCCGTATTTTCATCCTATAATATTTATGTGCCGAATAAATAGCTAAATTAGCCAATTCAATATCAATAACACAGTAATGGAAAAATTGTTGGGTGTAGTAATGTGCGGCGGCCAAAGCCAACGGATGGGCACCGATAAGGGTCTCATCAAACAGGGCGATGCAACCTGGGCGCAACTCATATTCAATAAACTTAAACAGTTCAATATCCCCGTTGTGGTTTCTATCAACCCAACCCAAACCGCAACCTATTCTTCCATTTTTAACGCCACTGATCTGGTCACAGATGCAATGGATATCCCCGGCCCGCTCAATGGGATATTAAGTGTACATGCCAGCTATCCTAACAATGATCTGCTTATTTTAGCTTGCGATATGATCGATATGGATTATCCGACGTTAAAACAATTGGTCGATATCCAAACAACAGACTCTGGCTATAATTATTATGCTTACAACAACGGTGAGTTTTTTGAACCGCTCTGCGCGCTATACACTGCAAGGGGCTTAAATACAATTTCGCAAACCGGTTTAAGTAACTACAGCTTGCAAACAGTATTAAATAACGGGAATACTAAACGATTGGAGATTACCAACGCCAAGGCCTTCAAAAATCAAAACAACAGGGAGTAAATTAACTAAAAGTTAGCCTTACTAAATACTGGTCATATTCATCCTCAAACAGTATTTCAACAATCCAGCCTTCTTTGGTAGCCATATTAGTTAAAGTTTGTTGATCAATGTATAACCAATTAAACCAGTCAGTTTTTTGGTCCTTATATTCATACTGATAGCTCAACTCGCCATAGTATTGATCACCTTCCGGGATGTCGTCCTCATACAGATAAGCAATGTCTGATGAATCAAACAACAGCTGTCCTCCCGGCTTTAATAAGGTTTTAAAATGAGATAAGAGGTTCCTCAAATTATCCAGGCTTCCGGCAAGGCCAATGCCGTTCATCAATAGTAGCAGCGTATCATATTTACTTTCGCGATAAGCGAAAATATCAACCTCAACAGCATCAAACACCCCCCGGTCTTTCATTACCTTAACCCCCATGCCCGATATATCCAGCGCGGTTACATCAAAGCCTAGTTGTTGTAAATACAATGCATGGCTACCGGCTCCGGCGCCAATATCAAGCACCTTGCCGCGGCATTCTTTCAGGGCAATCAATTCTAATTCGGGCATTTCATCCGGCGTCCTGTAAAAGGTCTCAACAGGCATTTCTTCTTTGGGGCCATAGTGGTTATGTATCCAAAGGGTATCCGGGTTATTCTGAAAATAAAGATCGTGTAAAGCTTGCCCTAAAATATCTTTCATTACAATGCTTTACACAATTCTTATATATACTGGAAAAAAATCTAATTACTGAACAACCAAAACCCCGTCGGCCATAATTTTGATATCCTTTTTAGGCGCAACAATGCTCGTGATCTCGTCTTTAGTTTTACCCGCGTCGGCGGCGTAGTGGCGCAGTTGCGCAACCGATGTTTCGCTCACCTTAGCAACCCCCTCAACAACCACGTTTTTACCCACAATGTTTTGCGGCATAAAGTAAGCATAATCAGTAAATTGAACCATTATCGGGCTGCCATTGGCTTGTTTCAGTTTCATAAAGCAACCCTTTTTGGTGCAAACCTCAACAACTTCGCCGCTAATTTTACCGGTATAAACCGAATCTTTACTCAATGTAGTCGCCAATACAGGCACCGCTATAGCTTTATCTGCCGTAACCGTTTTTCCGTAAGTAACTCCCGGCGCGGCCGGCGTAATTTTGCTTTGCGCGAAGCTTAAAGTGCTTATTAAAACGCATGCAACCAACAATAAACTAAATTTCATATGGCTAATAATTTAAGGTCAAATACAAATTTAGGTTTTATTTGCCAATTACGATGCTTTAAGCATCAAACTTTTAACTCCCCCTTACGTGAAAATTGTGTTACGTACACGTATTACTATTTGCCTGATGAACAATAATGCCATATTTGTAAAATAATCCCGAAACAATGAATCGCATTTGCCTTGTAGAAGATGAGCATAAAGTATCCGCCTTTATCAAAGCCGGCCTCGAAGAGAACGAATACCTGGTTAACGTAGCTACCGACGGCGCCCGCGGCATAGAGCTGATAGAAAACAACAATTACGATCTGCTCATCCTTGATGTAATGCTACCCCTTATAAGTGGTATCGAAGTTTGCAAAAAAGTGCGTGCCACCAACCCCCAGGTTCCCATACTCATGTTAACCGCCCTGGGCGCTGTTGATGATAAAGTTGCCGGGTTAAAAGCAGGTGCCGACGATTACCTGGTCAAACCTTTCCACTTTAACGAATTACTCGCCCGCATAGAAGCCCTGCTACGCCGCCAAACTGCCGTACGCAGCGAAACCGAAGTACTTAAATTTGCCGATCTGGAATTGGATACTGACAGTAAAACAGCCTTGCGTGCAGGCAAAACCATAACCCTTACCGCTAAAGAATACGCCCTGCTAGAGCTCTTTTTGCGCAATCAGGGCAAAATTCTAAGTCGCCAATACATTGCCGAACGCGTGTGGGGTATAGGCTTTGATACCGGTACCAACACCATTGATGTATACATCAGCTTTTTGCGCAACAAGGTCGAAAAGGGTTTTGATGGTAAGCTTATTCACACCGCCATTGGCATGGGATACATCATGAAATAATAATGAAAATAAAGGATCGCCTTTCCTTATATTTTACCTCGCTCAGTATCATTATTTTGCTGGTGGGGATAGGGTCGGTTTATTTCACCATCCTCGGTATTTTGCGTACCGAGTTTATTAACCGCTTAAAAGACAGGGCCACCGTAGTAGCCCAACTCTATCTCAAGGCCGACGAGATTTCGCAGGATTCTTTAGCCGTTGTGCGTGATAAATATCTCGAAAAGATGCCTACCGAGATCATCCGCATTTACGATTCGAAAAATAAAGCCACCTTCATTCCCGAAAAAACATCGCACTGGGACGAAAGAACCGTCGAAAGGGTACGCCACAACGGTCACCTCGAATACATGAATGGCGACAGGCAGGTAGTTGGCTTGTTCTTTGAAGATAACCAGGGCGATTTTGTAGTACTGGCCTCTGCCCATGATTCCGCCACCGATCAGCGCATGCAAAACCTGCTCGAAACTATGATCATCATCTTCCTGATCATTATTGTCCTCTGTTTTCTGGCAAGCAGGGGCGTGGCCAGCCGTTTGCTTTCGCCGATAAACCAGGTAATAAGCCGTATGCAAACCATCCGCGCCAACAACCTCAATATGCGTGTTGACGAAGGTACAGGTAACGACGAGATCAGCCAGCTGGCCCGCAATTTCAACAACCTGCTCGAGCATCTCGAAAACGCCTTCGAACTCCAAAAAACCTTCGTAGCCAATGCCTCGCACGAGCTACGCACCCCCATAACCAGCATCATCGGCGAAGCCGAAATAGCCCTTGGCAAACCCCGCGAAGCCGAAGAATATCAAAGGGTGCTGCGCTCCGTATTGGTTGATTCAGAACGCCTCGACCATACCATAACCGCCTTACTGGAGCTCGCCGAAATTGATATGGACTTTTCACGCGCCACCTTAAGCCCCGTACGCATAGACGAAATACTCTGGGAGCTTTGGGCCTACTGGAACGAAAAGCTGGCCCCCAACTCGTTATTTATCGAAATGGCCAACATTGCCGATGATGAAAGATCACTCATTATCACCTGCAACAAATCTTTAATGTACATAGCCCTAAACAACATCATATCAAACGCCTTCAAATTCTCGGGCAACCAACCTGTTAAATGTGTATTAAACTCCACCGGAAAACAGATCAACATCGATACCGAAGATAGCGGCCTCGGTATCAACACCGAAGAACTCGCCAATCTAATCAAACCATTCTACCGCTCAAAAAGCACCTCCCAATTCCCCGGCCATGGCTTGGGCCTCTACATCGCCAGCAGCATCATCTCCCTCTACAACGGCAAACTAACCGTAAAACCCGCCCCGGAAAAAGGAACAGTATTTTCTATCCAGTTTACACTGATATAATCAATACTGAGATAAATCACCTAAACTAAAAGTGATGGCCTTCGTGCGATTCCCTCCCAACGGGAGGGTGTAGGGAGGGGTTTTTCCACGCGATAAATATACTATAGAAAAGGGGTAGCCAATAAACAAAGCGCAAGCCAAGTGCAATTCCCTCTTGAGAGGATTGTATGTCTCCACCTACCAAAACTCCCCACTCACCATTCCCCACTCACCAACTTTTTTAATCCCGTTTTAACTCCTTTTTAACGCCCTTTTAATGCCCTCAAAGGCATTTCAACATAGCTTTGTTCCAACAAAAACCACAAGCAATATTCGATAAAATTATACCTGATTAATTTAAGTTGAATAAGAGATCGGTCGGGTATGCCAGACTGGTGACTGGTGTATCCCGATCGTCTCTTTATGGTTATTTCTCCAAAAAACGATATGAATATACTCCGGATAAGTGTGGTAGCAATAATATGCCTGACAGGATCAGCGTTAAGCACCCAGGCCCAAACCGATACCTTGCGAATTGATTTTAAAGAGGCCGAAAACCTCTTCCTTAAAAATAACCTGAGCCTGCTTGCGCAAAAGTATAATGTAGAAGCAACCAAGGCCTTAACAGATCAGGCTAAATACTGGGATAACCCAACCTTGAGTACCGATCAGAACATTCACGATGGTAACGGTAAATTCTTCGACCATTCCAACGGCAACGGGCAGATTTATGCCCAGCTAACCCAGCTATTTAAAACAGCCGGAAAGAGAGGCAAAGAGATCCAGGTAGCCAAAGATGATGCCCGCATTCAGCAAGCCGAATTTAACGATTTACTGCGCAACCTGCACTACAACCTGCAACTGGATTTTGCCCAACTGGCTAACCTAATCCAGCAAAGCAAAGTTTATACAACCGAGATCAGTTCGGTTAACAACTTAATATCGGGCGTAAGTAAATCCTACGGTGTAGGTAATTCATCGCTGAAGGATGTGATTCGTTTAAAGGCCCTGCTCTACAGCTTAGAGAATGATCTGACCGAAAACAACCGTCAGTTAAATGATCTGCAAAGTCAATTGAAAACTTTATTGGCAACCAACCCAACAGTTTACATCATACCAAAAGTTGAAGTTAACATAATTGATGTTGACTTAAATACCAGTAATCTGATAGAAGCCGCCAAAACCAACCGTGGCGATTACCTGAGTGCGCAATACCAGTATGATCAGGCCGGTCATAAACTTGCCCTCCAAAAAGCACAAGCCATTCCCGATGTAACCGTAGGGGTGGAGTACGATAAAAACAGCAGCTACGCGCCAAACTATTGGGGCCTGACCATTGGTTTGCCACTGCCGCTTTTCAACCGTAACCAGGGCAATATCAAATCGGCCAAATCAACTATCCAAAGTCTGCAATCAACCTATAAAAATAGTGAGCTGCAGTTACAAAACGATGTGGTATCGGCCATCAATCAATATAAATTAAGCCAGCAAATGCTATCAGCCAACCAGATCGATTTTTATCAGCAGTACGATCAATTGTTCGATAACATGTTCAAAGCTTACAAAGAACGGCAGATCAGCCTGGTTGAGTTTATCGATTTTTTTGATTCCTATAAAGATACCAAGCTCAAGGTCATCGGTCAGCAATACAACCTGCAAAAAGCCATTGCCGACTTGAACTTCAGCGTAGGCGCAACCATAATTCACCCTTAATAATTTATAATCTCAATATAAACAAATGAAAAGAGAAGCAGCCATTGTCAGTCTCTCCGCAATCATATTTTTAGCTGCCTGCAAAGAGCAAAAAACAGCCGATACCGATAATAAACAGGTATGTATTACCGACTCGTTAGCTAAAATGATCACGATGGATACCGTTAAAATGTCGACCATTAAAAACGAGCTGGCCTTATCAGGACAAGTCTCTTTCGATGATAACCATGTGGTGAAAATCTACCCGTTCTCAAGCGGACAGGTAGTTGATGTTAAAGTATCCTTAGGCGATAGGGTAAGCGCGGGCCAAACCTTAGCCACCATTAAAAGCGCCGATGTAGCCGGTAACTATTCCGACTTATCATCCGCCAAATCCGATATCGCCATCACCAAACGCCAGCTATCCCAAACGGAATACCTCTACAAAAATGGCATAGCCAGCGAACGTGATTATACCGAAGCGCAAGAGAACTACAACAAAGCCGTAGCCGCCGACCGCAAAATTCAGCAGCAGATCAGCATCAACGGCCACGGCAGTACCAATGCCACCGGCGAATATGTATTAAAAGCCCCAACCAGCGGTTACATTGTTGAGCGCACCGCCAACCCGGGTAGCTTTATCCGTCCGGATAACGCCGCTTCGCTGTTCACTATTTCGGATATGAAGGATGTTTGGATCTGGGCCAACGTGTTTGAATCGGATATATCCAAGGTTAAAAAAGGCTACGATGCGCAAATAACCACGCTGGCTTATCCTGGCAAGGTTTTCAAAGGCAAGGTTAACGATCTAAGCTCGGTGCTCGATCCGGATAGCAAGGTAATGAAGGTAAAGATCACCCTGCCCAATACCGACATGTTATTGAAGCCGCAAATGTTCACCAACGTGGTCATCAGCAATACCGAAGCGCAGCAATCAGTAGCTATACCCGCCGCCGCCGTCATATTCGATAGCAGCAAAAACTACGTGGTGGTTTATAAAGATAAATGCCATTTGGAAGTGCGCGAAGTATCGGTAATTAAAACGGTTGATAGTATCACTTATATCGCATCGGGCTTAAAACCGGGCGAGGTATTGATCTCGAAAAATCAATTGCTGCTATATAATGCTTTGGTTGACGAATAGCAGGCTTTATAAACCAATTTTCAATAAGAAACTCTTGTCCCCGAAAGGATCATTATGAATAAGCTCATTAAAAACATCATATACTTCTCGTTAAGGCACCGCTACCTGGTGTTCTTTTTAACGGGCGTACTGGCGGTTTTAGGCGTGTGGAGCTACCTCAATACCACGGTAGAAACCTTCCCCGATGTAACCAATACCCAGATCATTATTATAGCCCAATGGCCTGGCCGCAGTGCCGAGGAGGTGGAGAAGTTTATTACCGTACCAATGGAAGTGGTGCTGAATTCGGTACAAAAAAAGGCTAATCTCCGTACCACCTCTGCATTCGGTTTATCCTACGTCCGCATTATTTTTGATGATGATGTGGATGATGCTTTCGCGCGCCAGCAGGTACTAAGCCGGTTAGTCAATGCCGATTTACCCGATGGCGTAAAACCAGAAATAGAACCGCCCTATGGCCCAACCGGCGAGATCTATCGCTATACCCTTAAAAGCAAAACCAAATCCATCCGTGAGCTTACCGCCATTCAGGATTGGGTGCTGGATCGCCAGTTCAAATCCATCCCCGGCGTAGCCGATGTAAACAGCTTTGGCGGCGAAGAGAAAGCTTACGAGGTAAGCGTAAACCCGGCCTTACTCCAAAAATATGGACTAACATCGCTGGATGTTTACACCGCCCTGAGTCGCAGCAACATCAACGTAGGTGGCGATGTAATTGAAAAGAACGATCAGGCTTACGTAGTACGCGGCATCGGTGTGATCAATAACATCACCGAGATGCAGAACATCATCATCAAAAACGTAAATAACGTACCCATCCTCACCCGCGATGTGGCCGATATCCACGAAAGTGGCTTGCCGCGATTAGGCCAGGTTAGCCGCGATACCGCGAAGGATGTGATAGAAGGCATCATTGTAATGCGCAAAGGTGAAAACCCGGCGGAGGTATTAGATGGAATCCGTGCCAAAGTAAAAGAACTCAACACCTCGGTACTCCCCAAAGGCGTAAAGATCGATACCTTTTACGATCGTACCAACCTGATGGATTACTGTACCGAAACCGTGATCCATAACCTGTGCGAAGGAATCATCCTGGTCACAGTTATCGTATTCCTCTTCATGGCCGATTGGCGCACAACTATAACCGTAGCCATCATCATCCCGCTATCGCTGCTCTTCGCCTTTATTTGTATGCATATCAAAGGCATGAGCGCCAATTTATTATCGATGGGGGCGGTTGATTTTGGTATCATCATAGATGGGGCCGTGGTGATGGTGGAGGGTATTTACGTCGCGCTCGATCATCGGGCCAAAGAGGTTGGTATGGATAAGTTTAATAAGCTGGCCAAGCTCAGCCTCTTTAAAAACGTAGGTGCCGAAATGGGGAAGGCTATTTTCTTCTCTAAGCTCATCATCATCACCTGTTTGGTGCCTATTTTTGCGTTCCAAAAAGTGGAGGGTAAAATGTTTTCGCCACTGGCTTATACTTTAGGTTTTGCTTTATTGGGCGCGTTGATATTTACGCTCACACTGGTGCCTGCTTTGTCAAGTATTCTGCTCAAAAAAAATGTAAGAGAGAAACATAATGTTGTTGTTTCCTTTTTCGAGAACGGCATTCGCAAAATGTTCGGATACACCTATCGCAATCCTAAATTAAGCCTGCTCATCGCCTTTATATTTATGGCCTTAACCTTTGCTTCCGCGAAGTTTTTAGGAACCGAGTTTTTACCCGACCTAAACGAAGGCGCCCTTTGGGTTGAAGCCGAACTGCCGATGAGCGTATCCCTCAAACAAGCCGAAAGCATCAACCAAAAAATGGTGCAGATCCTCTCCAAATACCCCGAGGTAAAGCAAACACTCGCCCAGGTTGGTCGTACTAACGACGGTACCGACCCCAAAGGTTTCTTCGATGTACAGATCCAGGTCGACCTGAAAAACAAAAAAGAATGGCGCGCCGGTTTAACCGAAGATGAATTGATCGATCAAATGGATGGTCAGCTTAAAAAGCTCCCCGGCATCGTATATAATTATTCGCAACCTATCCGCGATAACGTGGAAGAAGCCGTAGCGGGAGTAAACGCCTCAATGGCCGTTAAAATATTCGGTGCCGATTTTGATGTGCTCGATAAAAAGGCCGATCAGGTAATGGCCGTATTAAAGCACGTTCGCGGTATTGAAGATTTAGGTGTATTGCGTAACCTGGGTCAGCCCGAGTTTAGGATAGAGCTCGATCAGCAAAAAATGGCGCTTTACGGCGTAAGCACTGCCGATGCCAATTCGGTTATCGAAATGGCCATAGGCGGTAAGGCCGCCACCCAACTTTTTGAAGGTGAGCGCAAGTTTGATATCCGCGTACGTTACCAAAGGCAGTATCGCGATACGCAAGAGAAGATAGAAAACCTGATGGTACCAACCTTAAACGGTTCCAAAATAGCCATTAAAGAAATTGCCAGTATTAAAGAGCTCACCGGCCCGGCATTTATCTATCGGGATAACAATACGCGCTACATCGCTGTAAAATTCTCAGTACGCGAGCGTGACCTGGGTAGCACCATTGCTGATGCACAGCAACAGGTAAACAAAGCCGTAAACCTGGATCAGGGCTACTTTTTCACCTGGAACGGCGAGTTTGAAAACCAGATCCGTGCTTCCAAAACATTATCGCACGTAGTGCCTATCTGTCTATTGGTTATCTTCCTTATCCTGTTCATGATGTTCGGCAACGTTAAAGATGCCTTCCTGGTTATCCTCAATGTACCATTCGCTTTAATAGGAGGGATATTGGCCCTGCATATTACAGGTATCAATTTCAGCATCTCCGCAGGTATCGGTTTCATTGCCTTATTCGGCGTATGTATCCAGAATGGCGTTATCCTCATCTCCGTATTCAAAAAGAACCTCGAAGAAGGCAAGCACCTCGACGAAGCTATTTTAACCGGAGTAATATCCCGCGTTCGCCCGGTAGTAATGACGGCCCTTATGGCCGCCATCGGCCTCATGCCCGCCGCCATGTCAACCGGTATAGGTTCCGAAACTCAAAAACCATTAGCCATAGTAGTAATAGGCGGCCTGGTTACATCAACCATCCTAACCTTGCTGATACTACCGGTTATCTACAGCATGTTCTACAAACTCATCCACTATCGCGAAAACAGGAAACTATTAAGGAAAATGGGTATGGTAAGCAAGTAAATAAGCCCCCTAACCCCCTAAAGGAGGAACCAAAGAAGAAAATGTAATGCCCCCATGCTTTTCAAAAGCTCCCCCTTTAGGGGGTTGGGGGGCCTCTGCGTTATAGTCATGGCTCACTATTAATGCAGTACATCCCAACTCAACAATTAACCCTTTCAACTCACTAATAATAACCCCGCGCATATCCATATCCAATGCCGAAAACGGTTCGTCCATCAACAACAACTTCGGCTTAATAGCCAAAGCCCGTATAATAGCCAATCGCTGCTGCTGCCCTCCCGATAGGTACTCCGGTTTATGCTTAACTAATGTTTCCAACCGCCCAAAATGCAATAGTCTGTCAATCCACACCTTATCATCTGTAGCATATTGCAAATGCTCCAAAGCCGTCATGTTAGGGAAAAGGGCATAGTTTTGGAATACAAAACCAACCTGTCTTTTTTGTGGTGGTAAACTATACCCTGCATTCGTATCCTGCCAAAGCACATCATTAACCGTTATCTTGCCCTTTTCGGGGATAACCAACCCGGCAATAATTTTAAGCAGCGTAGTTTTACCACAGCCCGATGCACCATAAACCTTAGTGATGCTGCCCTCGGCTATTTGCGTATTTATCCGCAAAATAGTGTGCCCCTCGTAAGTACGCATCTTCTTCTCTATATCAATAGCTATCATTCTAACGGACTTTTGGCCTTATGCCGGTTAAAAATAAATACAGCCATCACAATAACAAAAGTAAACGCGAACAGCACCAGCGAGTAATTATTGGCGCTCGTATAATCCATACTCTCCACGGCGTCATAAATAGCTATCGAAGCCACCCGTGTACTACCCGGAATGTTCCCGCCTATCATCAGCACTACACCAAACTCGCCCAGGGTATGCGCAAACGTGAGTACAATAGCTGTTAACAGCGATGCCCGGATGTTAGGCAAAAGCACCTTCCGGAAGGTTTCCATCTTACTTTTCCCGAGCGTATATGATGCCTGCGAGAGCGATAAAGGCAAACCCTGCAAAGCCGATTTAATAGGTCCTATCATAAATGGCATACTATAAATAACCGATGCCAAAACCAATCCGGGGAACGAGAACACGAACTGCACATCAAACTGATCCGACAGCCATCGGCCCAAGCCACGTTGCGGACTAAAAGCCAGCAACAAATAAAACCCCAATACCGATGGTGGCAAAACCAGCGGCATAGTAATAATAGCCTCAATAACGATTTTAACCAACCCGCGCCCCCGCGATAGCCAATAAGCCAACGGCAAGCCAAACACAAGCAGTATGGCAGTGGTGATACCGGCAAGCCTTAATGTTAACCAAATAGGCCCCCAGTCCATTAGCGAAGAGTGATTTTAACGTTCATCTACTTAGTTTGGTAGCCATACTTTTTAAATATAGCTTTCGCGGATGAAGATAGCAGGTATTTATAAAATTTATCTGCTGCAACGGCAGTATTATCTTTAGCGTGTTTCAAAATAACCATGCCTTGTTCAATCGGGTCATACAATTTAGGGTCAACTTTGCTCCAGTACAGTTTTTTACGCTGTGCCAAATCATGCACAAACGATTGGCTGGTAAACCCAACCGAAACCACATCATTAAATATATAAGTGTTAACCTGTGTTATGCTTTCGGCGTTAACCATTTTAGCGCTTATTTTGCTCACTAAACCCAATTTGGTTAAAGCTTGCTGGGCCGCTTGCCCGTATGGGGCGGTTAAAGTATTGGCAATGGCCACCTTTTTTACTGTACTGCTTAAAATAAGGCTTTCCCAGTTTTTTACATCAATATTTTCGGTACTGCAAACAATTAAAGTACCTGTGGCATAAACCGCGGGCTTATCAGTCGCGAAGCCATCGTCAAACAATATTTCCGCGAAACCCATATCCGCCGAAAGGAATACATCAAAGGGTGCACCATTCTTAATTTGAGCTACCAAATTGCCCGACGACCCAATAATTGACTCAACCACAATACCCGTCTTGCTCTTAAAATCAGCCCCCAAAACCTTAATAACCGATTGCAAATTAGCCGCCACCGCCACCTTTAAGCTCTGTGCTAACGTGCTGAATGATAGTGTTAAGCTTAAAATTAATAAACTTGTTTTTTTAAAGGTCATGGGTAAATGTGGGCGTTTTTATAATTCGAAATTCAGTATTCATTATTCAAGGTGGGCGTTACCTTCGGCCCGCGCTTTCCGTTCCAAGTCCTCCTTCGTCCGGGCTTTCCACTACAATCGCTAACGCGGTGGGGGGATTAAGGGGGGATTTTAAAAAAGACTTTTTTTCATTTTCCTAATCACGATCCCTTCACGTAAAAATACAAAAAATCATGCATAAAAGCTATGTCATTTCGACGATAGGAGAAATCTTCTGCTTAAGATATGTCTACAGTTTACCTATAGCGCGAAGAAGATTTCTCTCTCGTACCTCGCTCGAAATGACAATTTTGGAGCTTTCTCAGACTTCCCAACTTCCTCACCTCCTCAATTTCTCCAACGCTTCTCCGCAACTCATCTCCTTATTATACAATTCCTGATCAGGTTCCTGTAACCTACCGCCCTCGTGTAAACTTCCCGTATCAATCCCGCCAAAACCAATCTCTTCAATCAATCTCGAAACTTTAGCCTTGGCCGCCGCGTCATCACCCGCGTAAAAAATGGCCCTGCGCTCCTGTAAAGGTAGTTCCCTTTTGGCGCCGTTAGCTAAATGCGTAAAATGTATGGTATTAAAAGCCTTAACAATAATGCTACCAGGTAAACGCCTGGCCGTTTCCTCGCTCGATGTGTTGTCACCCATATCAACCACACCACCATCGGCTTTATAGGGGTTCATCGCGTCAATCACAATTTTATTTTTGAGGTGTTTTGGGCTGGGCAGGGCTTCGGGTTTTATCCAGGGTATGGCCAGCAAAACCATATCGCCAAAAACCGCCGCATCATTAACGCTCATCGCAATCGCGTTATCGCCCAATTGTTTAACCAGGCCCTTCAGTGATTCCGGCCCGCGCGAATTACTGATAGCCACCTGATGCCCCGCCTTGATAAACAGTTTAGCAACCGTCGAGCCAATTTTACCTGCGCCAATAATGCCTATTTTCATCGCTTATAAATTAAAATTTGTAGTGATTGGATCAATTTACAACATATTTTGCTGATTATTCGCGTAAAGTGCTCAACTCAACACTAATACAATTTAAAATGCCTTATGTTTTCGATAAAACCACACATTTAACATGATTTTAATCATACTTTAACACTTTTAAGCATTATTGATATAAATTCTATTGGTTTTATAGGCTTTGTATTATGCAAACATAGAAATTTTTTGTGGGCGATATTTTTATTTTGATAATGAAATCGATTATATATTGATATATTTATAATTAACATTCGTTATTAAAGCTGATTTTTGTGTATATCTAAAAAATCTTTAATCCTTTTATAATTTATTCTGATTGCTTAACTTCGTTATTACACCCCTTTTTAATAAAGGCTTAGTAAGTTATGGAACAAACCGATTCTCACCAACAGGGCTTATATCGCCCCGAATTTGAACACGACTCTTGCGGTACGGGGTTTATAACCAATATTAACGGTCATAAATCTAACCAGATTATTATTGATGCCCTTACCATTCTTGAGAACATGGAACACCGCGGCGCGTGCGGTTGCGATCCCCTTAGCGGGGATGGAGCAGGTATTTTAATACAACTGCCCCACGAATTTTTTATGGAAGAATGCGCCAGCCTCGAAATTAGCCTTCCCGAGCCGGGAGAGTATGGCGTTGGTATGGTGTTTTTCCCTAAAGATTCCGTAGTTAAAAAAGCGTGCCGTACCATTATTCAAGCCTCAGTCGAAAAATTAGGCCTCATTAACTTAGGCTACCGCAAGGTGCCTGTTGATAGCTCAGGCATAGGCGAAACCGCCCGTCAGGCCGAGCCGGATGTTGAACAACTATTCATCGCCCGCCCGCACCACATTACTAACGATGATGATTTTGAACGCAAGCTATATGTATTGCGCCGTTTCATCACCAAAACAGTAAACGAAACCTTAAAGGACGCGGTTGAGCATTTTTACTTCACCTCGCTATCCTGCAAAACCATTATATTTAAAGGCCAGCTAACCACTTATCAGGTTCGCCAGTACTTTACCGATCTTTCCGATCCGCGTATGGCATCGGGTTTTGGTATGATCCACTCACGTTTTTCAACCAATACCTTCCCATCATGGCGTTTGGCCCAGCCATTCCGCATGATAGCCCACAACGGCGAGATCAATACCCTTACCGGGAATTTGAACTGGTTTTACTCAGGCCTGAAATCATACGTGTCACCATACTTCACACAAGAAGAAATGGATATGCTGTTACCGGTTATCGATAACAACCAGTCCGATTCCGCTTGTCTGGATAACATCATCGAGATCTTGCTTCACTCTGGCCGCTCATTACCACACGTAATGATGATGCTGGTTCCCGAAGCATGGGATGGCGATGAGCGTATGGATCCTATCAAAAAAGCATTCTACGAATATCACGCTACCTTAATGGAGCCCTGGGATGGCCCCGCGGCTATTTCCTTTACTGATGGTAAACTGATTGGAGCGCTGTTAGATCGTAACGGCTTGCGTCCGCTGCGCTACGCGATCACCAAAGATGGCCGCGTTATTGCAGGTTCAGAAGCGGGTGTTCTGGCCAGTCTGCACGAAAAGGACATATTGCGCAAAGGTCGTTTACAACCCGGTAAAATGTTCCTGGTTGATACCGAGCAAGGTAAGATCATTACCGATGACGAGATCAAAAGAAAAATAACCTCGAAACAGCCATACGGCCGTTGGTTAGAAAACTATAAGATCAGGTTAGAAGAGTTGCCGGAGCCGCGTGTATCGTTCTCCAATTTATCTTCCGATGCGATATTCCGCTACCAGCAGGTATTTGGTTACTCTCGCGAGGATATCGAAACCATCATTATGCCCATGGCGGTTGATGGTAAAGAACCTATCGGCTCAATGGGTACCGATGTACCTTTGGCTATTTTGTCTGATAAGCCTCAGCACTTATCAAGCTACTTTAAACAATTTTTTGCCCAGGTTACCAACCCGCCTATAGATCCTATCCGTGAGCGTTTGGTAATGAGTTTGGCTACCTTCATCGGCAACAACGGTAATTTGCTGGACGAGGATAAAATGCATTGCCATTGCGTAACGCTAAAACAACCTATCTTAAATAACTACGAACTCGAAAAGCTCCGCAGTATTGATACCGGCTTGTTCCACGCTAAAACGCTGCAAACCTATTTCAAAGCCGATGGCCAGCCAGGCTCATTAGAAAAAGGTATAGCCCGCCTATGCCGTTACGCCGAAGATGCTGTTGACGATGGTTTCGAAGTATTGATCCTGCAAGATCGTGCTGTTGATTCTGAGCACGCGCCAATTCCATCATTAATGGCCGTATCTGCCGTGCATCACCACTTAATAAAAAAGGGTATGCGTGGTTCGGTAGGCTTGGTTGTTGAGGCCGGCGATATTTGGGAAGTTCACCATTTTGCCTGTTTGTTGGCATTCGGCGCAAGCGCTATTAACCCGTACTTAGCTTTAGCAACTATTGATTCGCTTAAAGCAGATGGTAAGATAGATGCCAGTTTGGATACTAAAACATTATCAAAAAATTACATCAAATCTGTTAGCGATGGTTTGTTGAAGATCTTCAGTAAAATGGGTATCTCAACTTTACAATCATACCATGGCTCACAACAGTTTGAAATATTAGGTTTAAACAAATCCGTTGTCGATCGCTACTTTGTAGGTGCCGTTACCCGGATAGGTGGCTTAGGTGCCGACGAAATTGCCCGCGAAGCTTTATGTAAACACAAAATAGGTTTCGGCGAAACTAAAGACAAAAAGCACATTCTGCCCGAAGGTGGTATTTACCAGTGGAAACGCAGGGGAGAGGCTCACTTGTTTAACCCAACAACCATCCATTTATTGCAACACGCCACCCGTACCAACGATTATGGCGTGTATAAAAACTACGCCAAAGTGGTTAATGAGCAAACCGAAAAGCATTTCACCATACGTGGATTGCTGGATTTTGCCCATCACCGCGAGTCGATCAGTATAGACGAAGTTGAATCATCAGAGTCTATCATGAAGCGTTTCGCTACAGGTGCCATGTCTTTCGGTTCAATTTCGCACGAGGCGCACAGTACATTAGCTATCGCCATGAACCGCATCGGC
This sequence comes from Mucilaginibacter sp., assembly GCF_039921305.1. GTDB lineage: Bacteria > Bacteroidota > Bacteroidia > Sphingobacteriales > Sphingobacteriaceae > Mucilaginibacter. Next base: position 46,617 of record NZ_JBDSCA010000080.1, read on the forward strand.
GCTAAAAGTAATACCGGCGAAGGTGGTGAAGACGAAATGCGTTACGAGCGTTTACCTAACGGCGATTCTATGCGCTCGGCTATCAAACAGATCGCCTCAGCCCGTTTTGGAGTAACGTCAAACTATTTGACCAATGCCGACGAACTTCAAATTAAAATGGCACAGGGTGCAAAACCAGGCGAAGGCGGCCAGCTACCGGGTCACAAAGTTGACGACTGGATTGCCAAAACACGCCACGCCACACCGGGTGTAGGCTTAATATCGCCACCACCACACCACGATATTTATTCTATCGAGGATTTAGCCCAGCTGATATTTGATTTAAAAAATGCCAACCGTGCCGCACGTATCAACGTTAAGTTGGTATCAAAAGCAGGTGTAGGTACCATAGCAGCGGGTGTTGCCAAAGCTCACGCCGATGTGATCCTGATTGCCGGATATGATGGCGGTACAGGTGCATCGCCAATAAGCTCTATCAAACATGCTGGTTTACCGTGGGAGTTAGGCCTTGCCGAAGCTCACCAAACATTGGTACGCAACAAACTACGCAGCCGTGTAGTATTACAAGCCGACGGACAAATGAAAACAGGCCGTGATTTAGCTATAGCTTGTTTAATGGGTGCCGAAGAGTGGGGAGTTGCCACTGCGGCCCTGGTTGTAGGCGGTTGTATCATGATGCGTAAGTGTCATTTAAATACCTGCCCGGTAGGTGTTGCCACACAAGACCCTGAATTGCGTAAACTGTTTACAGGTAATGCCGATCATATCGTAAACCTGTTCCGCTTTTTAGCCGAAGAGATGCGCGAGATCATGGCCGAATTAGGTTTCCGTACCATTAACGAAATGGTGGGCCGTGTTCAGTTCCTGAAAGTAAAAGAAGGATTGAAACACTGGAAATCTAAAAAGATCGACCTGAGCGGCATACTTCACCCGGTTTACAACCCTAAAGGCGTAACCCTGTATAACAGCGAACAACAAGATCACGGCATGGCCGATATCATCGACTGGAAATTGCTCGAAACAGCAAAAGCCGCGCTCGAAGATCAAAGCCCGGTATTCGCCTCATTCGATGTGAAAAACACCGATCGTACCATTGGTACCCTGTTATCAAACGAGATCTCAAAACGCTACGGTTCTGCCGGTTTGCCCGAGAATACCATCAACTACAAATTCTCAGGTTCAGCCGGACAAAGTTTCGGTGCTTTCTCAACCAAGGGTTTAGCCTTTGAATTAGAAGGTGAGGCCAACGATTACGTAGGTAAAGGTTTATCAGGCGCGCAATTAGCCATCTACCCATCTAAAGAAGCAACCTTTGTTCCCGAAGAAAATATCATCATCGGTAACGTAGCCCTTTATGGTGCCACATCCGGCGAGTTATTTGTTCGCGGTATGGCAGGTGAACGTTTCGCGGTGCGTAACTCTGGTGCCACAGCAGTAGTTGAAGGTGTTGGAGATCACGGTTGTGAATACATGACGGGTGGCCGCGCGTTAATTATAGGAGCAACGGGCCGCAACTTTGCCGCGGGTATGAGCGGCGGTATAGCCTGGGTTTATGATCCGGAAAATACCTTTACCGAAAACTGTAATACCGAAATGGTTGATCTTGATCCGCTATCGGCACGGGATAAAGAAGAGGTTGTTACATTGCTGCGCAAGCACGTTCAAATTACAGGCAGTACAGTAGCTAAAGAGTTGTTAGAAAATTGGGAAGAGTCGCTACTTAAATTTGTAAAAGTATTCCCTAAAGAGTACAAACGCGTTTTGCAACAGGCACAATATCAAACCATCAGTAACTAATACAATGGGAAAACCAACTGGATTTAAAGAATTTGGAAGAGAGCTTCCACATAAGATAGCTCCGCAGGAGCGTGTTAAAAACTACAAAGAGTTTGAAAGCCTGTATACCGACGAAAAGCTGAACGAGCAATCGGCCCGCTGCATGAATTGCGGTGTACCTTTCTGCCATTCAGGCTGCCCGCTGGGTAACATCATCCCCGAATTTAACGATGCCGTGTATCGTAAAGATTGGGATGAGGCTTATACCATTCTGTCGTCAACCAATAACTTTCCTGAGTTTACAGGTAGGATATGCCCCGCACCTTGCGAAAGCGCTTGTGTGTTAGGCATTAACAAACCGCCGGTAGCTATCGAAGAAATTGAGAAACACATTATCGAAATAGCGTACCAAAAAAACCTGGTTAAACCAACCGCGCCATTAGTTAAAACAGGTAAAAAGGTTGCCGTTGTAGGTTCTGGTCCATCTGGGTTGGCTGCTGCCGCGCAATTGGCAAAGGCAGGTCACTTGGTAACCGTTTTTGAGCGTGATGATAAACCAGGAGGTTTACTACGCTACGGTATCCCCGATTTTAAACTGGAAAAATGGGTAGTGGAGCGTCGCGTAAAGCTGATGGAAGATGATGGTATCGTATTCAAGTTAAATACTGAAATAGGTAAAGACATTGCTCCCGAAGAATTACAGCGCAATTTTGATGCCGTAGTATTAGCCGGAGGCTCAACCATACCACGTAACCTGCCTATAGAGGGCCGTGAGTTAAAAGGTATTTATTTTGCGATGGACTTTTTAAAGCAGCAAAATAAACGTGTAAGCGATATTAAAGTTACCGCCGAAGATATTTTAGCTACAGGCAAAGATGTAGTAGTAATAGGTGGTGGCGATACCGGCAGCGATTGCGTAGGTACATCAAACCGCCAGGGTGCAAAATCAGTTCGCCAGTTTGAGGTGATGGTACAACCGCCTGCCACGCGTACAGCGCATATGCCTTGGCCAAGCTATCCAATGGTACTAAAAACTACCAGCAGCCACGAGGAAGGTGTTGAACGCCACTGGGGTATCAATACCAAACAATTTTTGGGTGATGAGAACGGAAACTTACGCGCCTTAAAAGTAACCGACGTAAATTGGGAACTTGACGTAATGAACCGCCCCGTAAAATTCCACGAGGTAGAAGGTTCTGAGCGCGAAATACCTTGCCAGGCCGTATTTTTGGCAATGGGTTTCTTAAACCCGCAATACGTAGGTATGCTGGAGCAATTAGGCGTTGAGCTTGACGAACGTAAGAACGTAAAAGCCCGCGAAGGTGTTTACCGCACCAACGTAAGCAAAATATTTACAGCAGGTGATATGCGCCGCGGCCAGTCGCTGGTAGTATGGGCTATATCCGAAGGCCGCGAATGTGCACGTAAAGTAGACGAGTTTTTAATGGGCCACACCACGCTCGAAAGCAAGGATGCCGTTAACATGTTTGAACAAGTATTTTAAAAATAGCACTCAACAAATCAAACCTATATTCAATCAATTAAGCCGGCTAATCACCGGCTTTTTTTGTGGCTAATTAATACGTGTTAACTCCGCATTTAGATAGTCTCCTTTCATTTGGTAAGGTCCGGGTGGGTCATCAGCATGGCTTAATGTATACCATAATCCATCAATAAAATAACTCACTTCGCCATTGATATCAATAAACGGAATGACACTTTTAATATGCCTTTGTTTCGGGGTACCGTAAAATTTGAACATCTGGTCAAGATTTTTATGCCCGGAGTAAAATAAATGCATTACAGGGTCAAATGCTAATGTTACGGTTTGGTGCTTGTTATAGGGTCCGCCCCATTTTAGGCTTTTGCCTGTTACTCGATCACTAATACTTATTAATAGTTTGTATCCTTTTTTATCACCCCCTTTCAGTAGCAATTTGGTACTATATTTTCTTTCAGCGTCTGCCCCTACGGTCCACGCAGAATAAGTAGTATTCATTGCCGTGACCAATTTGCCATCGCTCAGGCATAATATCAATACATTATATGGAGTGTACCCTGATCCGCCGCGCTGTTCGTAAATAATCTCCAAAAATTTATCATTCAGACGGTGTACCTCTGTAACCCCATAACAGTCATAAATAGCAATTTGGTTGGCGCCGCTTTTAATGATGATAGTACGTCCGCGATCGGCTTCGGATAATTCTACCTTTTGAGATACTCCTTCGAATGATGTAATGGTATAATTTTTATCTATTCGTTGGCCAGGCGCGTTGAAATAAAGCAAAATCAGGCTAATCAATAAGGAACTGAATTTCATATAAATCGAATATTGACTAAATGTACATATTTATTTTACAATTGTTTTATAATGAATATTAGTGTTAGATATGTTTCTATTTGTTATAAATATCTATAATAGAGTGATTTATATTTTATTTTAAAATAAATTTGGTTGTAAAAACATAATCGTATTATATTTGTCTATTAATTCTATAGACTTTATATGTTTAATCGTCAATCAATGTTACTTATCTCTCGAATGCAGTGCTCACCTGCATGCTGCTGTTGCTGATAAAAAGCACAGAAATGGAAATCCGAAATTCAGATATCCGAAATCAATAATTCAATCACTTTATCAATCATACTAATAACAACCTTCATGAATTTTTCTCCTAAAACACTTAAAATAGCTGTGCCTACGCTGGTTCTATTCCTGCTCACGGCGGGCTTCACATTCGCCCAAAACGTTATAACCGGGACGGTTAAAGATAGTAAGGGCCAAACTTTACCCGGTGCGTCTGTAATAATACGAGGCACAAAGCAAGGTGCCAGTACCGATAAAGCCGGTCAGTTTTCGTTGAAGGCTACCGTACAACCGCCATTTTATATCCGGATAAGCTCTGTAGGTTTTAAACCTCAGGATTTTCAAATCTTAAACCTGCAAACTGCGCCAACAGAATTCGTATTGGTAGACGACAGCCAGTTACAAGAAATTGTAGTTGTTTCCCGTAGACGTAAAGAAATAGCCCAGGACGTTCCTATTCCTATCTCGGTAATAGGTGGTGCTCAGATCGATCAAACCGGAGGGTTTAACGTTAACCGTATCAAAGAGCTTATTCCATCGGTACAACTTTATACATCAAACCCTCGTAACACCGGTATTAACATTCGTGGTATTGGTTCACCGTTTGGTTTAACTAACGATGGTTTGGATCCAGGTGTAGGTTTTTATGTAGATGGTGTATATTATGCCCGCCCGGCGGCCGCTACCCTCGATTTTATCGACGTTGAAAACATTGAAGTATTACGTGGCCCGCAGGGTACATTGTTTGGTAAAAACACTTCCGCAGGTGCAATTAACATTACCACCCGTAAAGCCAGCTTTACACCCGGCGTATCGCTCGAAAGCAGTTTTGGTAACTACGGTTATTTGCAAACAAAAGCCTCTGTTACTGGTCCGTTAAGCAAAACATTCGCGCTACGCTTATCTTTCTCCGGAACACAGCGCGATGGTTTAATTCAAAACACAAAAACCCAGGTGCCGGTTAACGATATCAATAATATTGGTGGCCGTGCCCAGTTACTCTTCCAGCCGTCTGATAAATTAACCGTTACCTTATCGGGCGATGTATCCAACCAAAACCCTAATGGTTATGCGCAAGTTGTTGCGGGTGTAGCGCCTACGCTGCGTGCCGGGTACCGCCAATTCAATAATATTATAACCAGTTTGGGTTATACACTGCCATCAACCAACGCGTTCGACAGGGTTATTGATTCGGATGCTCCGTGGAGATCAGGTAATCAATTGGGAGGTATAACATTGAATGCTGATTTTAAAATAGGTTCGGGTACGCTTACAAGCACCACCGCATGGCGCTACTGGGATTGGAAACCATCAAGCGACCGTGACTTTACAGGTTTGCCGGTGTTAACTAAATCACAAAACCCATCAAAACAACACCAGATATCCGAAGAGGTTCGTTACGCGGGCAATCTGGCCGATAAATTAAGCGGCGTAATTGGTGTGTATTATTTAAATCAGGAAGTAACAGTTAACGGTAGGGAAGAAGCCGGTGCTGCCCAATGGCGTTTTGCACAAAGCACAACCAACACAGCATTGTGGCAAACACCTGGCCTGTTTGAAGGTTACGGCATAACAACCAACTCATCCCTCAAATCACAATCTGCGGCAATATTTGCCAACGTTGACTGGACATTGGGCGACGCGTTCCATATTATTCCGGGTGTTCGTTACAACTATGATAAAAAGGATGTTTATTACAATAGAACAGCCGATGGTGGTATCGCTATAACAGATCCTACATTGTTAGGCTTTAGGACAGCTTTATACAGCAGCCAATTTTATGCTACTACTTTTGATGAGAAAAACTTTACCTATCAGGTTACAGCATCTTACCGCCCAAACAAACGCATTAACGCGTTTGCTACTTACTCAACCAGTTACAAACCATCGGGTGTTAACGTAGCAGGCTTGCCGGTTATCAGCGGCGCTCCGGCGCTTGATCTGGCTGTAATTAAACCAGAGAAAACACAACATTATGAAATTGGCGCTAAAACCAACCTGGCCGAGAACCTGACTTTCAACATTACGTTCCATAACTCTGATATCAGCGACTATCAAACCAACGTTCAATCGCCTGATCCGGGTGTAAACCGCGGTTATTTGGCTACTGCCGAAAAAGTGAATGTTAAAGGCTTTGAATTTGATGCCAACTACCTGGCAGGCAGAAACTTCTCGTTCTTTGTTTCGGGTGCTTACACCGATGCTAAGTATATTAAGTTTACCAATGCTCCGCTTCCGCTTGAGGAAACAGGCTTAACGGTAGGGGGGACGCAAGTCTTTTTTAAAGATATTTCAGGATCACAACTTCCCGGCGTTTCAAAATGGACAACATCAGCAGGTGGTGAGTTTGCAACCGATGCTAAATTCATCAGCGACAACTCAAAATTCTTTGTTGGTGTAGATGATTACTTCCGTTCACGTTTTTCTTCAAGCCCAACCCCATCGGCTTATTTAAATATTGCCGGTTATACTTTGGTTAATGCGAGGTTAGGTTTCAGAGCCACCCGTGGTATCTCAGCTTATGTTTGGGGCCGTAACGTATTCAATCAAAACTACTATGAGCAATTGCTGCCTGCTACTGGCAATGCAGGCCAATACGCAGGCGTACTTGGCGATCAAAGAACAGTAGGCATAACATTGCGTTACGTGTTATAATAGGATAAAGATGTTTTTGTAAAGTGTTAGTTTTTTTCTAAATTGTTAGCGGATAGGTTGATTACCTATCCGCTTTTTTTATTTATGTCATTTCGATAGAGCCAAGGGGGGATTGAGCGTTGCGCGAAAGAGAAATCTTCTGCGAGCGATGAGTTTACCGTAAACTAAGCACTTGCAGAAGATTTCTCTCATCGGTAAAGAGCGCTGCCCGCTCTTTTACCTCGTTCGAAATGACAATGGGGTTTTTACTTACTCGGCGCAACCTCCAGCCTGATCACATCATAACAAAGCCCATTGGCAACACCACCGGCAGGCATAGTTAACACAATAGTGTTTTCGCCCGCCTTTAACAGCGATGCATCAAAAGTAAAATCGCGCTCAACCCAAGTACCCTCAATACCATCGCGAATCATGCTGGCACCACCGCCACCAACATTGCTAAAAGGCCCAACGTTGTTTCCGTTAACCGATATATCTAACGATCGCGCGCTTGAGCCACATATCCCAAAACGTAAAGTGGCCTTACCCGTAGTAGCTAAATTGGCCGGCACGGTGAAATTAATGGTCCACGGTGTGGCGCGGCCCTGGTCGCGCCCATCGGGTTTATTATCAATATCATGCGGAACATGGTAGATATACCAATCCTTAGCGGGATCAGATTTACCAACCGTAAAGTTCACATCATTAGGGAAGTATTTGGCATACTCAATATACATACCCCAATGCCAATGGTCGTCGCCCTTGTAAAACTCTTTAGCCGACCGGTTGGGTGTTCCTATCTGGAATATTTGCTCACCAAAACGTACAGGTCTCCATTCAATGGTACCCAGGTTTAGCTTTTGTCCGGCAGTAACCGTTACATTTACAATGCCATCATAAGCGCCCAAAACGCCATCGGAAATAACATGCAACTGGTAAGTACCCGGGCAAACGTTCTGGATATTAAAGGTGCCATCGGCGTTACCATTGGTCCAAAACTCATAGTGCTTGGCATCGTTTTGCCAGGTAACCGCCTGCGGCTGAAAGTTGAAATTCCGTGGCCTGTTAGATCGTGGCGCTAAATAAGTACCCCGGTTGGCACGTTTGCCATTGGGCAATAGTTTGGGAGCCCTCGTGGTATCTGGTTTTTTTACAGGTTCATCTATAACAGGTGCTTTGGGTAAAGGTACTTCCATTCGTTGCGGGCGGGGCAAACGCGCTATAGGCGCCTGATCCGGAAACGATAATCCCACCAGTAAATTCGAAAACTTAGGCATAGCCAATTGCGGGTCAACTAACTTTACACGGCCGTTTACCGTAGCCCGTTCTGCCGCTAAGAGATAATCAACACCCTTTATCCAGCTATAGGGCCACCGGGCCTGCTCGGCTTTAGCCTTAGCTTTTGCATCGGTAAACAAATTTTTAGGGTCATTCCCCGTAGGTACATATATAAACATTGGGCCAACAACTTTGGTCCAGAGCTCGTTAGCTGCAAAATTTAATTCGCTGCCACCATAATGTGTACCGCGCCAGTAATTCAGCAGGGTAGGGTCGCCGCCATCGCCATCGTCAAGGTGGCCGGTAAGCTCAAAATGCAGCGGACCGCTCGATAAATATTCAAACGAAGGATTGATAATATACAAACCAACCTTTTGTTTGGTAGACGACCAGCCGAACGCCGGGATCTTAGATTGATCGGCAGAATAATCATACTTATGCTCGGCACGGCCTTTATAAACCCCGGTAGTTAACCTGCGCGATTCTTTCATGTTCAGATCAGTGCCCTCATCCCAATCCTTACCAGTTGGCATAATAAAATTACGCTGATCATCAACAGATAACCAATCAAACACTTTCCCCGATAGTTTAAACCCGAACCGGGATTCGCCCACCGAACCAGCCGGGTAAGTATCCTGATGCGTAAAAATGGCGTAGGTATATAAACCATGCGCGCCACGCTCAAGCGTATAACGAATTTCAAGATCGGCGATCAAACCGCCACCTTGCCCCGCCGCTGTAGGGTTTGCCCCGAGGATAGATCTGCCATCCGAATATCCCTTAACCGAAACCTCGGCACGCTCGCCATTCACATTTTTAGGGTCGATAGTAATACCCGCTTCCAAACGGGCTGCCTTGGCGGGACTTTGTTCCCAATACCCCGCATGGTGACCGGATTGGTAGCCCATCAGCTCAATATTAGGCGTAGTGGTTTTGGGCGTTTTAACAGATACCAGATCGCCGCTTACCTTATTCACTTTCACGGTGAGGTAGCCATTGCTCATGGTATAAGTTGCACCATCATCGGTAACGGTAACCGGAGGGTTAGTTTGCGCATTTGATTTAAGCGCCGTAACAAGCAGCAATGCCGATATAGTCAGGGAGAGAAATTTCTTCATCATAATTACATTAAACAAAATCTGTAAGCATCAGATCTAGCAATTGGTTTACAGGAAACTAATGTAATTATCGGGATTTGTTGAGCCGTCCTGTAGTGTGCTGATGTGTTGATATTGTTACAAAGAAGGAAGTACAGGGTATGCAAAGCCCACATTGATTCGTGTTCCGGCAATGCCGCACGGATTATTCACCGCCTTAATCATCCACTTCACCGACATTCCACCACCGCCTACCCAATAACCATTGCCCAGTAATTTAATGCAACGTTAATTTGCCGCGTACAACAATTTTTAAAACACACGGTTAAATTGAATATATTTGATGTAACAATCGGCCAAGCCGATCATCTAAATTCAAAAGAATTTAAAACGGAAATGAAAACTTCCAATTCTCTATCTTTATCAAACCAAAAATCATCTATGAAAAAAATATTAGTGAGCATTGCCTTCGCTGTAGTATTGGCAGGCTGTTCTAACCGTCCGCAACAAAATAATGTAAGCATCGAGAGCAACACTACCGCAGGTTTTGATGTAAATAAGCTGGGCGATATGGTGAAAACCAGTACTGATCCACAAGTATTAGAAAAAGCGATTAACGACCCTAAAAATAACATCAATAACCTTGATCTGGATAAAAACGGCAGTATCGATTATCTTAAAGTAACCGAGCCGGGCAAAAACCAATTGGCCGTGGTTGATGATATCAGCAAAGATCAATCGGTAACGGTAGCCAGCATTAACGTTAATCCAACCGATAACAACAGTGCCGACTTAAACATACAAGGTAACCCAAGCTACGTGGGCGATAACTACATGTACCACTCACACTTTGGCTTAGGCGAAATATTGCTGTTAAGCTACATGCTACGCCCGCACCCATATTATATGCCAATGTATCACTATGGTGCATATCCGGCTTCGTACACCAGCCGTAGGGTAGTGAGCAACTATCGCCCAACTACAAGTTCGGCTGTAAGTTCACCACGCCGCAGTTTTAGCGGGTCAAGCTCTCAACGTTCATTTGGTACACGTAGCAGTGGTTCTGGAGTTCGTAGCGGTGGCTTTGGTAGTTCAAGGCGCTCAAGCGGTTTCAGCAGCGGTTCATCATCACGCAGAAGTTTCGGCAGCAGCCGTAGCTTTGGCAGGAGAAGATAATTTTTAGTAACAAGTAGTTAGTATCAAGTATCAAGATAAAACTATAATTTAGTATTCAAGGTTATAGCCTTGTAACATTACAACATTTCAACTTTAAAACAAACCAGTAATATAATGAGCATATTCGACAGATTATTCCGTATAGGCAAAGCAGAAGCTAATGCCGCAGTAGATAAATTAGAAGATCCATCAAAAATGGCCGATCAGATCCTTCGCGAACTGAGGTCAAATTACCAGCAAGCCATACAAGGCGAAGCCGAAATAAAAGCCTTAGCGTTATCGCATCGCGCCGCCGAATTACAGGCCCGCAACAAAGCCGAAGAATGGGAAAACAAAACCAATGGCTTATTAGATAGGATAGATGCCGGCCAGTTAGACGCTACACAAGGTAACGACCTTGCCGCCAAAGCGGCACAGGCCCATGCCGATGCTTTAAAAGAAGCCGACCAATATAAAGGTATGGCCGAAAAGGAAGAAAGTGCCGTTAACGTGATGGACCTGAAGATCAAACAAATTAAAGATCAGATAGCCGAAACCGAGAACCGTGCCAAGATGATCCAATCGCGGGCTAAAACCGCGCAGGTATCCGAGAATATCAACAAAACCCTATCAAACGTTGATACCGATGGCCTGATGCAAACCCTGAACCGTATGGACGAGCGTGCATCGGCACAGGAGTTCCGCGCGGCTGCTTACGCGCAGATAGAAGATTCAACCCTATCAACCGAGCAGGAAATTAACAAAGCTTTAGGCGCTGGTAGCTCATCGGCCGCTTTAGAGGCTATTAAAGCCAAACGCTTAGAAGCAAGCAACAGCAAACCAAAATTATTAAGCGACGGTAATGACTCTAACTGAAGATAACAAAAAAACATATAAAGCCATCATTCTGCTCAACGAGCTAATTAATGGTTCACATAAATTTCAAACCGTTGCCAATGGGGATGATAAAATATTAGAGCCGCTGTTTGTCGAATTAATGGCTAAAGGTTATGTAACCACCTCGGGCATCAACTATGTGGCAACAGCCAAAGGCGAAGACGTATTTGCACAATTTATGCAGCGCTACACCGAGTATTTAAAGGTGTACGATGTATTCAGCTTTGTTGATCTGGAAAAAGGTGAGTTCGCTTTCGCGCGATACTTTGATTTTAGCGACGATGCCCAATGGGATGCTTTTAAAAACGATCAACGTTTTGATGATCTGCGCATAGCGGTAGCATTGTTTAAAAAGATAGACCCGGCCGAGATCGTGTTCATGAGCTTCATCAACGAAAATCGTTTTGATACCGCTTCCGCGGGATGGCAAATGGACCTGGCATCAGATAATACCTGGGCCGAAATAGGAGCCATTGTTGATACCGCCATTAAACCCGAAGAGGTTGGTGCCGATGCCATGGAAGATATGATACGCCAGGGAAGCGACCTGATGATGGACCTGCTGAAAGAAGAAGAGAACCAGCGCCAGGAAGATATCCGCAACGGAAACAACGATGGCGGCGACACCGTAGTGTACGAAACGGTAGAATATTACGAGCCCTATTACGATCCATGGTATGTGTCGCCCATCTGGTACGTTCCCTTGTTTTTGTGGTAAGAAATTACATTGCTTTATAAAAATAGCGATGGGTTTCAAACCCATCGCTATTTTTGTTTAACCATGTCATTGCGAGGACCGAAGCAATCGCACGGAGGCAGAGCGGCCATGTAGGTCACCCTATACGGTTCGCGATTGCTTCGTACCTTACAGCAATGACATAATTAATAAAACCATGCTTATCCAACTCTACAAAAACGCCTACAGCGGCTTATCCCGCGATAGCTGGTACCTATGTTTGGTGATGCTCATTAACCGGAGTGGCACCATGGTTATCCCTTTCATGACTATCTATTGCACCCAGCAACTGCACTTTACTATTACGCAGGCAGGTTCAATAGCCGGTTTATTTGGTGTTGGCGCGGTAGTAGGCGCATTTATAGGCGGTAAAATAACCGATAGATGGGGCTTTTATGATCTTCAGATCTTCGCTTTGCTAAGCGGGGGGCTATTCTTTATTTTGCTGGGTTATCAAACAACTTTTATCAATTTGGCTGTGGGTACATTTGTATTGAGCATGTGTAACGAATCCTTCCGCCCGGCAAATAGCACGGCTATAGCGCATTACAGTAACGAGGAAAATAAAACCCGCTCATATTCGCTAAATCGTTTGGCCGTAAATTTAGGATGGGCATTTGGCGGCGCCATAGGTGGTTTTTTGGCAGGTATTAATTTCCACCTGTTGTTTTGGGTTGATGGCTGCACCAACATTGTAGCGGCTGTAATGTTGCTGATATTAATACCGCGAATAAAGGCTACACATAAAACCAAATCTGTTTCGGATGTGGATAAAGCCGGGAGAGGCACTTCCGCTTATCGCGATAAGCTGTACCTTTTGTTTGTGGTACTAACCGCTTTGTTTGGTACCTGCTTTTTCCAGGTGTTTACCATGCAACCGGTGTTTTACCGCACCCAATGGCACTTTACAGAGCAATTCATCGGCGGTTTAATGGCCCTCAATGGCTGCCTTATCGCCTTTACCGAGATGGTGCTTATCCATAATTTAGAAGGCCGCAGGCACGCTATGCAATACATCCCGATAGGGGTATTAATGGTAGGCACGGGTTTTATGCTGCTGAATATATTACCCACATCCATGTTCAGTGCCTTGTTTGTGGTAATGTTTATTACCTATGGCGAGATCATGGCCATGCCCTTTATGAATTCTTTCTGGATAGTACGTACCACCGCTCACAACCGTGGCGAGTATGCCGCCTTATACACCATAGCCTGGTCGGTAGCGCAAAGTTTAGGGCCTTATTTGGGTAGCCATATTATAGGCTGGTATGGCTACCAGGTGTTTTGGTGGGGACTTGGCGGGGCCTGCGCTGTGGTATCGCTTGGCTTTTTCAGCATCTACAAATTTAATTATGCAAGTGTATCAAACACTAAAGTCGCTGTAACCAGCGTTTAAATGTGTAAAAGTATTTGATGCGTTTTTGTTAATAATGTTTTAATTTTATACCTGCGCCTTATCAAAAAGTAAAATTTGACTGACTATTTTACAAAATTTGAATATTAAATTAATATCAATAATCAGTTAAAAAACGGCTTAGTGTATGGAATGCCCGCGGGTATTTTATACTTTTGTTAAACTAATTAAGTTTTTACTTAACACGTGGAGATGCGAAAGAAGATATTATTTACTACCGGATCGCCGAATCAAACGATTCAGATGCACCAGATCTCGTTGGAGTTACCGGAGTACGATTGTTGGTTCAGCCATCTTTTTACCGATTCGCCAATTATCAATACGGCGTTAAAACACACCAAAATTATCGATGGCAGCGCCCTCGGTAACAATTTCAAATCAAAATCAGAAAGCTACCTGCGTAGCCACAACCTGCAAATAGATTACCGCGCCGAAAAGAACGATTATGAACTGGTTGTTTTTTGTTCGGATATGATCGTCCCGAAAAGGATGACCAGCGCCAAAACCATTTGGATACAAGAGGGGATGATTGATAAGTTTAATGTAAAAAGCGCCATTGTTAAAACCCTCGGTTTGCCACTTTGGTTAAGCTGCGATACATCGCTAAACGGATCATCAAACATTTGCGATGTATATTGTACCGCGTCGCCGGGTTACAAAAATTTTGTAGAAGCATCCGGTACCGATCGCGAAAAGATCATCGTTACCGGGATGCCCAATTACGATAACCTGCAACAATTTACCAATAACGATTTTCCGTATAAAAACTACATAATGGTGGCCACCACCGATATGCGCGAAACTTATCGTTTTGAAAACCGCCCCGCTTTTATCAAGCGTTGTGTACGGATAGCCAACGGCAAACAATTGCTGTTCAAGCTGCATCCTAACGAAAAGTTTGCCCGTGCCCAGCGCGAAATTCGCAAACATGCCCCGGCCAACACCCTGATATTTCAGGCAGGCAACACCAACGAGATGATAGCCAATTGTGACGAGTTGATCACCCAATACTCAACCGTAGTTTACACCGGTATAGCCCTGGGTAAAAAAGTTCACTCTTATTTTGATATCGACGAACTGAACCGTTTGGTTCCTATTCAAAACGGTGGTACATCTGCCCGTAATATAGCCAACGTTTGCCGCGATTTTGTAGCATTTAAGGGCCCTAAGGATGAGTTTGCCAAAAATTATAAATTCCGCCCGGTGTTGTTTAAATATGCGGATAACTCCGAACTAAAAGTGGCTTCTGCTTAATTATATCATGCCCCAAGGTTCAACCAATATTGTTATTGTAGTTCAAGCACGCATGTCGTCAAGCCGTTTGCCCGGCAAAGTGCTGCTGCCCATTTTAGGTAAAAGCTTACTTTACAGGATGATAGAGCGTCTGCAAATGGTAAAGCACCAGGTGCAGATAGTAATAGCCACATCAACCGATGCCAAAGACGATGCTGTAGAAGCCGAAGCCGCCGTAATTGGCGTACCTTGTTATCGCGGAAGCCTGGATAACTGCCTCGACCGCCATTACCAGGCAGGTAAGCAATATAATGCCGATGTAGTGATCAAGATCCCATCCGACTGTCCGCTTATTGATTCGCGCGTTATTGACGAGGTTTTAGATTTTTATTTCGACCATGAAGGTGACTACGATTTTGTGAACAACCTGCACCCCGCTACATGGCCCGATGGTAACGATGTAGAGATCATGACGGCTGCCTGTTTGGAACGCACTTGGAGAGAAGCCAGTCGCCCGTTAGAGCTGGAACATACCACGCCTTACATCTGGGAAAATCCTGATAAATTCAACATTGCTAACATTACCTGGTCCGCTGGTTTGGATTATTCCATGTCGCACCGGTTCACCATTGATTACCCTGCCGATTACGATTTCATCAATCGCGTATACGAGGAGTTATATCCCGGGAAAGTAAACTTTTCGTGTGGTGACATCTTAGTCCTGTTAGATCAAAAACCCGAAATTTATCAGATCAACGCCGATTATGCCGGTGTTAACTGGTACCGTAACCATTTGGATGAGCTGAAAACGGTGGGTGCTCAAAACACCAAAACATTATCAAACCAGTAACATTCTTGCTATATTTGAGGCTTGTTACACGCTAATAAAAAGTATAAATAATTTCTATATATGAGTGATTTAAAGGATATCGCGTTTAAAGTTCGCCAGCACATTATCCGCATGTCAACCGATGGGGGCTGCTTTGTCGGCGCTTCTTTATCCGCAACCGACTTAATTGTTTACCTCTACGCCGAATATTTAAACATCAATAAAGATAACTTAGAGGATCCGAACCGCGATTATCTGTTCCTTTCTAAAGGTCATGATGTACCCGCCCTTTACGGCACCTTTGCCGAGATCGGTTTAATGGATCCCGAAAGGCTAAAAAATCACCTCTCAACTTCCGATAATATTTACTGGCACCCTAACACCAAAATTGATGGTATCGAGTTTCACTCAGGTTCACTGGGGCACTTGCCTTCGGTAGCTTTGGGTGTGGCTTTGGATATTAAAATGCGTGGTGGCAAAAACAAGGTTATCTGTATTTTAGGTGATGGCGAGCTGAACGAAGGTAGCTGTTGGGAAGCCGTGTTAGTTGCCGGAGCACACAAACTGGATAACCTGATCTTTGTGGTTGACCGTAACCAGTTCCAGGCTAATATGGCAACTGAGGACTTGATTCCGTTAGAGCCGTTACACGATAAATTTACCGCATTTGGTGCAGCCGTTAAACGGATTGATGGTCACGATTTTGACGCTCTGCGTGGCGCGTTCAACGCTTATCCTTTTGAAGAAGGTAAGCTGAACGTAGTAATTGCCGATACCGTTCGTGGTAAAGGCCTGCCAAGCATCGAGGCCCGTGCCGACCGCTGGTTCTGTAACTTTAACAGCGAAGAAGTTGAGTCGCTTTTAAAAGAGCTTGCCGGAGAAGAAGTAACCCAATTAACATCAGAAACATTAGTAGTAAGATAATATGTCGTACGAAGAATTATTAACCAAACTCGCCCTCGAAGATGATCGCTTTGTGGTGATGACCGCCGAGAACCGTGCTTTGGTACGCAATCTGCCCGCCAAATTGGGTAAACGTTTTGTTGATACCGGTATCACCGAGCAAACCATGGTTGGCGCTGCTGCCGGTTTAGCTTTGCGTGGCCGTATCCCGGTTTTGCACGCGCTGGCTACCTTTTTAAGTATGCGCGCTTTTGAGTTTATCCGCACAGATGCGGGTATCCCGAACCTTCCTGTAAAGTTGAGCTCGTTTATCCCCGGCTTTTTGTCGGATGGTAACGGCCCTACCCACCAGGCTGTTGAAGATATTTCCATTATGCGTGGTATCCCTAACGTAACTGTTTTCGCTGCGGCGGATGAGCAGGATCTGGTAGGTATGCTGCCAGCCATCTGGGCATCACCAAACCCGGCTTACGTACGTATCAACACCCGCCAAACCACTTATAACCATAGCCCCTTTGAGATTGGCAAAGCCGAAGTGATATCCGAAGGAACAGATGTAACCATTTTAACCTACGGTTTATTATTTGAGCAAGCTTTAGTAGCTGTTGATATATTAAAAGAGCAAGGCCTGTCTGTAGGTTTAGTAAACATGCGCAGCCTTAAACCGGTTGATGAAGCAGCTATCATTAAGGTAGCTAAAACATCAAAACTGGTTGTAACGCTCGAAGATCACTTTAACACAGGTGGTTTATACAGCATAGTGGCCGAAACCTTATTGAAGCACCAAACCACTGCCAAAGTTATGCCTTACGGTTTAGATGGTAAATGGTTCAAGCCAGCTTTACTGCCTGCCGTTTTAGAATACGAAGGATTCACCGGCAAGCAAATTGCCGAAAAGATTTTGGGCCACACTACCAACGCGATACAGCCCGAAATTGCAACCCCAGAGTTTGCCGAGTAACAAATAACAAAAGTACAAGTCTTAATAACATTCAAACGTTTCAATATTCCAACTTTACAACGTTTAAACAACATAAAATGCCAAATACCGTAAAATTCAACGCCGATTATCCGGTGATCACCAAATCTGACGAAATGTATGAGCGCGCGCTTAAAGTGCAGGCTCCGGTTACACAAACTTTAGCCAAGGGCCCCGGCCAGTGGACAAAAGGTGTAGCGCCAAAATATATCCAAAAGGGCTTAGGCTCACACGTTTGGGATGTTGACGGTAACGAATATATCGATTTCAATGCTGCTATCGGCCCAATCTCTTTAGGTTACGCTTATCCAGCGGTTGACGAAGCCATCAAAAAACAACTGGAAGAAGGTATCACATTCTCGTTAATGCATCCTTTAGAGGTTGAGTTTTCTGAACTGATCCAATCCATCATTCCGAATGCAGAGGCTGTAAAAATCTCTAAAACCGGTGCCGATGTTTGTTCGGCAGCTATCCGTGTGGCACGTGCCTTTACCGGTCGCGAAACTGTATTTTGCTGTGGTTACCATGGCTGGCATGATTGGTATATCGGTGTTACCAGCCGTAACGCCGGTATCCCGGAATCTATCCAGAACATGACTTACACTTTCGATTACAACAATATCGAAAGCATTAAAGCAGCATTGGATGAAACCGTTGCCGCTTTAATATTAGAACCATTCATTTTCGAGGCTCCGAAACCGGGCTTTTTGAAAGAGCTTGCCGAAGTTTGTAAAGCAAACGGTACGCTGTTGATCTTCGACGAAATGTGGACCGGTTTTCGTATAGCCATTGGTGGTGCGCAGGAATATTTTGATGTGAAGCCTGACTTGGCCGTTTACTCAAAAGCTTGCGCTAACGGTATGCCTATCGCGATATTGACTGGCCGTAAGGATGTAATGGACCTGTTCAATTCAGAAGTGTTTAGCTATACCACCTTTGGTGGCGAAACTTTATCATTGGCTGCATCAATCGCTACAATAAAAGAACTTCAAGACAAAAATGTACCGCAATACTTAGACGAAAAAGGTGCCGTAATGAAAGACGGTTACAACCAGATCGCGATAGAAACCGGTATGGATAAATACACCAAATGTGTTGGCTATAACTGCCGCTCAATGGTAACCTTTACACCTGATGCCGGTAACGGATTGGAAGTAAAAGCCTTAATGCAGCAGGAAATGATCAAACGAGGTGTGCTATGGGCAGGTTTCCACAACATGTGTTTTAGCCACAGCGATGAAGACTTAGCTTACACACTAACAGCTTACCGCGATGTAATGCCGATAATGAAAGAAGCTATCGAAAGTGGAAATGTAAAAAGCTACCTGAAAGGCGAAGTGCTTGAAGCCGTTTTCCGCAAGGTGAGCGATTACAATATCAAGCCTAAAAAAGCGACGGTTTAAATCATGACTGATCTGTTCTCACTAAAAGGTAAAATAGCGGTTGTAACCGGTGCTTTGGGCCTTATCGGTAAAAAACATTGCGAAGCGCTGGCTCATGCCGGTGCCAACGTGGTTGTTGCCGATGTTAATGAAGAGTATTCTAAAATGTTCGCTCATGAGTTAGGCGCACACCATTTGGGCATAGGCGTTAATGTAACCAGTCAGGATTCATTAAAAGCTGCCCGTGATATTATTGTAGCCAAATACGGTTCGATAGATATATTGGTGAACAACGCCGCAATAAACGACATGTTCGAGAACCCCGCAATGGCCGCGGAACTTTCGGCTTTTGAGAATTATCCTTTGGATGCCTTTCAAAAATCGTTGGATGTGAATGTTACAGGTGTGTTTTTATGCTCACAAATATTGGGCACCGTAATGGCCGAGCAAGGTAGCGGCAGCATTATCAATGTGGCATCTACCTATGGTATGGTTGGTCCGGATCAAAGCATTTACAAAAATAGCTGTGGCGAGCAAACCTTTTATAAATCTGCCGCTTACCCGGTAACCAAAGGCGCTGTAATAAACTTCACACGCTTTTTGGCTGCTTATTGGGGTAATAAAGGAGTGAGGGTAAATACGCTTTCGCCGGGTGGTGTTGAAAACAGCCAGGATGAGTTTTTTATAGGAAATTACTCTGCCAAAACCTTACTGGGCCGCATGGCAAAATCTGATGATTATCAGGGTGCATTGGTGTTTTTAGCCAGTGATGCATCAGCATATATGACGGGCGCTAATTTAGTTGTAGACGGAGGCTGGACGGCGATATAATGGCAGATCAGCAAAAACAAATAACCACTCCATTTGCACATTTAACCGATGAGCAAATAGCTAAGGTATCAAAAGTTAAACTATTGATAACCGATTGCGATGGTGTTTTAACCGATGCCGGAGTTTACTATGGCGAGAATGGCGAACTGTTAAAAAAGTTCAACATTCGCGATGGGATGGGAGTAGAGCGCCTGCGTAATTTAACAGGGATAGAAACCGGGATAATCACCGGCGAGCTATCTCCATCGGTTGCCAAACGTGCCGAAAAATTGAAAATAACCCAGCTATATTTGGGCATAAAAGATAAACCTGCGGTATTGCGCCATATATTAACAAGTTTAGAATTGCAGCCTGAGCAGATTGCGTATATAGGCGATGATGCCAACGATTTGGAGATTATGGCGATGGTAGGTTTTACCGCCAGCCCCGCTGATGGATTGTTTTTTGTATGCGATGCAGTAGATTATGTTTGCCAGGCCGATGGTGGCAAAGGATGTTTCAGAGAATTCGCCGAGTTAATAATCTCGGTTCAATCAAATAGTAATAAAAACTAAAATGAGTAAAGTTATCAGTTTAAATACCGGTCGTAAAATAGGCGCCGGTCAGCCTTGTTACATTATTGCCGAAATCGGTATTAATCACAACGGATCGCTGGATATTGCAAAAAAATTAATTGACGAGGCCGCAGCTGCGCATGTAGATGCTGTTAAGTTTCAAAAACGTACACCGGAAATTTGTGTGCCAAAAGACCAATGGGAAATTATGCGCGATACCCCCTGGGGCCGTATGAGCTATATTGATTACAAACGCAAAACCGAATTTGGTGTTGAAGAGTACAGTGCTATTGCTGCCCATTGTAAAGAGTTGGGTATTGATTGGTTTGTATCTGTTTGGGATGTTGATTCTGTTGATTTTATGGAGCAATTTGATACTCCGGTTTACAAATTGGCATCGGCTTCGTTAACAGATTTTCCATTGATCGAGAAAATAATAGCTACCGGTCGTCCGTTAATGTTATCATCAGGCATGTCAACCATGACTGAGATAGAAGACGCGATGAAACTGGTTTATGATTTTGACCCGAACTATCCGGTAATGATGGCTCACTCAACTTCGGCTTACCCATGTAAACCAGAAGAGTTAAATCTGAAAATGATCCCAACATTAGCAGCTAAATATCCTGAAGCACCAATAGGTTATTCTGGCCACGAAACCGGCTTAGCTACCACCGAGGCGGCCGCCGTATTAGGCGCAACCTTTGTTGAGCGCCATTTTACGTTAGACCGCGCCATGTGGGGATCAGACCATGCCGCATCAGTTGAGCCACAAGGTTTTCAGCGTTTGGTACGCGATATCCGCGACGTGGAAACCGCTTTGGGCGATGGAGTAAAGAAAGTATACGAAAGCGAAATTGGCCCGATGAAACGTTTACGCGTTAATATCAACACGCCGGCTGGTGCAAAGTAATATACGCTGACTTAAACTGTGTCATTGCGAGGCACGAAGCAACCGCACGGAAGCATTGTTCGCCCTGTATGGCGGCTCGGCGTCCGTGCGGTTGCCACGCTATCGCTCGCAATGACACAATCTTTAAAAGAAATAGAAATCGATGAGTGCAGCCGAGGAACATTTTAATCACGTAACCTTAATTACTTCCATCATCATGGTATGCTGGATAGTGATCATGATTACCTGGGAACGTATTGCACCATACCGCAAAGGTTTGCCTTTTTTTCGTGATGGTTTTTGGGTTGATCTGATCTGGTACACGCTGATTCAAAGCTTCTTTTTAAAGATCCTCATATTTGATTACATCATTTCGCCCATGCAGCAGCACGTGCATTGGGATGGTATCAAAGCGTTTCAAGCATGGCCGGTTTGGCTGCAGGTCGCTTTTTTTGTGATCACACACGATCTGTATATTTATCTCTTCCACCGTTTTCAGCATTACAGCCCGTTCTTTTGGCGTACGCACGAGGCGCACCATAGTGGCAAACATGTCGATTTTATGGCTGGCTCACGTTCACACGCGCTCGAGATCATCATTAACCAAACCATCGAGTTCGCGCCCATCATTATTTTGCTTGGGCCGTATTCAATCGTTATCCCAATAAAGGCCATGTTTGATGCCGTACAGGGAATGTTTATTCATGCCAATATCAATGTAAAACTGGGCAAACTTAAATACCTCATTAACACGCCCGAACTGCACTTGTGGCACCATGCCAACTATGAAGAGGTTTTTCATGCCAATTTCAGCACCAAGTTCGCCATCTGGGATCACCTTTTCGGTACCGCTTACGACCCTGGTTTTAAGCCAGGTAACGAACCGGAGAACTGGGGTTTGCATTATGATTACCCACGCGATTACTTTTTGCAGCACGCCTTCTCGGTAAAGCGATTTGACGAGCAACAGATGTTAAAACACAAATGGTTTGCCCGGTATTATAACCTGCGCCCCAATATCATGAACTTTTTCCGGAAAATGTTTGGTATGCCGCTAATGCCCATACCCCGTCCATTACCACCGTCAAGGCATCCCTCAGAGTCTATAAAAACTGATGAACCGGAATTGCAGGAGTTTTAAAACAATTTTATATATTGCAGGTTACTAAGCTAATTATCATTCACTAATACACATTTACCAAATTGCGCTGGTTATTTTTGTTGATCGCATCATTGTTCGAAGCCCTGTGGACTTACTCTGTTAAGTACTTCAGTCTGGCTCAATTAAAAACCATCAGGTTTGATAATTTTTATAAAATGGATGGTGGTTTACCGGCCCTTATCCCACTTTTAGGTTATATCCTTTTCGGGGTAGGTAATATCTTTTTCTTCTCACTTGCATTAAAAACGCTGTCGAACTCAACCGCCTATTCAGTTTGGACGGCCATGACCATCATTGTATTGAAATTGATCGAATTGCTTTATTTCAAACAAAAAGTATCTGTAATAGAGTTCTGCTTTATCCTGATGATCATCGTTGGTATTATGGGCTTAAAGTTCTACGGCCCGCCGGAGAAGACTGTTTAGATTGGGATTACTAATCTCCCGTGTCATTGCGAGGTACGAAGCAATCGCACGGAGCCGTATTCGCCATCAATAGCGGACTTGCATAGTTCGCGATTGCTTCGTACCAGCAATGACAGGTAGGGAAGAAAAGTAAGTTAGCCTACCTCCCCAAAACCTCCAACACAAAAAAGAAAGCAGCGAACAGCGCAAACCCCAGGCTAATAAACCAGTAAATACGTTTTTTGATCAATATTGAAATTGCCCCGATAGCGATCGCGATCTGAAACAAAGTAACCGACCGTGCTAAGGTATTATGCGCCTCAACATCACGGTGCGATTCGGCTTCGGCCTCCTTGGCCTTTTCCATGATCTCTTCCTGCTGCTTTTTATTCTCTTTTATCTTTTCCTCGTCGGCGGCAATAGGCTCTTTTCCCATCGCTTTCAAAAGTTTTCCGTCCGATACTAAGATTTCGGTTTTAATGCCTTTAGCCTGGTAGTACGACCATTGATCGCTGGCGTGTATCTGGCTCAGCATACTTTCATCAGCATGGTGCGCGGCAAGCAAACTTGTAATGGCCGATAGTACGGCAATGATAGCTGTAGTTAAGGCCACATAAACTATCCATTTATTACCTTCCGCTTCGGCGTGATGAGCGCCCTCGTGTATATGCTCGTGAAGTGATTCGGTGGGGTCTTCTATTTCTTCCATGTTTTATTTTTCACAGTATGGGGAATATGTTTCCCGCGCGTAAACCTTAAGCTTAGTTGTGTTTATTGCTGAAATATACAAACAATAGCCTAGACATTGCTCACAGAGCAATGTCTAGGCTATTTAATAGTTGTGTGTGAATTAGGGCGCAATTGTTGTATGTATCAATATAACACCTGATAAAAAAATAATGAAAGTAGTTTCCACTGCAAAAAACGTTTTATAAGACTATCGCTTTACCAGTAGTAATGGTTTTGCAAATAAAATAGTAGTACCAGTTAATCAAATTTATATAAATCTAATCCCCGTTTTATGTATTTCTTAATCACAGTTTTATTAGTTATCAATACTTTATTGCTTTTTAACTCCCGCAATAAAGTCTTTTAAATAAAAGGGTTCAAAATATGCAACATCGGCAAAATCCTGATGGTTTAGTTTTTGAATCGCGGGCACCAGCAGGTCGCGCGCCGAATTTGAAAACCCATCCACGAATATCGCATTGGGTTGATGGCTCAATGTGGTTCTGCATTTCTCGGCACCATCGCCAAAAAATATAATCTCATTTTTAGCCAATACATCGTCAAAACTATTCACGTCAATTATCTCGGCAGCGGTAGCTTTAATTTCTTTCCCCGTACTATCAAACAAGGCTGTATAAACTTCCATACGGCGCGCATCTATCATAGGGCAAAGTAATGTGTTAGGTGTTATTTCAACCTCGCCACGAGCAATTAAACCATGCGCCATTGATGATAATGTTTCAATAGTGATCAAAGGCTTATCTAACGAAAAGCATAAACCCTTAGCGGTAGATACGCCAATACGCAAACCCGTATATGAACCAGGGCCGGAACTAACCGTAACGGCATCAATATCGGCTATCAGTTTGCCGGTTTCTTTAAAAACTTCGTCAATATAAACAGTAATCACCTCGGCGTGAATATTACGCTGGTCAATTTCGCGTAAAGCGATTATCGCATCAGCCTCTGCCAAAGCAACGGAGCATGATGTGGTAGCGGTTTCTATAAGTAAGATTAAGCTCATTGTTGTTATGGAACAGGATCGTGCCCGTGGCCACCCCAGGGGTTGCAGCGGGCAATACGTTTCAAAGTTAACCATCCGCCTTTAAATGCGCCATGTTTTTTTATAGCTTCCACACCATATTGCGAGCAGGTAGGAGTATAGCGGCATTGCGCGCCCAAAAGTGGAGATAGTATTAATTGATAAATTTTAATTAGTGCAATAAATAAACCACCAACAATTGATTTCAATATGTTGAGGATAAATTTCATGCTGTGGCAGATGTAGCCGCTGTACTAATTTGTAATAAGGTTTTGAGCATTTTCTTTTCCATCATGCTATAGTCGGCAATTTCTTTACCAATGAAGCCAATGGATAGCAGGATGGTTTTATCCGAAGCCTTCAAGGCATCGTACAGTGCTTGTTGCTTAAGCAGGCGAAAAGCCTCGCGCATGCGGCGTTTGATCAGGTTACGATCAACAGCGCGTTTATAGCGTTTTTTTGCTACAGCGAAAACTACCTGCACCGGAACGGTTTGACCTGCCGGAGCGGCAGCCCACGAAACCTTAAAGGGATAACATAAAAAAGAAGAACCGTTATGAAAAAGCCCGTCTATTAGCCTTTTATTACATAACCGTTCTTCTTTTTTAAATGTATACATACTATTGCTAAGTACCGTGTATTATATAAATATGCCGGCACCAGTCCCCATTTTAATGGGAAAGCAATTTAAGTATTATGCTTTGTGACGACGCTCGTCAGATACTGACAATCTTTTTCTGCCTTTTGCACGGCGTGAAGCTAAAATCCTTCTACCATTTGCTGTTGACATGCGCTCACGGAACCCGTGTTTATTTCTTCTTTTACGTTGAGAAGGCTGAAACGTTCTTTTCATGACTATATTATTATATTCGTTGTTCTAAAAAACAAGAGCGCAAATATAGCGTACTTTTTTCAAATATCAAACCAGACATATTGATTTTATGCTAAAATTATCCACATATCAACAATAGGGTGATTTTAGTGGCTCAATAGCTGTAATTAGGCCTTTTTTGCCAGTAGGTCGCGTATTTCTGTCAATAATATTTCTTCTTTAGTTGGCTCCGGCGGGGCACCTGGTGCGGCTTCTTCTTTACGTTTCATGGCATTAATGCCTTTTATCACCAGGAATATCACAAAGGCTATAATTAAAAAATCAATTGCTGTATTGATAAACATGCCATAATTAATAGATACTTCGGGAGTTTTGCCCACTGCGGGTTTTAAATGAATCTTTAAATCTTTAAAATCTAATCCACCTAAGAGTAATCCTATCGGTGGCATAATAACATCAGTTACTAAGGATGTAACTATTTTACCAAAAGCTGCACCGATTATAACCCCCACTGCCAGGTCAACAACGTTGCCTTTTACGGCAAACTCTTTAAATTCTTTTACTATACTCATGCTTTGTGCGGCTTATATTGTTTAAACTAATTTACAAATAAACCGAACAATTTTCAATTTGTTTAGTTTATCATTTCATAAAATCCCGTTATCTATAAAAAATTACATATCTGTCAGAATATGAAATGAGCCTCATGGCTTGCTTTATTCTTCGGCTAATTAATGTATTTTTGTGCCTCTGTTATGTTAAAACAAAATTTACAACAAAAGCTCTTACAAAAGTTATCGCCGCAGCAAATTCAATTTATCAAATTGTTGCAGGTACCCACCGTGTCGTTAGATACCCGTATCAAAGAGGAACTGGAAGAAAACCCGGCCCTTGAAGATTTTAGCCTATCCAACATGAGTGAGCCCGAGGAAGCTTATCCCGATAAGGACCCTGATGATGATAGCTATAATAAGGATGATAACGAGCAAAGTGATTTTGACGAGTTTAACATTGACGATTATTTACAGGATGATAATGTAAACGATTACGGCTCACGTTATGACCAAAATGGCGACGATGACGAAGAGCGTAAAGAGATCCCAATAGCTATCCAATCTTCGTTTTTTGAGAGTTTGCAGGCACAGTTGGACCTGGTTCCCTTATCTGATAAAGACTTCCAGATAGGGCAGCAAATCATCGGTAGTTTGGATGATGATGGTTACTTGCGGAGAGCCATCATGTCGATAACGGATGATCTGGCCTTCTCGCAAAATGTAATGGCCGAGGACGAAGAGGTAGAAGAGATGTTGAAGCTGATCCAAAGCTTTGATCCTGCCGGTGTTGGCGCGCGCGACTTGCAGGAGTGCTTGCTGATCCAGCTCCGCAAAAAGGATCCTAACGACCCGATCATCAAAAAAGCTATTATAGTTGTTGAACAATACCTTGACGAGTTCACCCGCAAACATTACGATAAAATGGAACGTCAGTTAAGTATGACTTCCGAAGAGTTGAAAGCTGTGGTGAACGAGATATTAAAACTGAACCCCAAACCGGGCGATAGCAACGAGGTAAACACCAAGCAAATGCAGGTGATACCCGATTTTCACATCAGCAATAACGATGGTGTGCTGATACTTACCCTCAACTCCAAAAATGCCCCTGAGCTGCGCGTAAGCCGCTCATATCAGGATATGTTTGAGCATTACGATAAATCATCCCAAAAGGATAAAAAACTACGTGAGGCGGTTCAATTTGTAAAGCAAAAGTTAGATTCGGCCAAGTGGTTTATTGATGCTATTAAACAACGGCAGCAAACACTGCTTAAAACCATGAATGCCATTATGCAGTACCAATACGAATATTTCCTTACGGGAGATGACCGTAACCTGCGCCCCATGATATTAAAAGATATTGCCGATAGGATAGGCATGGATATCTCCACCGTATCGCGCGTAGCCAACTCCAAGTACGTACAAACCGAGCACGGTACCTTCCTGCTCAAATCATTCTTCAGCGAAGCGATCCAAATGGAAAGCGGCGAAGAGGTATCCAACAAAGAGGTAAAGAAGATACTCGAAAATTTCATTGGCGCCGAAGACAAGCACCATCCCTTAGCAGATGAAAAATTAACCGAAATATTGAAAGATAAAGGTTATAACATCGCACGGAGGACAGTTGCCAAGTACCGTGAGCAAATGAATATACCCGTGGCGAGGTTGAGGAAAGAGTTGTAGTAAGAAATGGTAATTAGCCTGGCATTTCTACTTCGAAAGATTTTGTTAATGCCTCCATTTCAATCCAATGAATAGTCAATTGAATTAATTTTTTCAAGTCATTTAAGTTCTTACCTTCCCACTTTCTAATATAATGAGTTTCGTCGTTACCTAACCACGCTGCTCTCTTGGCAACTGTTTTAATGTTGTTGTCGGTAATGTGCTCATCAATGCACCTACCTAATAGTTTAACCTCAATTTTGTCTTTGTTATCAGGGTCTTTAGAAACTAAATAGTCCTTTATGAGAAATTCTAGTGCTTTTCTATAGCCCACACCACAGATTTCTAAAAGGTTCTCTTGTTCAGCATAAAAAGACTGATTATAAATAATTGAAAAATTGGGGGATATTTCATTTATAATTTTGGTAAATTGAGATTTTACTATTTCCCCTTTTGATGAATGAATAAATCTATAACCACTGACACCGACTGAATTGTAGTACCCAATAAATGAGTTTTTACATGAATTGTTCGGGCAAAGCATTAGCACCTGTAGCTCTTTCCCTATATGGCCAGATTTTGCAGTGGGGGTAATCGACTTGTGGCAAAACGGACATTCTTGTGGTAAGTCGATTAATGCTACATTACCTGTGGAGGTAGAAATGATAATAGCCATGTAATTAGGTTTAATTAAGGCTAAGTTACTTATTATTTGTAGGAAATGTTATAAGGCATTAATTCTATTAATCTATCTAACAAGATTTACTTAAATTATTTCAATTACCCAAAATGTATAAACCAAGATAATAAACGTTTACTTCACAAACGCCTTATAGCTAACTCCCTTAAAAATCATCCCAAAATACTGAGCCGTTAGCATAAAAGGCTGTTCAAAACCAAGCGGTGGTTGAGGATCACTCCCGGCGCAAATAACCGATACCGATTTGCCTTTTAAAGCCTTACCAAGCTCTTTATGAGTTTCGGTTGTTAAATCGGTTAACCTGTCAAAAAAGTCTTTCATCAGGCCGCTCATGCTGTACCAGTATAAGGGAGTAGCAAATACATAATCATCATACTCCTGCATGGTAGCAATCACGTTCATGAAACCATCATCGGTTGAGTACTGCCCGCTATAGCTGTAGGATTGGATATGATAGTCAAGCAGGTTAATCAACTGATATGGGTTATCGCCATAAATCTCTTGCACAAATTGTTCCGTGTTGCTTTCGCGATGGTGACTGGCTAAAAGGATCAATGTTTTGCTGCTCATGCTATTACCCAATAAAAAAGGCTTACGGTATTAACCACAAGCCTTTTTATATGTTTTAAATATCTGAGTACTTTATACCGAGAAACTTTCGCCGCAACCACAAGTACGGGTCGCATTTGGGTTGTGGAAGTTAAAGCCCTTGCCATTTAAACCGTCGGTAAAGTCAAGCTCGGTACCCGCCAGGTATAAAAACGACTTCATATCCAAAGCCATCCTGATACCACGATCTTCGAAAAACTGGTCGCCCTTTTTTTCTTCGTTATCAAAATCAAGGTTGTATGATAAGCCAGAGCAGCCTCCACCCTGAACCGATACCCTCAAGAAATACGAGGCATCCATGCCTGCATCCTGCATCAGGTGATCAATTTTGCTTTTTGCTTTATCTGTTATAGTAACCATTGTATTAGCTATTAGTATTGAGACGTGAGACAAAGGTCTTTCTCACTAATCTCTACAAAGTTAGACTATTTCCTGTTAATTTAGTTTAAGTCTAAACAGTGCAATGTAAAAAATGTTAGATGCGAGATTCGTAAACCCCATATCTAACATCTGATATTTCTTAGTGGTGAGCTTTTTCGCTTACCAAAGCTTCCATACCGTTTTTAACACGGTAATCGTTAATCGCTGCCTTAATGGCATCCTCTGCCAAAACAGAGCAGTGGATTTTTACCGGTGGTAAAGCTAATTCTTCAACAATATCCATGTTGTCAATTTTCATGGCATCGTCAATGCTTTTACCTTTTAACCATTCGGTAGCTAATGATGATGACGCGATAGCCGATCCGCAACCAAAGGTTTTGAATTTAGCATCGGTGATAACGTTATCAGCGTTAACTTCAATCTGAAGGCGCATTACGTCGCCGCACTCAGGTGCGCCAACAAGGCCTGTACCTACGCTGTTGCTACTTTTATCCAAAGTACCAACGTTGCGTGGGTGGGTATAATGATCAATTACTTTATCTGAATAAGCCATGGCTTTTGTATTTAGTTATTTGTTTTATTGTTATCAGTTCTCAGTTGTTTGTTCTCAGTTGTTTT
Organism: Mucilaginibacter sp.; assembly: GCF_039921305.1. GTDB lineage: Bacteria > Bacteroidota > Bacteroidia > Sphingobacteriales > Sphingobacteriaceae > Mucilaginibacter. The sequence goes on from NZ_JBDSCA010000080.1 coordinate 76,484, forward strand.
TAGTGTGAAGTTGTTTTTAAAACTGACAACTCGCAACCCTCAACTGACAACTATATTAGTGTTCTGCCCACTCAATCGAGTCAAGGTCAATGCCTTCTTTAAACATTTCCCACAGTGGCGATAACTCGCGTAAGTGGTTAACAGCTTTCAAAGTTACTTCAATGGCGTAATCAACTTCTTCTTCTGTTGTAAAACGACCTAAACCGAAACGGATAGAAGAGTGCGCCAAGTCATCCGATAAGCCTAAGCTTTTCAAAACGTATGATGGCTCCAACGATGCCGAAGTACAAGCCGATCCTGATGATACAGCCAAATCTTTCATGGCCATCATCAAACCTTCGCCCTCAACATATTTGAACGATATATTGGCAACATGTGGTAAGCGGTGCTCAACGTTTCCGTTTACATAGCTTTCCTCTAACACGGTCAATGCTTTTTCTAATTTATCGCGCAACGCAGATAGGCGGATAGTATCGGCTTCCATATCTAAACCGGCAATTTCGCAGGCTTTACCCAAACCAACAATACCGGCTACGTTTAAGGTACCAGAACGCATACCGCGTTCGTGACCGCCACCGTCCATTTGAGCGGTAACTTTAACCCTTGGGTTTTTACGGCGAACGTATAACGCGCCAACACCTTTAGGTCCGTACATTTTATGTGCCGATAAAGCAAGGATATCAATACCGTCTTTAATTACATCAACCGGTATTTTACCAACCGCTTGTGTAGCGTCCGTCATAAACAAAGCGCCATGTTTGTGAGCAATAGCGGCAATTTCTTTAACGGGTTGTATCACACCAATTTCGTTATTACCGTACATGATACAAACCAAAATAGTTTCCGGTGTCATGGCAGCTTCAAGGTCGGCAAGGTTAATTAAACCATCGCTTTGAACATCTAAGTAAGTAACGCGCGCGCCCAGTTTTTCAACGTGTTTGCAAGTATCTAAAACAGCTTTATGCTCTGTGGTACAGGTAATGATGTGGTTACCTTTTTCTTTGTACATTTCAAAAACACCCTTGATACCTAAGTTATCGCTTTCGGTAGCACCCGAAGTAAAGATAATTTCTTTCTCGTTCGCGCCAATCAATTTGGCAACTTGTTCGCGGGCATAATCAACGCCTTCTTCGGCTACCCAGCCAAAAGGGTGGTTGCGGCTTGCGGCATTACCAAACTTAGTGGTAAAGTAAGGCAGCATAGCTTCTAAAACCCTTGGATCCATCGGGGTAGTGGCGTTGTTATCTAAATATATTGGAAGGTTCATCGTTTAAATCCGATTATGTAATAATTAACACTGCAAATATAAGTAACATAATTTATAATCATTCCAAAATAATGGTCAAAATAGTGTTTGGTAGTCATTAATTTGCAATATTTGGACATGGATAAGATAGAGCATATTGGTATTGCGGTGCGTGATCTGGAAGCGGCTAAAGGTGTATATCAAAACCTTTTAAACACCCCGGTATACAAAACAGAAACCGTGGAAACAGAACATGTAATAACCGCGTTTTTGCAAACCGGACCCAATAAAATTGAACTTTTAACGGCTACCCATCCCGATAGTGCGATAGCTAAGTTTATTGATAAAAAGGGCGAGGGTATTCATCATATCGCCTTTGCTGTAGCGGATATACGCGCCGAGATGACCCGACTAAAAGCCGAAGGTTTCACCCTTTTAAGCGACGAACCCAAGCCCGGTGCCGATAATAAACTGGTTTGCTTTGTGCACCCTAAAAGCGCCAATGGGGTGTTGATAGAGCTTTGCCAGGAGATTGCATAGAATAGCATATCGCTGTTTAATTGTTAATTTTAGTTAAATAATTGTTCCCAAACCATTTCTAAACCAAATGTTCATCATAATTTCATATAAATAGATACTTTTGCAGCTTTAACACTATAAAACGCCCGGATGAAAAAACGTTCCTTACTCATTGTACTATTATTATCAGCAGTGTTACTGCAATTTTGCAAAAAGTCAGACAGTACCGATACAACCGATACCACTACAACAACCAGCACCGTATTGTTTAATGCGTATGTAAACGGCACCTTGTGGACGCCAAAAACCGTTAGCGCAACTTTAACTTATAACGCAACGGCTAAAACTAAAACATTTACCTGTACCGCTACTGATACCGCCGGTACGCATAAAGTAGTTTTGAACCTTACGCAAGCAGCTACAGCACTCGATAGCACATTAATAGCCCAAACCTATTCGGATACTACTACCTTTAAGCCCAATTACTATACCATAACCAGTGGCGTATCTAAGCCGGTAGGTAGTTTAAAGGGGGCCTATGTTACAATCTCATCTATTGATGTTGCCAAAAAACTAATTACCGGTACATTCTCTTTTAATACAACGCTATATACTTATGATGGTAGCGGCAATGTGGTATCTATCACGTCAAACGCCGTAACAAGTGGGCAGTTTAACAACTTGCCTTATACATTTAAAAAGCAATAAATTATACAATTGATAACCACTTTTAAATTGTTGATAAATTTAGCTTATTAATTTTTACTATTTAATTAAAAAAGCTATATTTGCGCCTCTTTTGAAAAGGAATATAATAAGATGAAAAAAGATTTGCACCCATCCAGCTATAGATTTGTTGTTTTTAAAGACTTGTCGAACGACTACGCTTTCTTAACAAAATCATGCATAGACACTAAAGAATCCATTAAATGGGAAGACGGTAATGAGTACCCTTTAGTTAAGTTAGAAATTTCTCACACATCGCACCCGTTCTTTACTGGTAAGATGAAGTTGATTGATACTGCCGGTCGTATTGATAAATTCAAAACACGTTACAAAAGATAATCAGTATCTATTGAATAAATATTTCAAAGTCCCGGCTTTCCAGTCGGGACTTTTTTTATTTTTGTCGCATGGCAATCATCCTGTTCGACGATAACGCACACAATACCTTATTACCGCTAACTTACACCCGTCCCGTTGCCGATTTACGCATTGGAATTGTAACTATAGCTCAAAAATGGGCAACCGCGCTTAAATTAGGCTACTCTTTTTTAACCGAGCCCTATTTGCAAGTCAAATTCCCGCTTAAAATTGAAGATCGTAATTTGTTCATCAACGGTTCGGTTTGCCCGGACGAAGCCCTGATAGACGCCATAGCCGCGCTACATGGCAGCAAGGCTTTGGTTAAAGATGGTTTGCTTATCGCGATAAAGCTTAATGAATCGGATGCCAAAGCATTTAAAGCGTCCGACTTTGCAAAATACAAGTCGGTAAATTACTCAGGTAATTTCATTAGCTTGAAGTATCCCGAAGATATCTTCAAAAACAACGCTGCTGAAATAGCTAACGATTTTAAACTGATAACAAAAGGCCGCACCAGCGCCACATTAAGCTCAACCAATACTTTTATTGGCGATAACTTTTTTGCTGAAGAAGGTGCCGAAGCCGAATGCTCAACCTTTAACTCTAAACTGGGCCCTATTTATCTGGCCAAAAGTACCGAGGTTTGGGAAGGGACACATATCCGTGGCTCATTCGCGCTGTGTAACAACTCGCAGGTGAAAATGGGTACTAAGATTTACGGCGGAACAACGGTTGGCCCATACTGTCGCATTGGTGGCGAGGTGAACAACTCTATACTATGGGGATATTCCGCCAAAGGTCACGAGGGCTATTTGGGCAATTCTGTAATAGGCGAGTGGTGTAATTTAGGCGCCGATACCAATAACTCCAACCTTAAAAACAACTATGCCGAAGTTAAACTTTGGGATTATCCCAGTGGGCGGTATCGCAGCACAAACTTGCAGTTTTGTGGCCTAATTATGGGCGATCATTCAAAAACCGGAATCAACACCATGTTTAACACCGGTACTGTAGTAGGCGTAAGTGCCAATGTATTTGGCGCAGGCTACCCGCCAAACTTCGTTCCTGATTTTAGCTGG
>NZ_JBDSCA010000081.1:0-143080 GCF_039921305.1 Mucilaginibacter sp.
GATACTTGCTCAGATAGTTCCGCTTTAGCGTTAGGTCATTATTAATATTCCGCATAACTTTTAGCTTACATAGTATAAAGCTAATTCTGTTACCGAATTAATAAACCTTTACAATTGCGAGCCTGCCGGCAGGCAGGCTCGCAATGACAGACAGTAAAGCCAATCCCACTCAGGTAAAAAAATGGCGACAGGTTTTCAAACCCATCGCCATACATAATAACAATTCTACATCGGCCTTACGGCCATCAACCACTACTAATTATTCAACTTCAACGTACCTTCTTTACTTTGTAACATCTTACGCAAATTATTCAGCGCGTAACGCATACGGCCCAAAGCGGTGTTAATGCTCACTTCGGTAATATCGGCAATCTCTTTAAAGCTCAGATCACCATAATGGCGCATTATCAATACCTCTTTTTGTTCAGATGGTAAAAGGTGTATCAATCCTTTAAGGTCGCGGTGGGTTTGTTCGCGCACCAGCTTATCTTCAATACTTTCATCATAACGACCCAGCACTTCAAAAATATCAAAGTCGTCGCCATTGTTAATTACCGGGGTACGTTTTTCTCTTCTAAAATGGTCAATAACCAAATTATGGGCAATACGTATCACCCATGGTAAAAACTTACCTTCCTCGTTATAGCGCCCGGCTTTAAGGGTATTGATAACCTTAATAAACGTATCCTGAAAAATATCTTCGGCAAGGTACTCATCCTTAACCAATAGATAAATGGAAGTATAAATTTTTTGTTGGTAACGGCGTATCAGTTCCTGAAGGCCTTTTTCATCGCCGCCAATATAAAGATGGATCAAATCCTGGTCACTAGTCTGTTGGAAATCCATAGAATTACTACTTTAAGTCTAAATTAATATACGAAATTTTATAAAGTAGAGTTGCTATCTATAGGGGAAATATTTTAGTGAGTAAATTCGTTATTCAAATGAAATAAATATTTTGACAATCTGCAAATAATAAAATACTTAATTCTGATTTTTAAACCAGCTATAAGCCATATTTTTGCAAATGCTAAACAATTTAAGAACATTGTTCTTATTACACAAATATTTAAGGTTTTTTAACATTTAGATGAAGATAGAAGCAGAGCAGGATTCGCATAAAAACATCATAATAAAGGGCGCCAGGGTACATAATCTCAAAAATATGGACGTGGCCATCCCTAAAAATAAACTGGTTGTAATTACAGGTATGTCGGGTTCGGGCAAATCATCACTCGCCTTTGATACCCTTTATGCCGAGGGCCAGCGCCGCTATGTAGAGAGCCTTTCATCATACGCCCGCCAATTTTTGGGTAGAATGAACAAGCCCGATGTTGATTACATCCGTGGTATTGCCCCGGCCATCGCCATTGAGCAAAAGGTAATTACATCAAATCCACGGTCAACCGTAGGCACATCAACCGAGATCTACGATTATTTAAAATTATTGTTCTCGCGCATAGGCCGTACCATTTCACCGGTATCTGGTCAGGAGGTTAAAAAAGATACCGTTACCGATGTGGTAAATTTTATTGGTGCTTTGCCCGATGATACTACCGTTACCGTTTTATGCCCCTTGCACCCGCATAATAACCGCAGTTTAAAAGAAGAGCTGGCCGTATTAATGCAAAAAGGCTTTGTCCGTGTGGAATATCGCGGCAAGTTGGCCCGTATAGAGAGCATGCTCGAAGATATTGAGGTAGGTAACGAAACGTTGAAAGACGATGAAGAGCTTAAAATAGTTATTGACCGTATCAACAAAAACGGTGAAGAAGAAACCCTGAGCCGTGCTGCAGATAGCGCCCAAACCGCTTTTTTTGAAGGTAAAGGCGATTGCTATGTGCGATACCAGTTGCCTGATGGCGAAACAGAAAAAGAACAATTCTTTTGTGATAGGTTCGAGTTAGATGGAATGCGTTTTGAAGAGCCATCGCCAAATTTTTTCAGTTTTAACAACCCTTACGGCGCTTGTAAAAAGTGCGAAGGTTACGGCAAGGTAATTGGCATTGACGAGGACCTGGTTATCCCCGATAAAAGCAAAACCATTTACGAAGGAGCTATTGCCCCCTGGCGCGGCGAAAAAATGCGCGAGTGGAATGATAAGCTGGTTAAGGAATCATTAAAATTCGATTTTCCTATCCATCGCCAATACAATCAATTAACCGATAAGCAGCAGGAATTGTTGTGGAAAGGCAACAAACACTTCCGTGGATTGGATGCCTTTTTTAAGGAACTGGAAGAGCAAACTTATAAAATACAATACCGGGTACTGCTATCCCGCTATCGTGGCAAAACCAATTGCCCGGATTGCAAAGGCAGCCGTTTGCGTCAGGATGCATCTTACGTTAAGATCGATGGTAAATCCATTACCGATATTGTATTAATGCCGCTGGATAAAGCTTATGAGTTTTTCCGCGATTTGAAACTGAACGAGCACGATCAAACCATTGGTAAGCGTTTACTTTTAGAGATCATTAACCGGTTAAACTTTTTAAACGATGTTGGCTTGGGATATTTAACCCTGAACCGTTTATCAAACACCCTTTCGGGAGGTGAATCGCAACGGATCAATCTGGCTACTTCTTTAGGTAGTAGTTTGGTGGGGTCTATTTATGTATTAGATGAACCGAGCATTGGTTTGCACCCACGCGATACACAAAAGCTAATTGGCGTATTAAAATCTTTACGGGATGTAGGGAACACAGTAATCATCGTTGAGCACGAAGAAGAAATTATGCAGGCCGCAGATTACCTGATAGACATTGGCCCCGAAGCCGGAACAAATGGCGGTGAATTGATATTCACCGGAACATATACCGAAATATTAACCGACGACCATAGCTTAACAGGCAAATACCTAAGCCGCCGCGAAGAGATAGCCATTCCAAAACACCGCCGCCCCTGGACCGATTTTATCGAGATCAAAGGCGCACGCGAAAATAATTTGCAGAACGTTACCGCTAAATTTCCTATCGGGATACTAACGGTTGTTACGGGTGTATCAGGCTCAGGCAAAACAAGTTTGGTTAAACGCATTTTAGCACCGGCCATCCAAAAAGCATTGGGCAGCTATACGGGAGAACAAACCGGCAGCTACGATAGCATTGAAGGTGATTATCGTAAAATTGAACAAGTTGAACTGGTGGATCAAAATCCGATTGGCCGTTCATCACGCTCTAACCCGGTAACTTATGTTAAGGCCTGGGACGAGATCCGTAACCTGTATTCATCACAAGCCACAGCCAAAGCAGCCGGATTGAAACCATCAGCATTCTCGTTCAACGTAGAGGGTGGCCGTTGCGATACCTGCCAAGGCGAAGGCGAGGTGAAGATAGAAATGCAGTTTATGGCCGATATATTTTTAACCTGCGAAACCTGTGGAGGCAAACGCTTTAAACAACACGTGCTCGACGTTACCTACAACGAAAAGAACGTTGACGATGTACTGAACATGACCATTGACGAAGCTTTGGAGTTCTTCTCCAAAGAGCCGAAGATCATCAGCAAAATAAAACCGCTGGTTGATGTTGGTTTGGGCTATGTACATTTAGGACAATCATCAAACACCCTATCCGGCGGCGAAGCACAGCGGATCAAGCTGGCGTCCTTCCTGGTGAAAGGGAACAACGCCAACAAAACGTTGTTCATTTTTGATGAGCCAACAACCGGTTTGCATTTTCATGATATCAAAAAGCTGCTCAAATCATTCGATGCTTTAATGGAACATGGCAATACCATTATCGTAATTGAACACAACATGGACGTGATTAAATGCGCCGATTGGGTAATTGACATTGGCCCCGAAGGTGGTAACTACGGCGGTAAAGTAGTTTTTGAAGGCACACCTGAGAATTTAATCAAAGAGAAAAATTCTCACACCGGGAAATATTTAAAGGAGCGATTTAATTAACGCATTTTATCCATTCGTCATTGCGAGGAACGAAGCAATCGCAAGGAGGCAAGGCGGACTTGATTAGTTCGCGATTGCTTCGTTCCTCGCAATGACATATTTAGAATTAAATGGGATTAAGCGCACAATACGCTCTTATTACTCCACAAACCTATTAGCTTTCAAATACCTGGCAAAGCCGGTCGAAAACTCCTCAGAGCCATACCTGTTCAGGTGAAACTCATCCGAAAATTTTTGTGGCTGGCTGTTAAATCGCGCATCGGATGAGTAATCCAAAAAGGTAACATTGGGATACTTTTTAGTGATATCGACTACTAACTTCTTCTCCAGCGACTGATTATCCAACTCAAACGGGTCCTTCAAAATTGTTGGCGATATTACCACAACAGTTTTAATGTTGTATTTAGCCGTGTTATCTAAAAACTTTTTAAAATAGGCTATTCCCTTCTCTTCCGGAACTTCTTTGTTCACTTTAATACGCTGATACCTTGCCTGCATCCTTGTGGTATATTCAGCTAAATACGCCGGAGTCATTACACCTTCAAGCGGCAAGTAACCTGCACTATCCTTTTTTGCCGACTTAGGGAACAGCGCATTGGTAGCCAAAATAAATATGGATGAGTTATACGGGTAAACCTTCGACATTAGCTTATACCGTTCAAACTCGCTCACCTCACTAATATAAGGCACCAGCTCTTTATGCTCATCGCAATACGGCAATAGTATGGTTAGCTTTTCGTATTTAGATGGGTTGTTAGCCAACTCCCAGGGGTTGATATCTAAAATGATCAGTTTGGGTTTATGGCGATTTAGCGATACCTCTTCAACCGCGGCAGAGTAAGGTATCATTTGCCCATCACGACCGGAGTTATAGCAGGTTAAGCCCAATTCTTTTGATATAATAGTTGTTGAATAATGCCTCACCGCACGCGAGCTGCCAAACACCATTACATCGGCGCGGGCGCTATCAATGGCATAGGTAGTTTGGCTAAACTGCCCTACCTGTTGATTAAAATAGGCCGTTTTAAACCCATAACCTATCAACCGGTCGAGCACAAATAACAGCACGCAAAAAGCAGTCAGGCGAAACAGGAACTTTAATACCAATCGTTGTCTCATTAAAATTGAAAATAGATAAACTGTCCGCCGTTAAACACACCCAGTATCAGCAATAAAAACACGGTAAGCGCTATTGATCCCCAACGCACCACAATATTGCGCGATGTGAACCAGTTGAACCTTTGTGGTATAAACTCCATTTTGTACTCCACCGCGAATAGTATCGCGATAGCCAAAAGCGAGTGCGCGAAGTTGCTTACCCCATCGCCCATGAAAGGCCTCGCGCCAAAGCTTTTTAAATTGCGGATAACAGTAAACGCATCCCCCACCGAATTAGCCCTGAAGAATATCCAGGCGAAGGTTACAAAGCCTATAGTTATTACTGTATTACCCATCCGGGTGATGGTATTGATAAACTCGTTTTCGGATTCCTTACGGAGATAAGGCTTGATAATTACATATACTACGGAATATAAACCATGTAGTGCCCCCCATATAATATAGGTATAGTTTGCACCATGCCATATCCCACTCACGGCAAATATGATGAACAGGTTTAAATAGCGCCTGCCGGTTGACACCTTGCTTCCACCCAACGGTATATACAAATAATCGCGAAACCAGGTTGAGAGCGAGATGTGCCACCTGCGCCAAAAATCCTGAATGTTTGTTGCAAAATAAGGGCGATTAAAGTTCTTCATTAAATCAAAACCCATGGTTTTGGCGCAACCGATAGCGATATCGGTATAACCCGAAAAATCGCAATAGATCTGTACCGCGAAGAATAAGGACGCGATAACAATGGTAGTGCCGTTATGCAGATCGGGATTGTTATAAACCGAGTTAACAAATATGGAGAGCCTATCGGCAATAACCAGTTTTTTGAAAAAACCCCAAAGCATCATCTTCAAACCCGATGTCATCAGCTGATAGTTGAAGGGGTATTTGGTATGCATCTGGTACAGAATATTCTGCGGCCTTTCTATCGGCCCTGCAACCAGCTGCGGGTAAAACATTACGTATAAACTGTAAATACCAAAATGCTTTTCGGCCTTATGATTACCCCGGTACACCTCAATGGTGTAACTCATGGCCTGAAAGGTGTGGAACGATAAACCTATGGGTAGCAGGATAGTTAAGTAAGGTATTGGGTTATGCCAGTTAAACTCGTGGAAAATGTAATCAATATTTAAATTGATAAAGTTGAAATACTTAAAGAAAGCCAGTATCCCAATATTGGATATCAAACTAACAACGAGCAGTAGTTTTCGCTTTCGGGGGTCTTGTTCCTTCTCAATATATATCCCTGCAATGTAGTCTATTACAATAGTAAAACCCAGTATTAAAATATAAATGGGCACAAAAGCCATATAAAAATAGCAACTGGCGGCCAGCAGTATTACCCACCTAAACCTGTAAGGGCAAACAAAATATAAGGTGGTTACAAGTATGTAAAATAGCGCAAACGCAACAGAATTAAATAACATACTGCTTTAAAAGAGATTTAACATGGTGCAAAATAATCAAATTAGTACATAAACACCAATAATACTTCTACGTAAACACTGCTTATTAGTTGAATTTATTTCCAAAAAAATTGCAACATGTTTTTTAAGGGTATCGTATAAATGCCTAACCAACTTTTTATTGACTGGTTCACCTAACCGGTTTATTATTTTATCCTAAACTAATTATTATGAGAGCTATCTACCACATGGCTTCTGGTAAGCTATCGTTCTTTATCATTCTGTTTACGCTTGTTACCCAGCTTTGTTTTGCGCAAACAGTGCAGCGTTTAAAATTTTCGGGCTTTACGGTAAGCAAAAACACCGGGCAAGATTATTCCCCCTGGCTTAGTGACGGCCTGGATACACTGATACAAGCCGTATGGTCAGGTAATTCTGTGTATGTAGATATTACACTCAAACTAGCAACACCCGGTAAAATAACCAAATTATCCCTTTACGATTACCAGGGTGTTTTTTTATTACAACCTGCTTACATTTATGCTTTAAAAGGCACTAAAAAAACATTACTCACCAAGTTCTTCGGCCCAAGTTACATGACCTGGGAAAATCACACTTATGATGTACCTGTTGATGCTGATGCCATCATTGTTCATAAATACGGTAACAACATACCACAAAAAGTATTGATTTATGGCTATCCTAACATAACAACTCCGCCGGTTACTGTACCTGTAACGCCACCTGTAGTTAAGCCGGATAGCATTGTCAAAATACCTATCACAGCAAGCCGCTGGTACCAGCTCAACAACGTAAGCAATGGCCTGGATGCTTTAACAGATGGTGTTACTGATGTGGATGTAAACACCGGCTGGGGGAAACTTATAGATAACTTTGATGCCGTTTACCCCGTTGCCGATGGCGAAAAGATCACCCTATCCAAAGTTAAATTTTTTAGCTATCACGGCGGTTTGGATAAACCCATGACGCTAGCCATCATTAACAGCAAGGGCCAGCGCATAAACGTTGGGGTATTCAAAGGTTTTCAATATTTAACATGGTTAGGTCCGTATCCAGATAGAGCAACCGATGGTGATGCGAAATTTAATCTGGACAGCACCATAACGGATATCAAATACCTGGTGGTAAACAGCAACAGTGGCTACCCTACCGAAATGGAATTATATGGTACTTACAAAGCGCCAACTCCTATCGCGCCTATGGTGCAAAGGCCAACCAAGCTTAAACAATTTTTTGGCATAAACGCCTTCGAGTGGAATTTTGAGAATGGAGCTATTGATCCTACCAAGATAGATCCCGACCAGATCAAGGCGCTAAAATCATTCACCCAGGTTAGGCATTATATGGATTGGGAAAAACTGGAAGCCGATCAGGGTAGCTATACCTATAACCCTACCCGCAATGGTGGTTGGAGCTACGATGCCATGTACCAGTTTTGCAAGGATAATGGCATTGAAGTGTTGGCCGACTTAAAGCAATTGCCAGGTTGGATGGTGGACAGTTACCCTGATAGCTTGAAGGATGGCGAGAATGTTCCGCTAAAGTATGGTAAGGATTTTTCCGACCCGGCATCTTACATAGAGCAGGCCAAAACGGCCTTTCAATACGTGGCCCGTTACGGTTCAAACGCGCAGGTTGATAGTACATTATTAAGTGTGAACGGCACCCAGCGCTGGACGGGCGACCCGGTTAATGTGATCAAAAAAGGAATGGGCCTGATCAAATACATTGAGTGCGATAACGAGCGCGATAAATGGTGGAAAGGCCGCAAAGGTTTCCAAACCGCTTATGAGTATGCCGCCAACCTATCTGCTTTTTACGATGGTAATAAAAACACCATGGGCCCCGGCGTGGGTGTAAAAAATGCGGATGCATCTATGAAAGTGGTGATGTGCGGTCTATCACACGCCGACCCGGGCTATGTGCGCGGCATGGTTGATTGGTGTAAACAGCACCGTGGTTACAAAGCGGATGGCTCAGTAAACCTTTGCTGGGATGTGATCAATTACCACCTCTACTCAAACGATGCCAACAGTTCGCAAAACGGAACATCAACACGTGGCATGGCACCGGAGGTTGATTCGTTCACCGGAAAATCAGCCCGCGATTTTGTTAAGATGGCGCATGAGGTAGCCGGCGATATGCCGGTTTGGGTTACCGAAGTTGGTTATGATCTGAATCAGGGCAGTCCGTATAAAGCTATCCAGATAGGCAATAAAACGCCTATCCAAACCCAAGCCGACTGGATTTTACGTTCCTCATTATTATATGCCCGTAACGGTGTGGACAGGATCTTCTTTTATCAGATGTATGATGATAACGCGCTTAATCCTATCCAATTTGGCTCGTCAGGTTTGATCAATGATGATAAAACTCGCCGGCCTGCAGCTGATTATATGTATCAAACTAACAAACTTTTAGGCGAATACACTTTTAAACAAACTTTAAATAGTGATCCAATTGTTGACAAATATGATTTGAATGGTAAATCGGCTTATATTCTGGTTGTACCGGATGAGAAAGGAAGAACAGCCGATTATTCGCTCGATCTGCCGGGAGCAGATTCCGCCAAAGTTTACACCCTGAAAATTGGCGCCGATAGCATGGACATGCAATATGCTAAAGTAATAAACGGCAAACTCCAACTAACCGTTACCGAAACACCCATATTTGTTATCCCGGTTATGGGCGCCGTTGTAACAGGGCAAAGCCTAAATGCATTACCGGCGAATGTTGATACCAAAGGATTAGTAACTCCTACAGGTGTAAATAAAACTGTTACCCAGCTAAATACCTTAAAGTTATACCCTAACCCATCGGTTGGTTATGTAAGCGTGGCCTTTAACAGCCCTGATGTGAAGAACAGCGTTAACGTGCGCATTTATAATGAGCAAACCGGCAGAATATTCTCAAGCTTTACGGATGCCAAAAGCACCCTTGATTATTCAAAACTAATCGACATGTCGGGCGTAACGATGGGTGTATATGTGGTTGAGATAAAACAAGGTAGCAATACCATGATGAAAAAATTGATCAGAATAAATCAATAGTAAAAACTAATATTCAGTTCAAGTTCGAAATGTTGTAAAACAAAAGCCCTGCTAAAAACTTAGCGGGGCTTTTGTTTCATTTATTATATAATGAGCACAAGGCACGTAGGGCCCTCGCAATTGATATTCCGGAAAAGCTGGAGGGTACACACTCACCGAAGGTTATATTTTAGTTCCAATATTGAATCTCATTTTTATATAAGATGCGTTATCCTGCCAATAGGTTGCACGCGAAATACAAATTATTTTTGAAGCATCGTAACAACCTATAATCTCTGTAAACAACAATAGCATTTGTTTTTATTCGTTACTTTTGAAAATGAAGCATTTTTTGAGATCCATTTTAGCTTTTGCCTTTTGCCTTTCCGCTTTAATTACCCAAGCATCGTCCATATTATTGCCGATGGACGAAACGCAGAAGGATCACCTAAAATCGTACGGAATAGCTTTCTGGACCTTAAAAAATAACGAAGAGGTAGACTGGCTACTCAATTACCGGGGCGGCAGCTTTATGATGAAGTATGATGCCAACATTGAAAAAGAATGTAAAATACGCGGAGTTAGCTATGAGGTTATACCCGAAGCCCGGGTAAACGCTATTATTGCCGAAGTGAGTGATCCATCGGTAAATATGGATGTGGTTAAGTTGCTCAAAGCTCCCAAAATGGCCGTGTACTCTCCCAAAAGTAAACTACCCTGGGATGATGCCGTTACCCTGGTTTTAAAATATGCCGAGATACCTTATGATGTGGTTTATGATGAGGAAGTAATTAAGGGCGACCTGCCCAAATATGATTGGTTGCACCTTCACCATGAAGATTTTACGGGCCAGTATAGTAAGTTTTACCAGGTTTATCACTCTTACCCCTGGTATGTTGAAGATGTAAACAACCAGGAAGCTTTGGCAAAAAAACTGGGCTTTAAAAAGGTATCGCAAATGAAACTGGCCGTAGCGCAGCACATTCGCGATTTTTGCGCCGGTGGTGGATTTTTGTTCGCGATGTGTTCTGGTACCGATACGTTCGACATAGCCCTTGCGGCATCAAACACCGATATTTGCGAACGCATGTTTGATGGTGACCCAGCCGACCCGGACGCGCAATCAAAACTGGATTTTACACAAACCTTCGCTTTTCAAAACTTTCACCTGGATAATAACCCTATGTCGCACTCGTTCAGCGATATTGATGATACCCCCACAAGACAAGTGGAGCGCGAACGTGATTTTTTCACTTTGTTTGATTTTTCGGCTAAGTGGGATGTGGTAGCCAGTATGCTTACGCAGGATCATGATAAGGTTATCAAGGGGTTTATGGGCTTAACAACTGCCTTTAACGCCAAACTGATTAAGCCAAGCGTTACGGTTTTAGGTGAAGCCAAAACTATGAACGAAGTACGCTACATACACGGCGAATTTGGCAAGGGCCAATGGACGTTCTACAGCGGCCACGACCCCGAAGATTACCAGCACAAAGTTGGCGACCCGCCAACTGATCTGAGTTTGCACCCTAATTCACCCGGTTACCGGTTGATTTTGAATAACGTGTTATTCCCGGCTGCTAAGAAGAAGAAGCAGAAAACGTAGGGGAAGAGAATCAAGAAGGAGACTCAGGAATCAAGATTAAATCATCAAATTTCAAATCTTGATTCTTGCATCCTGATTCTTGAGTCTATCCTCGTTAATCGTAAAAATTCCATAACACGCCGAATTTTAAAATAGCATCGGGCATTGGGTAGCGGTTTACGGTGTAGTAACCATTGCTGAGTAGGCCCTGGTTCGCATAATCATACATCAGGAATAAATTGGTACGCTTAAGCGTGGCTTTAATAAAAACTGTACCAACCGGGTACGATGAAAATTTAACTGCCGGTCCGTTATAAAACTGACCCAAACCTACCGCGTACGATGGCGCAACAAATGGCGAGTTGTAGCGCACATTTAAACCTATATTAGTATTGAGCACATTGAATAACAGTTTGCCATAATACAGGCTACTATAGGTGTATAATTCGGGAGTGCGCAAAGTATTCTGATAATCGGTTTTTTGGTAAACGGCAAAGTTATCAAAGTGCCAACGGCCAAAAGACAGGTTTTTACTTACGCTTATCTTTAACAAATTAATGGGTGCAACCTCTTGCGTTGGTGTGGCATCAATACCATTTGGCTGTGCGGTAAAATATAGGTAGTTGTTGATCAAAAAGTATTCGGCCTTTATGTTAAACTGCAATTTATCGTTAATGTAAGTAAACGATGCACTGGTGGTTTTAACGTTCTTAAAATTATTTTGCCACCTAAAATGGTTACTATCCCAATTGGTATAAATTAACGGCGGCGAACTGTTTTGGGTATAGGCTTCCATAATGATCTTACCGATCTTATCCCCTGCCGATAAATTTAACTTGGCATCGTATAAATAGTTACCAAAATCCCGGCCCTGAACAATCTGCTGAAAATCGGCATCCAAGCCCATCTTATCGCTAAAACTGTAGCCTAATTTAGCTTTGAGTGTAATATCCTGAAAGGTTGTTCCCTGTTTTTTATCCATCTGCGGTAAGCCCGTTCCTGATTGCCCTTGCGTGGTTAATGTATCACGTACCCATTGCGAGTAGCTATAATAATCATGACGGATACCCAGATCAAGCTTGGCTTCGTTCTTCACAAACTTTACCGATTGGCCACGCAGATAAAAACTATACGAAAACTCGTTTTGTACATGCAGTAAAGCCAGCGAATCTCGCGATATACTTTTGTCATAATAATAGTCAGGAAAAACTTTATAATTATCAATATCATCCTGCTGAAACTTGTACTTACGTACATTATAGTAAAGCGTATAGGCAATGCGCTGCGTAGGTAATACTTTTGAGTTGGCGTCATTATTTAAGGTATCAACACGTCCTAAATAATAAAACTGCTTAATGTAAACGCCATTATCGCGTATGTTATCGCGGGTGTTGGTCAGCCTTATCGGGATACCATTTTTAGCCAAAGCGGCATTACCTGTAAAAACCGTATCGCTGGTTATTGAACCATTTTCGGGAGCTTTAAGGTTGTTGAAGAAAGTGTTTGCCAACAGATTGTACCGCTTGTCTTTTGATTCGTACCAGGTAAAAAAAGCGGCATTAAGGTGATCGGGCTTTTGCCGGGCATATAAACCATCAGACCCTATCTTGTTATAATTTAAACCCACGTTCCAGTTGGGCAAAATATTTTGCGTGTGGCTCAGTTTAAATAGCTGCTCAATTTGCCCGCCGCTCACCAAATACAAACTGGTTAAGGGCACACGCGCTTTGTAATATAAAATATCTTCGGGGTGCAGCAGATAGGCATCCATATAATGTTGCCCAACATCAAAGCCAATATTTTTACTCGGCTCAAACAGCATATCGCGCTCTGCCAAACCCAGGTTACCTAAACCAATTTTGGGGCTGTGCGGCTGGTAAAGCGGACTATAATTCTCAAAGTTTGCCAAGCCCGTATCCAAAGGAAAAATCTGTGTACTATCGTTTAGTAAACGCTCGTTGGTTATTTTAATGTACTTTGAAGAGAAGATGACCGTATCCTTTTTTTTCTCTTCCTTTTTACGAAGAGAATCCAGCATCTCATCATCAGTTAAAGTTTTGGTTACTGGCGTAGTATCGCGCATGCGGTTACGGTTATCTTCGACAGTATTGGTTTGGCGCGTAAATTGGGCGTGTGCAACCTGTACCGATAAGCATATTAACAGCAGCAGTAAATATTTAACCTTTTTTGTTATCAAAGCGCGGCGATCAGTTCTTTTAATATCAGCGTAAGCTTGGGTTCGGCTTCGGTTGCTACCGATAGTATTTCTTGTAATGATACGGGTGTTAAGTTAGCATGAAAACCTTCATCCGTTAATACCGAAATAGCAAAAACGGGGAGCCCCATATGGTTGGCTACAATTACCTCGGGTACAGTGCTCATCCCCACAGCATCGCCACCTATAATGCGTAAATATTTGTACTCGGCACGGGTTTCTAAATTAGGGCCCGTTACCGATACATAAACACCTTTGTGGCAGGTAATATTGTTGTCTTTAGCAATTTTCAACCCTTTTTCAATCAGATCATGACGGTAAGGCTCGCTCATATCCGGAAAACGCGGACCCAATTCAACATTGTTATTGCCGATAAGCGGATTATCTGGTTGCAGGTTAATGTGGTCTTCAATCACCATCAGGTCACCCTTTTTAAAATCGGGATTTAATGAGCCGCTGGCGTTTGATACGAAGAGGGTTTTAATGCCCAGCATTTTCATCACCCTTACCGGGAAGGTAATTTGCTGCATGCTATAACCTTCGTAATAATGTAAACGGCCTTGCATAGCCACTACATTTTTACCAGCCAGTTTACCAAATATTAATTTACCGGAGTGAAACTCCAGCGTTGAAATAGGAAAATCGGGAATGTTGGAGTACATCATTTGTTTCTCTATCTCAATTTCTTTAACCAGGCCACCAAGTCCGGTTCCTAAAATGATACCTATTTCGGGTTCAAAATCGCCAATGCGGCTTTTGATATAACTTGCGGTTGATTGTATGTTATCTAACATATTCTTTCATAATTTTATCGAACACGGCTTGCTGGTTATTTAAAAACTGAACCTCAATTGGTATTACCAAAACGGGTAGTTGTTTTATGGTTGGCAGCAGTGTGTGTTCTCGTAAACGTTGTATATCCTTTTCTGTTGTAATAATTAGTTTTTTATCTGCAGGGCAGGCATTAAACTCATCGGCAAGTTTAGTAATATTTTTTAAGCTAAACTGATGATGATCGGGATAATTGTGATGTATTACCTGTTTAGTATGCTTTTTAACATGATTTAACAAGGGTGCAGGATTGGCTATCCCGGTGATCAAAAACACGGTAGTATTCTGGTAAATTAGTGCTGCTGAGGTATTATCATCCATATCGCGCAAAGCTGCATAATTGATGGACGTAAAAAAAAGTTGTTGATGGCTG
Organism: Mucilaginibacter sp.; assembly: GCF_039921305.1. GTDB lineage: Bacteria > Bacteroidota > Bacteroidia > Sphingobacteriales > Sphingobacteriaceae > Mucilaginibacter. The sequence goes on from NZ_JBDSCA010000081.1 coordinate 14,490, forward strand.
AATGGTTTAATGCGCCCTTTAATACGCTCCTGCACAGTAGAAGTTAATGTATCGGGGCATTTACTGATGATGATAATATCACCTCGTTCTCTCCCACCGAAGGGTTCGCGCAGGTTTCCTGCCGGGAGCATAAAATGAGGTTCAAATATCCTGCTGTAATCAAACAACAAAATACTAAAACCCGGTTTAACGGCCCGGTGCTGATAAGCATCATCTAAAATAATAAGATCGTGATCTGTTTTTAATTGATCGACCCCTACTACCCTATCCTCACAAACAGCCACAGTAATATCCGGAAATTTTTGCTTGAACTGGGCGGGTTCATCGCCTATTTCAGTAGCACTGGCAGTAGCAGTGGCAAGTATAAAACCTGTTGTTGTACGACCATAGCCACGGCTTAGGGTTGCCAGTTTGTGGTCGGCTTTAAACAGGCGTACTAAATATTCAGTCATTGGGCTTTTGCCTGCGCCGCCTACATCGAGGTTTCCGATCGAGATTACAGGCAGATCAAAAGCCGTGCTTTTGAATATACCTGCATTATAGCACCAATTACGGATGATGATGATGCATCCGTAAAGCCACGAAAAGGGTAATAAAAACCAGCGCAAGTATTTCAACATAAGCAAAGGGCAAAGATAGACCGTTGATTTTATTGATTACTATGATTGCGCTGATTTTATTAGATATTGATTTAGTCGGTTAATGTTTTTTACCAAGCTTTATGGCGGTAAACCAACTGATACTTAGCGTATGGTTATTTTCAACCACCTGCCTTAAATCGGGCAGTAGATTACGTTGTTGTACGTATTGGTACATATAGCCAACTTCTATTTTGCCGGTTTTGCCGGTGTTTAGGCCCAGGCCTGCACCAAAACGGTTTTGATCGAAGGTGTTATATTTTACGTTCTCGCCAAAGTTGATAAATACTTCATCATAAACGGGCAGATACAGTTTGGTGGTTTTGTTTGCATCTTTTGTGATGGGGATAACCGCGCGCAGCATATAACGGAAACGGTTTTCGTACCGGGTATTGGTGAAGGTACCTAAACTGGCGTCGCCAAAAAAGCGCTGTTCTAACCTTAAGCGGCTAACTACATCAACACTCCCGGTTTTTTGGGTGAGTTGAAATTGCTGCCAGATGCGGTGTTCGGGGAAAGCTACCTTGGCGCTTGGTATTTCGCCGTAAGGGTAAGTTTCTACATAAGCATATCCCGCTGTAGCGGATAGGTTTGCGTTGATGTTATAAAAAATACCCGGCCTTAATAGCAACTGCTGCCATTTGTTAAAACCATCGTTACGCCTGATCTGTACCTCGGCGTGAATACCAAATTTATCGTTCAGTGATATCTGACTGTTGAGCACCGTCCAGGCATGGAAATTTGTGGTGTTGTACCGGGCCGTTTGAGCCGAAAGTTTATTGGAAAATATGGATAGAATAAGCAATACCGTTAGTATTGCCTTATTTTTTTGAATAAGCATAATAAGTTAATAAAGCCGGATGTATGGGAACATCCGGCCTGGGTAAGTAAAACAATTTGAGTATCGGCTAATTAAGAGCTTATACCAACTCTGGTTGGGGTTTGGTATCTTGTATTTGCAGATCGTGCAGCATACCGTCGGTCAAATCATAAACCCAACCATATATGTTTAGTGGCTGGCCGCGTTTTAAAGCATCTTGTACTATAGCTGTCGATTTTAGATGATGGATCTGCTCTTCCACGTTTAATTCAACTAAACGACGGTGTTGCATTTCCGGGTCAGCAATGGCTTCCAGCTCGTCTTTGTGGGTACGATATATTTCACGAACGTGACCCAACCATTGGTCAAGCGTGCCATTAGTGCCTCCGGCAACCGCGGCTTTAATACCACCACAACCGTAGTGACCACAAACAATAATGTGTTTAACCTTTAACGCTTCTACAGCATATTGCAGAACCGACATAAGGTTAGGATCGCTCGGTATAACCTGATTGGCTATGTTACGCTGACTGAAGATCTCGCCGGGTTGAGCCCCGGTGATCATTTCAAGCGGTGCACGGCTATCAGAACAACCTACTATTAAATATGGTGGCGACTGGCCCGCGCTTAACTTAGAGAAGTAGTTAATATCCAAATGCAATTTATCGGCAATAAACTTGCGGTTATTGGCAAACAAGTCTTGATAGTTTTGATGGCTGTGATCATGGTCGTGCTCATGATCGTGTGCTATTACTTCGCTTTTAGCTTCTAAAAACGAGTAATGATCCTTTAATCCGGTGATGGTTACAGATATGCGTTGCTCAGCAGCTCTCACTTTAAAATCCTGCAAAATTTCGAGGCAATCCTGTTCAATATAGCGGGTTTGGCTGGCATCTATCCAAACGCTTGTTCCTGGGGTAACATTGTTAAAAAACTCGTTCAAATGGGCTTTATTCAAAAAGGTTACCTGTTCTGATAATACCAGGCGTTTTACTTTACCCTTGGCGCTATCCGTTTCGGTAGAGAAGATCAGATCTTTAGTAGCATTAACTAAAATGAATACGATACTTACCGCCATACCTATTAAAACACCTTTAAGTAAATCGGTTAAAATAATAGCTACCACAGTTATTACAAAGGGTGTGAACTGGTTCCAGCCTGCTTTGTACATATCGGTAAACAGTTTAACCTTAGTTAACTTGTATCCTACCATAATTAATACAGCAGCCAAGCTGGCTAATGGTATCATGTTCAATATTCCTGGAATAAGTATAACGGTAACCAATAACAATATACCATGAAATATAGCCGAGAACTTTGTTTTTGCGCCCGCGTTTACATTGGTTGCACCGCGTACAATTACCGCGGTTAAAGGGATACCACCTATTAAACCGGATATGGTGTTACCTACACCTTGTGCAATTAATTCGCGGTTTAAAGGGGTTGAGCGCTTTTGCGGATCCAATTTATCTACAGCTTCTATACTCAACAAGGTTTCTAAGCTGGCAACAAAGGCGATGGTTAGGGCGATGGTCCAAACGTCGGGATTGCCTACCTGGCTAAAGTTTGGAAACTTTAATACAGTGGCAAAATCACTAAGGCCGGATAGCGCCGGAATTTTAACGAAGCTGTTTGTTCGCAGGTGCCAGGCATCGGGCATGGCATTTAAACCTATTGATACCAGCACGCCTAATATTACCACAACCAATCCACCAGGCAGCGATTTGACTTTTTTAAATGCCGGAGTATCCCAAAGTATCAGGATAGCCATTGATATCAGGAAGATGACACTGGCACCTATGTTAAGTTTAGATAGCAGGTGAATTATCTCGCTAAAGGTATTGTTCTGATCAGCCTGTAAAAAGGTAAAATCACCCTCTGCATCGGCATCATAGCCAAACGCGTGAGGAATTTGTTTTAGTATCAGGATGATGCCTATCGCGGCAAGCATACCCTTAATTACATTGGATGGAAAGAATAAGCCAACTTTACCGGCCTTTACCACGCCCAAAACAATTTGGATGGCCCCAGCTAACATTACGCTCAGTAAAAAGGTTTCGTAAGATTGTAAAGTAATGATAGCTGCCGCTACAATGGTTGTTAAACCAGCCGCCGGACCACTCACGGCCAGTTGCGAGCCACTTAAACTGCCTACTATAATACCGCCGATTATACCGGTTATAACACCCGATAATAAAGGCGCGCCACTGGCCAGGGCAATGCCTAAACATAGTGGCAATGCTACCAGGAAGACCACCAAACCCGACGACAGGTTGGCTCTGAATGTATTTTTAAATGCTAATGTGTTCATTTGAATTGAAATCTAAATAGTTTGGATCAGCCTATATCATATCCCATAAGGGAGTGATAAAAGCAATAAATTAATTATTTAACCGGGATGAAAAATCACGGCAAAAGACTCCGGGACAAGTGGATACCTGCCTTGCGTTAAGCAAAAAGAAGATCTATTGATTCAATTAAACGAGTGGTGGTCGGAATACTTCGTTTACGTGGGTACGTTCTTTACCGGATTGGTAAAGGTGGAACAGGGTTTGGATAGAATTGGCGCTGAAAATGAGATGGGCAACGTGATCATGCAAAAGCATTTTACATTCTTCTTTTACCGATTTGCCAAATTCTTTTTCGCCCTCTTTTTCAGCCTCTTTGTTGTTTTGATCGTCCTGATCATCAATGGCAACATCGGCCATTAAATTTACCTTGTCCGATCCGGTACAAAAAGAAGTGATATTGGTGATTAAGTTGTGGGTAACCTTAGGCACCGCCTTTAAGTATGGAAACACAGGCTCAACCCTCGCCATGAAAAAGGCGAAGAGTAAAAAGTAAACCATGTATTTTTTGATACTCATTACTGCGAAGATAGCGAACAAATGTTAATTTAAAAACCTCAAATATGGCTTTTGTAATAAGCTGACATAAAATATACTATTTAACGGCAGGGCAATTATTTAGTCGAAAACGTTAAATTAGCCTAAACATTATCTCATGAAAAAATTCTATCTCCTCTTTATCCTTCTGTTTTTCATCGCCGGTAAGGCTTACGCACAAAAAAGCGATAAAAAGTTACAGGCTAAAATTGAGGACCTTACCAAAGATTTTAAGGGAATCGTTGGCCTATATGTACAGAATTTAAAAACAGGTAAAGTGGCTATGCTTAACGCGGATACGCTGTTCCCTACGGCGAGCATGATCAAGGTGAGCATACAATGCGGATTAATGGATAAGGTTGAAAAAGGCGAATTGAAATATCACCAAAAGCTGGGTTACCGCGATTCGTTACTGTACGCGGGGGAAGATATTTTAGGTTCGTTTAAAAACGGGGATTCGATAGAATTAGGTAAAGTGGCTATGCTGATGATCACGATGAGTGATAATACGGCAAGCTTATGGATCCAAAAACTGGTTACGGGCCAACACATTAATGATTGGCTGGGGCAAAATGGTTTTGAAAGTACCCGGATCAACTCGCGCACACCCGGAAGGCAAGCTATGCAAAGAGCTTATGGCTGGGGTGTTACATCGCCCAAAGAAATGTGCCGCTTGCTGACCATGATACAACAAGGCAAAGCGGTTAGCCCTGCGGCGAGCGAGCGCATGTACCGCAACCTGATCCGGATATATTGGGATGGGAACGCGTTATCTCAGATTCCACCTTATATACAGGTAGCTTCCAAATCGGGCGCGGTTAACGATTCACGATCGGAAGTGGTGATGGTGAATGCGCCGCATGGGGATTATGTTTTCTGTATCATCACCAAAAACATTAAAGACCAAAGCTGGCGGCATGATAATGAGGCATCGGTACTGATCAGGAATTTATCGGCCATGCTGTGGCACTATTTTGAGCCTAAGGATAAGTGGGTGCCTGCTGTGGGGATGGAGAAGTATTGGTAACAAGCGAGTTATTCAACCAGTTCCAAATCTTCAATCCGCTCAAAGTGTTTTTTATTGAGTGTTACAAAAGGCAAGTCATTGCTTATAGCTATAGCAGCAATAAATAAGTCGGCGGTGTCTATTTGTTTATTTATGAGTTTTAACTTGTTGTTGATAGTAACAGCAACCTGTGCAGCTGATTGATCAAACGGAAGTACAATAATTCTTTGAAGCAAATCCTTCCAATATTCATTTTGTTGAATTGTTGCACCAGAGTAAATCTCATATTCAGTTACTACACAAATACAAAATTCATAACCACGATCTAATAATTCTATAAGTTTAGTTTTGGATTTATCTTTCTTTCTAAAATAGTCGATTAAGATAGAAGTATCTGTTAATACTATTTTGTCCGCCATTGATTAATACCTTTTCTGGTTTCCTCGATAGCATCAAGCTGGTCTTTTGAAAATACAGGTCCTTTTAATAAAAACGTTTTTAAATCGTCTTTTTCCGTTTCAAGCTTTTCCTTATTTATTTCACGCTTAAGCTTCAATAGTTGAGCTTTGGGCAAAGCCTTCACTAATTTAACCAATTGGTCAAAACCTATATCAACTTGTAATTGCATATTCAAATTTAAGATTTTTCTGATTGATAATATAATGAATTAAATGCAATTTTTATTACAACCATTTATGGAATTACAGTTTGCCCCGGCATCTGTATAGTATAAACCAATATTTATGGAAGCTTTTCAAAACATTCAGCTATCTTTTAAATGTCCCAAAGCATTGGACGAATTACAACCTTGCGGTGGTGGCTGGCACTGTAATAGCTGTAAACAAATGGTTTTTGATTTTAGGGGTATGAGCGAGGATGAAATATTAGAAATCTTTAGACAAAGCGGCAAACCTTTATGTGGCATGTATGATGCCAACCGTATTAAAATAGCGCCACAAAGACCTGAATGGTATAGGTTAGCATCAGCGGCTATGTTATTATTGGGTTTAAACGCTTGTGATAATCATGTAAAAGGAGAACCACTATTATACCAAGGCAAAAACGTGGTTTTGAGAACAGACACTACGCAAAAAGATATGATTTTTGGTGGTATATCTGAAATTGACCCGTCATTCCCTGGTGGCGAAACTGCGTGGACAAAATATTTGAGTCAAAAATTAAAATATACCGGAGAATATAGAGGAAAGGTGTTTACTCAATTCGTGGTTGAAAAAGATGGTTCGTTGAGCAACATTAAGATAATTAGAGGTGGCGAAAAATTATTAAACGAACAAATTATCAATTTGCTTAAAAATGCACCGCATTGGAGGCCTGGTATACAAAACGGTAGAATCGTACGTGTGCAGTATACCTTACCATTTAATTTATAGATACGAATAATTAATCACCTAATTCTCACAATTATCTATCCGGTTAACGGGGCATTACAAAATCCTTATCTTTGCAATCTTATTATAACTGACATGCTTAAAGGATTTTTTAATGTGCCCACACCGCATAATGAGCCGGTGCTGAATTATGCTCCGAATAGTGCAGAACGTGCCGCTTTAAAGGCTGCCCTTGCCGAAGGCCGTTCAAAAGTAACCGACATACCCATGTACATTGGTGGTAAGGAAGTACGTACCGGGAATACCGGAACCATTCGCCCGCCACATGATCATCAACATATTTTAGCTAATTTCCATATTGGCGATGCATCTCATGTTAACGCCGCTATTGATGCCGCCATGGCCGCTAAGGCGGGATGGGAAGCTTTAGCCTGGGAAGAGCGTGCGGCCATATTTTTAAAAGCTGCCGATTTATTATCCGGACCCTACCGCGCTAAAATTAACGCGGCTACTATGCTTGGTCAATCTAAAAACGCTTACCAGGCCGAAATTGACGCGGCTTGCGAGATGGTTGATTTTTTGAGGTTCAATGTAAGTTACATGTCCGAAATTTATGCGCAACAGCCTCCCGTATCTCCAAAAGGGATATGGAACCGTGTTGAGCAACGCCCTTTGGAGGGTTTTGTATTCGCTATAACGCCATTTAACTTTACGGCTATAGCGGGTAATCTGCCAACTTCGGCAGCTATGATGGGTAATGTTGTAGTTTGGAAACCGAACGATACCCAGGTTTATGCCGCCAATGTTTTGATGCAGGCCTTTATTGAAGCTGGTGTTCCGGCGGGTGTAATTAACCTGATCTATGTTGACGGGCCAGTTGCGGGCGATATTATATTCAGTCACCCTGATTTTGCGGGTGTTCACTTTACAGGATCGACCGCGGTGTTCCAGAATATCTGGCAAACTATTGGTACCAACATTCATAAATATAAAACCTACCCGCGCATTGTGGGTGAAACCGGTGGTAAAGACTTTGTGCTGGCCCACCCAAGCGCCAATGTTGATGTAGCTGTTACCGCTTTGGTACGTGGCGCTTTTGAGTACCAGGGGCAGAAATGTTCGGCAGCTTCGAGGGCTTACTTGCCAAAATCACTATGGCCTAAAATTAAGGAAGGTATGCTGCGTGACCTGTCCGAGATCAAGGTTGGCCCGGTTGAGGATTTCGAGAATTTTGTGAATGCCGTTATTGATGAGAAATCGTTTAATAAACTGGCTAAATATGTTGATGCCGCCAATGCCGATAGTAAAGTTGAGGTAATAGCCGGTGGTAAATACGATAAGAGCAAGGGCTGGTTTATTGAGCCAACCGTTATTGTTACGCAAGACCCGCATTATGTTACCATGTGCGAAGAATTATTTGGCCCGGTATTAACGCTTTATGTTTACGATGATGCTGAGTTTGATAAGGTATTAGGCATTATAGATACTACATCTATCTACGCCTTAACGGGATGTATCATTTCGCAGGATAGGTATGCTATCGCACAGGCATCGCATGCCCTACGCAATGCTGCCGGGAACTTCTACGTGAACGATAAACCAACCGGAGCCGTAGTTGGTCAGCAACCTTTTGGTGGTGCCAGGGGTTCTGGAACTAACGATAAGGCTGGTTCTATGATCAATTTATTACGCTGGGTTTCACCGAGGACAATTAAGGAAACTTTTGATTCGCCGAAGAGTTATAAGTATCCGTTTTTGGATAAGGAATAGCCCCCCAGCCCCCTAAAGGGGGAGTTTTTGAAAAGCATATTAATAGCGATGGGTTTGAAACCCAGCGCTATTTTTTGTTTATACGGATTGAATTTTGTATATTGTAGGGAATGAGAGCGAGAGGAAAGATGCAGAATTGAGATTTTGAAACACCCATATTTACTCATGTGTGTCATTGCGAGGTACGAAGCAATCGCGAACTATGCAAGACTGATAAAATGGCTAACTGGCTCCGTGCGATTGCTTCGTACCTCGCAATGACAGCATGGTGAAAACACCCATAAATACCCCTGTCTGCCGACAGGCAGACATAATTTGTTATTACTATTATTGAGATTATTGTCTCAAATCTTTCTTACTGCAACAACAATTTCAAACTAAAGCCGAAGTTGGCGAACGAAGTGTTGAAGGCTTGTGAGGTGTATGGTTTTGTGATGGTTGAATCGTAGAACACGCGCATGGTGAAACGTTTGTTGAGCATGTAATCAACCGATGGCCTTACGGCGATATTTTGTGAACCTGATGATACTTCGGCAGATTGTACGTCGGCACGATAGATGAGAGTTTTGGTATCGTTGATAGAGAAATCGAGCTTAAAGTTCATGTCGTTATTTAACAACAAACCGCTGAATAAGCCGAATGGGAACCTGAAGTGGTTGGTACGGTAGCCAAAGCCAAATACCAGGTTGCTTTCGTTTTGCTGGGCGAGCTGGCTGTTGGCCAAACTTAAGCTCAGTGTACGGGCCTGGCGGTATTCTATATTAGTGGTCATGGTGTTATGAAAACGCATATCCATCCCGATCAAGGGCACAAATTGCTCAAAAATAGTTACCTGCGAGAACTGGTACGATGGCAGGAAATCGTTGTTCACATCGCGCACATCAACACCGCCATTGCTTTCGTGGTAACGTTGCAGGGTGCTGAAGCCATTGATATTGTAACTTGAACGATAGCCATGGCGGATATCGAACGAGTCGAAGATCTCGGCCAGGAATGGCAGCTTGCTTAAGCCTCCGTAGGTGATCTGCCAGTTTGGTATCGGTATATTGGGGAAGCCACCAGTTTTAGAACCCGATGGATCTTTGCCTGAATATGCGGCCAGGAAGGCATCAACCAATACATTCTGTGAGTTTGGCCCGTAGCCATCGGCAAAACCAGCCGTTACACCGGTGGAGTTAGGGTTAGTACGGCCCAGTCGTTGTGATACCACGGTACGATTATCCAGGAATTTTTGGAATACGCTTGATGTATTGTTAACCCCGCTGCTTTTGCTGAACGCGGTAGCTATGGATAGGTACGAGATGCTGTAATCGCCTGTAGTTAACGGACTCAGGTTTTCAAAACTATTAGTAAGCGGCGAAAACTTAAAGTTGGTTTGATAATTAAGGTTGCGGGTTTTAAAGGCCGTTAGCTCAATACGCAGATCTTTTAACAGCTCGATAGAACTTTTAAAGTGCATATCCTCGTTAAGGGTAGTTACATATAACTGGTTTTGCAAGGTGTCCCTACTGATCCAGCCGTTAGCCAGCGCACGGCTACGAAGATCGGCCTGGCTGCCTAATAAGAAGCCTATACCCGGCGCATTGTAGCTGGGGTCTTCGCCATACCAATTAGTATTAGGCAGGTAACCCGGTATAAATGTACCCTCGGTACGGTTGTATGAGCCACTAATATTTTTGATGCTGGTTAACAAGCCTACCAATACGCTGCTCACGCTACCCTTATTATTAGGATCGCTGGCTTTACGGATGAAGGCAAATTTGTTATAGAGCGATACCAGGTTCAAAGTTGGGTTTAATTGGATAGCACGCGAATTTTGAATACTGTTACCTACGTTAAACTGGGGATCGGTGATGGCGAAAAGCGGCGCGGTTTTCCATTCAAATTTGGTTTGATAATGGGCAACGAGGCTTGTCCAGTCTAAGCCCGGTATTTTGTTGATGGGTACAGTATAGCCAAAGTTAAGCGTATGGTAATAATCGGTAGTACGGCCAAGGCTCTTCAAATTGTTCCACAAGGTATCCTGCTTTAACCCATTGATACGCCCGGCAGGTTCATCAACTACGGATAGGTTGGTGGCGTCAATATCCATCTGTAATGATTTGGATAAGTTCCAGCCGATACCATATACACGGGTAATAAGGAAGTTTTTGTTATAAGTAGTTAGCAGATCCTGGTTTAACGGGATATAGTTATTAGGGTCGTTATTACGCAGGGTGTTTTCGGAATATAACCTGTCAAAATCGATCCGGAAGTTTAAGCGCGATGGTAATAAGCTATAGTTAAAATCGCGGAAGATAGCGAGCAAATTGTTCTTGATCACCTTCTGAAAAGGTGTGTAGTATCTCGGCTGGTCGCTATAGTTATAGGCCAATGATACCTTGTAGGTTTTTTGCAAAGCGTTTGATGTGGTAAAATCATGATGATCATACTCGGTATAGGCGTAGGTTCCGCTCAGGTTCTCAACATCCCAAAGATGGTTTGGCGATTTAACATCTGTTTTAACCTTATGAACGTTAGCCAGGTTGATACTCTTACGCAGGGTATAATCTTCGGCCGTTTGTACCACGTTTTGAATAGAATCGTGTTTGGCCGCGGATGCTGCGTTTATCTCGTCCTTCAGTTTTAAATCCGGCGATGCAGGATCGTATTTCGGCGTGATTAATTGTGATGACACATCAACATAAAGCGGGATACGCATACCAGTTTTTTCAGGGAAAAACTTGCCCAGCTCCATATTCATAGATACATCAAAATTACGGGTATCGTTCAAACTGCGCTGACTCACCTTTTGGTCAATGTTTCCAAAGCCTGCCGTACTCATACTTCCGGATACGGTTACCACAGCCAGATCGGCAAGTTTGGCATTTAAACGGGCAGTTGCCGCCCAGCCGCCCTGCTCTTCAAAATCAGTTAAGCGTAACTCATTAAACCATACAATGGCCGATTTATCTAAACCATCATCGCCAGATGCTACGTTGCCTTTGTAGGGGTTGCGCACACCCAGCATTACGGTAGCCAAACGGCTCAAATCGGGCTGACCTTTAATGGTGATCCTGTTTTTGCCGCTGGTAAAGGTATACGGAACATTAATAGGCCACGAAGCATTGTTTAGCCTGGCATTATTACGGGCAATTTTGGCATTGGTTAACAGCGATAAATCGAAATCAAGACTATTTGTAGCAGGCCATATCAAACCCCCATCACTTGTACCGGGTTGAGTAATTGTTAAAGGCACTTCGTACTCGTAGTAGTTATCTACATAGTCAACTCCCATCCGGATAAAGCCGCTAATGTCATTGTCTTTTAGTGATGAAGCCCCAATTTGCTCGGCGTGGATAAACATTTGTAAGTGTTTATACTGGCGCAGATCGTTATTGAAGGTTTTGAAGGTTGCCCTTGAATAACCATCACGGAGCGCCTTAACCGTAACCGATAGGGATTGTTCGTTCAATTGAACGTTAGTAGCCAGGTTATTATAATCGCGCTGGCGAACAATGCCCGGTGGCACTACATAAGGTATTGGTGAGCGTGTACCGTTCTCTTCAATGTTAACGGTACCTACGTCAATGGTAGAATTATCTAAAGCGGGTGTAGTACCCAAACCTGGGTCGGCAATTACGTTTGCAGGGTTATTTTCGGTGTTGAACGCGCGCCATTCGCCCCTAACCAATTGCAGGGCAGCAAAACGGAGAACGGCGGTATCGGCAAAGTTGGTCATGAACATGCGGATAAAGCGGATAGCCTTAAAATCCTGAATATTACCCACCTTACTTTGGTAGCTGCGGATGGGGATGCGGAACTGGTACCAGTTTACTGTTTGGGTAGTACCATTGGCCAGTTTTACATTGGCGGCTACCTTATCGGTGATAAAATTCTGACCGATCAACATATCCTGCGGGCGCACTGATACTTTGTATTGGAAATACTCATCAGCCTCGCTCATCGTATTGTCGCGGTTAACATCCTCACCATCCGGCAGTGATGTTGAAGCACCTGTTGAGATCCCCAACAAAGCCTGTGATTGCTGGGATGTCATGGAGTTACCCTCGGTACCGTTGTACTTGGCATAGCGTTGTAAAATACCGGCATTGGCCTGGTCTAAAGCACCGCCACGGTAGTATTGAAAATCATCGCCAGAAGGGTCATTAGCAAAATTATTGGCAGCGGTAGCATTTAGCTGCGCCCTTACCTGTGCAACAATGCTGGCATATTTTACACGTTCGTCGGCATCGTTCATGCCATCTAAACCTACATCCTGTAAAAGGCGGGCATCCGGGTTATTATCGAACGAGTTTACTACGGGTTGTAGTTTGGGCACACGACCCCAAACGGTTTCGTCAACTTTGGTCAGGTCACCATCAACAGGCAAACCGTTCTCTAAACCTTTGCGGCCATCTTTTAATATATCTTCGGAGATACTACCCAGGTTGAAATACAGATCGCCACCCGGTGATGCGGGCTTGTAGATGAATGGGTCGAGTACCCAAAACTCAATGTAGGCCACATTAAGTGATTCAAAATCGTTTACATCAATGCGGCGGAACATGCCACCCCATCGGGTTTTAGGATTTTGCAGCGTACCATCAATATTTAAACCGGTAGTTGTAAAGTTATACGGACCGCGGATGGTTGGGTAATAGGCCAGATCTAAAGTGGGCAATGGCAGCGGCGTACCGGTTACCGATTGCTTGTATGGATAAACTTCCTGCTCAAAAACCTGGCGTACGTAATGGTTGGATAGCTCGTTACTGGCATTGGCCAATGGTGGCGAATCGCCGCTTGAACGGTTATAGAATATAGGATCGATATTATAAAAAGCCAGCCTTGCACGGTTGTAGCCGTATGACAGGTTGTTGGTAAACTGTGCTTCGGAAAAGAGTTGCGGTGTGCCGGATATTTGCCAGTTAATAGCGCTCTTGATATCGATCAATGAGCGGCTATTCTCAAAGTCATCCAAATAAGATGTTCCGTTAGCTCCGGCGAAGTTTAAGGCGCTTGGATGGCCGGGTATTAGTTGTGCAAACTCGCCGCTAAAGTTTACCGATGATGGCGCTTTGGTTGATATGAAAGGGATCTTATCAACCAAACGGGTTAACATGCGCGATGATGAACTATAATTGGCATCAAAACCCCAAATGGTATTTGATATAGGTTCATCGCCAATGCTTATTTTTTGTGTAATGGGCTGCTCGCTTAGGTGCATTATGGTTGCACCAACGCTTAGTTTGTTATCAACCTTATAATCAAACCGGGAGCCGTATAACGACTTTTGCTGAACACCAAACAGTTCGTTATTCTCTACATTGATGGTAATGGGTTGGCCCGATGCAAGTAAAGATGTGTTGAGGATACGTACCCTGCCAGCATTATAATCTACTGTAAAGTCAGTTCCCTCAATCAGTTTGTAACTGCCTGATGCTGCCACTACCGAACCTTGCGGGATATTGATGGCGTTCAATTGATAATCTGACCCCGATTGCGAGGTGTATGTTCCCTTAATAATGTATCGGTTTAACTGTGGGAAATATTGCTGCGCAACAGTTTTGGTAGAATCGTAGAGCGGTTGATAAACATATTTACTAACCAGATCCTGCTCGCTTGGCAAAAATTTACTGGCCAGATCTTTACCAAAAGGCTCCAGTACCGGGAAGGAGATCCGTCCGTTTTGTGAATCAATGGTTATGCCTTCCAAAAAGTCGAAATAACCATCGGGTTGTTTCTGGCTTTGCTGGTTTAGGTTATCTAAACCGGTTACTTGTATCCAGAGTTTATTTTTGGTATTCTGCCCCTCTTCCATAATGGGTTTTTCAATGCCCGATGCGTTATCAAGGTGGGTAATGTTCAGTTTAAAATCAGCCGGACTAATACCGTATGCCCCCAGCGAATAGATGTTTTTCATCATCAGTTTCCAGGTTGGCAGATTGGTTTTTAAGATCTCGCCTTTCAGCAATTTGGTATATAAAGCGGTTGGAGCGGCGGGGTCAACCTTAATATCCGATGAAAACTCACCCACCTGGTATTCAACACCATTGTAGGTATAACGATAAGCTACCGTTAAAACCTCATCGTTGTTTAATGGGTAATTTAACGAGATATAACCCAATTGCGAATGCAGGGTAAATTCTTTATCGGTAAGCTTACGGGCATAGGTTAATTTTGAATAGTTATTGGTAGCCCCGGTAGACTGGAAATAAGTATTAATAGCGGTACTGCTTGTTAAACGCGGATTGCCCGGCAAATTATTAATATTGGTTAACAGGTTGTTAGATTGCTGCGGAAAGCCCGGCCCTACAAAACCCGCAGGCAATGCGGAACTCCCACCGGCTAGCAAAGTAGTGTTGTAAGGTCTATTCTCACCCAAATCTATAAAGCCAATAATATCGCGCGAATCTGTGGTACTGTTGTTGCGGTTGGTTGTCCAAACCTCAATTTTGGTAATGCTGATATTGGAAGCTATGATGGGAATGTTGGCCAATGCCCTGTTGTAATTATCGCGGAAGTACTGCGCTAAAAAGTAGTGTTTATTAGCCTCATAATCAACAGGTGTTAACCGGAAAGGCGCTTGTTGCGTACCATTGGTAATGGTGATCTGCTGTGATTGTGAGCGCTGTTGCGAGAAAATACTGGTTACATCCAGCTTACCAAACTTGAGCTTCGTTTTTACTCCGAAAAGGGCCTGACTACCTGTAATAAGGCTGGTAGGTAATGGCATGCTCACGGTACCGGCCTCAATTTTCTGGATGATCTCGTCGGGCTTGCCTGTATAATCCAACTTAACCTGGTTCTCAAACTGGAACTGAGCATCGGTATTGTAATTGGTATTGATCTTTAGCTTATCGCCGATCATACCGGTTACGTTCATCTGGATATGCTGATCAAAATTGAAGTTGGCCTGTGTGCGTTGCGTACTATTGAACAGCGGATTTTGGTTGGTGTTGATCTGCCCGGCAAACACCATTTCGGCAGAACCTTGCGGACGGATATCAATGGTATTACTGCCAAATATTTGCTCAAATGTATGGCTCCTTATTTTTATCTGCGGAATAAAACCGGGTTGCTGTGATGCATAGGCATAATTATCGGCCAGTTGTTTAAAGTACGACCGTTGCGATTCGCGCTTTTTAAGTTCCAGGTATTGCGCGAAGGTTAAATATTGAACCGGGCGATAAAGCATATTGCCCACGCGTTCGGTTAGTATGTAACGGTTACTTGCCAAATCGTACTCAATGGTACGTATCAGGTTTGGCGGATCCAGATCAAATACACCCTCGCGGGCTTTGGCCGTATTGGTTTTATCAATTTTGATAGGATACTTAGCCGAAACCGAATCCTTTTTCAACGGCGTACCCGTTTGCGCGCGCAGCTGCGAACAGCTAAAAATAGCGGCAAAAAAAACGATGCAGAAAGCAAGCCTTCGGGTAAAAGTGTTGGTCAAGTGGCTAAGTAAAAATGTTCAGTAATTATAAGCTTTTAAGTGCAATTTTTATTAATTGCTCTACAGTTAAATTTTCAGTTGTCGACTTCATAGCATTATCAAGTGCCTTTTCGCCAACATTTTTTGCAAATCCCA
The DNA here is from genome assembly GCF_039921305.1 of Mucilaginibacter sp. GTDB lineage: Bacteria > Bacteroidota > Bacteroidia > Sphingobacteriales > Sphingobacteriaceae > Mucilaginibacter. Next base: position 30,531 of record NZ_JBDSCA010000081.1, read on the forward strand.
GCATAACCAGGGCCGAAAGTGCTTCGTCTTTCGCCGTGTGTATTACGGGTACGTTAATCAATGTATCCGGTCCGTCTTTACGAAGTTTGTCCTGCAATTCCAGCACGATACGCTGCGCGGATTTTGGCCCTATGCCCTTAATACGTTGTATTAAAGGAACATCACCCTTAATAATGGCGTTCTGTATCTCAGTAGGGGTTATGGATGATAAGATCATCCTTCCCGTACCCGCTCCTATCCCGGAAACGGAGATCAAGTGTAAGAACAGCCTGCGCTCACCTTCTTCGGCAAAGCCGTATAGGGTATGCGCATCCTCTTTTACATGAAGCCAGGTGTAAAGTTTACAGTTTTCTTTATCAGATATACTGCTGTATGTGTTTAGTGAAATATTGATATGGTAACCAACGCCGCCGGCGTCAATAACCACATAGGTAGGGCATTTAAATGCTAATTTACCGCTGATGTATGCGTACATGTATTTTTTTGAATGATTGTAATATTATTAAATAATGATTTAAAAGCACAATTATTTTGTGGCTAATTTACTTAATAATTGAAACAGTAACGGCTATTTAACATATTACAATACATTCATTTTATTTATTTTTTCCCGGTGGCTAAAGCGGCTTCTTTTTCCTGAGCATCAACAACTGCGATAGTTACCATGTTCACAATTTCGCGCACGGAGCTACCTAATTGTAATACGTGAACCGATTTTTTCATACCCAATAATATCGGGCCAACCGCCTCAGCTCCACCTAATTCCTGCAATAATTTATAGGCAATATTACCCGATTCCAGGTTAGGGAATATCAGTGTATTCGCCGCATCACCAACCAGGGTTGAGAATGAGTAATTATCGGCAAGCAAGGTTGGGTTAGTAGCAAAGTTAGCCTGCATTTCACCATCAACTACCATTTCAGGATACTTTTCGTGAAGTATTTTTACCGCCTCGCGCGTTTTTTCGGGAATATCGCCTTCGTTTGAGCCAAAGTTAGAGTATGATAATAAAGCTACCCTTGGTTTAATGTTAAACTTTTTAACCGAGCGCTCAATCAATACTGTAATATCAACCAGATCTTGCGCGGTTGGGCTTACATTAACAGTGGTATCACCAAAAAACACAGGGCCATTTTTTGTGATCATCATATACATACCGGCTACTTTGGGTACTCCGGGCTCGGTACCGATAATCTGTAAAGCTGGTTTTACTGTTGATACATAGTTTTTGGTTAAACCGGATATCAAAGCATCCGCATCACCGAACTGAACCATACAGGCACCGTAGTAGTTACGATCGCGCATCAGCTTTTTGGCCTCGTACAAGGTAACCCCCCGGCGTTGGCGTTTTTTAAACAGGTAATCGGCATATTTACAGGCACGCTCGCCGGTATCCTGCCTTGGGTCGATGATCTGCACATCGCCTAATTGCAGTTCGTTGTCCAGCATGATCTGCTTGATGCGATCTACGTTTCCTAATAATATAGGGATAGCGATACCCTCATCAATTACGATCTGGGCCGATTTTAAGATCTTATAGTTGTCCGCCTCAGCAAAAACAACACGTTTTAAACCTGATTTGGCTTTATTGGTCAAATTACGGAGTATCTTATTATCAACACCCAAACGCGCTTTTAGCTCTTCAGCATAGGCATCCCAATCGGTAATTTGCTTGCGCGCTACCCCCGATTCCATAGCCGCTTTGGCTACAGCCGATGAAACTTCGGTTATTAACCGGCTATCCATCGGTTTAGGGATGATATAATCTTTATCGAAGTGAAGGTTACGGGCGTTATAAGCCAGATTTACTTCTTCGGGGACCGTCTTTTTCGCAATACCCGCTATAGCATGTACGGCGGCCAGTTTCATGGCTTCGTTAATGGAGGTTGCCCTCACATCTAACGCACCACGGAATATGTATGGAAAACCCAATACGTTATTCACCTGGTTAGGATAATCTGAACGGCCCGTTGCCATAATGATATCTTTACGCGCTGCTACGGCAACATCATAAGCAATCTCGGGGTTAGGGTTAGCCATAGCGAACACGATAGGATTCTTGGCCATCAGTTTCAGCATATCCGGTGTAAGCACATTACCTGCCGACAGGCCAATAAATACGTCGGCATTTTTCATGGCATCAGGCAACGTTTGCACATCGGTACGGGTTGTTGCAAATTGCATACGCATGTCATCCAAATCGGTACGACCTGGGTGGATCACACCGTTGATATCAAACATCACCAAATTCTCTTTCTTTACCCCTAACGATAGGTAAAGCATAGAGCAGGAAACGGCCGCGGCACCCGCGCCATTTACTACCATTTTGATCTTGTCCAACTTTTTACCTTGCAACTCACAGGCGTTGATCAATGCCGCTGACGATATAATGGCTGTACCATGCTGGTCATCGTGCATTACGGGGATATTCATTTCGGCTTTAAGCCTGCGCTCAATTTCAAAGCAGGTTGGTGCCGAGATATCTTCGAGGTTGATACCACCGAAGGTTGGTTCTAAAGCCTTTACTATTTTAACAAACTGATCAACATCGGTGCAATCAACTTCTAAATCGAATACATCAATATCGGCATAAATTTTAAAGAGGAGGCCCTTGCCTTCCATTACGGGCTTGCTGGCTTCGGGGCCAATATTGCCTAAACCTAAAACTGCTGTTCCGTTGCTAATTACGGCAACCAGGTTACCTTTAGCGGTATATTTATAAACATCGTCTTTAGTTTGGGCTATGCTCAGGCATGGCTCGGCCACACCCGGCGAGTAGGCCAGTGATAAATCGCGTTGTGTATTGGTTGGTTTTGTAGGTACTACTTGTATTTTTCCCGGGCGTCCTTTTGAGTGATATTCTAACGCGTCGAGTTTACGATTGGTCTTGTTCATCAGTTATGATTAGAGACATCAAAATTACGATTCTTTTTTGACCCAACTTAAAAAATAAAAACGGCTCTGAGGTTTTCAGAGCCGTTTTTAAATATAAAGGGATGTTATTATGCTTATCCGCGGTTAATTTTCAGTACCATACCGGGTTGAATGATACCTTTTTTCAAACCATTCAATGATTTGATATCCTCAACCGAGTTATCAAATTTTTCGGCAATTTGAGATAAGGTATCTCCTGATTTAACTTTATAAGTCATTACCGATTTTACATCTTTAGTTTTAGATGAGCTATATTTATCATCGGATGATGATGATGGCGCGGCAATCCTTAATTCGGCACCGGGGATTGCTTTCAGGCTACGCAGGTTGTTCCATACTTTAATATCCTGCACTTCGCATCCAAACTTATCTGCTATTGAGGTTAATGTTTCGCCTCTCTTAACGGTGTGGAATGTTGGCAAAGCACGCTCTTTACGTTTTACAAATGATGATGGTTCGTTATAGCTCGCGGTAACGGCCTCAAACTGGTTTGCTGCTTTTGGCTGGCTGTTCAGTGTTTCGTACAATAAAGCAAAACGGGTTTTATCTATTTGCGGGATAACTAAACGCTTAGGCGCGGCATCACTACCATTAATAATTTGCCTTTTGTATTGCGGATTCAACATACATATCTGGCGCATATCAACATTCAAAACTCTTGATATATCAGATAAACCCACATATTTATTCACTTGAATGGTATCGGTTTTAACAGCCATATCGCACTGAGACGGCATAATATTGTGCTTGGCGTAATAGTTCATTACGTAAGCAACAGCAATATATGCTGGTACATAATTGCGGGTTTCGGCAGGTAAATATGGCCTGATGGACCAAAAATCGCTTGCTCCGGCTTTTTGGATAGCGCGGGTAATGTTTCCTTTACCGCAATTGTATGATGCTATGGCTACCAACCAATCGCCAAAATCCTGATAGGCATCTTTAATGTATGCCGCCGCTGCGTAGCTGGCTTGTATTGGGTCTTTACGCTCATCAACGTAATTATCCATATTTAATCCATACAATTTAGCTGTTGCGAACATGAATTGCCACGGACCAGTTGCGCCTACTCGCGATACAGCATTAGGATCAAGAGCTGATTCAACTATTGATAAATATTTGATCTCTTCGGGGATGCCTGCATCCCTGAAAGCTTTTTCGTAAATTGGGAAGTAGTATTTGGTTAAGCCTAAAATACGGGCTATTGATTCTTTACGGCCCGGTGCGGTGTAAATATCAATGTAGCTTTGTACATATTGGTTATAATCTAACTGAACATCCTTTTGAACAGAATCTAAACGGTGTTTGTAGATCATGTTTTGATATGATGCCAAAATGTTATCCGCCACAGCGGGAACAAAAGCGTTGACAGTATCGCCGGGGGCTTGGGTATTAGCAGATGTGCTGGTAATGATTTTGCCAAAAGTGGCTTTGTTTTTTTTGTTGCTGTGTAGCGAATCGGCTTTTGCAAAATGGATCAGGAGGATACAGATGATACAAGTCGAAATTTTCTTCATGCTTTACATTTTTTTTTCGGCATTCAAGCCGCACTTTAACTTAACTTCACTAAGATACTAATTTTTAGATAGTTCCAAAAAATATTTTGAGAACTGGAGAAGCTGTGCTTCCGCGAAAGATTTGGTTAATAACTGTAATCCTAACGGGAGTCCGGCGCTATTATTGCCTACCGGTAAAGAAATTGCCGGAATTCCGGCCAAAGAAGCCTGCACCGTAAAGATATCGGCAAGATAACGCACCGTAGGATCTGTAATTTTTTCGCCCAATGGAAATGCCGGTGTTGGTGATGTTGGTATCAGGATAAAATCGTAATTCTGTAGTATTTCGTTCGTTTTATCGCGTATCATGCGCCTAACTCTTTGCGCTTTTGCATAGTAAGCATCGTAATAACCTGCGCTCAATACAAATGTACCCAGCATAATGCGGCGTTTAACTTCTTTACCAAAACCTTCGGAACGTGATTTTTTATAGGTTGATTCCAGATCGGTAGCGTTGCGGCTACGGTAACCGTAGTGTACACCATCAAAACGGGCCAGGTTAGACGAGGCTTCGGCTGTAGTTAAGATATAATAGGTTGGCACCACATATTCCATCAGATCGAACGATACGGGCTCAACAACGTGGCCATCCTGCTTTAGTTTATCGATGTATAAGCGTTGTAAGGTTTTAATTTCGGGATCAACCCCATCACTTTCCAATGTTTCGGTAATGTAGGCGATACGTTTTTTGCCTGTGGTTTGCAGATCTTGCGAATACGCAGGTACGGGCACATCGGCAGCGGTAGCATCCCGTTCGTCGGCCCCGGCTATGATCTCTAAAAGTAGTGCCGCGTCTTCCACCGAATTGGCAAAAGGCCCCGCCTGATCAAACGACGAAGCATAGGCTATCAAACCATAACGCGAAACACGGCCATAAGTTGGTTTTAACCCTACACTACCGCAAAACGCGGCTGGCTGCCTGATAGAACCACCGGTATCGGTACCGATAGCAGCATGGCACATGCCCGCTTGTACAGCAACCGCGCAACCACCCGATGAACCACCCGGAACACGGGTATTATCGGCAAAGTTTTTTACCGGGCCAAAGTATGATGTTTCGTTAGCGCCCCCCATGGCAAACTCATCGCTGTTGCAACGGCCAATAATAATTGCATCCTGCGCAAGCAAACGCTCAACAACGGTTGACGAAAATATAGAGACAAAACCATCCAGTATTTTTGACGAGGCTGTTACCTGGTGGCCTTTGTAACAAATGTTGTCTTTTATGCTGAGCACCATGCCGGCAAGCCTCCCGGCGGTGCCTTGCTTTATTTTATGGTCAATAGTATGGGCCTGTTCCAAAGCCTCGTCGCCAAAAACTTCGTTAAACGCGTTTAAGTGTTCGTGAGTTTTAATGTTATGTAAATACATTTCAACCAATTCAACAACGCTGGTTGCGCCTTGTTGGATATCGGCTTGAATGGCAGACAAAGTGGTGTAGAGTTTCGTCATATTAGGGGCGAAAATAAAAAACTTATTGCACACTGGCTATTAAACCGCGTACAACAAGTTTAAATATCGACAAACATACTGGATTAAGTATATTTAGTTTGAAATTTAGGCTTTCTTTTCAGTGTCAGTTGGCTCTACGCCTGCCTGTGCATCTTTAAATTCTTTAATTCCTTTACCTAAACCACGTGCGAATTCGGGTATTTTTTTACCACCAAAAAGGAATAATGCCAATACTACAATTATTGCAATATCGGGTGCACTCATAAACAAAAGTGTTGACTGTATCATTGATTAATTTTTTAATAAGATTGGTGCGATATGGTATTGGGTGGTTGGCTCAAATCAGGTTTGGGTAGTGTTGGTTTTTCAGCGGCAGATTCCTGGGGAGCGGTTGGATCAGGTGTAGGTGTAGTGTTATGTTCTTCGTGCGATACTATTGATATGTCATGATTTTCGTGAAAATCTGCAGTATGATCGTAAACCTGCTCTTCGGGCTGTGTTTCTGTAATTGGTGCCGCCGGTGTTGTATCGGTACGTTTTGGCTCGGCATCATAATTATTGATCTGCGAATGGATCTCGCGCTTTACGCCGTCGCTCATATCTTTAAACTCGCGGATGCCTTTACCCAGGCCACGTGCAATTTCAGGGAACTTATCGCCTCCAAATAAAATAAGGGCGACAAACAGAATGAGCATGATCTCGCTTCCGCTGAAACTAAAAAACAAAAAAACTGAACTTAACATATCCGGATTCTTTACAGACTACAAAGATAAGACAATTTGCGGGTGATAAGGTTTATTTTTAATTTGGAGCCAACCACGATGCGGGGTTCATATCATCAAACCCTTTGTGAACCTCAAAACCAATTTCGGTATCGCCGCTGGCCGAATCTGTAGCTGCCACGCCGATAGATTGTTTTGTTGAAACCTTTTGCCCCTTTGATACACTTACCGATTTTAAGTTGGAATACACCGTTAAATAAGCACCATGGCGTACTATTACCATATATGCACCTTCAATATCCTGCACCAGCAGTACATCGCCCTCAAATACTGCTCTTACACTGGCATTTGCATTGGTTTTAATGTTAATACCTTTGTTTTCGTCTTTAATACCATTGAGGTAGTAAGTACCGTAACCGTGTGTTACTATACCGTTTGAAACCGGCCAGGGCAAACGGCCGCGGTTGCCTAAAAAGTCGCTTGATAGTTTGGCAGCTTCGGGGGTAGCACTCAACGCTTCTGATGAAGATGATGATACCTTTTTGCGAACCGGGGCAGGTGCGTTTGCAGCTTTGGCACGGGCGGCTTCGGCGCGGGCCTCTTCCTCCTCTTTACGCCTTAAAGCTTCCAACTCCCTGCGTACCGCTGATGCGTAGGCGTTATTAATTTTAGATAATTTGCGCTGAGTAATGGCTTGCTCCTGCTTAACTTCTTTTTGGTGCTTTGACAGATCCTGAACTACTTTGGCCTGGTTATCTTTCTCTTTACCTAAGGTTTGCTTTTCAGTTTCCTGATCTTTTAACAGACCGCTTTTCTCTTGCTTGTTTTTATCAAGCTCAACAATTTTTTGGCCAAGCACCTTTTGAGTACCCGTAATATATGCTGCCTGGCGCTCACGGTACGATCCTATTTGTTGCATGTATCTTAAGCGCTTGTACGCCTGGTTAAAATCTTTAGCTATAAAAACGAACATCAATTTATTATACGCGCTTTTATTATGGAATGCGAAGAGCACCATAGCGGCATACTCTTTTTTGAGCTGCTGTAATTGCGATTGCAAGCTATGTACCGTGTTGGTATTATCGGTAATCTGGTTATCTAAAGCGCGAATGCTTGAGCTGATGTTTTTGATCTTTTCTTCGCGCAGGGAGATCTGGGCCTTAATAGCTTCCAGTTGCTTGATGGTGAACTTTTTGCTTTTGGTGGTTTGTTCCAGATCGGCATTTAGCTTTTCGAGCTGCTGGTTTAGCTGCTCACGTTGCCTTTTAAGTTCGGAACTGCTTTGCGCGAAACCTTTTACCGTTCCCAACAAAACAAACACTAATAAAATGATAACCGATCTAAAAAACTTCATTGGGGCAAACTTAGCAATTTTTCACCTTTTTATATACCACTTACTTTACAATGCCGAACCGGGTAGGAACCGAAAACGGATAAGTTAAATTCTGGTCAAAATCTGCTTTGGTATAATGCAGCTCGGCCTGAATACTTTTAGCCCCGGCTCTTGAATCGATATTGATCTTAGAGGGGATAACCTTAGTACCGGCTTGTATAAAAGCGGAATTATCCACCTGTAAGGATTGCTGCGCGGCTCCATTTGACATGGCTGTGCGGCTCACCCGTAAATCGGCACCAATGTTTAGCTGATAAACCAGTTGTTGCAGTTCGCCGTTAATTACAATATTTCCGTTATCCGGTTTTACACTGGTATCGTCTTTCAATAAATTAGGAACTGCATTACCGATCAATAATGCTTCCAGCGTTTGGTAATTGACCTGCTTGCTGGTATATTGATAAACAAAGCTGAAAGGTTTTTTGAGATACGTACTCTCTAACCTGTTCATCACTTTAATGCTATCAGGCGTGATGAGCGCGCGTGCTACCTCAACACCTAAAACCGCGGTAATGGAAACCCATATTTGCTGGTTTTTTTTGATACGAATGTTAAACGTAACATCATGGCTGCTGCCATCGATACTCAATTTAGCCTGGGCCTTTCCGGAAAACGTAACAAAATCAACCTGCTTTAAACGGATAGCCCTCAGCTTATCCAATTTATAACTATCTAAAGGCGTTTTAGTTATTACAGAAGGTTTAACTACAGCCGTTGAAGCCGCAACTGATGTGGTGCCTGTAACCACCGGATTTTTTAGCACGACAGAATCTTTAGCATTGGCCGTATCGGGTTTACGATCAACCATTAAGTGCTTTCGCGACTTACAGCTAAATAATGCCAGCAGGCATAATACGGCTATAAGTTTATTCAATGTATTTCTTTTCATTTATTTTACGGTCTAAAACGCTGGCATTGCCCCCCATTTGTTTGGCTTTGGTCCAGTTGAGTACGGCGGCGTTGGCATCACCTAAGTAGAACAAAATATCGCCGTAATGTTCAATTTGAACGGCGCTTTTATCTTTATCGTTGGCTATAGCCTTTTCTATCCAGATCTTAGCGTCGGTGTATTTTTTTTGTTTGAAAAGGATCCAGGCATAAGTATCCTCAAACGATGCCGTATTGGGTTGAATATCGTTTGAGTGTTTTGACATTTGCGCGGCCTTTTCCAATTGCTCGTTGCGTATGCTTAAATAGTATGCGTAATTGTTAAGCGTGTAAGCGTTATCAGGGTTGTACTCTATTGATTTTTCGTAAGCCTCGTCCGATTTTTTATTATCCTTCATCCCATGATAGCAATCGCCTGTTGCCGAGTATGCCTGCGATAAAAGTGATTTATCCTGAGTTTCGAGCGATGGCACATTACTGATATAGCTTAAAGCTTTGGTATAATTTTTCTTTTGAACCAGGGCCACTCCTACCAGATAATTCATCCAGGCCTGGTTAGGGAAAATTGACAGTGCTTCCTGTCCATCTTTAATGGCTTCGTCTATGCTGTTATCACTCAGCTCGATCCGAACCAGTTGTTCCCAGGCTACATAAACCTGATCATCTAACTGGAGCGATTTTTTGTAAGCCGCCTTAGCATCTTTGCTTAAATCGTTTTGCATCAGCATATCGCCTAAAACAGCGTAAGCCTTTGAATTGGTTGGATGGGTTACTGTAATAATTCGGCTCAACTCCAGGGCACTGGCTTTGGCATTAGGATCGGGAAATTTGGGCAGATATCCCATAATAATGGTTAGTTCCTGCTCAACACTCAGATCGTTTTGGGCAAAGGCCAGTTTAAGCTGGTTAAAGCTGCCTACGTAATCCTTTTTATCTTTGTAGATATCGGCTAAAGCCAAATGGATATAACCATTATTGGGATCAACTTTTTGAGCGCGTTCTAAAATTTTGAGCGCCTTATCATTTAAATTGTTGGAGTTATAAATTTCGCTCAACATTAAATAATAGCGGATCTGATTTGGGTTAGCCTTGATCATATCTTCCAGTCCGGCAGCGGCGGGGCCTATTTTACCTTGCTTGATATATATTTTTTGACGGGCTAATACCAAGTCATCATTTAAGCCAATGTTTTGTTCCATCTGCTTGTAGATGGCGAGGGCTTCATCGTATCTTTTTTGGATGTAATAAGCGTTGGCCTTGTCAAACTGGTATTCGGGGTTATCGGGATCAAGACGGATCAATTCGTTAAAAACGCTTTCCAGTTTAGGCAGGTCGTTGCTTTTTTCGTAAGATTCGGCCAGGGCCATCCAATAGTATTTATTATCCCGGCTAACGGTAACGGCTTTTTCAAACAGGCCCTGCGCGGCCTGGTTGTCGTTTTGGACACGTTTTATTTTACCCAACTCATACAGAGTGGCATCGTTTGATGGGTCTATTTGTAATATCTTGTTGAACAGTTCGGTTGCCGATGCATAGCTACCAATTGTTTTTTCGCGTAAGGCCGAAAAGAACAATTGTTTTACGGCAACACTATCGGCATACGTCATGGGTTTTGAAGCCACGAGTACAAATTTTTTGTCGGCTGGTTTATTATCCTGCGCACAGGCAAGCCCCATCATAAATGGCGATACTAAAAGAAATATGGCAAGCCTTTTTTTCATCTGTTGATTAAACTCCGGTGTGGCCGTAACCGCCGTGCCCGCGTGATGTATCGGTTAATTCTTCGGCTTCGGTCCAGTTCACTTGCTCGTGTTTGGCTACTACCATTTGGGCTATGCGATCGCCAGTATTGATCTCAAACGGTTCGGTTGATAGGTTCACCAGTAAAACTTTGATCTCGCCACGATAATCGGCATCAATAGTTCCGGGTGAATTTACGATGCTGATGCCATGTTTATAAGCCAAGCCAGAGCGCGGGCGGATTTGGGCTTCGTAACCTACGGGTAACTCAATGTGCAAACCAGTGGGTATCAGTTTGCGTTCCATAGGTTGCAAGTGTATGGTCGCTTCCAATTCGGCACGCAGGTCCATACCTGCGGCATGGGCTGTTTCGTAAGCCGGCAGGGCATTTTTTGATTTGTTGATGATGCGGATGTTCATTTCTTTTTTAAGATCAACATGAGTTCTTTGCGTTCGGCATAGAATGTTATTAACGCAAATAATAGCAAAAGCGCATTGCCTGCAAAAATATTCCGGTTAAAAACAGTGAATGATAAAAATACGATCACAATTGAAGCGATAATATAGGCTAAATTCTTTTTAATATTATACGGGATGGGGTAATTTTTTTGTCCCCAGATGTAGGATAAGATCATCATAATAAAATATGCTGAAAACGAAATCCATGCCGAAGCCATATAACTGTATTGCGGAATAAAAATTACATTAAGCACAATAGTTGCCACAGCGCCTATTCCGGATATGTATAAAGCGTATCGGGTTTGATCGGATAGTTTATACCAAACGGATAAGTTAGTGTAAATACCCAGACATACATAACCTAAAAGCAGCGGCGGTACCACGTTTAAACCAACCCAGTATGAACGATTACTTACATAGTATTTCAATATTTGAATATTTGCTATTACGCCAACAAACATTAAGCACATGGTAATTACAAAATAATCCATAATGCGGGCGTAGGTATTGGCGGCGTTTTTATTTTTAGCGTGGCTAAAAAAGAAAGGCTCGGCACCCATACGGAAGGCCTGAATAAAAAGACTGAGAAATATGGAAAGCCTTGCACATGCCGAATATACCCCCACCTCGTGCTCGCTTATATTAGCTGGCAGGAGTTTACCGAGTAAAAGTTTGTCGAAGTTTTCGTTCACGATGTACGACAGGTTAGCGATAAGCATTGGCCAGCTATAGATAAGCATATCTTTAAACATAACGCTATCAAACCTTAGTTGTAACTTAAGTAGCTCTGGTAACAATATCAATAAAGTAACAATGCTGGCTACCAAATTTGATATAAATGCATAAGCTACCCAGCCCTCAATATACCAGCCTTTGAACCATTGCCAGGCAAATAGTTGATGCTCTATCCAATACGGTATGCCAAAAATAAGAATGAAGTTAAGGGTTACTGTTACCAGGATATTGATGAGTTTAATTACTCCGTATTTTATAGGGCGATCATCGGCACGTAGCTTGGCAAAAGGGATAACACACCAGGCATCAACAACCAAAATACCGATAAACAGTTTAATGAATAATAAAAACTGCTGTTGTGAGGTATTGTTACCAATGGTTATAAAGCTTGCAATAACATGCGTAAATGGTATAGTAAGCAGCATGAAAAATACCGATACCACGAATATTACCCAGAAACCATTATTGTAAACCTGCCTTTTATTATCGGGATATTTATTGAGATACCTGAAAAAAGTAGTCTCCATACCAAATGACAGGAATGCATTAAGCAAGGAGGCATAACTGTACATGGTACTGAAAATACTGTACACCTTTGGAGCGTAAGCCGAAGTATAGAGTGGGGTAAGTATAGAGCTTAACAAACGCTGTACTATAGTACTTAAACCATATATGGCCGTTTGCCCGGCAAATTTTTTAGCTGTAGACAATGTATTATTGCTAAGTAATTAGTTTTAAGATGCCTTTACCGGGCTCTTTTTTACGATCTCAAAATTACGATAGTTTTTGATCTCCGCCTCATGGCTTTCGAGCGAATTTACTACGGCGCCTTGGGGGCCCTCGTTGCACCAATCCAGAAATAATTGCATATTCCAATCGTCGGCTTCGGCTTCTATGTAAACGCCGCCATCGGGTTGGTTGCTAATTATGCCTCTAACGCCCAACTGATCGGCCACGGCTTTGGTTGAAAAACGGTAGGATACATCCTGTACTTTTCCCTGGACTGTTATATTTAAATGTTTGATTGCCATAAAAGCCTATATCTGTTGGTACAAATATAAGCTTAGTTATGTTTTGTAGATAATAAGCTTATTTAAATTAAACGCCTAACCTTAGTTTGAGGAGTGATCTTTAAGCCATCCAACCCGGTTATTAAATTCAAGCCGGGTGTTTTACCAACTTCGATGCTTCCTTTGTCTTTATCAATGCCTAAAAATTTGGCGCCATTTAAGGTTGCCCAGGGCAATATCTGCTCAAAGCTCAAACTACTGAAGTTTTGCTGAATGGTGAGCATCTCGCTTAAGATGCAAAGTTTGTTGTTTGATGCCAGGCTATCGGTGCCAATGGTAATGTTGAAGCCGTGACCGAGAAACAGATCGATCTTAGGTAGCTGATCTTCGATATACAAATTAGCCTTAGGGCAAAAACACCAGTTTATTTTTCGATCAAAGCGTTTAACAAAGTAGATATCTTTTAAGTTGGTGAATGTATTATGCACCAGCAATATATTGTGTTTATTGTTTAGCAGAGGCACCATGGTTTGGATAGAGTTGCGTGCCTGCGGGCGAAAGAAGGAGATATCGATCTTAAAAAAATTGTACAGATCAACAAAATCGCCCATTTTGTAGCGAAACAGTTTATTTTCTTCGGCGCTCTCCTGGTTGTGGATGCTGATGATATTGGGCCGCTCGTTGGATAGTTTGTTGATGTACTTAAATAAATCTTTACTTACCGAGTATGGGGCATGCGGCGTTATTGATGTTGGGAGCGCTTTGAATTCGTCGCGTAAAGCCAAAGCATTGTTATAGATCTCGTGCGCCTTATCGGGAACAAAACCAAACACTTCGATAAAGGTATGATAGTATATTTTACTTTTATTTTTGATACCGATACTGACTGATGAATTTGAAATATCGCCAACGGCAACAATTCCATTTGTGTACATTTCATCGTCGGCGGCCTGCGCGGCAGCCAGTATAGCATCTGCCTGTGTACCATTGCGTTGGCCCTGAACTTCTTTAATAAAACTAACTAACCCGGTTTTGGGCGCAATTTTATTTTTTAAGTGTGATAGCTCCACATGGCAGTGGGCATTTACAAAACCGGGACAAATTACGCCCTCCAGTTTTTCTATTTTAATTGAATTATGATCAGGTTTTGATAGTCCGTCGTCAACGGCTATGATTTTTCCAGCATCATCTACTGTTATTATTCCATTTTTTATCGGATCGGCATTAACAGGAAAAACGTAATCGGCTATAAATTTTTTCATTAACAGTAAATCAATGCCTCATTTTACAAATCACACAACTACTTTAAGGTAATACTATTAACTCAAAGTAATGTTTTGACTTATTTCAATAAAAACATTAGTCGCAAAAAGATAGATTTTTAAAAATAGTTAACTTTGCACTACAATGCAAGAAAACAAGATTGATATCCGTAGCTTAAATCTGGAAACGTTACAGAAACACTTTCTACAATTAGGGGAAAAAAGTTTCAGAGCAAAACAGGTTTACGAATGGCTTTGGAAAAAATCCTGCTTTTCTTTTAATGAAATGAGCAATCTTTCTAAAGAACTCCGCCAAAAACTTGAAGACCAATTTACAATAAATAATGTAAAAGTAAATACTTCGCAGTTCAGCGCGGATAAAACTATAAAAAATTCTTTTGTTTTGCACGATGGACACCTGATTGAAGGTGTATTAATTCCGATGGACGACCGGATGACGGCCTGTGTATCATCACAAGTGGGTTGTAGTTTGACCTGTAAATTTTGTGCTACAGGCTATATGGAGCGTAAACGCAACCTCAATCCGGATGAAATTTACGATCAGGTTGTTTTGATAGACCAACAGGCCCGCCAAAACTATGACCACCATTTAACAAATATTGTGTACATGGGCATGGGCGAGCCCTTGCTTAATTACGCTAATGTTTTAAAATCGATAGAGCGCATTACTGCGGATGATGGTTTAAACATGGCGGCAAAGCGGATCACGGTATCTACCGCTGGAATAGCCAAAATGATAAAAAAACTGGGTGACGATGAAGTTAAGTTTAACCTGGCCCTATCATTACATGCCGCTAACGACAAAAAGCGTAACGAAATAATGCCTATTAATGAACAAAACACATTAAAAGCCTTAGCCGAAGCTCTTAAATACTACTACGCTAAAACCAAAAACCCGGTAACCTACGAATACATTGTATTTAACGACTTTAATGACGAGATACAGGATGCCGTTGAGTTAGCCGCGTTTTGCAAGCACCTGCCCTGCAAGGTTAACATTATTGAATATAACCCCATATCTTTCGCCAGCTATACCAATGCCACTGTAGATAAAATTGAGGCTTTCGCTGATTATTTGCGCAGACAAGGTATTACTACCAATGTACGTCGCAGCCGTGGTAAGGATATTGATGCCGCTTGTGGGCAGTTGGCTATTAAGGAAAAAGAGAAGGTTTAAAGTTAGTCTGGAAGATGGGAAGTCCGAAAGATTTCGCATGGTTTTTGTTAAATAAATTCTTTATTTTTGAGATATGGTGATTGAAAGAACAAATAAAGAGATCATATTCCGATTGCCGGTTGATATCGATATCGCCGGATTGCAGCGCATTGTCGATTATCTTAAATACAAAGAAACCATCCTAAAGAGCGAAGCTAACGAAGAGCAAGCGAATGAATTGGCTGACGAATCTAAAAAACGCTGGTGGGCTGAAAATAAGACACGTTTTATTAAATAGTGAAGTTAGTTATTGATACTAACATTGTATTTAGCACCCTGCTAAATCCGAGTTCCACAATTGGCGAGATCTTAATGAATGTTCAAGACCGGATTACATTCTTCGCTCCTGAGCTTTTAAAAGAAGAACTAAAAAGGTACTCATCAAAAATAGCATCTTATACAAAGCTAAATCTATCTGATTTAGAGAACATAAAAGCACTGATATTCTCGAATATTACTTTTTGTTTCAGAAGAATTAATCAGTGAGCAATCGTGGATAAAAGCATATGAGTTAACTAAAGATGTTGATGAGGACGATACCCCATTTGTAGCATTGGCGATTGAACTTAGCACAAACCTTTGGACAGGAGATAAAGTATTATTGAATGGACTATCGGCCAAAAAATCAGAGATAATTATAACTACATCTGATCTGAAGACACTTCTGAAATAATTTCAATACACACAACTATTGTCTTTCAAAAATTTATTTCTTCCTACCCGAAGGAAGTTGATTTTATTCTCGTCAAATTAGTGTGATCAAATTTACAGATTGACGGACGAACAACTTTTACACGATTTACTTATTGGTAATGAAAAGGCTTTCAGGCTTTTGGTTGATACCTATAAAAATATGGTGTTTAATACTGTATTGGGTTTTATCCAAAACCGGGATGATGCCGAAGACGTAACCCAGAATGTGTTTATCCGGGTTTTTGAAACTGTGAGTGGCTTTAAACAGCAATCGAAACTGAGTACCTGGATCTATAGGATAAGCGTGAACGAGAGCCTTGATTTTATACGGAGTAGGAACCGGAAAAAACGATGGGCTGTAATTACCAGTTTGTTTGGCAGCAATAATGAGTTGCTGCACCAGGCCGGGCATAATGACCATCCGGGTATTATTACAGAGAATAAGGAGAAGGCAGCGATACTTTTTGAAGCGATAAATAAACTGCCTGATAAACAAAAAACGGCTTTTTTGCTGCAGAAAACACAGGATTGCAGTCAGCAGAAAATTGCGGAGATCATGCAAATAAACGAGGGTGCGGTAGAATCGCTTTTAACAAGGGCTAAGGCTAATTTAAAAAAATCACTGATCAATTATTACACAGAATGAAAGCACAAAAAAACATAGAGGAACTGGTTGATGAAACTTTAAACACCCTTAACGGGATACAGCCTGTTGAAGCTAACAACTTTTTGTTTGGCAAGATACAGAACAGGATGCAGATGGGCAGTTGTGAGCAAGTGGCGCGGATAAAAATGTTATCGCGCTTGTCGGCAGCTTTGCTGTTGTTTATCGGTTTGAACGTGGGGAGCTATTATTTTTTATCGGGCAACAGCCAAAAACCACAAAGTGTACAGCAAAAAACTACTCCGGCCCAGGCGTTTGCTTCGGAGTATCATTTAAGCGGTAGTCAATACAATTATTAAGCGATGAAAAATTACAAATTTTGGCTGGCCATTGTACTTACGCTGCTTGTTGTGAACAGTGTGGTACTGGCCATTATGTGGTTCCACAAACATCCGGGGTTTGGATACCACCGTGATGTTCAACAGCAACCAATAATGGAACCTAAAGATATTTTGATATACAGTTTGGCCTTTACACCTAAGCAAACGATCTTGTTTGACACCTTACGTTATAAGCACAGGCAAATTGTAAATAAACTTGACGGCGAGAACCATGTTTTGCGGGATAGCTTATTTGATAACATTAAAAAGCCAAAAGCCGATACAGTGCTGATCAACGCGATAGCTAAACATATAAGCGATAATCAATCGCAAATTGAAAAAGCTACGCTGTATCATTTTAGAGAAGTACGTGCAATTTTAACACCTGTACAACAAGGTAAATTTGACGGAATTATAAGCGATGTGTTGCAAATGATGGGACGGCCCGGACCTCCGCATGGTGATGGTATGCCAACGGCAAGAGATGGTAAGAACGAGATGCGAAACCCAACTCCGGGTGACAGAATGCCACCAGGACGAGACAGACACAGGAGGCATTTTGGACCACCACCCGAAGGCATGCCACCGCCACCTGTGGATAAAGATGGCCATCGCCCACCTCCGCCAGATGGCAGACCACCAAGACCTGATGGACGGCCACCATACGGCTCGCCACCGGGAGGAGGCCCACCCAATGGGCCACCAAACGGGCCACCGCCTGACGGCAGGCCACCGCAATAAATCAGGCCAGTAAAAAATAATTTCAGTTTACCCGAAGAAATTGTTTTTTGATGACATCTAATGTTGTATATAACCCTCTTGCCCCTAATGCAATGAAAATTAAACTATTCCAACCAACCGGCAGCATAGTGTTGCTGCTGGTTATTATTTGCGCATGCAAAAAGAACGCTTCGAATGATTCTTCTACCGATAATTCGGTAACGGTAACCACTAATGTTGGCGCCAGTGTTCCCGATGTTTACAAAAAGATTTATGGAGCCACTGATATTTATATTGAAGGCGATTATGTAGTGATCAAGGCAAAAAACCTGCCAGACCATAAAACACCTTATTATCAAAACACCAAATGGGCATCAACCATGTATGAGGCTTATAACGGCACCAATTCGCAATGGAGCCAAAACCCAAATACCATTGCCGAAAATGATGCCACTTACAAAATACCTTTGCACCCGGCTGTGGCGAGTACACATGTATCAACGCCTTTAGGCTCGATGGGGGTGGCAGTGAATGGCATAGCTATTTTTAACCAATATGCTGCTATGCGTGCGCCACTGACCAACGAGGTGAATGGTTTTGATCAATATGGTGGCCACCCGCAGCAAAGTGGCGTTTATCATTACCATGCCGAGCCTTATTATCTAACTACTAAAAAAGGCAAGGACGCGTTGATAGGCTTTTTGTTAGATGGGTTTCCGGTTTATGGGCCGTTGGAAAATGGCAAAACCATTGCCAATGCCGATCTTGATGTTTATCATGGGCATACCGGGGTTACTGCTGACTATCCATCCGGAATTTATCATTACCATATTACCTCTGCTGATCCTTACATTAACGGGAATGGATTTTATGGCACACCGGGAACAATATCTCAATAAGATAATTCTGTTGCTACTGTTAGTGTCTATGCTGCCGGCTTGTAAAAATAGTCCGGTGAGTATGGGGCGTGTGGTGATGAGCGATATCCGCCTTAAACAGAAACTGGGATTTTTATATTTAAAAGGTGTGCCGTTTACCGGAAAAACTTATGAGTTATATGATAATGGGGATACGGCTAAAACGATATGTTACAAAAATGGTAAAGAAGATGGCTTAACCCGCTGGTGGCATCCCAATAAACAACTGGCACAGGAACGCTTTTTTGTGAATGGCTGGAAACAAGGCCTCCATAAAGGTTGGTGGCCCAACGGCAAAATACAGTTTGAGTATCATTTTGTGAACGATGAATATGAAGGCGAAGTAAGGGAATGGTTTAATAACGGGAAAGTTTCCCGGGTATTTCACTATGCTGCAGGGCATGAGGCCGGGAGCCAGAAAATGTGGTGGGAAGATGGCAAAATAAGGGCCAATTATGTGATAGTTAACGGTGAAAAATTTGGCCTGTTTGGGCAAAAGTTATGTGTGAATGATATTAAAGGTTAACATCATGAAAAAGGGTATTCTATTTTTGATGGTATTATTATCGGCTTGCAGCCCTAAAAAGACAGAGCAGGCGACTTTGCCTTATTTTGACACACCCGATTTTACACCTATCTGGCTAAACAAAAATACGGATGCCTACCAAAATCTGCACACCATACCGGCGTTTAGTTTTACCGATCAGGATGGGAACAATGTATCGGACATGACGGTGGAGAATAAAATCTATGTAGTCGATTTCTTTTTCACCCGTTGCGGCAGTATTTGCCCTAAAATGACCACCAATATGGGTAAGGTTGCAAAGGCTTTTTCAAAAGACCGGAATGTGATGATGCTTTCGCACTCGGTTACACCGGAGCTGGATAACGCGATGGTGCTTAAGAAATATGCCGAAGTTAAGGGCATCAAAAACCCGAACTGGCATCTGCTTACGGGTGATAAAAAGCAGATATATGACATTGCCCGCAAGGGCTATTTTGCCGATAATGCCATTGGGTACAACAAAGACGCTTCTGAGTTTTTGCATACCGAAAACTTTATTCTGGTTGATAAACACCGCCATATTCGTGGGGTGTATAATGGGACGATTGATTTTGAGGTTGATAATTTGGTACGGCACATTAAGTTGCTGGAGCGGGAGGCGGATTAATTGATTGGTGCATTATGATGAATGATTATTGCTTGCGGTGAATCTTTCAGAAGATTTCTCTCTCGTTCCCTGCCTGCCGGCAGGCAGGCTCTTTCGAAATGACATCCCTTTTATAATAAATATTCTAATCTCTTCTTTATCTTAATTCAATCTGCTACTTTCATGCTGATGAATAGGGTTAGTACTTACCTGCACGATTTTATTGCTTTGATATTCCCGGAATTATGCCAGGCTTGTGGTGGTAGTTTGGTGAGTGGGGAAGACGTGATTTGTATGAATTGTGTGTATGATATGCCTTATACCAACTTTCATCAACAACCGGATAATGTGGTGGCAAGGCAGCTTTGGGGGCGTATTGAGTTACAAAACGTTTACGTGCTGCTTTATTTTAGCAAGGGCGGCAAGGTGCAGAATATGATGCACCAATTTAAATATAAGAATATGCCACGTATTGGTAACCGACTGGGCGAAATTGCGGGGAAACAATTGTCTATTACAGACCGGTTTAAGAATATCGATTATATTATCCCGGTGCCTTTGCATCCGCGGAAGCTAAAACAGCGGGGTTATAATCAGAGTGCTCAGTTTGCCGAAGGGCTGGCTGTTAAGATGAACGCCGATGTTGAATTGGGTAATTTGATCCGCTTAAAGCATACGGATACGCAGACTAAAAAATCGAGATTTTCGCGATATGAGAATATGAAGGACGTGTTTGGTGTATTGTATCCCGAAAGACTAGCGGGCAAACATGTGCTGTTGGTTGATGATATTATTACTACCGGATCAACTTTAGAGGCTTGTGGTTTGGTGCTACTTGAGATACCCGGCTTAACTTTGAGCGTAGGTGCTATCGCATATGCCGAATAGGTTGCGAATGGTTAAAGGTGAATAGTGAGCGGAAACTTGTGAATTAAGGCAAAACACCTCTTAACAATAACTACTCACCATTCACAACTCGCTAAACTACTCCTTCGAGAATTTGCTGATCTTATCGTACAGTGTTTTTGGATCGAATGGTTTGAGCATGTAGTCGTTCATGCCTGCTTCGGCTATCATATCCATCTGATCGTTGAGCATTGATGCTGTTAGGGCTATGATGGGTAGCTGCTGCGAATAGGCATCGGGCCTTGAGCGGAGTATTTTAGTGGCTTCCAGGCCGCCCATTATTGGCATGTGGATGTCCATTAATACCACATCGTAATTAGGGTTGGCTTCAATTTTGGCGAGGGCCTGTTCACCGTCTTCGGCAAATTCGGCATTGACATCCCATTTCTTTAAAACCTTATCAATCAGCAATCTGTTGATATGATTATCGTCTACTACTAAAACGTTCAATTTCAAACCTATTCTTACTTCGTTAACACTTTTGTTTAATATAATTTCACCTTTATCAAAGGTTATGCTGAACCAAAATTTTGAACTTTGGCCATATACGCTTTCTACGTTGATGCGTGAATCGTGCAGTTCAACCAAACGTTTGGTAATTGCCAAACCTAAACCTGTACCGCCGTATAAACGGGTAATGTTGGCATCGGCTTGTTTAAACGACTCGAATACGGTATTTATTTTATCGGCAGCAATACCTATACCTGTATCTGATACTTCGAAACGAATGCGAACCTCTTTGTTGGTTTGCTCAATTACTTTCAGATCGATCACAATGCCGCCCTCTTGGGTAAATTTAAGCGAGTTGCCCACCAGGTTTAACAAGATCTGACAGATGCGGGTTTTATCGCCTTTGATGAATTGCGGCAAGCTTTCATCGATCTTTGTTTTAAGATAAATGCCTTTGGCCTGAGCTTTAAACTGCATGGAATTTACCACACTGTTCACTAACTCGCGTATATCTACGTTTATCTTTTCGAGTTCTATGTTGCCTGTTTCTACCTTGGTAAAATCGAGTACATCGTTGATCAGCGTCATTAAATTCTCGGCCGAAAACTTGAGGATACTTAGGTTTTCCTTTTGAGATGGGTTAGGATTATCATCCATGAGCAAATGGGAAATGCCGATAACCGCGTTCAATGGGGTACGGATCTCGTGGCTCATTACAGAGATGAACATATCTTTTGCCCTGTTAAGTTGCAGAGCTTCTTCTTTGGTGGCGATAAGCTCCAGTTCGGCTTTCTTTTTGGCGGTGATATCGATGATAACTTCTACATATTTATCGATGTTACCATTGGCATCTAAAATGATGGAGTTGATGACGGAGATCCAAAGTGGTTGTCCGTCTTTGCGATAGATCAACAGATCGACCTCGAAAGATTGTTTGGCCTTTGAAAGCTCACGTGATTTTGAGATGATGCTGATATCTGTTAACTCGCCGCGCAAAACATCGCCCAGGTGATTATCATGAACATCGTCAATGCTATAGCCGGTAATTTTTTCAAAGGCTTCGTTTATCCACATCACCTTGTTATCGGCATTGCTGATTACCACACCATTGCTCACTTTGCTGGCTACTAAAGATAGTTGCTCCAGATCGGCAAGCATTTGTTTTTGATCCGTAATATCGCGCCCGCTGGCGTACCATCTTTCGTCTTTGGCAATTACCGACCAGCTTACCCATTTGATCTCGCCGCTTTTGGTTACAATACGGGTTTCCAGATCATACGCTTTTTTATGGCTCTTTAACCCTTCTTCAACAACATGCAACACGCGTTCGCGATCTCCGGCGGGGAAAAAGTACCAGATGGGATGACCAATGGACTCTTTGGGGGTAAAACCCAGTATCCGGGTAACCGAATCGTTTATGAGCTCAATATTAGTATCCCGATCCATGATACAGTGGATCTCGGGAGAGTTATTGAACAGGTTATAAAACTCGTTATGAAGTTTTAAGGTTTCTTCGAGTTCCCTTTTTTGCTTGCGCAGGGTTAAGTGCGATATCACCTCGCGCGAAAGCGTGGTTAAGGCATCGCGCTGCTCAAAAGTAAGTTTGCGCGGGATGCTATCGATAACACATAATGAACCTAAATGATGTCCATCGTTATCAATCAGCGGCGCGCCGGCGTAAAAGCGGATGTTAGGTTCGCCGGTTACCAGTACATTATCTACAAAACGCTCGTTAAGCAAAGCATCGGGCACTTCCATTATCTCATCACCCAAGATGGTATAACGGCAAAATGCATCGGTGCGCGGAGTTTCGTTTACCTGGAAGCCCACCTTTGATTTGAACCACTGACGATCGGTATCGACCAGAGAGATCAACGCTATTGGGGCTTCACAAATATAGGAGGCTAACCTGGTAATGGCATCGTAATCCTTCTCGGGAAGAGTATCCAATACCTGATAAGATTCGAGCGCAGCAATGCGCTCAACCTCATTATCAGAAATAGGATTGCGATCTAAAACCATTATAGGTACTAAAGTTAATCATATAACGGAAACTTCGCCGTTAATTCGTTAACTTTTTTACGTATTTTTTTGATATTAGGTTCGCTATCTGGCGATTTCAATACAGAATCTATCAATTCCACAATTTTTTCCATTTCTTTTTCCTTGAAACCACGGGTGGTAACCGCCGCGGTACCTACACGGATACCCGAAGTTACAAACGGCGACTTATCATCAAACGGAACCATGTTTTTGTTCACGGTGATATCAGCCTTAACTAAAGCATTCTCGGCATCTTTACCAGAGATGTTTTTGTTACGCAGATCTAAAAGGATCAAGTGGTTATCTGTTCCGCCCGAAACGATGTTGTATCCCAGTTTAATAAATGCTTCGGCCATGGCTGTGGCATTCTTTTTAACCTGTACAACGTATTTCATGTAGCTATCGCTTAAAGCTTCGCCAAAGGCGATGGCTTTTGCAGCGATGATGTGTTCTAAAGGGCCACCTTGTGTGCCAGGGAACACGGCAGAATCTAACAATGCCGACATCATTCTGATTTCGCCTTTTGGAGTTTTTAGTCCCCATGGATTTTCAAAATCTTTGCCCAGCATGATCATTCCACCACGCGGGCCGCGCAGGGTTTTATGTGTTGTTGTAGTAACAATATGGCAATGCGGAAGCGGATCTGTCAATAAACCACGGGCTATTAAACCAGCCGGGTGTGATATATCGGCTAAAACCAAAGCGCCAACTTCGTCGGCCACTTTGCGAATAAATTCGTAATCCCAATCACGTGAGTATGCTGATGCACCACAAATGATCATTTTTGGTTTTTCTTTTAAGGCTACAGCGCGCAGGGCATCGTAATCTATCAAACCAGTTTCTTTTACTACGCCGTAAAAGAATGGCTTATATAATTTACCGGAGAAATTTACCGGAGAACCGTGTGTTAAGTGACCACCATGCGACAGATCAAAACCTAAAATTTTATCGCCAGGGTTTAAGCAAGCCAGCATAACGGCCGCGTTAGCCTGAGCACCAGAGTGTGGCTGAACGTTTGCCCACGCGGCATTGAATAGTTGTTTGGCGCGCTCAATGGCAATGGTTTCTATCTCATCAACTATTTGGCAACCGCCGTAATAGCGTTTACCGGGTAGGCCTTCGGCGTATTTATTGGTTGCTACCGAACCGGCGGCTTCCATAACCTGTTTGCTTACAAAGTTTTCTGACGCGATAAGTTCCAAACCTTCTTCCTGGCGTTGTAACTCTTCTTCAAGTAATTCAAAAATAAGTTTGTCTCTTTTCATTGGGGGTTGAATTATGCGGCAAAGGTAACCAAATTTTATTTGGTTTGGGATATTTGGGGTGGAAATTCGGGGTAAGTTTTACACTTTTTTGAAAGATATTAACATGTTGTTTGGTCGGCTAATATGTGGTGACTGCAACACGGTCTTGCATAGTTCCCGCTCATAGCCGCGGGGGCTTAGGTTTCACAGGCCTGAGCTATGCACAATCAAGAGGCCCTTCCCGGCCGCACAGGCTTACACGTTCTCTCCGCTTTTGGCCGAAGCTGCCTGCTGACGAGAGAAGAGGGGTTTGATTAAATTTACAAATACCGATAGGTTATTGGATCGCGTGGTGAGATTTGCATAACTGCTTTTCTCCGTGCGGTTGCTTCGTTCCTCAGCAATGACACAGTTTGAGAAGTTGATCAGCAATTATGCCTTCGGCGATATCCAGAAATTATTGTAGCCTAAGCCTATTTGGATATCAACCAATTCTTGCTGGAGCATTTCTAATACGGCGAGGAAGTTGTAGACGAAGTGGACACGATTTTCGGAGTTTTTTCTCATCGCATCAAAATCAAGGCGGAGGTTAATGGAGAGTAAGGCCGCGATGGCTTTTTTTTGTTTTTCGATGGTGTAGGGGTATTGTATTACGGTGTGCTTTACTTGGCGGGTTTGGGTTTTGTAGCGTGACATTACCCGGCTGTAAACGAGCATGAGTTTATAGAGGTCGAAGCTTTCGAGTTCTTCGCCGGGGGCGGCCAGGTCGGCAACGGCTTCCATGTCGAGATGGATATAGCCTCGTTTTTCTTGTTTCAGACGTTCCTCTTCCATGGGTTTAAGCTCTTCGCACACTACTTTGAATTTTTTGTATTCGATAAGTTTACGGATGAGGTCTTGCTTGAGGTCGATCTCATTGCCTTCTTCGTCAAGTTCGTATCGTGGCAACAGCATTTTGGCTTTGATGCGCATTAGCGTTGCGGCTACAAAGATGAATTCGCTGGCGAGTTCCATGTTGAGGCTGTTCATGTGGTGGAGATAATCGAGAAAATCGTCGGTTATTTTGGAGATGGAGATTTCGTGAATATCAAGCTCATCCCGCTCGATGAAGAACAGGAGCAGATCGAACGGGCCTTCGAACTGGGGTAGATGAATTTCGAAACTTTCTTCGGCCATGACAGGTTCAAAAATAACGGAATTTGCGGGATTTTTTTGTATCTTTAAGGTTAAGCGGAGCGCAAAGCGTATGGTGATAATTATTGGGTGGGACGAGTTGAAATTTTCTTACTTTATCCCCCCCTCGCAAGCTTGGACGCTTACGACTGTTGGTGTTCAGGCGTAGACGCCTGAACAGGCGGTGAATTTATTGGGAAGTTATTTTTCAATACCCATAAATACCCATGTTTTATTACTCCGGTTATTGGAGTTATCGGTAATGAAATTAACCTGAAAGAAATGACATCGATTTGTGTGGATTTTAGGCAATAAATAGCTTAATTTGTATCTTTATTTTACACGAGCATAATTAATGAAAGTAACTGCGGGAAACTTACTGCAACAAATAAACTACCCTTCTGATTTAAAGCAACTTAAACCAGAAGAACTTAAACAGCTTAGTCAGGAACTTCGTCAGTATATTATTGACATTGTTTCGGTTAACGGGGGCCACTTTGGCGCCAGTTTGGGTGTGGTGGAGTTAACTGTTGCCCTGCATTATATTCTAAATACCCCTTACGACCAATTGGTTTGGGACGTTGGCCACCAGGCTTACGGTCATAAAATATTAACCGGCCGCCGCGATGTTTTTGACACCAACCGTATACATGGCGGTATTAGCGGCTTCCCGAAAAGGAGCGAAAGTGAATATGATACTTTTGGCGTTGGGCACTCTTCTACTTCAATTTCGGCGGCTTTAGGTATGGCTGTGGCATCGCACTATAAAGGCGAGAACGACAGGCAGCACGTGGCCGTTATTGGCGATGGCTCGATGACAGCCGGTTTAGCGTTTGAGGCTCTGAACCATGCCGGTATTGAAAACAGCAACCTGTTAGTTATTTTGAACGATAACAATATGGCTATCGACCAGAATGTGGGTGCGCTGAAAGAATATCTGACTGACATATCGACCTCAAGGCCTTATAACCGTTTTAGGGACGATATCGCCAGTATGCTGGCGAAGATATCATCGTTCGGGCCGGATGCGTTTAAACTGGCCAAAAAGATTGAGAAGAGTATTAAGGGTACGCTACTGAAAAAGAGCAACCTGTTTGAATCGTTACAATTTAGATACTTTGGCCCAATTGACGGGCACGACGTAGAACATTTAGCGGGTGTGCTGAAAGATTTGCGTGATATACCCGGCCCTAAACTATTGCATTGCGTTACTGTAAAAGGTAAAGGTTATGCTTTAGCCGAAAAGGACCAAACCAAATGGCATGCTCCCGGTTTGTTTGATAAGATAACCGGCGAGATTAAAAAAACGGTTTACGAGAAACCACAGCCACCTAAATACCAGGATGTTTTTGGCCATACCATAGTTGAATTGGCCGAGGCTAACTCCAAAATAATGGGTATTACCCCGGCTATGCCTAGCGGATGCTCGTTAAATATTATGATGAAGGCTATGCCTAACCGCGCTTTTGACGTGGGTATTGCCGAGCAGCACGCGGTTACGTTTTCGGCCGGCCTGGCTACGCAGGGCTTGGTACCTTTTTGTAACATCTACTCCAGTTTTATGCAACGGGCATATGACCAGGTGATACATGATGTTGCGATACAAAAACTGAACGTTGTTTTCTGTTTGGATCGTGCCGGTTTTGCCGGCGCTGATGGTGCAACACACCATGGCGCTTACGATCTGGCTTATATGCGCTGCATACCGAACATGACGGTAAGCGCGCCAATGAATGAAGAAGAATTGCGTAACCTGATGTTTACTGCCCAGCAGGAGAATATGGGGCCGTTTGTGATACGTTACCCGCGTGGTAATGGTGTGATGGTGGATTGGCAACGGCCTATGAAAGCCATCCCGATAGGTAAAGGCCGTAAGATTTGTGATGGTGAGGATGTTGCCGTGTTATCTATAGGCGCCATTGGTAACGAGGTTGTAAAAGCTTTTGATGCGCTTAACGCTGATGGTTACCATCCGGCGCATTATGATATGCGTTTTGTTAAACCACTTGATGCCGCTTTATTGCACGAGGTTTTTGCTAAGTTTGATAAAGTGATTACCGTTGAGGATGGTTGTTTACAAGGCGGTATGGGAAGCGCTATTGTTGAGTTTATGAGCGATAATAACTACAAGGCCCAAGTTATCCGGTTGGGTATCCCCGATGAGTTTATTGAGCATGGCGAGCAGCCTGAGCTTTGGGCGGAGTGCGGTTATAATTCGATTGGAATTGCGGAGCAGGTTAGGAAGGTGGCTGTAAAGAGAGCTACTGAAACTATTGCATCGTAAAGTTGTTTGTGAAGACACAAAACAACGGCGTATACAATAACATTATAACCAACCCCTTTATTGCACTTTGTACCTGTAAACCTGCCGGCCAATATTACCATCGGCATCAATGCCTTCAATTACGGCGCGGTACGTTCCCGGGCTATCTGCATTAAAAAACTCTATGCTGGTGTTGCCATTTTTATCGGTAATAACGTTGGGATTCCAGTATATGGTGGTACGCAGATCGGCTATCCTTTTATCAGTTTTAGGATCATCATATTGAGGTGAATAAAACTGTTTAACACGCTGATAGCCTATTGGCATATAAGTTATTACGCCGGGAGCGTATTTTTGGGGTCTATAAGTACCCGACCCTCTTTTGGTTGTTATTACTAATAAGCCATAGATTGCTCTTGGGCCGTAAACAGTTATATACGCTATAGATCTCAACACTTCAATACTTTCTATAGCATCTGCATCAAAATACATTAAAAAATCAGGCTCCACAAAATTGCCATCTATCAGAATGCCCATTATACCTCCCCTGCTGATAGGCCTGCCCTGAGAATCAAAACCAACGAAACGCATTTTAGCTTCTAAACATTGTATTAAAGTGGCGCACTTTGTAAGATCATTGGCGGTAAGAATCTGATCGGCATTGCCCGGGCCATTTAAATTATCAGAGTTTTTTAATACTGGCGGCCTTTTGTCTCTGATAGAAACTTCCTTTAAAAATCCAGGTCGGGCAACTAAACCATACTTTAAAAAATCGTCATACTGCTTTCTGCTATTTTGGAGATAATTTAACATACCGCTATTGATGTTAACCTGAACATCGGCAGTATTTTTGTTTTTTGTGACCAGTTGTTTGGGGATATTATCTAATTCTATTTCGACGTTTTTACGGTCTTTAGCGGTACGCGCCTGAATCACGAATTTTATACTATCGGTAAAAATCAAATTATCAAACACAAAACGCCCCTGCGCATCAGAAGTTGTATCTGTAGCAAATACCCCACCTTTGTTTGACACCAACATCACCTTACCATTGGGGATTGGTTTGCCTCCTAAAGTTTTGATATGCCCAACAATATTTAACGACTTTTCGGTTTCGAAAGCAAGCGGGGTAAAGTTATCAGTCAGGATCTGTTTCCAGGCGAAACGGCGATAACCCTGGGTAAGCATCAGCAAATCAAGATCAGCTTTAGTTTTATCGTTGATATTAGTGAAGTAGTAATTAGGTTTTTCGATATAGCCTTTAATATCAGATGAAAGCAAAATATTTGACAGGATGGTACTTTCACTGGATTCATCAACAGACACTTTAGTTTCGTCGATAACAGATAATGAGAATATACCTGCAACCGGCTGGTCGGTTTTACCTTTTGCCTCAATGGCCAGCTTTACCTTTTCGCGGGGCATGTAAACGGCTTTTGTTGTGCTTAACATCACATTAAGGGCGGCAGGATTTTGCACACAGACTATACGCTCGTTCAAAGCCTCGCCTTTGGCATCAAACAAGGTAAATTGCACTATACCCGATGGAAAGCGGCTGCGGGGGATACGGGCGGCAAACATCATGGTTTCGAGTTTGGTTTTGGCGGCCCAAACAATGTTTCCTCCCGATTGAGCTACAAGGTTAACCTCTGCATTCTTATTTTCCTGAAAAGTGATTGGGTTTACAGATAACCTGAGCGCAATATCATCAGCATTTGCATTGTTGATACTTAGTACAAAGCCTTTATCTGCCGCGACGGGCAATTGCACCGAACCCGAACTTCCATCAGGGTAAGTTATTTTAGCGGTATACCTTCTTCCTGGTTCGGGTTGTATGTAAAACGCACCCATGCCTAAATGCTGGGTTGTGAGTTGCTCCACCTCTTTATTCTGATCATCAACTATTGTTCCTTTAACCTCTACGCCAAGGCCATCTGCGCCAACAGCTTTAAAGGCAACTTTAGAAGCTATATTGTTAACCAGATAACCGCTTTCGGGAAAAAACTGGAGATCAACCTTTTGCGATGTAGACTTAACAGGCAAAATTTTGGTTATGAGAGCAGATTTTGGATTTAAGCGTATTTGAGTTGTAACTAATCCACTTTTTGATGACTGGGCTGAGCTATTAATAAAATTTAGACGGAGATTACCGCCTGCATCGGTTATGCCTTTACCTTTTGCAACCTGTTTGTTATCCAACTCAACCTTGTAGCTTACTTCTTTACCATCGTAAGGTACGCCATCAACAGCAGCATAGTTAATTACGGCATCAACTTTTTGTTGATTTTTTTCGGTACTGTAAGTATAATTTACTTTTGTAAAAACACTATTATTAATAGCGTTACCAACTTGTATGGTTTTATCAAAAAAATATCCGTCACCGGCATTACGCATTAGGTTTGTATAAGCCCGAATGCGGTAATTGCCTTCTGTTAGTGAATCGGCCAATTGGATGCTGCCCCAGCCGGTGCCTACAGTAAGTGGTACCTTGATAGCCCTTTTTACAGAATCCTTATCGGTAACCAATTCTACGTTAAGTACGCCGCTTAAGGTAGATAATTTATGATCGCTGCCTGTTGTAACATATGCTTTGAACCAGATATCATCGCCTATCGCATAATAAGGCTTATCCAAATGGAGATAAACTTTTTCTTGCGGGCTTGCTTTTACCCATTTATCCAGTTGTATTACGATTTTTTGAATTACATCATCATCCGTCTTAAAAAAGCCGAAGAGGGCGATGGATATTATCAGTAAAAAAGAGCGGATAAGATTATTGCGATATTTCATAGGTGCGACCAATATAATATTAAATATCCTCAATAATACAGACGTAAGTGTATGGAGGAAGCTAAAATTTATTCTTCCACATCATACTTTCAACCGGTTTGGTTGTTGGGTTGTTGTATTTAGCGTTGCTTTTTGAATTGTACAGGGTTTCTATTTCGCCTTCAACTACAAAATAGATGAGCTGACCTATGGGCATACCTGCATAAATGCGTACGGGTTGGGTGGCCGATATCTCCAACGTCCAGGTGTTGCAGAAGCCTACATCACCTTTACCGGCAGTGGCATGGATATCGATACCTAAACGGCCGGTGCTTGATTTACCTTCGAGGAAGGGAACGTGGGCGTGGGTTTCGGTATATTCCATTGTAACGCCAAGATAGAGGGTGTTAGGTTGAAGCACAAAACCAGTTTTGGGGATCTCGAAATGTTCTATCTCGTTATGTATTTTGGCATCCAGCGTACGGCTGGTATAATTAGCTAAATACTTGCCTAAATGTACATCGTACGAGTTGGTTCCGAGCTTTTCGCGATTGAATGGTTCGATGATAATATTACCTTTATCTATCTCTTCTAAAATGCGTTTATCTGATAAAATCATATACTTGTGTGAATAGGCCTAAATTAGAATTATTTGATATAATTTTGCGTGTTATTTGCAATTTTACATTATGGCCATAGCCTTTAGAATGCAGGTTGATGAGGATACGGAATTTGCTCTTTGGAAGATAGAAGAGGAAGCTGCCGAACTATACCAACAACTGCAATTAAACTCCCGCGAGCAGGCTTACATTGAATCGTTAGGGAATGGAAAACGCCACCTGCACTGGCTGGGTACGCGGGTGCTTTTACGCACGATGCTCAACACCGCCGAGTATATTGATTGCCAGGTTGATGAACATGGTAAGCCTTATCTGGTTAATATGTCTTATCATATTTCGTTGAGCCACTCGTTTGATTACGCTGCTGTGATGTTGAGCAAAAGCAAACCTGTTGGTATTGATATTGAGTTGGTGAGCCAAAAAGTGGAGCGTATAGCCCATAAATTTTTAAGTAAAGAAGAATTGGCCTTAATTGAGCCGGAGCATAAAATAGAGCAGCTTTATATTTGCTGGTGCGCTAAAGAGGCCGTTTATAAATGCAATGGCCGTAAAGTGATCTCGTTTTTAGATCATATCCATTTAGAGTTACCGGGCTGGCACCAGGGCGGTACCATTAAGGCTAAGATTTTAAAAGGCGACGAGGTTAACCTGAATTATAATGTAAACTATATGCCTTTTGGTGATTATATGATTGGCTATGTTAAGGGGATGTGATGAAAAATAAACAGGTAAAAGTTGAAGACTGGGAACTTATAGATTACAAGCAAGCCTGGGAAAAGCAGGAAGAGGTATTTGCCGCAACGGTGAAGATGAAGATCGACATCCGCAACAGCGAAACAGAAAACCCGGGTAGTACTGATAATTTAAAAACGCCCAACTACCTGGTTTTTTGTGAGCACCCACATGTATATACCTTGGGTAAAAGCGGCAAGCCCGAACATTTGCTTTTAGATGAACAAGGTTTGAAAGATAAACAAGCTACCTACTACCCTATTAACCGTGGTGG
Source organism: Mucilaginibacter sp. (assembly GCF_039921305.1). Lineage (GTDB taxonomy): Bacteria > Bacteroidota > Bacteroidia > Sphingobacteriales > Sphingobacteriaceae > Mucilaginibacter. Next base: position 62,858 of record NZ_JBDSCA010000081.1, read on the forward strand.
CGATATTACCTATCATGGTCCGGGCCAAATTGTGAGCTATCCGATACTTGACCTGGATAACTTTTTTACCGATATACACCTATACCTGCGCACGCTGGAAGAAGCTGTTATACTAACCATGGCCGATTATGGTTTGAAAGGCGAGCGATACGAAGGCTATACCGGCGTTTGGCTTGATGCCGCTATCCCCGAAAAGGCGCGTAAAATTTGCGCCATGGGTGTACGTTGCAGCAGATGGGTAACCATGCATGGACTGGCCTTTAATGTAAACTCGGATCTGGATTATTTTAAGAACATTGTGCCCTGCGGTATTGATGATAAAGCGGTAACATCAATGCAGGCCGAATTGGGTCACCAGGTAAATATAAATGACGTTAAAAAAACCTTAAAGCACCATATTTCCGTATTATTTGAAATGGATGTGGTATGAAGGGGATGATTTTAATTTTGTTGAGCCTTGCAACTTTAGCTGGTTGTGATAAAAAACCTATGGATATTGAACAAACTACGGAGCAAACAGCAAATACGCCAACAAATTTAAAAGGGCCGTATACTTACCTGGCCTTAGGTGATTCATATACCATTGGTGAAGCTGTTGAGCTGACGAACTCGTTCCCCTACCAGCTTAAAACGAGCATGGCCGATAAAGGTTATGGAATTACTACGCCTAAAATTATAGCCGTTACCGGATGGACCACCGGTGATTTGAAAAACGCCATCGCGCAAGCCAACATAACCCAAAAGTATGATTTAGTTACTTTGCTGATCGGTGTGAATAACCAATACCGTGGCTATAGCCAAGCCGATTATCGTGCCGAATTTGTGCAGTTGCTGAATACCGCTATTGGTTTCGCAAATGGTAATAAGCTTAAAGTTTTTGTGCTATCTATTCCTGATTATAGCGTAACACCCTTCGCGGCGACGTCTTACAAAGCAAAAATAGCCAACGAGATAGATCAGTTTAACGCCATTAATAAAGATGAGAGCTTGAAAGCCGGTGTGAACTATTTGGATATTACCGGCATATCGCGGCAGGCGGCTTTTGACACATCGTTGATTGCTTTTGACGGCTTACATCCTTCGGCTAAAATGTATGGCTTATGGGTTGGGCAGTTATCTACGCAAGTGGTTGCCCAACTGGCTAAGTAAATTTTTCGGCGTTGCCACCTATCCTATAGGGTGTGTTATGGTTCAATAAGTGGAATTTTCAACTAAAACATTGAAAATCTTCTTACTTTATCCCCCCTTCAAGTTATTGAGGTTATTAGTAACCGGTTAAAATCTGACCCAGCCAGTATGATACAGGGAAGCTATGAAAGCGGATTGTCCTAAAGAGATTGCTTCGTACCTCGCAATGACGCGTGTTTAAAGATTTAGCACTCCGGTAAGCTCAATGGTATTTGTATAGCAAGGCCGCCGTCTGATGTTTCTTTGTATTTGGAGTTCATATCCAGCGCGGTTTGCCACATGGTTTTTACTACGGCATCTAAACTTACTTTAGCGTTATCGGGATTGCTTTGCAGGGCCAATTGCGATGCTGTTATGGCTTTGATGGCCCCCATGGTATTGCGCTCGATACAGGGTACTTGTACCAAGCCACCAATAGGATCGCAGGTTAAGCCGAGGTGATGTTCCATAGCTATTTCGGCAGCCATTAATACTTGCCTTTGCGTTCCGCCCAAGCATTCGGTTAATGCCGCTGCTGCCATTGCCGATGATACACCTATTTCGGCCTGGCACCCGCCCATTGCAGCAGACAGGGTTGCTCCTTTTTTGAAGATACTGCCAATTTCGGAAGCGGTTAGTAAAAACCGGATGATCTTGTTCTCGTCGTAGCCGTCGCAAAACACAATGTAATATTGTAATACAGCCGGAACTACACCCGCAGCACCATTGGTTGGCGCAGTAACTACACGACCGAATGAGGCATTTTCCTCGTTTACAGCTAAAGCGAAGCAGCTTACCCAATCCAGCGTATATTTAAAGCCGTTACCGCTTTCACGGATGGCTTTTACCCAGCTTGGGTAATCGGTATAGGTATTATTGCCGAGGAGTTTTTTGTTGAGCGCGGCAGCACGGCGATTTACGTTTAGTCCGCCCGGTAAGTTCCCTTTGGTGTGGCAGCCACGATAAAAGCACTCGTTCATCACTTTGAATATGTTGAGTACACCGTTGCGGGTTTCCTGTTCACTGCGCCAGGCGAGTTCGTTCTCCATTACCACGTCGGATATTTTGAGGCCGGTTTTGATGCACCAGTGTAGCAAGTCGTTAGCTTTTTCTATCGGGAACGGCAAATCTACTTCGTGTTTAGATGAAGCGCTTTCGCCTTCGCGGACAACAAAACCACCGCCTATGGAATAATAGGTTTCGGATACCGCCTTGCCTGTACTTAAAAATGCCTGGAAGGTTACGGCATTGGGGTGAAATGGCAGGCTTTCGTTAAACAGGAACAACAGATCATCATCTTTAAAAAAGCTGATCTGATGTTTACCGTCTAAATTCAGTTGATGATCGTTACTGATGGCATTTATCTTAGGTGTTATCTGGTTAACATCAAACGTTACCGGATCATCGCCGCTAAGGCCCAATAAAATGGCAATGTCTGTACCATGGCCCTTACCTGTTTTAGCCAGCGAACCGTAGAGTAAAATTTTGACCTGTACAACGGATGCAAGCAGGCCTCCATCCTGCAATATATTAACAAATTGCTGCGCCGCACGCCATGGGCCAAGCGTATGCGAGCTTGAGGGACCAATACCTATTTTAAATATATCGAATACGGAAATTTGTTCGCGTTGCATACATGGCGAATTTACAGAATAAACACCACATTTGTTTTTTTGTAATAAATACAATAGAGATAGCCATTGGTAATTAAATATTTTATATTTTGCAATAAATTAATCACAATAAAAACTAAACCTTAAAACATTATGGAAAACTATGGTTCAAGCGCTGCACCTATTTTTGGTACAGGAATGATCTTATTCTTTTTATTTATCTGGGTAATTTGCATTGCTGGGGTATGGAAAGTTTTCACTAAAGCAGGCAAGCCGGGATGGGCCGCAATTATCCCGATATATAATGTAATTGTACTATTAGAAATTGTAGGTAAGCCCGTATGGTGGTTTCTACTCATAATTTTTCCTTGTACATCTATTATTTTCGTTATCTGGACCTATAATTTATTAAGCAAGAGCTTTGGAAAAGAGGAAGGCTTTACTGTTGGGCTTGTACTTTTAAACCCAATATTTATGTTAATATTAGGCTTTGGTGATTCTGTTTATTTAGGCCCATCTGCAAAAGAAGCTAATGCAGCTAACCGTTTCGGCTCTAATGATTATCAACAACCAATTGATCCACAAATATAGTTCAACTATATGAACGCTATAATATTTTGCAGCCATTTGAACATGTTTCAATGGCTGCAAAATTATTTAATACCCTGCCCTTTCAAAAAATTAACCGGTATAGATTGCCCGGGATGTGGCTTTCAACGTTCTGTTATTGCTTTATTAGAGGGTAACCTTCATCAAAGTTTAGCGCTTTATCCGGCAGCAATTCCTTTGTTTATTACTACATTGTTTGTGTTATTTGATATGAAACTGCACTTTGACAAGGCACACATCATGAAGAAAATACTTTACATGGTAACTGGTAATATTATCCTGTTTTCGTACCTATATAAAATGGTTGGCATTTATATGTAAAGATTAAATTGCAGATCTGGATATTATATAGTTATAATCTTTAACCACTGTTTTTAAAAAGTCAAAATCGTTCATATCAACAGGTGTATTTAAACCAAGGTGCTCCTTTATCTTAACGGCCATATCATAAACCAGTTTACTGTTACCAGTACTTTTAAAGTTGGCAATCACATCATGGACTACCGCAATATCATTGTCAGAAAGATTATTCACTTCCACAAATAATGGCTCATAATCGCCATCAGGGGCCATAAAATACAAATCTTCCAATTCGGTACGTAGTTTAGTTTTAACTAAGGTTGTACCCGCCACTAAGTCGCCAATACGTTGTTTTTTTTCAGAAACGGCAACCGAAATAAGGGCACCGATACCTAATGTTAACCCAAAATCAACAAGTCTGAATACCCATCGCAATAAAAATTGCCCCATTGTTGGCCGTGAACCACTTATATCAACCACTTTAATTTTGATAGCATATTTACCAATGCTTTGGCCATTGAAAAAAACCTCGCAAACCAAATCATAAAAAGCAGCTACAATTGCATAAACCACACCAACAACAATTAGGGCCACAGGTATACTACCACCTGTTTGCAGGGATTGAAATGTACTTAAGAAAACTATTATACAAATAAAATAAAGTGCATATGTTATACCTATAAAAACACCCATATCAACTATACGTGCTAAAACACGTTCGCCTAAACCGGCAACCTCATAATCGATATCAATATTTTGCGATGTTCTGATCCTTACTACTTGCATATAAACAAATATATTGATCTGTAGAACATTTTGTATGAACACATGGAATATTGTTATTATTTTAACAAAAAATTATTTAACAGGCTGTCATGCGCGAACCCATATTTATAAAGCAGAATTCGGCGAAATGGAAGGAGTACGAAACCATGCCTGCACAAGGGCCGGATGAACTTGCAGAACGCTTTGTAACCATTATGGACGACCTGGCTTATGCCAAAACTTTTTATCCAACATCAAAAACCACTCTTTACTTAAATGGATTAGCATCGGGCTTTCATCAATCAATTTACAAAAACAAAAAAGAGAAGGTTAATCGCTTTGTATATTTTTGGCAGTTTGAATTACCATTACTTTTTAAAACCTATCAGAAACAAATATTATATGCATTTATATTTTTTATGCTCTTCTTTTTAACTGGTATTTTATCAGCTAAGTATGATCGTACCTTTGTCAATTTTATATTGAGCGACAAATATGTGAATATGACTAACGAAAACATATCAAAAGGTGATCCATTTGGTGTTTACAAAGACCAGAATGAGTTTATGATGTTTTGGATGATAGCTAAAAATAACCTTACAGTTATGGCAATTACTTTTGTTGTTGGGATAAGTTTATCATTAGGTACTGTTTATTTTTTATTTAAGAATGCTATAATGGTTGGCTGCTTCCAATACCTATTTATTAGTAAAGGTTTGGGGATAGCTTCAGTATTGGTAATATGGATACATGGTACGCTCGAAATATCATGCATCATTTTATCTGGGGCAGCCGGTTTAATACTAGGCAATAGCCTTCTGTTCCCTAAAACCTATAGCCGTTTTATATCACTAAAAAAAGGTGCGCTTGATGGTGTTAAAATAATGCTGGGTATCTCTCCTATTGTTGTTATGGCTGCAATTTTTGAGAGTTTTGTAACGCGGCATACAGAAATGCCTATATGGTTAAGTACATCTATATTAGCAGGATCGTTGCTATTCATAATCTGGTATGTGGTTATTTACCCTGCATATCTATCACGTAATTATAAATTTATTAATACAAATAAATGAAACCCAATGTTGAATTAGGCATTAATCGCGAATTTGGTGATATTATTAGTGACTCGTTTGTTATTTTAAAGCAAAACTTCCAGCCGCTGTTAAAAGCATATCTGGTAATATGTGGTCCTTTTTTAGTTACCGGTATATTGGTTACCATTATGTTCAATTCGCAAAACTCGTATGCTGGTTCTTCAACATCACTTTTTTCGTTCTGGGGGCTTTTAAGTTTTGTGTTTAATATTCTTGATTATACCGCGCTTATATTAACAACCTTATCATACCTGGTTTTTTACAAAGAAAAAGGTAACCAGGCACCTACTATTATGGAGGTTTGGGGATATTTTAGATATTACTTTTTTAGGGTGGTTGGTACGCAATTCTTGTTAACTTTTGGCCTTATAATGGGCATAATTATGTGCTTTATTCCCGGGATATATTTACTTCCTATTTTGGGTTTAGTTATCCCCGTTATGGTAGTTGAAAACGCCAATGCAGAATATTCGATAAAAAGAGCTTTTAAAATAATTAAAGGTAATTGGTGGATGGTTTTTGGGGTAATATTACTGCTATCAATTATCGTTTCTACAATTTTTATTGTTATCATAGTTATACCGGCCGTAATATTTTATGGAGGAACCGAATGGTTAACGGGTAAAAGCATGAGCACACCACTTAACATTGCAGAAGCTATTATAATACACATTTCACAAATATTATGGATGCTCCCCATTATTGGTTTAACCTTAGTATATTATACATTAACAGAGCAAAAAGAATCAAACAGTTTAATAAACAGAATTAAAATGTTTGGGCAAAGCGGTTCTGGTACAGATCAAATCCAATCAGAACAATACTAAATCCAACATGCTTAAATCGCTATTCATCATATTGGGCTTATTATTCTGTATCAATGTTGCAGGCGCAGCAAAAATTAGTAATGCACACGCAACGCATCATCAACTTAAAATTGATAGCACTCAATTACAGATTCGCCAATTTAACGCTGCCGAACTAAATAAGTACCGTAACGATCCGGATTTTAATTACAAAACCGAAAAAGCCGCGATAACCTTGTGGGATAGATTTTGGGAATGGGTGTGGCACATCTGGACTAATTTTTGGATCTGGGTTGGCGAATTACTTAAAAAATTATTTGGCAATGCATCAATAGGTGCTAAATCTGCCACGGCAATAAAATATCTCATTATTGCAATATTTGCCTTTATGGTGGTTTACATTATATTTAAGCTATTAGGAATAAACCTGCTAAGCTTATTTAAAAAGAAAAAGGATGATGGTGCTATTCCTTACACCGAATCAATAGAGAACATACACGAAATAAGTTTTGACGAAGCAATTGAAGGCGCACTCGCTATTAAAAACTACAGGCTTGCTGTGCGACTTTTATATTTACGTTGCCTAAAACAACTAAGCGATAATAATTTGATCCATTGGAAGATTGATAAAACTAATACTGACTACTTAAACGAACTCACCAATGAGGAGCAACGCAGGCAATTTGTATTAGTGACCCGGCAATTTGAATACATATGGTATGGTGATTTTCCGGTTGATAGCCATTCTTTTGAAAATATAAACTCCATTTTTCAAGAATTTAAGCGAAGGTTATCATGAAGAGTTTAAAGATCTATATTGGTATTTTATCCGCTTTGTTAATTATATATATAGTTGCAAAATACAACGAACCTAAGGCTCTTAATTGGTCGCAAACTTTAAGCAATACAGATAAGATACCATTTGGTACTTATATATTATATCAACGAATAAACGACATCTTTCCTAAAGCAAAAGTTACAGCCTATCGCGAACCTATATATAATGTTGTTAATGACCATGGGATAAAACATGGCACCTACATTATAATTTGCGATAATATAGATTTAAGTAAATATGACTATGAAAAGTTGAGGGGATACATTAAAGCAGGGAACGATGTGTTTATAGCAGCATCCTATTTTGGAGATGAATTAGGGAAACAATTGAAAATAAATACCCGGTCTGAATTTGGCGATAGCACGGCCGTAAAATTCACCAATAATTATATTGATACTAACAAAGTATTCAGTGCTAAAAAAGGCATGAGCGACGGCTATTTTGGTAGCATAGATACTGCAAAAGCCACATTGTTAGGCACCAATCAGAAACATCATGCTAACTATGTAAAATACAATATTGGAAAAGGCAACCTCTTTCTAAATACAATGCCGCTTATGTTTAGCAATTATAGCTTATTGGATAAAAGTGGCGTTACGTATGCATCAACAGCATTATCATATGTAAAAAAAGATAATAATTTAATGTGGGACCAATATTATACTTTGGGCAGGGAGGATGATAGTTCAAGCATGCGCGTTTTCCTGCGAAACCCGGCCTTAAAATGGGCGTTTTATATCGCGTTTTTTAGTTTTACGGCATTTATTCTTTTCGAAATCAAACGCCGTCAGCGTATTATCCCAATTATTGAACCATTGCGTAATTCCACTATTGATTTTGTAAATGTAGTAGGCCAGGTTTATTATGAACAACGCGACAATAGTGATATTGCTCACAAAAAAGCTTCTTATTTTTTAGAACATTTACGAACGCAATACGGGCTTAAAACTAATATTTTAAATGATGAATTTGTAACGCAATTGACACATAAGAGCGGGGTAGATCGGGTGTTGATTCGCGAATTAATGAATCAGATAACATTGGCTAGAAGCGGTACAATTGTGAGCGATACCGAATTGATCAACCTCAACAAAAACATAGAACAATTTAATATTCAATCCAGATAATATGGAACAGGAATTTTTTGAACAACGTACAGATCTGACCAAGCTTAGCGAGGCGGTAGCTAAAATTAAGGAGTCGCTTGGTAAGGTGATAGTAGGGCAGCAAGACAGTATTGATTTGCTGATAGCCGGTATTCTAGCAGATGGCCATATTTTGATAGAAGGTGTACCGGGCATAGCCAAAACCTTAACAGCGAAATTGATAGCCAAAAGTATTGATGCCAAGTTTTCACGGATTCAGTTTACACCAGATCTGATGCCATCGGATGTTTTGGGGACTTCAGTATTTAACCCTAAGACTGTTGATTTTGAGTATAAAAAAGGACCAATATTCGGTAACATCATTTTGATTGATGAGATAAACCGTGCTCCGGCAAAAACCCAGGCGGCTCTGTTTGAGGTGATGGAAGAGCGCCAGGTTACCATTGATGGCACCAGCTATAAAATGACCGAGCCGTTTATCGTATTAGCTACCCAGAACCCCGTTGAACAGGAAGGCACTTACCGTTTACCGGAAGCACAGCTTGATCGCTTTTTGTTTAAGGTAGAGGTAAAATACCCATCGCTGGAAGAAGAGATAGCGATACTAACCCAACAACATCAGCATAAAACAGTGGACCAACTGGCAGAGATCACTCCTGTGTTGTCCGCACAGGATATTATTGCTTTGCGCCAGCAGGTACGCAGTTTATTTGTAGAGCCTAAATTACTGGAGTTTGTGGCTAAGATCATCCACGAAACCCGCAGTCATAAATCGTTATTTTTAGGTGGTTCGCCACGTGCATCATTGGCAATTGTAAATAGTGCCAAAGCTTTGGCTGCCATGAAAGGCCGTGATTTTATTACGCCGGAAGATATTATTTGGGTTGCCCCTGCTGTATTGAGGCACCGTATTATGCTCACTCCTGATAAAGAAATGGAAGGCGTTACACCAGATGAAGTAGTAGCTCAAATTATCCAGAAAATAGAAATACCGAGATAATTGAAATTGTTTTTTAACCTATATTACAGAAACCTATTTTTAACTAACCGATTGTTTTTCGGGTTGGGTTGCGCTGTAGTGCTTTATTTGTTCTCATTCTTTTTCCCGTGGCTGGGTGATATTCCGACGGTCTTTATCCTTGCGTTAGTATTACTATTCCTGATAGATATATGGATGCTTTACAGGATGCGCAAAGGTGTATTTTCCAGAAGGCATGCTCCCGAACGATTGAGTAATGGCGATGATAATGAGATAGGCATTTACATCGAGAACTTTTACCCCTTTGCTATTAGTGTGGGTGTTATTGACGAGATACCGCACCAGTTTCAAAAGCGTGATGTGTGGTTTAAAACCACGTTAGCATCGCGGCAGCATAAACTACTCAACTACATGCTACGCCCTACCAAACGCGGCGAGTATGAGTTTGGCGATGTGCGGGTGTATGTGCAATCGCCGATAGGTTTAATTAACCGTCGGTTCAATTTTGAACAGTCCGAAAATCTGCCAGTTTATCCCTCCTTCTTACAAATGCGTAAGTACGAGCTGATGGCCATATCAAACCGTTTGAACGAGTACGGGATTAAAAAGATACGCCGTATTGGTAACAGTATGGAGTTTGAACAGATCAAAAACTATGTGGCCGGTGATGATTTCCGCACCTTGAACTGGAAGGCATCGGCAAGGCGTGGCGAGTTGATGGTGAATAATTATACCGACGAAAAATCTCAGCATGTGTATTGCGTGATCGATAAATCACGGGCCATGAAAATGCCTTTTGATGGTTTGAGCTTGCTCGATTATTCTATCAACGCAAGTTTGGTGTTATCAAGCGTTGCCTTGATTAAACAAGACAAAGCCGGGCTGATCACTATCGCAGAAAAAAAGGGTTCAGTAGTTCCTGCCGACCGTCGACCAACACAGCTGAATAAGATAATGGAAGTGCTTTACAAGGAGAAAACCCGTTACCTGGAAACTAATATGGAGCTCCTGTATACTACAATCCGTAGCACACTTAAACAACGCAGCCTGGTGGTTTTCTTCACCAACTTTGAAAGTATGTCGGCATTACAACGGCAATTGCCATTTTTACAGCGGATAGCAAAATATCATTTACTGGTGATGGTGTTTTTTGAGAATACAGAACTTAAAACCTTAAGTGAGCAACCGGCAAGCAATGTAGAAGATATCTACATTAAAACTGTTGCCGAAAAATTTGCATACGAGAAGAAACTCATTGTTAAGGAGCTGGCGCGTTACGGGATACAATCTATTTTAACGTCCCCGCAAAACTTAACGGTTAATACTATAAACCGATATTTGGAACTCAAGGCGAGGCAAAAAATTTAGTATCAGGTACCTGGCAGTTTAATTCCGGCTGTTTGCAGATCTTTAATTATTCTTTCCTGGAGCGCAAATCGCACGTCACTAAATTTGGCGGTGTTAACCCAAACCCGCGCGCTTATTTTTATCCCGTCAATTTCGAGCGCGAATATGCCAACTGTTGGCAGTGGCTCGGGTAATATATCTGTAGTTTGTTTTATCGCATTAGTTATTATTGCCTTAACTTCATCAACATCTATAACATAAGTAAGCTTCAACTCAATATCAAGGCGTCGTCTTCCTTCGCGCGTAACGTTTGTTATGATCTCATTAAATAGCTTGCCATTAGGTATAATAACGGTTTTGTTATCGGCGGTAAGTATTTCGGTATAAAATATCTGGATAGAGGTTACCACACCATCCACTCCCTGGGCTATAATATTATCATCAATGGTAAATGGCTTAAGCAGCAGGATAAACACCCCACCTGCAAAGTTTTGTAATGTCCCCGAAAGGGCCAAACCCGCTGTGATACCTAAAGCGCCAATAACGGTGTTAAAAATGGTTAGTTCAACACCCGCAATTTCCATCACCACAACAATGAGCAGCACATGCAACGTTGTTATAGACAGACTAAGAAAAAATGGTTGGAGCGAAGAGTGAATTTGCCTTTTACTCATGTGCCCGCGAATACGGGTTTTTATGAGTTTGATGAGCCAAAGGCCAATAAAGAAAACAACACCTGCAAGGATATATTTAGGGACGTGCGAAACTGCCCATTGAGAGGCTTGGGTATAGAACTTTTCCAGATTCATACCCTAAAGATATTCTTATCTAAATAGAGTTACAAATAATTGTGGTCCCTCTATAATGGCCCAACCAATTATTTTGGTTGATACATATCTGGTTTTTTCGCTTATCACTTTCATACTTGCTAAATATCAAACGGTGTGCCTTAATTATATTAATCCGTACTTTATGATATAAACGTGTTAAAATAATGGTGAGCTTACAAAAACGTTACAAATCACCCTTTATTTGTACAATTTGACAGTGATTTTATGCCAAAGTTTAATTCGCATAAAAAACCCTGTTCAGAAAACTGAACAGGGTTCTATATTTAACTTCACTTATAGAAAGTGAAGACAGGGATGATATTACATCATGCCGCCCATGCCACCACCCATTGGCGGGTGACCGTGACCAGCATCTTCAGCAGCTTCGTCAGCCAAAACAACCTCAGTTGTTAAAAGCATAGCAGCGATAGAAGCAGCGTTTTGTAAAGCTACACGGCCTACTTTAGTAGGATCGATAACTCCGGCAGCGATCAGGTTCTCATACACATCTGTACGTGCATTGTAACCGTAATCAGCTTTACCTTCTTTAACCTTTTGAACTACGATAGAACCTTCGATACCTGCGTTCTCGCAGATCTGACGTAAAGGCTCTTCGATAGCACGACGGATGATCTGGATACCAGTGTTCTCATCTTCGTTAGCGCCTTTTAAATCAGCTAATGAAGCAACCGCACGGATGAAAGCAACACCACCACCAGCAACTATACCTTCTTCAACAGCGGCACGGGTTGCGTGTAAAGCATCGTCAACACGATCTTTCTTTTCTTTCATCTCAACTTCTGATGCAGCACCTACGTAAAGTACAGCAACACCGCCAGATAATTTAGCTAAACGTTCTTGTAATTTTTCTTTATCGTAATCTGATGTAGTAGTTTCGATTTGAGCTTTGATTTGGTTTACACGAGATTTGATCTCTTCTGATTTACCAGCGCCATTGATGATAGTAGTATTATCTTTATCGATAAGGATTTTCTCAGCAGTACCTAAGTAAGTTAAGTCGGCATTTTCTAATTTGTAACCTCTTTCTTCAGAGATAACAGTACCACCAGTTAAGATAGCGATATCCTCTAACATCGCTTTACGGCGATCACCAAAGCCTGGAGCTTTAACAGCAGCAACTTTTAATGAACCACGGATCTTATTAACTACCAATGTAGCTAAAGCTTCGCCATCTAAATCTTCGGCGATAATTAACAATGGTTTGCCTGTTTGAACTTGTTTTTCCAATATCGGCAACAATTCCTTCATCGAAGAAATCTTTTTATCATAGATCAGGATGTATGGGTTTTCCAACTCAACTTCCATTTTATCAGCATTGGTTACAAAGTATGGAGAAAGGTAACCACGGTCAAACTGCATACCTTCTACAGTTTTAACTTCAGTTTCGGTACCTTTTGCTTCTTCAACAGTGATAACACCGTCTTTACCAACCTTAGCCATTGCAGTCGCGATAAGCGAACCGATAACCTCGTCGTTGTTAGCAGAGATAGATGCTACTTGTTTAATTTTGTTGTTATCATCGCCAACAGCTTGTGATTGCTCTTGCAGGTTTTTAACAACCGCTTCAACAGCTTTATCAATACCGCGTTTCAAATCCATTGGGTTTGCACCGGCAGCTACGTTTTTAATACCCGCGGTTACAATAGCCTGAGCTAAAACAGTTGCAGTAGTAGTACCATCACCGGCAATATCAGCAGTTTTTGAAGCTACTTCTTTAACCATTTGGGCACCCATGTTTTCTAAAGCATCTTTTAATTCGATCTCTTTAGCTACAGTTACACCATCTTTAGTGATAATAGGTGAACCAAATTTTTTATCTATAATTACGTTACGACCCTTAGGACCTAATGTTACTTTAACCGCGTTAGCTAAAATATCAACACCGCGTTTTAAGGCGTCGCGTGCTTCTACATTGTATTTAACAACTTTTGCCATTTTCTATTATTTTTTGTTTTGATGTTTGAACGTTGAAAGGTTTGAATGTTAAGTTGAACATTTCAACTTTAAAACATTACAACCTTGCAACAAATTTGATTACAGAATTGCGTAAACGTCAGATTCACGCATAATTAAGTACTCTTTACCCTCGTACGAAGTTTCGGTACCGGCATATTTACCATATAAAACTTTATCACCAACTTTAACGGTTGGAGCTATCAAAGTTCCGGAATCTGCGTGTCTGCCCGGGCCAACGGCTACTATAGTTCCAACTTGAGGTTTTTCTTTAGCAGTATCGGGAATAAAGATACCTGATGCAGTTTTTTCTTCGGCAGCAGCAGCTTCTACAACTACTCTATCTCCAAGAGGTTTAATGTTTAACGACATAGTTACTTATTTTTAATTTGTATTAAGTTTATTTTCTATTGGCCATTCATCACTAACTATGCCACGCTGATGGAATAGTACATATTGACGGATGCTTTGTCAAAATTTCATCATACACAAAACTTAGTTAACCGCAACTTAACGTTTGCCGTGTCATGATGTCAGTATAATAAAAAAGGGACCTAAGAAAAATCATTCTTAAAGTCCCCTTAATTTATGAGTTGTAATTGCTTAGTTCTTTTTGTTCAGATCAGGCAATGTAGTAGTTGGTGCCGGTGCAGTGTTAGCGCTTGGTTTTGATGCTTTATCAATTTGCTCCTGATTTGCATTATCAACCTTACCGCTGCTGCCTTTACCTACCACGTTAATGGTTAATGATAAAACAATTAGCGCGATAGCTAATATCCAGGTGCCTTTTTCAAGGATATCCCCTGTTTTTTGAACACCTAATAATTGTGATGAACTTGAAAAATTTGATGATAAGCCACCGCCTTTAGGGTTTTGTATCAACACGATAAGGCCCAACAGCACACAAATAACAATGGCAAGAATTACTAATAATATCATTTTACTCTATTTAATTGATCTTTTTTTCTAATAATTTTATCTGGGCGACAAAGTAACTGCTTTTTTCCGGAAATTTCAACATTAATTTTTGGTACGTTGAAATAGCCTTGGTATACAGCATTTGATCTAAGTATATGCGTGCCAGCGTTTCCGAAACCAACTCGTTTTTGTCTTCGGCACTATTCTTGGCCTTGTTCTCATTGTCGAGTTTCTCAGTATTTGGCGGTTTCAGTTGTGGGTCTTTTTGAATAAACCTGTCGATGATCTCGCTTTCTTTGCGCTTATCACGGGTATTCATATCCAACTGCTCCACCGAAGTGATGTGGAATATATTTTCGAAATACTGCTGTTGCAAATCATCGCTAATCGCGAGGCGCTGCACTTCGCTTATGATAGGCTTAAACGGCACATAAGGCTGATGCGTTTCGGCATGTTCTTGACGCACCTTATCAAGCCACCACATAAAACTGTAGGGCATTTTATCGTCGTTATATTTTGATACGCGCGAATCATCACCGTTAGCAAACTGCGGCTCAACATTAACAGTTGCAGCAGCTACAGATGCTTGCGGCGCATGGGGCATCGGCCTTGGGGTAACTGGATTAACAGGCTGTACAACCGGCTCTTCAATCATCTCAAAATCTACAATATCAATGTCCGGCGCATCCTCTTCCACTACATCCACGTCAGTTTCCGTAATATATTCTTTCTTAGGTTCAGGTTCGTTATACACTGCGTCTTCAACCACTACCGGTTCCGGTTCGGTGTAAGTCTGCTGTGGTTCTTCGGATACATAGCCAGGTATAGTATTGATGTATTCTGGGCCCTGGGCCAAAAAGTCTGCAAGCTCTTGTTCTGCCTTAGTCAATTTTGGCTTTTCGGCAAGATAGTTTTCACGAGATTGCTGCCCATATTGCGCCATAATCACCTCTTCGTTTTCATCCTTTTCCTCTTTAACTTCAATCTCGCCTCCCTCAATATCGGTAATGTCAGGAACATTTGATTTTGATTTAATGATTGGTTTGACATCCTCAATATCAGCTATCTCATCATAAACCTCATCGCCAGCTTCGGTGGCCGCTTCGGCTATCTGCTCCTGGTAACTTAGCGGAGTATGGTAACCCGGTACAGGTGGTACAACTGGCTCTGCCGGGTTGTTATAAGTGTAACCTGGCGGCGCTTGTGGCTCTTCTACCTCGTCCCGGTAAGGGGGCGTATAATCATAATCTGATACTACCGGCTGTTGAGTTACCTCCTCCACAGGGGGGTAATTGTAAGCAGTATATTCCTCTTGCGGCCGAACTGTTTCCGGTTCAACAGAGGGAAAATTGTAAGCAGTATATTCTTCCTGCGGCCGAACTGTTTCCGGCTCAGCAGGGGGGAAATTGTAAGCAGTATCTTCCTCTTGCGGCTGAACTATTTCCGGTTCAGCAGGGGGGTAATTGTAAGCAATATCTTCCTCTTGCGGCTGAGTCGCTTCCGGCTCGGCTACGGGGTTAAAATTTGTCCTGTCTGCTGCGGTGTACTGAAACTCCTCTTCCGATTCGTGGAAGTAGTTTATAGGCTCCGATTCGTAAACCTGCTCTTCTTCATAACCCGTACCTTGATCTTCGTGCTGATAGTTGCTGTACTCATCTTCAAAAAGTGAAACTTCTTCTTCCTCAACTATCTCGTTAAAGGGCGCAACATATTTTATTAACTTTTCGGGATAGTTGATCAGGTTATAAAGTATGGCCCTATCTGGCGCATAAACCGCTGCCGACTTTAATTTTTGCTGAAAGCCACTTTCATCATAAATCTGACTGGCCCGCGCTAGCATAGCACGCAATATCCCACTTTGCGGATACAAGTCGACCAACGATTTTAATTGCGGCGCATGCATAGCGCCTACTTCGGTAGGATTAGCTATCACCTCCGAAAAAAAATCTTTTTGATCTGTATTTAAATTTTGTTCCACGTTGTTTAAAATACGAATTGCTTACCAATTATTAAAGGCACGGTTAAAAATATCTTCGGTTAGCTGTTTATTGATATCTAAAATTAAAGCTTGCTCCTGCGAACCCAGATCGCCTGAAAAATCTTTAAACCTGCTGAATGACTCTTCAAAATTCTGCTTTTTGTTGGCTATGTTAGTGTATTTTACTTTTACAGTAATGGTTAAGCGGGTTAAGCCGGCAATTGGCGCCCTGTTATCACTGGTGGCCTGTACCGAAGCGGGGGCAATACCATATCCGGTTATCTGGCCCTCCAGCGTAGCATCGGCCTCGCCCCTAACCATACTCAGCCTTGTTTGCGAGCGTACGCGTTCTTTTAAAGCTTCGGTAAATAGCTGGCTTAAATTATTCACTACCAATGGCGCGGTGTTTTCAAAAAACATCACATTAATAGTTTTTAGCTGCAGCGGGATTGTTGACCCATCTAAACTTAACTTGTACGAACAAGCTGGAAGCATAAATATCAGGGGAACAAAAAACAATAGAAATACCTTTGTCCTCATTAATTACAAATTTAACTCTTTGATCTTACGGTACAAGGTACGTTCTGATATTCCTAATTCCTGGGCCGCCAGTTTGCGTTTACCGCGATGCTTTTTTAAGGCCTTACGGATCAGATCCGATTCCTTTTCGATCAACGATAATGACTCTTCAACTTCTTCAGCATCCTGCGTAATATTAAAATTATCGCTGTTGTTATTATTGTTATTATTACTGCTGTTATTGTTATGAACGGGGTGTTGTAAAGTAAATTGTGAATCGGGGTTATTTGGCAACTCAATATCGCGATAAAGCTGATTGATCACCTGGTTATTATCAGCATAATTTGCCGCAACGCCCCCGTGCTCAATCAAATCGGCAACCAGTTTTTTCAATTCAACCATATCGCGCTTCATATCAAAAAGCACTTTATAAAGAATATCCCTTTCAGAGAAATCCTCTTTAGGCTGGTTTTCGATACGCATTGGCAAATTACGATTACCCTGCTCGTGCGGGATGTAAGTTAACAACACCTGGGCGGTAATGGTACGGTCGCGCTCTAAAACTGCCAATTGCTCGGCTATATTTTTTAACTGCCTAACATTACCAGGCCACGAGTAATTGATCAATACCTGTTGTGCAGGATCGTCTAATTGTATTGGCGGTGAACGGTATTTAGCCGTAAAATCGGAAGTGAATTTTCTGAAGATCAAATACACATCTTCCTTCCTATCCCGCAAAGGTGGGATACGTAATGGAACCGTATTTAAACGATAGTATAGATCTTCTCTGAATTTTCCATTTTTAACCGCCTCGTAAACATCAACATTGGTAGCCGCTATTACACGTACGTTGGTTTTTTCTACTTTAGACGAACCTACTTTGATGTATTGGCCCGACTCCAAAACCCGCAGTAAACGCGCTTGGGTACCCAAAGGCATTTCGGCAATTTCATCTAAAAATATAGTTCCGCCATTTACCGTTTCAAAATAACCTTTACGCTCACCAACGGCACCGGTATAGGCTCCCTTTTCGTGACCAAATAGTTCTGAATCAATTGTACCTTCCGGGATAGCGCCACAGTTAACAGCAATAAATGGCCCATGCTTGCGCGGACTCATCTGATGTATAATGTGCGAAAAAACTTCCTTCCCGCTACCACTCTCCCCGGTTATCAGCACCGAAATATCGGTAGGCGCAACCTGGTTAGCTATATTAATGGCCCGGTTTAACAAAGGCGAATTGCCTATGATACCGAACCGTTGTTTAATTTCTTGTATTTCCATTTTTAAATAGACTCAAGAATCAAGATGCAAGAGTCAAGACTTACCGTCATTACCAAGAATGTATTCCCTGAAAGAAAATATCATTCTCTGAACCTCTGCAACCAATTCCAAACATTCATTCAATTTCTCCTTATCTCCATATCTGCGTCTTTCACATATCAACAACTGAGTCTCAGCTTCGTAAGAAGATGATAAAGCAGTTGACAGAAACTCCGCAAAATGCAGATTTGTTCTTTTTCCGGAGCCTTCAGCGATATTTGAAGGAACCGAACAGGCACATCTATTAATCTGATTAATCAGATTGTATCTTTCCTCTACTGGCAATCCTTTACAATAATCATAAGTTAAATCCGTAAAGTCCATAGCCTTCTCCCATATTTTCAGGTTCTTGAAGTTATGCCTCTTCATCTTGATTCTTGGCTCTTGATTCTTGAGTCTTACTTAATCAACTATCTTGCCCATCAATGTTGCGCTTGTACATCTTTCAGCCATTACATTCACGTACTGGCCCGGTTTAAACCTTTCGTCAACCGGGAAAATAACCATCGCGTTTTGATCGCTGCGGCCACAATAATCCTGATCAGATTTTTTTGAGTAACCCTCAATCAATACCTTTTGAACCTTACCCAATTGTGCCTGTAAACGAACAAGCGAGTATTGGCGCTGTTTAGCTACGATCTCTTCTAAACGTGCCTTTTTTATAGGCTCCGGAATATCATCTGCATACTTTTTAGCAGCCAAAGTTCCGGGGCGCTCAGAGTACATAAACATGTAGGCGTAGTCGTATTGCACATAGTCCATCATAGTTACCGTATCCTGGTGCTCCTCATCAGTTTCGGTACAAAAACCGGTGATCACATCGGTTGATATGGCGCATTCCGGAATGATCCTGCGGATAGCATCTACACGATCAATATACCACTCACGTGTATAGGTACGGTTCATCAGATCCAGCACACGGCTGTTGCCCGATTGTACCGGCAAGTGAATATAATTACAAATGTTATCGTATTTAGCAATGGTATAAAGCACCTCATCGGTAATATCTTTTGGGTGCGAT
Source organism: Mucilaginibacter sp. (assembly GCF_039921305.1). GTDB lineage: Bacteria > Bacteroidota > Bacteroidia > Sphingobacteriales > Sphingobacteriaceae > Mucilaginibacter. The sequence goes on from NZ_JBDSCA010000081.1 coordinate 82,045, forward strand.
GTTGAGAAACGTACGCGCAGATCAGGATTGATCAGGGCAACCATTTCCAGCAATCCGGCAAAGTTTACAGTAGCCTCACCTAAATCCTCTCCAGAGGAGAGGACTTTCTCTGCACCCGGCTTATCAGAATCCTCTCCTTTGGAGAGGGCGGGGTGAGGCGCCCATTTGTACGAGTCTACATTTTGACCTAGTAAAGTTACCTCGCGGTATCCCTGGTTAAACAGATCGGTACATTCGGCAACTATCGATACCGCATCACGGCTACGTTCACGGCCACGGGTAAAAGGTACCACGCAGAACGAGCACATATTATCGCAACCACGCATAATAGATACAAAAGCGTTAATGCCATTGGTATTTAAGCGTAACGGACTAATATCGGCATAGGTTTCTTCACGGGATAGCAATACGTTTACCGCGCGCTGTCCGCTATCAACCTGTTCTATCAAATTCGGCAGGTCGCGGTAAGCATCAGGGCCAACCACTACATCAACCAGTTTTTCTTCTTCTAAAAATTTCGCCTTTAAGCGCTCGGCCATACAACCCAAAACGCCAACCACCATACCGGGGTTTTTACGTTTGGCACCCTTAAATTCGTTTAAGCGGTTACGCACACGCTGCTCGGCATTCTCGCGGATGGAGCAGGTATTGATGAATACCACATCGGCATTATTAAAATCGTTGGTGGTTACAAAACCTTTTTCGGATAATATGGAGGCAACGATCTCACTGTCCGAAAAGTTCATGGCGCAGCCGTAACTTTCAATATATAATTTACGACCGTTATTTTTCTCCGGCAAAATCTCCAGCATTAAAGCCTCTCCCTGTCTTTCCTCGTCGTGTGTTTTGCTTTGCAATTCCAGCTCTATCATTTATAAAAACTTTGAGGTGCAAAAATACATAAATAATTACATTTAAGTGCCATTATGGCAGTATTTTTAAATTACAGTTATAGGCTATTAAACAGGTTAATTTAAGCCATTTATGAGTATTTACACCAATAAATAGCTCATATTTGAATGCAAATAGATATATTGCGGTTTAAGCAGTTTGACGAATGGCTTCTAATTTTTTTAAAAAGCGATGGCAAAAAATAACGTTCTATGTAACGCTATCGGCTATCGTTATCATTTCCATTCTGGGTTGCCTGCTCAATTTTTACTGGTCGCCAATTCTGGCTGATAAAATACGGGCCACTGTTTTAAGCAGTACAGATAGTTTGTATTCGGTGAACTTCTCTAATGCTGAGCTGCGCGTTTTACGCGGCCGCATCGTGATCGAAAACATTGAACTAAAGCCAAACATGGCGGTTTATAATCGCCGTAAAAAGCATAATCTTGCCCCCAATAGTTTATACGATCTGCAGATCAAGCGCCTGGTTATTGATCATGTTCATCCCTTACAGCTTTACTATAAAAATTTAGACATTAACCAGATCATCATCAGCTCGCCAACATTACGGGTCGACTATGAGCAAAACCGGGATCAGGATACGGTGATCAATATAAAATTCCCTTATCAGGTTATTTCCAAAGTTTTAAAATCGGCCCATGTTAAAAGTATTGTGCTGAGTGATGTGAAATTTAAATATGTTGATCACAGCATTAATAAACCATATTCTTTTGCAATTGATGATCTGAATTTTAACGCCACCGAATTTTTGCTGGATTCGGTATCTCAATATGATAAATCGCGGTTTTTATTTTCAAAAGATGTAGGTGTACAACTCAATAATTACGAAGCTACCACCGATGATAACAACTATCATTACAAAATAAACAGCCTCAGCTTCTCAACCCAAAGCTCCCAATTAAATGTAACGGGAATGAGTTTCGCATCTGTTAAAACGCCCGAAGAATTTTTTAAAACCAGCAAAGCCGATTGCTTTAGCGCAAAGCTGGATTCGTTACAGTTAAACAATTTCGATTTCAAGAGCTATAGCAAATACCATAAAATACATGGTTCAAAATTAACCTTAAGCCATGGCGGCTTCCATGTATTTGATAACCCCGCGCCCAATGATACCCTTAGCGACAGGGCCAGTCACTTCCCCCAGTTTTTACTGGCTAATTTTAAAACTGATGTTAAGATAGATACCATCCACACTAATAAAATAAATATCGCTTATACCGAGTACAGCAAGCTTTCGGAGCAATCAGGCACGGTTAGTTTCACCAGTACCAGTGGTTATATTTTCAATGTAACTAATAATAAAGCGGCATTATCAAAAAACCATATGGCTACCGCCCAGCTTGAGAGCTTTTTGATGAACTATGGCAAGCTGAACGTACAACTTGCCCTAAACTTAACCGATGCCAACGCATCTTTTACCTACAAAGGGCACATGAACCCTATGGACCTGCGCAAAGTAAACCCGGTAGCGGCACCATTGGGCATGGTAAAAATAGCATCGGGCAAGTTAAACAGTTTGGATTTTGACATGCGGGCCGATAAAACCCAAGCCAGGGGTAACGTAAGGATTTTGTATAACGATCTGAAGATATCTGTTTTAAAAAGGGGCGATGAGAATACGCTGAAGAAGATGGGTATCCTTTCACTATTGGCCAATGCTTTGGTTATTAAGCGTAACAACCCTACTTATGATGGTGCTCCGCCACGGTCTTTCAGGGTAAATTATGCGCGAAAGAAAACACAGTCGATATTTACTTACATGTGGAAATCCTTGTTTTCAGGTATAAAAAGCAGTGCAGGGTATGATGCTAGCACAGAGCAAACCGTTAAGCAAAAGATGAACGATTTTCAGCAAGGCAAGGCAGAGCGTGCCGCAAAAAAAGCTTTAAGAAAACAACACCGCGCCGAACGTCGCCAGCGCAGGGAGTTGAACCGACAAGAAAAAGAGCTTAAAAAACAACAGCAACAACAAATTCCGGTAAACTAAACCTGAAGATAGAATCTCAAACATCACAATTCATAAAAGTTACTTAGCAAGCTGTCAAGATAAAAAGTTTTAGAAATTGATGTAGCTTTACTTTTATGATCTTCGACCGGAAAAACTTAGACAATGCCACCTTGCTCAATTTTTACAAGGCATTGTTATGGCCGCGTTTGGTTGAAGAGAAAATGCTGATCCTTTTAAGACAGGGCCGCATTGGCAAATGGTTTTCGGGCATCGGGCAGGAAGCCATAGCGGTAGGCAGCACACTGGCCATGCATCAGGATGAGTATATTTTGCCCATGCACCGTAATTTGGGTGTTTTTACCACACGCAATATTCCGCTTACGCGATTGATGGCGCAGTGGCAGGGTAAGGCATCGGGCTTTACCAAGGGGCGCGACAGGTCGTTCCATTTTGGCACTCAGGAATATAAGATCATCGGCATGATATCACACCTCGGCCCACAAATGGCGTTGGCCGATGGTATTGCTTTAGCTGATGTATTGAGCAAGAAGCAGGCAGCAACTTTGGTATTCACGGGCGACGGCGCGACAAGCGAAGGCGACTTTCACGAAGCGATAAACGTTGCCGCCGTTTGGGATTTGCCCGTGATATTTTTGATAGAGAATAATGGCTACGGCCTCTCTACCCCTACCAATGAGCAATACCGCTGCAAAAACTTAGTAGACCGGGCCATTGGCTACGGTATTGAAGGCCGCAAGATTGATGGTAATAACATACTGGAAGTTTACCACACCATTGATGAGATAGCACAGGAAATTAGAGTTAGGCCCCGCCCTGTTTTATTAGAATGCATGACCTTTAGAATGCGTGGCCACGAAGAAGCATCCGGAACTAAATATGTACCGCAGCATTTGTTTGACGAGTGGCAGGATAAAGACCCGCTGAGCAATTTTGAAAACTATTTACTGGATCAAAAAATCATTGATACTGTCACCATTCAACAAATTAAAACCGAATTTAAGAGCCGCGTAGAAGAAAAAGTTGAAGTAGTTTTTAATGAAACAGATATTGTAGCGAATATAGATACCGAGGTGGCAGATATGTATCAGCCTTACAACGTTCCAACCTCTCAACCATCCAACAACAAAACCAACAAACGCTACCTTGATGCCATAAGCGAAGCTTTGCTTTTGGGGATGCGCAAGTTTGACAAACTGGTTATTATGGGGCAGGACATTGCCGAATACGGCGGTGTCTTTAAAATAACGCAAGGTTTTGTAGAAGAGTTTGGAACCGGACGGGTACGCAACACCCCTATTTGCGAATCGGCCATTGTGGGCGCGGCTATGGGGCTTTCCATTAATGGATACAAAGCGGTTATGGAAATGCAGTTTGCCGATTTTGCAACCTGCGGTTTTAACCAGATCATTAATAACCTGGCTAAAACCTATTACCGCTGGCAAGAGAATGTAGATGTAGTGATCAGAATGCCAACAGGTGCCGGCACAGGCGCGGGCCCATTCCACTCCCAAAGTAACGAGGCATGGTTCACCAAAACACCGGGATTGAAAGTGGTTTACCCAGCCTTTCCAACAGATGCCAAAGGTTTGTTGCTTGCCGCGATAGAAGATCCAAACCCCGTAATTTATTTTGAACATAAATACCTGTACCGCAGTTTGAGCGAAGATATTCCGGATGATTATTATACTATCGAAATAGGCAAAGCCAGAATTATCCAATCCGGTGATACCGCCACGATAATCACCTATGGGCTGGGTGTGCATTGGGCTATTGAATACGCCGAAAACAATCCCCATCTATCCATAGAAATTATCGACTTGCGCAGCCTACAACCCTGGGATAAAGAAGCCGTTGAAGCAAGCGTAAAGAAAACAGGCCGGGCATTAATTTTACATGAAGACACTTTAACCTGCGGCTTTGGTGCTGAAATAGCCGCTCACCTTGCCGAGCATTGCTTTAGTTATTTGGATGCGCCAATAATGCGATGCGCAAGTTTGGATACCGCCATCCCGATGAATAAAGATCTGGAAGACCAGTTTTTGGCTAAAGCGAGGTTGGGTGAAATGATGGAGAGGTTATTAGGATATTAAATAAATATTCATTTATTTTAGGAGACACACTGCCATCTTATATATGACCAAATCTTTACGCTTAGCACAATCAATTCATTCCAAATATATCTCATTATTAAAAATTCCAATCCCGGTTTTCTTAATTGTATTTATACTTTTAATCTCGGCTTTTACAGGCTTTGCTCAGCAAAAAAATAGTTATGATCTGCTTTGGAAAATAAGTGGCAAGGGCCTTACCAAACCTTCGTATTTATTTGGCACTATGCACGTTAAAGACAAACGGGCTTTCGGGTTCAGTGACTCGGTTATGGTTTCGATCCGTAAATGTGATGCTTTCGCGCTTGAAGTACACCCAGATACCCTTGTAAGCGCTGTATTTGCCAAACTGGAAACTTCCGATACATCGATAAAGGTAAAAAACCTGTTAAACAAAGTTGATTATAATGTGCTGGCCAAACGTTTTCAGGAGAAGAACGGGTATTCGATTGACGAGGTTAACCCGATGAAGGTTGAATCGCTGTTAAAGCATCCACGTGATAAACCGGATGATAAACAAACTTTTGTGGATGCCTATTTATATGGCATAGCCCGTACCATGAATAAAAAAATATACGGGCTCGAAAAATCTGAAGATCAGGTTAACACTTTGTATGGCGATAACAAAGATTTGAAAGGCAAGTTAGAAAACCTTGTAGATTTAAACGACTCGTTAGAAAACGCCTACAAAGAAAAACTGATCACAATTTACAATACCGGCAGCATTGAGGCTGTATTAAATTTTATTAAAAACGACGAGCTGTTAAACGATGCTTTTATAGCCCGTAATAAAGTTATGCTGCATAGCATGATTGGCGAGATGGCCACACAAAGTGTTTTTGTAGCTGTTGGGGTTGCGCATTTGCCCGGCAAGAATGGCCTGATCGCCTTATTAAGGAAAGAGGGTTACACAGTAACTGCTGAAAATGCCACTTTTACCGGAGTTGCCGATGGTTTTAAGGTTGATTATAACAAAATGCATTGGGAAACCTACACCGATAAAGAGAGGGGGTATTCGATGGAAACACCTGGCTTAACCATGCTCACCAAAACTCAGGATGGTTTAGATGTTGTGGTTTATCCGGATATGACCAACGAGGTTTATTACGGCACATATGCCATACCGAAAAGTAATGAAAGCACTGCCGCCCATGCAGATGAGGTGATCAAAAACATTATTGATAACTATACTAAAAACTCAAATTATGTAATGCTCAATAAAAAAACGGTATTGCAAAACGGGCAGCAGGTTACCGATTTTTCGATACAAAAGGGGCAGCTTTTTTTGCGGTTGCAAATTAGGGTGGTTAACAATATACTTTACTGCCTGTATGTGGGTAATAAATTGGAGAATTTGAATCAGCCTTTTGCTGAGCGCTTTTTTGAATCATTTAAAAGCATTAAACCAGAAGCCCCTAAAAACAAAGCGTGGATAGCCTATAATAACACGCCAGGGGCTTTTAAAGTAAACCTGCCCGATGAGCCCCAGTTTGTAACAAAAGACATACCCAACCCTAACCAAAAAAATGGTCCGCCATTTACCATTAATATGTATATGGCACAGGATAAGTTTGCTATGGGGGTTTACATAGTACGCTATAACGATTACCCGGCGGGCAATTATCTTGCAGATAAAAATACTTTATTTAATGCCATGGCCGGCGAATTTGCAACCAAGGGAAAAATTTTAGGAAATGCGAAAACCATTTACTTAGACGGTGTGGAAGGTCGTGAGTTTAAAATAATGTTGTCGGATAAATATTATACCGAGACCAGGATGTATGTTAGGGGGAACCGGATGTACTTTTTATTGAAAGAGAACCTTGCCGAAAATGCCACAACCCCAATCAACGATGATTTTTTCAGCTCGTTTAAACTTACGCCTTACCAACAACCTGCATATTATAACTATAGCCCAGCTGACGGAAGATTTGGCATCAAACTCCCTTCTAAACCAATAGTAACAACAGATACACTTGAAACCACATCTTACCTTACAAACAATGTGAGCGCATTTTGTACCAATCCAAACTCAGGTGGATCATACGGAGTGGAGTATTCTAAAATAAGCGATTACTATCGTATTAAAGATACCGACTCGTTGTACAGGAAAATAATGAAGCGCCTTGTTAACTATAAAGATACTATACTTAAAGTTGACACCATTAGCTTTAACGGTAAAAAAGGGCTTAAATATGTGGTACAAACTAAAAGCACCGGCATTAAACAAACTAAAGGTTTACTGATAGATAATGGCTACGTTTATTTTTTGAGCTCACACACCAATGAGGAAGAACAGACCAGTGAAGCATTCCAAACCTTTTTTAACTCCCTGGCTGTAAAATATTACAGCGGCTTCAACCTGTCATCATCAAAAGCCGAAAAAATAAGGGCAGATCTCACATCAACAGATACTACTATTTTTAACGCAGCCAAAGGAGCATTATCATACTATAAGTTTAACAAAAATGAGTTGCCTGTGGTTTATAAAATACTGCAAAGCAATTATGCCGATGATTCCTTACGGAACGGAACGCGCTCAAAACTGATAGAGAACCTTAAAGATGTGAACGATGGCGAAACCGTAAAAAACCTGCAAACACTATTTGCCGCTACAGACGGTAAAGACAGACTGAGAGCTGATATTATGGCAACCATACCAGCGGTTGACAAAAAAACGGGATATGATATTTATTTAAAGATGCTTACTACAACCCCGGCTTTAAAGGTGAATGATTATTACTACCAGGTATTTAATCCGTTAACCGATTCCGTGGGATACGCGGCGGTTAATTTTAATAGTTTGCTGCCATTGTTAAGCAATACTGAGTATCGAAAGAAGATTTTGCACCTCACATCCATGATGCTATATGATGAGAATAAAGACTTGTACTACAATTTGCTAAAAACTAATTTCAACATCATAACCAAGTATGCCAACAACGATCTGAATAAATATTTATTGGAAAAAGATAGTACTTATAGCGATTGGTTATCACCGATTTATGATTATTTAAGGTTAATAATCAAGATAAAGAACGAATCTTTAGCGGATAGCTTTACGGCAAAAATCATACAGGCAAATCCACGAAGCGGAACAGTTTCTGAAGCGGCTATAGCCCGGATAAAAAACCACCTGCCCATTAACCAAATAGTGCTGAATATCCTGATGGACAGTATAGCTAACAGGTATGATATGATGCAGGCTTTGTACGAAGAAAAACAACTGACCAAAATACCTCTGAAATATAAAAAACAGGATGAATTTGCCAGCCTATGCCTATACCAGTACACCCTGGATGACGATGATAACCACCCCGAAAAAATAACGCCCCTGGGAAATGTTATTAGCGGAGGCATGTTGTATTACGCGTTTAAATTTACCCGCCCCCTTGATGATGAAAAGACAAATTATCTGGGTATAGTTGGTCCGTTTAAGCCGGGTTTTGCTCAACTTAAATTTGGTGTGGATAACACCTATACCGCTTGGGAAGCAAAAAAAGTTAACTGGCAATTGCAGGCAACAAAATTAATTCCGAAATTGAAAAAACAGTTAGCCGCCAATAAACCACTAAATAATGGGGAAATTCATTAATCCTGCACCAACTCCACTTCGGCCACAGGACTAAACAAATACAAGCGCTTGCTGCTGATCTCTACACAGCGGTAACGCTTGCGCACTTTTTCTTCTAATCGGAATACCCGCCCATCCTTCAATTTGAATACGGCTTTTGCAGGTAGCTTTTCTACCGTGACTATTGATTCCTTTTGAGCATCATATTGTCGCAGGGAGCGGTACAAATTCAGATCGGAACAACTGGATGCAGCGGGGTTATTTAAGTAGTTGGTGATGGCTTGCTTAACATCCGGCGGGAATATTTCCTTTTCGAAAAAGGGTTGCATCATGCGTTTAAAGTTGGCCTTCCATTCGGTACCGTGGGGTTTTGCTTTGTTTTTGTGTTCATTCCAGGTGTGCAGGTGGGCAAACTCGTGTACGGTGGTTACCAGGAAGGCGTACGGGTTCAGATCGTAATTTACGGAGATGCGATGGCCCTTGTCACCGTACGGGTGACGGTAATCGCCAAACTTGGTACCACGGTTGCGGGATACCTTAAACTCGCAAACAAAATAGTCTATCCAGCGGCTGATGAGCGGGGCCGCATCAGGTGGAAGATATTGCGCTAAAACTTTTACTTTATCCAATTTTTACCTCTACATCAAATATCAGCAATTTTTGGAGAGGCTCAAATAATGCGAATGCAATTTATTTTAACCAATGATAGGTAATAAAACTGGCTACATAAGCCAAAACCGTCATGTAGCCAAACTGGATGGCGGGCCATTTCCAGTTTTTGGTTTCCCGATAGACTACGGCCACCGTGCTGGCACACTGCATCGCGAAAGCATAGAACATCATGAGCGACATGGCTACGGCTAAGGTAAATACCGGCTGCCCGGTTTGTGGATCTGTGGCTTTACGCATTTTTTCCTGAACGGATTGAATATTATCGCCATCGCCATTTACGCTGTAAATGGTTGCCATGGTACCCACAAAAACCTCGCGGGCGGCGAATGATGTTACCAGGGCAATACCTATCTTCCAATCAAAACCTAATGGGCGAATAGCTGGCTCTATACCATGGCCCAGCATACCGGCGTATGAGTTTTCGAGCTTTTCGGTCGCTATCATTCGGTTCAGGCTATCGGCTGGTATTTTTTGGGTGGCTTGTATCTGTTTGTATTTGTTATCGATGTTATCGAAACGTTTTCCCGGACCGTAGGATGCCAGCACCCAAAGGATGATAGATACAGCTATGATCACCTTTCCGGCTTGGAGTACAAAGGTTTTAGAGCGATCATACATCGTTAACAAAACATTGTTCCACCTTGGGGTGCGGTATACGGGTAGCTCCATGATAAAGTAACCGCGTTCGCGTGAGCGCAGGATGTATTTGAATACCCAGGCTACAACTACTGCCGATACTAAGCTTAACATGTACATCGCCGTAAGGGCTAGTCCCTGCATGTTGAAGATCCACCAAACGTTTTTGTTAGGTACAACTAAGGATATCAATAAAGTATAAACAGGTAAACGGGCCGAGCAGGTGATCAATGGGGTTACCAATATGGTGATCATCCTATCCTTCCAGTTTTCGATGGTACGAGTACTCATGATGGATGGTACAGCACAGGCAAAACCACCAATAAGCGGCACTACAGATTTACCGTTGAGGCCAACCTTACGCATGATCTTATCCATCATAAACGTAACGCGGCTCATGTACCCCGTATCTTCTAAAATAGAAATAAACGCGAACAGGATAGCGATCTGTGGGATAAAAACCATCACGCCACTCAACCCGGCTATTACGCCATCAACCAGTAAATTGGTTAGCGGGCCATTGGGTAAATGATTATGCAGTAAACCTTGTACCCATACAAAGCCATTGGAAATCAATTCCATTGGGTAGGCCGACCAGGCGAAGATAGACTGGAAGATGAACAGCAATATGGCTATAAAGATGATAAAGCCAAATACTTTATGGGTTAATATTTTATCAATCCGGTTGCTTAGTGTTTCGTCTTCGGCGGTAACGGGTACTTTTACGGTATCGTAAAGCAGATCGTTGATGAAGTTGTAGCGGGCTATGGTTTCTGTTGCCTGGGCTTTTTGGGAATGGAAGCTGTGCTCCTTTTCCAATACTTCGATGCGGTCACTTTCTGCCGGGGTTAAAAATTTCAGGGTTTCGTGCTGATGTGCCAGTTGCAGGGCGAAGTAAGAGTTTTCAAGTTTAAGCTCTTGCTTGATCTGGGCGATCAAGGTTGGGGCTATCGGTTCTATCTCAATACTATCCTGCTGTAAGGCTATTTTGTTGGCAAAGCTTATAGTTTGCTTTAGCTGATCTATACCTTCCAGCTTACGCGCGGATATAGGTATTACCGGCACACCAAGCTTTTGAGCAAAGCCATCTATATCAATATCGATATTGCTTTTTTTAGCCATATCGATCATATTGAGGGCCACCACTACAGGTATCTTTAAATCGGCAACCTGGGTGTAGAGCAGTAAATTTCTTTTAAGATTGGTAGCATCTAAAACTACAATAACCAAGTCGGGGTTAAGCTCATTGCTCCTATCGGCTAAAACCGAGAATACGATGGATTCGTCCTGACTTTTGGGGTATAGGCTGTAGGTTCCGGGTAGGTCAATCACTTCGGCGGTGCGGCCATCGGGTAATTCGGCATAGCCTACTTTTTTATCGACGGTAACACCCGGAAAATTTCCTATTTTTTGATTAAGCCCCGTTAATACGTTAAAAAGTGTTGATTTACCGGTGTTAGGATTCCCTACTAAAGCAATTCGAATATCAGCTTTCAACCTCTTAACAAAAAAACTATTGCATAATGATAGTTGCCGCCTCGCGTTTGCGCAGGCTCAACTGGTAACCAGCTACATTGATGGCGATAGGATCGCCCAAAGGAGCTATACGCTGAACACGGATCTCTTCGCCGGGTAAACAACCCATTTCCATTAATTTAACCGACATTTCGAGGTCAGTAAATTCTTTTACTGTTCCCTTTTCGCCTACCTTTAATTGTGAAAGTTTGATGCTCATGTGTAATTCTCTACCAGCAAATGTAGATGTTATTTATATTAAATCCAAATAAGAAACCAACGCTACAAAGTTTTTACAAAAGCCTGTTTAACGCAGGATAATGACAAGCAGTGTAATAATTTGTTTTTACAAAATGGGAGGAACTTTTTACTTCCTGATAGTAGATGGCGTGGACCTGATCCACTTAGGGCAGTCGCATTTTTTGCGGAAAAGACTGCATGAGCTTAGGCTAACCATAAACATGGCGAAAGTGAGATATACGAGGTATGATCTTTTCATGATACAGCTTATTTAACTAAAAAGTCCGGTTCAAATTGTGTTGAACCGGACTTTTTATATTTTAAACACCTATTAAGCTCTGGTAAGCCTCGGCAGTAAGCAAGCCATCTAATTGCGAGGCATCGGCTATGGTTATTTTAACCATCCAGCCATCGCCGTATGGGTCGGAGTTAACCAATTCGGGCTGGCTATCTAAGGCAGGGTTAATTTCTAATACCTTTCCGGTAACGGGCATAAACAAATCCGATACTGTTTTTACAGCTTCAACTGTACCAAATACATCTTCAATGTTAACTGTTTGGCCAACGGTATTAATGTCTACATAAACAATATCGCCAAGTTCGCCTTGCGCAAAGGCAGTAATGCCTATGGTAGCTGTATCGCCATCTATGCTAACCCACTCGTGGTCTTTGGTATATTTAAGTTCTGCTGGAAAATTCATGTCGCTTGTTTTTGTGTGTCCAAAAATAATAAAACTTTAAGTATCGGCAATATAGCCATGCATATTAAAAGATGATGGGCAGAAACGTTTGTACAAACCATACGTAAATTTTGTTGTTTAAAAAGAAAGTTAATTAACATCAAAACACTACCATGAAAAAATTAAGCATTGCATTTATTGCCGCGGTAACGGCATTTACATTCCAGGCTTGCCATAGTAATAAAGATAGCAAGGCTACTGCCGATAGTTTAAACAAAGCTGCCGACCCAAGCAAAACCGACACATCAAAAATGGCTATGCCTGTTACTGTTGAGCAGGACGATGCCAAATTTGCCGTTAAAGCCGCTGCCGGCGGAATGGCCGAAGTGATGTTAGGGAAACTGGCACAAGATAAAGGTAGCACACCTGTTAAAGATTTTGCCGGCATGATGGTAAAAGACCACAGCCAGGCTAATGATGAATTGATGACGCTGGCCAAAAGCAAAAACATTGCTTTGCCAACTGTATTAGATAAAGACATGCAAAAAAACTTTGATGACCTGGATAAAAAAGCCGGACCAGATTTTGACAAGGCTTACGTAAAATTAATGGTTGACGACCATAAAGAGGATGTAAAGGAATTTGATAAAGCAACCCAAAAACTAAAAGACCCCGACCTGAAAGCTTTTGCCGTTAAAACATTACCTGTTTTAAAAATGCATTTGGCCTCGATCAGCAAGATAGATAGTACCATGAAAAAGAAATAATTATATGTACTGATTTAAAAGGGATAGAGCTTTGGCTTTATCCCTTTTTTGTTTGGTATAGATGGGTGTGATCAAACAACAGATGCAAAGTGGTTTGAATTCCATAATTTTTTCAGCCTTTTATTTTAAGGGCTATTCTTATTATACTTGTGCATGGCAGCACCAATAGTAACAGGCATTATGAGCTACGGCATGTCGGGCAGAATATTTCATGCACCGTTTTTACATGCGCACCCAGGTTTTGAATTAAAAGCGATAACCGAGCGCAGTAAAAAAATAGCGGCAGAACGTTACCCGGATATCATCAGTTATAATAGTATTGATGAGCTTTTGGCCGATGATGAGATAGAACTTATCGTGGTGAACACACCCAATAATACCCATCATGATTTAGCTACATTGGCTTTAAAAGCCGGCAAGCATGTATTGATAGAAAAGCCCGCGGCAGATACCGTTGCCGAAACCAAGGCTTTATTTGATTTGGGCCGGGCACAAAACAAACAGGTATTTATTTATCAGAACCGGAGGTGGGATAGTGATTTCTTATCGATAAAACAAGTTATTGAAAGTGGTGAGTTGGGTAAACTGATCGAGGTTACTTTCAGGTTTGACCGGTATAAACCGGTATTGAGCCCGAAAGCTTTTAAGGAGACCGGTGGTGCAGGTGCCAATGGCTTGGTTTATGATCTGGGGCCGCATTTGTTAGATCAGTTGATCAGTTTATTTGGTAAGCCAACAAAGTTTAACAAAGTTAAGGCGGCGCATAGGGAAGGTTCGCAGGTGGACGATTATTTCTTTTTCCAGCTATCCTATCCCGGCGACCTGAATGTGATGGCGGCTTCTAATTTGTTAACCGCGCAACCTGTTCCGGCATTTGTGTTGCATGGCAGCAAGGGCACTTATATTAAAGACAGGGTTGATGTACAGGAATTTCAACTGGACCAAAACATGCTGCCTACTGATGCGCGGTATGGTTTAGAAGACGCGGGCACAGAAGGTAAGCTTACTACCATTAACGAGGATGGAAGCAAAAACGTGAAAACCATACCATCGGTTAAAGGTAATTATATGGGTTTATTTGAAGCCGTTTATCAAAGCATCCGCAACAGCGTACCCTACCCTATTACCGAAGAAAATATTTTAACACAAATGGAATTATTAGAGGCATAAACCGTTAATATTGCATCAGCTTATCAATACCCATGAAAACAACGCTTTGCATCATCTTATTACTATTTGGCATTAACAATATAAAGGCACAAAAAACAGACGTACCGGCGGGCATTCCGCATTACCGTTTGCTAAGTCAGGATAGCACCTATATTACCCAGGACAACCTTAAAAAAGGTAAACCTACGATGATCATCTATTTTTCGCCGGATTGCACACATTGCCAAAAGCTTACCTATGAGTTTCAGGATGAATTTGCAAAAGAAGCTAAGGTGCATGCAAATACCCTAAAACATGTGCAGATAGTTATGGCAACCTGGGCGCAGTTAAAAGCGATCCAGGTATTTTACAGAGATTTTGGCCTGGTGAAATATCCTAACATTACTGTAGGCACCGAAGGTAACGCCATGACTTTAGGCCATGTTTATAATGTGAGTACAACGCCATACATAGCCATCTATTCAAAAACCGGACAATTGGTTAAGGTGTTTGACAAAGTACCCAAACTTGAAGATATTATTGCTACGCTGAAAAAAGTGTAGATTGATAAATACGACTAATAAAAAAAAGACCTTCCAAAATCCGGAAGGTCTTTTCTATTATTTGATGGTGTATGAAACCAGATCTTGCTGAACAGGTGGGGTGCCTGGTTGTATCAGATCGATGTGGATGATACCTATGCCCTGGGCCACATATATTTCGTACGTAATTGGGTATGGGGCACCAAATATTGTCATTTGCAAGTTTAATGTACTATGAATAACCTTAGTATATGTTTTGCCTAAAACGGTTTTCGATATGTTTTTTTCGGTGATCTTACCATTAAGCGTAACCGTGCCCATACTTGGATAGTTGAGGCTGGACGTCCAGGTTGTACCTACAGCTACATTATCTTTCAGGTATAATAACTCTAATGTGTAAGACGACGTTCCGGCGGGTATGGTTTGCATAATGCTATACCCATGGTTACTTGTGTAGTAATAACCTGTATCAGCTATGCCAAATCCCGAACGGGTTTCGTAAGCCTGTGTATAAAGCCTGCTGTTAATAGTTGATGTTTTTGCCGACATGGTGATCACACTGGTATCAAGAAGTGTATAACCAACGGACGCGGTGTAGTCTGTACGGTATTTCCAGGTTGAGCCGGCGGTAAGTGGTTGATATGTAGCCGAGGCACCACTATTGGCACCGTTAATCACTGTGCCCTCAAGCTTTGTACAGCTGTTTAGTATCACTATTAAAGAAAGCAGAAGCAATAAATATTTTTTCATGAATAAGGTTGATGTTTAGATATATAGGTCAAAAATAATAAAATTATACGACTTTAATATTAATGACGAAAATACCAGAATAAACGTTACAACCTTTGAAAAAATATTGGTTGTGAAGGCCAAATTTTGTATATTAGTGTTTGAGATAATAATAAAAGAAATGATTGATCGAATAGGTTTCTCTATCGAAAATATCTTACAATATCCCCCCTTTAATGTTTGAAGCCTGCCTGTCGGCAGACAGGGATTGAATGACTGAGGGGTTGAATAAGATCAAAAAAAGATGATCGAATTTTATAGGTGAATTTAAACCTACTTTATCCCCCCCTTCCGCGAGAAGTTTTAATATCGGATGTTGATCTCGTCCTTAATATTGTTAAACACAAATGAGCTTGTTTTGGCTGAACGGGTATTGAGCTTTACTTCGGTGTTGTTTATGGTTAGCGAGTTTACATTATCAAAGCCGTGCAGCATGAGGTTAAGTTGGGTGAATTTGGAATTGAATGTTCCTTCCGGGATATCTAAATTGATGAGCTTTTGAGCGGGGTAAAAGCGGATAGCGCGTTTGTAGTATTGCCCGTTTTGATAATCATAGGTTGAGCCATCATCTTCATAATATATAAACCCGTTGGCTTGGGTACCGTTCCAGATATGGAGTTGGAGGATACCATCTCCTGCTTCGGCGGTACTTTGAATGATGGACTGCATAGGTATAATGGCAGATGCTTTGATGAAAACCGGCAGATCGGTTAAGGGAGCGGGTACGTTTACCACCTGTTCACCATCAAACTGCTTATCGCTGCTTAAGCGATACCATTCCCCTTTGGGCAAATACACATCGGCCTTTGTTTCGGTGCTGATCACAGGCGCCACTAAAATAGAATCGCCGAAAAGGAATTGGTTTTGGTATTTGGTTTTATATACATTATCGTCAAAGGTATAATCAATAGCCAGGGTACGGCTCAAAGGCAAACCGGTTTGACTGGCCGTATAAAACCCCGAATAAATGTAAGGAAGCAATTGATACCGATGCTCAATATCCTTCTTAATAATAGCCTCGTTTTTAGCTCCCCAGCGCCAGGGTTCGCGGTGTGGGGTATCAATACGGGCATGGTTGCGAAACATGGGTGTGTAGGCTCCTAATGAGTTCCAGCGCACCATCAATTCGGGTGTGGGGTCGCCGCTAAAGCCGCCGATGTCTACACCAGTGAATGCCATGCCGGTTAAGCCCAGGCTGTTGACCAATCGCTGACCTAAAAGCATATGAGCATCATAGGCAGAGTTATCACCCGTCCAAACAGATGAATAACGTTGTGTGCCGCAATAGGCCGCGCGTGTCAGCACAAATGGGCGTTTGCCTTTTAGTATCTTTTTAGCGCCATCGTAAGTAGCCCGTGCCATTTGCATGCCGTAGGCGTTACGCACTTCGGGCATAGGAATATCGCCAAATTGCATCAGCGACGGTATATTTTGGCCCCATGCGGCGGGTTCGTTCATATCGTTCCAAAAGCCCTCCACGCCGGGGTTTGTAAGGGCTTTAAATGCAGTTCCCCACCATTCCCGCACATCCTGGCGAAAGAAATCAGGGAAATGGCAACGGCCCGGCCAAACCTCGCCAATGAAATTATCGCCATTAGGGTAGGTAGCAAAGTAATTTTTCTTAATACCCTCATCGTATTGCTTGTAGCCTTTTTCTATTTTGATACCGGGATCGACAATAGTTACCAGATGGAAGTCCATAGCCTTGAGCTTATCTATCATTCGCTTAGGTTTTGGGAAGGTTTTTGGATCCCAGGTGAATATTTTATATCCATCCATATAGTCAATATCGCAATACATTACATCGGCGGGTATCTTTTTATCGCGGAAGGTTTGGGCTATATCCAGCACTTCATCGGCGCGCATATAGCTCCACCGGCATTGCTGGTAACCCAGGCTCCATAGAGGAGGCATTTCCATCCGGCCGGTTAGCCAGGTATAATCTTCTAATATCTCAGCAATGCTTTGCGCGCCGAACAGATAGTAGTTCATATCACCGCCATCGGCACCAAACCAGCTCATCTCGTTATCGGTGGTAGCGCCAAAATCGAAATAGCTTTTATGGGTATTATCCATAAACAAGCCATACATCAAGCCGCTATGGATGCCGATGTAAAAGGGGAAGGTTTTATACAAGGGATCGGTATCGATGCCATGTTCGGCGGCATCGGTATTCCAGTTTGTGTAGGACGAACCACGGCGATCCAGATTCCCAACCTTTTCGCCCAGGCCAATAAAGCGTTCATCGGGGAATAATTTACGATAGCTGATCACCTGGCTTCCGCGCCATGTAGTGCCGAAGCGTTTTTCATCGGCACTCAATAGTTTGCCTTCAGCAGTATAAAGGCTAAAGCGTAAAGGCGATTTACTGATGATTAGTTTTAAGGCTGCTGTGCTAACCTCAATCCTGTCGCTCAGTTCCCGATATTCAAAGTTATCGGCAGGCTGTTGTATTACCGCGAAGGAATGGTCTACGGCAGACGCATTTTTTGTAATATTAACCCTGATGATGGTTGGGCTGTAAATGTAAATATGCGCTTCGGCAGGGGCTGTTTTGATAACAAGCTTGCCGTTCTGTTTTTCAATGCTTTGGATATCGCCTAAAAATTCTGTCTGCATAGTAATGCAACAGCAAAAGTGATTTAAAGGTTTAGATTAAGATGAGATAAAGAGTTGTTTTATAAAGTGAGAAATTATTTTTGTAAATTTGAGTATGACGATTGTAGTAAATCCACATAATGAACAAGAAGAAAAAGTTTTGTTAGCTTTTTTGGAGAGTTTGAAATATGAATATCAAACCAATGATATCGAAATAACTACAGAACAGCAAAAGGAAATACTTAGGCGTGATAAGAGTTTTGCTGAAGGCAAAACGACAGCCCGAAATTGGGAAGAAATAAAAAAAGAATTGGAGAGTGTATACCGTTAAGCTTCTCCACGAGGCTGAAATAGAAATTGCTAACGGTTGTGAATGGTATGAAGAACAGCAAAAAGGTTTAGCTAAACGTTTTCTAAAAGAGGTTGATTACTACCTAGCTTTATTAAGAAAAAATCCTTTGCAATTTAATGTGCGATTTTCAGAAAAGTTTAGATTTGCGACACTGCAAGTATTTCCATATACCATCGCTTATAAAATAGATGAAGTTGATAAAATCGTTTATGTTAACGCTATCTTTCATACCAGCCAAAATCCTATCAGGTTTTAGAAACACCTTTAAACAACAAACCCCGCTCAAGGCGGGATCTGCAATGTATTTTCAGCGAAAACTTATGCCCACAAATTAGCGGGATAAGTTCCGTTTTCTACCAGTTTAGAAATGCTTTCCTGAACAATTGGTTTGTCTTCTTTATAGGTAACGCCAAACCATTTAGCAGCGGTAGGTACCACTTTAAACGATGCTACGCCGGTTTTGATCAGTTCATCAGCAACAAGCGGGATAAAGAATTCAGCTTTTGGGTTACCTTCGTTAGCGTCAACAAAACGTTTGAACATATCTAAACTTTGCTCAAAAACAGCCGGGGTAAAGCCCCAGAAATTCATAGATACACGGGTATCGTTTGGTAACGAATGCTCGCCGCTAGCATCTTTGTACGCTACTTTACCGCCATCAACAAAGTAAACTTCGGTACGCTCGTTAATCTCAACCATGTTACCATCTTCAACCTTACATACACCGCGCGATACTGATCCGTAATCAGATAAGGTTCTATCTATCTGGTAACCTATCAATGAGTATTTATCATCGGCAACTTCGGTAGTTAAAAATTTGGCCATTTTTTCGAAGGCGTCAAAACCGTAAAAATCGTCAGCGTTAATTACGCAAAAAGGTTCTTTGACAGCATTGCGTGCAGCTAATACAGCATGAGCGGTACCCCATGGTTTAGCACGTTCCACAGTTTTATCAATGCCGTATTGTTTCAGATCAAAATTCTGAAAAACGTAATCCGTTTTTATTTTGCCAGCCAATTTTGGCTCGAAGATCGCTTTAAAGCTATCCAAAAACTCTTCGCGGATGATGAAGGTTACTTTACCAAAACCAGCCTTAATGGCATCATAAATAGAGTAATCAATAATGGTTTCGCCGTTAGGGCCAAAGCCATCAACTTGTTTCATGCTGCCATAGCGGCTGGCCATACCCGCGGCCAATATTAATAATGTAGGTTTCATATTTGCTAAAGTACTTATATTTTATTTTCTGGTTATATGTATTTTAAGATTTAAAGGATTGATAATATTCGGATAAACTACAACAGATTGAATATCACCTGGAATTTACCTTATTCTTCGTCAAAAGCCTCAAAAAGCTCTATCTTATTACCTTCCGGGTCCATAATGTGGGCAAATTTGCCATACTCATAAGTTTGAACTTCGCCAAGTAAGGTTATTCCTTCTGCCTGGAGCTGTTTAACCAGCTCATCCATGTTTTCAACCCTAAAGTTGATCATAAATTCTTTTTCTGATGGCTCAAAGTATTTGGTTTCGGCTTTAAACGGAGCCCAAAGGGTATACCCCTTTTTGTCGGCATCTTCGGCATCGCGCCAGTCAAATTTGGTTCCGTAAGCCTCGTTTTTAATACCAAGGTGTGTTTCGTACCATTTACGCATGTTATCGGCATCTTTAGCTTTAAAGAATATGCCGCCAATTCCGGTTACTTTTTTCATTTCTTCTTTTTGGTTGCTTCGGGTAAGTTGCTATATCTAAAATCCTGACCGGTTTTAAGAGCCAGTAAGGTTTCGTAAATCAGACTGATCACATTGTCAACATCCTCTTTATGGATCATCTCCACCGTAGTGTGCATGTAACGTAAAGGCAGTGATATCAACACCGACGGCACACCACCATTTGAATAAGCAAACGCGTCGGTATCAGTTCCGGTTGAGCGGGATGATGCCTGGCGCTGGAATGGGATAGCTTTGGTTTCGGCAGTTTCTATCAATAGCTTATTCAAGTTGTTTTGGATAGCAGGAGCGTAAGATACTACCGGGCCACGGCCACAAGCCAGATCACCCTGGGTTATCTTGTTGATCATCGGCGTTTGAGTATCGTGCGTAACATCGGTAATGATAGCAACGTTTGGTTTGATGTAGTCGGCAATCATCTCTGCTCCGCGCAAGCCAATCTCTTCCTGAACGGCATTTACGATATATAAGCCAAAATCGAGTTTCTTTTTGTTCTCTTTTAATAAACGGGCAACCTCGGCAATCATAAAACCACCAACACGATTGTCTAAAGCACGGCCAACATAGTAACGGTCGTTCAATATCATAAACTCATCCTCGTAAGTAATTACGCAACCTACGTGGATGCCTAAGGCCTCAACTTCGGCTTTACTGGTGGCGCCGCAATCTAAAAAGATGTTCTTCAAGGTAGGGGCTTCTTCCTTCTCGCCGCTGCGGGTGTGGATAGCCGGCCAGCCGAAAATGGCCTTAACAACACCTTTGGTAGTATGGATATTTACGCGTTTTGAAGGGGCTATCTGGTGATCTGATCCGCCATTGCGGATCACGTAGATCAAACCATCGCTGGTGATATAGTTTACAAACCACGAAATTTCATCGGCATGAGCCTCGATAACTACGCGGTATGGCGCTTTGGGGTTAATGATACCAACGGCGGTACCATAATTATCAACGTAAGTTTCATCAATATATGGCTTAATATAATCGAGCCATAATTTTTGGCCCTGCCATTCAAAGCCGGTAGGCGAAGCATTATTGATATATTTCTCTAAAAACTGTACTGATTTATCGGTAACAACACGGATATGTTCTTTTTCGTCGGATTTCTTTTTAGCCATAATAATATGTATTGTACAAGCCCTGAGGCACTAAAGGCAAATATAGTAAACCATGTTACAAAGCCATAGGTTTTAATGTTATGCGAAACTATAAATATGCTATGTGATTTATTAATGTTTTAACATTTACTTCATACAGCCACGCTTACTTTGTACCAGAGAGTTTTGATTCATAATTCAGTTGTTAATTGAGAGAGGCAGTCGGCGTGTGAGTAGCGCCGACTGTTTATTTTAGGGATAGGTCCATGATCTCATAATCATGCCCGCCTCTTGAAAACAGTTCACCAGTTTGCTTAAATCCCGCTTTTAAATAAAAGCCAACAGCAGGTACACGTGCATTGCACCATAAGCGTTCGGCACCCTCGGCTTTGGCAAAGGCTATCACATAATCCAACAAAGCCTTTCCAACACCCTGCCCCTGCCCCGATGGGTGAATTGCGAATTTGCGGAACTGATAATCCAGTCCTTTACTAAACAGCGACACCACACCCACCAATTGATTCTCGGTAAAAGCACCGAAATGGTAACCATCGTCATCCTCATCCATCCACATTTTATAGATGGGTATTTCCGGATACAAAACCTCGTGCCGCAAGCGCCAGGTTAATTCGGGTGTTATTTGTTCAATGTGGATGCTCATGGTATCTAAAACATATTTTTAAAAGCGGCGGCAATGTGCGATTCCCTCCCAACGGGAGGGTGGAGGGAGGGGTTTATTGAACTATTGTAATAAATTTCTATCGAAAGCTAAAGGGAGTTTAATTGATGGATTTTCTTTAACAATAGATATAATCACACTCTCCAAAACTCTCAATACATTACGCATATCCTGTTTAACCTCCGATTCCGTAAAACGTATAAATCTAATCCCCAAACTTTCTAATTTGTCTTGTCTTTGCTGATCCTTTAATACTGCTTCCTCACCATTGTGCGACATTCCATCAATCTCAATAGCTAACTTTAATTCTTTACAATAAAAATCGACTATGTAATTATTAATACAGCGTTGCCGATCGAAATCAAATCCCCAGAATTTATCAAGTTTTAATTCGTTCCAAAGCAATACTTCTCCCGGAGTCATATCCTTACGAAGCTTCCTTGCAAGCTGTTTTAACTTTGGATTGTATGAGATGATTTTTGCCATTTTGTATATCGCAGAAACCCCTCCCTACACCCTCCCGTTGGGAGGGAATCGCACATTGCCGCCGCTTTTTTTATTTTTACAACGGCATATTCCCATGCTTCTTCCGCGGTAAATTAACCACCTTATTCTCCAGCATTTTAAAAGCCTTAATGAGTTTACTGCGGGTTTCGGCAGGTTCAATTACCTCATCAATAAAACCACGCTCGGCGGCACGGTATGGGTTGGCGAAGATATCAGCATACTGCTGCTCCATTTCTTTCCATTTGGCTTCCGGGTCTGGCGAACTGCTGATCTCGCGTTTAAAAATGATCTCGGCAGCGCCTTTGGCACCCATTACGGCAATTTCGGCACTTGGCCAGGCAAAGTTCATATCGGCGCCAATGTGTTTGGAGTTCATTACATCGTAAGCGCCTCCGTAGGCTTTGCGGGTAATTACCGTGATGCGGGGTACGGTAGCTTCGCAAAAGGCGTAAAGCAGTTTGGCTCCGTTGGTGATGATGCCTTTCCATTCCTGGTCGGTGCCTGGTAAAAATCCCGGAACATCTTCAAACACCAACAGTGGGATATTAAAGCAATCGCAAAAGCGGATAAACCTGGCGCCTTTGGTTGACGAGTTAATATCCAATACGCCGGCCAAAAATGCAGGTTGATTGGCTACAATGCCAATACTGCGACCTGCTAATCGCGCAAAGCCGACTACTATATTTTCGGCAAAATCTTTATGTACCTCTAAAAACGAACCCTCGTCAATTACCTCGTCAATCACCTCACGCATATCATAAGGCTGCGAAATGTTTTCTGGGAGTATGGTGGTTAGGTTAGGTCTGGTTTCATCGCTTGCTTCATAAGGTAAAGCCGGAGCCGTTCCCTCACAGTTTTGGGGCATATAGCTCAATAGTTTTTTAACATGATTGATGGCTTCAATCTCATTTGCACAGGCGAAATGCGTAACACCCGATTTGGTGGCGTGAGTATTCGCGCCGCCTAATTCTTCTGATGTTACGATCTCATGTGTTACCGTTTTTACCACATTTGGCCCGGTAACAAACATGTACGATGTATTTTCTACCATCAAAATGAAGTCGGTAATGGCAGGCGAGTAAACTGCGCCACCTGCGCATGGACCCATTATAGCCGACAACTGTGGAATAACGCCCGAAGCCATGGTATTGCGATAAAATATATCCGCGTATCCGCCCAGCGAAACTACACCTTCTTGAATACGGGCACCGCCAGAATCATTCAATCCGATAAAGGGAGCGCCATTCTTCATGGCCAGGTCCATTACCTTACAGATCTTTTCGGCATGTGTTTCTGATAGTGAACCACCAAATACCGTAAAATCCTGAGAGAATACATAAACCAATCGGCCATTCACTGTACCATAACCAGTAACTACACCATCGCCCGGGTACTTCTCTTTCTCCATCCCAAAATCGGTGGAGCGGTGCGATACCAGCATACCTATCTCTTCAAAAGAACCCTCGTCCAGCAAAAAGTGTATACGCTCACGCGCCGTTAACTTTCCTTTTTTATGCTGACTATCTATTCGTGCCTGTCCTCCGCCTAACAGTGCCTGCTCTTTCTTCTTACGTAGGGTATCCAGTTTTTTATCCACTTCTCTTGATTTTTATAATTGTAGTGGTTAAAAATATGAATTATCTTTATTACTATTTAATCTTACTATTTTTGACAACATGCTGATACAAGGTAAAGATGAACGTACACTTAAAGCTAACCTTATGCTGGCATCATCAACCGCGTTGGTTGCCGGTATTGTTAATGTAGCCGGGGTAATCGCCTTTTTAGCTTTCACTACCAATATAACCGGTCACGTAGCCTTGTTAGCCCGCAAAGTAAGCGCGCAGGATGTTGGCGAGATCATTACCGTAGGTGTTTGGTTACTCATGTTTTTTATGGGAGCCTTTGTATCGCATTTTTTGGTACGATCGTTTGATCGCGAAAGCACTTACAAAGCGCATGCCTTACCCATTTTAACCGAGATGGTTATTCTGCTGCTTGTCGCGATATACGGTAACCACTTTTTTGATGGCAATGATTTGGAGCGCGAGATCATCATCGGGGCCATTTTGTTTTCAATGGGCTTACAAAACAGCCTTGTATCAACTATATCCGGTGGTTTGATCAAATCATCGCACTTAACTGGCTTATTTACCGATGTTGGCGCGGATGTTGCCGAATGGATCCATCCGCACACGGCCAAAACCGAATTGGTGCGCAACCGGCTCTATGTAAGGTTCACCGTGTTGGGCTTCTATTTTATTGGTGCCGTTGCCGGAGGCTTCTTTTTTGAGCTTTACAACTTCAAGGTGTTTTATTTTATCCCTATTATATTGCTTACCATTCTATATTATGATATCCGGGGTGTTGTTTTTAACAAATTGAGGCGTAAATTTGCCGCCGGTACCGATACTAAATAATCATCTTAAATTACTTAATACATGTGTGCAGCTAAAATTCACGATACAAGCCATATTACTTACGAAGGCCTTTTAGAAGGTAACAAACAGTTTGTAGCCAATACTTTAAAGATCGATCCGGAATACTTTACCCAGTTATCAAACGGACAAAAACCCCCTATTTTATGGATTGGTTGTGCCGATAGCCGCGTACCTGCCAATCAGATCACCAATACCAAACCGGGCGAGATATTTGTTCACCGTAACATTGCCAATATGGTGGTTCACTCAGATATGAATATGCTCTCTGTTTTGGATTATGCCGTGAATGTTCTTGGGGTTAAACATGTTATAGTTTGCGGCCATTATGGCTGTGGTGGCGTAATAGCCGCCTCCGGTCACGAACAAAACGGGCTGGTTGATAATTGGCTGCGTCACATTAAAGACGTGTACCGCCTGCACGCTGCCGAACTGGATGCCATTACCGACCAAAAGCAAAAGGTTGACCGCTTAGTTGAACTAAACGTAATGGAAAACGTAAACAATTTAACCGCAACATCTATAGTACAAAATGCCTGGAAAAACGGCAAGGATTTAAGCGTACATGGCTGGGTTTATACCTTAAGCACGGGCTTTATTAAAGATTTGAAAGTAAGCTTCAACAGCAACCAGAATATGGATGAAGTATTCAAGTTTAAATAGGTTTATATACAGGGATCTGTAATAACCCGGATAACTTTAATTACTAATTATGCCTGCCTGTCGGCAGACAGGGGTATTTATGTATGTTTTAAACGCTCTTTATTTCTTTTTTTTTGGGGGGGGGATAAAGTAGGTATTTTTTCAAATCTTATTCCTGAGTCTTACCTCTTGCTTCTCCTTCCTACAATATACAAAAAATAGCCCTCATTAACAAAAAAAGGCTCCCGAAAAATCGGGAGCCTTTTAATTTATAGCTTGAAATAAATTATTTCACTTCTTCAAAGTCAACATCGGTTACAGCATCACCGGCTGCACCTTCTGGGGCACCACCTTGTTGTTCTGCACCTGGTTGCGCTTGTCCGCCATCAGCAGTTTTGTACATATCTTCTGATGCAGCATTCCATGCGTTTTGCAATTCAGCTTGTACAGAATCGATAGTAGCTAAATCTTTAGCAGCATAAGCAGCTTTCAATTTTTCTAAACCGCTTTCTATAGGCGCTTTCTTGTCGGCAGGGATCTTATCACCGTACTCTTTCAGTTGTTTTTCTGTCGAGAAGATCAAAGCATCGGCACCGTTCAGTTTTTCAACTTCTTCTTTTGCCTTTTTGTCAGAGTCAGCATTAGCTTCAGCTTCATCTTTCATCTTTTTGATCTCTTCGTCAGTTAAGCCCGAAGAAGCTTCGATACGGATCTTTTGCTCTTTACCGGTAGCTTTATCTTTTGCACCTACGTGTAATATACCGTTAGCGTCAATATCAAAAGTTACTTCAATTTGAGGCACACCGCGCGGTGCTGGTGGAATACCATCTAAGTGGAACCTACCAATTGTGCGGTTTTGAGCTGCCATAGGGCGCTCGCCTTGCAAAATATGGATCTCTACAGATGGCTGGCTGTCAGACGCGGTAGAGAATGTTTCTGATTTTTTAGATGGAATAGTTGTGTTTGATTCGATCAAACGAGTCATTACGCCACCCATAGTTTCGATACCTAATGATAAAGGGGTAACATCTAACAACAACACATCCTTAACATCACCAGATAATACACCACCTTGAATAGCAGCACCAATAGCTACAACCTCATCAGGGTTAACACCTTTTGACGGTGATTTACCAAAGAATTTTTGAACAGCATCCTGAATAGCAGGAATACGGGTTGAACCACCAACTAAGATGATCTCGTCGATATCAGATACTGATAAACCTGCATTTTTCAATGCTTTTTGGCAAGGCTCAATTGTACGTTTGATCAGGCTATCAGCTAATTGCTCAAATTTAGCACGGGTTAAAGTTTTAACCAAGTGCTTAGGCATACCATCAACAGCGGTAATGTATGGCAGGTTGATTTCGGTAGTTGTAGTGCTTGATAACTCAACCTTAGCTTTTTCAGCAGCTTCTTTTAAACGTTGTAACGACATTGGGTCGCGACGTAAATCGAAACCTTCGTCATTTTTAAATTCGTCAGCTAAAAAGTCGATAATTACCTGGTCAAAGTCGTCACCACCTAAGTGCGTATCACCGTCGGTTGCTTTTACTTCGAACACGCCATCACCTAATTCCAAAACCGAAACGTCATGCGTACCGCCACCGCAGTCAAACACAACAATTTTCATGTCTTTGTGTGCTTTGTCCAGGCCGTAAGCAAGGGCAGCAGCAGTAGGCTCGTTAATAATACGACGTACATTTAAACCAGCAATTTCACCGGCTTCTTTAGTAGCCTGGCGTTGCGCATCGTTAAAGTAAGCCGGAACGGTAATAACCGCGTCGGTAACTTCCTGACCCAAAAAATCTTCAGCAGTTTTCTTCATTTTCTGAAGGATCATCGCTGAGATCTCTTGCGGAGTATATTTACGATCGTCAATTTCAACACGTGGTGTGTTGTTATCGCCCTTAACTACTTTGTAAGGTACGCGTCCGGCTTCTTTAGTAACCTCGTTAAACTGGTTACCCATAAAGCGTTTAATAGAAGAAATGGTTTTTGTTGGGTTAGTGATAGCCTGACGTTTAGCAGGATCGCCAACTTTACGCTCGCCGTTGTCAACAAATGCAACTACCGAAGGCGTTGTACGTTTCCCCTCGCTGTTTGCTATAACTACGGGCTCATTACCCTCCATTACAGACACGCAGGAGTTTGTTGTTCCTAAGTCGATTCCAATGATTTTAGACATATGATTGATTTTACTATATTGAAAAATTGTTTTACTAAAGCCATATTATCAATGCTTGTGCCAATATAGCTTTGGCAGTTAGATAATAATCAGATTAACTAAAACCCGTCAGAATGGTGAGTTTAGTGGTGACAGGTTGGCAGAAAATTGTGTAAGTTTAAGTTATGAAAAGAGTCATACTATTAATGGGATTAATACTACTATGCACAGTTTTGTGTTTTGGTAAGGCATCTTTAAAAAAGCAACAATATGATTTCCTGAATTGGTATATCGCCAATAGCCCCGACAAAATTAAGGATTTATCTAACCTGCTTGAACGCTTTGATAATTTCGCGTATGACGATAAACGCTTCGCCGCATTCCAAATCATTGATGGGGATTACAGTAAAATCCCCACCACTGATCAACAGTTTTTAAAAAAGCAAATATCGGAGAACGATAAAATTGAAAATTTGGATACTAACCTTATAAGTTATATCGGCTGGAAGATTAAAACCAGAGTTAGTCAATATCCCAAACAAACCGATTTAAAGAATGCTACACCACTTAGCCCAATACCGCAGGCTTCAAGAACTGAAATGTTATTCCAAAAACTGGAGCTAAAACTTCCGGCCACTACCATTTCGCTTCCAATATTCACAAAGGATGGAAACATTGCTTTCATCAACAGAACCTACAATTGCGGAATGCTTTGTGCCAGTGGAGGAATAGAAATATATAAGAAGATAAATGGTAAGTGGAGCTTTTATAAATATTTGAACCAGTGGATAAGCTAAACAAAAAAAGCCCCGCTCAAATTGAGCGGGGCTTTTCTATAACATAAAGCGATTATAATTATGCGCCTTTTTCTTCTGTACCTTCTTCAGTTGAAGTTTCTTCTGGTGCTACTTCAGCAACCGGAGTTTCTTCAACAACTACTGCATCATCCGCAGGAGTTACATCAGCCGCTGCAGCAGGAGCCGCAGGCTTAGCTTTAGAACCACCACGACGGCGTGTTGCTTTCTTCTCAGTAGCAGCTTCACCTTTAGTGTATACTGTGTTGTAGTCAACCAATTCGATGATCGCCATTGATGCGTTATCACCTAAACGGTTTTCTAACTTAACGATACGGGTGTAACCTCCCGGACGGTCAGCAATCTTAACAGCAACATCGCGGAATAATTCGGCAACGATGTCTTTATCCTGTAAGTAGCTAAATACTGTACGACGTGAGTGTGTAGTATCGTTTTTTGATTTTGTAAGGATAGGCTCTACATATAAACGTAAAGCTTTTGCTTTAGCTAAAGTAGTAGTAATGCGCTTGTGCTGAATAAGCGATGAAGCCATATTCGCCAACATTGCCTTTCTGTGGCTGTCGGTACGGCCTAAATGGTTAACTTTTCTTCCGTGTCTCATTTTGTTTTGATTTTTTCACGTTACATACCGTTGGGGATTAGTTAATCAACCCGCGGAATTATGCGCTCGCTTATTTATAGTAGTTTGTTAGTAGTGAATGGTGAGCAATGTATTGTGAATTAACAACTCACTATTCACCACTCACCTCTCACAGCGTTATTCTTCGTCTAACTTGAATTTAGACAGGTTCATACCAAAAGATAAACCTTTTGATTTAACCAGGTCCTGAATTTCAGTTAATGATTTTTTACCAAAGTTTCTGAACTTTAACATATCAGCAACATCGTATGATACTAAATCGGCAAGGCTACGGATATCGGCAGCTTTCAAACAATTTAATGCACGTACTGATAGGTCTAAATCAACTAATTCAGTTTTCAGAATCTTACGCATATGTAAAATTTCTTCGTCAACTTCTTTAGTTTCTTCCTTAGCCTGAGCTTCAAGCATCATGTTCTCGTCGCTGAACAACATAAAGTGCTGGATCAAGATCTTGGCAGCTTCCTTCAATGCATCTTCAGGGTGAACAGAACCGTCTGTAGCAATATCCAATACTAATTTCTCGTAATCGGTTTTTTGCTCAACACGGTAGTTCTCGATAGTGTACTTAACGTTTTTGATAGGTGTGTAGATCGAATCGATCGCGATAACACCAACCATTGCATCAGGATTTTTGTTCTCTTCGCTTGGAACATAACCACGGCCTTTACCAACAGTGATCTCGATTTCCAACGTTACAGACGAATCCATATTGCAGATAACCAGATCAGGGTTAAGGATAGTGAAGTTGTTTGAGAATTTAGTGATGTCACCAGCTTTGAAAGCATCCTGACCATTGATGATCACGAATATTTTCTCAGAATCGCCAGACTCACCAGTTTTTTTCATACGAACTTGCTTTAAGTTCAATATGATCTCGGTAACATCTTCAACCACACCTTTGATGGTTGAAAACTCATGGTTAACTCCTGAAAAACGAACAGAAGTAATCGCATAACCTTCTAATGATGAAAGTAAGATACGACGTAAAGCATTACCAATAGTTATCCCGAATCCTGGCTCTAACGGACGAAATTCAAACGTACCATCAAAATCAGTTGATTTCTGCATGATAACCTTATCTGGTTTTTGAAATGCTAATATTGCCATTTATATCCTGTGTTTTAATTTATTAATTGGATGAATTAAACCGGAAAAAATGACCAGCTGGTATTGCTGGTCATTTCCCGGATAAGTATCATTATATTATTTTGAGTACAACTCGACGATTAAGTTTTCCTTGATGTTTTCAGGAATTTCGTCGCGGTTAGGGTAGTTCAAAAATTTACCTGATAAGTTATTGGCATCCCATTCTAACCAGCTAAATTTATTAATTCTTCTACCTGCAACCGAAGTTGTAATAGCTTCCATTGTTTTTGATTTCTCACGAACAGCGATTACGTCGCCAGCTTTTAAAGCGTATGAAGCAATGTTCACAACTTCGCCGTTAACAGTAATGTGTTTGTGACCTACTAACTGGCGTGCACCAGAGCGGGTTGGAGATATACCTAAGCGGTAAACTGCGTTATCTAAACGAGCTTCTAAAAACTTTAACAAGTTTTCGCCGGTGATACCTTCTTTAGATGAAGCGCGGTGAAACAAGTTTTCGAATTGTTTCTCCAATACACCATAAGTGTATTTTACTTTTTGTTTCTCCATCAACTGAACAGAATATTCAGATTGTTTTCCTCTTCTTTTTGAGGCACCGTGCATTCCCGGTGGATAGTTTTTACGTTCTAACGCCTTATCAGGACCGAAGATCGGCTCTCTGAAACGACGTGCAATTTTGGATTTTGGTCCTGTGTATCTTGCCATTGTTGTGTTGTTTTAAAGTATCTATCGGCCTGTAGCCGTAGAATCTTAGCTTTAAACGATTTGTGTTAATTAAACTCTTCTACGTTTTGACGGGCGGCAACCATTGTGTGGAAGCGGTGTAATGTCCCTAATTGTAGTTACCTCGATACCTGTAGTTTGCAACGTACGGATAGCTGACTCACGGCCAGAACCCGGGCCTTTTACAAATACTTCTACTTTACGTAAGCCTAAATCATAAGCTGTTTTACCGCAATCAGAAGCCGCTTGTCCGGCTGCATAAGGTGTATTTTTCTTAGAACCCTTAAAGCCCATCTTACCGGCTGATGACCAAGAGATGGCCTGACCGCTTTTGTTGGTTAGGGTAATGATGATATTGTTGAAAGTAGCGTTAATGTGCGCTTCGCCAATTGGCTCAACGATAACGATACGTTTTTTGGTTACTTTTTTAGTTTTAGCCATTTTGCTTTTTAGATTTTAGATATGAGACTTGAGATGTGCGCATTTGCCCTATCCCGATACTCAGTATCCTGTTGTTATCTTTTTCTATTCCAAACAAGGATCCTTTAAGATTCCCTGTTTATCAATTATTACTTAGTAGCTTTTTTCTTGTTCGCAACAGTCTTACGTTTTCCTTTACGGGTACGTGAGTTGTTTTTGGTACGCTGACCACGTAAAGGCAATCCTTTACGGTGACGGGTACCGCGGTAGCAACCGATATCCATTAAACGTTTAATGTTTAATTGAACCTCAGAGCGTAAAGCACCTTCTACTTTGATACGATCGTTAATGATACCACGAATGGTTGTCAACTGCTCATCGGTCCAGTCTTGTACTTTAGTGTTAAAGTCGATACCAGCTTCGGTTAAAATACCTTGTGCTGTGGTACGACCTACACCGTATATGTACGTAAGTCCGATCTCTCCGCGTTTGTTTTTTGGTAAATCAATACCTGCAATCCTTGCCATATTTGTTATTTTGTTTTAAGTAAGACCGAACGGCGGGCCACCGTTGTACGGATCTTTACAATTCTTATTATCCCTGACGTTGTTTGTACTTTGGATTCTTTTTGTTAATCACATAAAGTTTCCCTTTACGACGGATGATCTTGCAATCAGCACTACGTTTTTTTATTGATGCTCTAACTTTCATCTCTTTGTTTATTTGTATCTGTAGGTTATTCTTCCTTTTGTTAAATCGTAGGGGCTCATCTCCAATTTCACCCTGTCGCCAGGTAATATTTTGATATAGTGCATGCGCATTTTACCAGAAATATGTGCAATAATTTCGTGGCCGTTTTCTAATTCGACCCGGAACATTGCATTTGATAATGCTTCCTTTATTGTACCGTCTTGTTCAATCGAGGCTTGTTTAGCCATATATTACTGATTTATATACAATTATCCGCCTTAAAAGCGGGATGCAAAAGTAAATAAATTATTTTATATTTTATTGTTTTTTATTCAAAATTTCTTCTACATAATCAAATGTAGAAAGTATATCCGCTTTACCTTTGCTTACAGCTACTGTATGCTCGTAATGAGCTGATACCTTGCCATCACTGGTTGACACGGTCCATCCATCATCCCAAAACCTAACACCTGCTCTGCCGGCGTTAATCATAGGTTCAATGGCTATTACCATACCCTCTTCCAGTTTAATGCCCGATCCGCGTTTACCGTAGTTTGGCACCTCTGGCTTTTCGTGCAGCCTGGTTCCAACACCATGGCCAACTAATTCCTTCACTACCCCAAACCCGTGCTTCTCGGCATGCTCCTGAACGGCAAAACCTATATCGCCAACGCGCATCCCTACTACTGCTTTCTCAATCCCTAAGGCAAGGCACTCTTTGGTAACCTTCATTAGTAACTGGGTTTGCTCACTTACCTCGCCAATGGCAAAGGTATAAGCAGAATCGCCATAGTATTTATTCTTTACTACTCCACAATCTACCGATACCAGATCGCCCTCAACCAAAACATGGTTGCTTGGGAAACCGTGTACCACCTGATTATTCAACGAGATACAAAGGGAATACGGAAAACCGTTATAGTTTAAAAATGCAGGAACCCCACCGTTATCACGAATAAAGGTTTCTGCAAGTTTATTTAGTTCTATTGTTTTTATTCCTGGCTTGATAACCTTAGCAATCTCTCCATGTGTTTTTGACACAAGTAAAGAACTTTCTCTTATTAGCTCTATCTCTTCGGCAGACCTATAATTGATTTTTGACATTGGTTATTAAATTGCCGGAGGCGTTGTACCTGCTGCAGTTGGAATAGCCGTACGTCCTTTAATCCTTCCGGTTTTCATCAAACCATCGTAGTGACGCATTAATAAGTGGCTTTCTATCTGTTGCAATGTATCTAACACAACACCCACCAAAATGATCAGTGATGTTCCACCAAAGAAACGTGCAAACGGACCGTATACCTGGAACATTGATGCTATAGCCGGTAATATGGCTATAATAGCAAGGAATATAGATCCCGGTAAGGTAATTCTTGATATCACACCGTCGATAAAGTCGGCAGTTGCTTTACCTGGTTTAACACCTGGTATAAAGCCGCTGTTCTTCTTCATATCATCAGCCATTTGGTTAGGATTAACCGTGATAGCTGTGTAGAAGTAAGTGAAGATGATGATCAGGATAGCAAACAGTAAGTTATGACCCCACGAGGTATAATCAGACAGGGCTATTAAAACTCCGCTTGATGCCGCACTTGGCCAAAACTGTGATACCATACCCGGTAAAAACATTAACGCTTGCGCGAAGATGATAGGCATAACACCGGCAGCATTTACCTTTAAAGGTATGTACTGACGAACGCCACCATATTGTTTATTACCCACTATACGTTTTGCGTATTGAACAGCTATTTTACGTGTACCCTGTACAATTAAGATAGTGAACATTACAACAGCGATAAGCGCGATAATTTCGACAACGAATACAAACGGGCCACCTACACCTTTAACACGTGAAGTGAACTCTTGTATCAAGGCATCAGGCAACTGGGCAATAATACCCACCATAATGATCAATGATATACCGTTACCAATACCCTTATCGGTGATCTTCTCGCCTAACCACATTACAAATAATGTACCTGCGGTTAATACGAATACAGACATTACTGTAAAGTAAGGCTCTGCAACCAGCTTAGCATCTGGAGATACCTGTGAGCTTACGTAACCAATAGCCTGCAAAGCAGTAATGGCTATAGTTAGGTAACGTGTCCACTGGTTGATTTTGTTACGACCGCTTTCGCCTTCTTTTTGCAATTTAGTGAAATACGGAACCGCTATACCCAATAGCTGCACCACAATTGATGCGGAGATATAAGGCATTACACCTAATGCGAAAATAGACTCACGTGAGAATGAACCACCCGCAAACATGTTAAGAAGGCCCATCAGACCTTCTTTACCTTGTTGGTTGGTTAACGCTGTCGGGTCAACCCCAGGCAACACTACGAACGAGCCAATACGATATATTAAAAGAAATAAGAATGTGTTTAATATACGCACTCTTAGATCCTCAATTTTCCAGATATTGGATATAGTTTCGAAAAATTTCTTCATTGAAATTTATAACTTAACGATGGAACCGCCTGCTGCTTCAATTGCCTTCTGTGCAGTAGCAGAAAATGCATGTGCTGTAACTTCTAACTTAGCTTTTAATTCGCCACGGCCCAATACTTTTACAAGGTCGTTACGTGATACCAATCCATGTTCTTTCAGGGTATCAAAGTTAACTGTTGTAAGGTTGTATTGATCAACCAGGCCTTGTAAAGCATCTAAGTTTACACTTACATACTCAACACGGTTAAGGCTTTTAAAGCCAACTTTAGGCACACGGCGTTGTAATGGCATCTGGCCACCTTCAAAACCAACCTTAGTTGAAGTACCAGAGCGTGAGCCGGCACCTTTGTGACCGCGTGTTGATGTACCACCGCGACCTGAACCGGTACCACGACCGATCCTTTTTCTATTTTTAGTAGAACCTTCTGCAGGTTTCAGATTATTTAAATTCATAACATTAAATGTTTTCTACTGCTACCAAATGATTAACTTTTCTCACCATACCGATGATAGCTGCATTAGCTTCAACTTCTACACTGTGGTTGATCCTTTTAAGGCCCAATGCTTCGATGGTTCTTTTTTGGCGCTCACTTCTATCGATCACGCTCTTAATCTGTGTTATTTTGATTTTTGCCATGATCTGATTATCCGTTAAATACTTTACCTAAACTAACACCACGGTGTTGAGCTACTGTATAAGCATCACGCAATTGCGATAGTGCAGATACTGTTGCTTTTACCACGTTGTGTGGATTTGACGAACCCTTTGATTTTGCCAATACGTTGTGAACACCTGCAGACTCTAGCACTGCGCGCATTGCACCACCAGCAATTACACCGGTACCGTTAGCAGCTGGTTTTAAGAAAATAAAACCGCCCGAAAACTTACCTATTTGCTCGTGAGGGATAGTTCCGTTTAAAATTGGAACTTTAACCAAATTCTTTTTAGCATCATCAATGCCTTTAGCAATTGCTTCAGTTACTTCCTTAGCTTTACCTAAACCGAAACCTACGATACCGTTCTCGTCACCTACTACCACAATGGCAGAGAAACTGAAAGTACGACCACCTTTGGTTACTTTGGCTACACGTTGGATGCTAACCAAACGATCCTTTAATTCGATCTCGCTTGATTTTACTCTTTTTATATTAATAGTTGACATCTCTTCTTGTAATTAAAATATTAAACCACCTTCACGTGCACCTTCAGCTAACGACTTAACGCGGCCATGGTACAAATATCCGTTCCTATCGAAAACTACTTCTTTGATACCAGCGGCAATTGCTTTTTCGGCAACTGATTTACCTACTGCCACTGATTGATCAGATTTGCTTCCGGTTGTAGCGAAATCTTTTGCTAAAGATGAAGCCGAAACTAAAGTTTTACCTGTTACATCATCAATAATTTGGGCGTAGATACCTTTATTGCTTCTGAACACTGACAAGCGAGGACGCTCTGTAGAACCAGAAAGACGTTTTCTGATACCTTTCTTTATTCTATCTCTTCTTGATAATTTACCTGTCATGACGCTTATTTTTTAGATGCTGATTTACCTGCTTTTCTTCTCAATACTTCGCCAACAAACTTGATACCTTTACCTTTATAAGGCTCTGGTGCGCGTAACGAGCGTATTTTTGCCGCTACCTGACCGATCAATTGTTTATCGTTCGATTCTAAGATAATGGTTGGGTTTTTACCCTTTTCAGCAGTGGTTGAAACTTTAATTTCTTTAGGCAACTCAAATACATAATGGTGAGAGAAACCCAACACTAAATCTAATGTATTACCTGTGTTGGTTGCACGGTAACCTACACCTACAAGCTCTTGCTCGATCTTGTAACCTGCTGTTACACCAACAACCATATTGTTGATCAAAGCGCGGTATAAACCGTGCAATGCTTTATGACGTTTTTGTTCTGACGGACGTTGAACTGTTAAGTTTCCGTCTTCCTGGGCGATAGTGATATCTTTATCAACTGCCTGGAATAATTCACCTTTGGGGCCTTTTACTGATACTACGTTATCACCAGATACGGTTACAGTAACGCCTGCCGGGATCGCGATTGGAGCTTTTCCTACTCTTGACATTTTTTGTTTCTCCTTATTTGATTAATAAACGTAACACATTACTTCGCCACCAATATTTTGGGCGCGGGCTTCTTTATCACTCATAACACCTTTTGAGGTTGATACGATAGCGATACCTAAACCATTTAATACTCTTGGTAACTTATCGGTACCTGCGTATTTACGCAAACCTGGTTTGCTGATACGTGATATGTTACGTATAGCAGGGATCTTGGTTATCGGGTGGTATTTCAAAGCGATTTTGATTGTGCCTTGAGGACCATTGTCTTCAAACTTAAAGTTTGTGATGTAACCTTTATCGAAAAGCACCTTGGTGATTTCCTTTTTCAGGTTTGATGCAGGAATTTCGACAACCCTGTGGTTGGCTTTAATAGCATTTCTTACGCGTGTAAGATAATCTGCAATTGGATCTGTATTCATTACTATTGTTTATGATGGTGGTTTCCTTCCCGTAACATCCGGGACGACCTGCCGTCGGTTAATTCATATATTAAATTCGAGCCGCAAAGATATAGTTTTTCTACTATATTTTTACGGCTCGAAATAAACTGCTTTTTACCAGCTCGCTTTCTTTACTCCCGGGATCTTACCGGCTAAAGCCATTTCGCGGAAAGTAACACGTGAAATACCGAACTGACGCATATAACCGCGTGGACGGCCAGTTAATTTGCAACGGTTGTGCAATTTTACCGGCGAAGCTGCTTTAGGCAACTTATCCAAACCTATATAATCACCAGCGGCTTTCAAAGCTGCTCTTTTTTCAGCGTATTTAGCTACAATTCTGGCGCGTTTTACTTCGCGCGCTTTTACACCTTCTTTAGCCATTGTTAATTGGAGTTTGATTTTTAAATGGTAAACCAAATTGTTTAAGCAATTCTAATGCTTCAACATCGTTACTTGCTGATGTTACAAAGGTAATATCCATACCCATGATCTTGTTGATCTTGTCAATGTTGATCTCAGGGAAAATGATTTGCTCGGTGATACCTAATGTATAGTTACCACGGCCATCAAAACCTTTATCGTTAATACCTTTGAAATCACGGATACGTGGTAATGCTACTGCAATTAAACGATCCAAAAATTCGTACATATTGTTATCACGTAAAGTAACACGTACGCCTACAGGCATATTTTTACGCAATTTGAAGTTTGAGATATCTTTCTTAGATTTTGATGCAACAGCTTGCTGACCTGTGATGGTTGACATTTCGTTAATGGCAACATCAATCAGTTTTTTATCAGTTGTAGCTGCACCAACACCTTGGTTGATAGCAATTTTTTCAAGCTTAGGAACCTGCATTACGCTTTTGTACTGAAATTTTTCTTTCAGTGCAGTACGAATTTCGTCCTTATATTTCGATTTTAATCTTGGTACGTATGCCATTATTTAATTTCCTCCCCTGATATTTTAGCTACTCTAACCAATTTACCATCGGCATTTTTAGTTCTTCCAACACGTGTAGGTTTTCCTGATTTAGGATCAACCAACATTACGTTTGAAATGTGTAAAGCTGCTTCTTGTTTAATGATACCGCCGTTAGGGCTTGTAGCATTAGGTTTTGTATGCTTTGAAACCATATTAGCACCTTCAACCAAAACACGGCTTTTAGCTACCAATACCTCTAATACTTTTCCTTGTGAACCTTTTGAATCGCCAGCGATAACCTTAACCAGGTCACCTTTTTTGATCTTCAATTTAGGCTGTGTGTTTTTCTTTCTTTCCATCTTACAATACCTCCGGTGCTAATGATACAATTTTCATGAATTGTTTTTCACGCAACTCTCTTGCAACTGGTCCAAAAATACGAGTACCACGTGGTTCGTCCTGGTTGTTTAACAAAACGGCTGCGTTATCGTCAAAACGAATATAAGAACCATCCTTACGACGGATCTCTTTTTTAGTTCTAACAACTACTGCTTTTGACACTGTACCTTTTTTAACGTTTCCTGAAGGGATAGCGCTTTTTACGGTAACAACAATTTTATCGCCGATAGAGGCGTATCTTTTGCCAGTGCCACCCAATACACGGATAACTAAAACTTCTTTAGCTCCGCTGTTATCGGCAACATTTAATCTTGATTCCTGTTGTACCATGTTATTTAGCCCTCTCTAAAATTTGTACTAATCTCCAGTTCTTGCTCTTGCTCAACGGACGGGTTTCCATAATCAATACGGTATCACCAATACCACAGGTATTAGCCTCGTCGTGAGCCATAAATTTGGTAGTTTTCTTAACGAACTTACCGTAGATAGGGTGTTTTACCTTCCGCTCTACAGCTACAACGATGGATTTTTCCATCTTGTTGCTAACTACCAAACCGGTACGTGTTTTTCTTAAATTTCTTTCCATTTCAATTCTAAAAATTAATTCTTTTCAGAAGCAGACGCCGCTTTGCGCTTGGTTAATTCAGTATTTAAACGAGCAATATCTTTTCTCACTTTAGTGATACGAGTAGGATTCTCGATAGCCGAAACCGCATGTGCAAATTTCAATTTGGTTAAGTTGGCTCTCTCTTCCCCGATCCTTGCAGCAAGTTCTTCGGTTGATAGCTCTAAAATTTCTGAGTTCTTCATTTTCTTGTTAATTATATGTTATGATTGCCAAGTTGCGTTAGTCTACTGATAAGAGGCAACTCCCAATTGATAACCTTGTTTTTTATTCTTCTACGTAATCCCTACGTAACACAAATTTTGTTTGTACCGGTAATTTTGCGGCAGCAAGGCGTAAAGCCTCTTTAGCAACTTCCAAAGGTACGCCTTCTGCTTCGAAGATCATACGTCCTGGTTTAACCACTGCTACCCAATATTCAGGAGCACCTTTACCTTTACCCATACGTACCTCTGCTGGTTTTTTAGTAACCGGCTTATCAGGGAATATACGGATCCATACCTGGCCTTCACGTTTCATGAAACGTGTTACAGCGATACGGGCAGCCTCGATCTGACGACTGGTAATCCAGGCGGCTTCGAGTGTTTTGATACCGAATGAACCGAATGATAGCTCTGCACCACGATTGGCTAAACCATTCATCCTGCCTTTTTGCATCTTTCTGAACTTCGTTCTTTTTGGCTGTAGCATTGTTTTAAATTCTTATTATACGAGTCTCTCGACTTTGAATACTTAATATATTATCTCTTTCCGGCCGGACGGCTTCCACCTTGTCCACCAGGACGATTACCGCCTTGACCCGGGCCACCTGGACGATTACCGCCACCTTGACCACCACGACGATCACCGCCACCGCCTGCACGACGCTCACCACCACCGCGACGATCATTACCACCACGGTCGCCATATGCTGCTGCACCTTCTGGACGACCGCCCTTGCCGCTGCTGCTGCTTGTACCACCGATGTTTGGAGACAGATCACGCTTGCCGTAAACTTCGCCTTTACAGATCCAAACCTTAACACCTATTTTACCATAAGTAGTTAATGCTTCTGCCAATGCGTAGTCAATATCAGCACGGAAAGTGTGCAAAGGAATTCTTCCTTCTTTATATTGCTCGCTACGTGCCATTTCCGCGCCACCTAAACGGCCTGATGTCATGATCTTGATACCTT
This sequence comes from Mucilaginibacter sp., assembly GCF_039921305.1. Taxonomy (GTDB): domain Bacteria; phylum Bacteroidota; class Bacteroidia; order Sphingobacteriales; family Sphingobacteriaceae; genus Mucilaginibacter. The sequence continues at coordinate 122,316 of NZ_JBDSCA010000081.1, forward strand.
CGGCACCCATTCTCATGGTTGACGCGATGGTTGTTTTCATGGCACGACGGAATGAAATACGTGCTTCTAATTGTTTTGCTATACCTTCTGCAACTAATTGTGCATCAAGCTCAGGGCGTTTAATTTCGAAGATGTTGATCTGAACGTCCTTTTTAGTCAGTTTTTTCAACTCTTCTTTTACTTTATCAACTTCCTGACCACCTTTACCAATCACGATACCCGGACGGGCAGTGTGAATTGTTACAGTGATACGTTTTAAAGTACGCTCGATAACTACTTTTGATATACCACCTTTGGCGATACGTGCAGCTAAGTATTTACGGATCTTTTCGTCTTCAACTAATTTATCGGAGTAGTTGTTGCCACCGAACCAGTTAGAATCCCAACCTCTGATGATTCCTAAACGGTTACCTATTGGATGTGCTTTTTGTCCCATTTTAAATTAGTTGTTATCGTTTTTACTGTCAACAATTAAGGTAACGTGGTTTGAACGTTTCCTGATACGGTATCCTCTTCCTTGCGGAGCAGGGCGTAATCTTTTTAACTGACGACCACCGCCTACAGATATTTCTTTTACGAATAATCCGCTATCTTCTACGCGTTTACCTTCGTTTTTAGCTTCCCAGTTTTTGATAGCTGATAATAACAGTTTCTCAACACGGATAGCCGCTTCTTTATTGGTGAACTTTAATATGTAAAGAGCTTTCTCTACTTTTTCGCCGCGGATCAAATCAACTACCAAACGCATTTTGCGTGGTGATGTTGGGCAGTCTTGCAATTTAGCGATAGAAGCACCTCCAGTAAGTGCTTTCGCAGCTTCCTTTTGTTGTCTAACTAAGACTGATTTTTTAATTTTAGTTGTTGCTTCCATACCTTATTTTTTCTTTTCTGCGTGACCACGGAAAGTACGTGTTGGGGCAAATTCGCCCAACTTGTGACCAACCATGTTTTCTGTTACATACACAGGTATAAACTTGTTACCGTTGTGAACGGCGAACGTGTGACCAACGAAATCAGGAGATATCATGGAACGACGTGACCAGGTTTTAACTACCGATTTTTTGCTTGTATCATTCAAGGTCAGAACTTTTCTTTCCAGGTTATGATCAATATAAGGTCCTTTTTTAATTGAACGTGCCATTATTTCTTCCTTCTTTCAATGATATAACGATCAGATGATTTCTTTTTGTCGCGGGTTTTAAAGCCTTTAGCTAATAAACCTTTGCGTGAGCGTGGGTGACCACCTGAGGCTCTACCCTCACCACCACCCATAGGGTGATCTACCGGGTTCATGGCTACACCACGAACTCTTGGACGGCGACCTAACCAGCGTTTGCGACCAGCTTTACCCAACACTTCGTTTGCTTTATCTCCGTTTGAAACGGTACCGATAGTTGCCATACAAGTAAGCAATATCATACGTGTTTCGCCAGAAGGCAATTTGATGATGGCGTATTTACCATCACGAGCCGAAAGCTGAGCGTAAGTACCTGCAGAACGTGCGATGGTACCACCCTGGCCTGGGTTCAACTCGATGTTGTGGATGATAGAACCTAAAGGGATGTTTTTAAGTGGAAGGCTGTTACCAACTTCTGGAGCTGATTTTTCGCCTGATACCACCACTTGTCCAACTGCTAATCCTTCCGGAGCGATCATGTAGCGTTTTTCGCCATCTACGTAATGCAATAGAGCGATACGTGCTGAGCGGTTTGGATCGTACTCGATAGTTGCAACCTTTGCAGGGATATCAAACTTATCGCGTTTAAAATCGATCAACCTATATGATTGTTTGTGACCACCACCTAAGTAGCGCATCGTCATTTTACCGTCGTGGTTACGACCGCCTGATCTTTTGTGAGACATCACCAACGTTTTTTCAGGAACGTTTGTTGTGATATCCGAGTTATCGGCACCTACCCTGAAACGGGTACCCGGAGTTACCGGTTTAAATCTTTTAACTGCCATCTCTATATTGTGCTATAAAAATCTATCGTTTCACCATCTTTTAAAGTGATGATCGCTTTTTTATACTTAGCAGCGCGGCCACTGATGGCTCCTGCTTTAGTATTACGACTTTTCAACTTTCCAACGTAGCGCATGGTGTTTACTGCAACTACATTAATACCGTACATGGTCTCAATTGCTCCTTTGATCTGGATCTTGTTAGCTCTGGGATCAACTATAAAAGCATAACGGTTCAGTTTCTCGGTTAATTGAGATACCTTTTCGGTAAGTAAGGGTTTTTTTAATACTTCCATGATTACTTAGCTAATGCTTCCTCCAAAGTTTTAACAGAATCCGTAGTTAGTAACAACTTACCAGCGTTTAACACATCGTATGTGCTTAACTGATCGGCTGTGATAACTTTAGATTTTTTCAGGTTTCTGCTTGATAAATAAATGTTGTTGTTTGCTGAAGGCAGAACTAACAAAGTTTTTTCGTTAGATAAGTTCAGATCGGCAACAAATTGTATGTAGCTTTTGGTTTTAACAGCTTCGAAATTGAAATCTTCAATTACAAAGATGCTATTGTCAATCGCTTTATAGCTTAAGGCTGATTTACGGGCAAGTTGTTTCAACTTCTTGTTCAGCTTAAAGCTGTAGTCGCGTGGTTGCGGACCAAATACACGGCCACCACCATTAAACAAAGGAGACTTGATACTACCTGCACGGGCACCGCCTGTACCTTTTTGTTTGTAAAGCTTGCGGGTTGAACCTGCAATCTCGTTACGTTGTTTTGATTTGTGAGTTCCCTGGCGCTGGTTAGCTAAATACTGCTTAACATCCAAATAAATTGCGTGATCGTTGGGCTCAATACCAAATACCGCTTCAGGTAGATGCACACTTGCACCTGTTTCTTTACCTGATACATTTAATACTTTAACTTCCATCTTATTTATCCACAATTACAAATGAACCCTTAGCTCCTGGAATGGAACCCTTAACAACTATTAGATTTTGCTCTGGATACACTTTAACTACCTGCAAGTTTTGAACTTTAACGCGGGCGTTACCAGTATGACCTGCCATGCGCATTCCTTTGAATACACGTGAAGGCCATGAAGAAGCACCTAATGAACCTGGAGCTCTTAAGCGATTATGCTGACCGTGAGTTTGCATACCCACACCGGCAAAACCATGACGCTTAACAACACCCTGAAAACCTTTTCCTTTAGAGGTACCTACAACATCAACGTAATCTCCTGCTTCAAAAACCTCAACAGTGATTACATCACCAAGAGTTTTTTCGTCCTCGAACGATTTGAATTCAACAAGTTTACGTTTTGGAGTAGTACCGGCTTTTTGGAAATGACCTTTCAGAGGGCCACTGGTGTTTTTTTCCTTTTTCTCGCCATACGCCAGCTGTACTGCTGCGTAGCCGTCTGTATCCACAGACTTAACATGTGTAACAACACATGGTCCAGCTTCGATTACGGTACATGGGATGTTTTTCCCTGCCTCGTCGAATATGCTGGTCATACCTACCTTTTTACCAATTATTCCTGACATTTTCTTATTTAGTTTTTGCCCATCGAAGCAGTAGGGCTTCGTTCAAGGCATAATAATTCCCCCGAAAGGGACGGCAAAGATAGGAATGTTATATTAATTATCAAATAGTTAGTGATAAATTTTTCAATATATTTTGCAGGGAGGGTTTAGTGCCAGATGGGGTGAATCAAATTTACCGGCATAGTTATCTGCAAATTTGAAATATCATAATGATTTACATTATCCTATTATCACATACCTTAGAATAAAATACGCAAAAGACTTATAATCAACACAATGATTAAACCGATGGCTATTCGAATAAAAAACTGTTAAAAAACATCATTGAAAGCTAATTGTTGTTTCTATTGACGATGATGGTAACTAGAATACCTTTGCATTTAGCGTGTTTGGCTAAACCCGGTCCGTTAATTAAAGGATATCATAGCTGCGATCTCAATTGAGGCGCTTAATATATTGTAACCAACTATTTTTTTGAAGTAAGATCATCAAGGAATTTTTGAGTTTCGGCCCCGGCTTCCAACCTGGGAAGCCTTGTTTTTCAATACGGGATACATGGCATACCCAATTATTAAACCCGAAAGCAAACCACCGATATGCGCTGCATTATCAATGCCACCGGTTAATCCATATAATAAGTTATAGCCCACGAAAACTGAAGTGCTGATTAAAAAAGTCCTTTTAAAGTCTTTTGGAAATAAATTTGTTGTAAGCAAAGCCAAAAAAATACCATACATGCCAAATATAGCTCCTGATGCGCCAACACTCACCGTATTTTGATGCCACCATATACTTGCTATACTTGCCAGAATACCAGTACCCAGATATGCGAATGCAAACCTTTTGCCACCCATTAGCGGTTCTAAAAATATCCCCACAAATAACAAACCATACATATTCATTAAAACATGCATGAGGCCGCCATGTAAAAATGTGTTTGTTAAAAGCCGCCAGTATTGACCCTCAATAACGTTGGCTCTTAAGTTACCACCCCATCTTAATAGATCGGGAGCACCAAAAGATATAAATCCAAGGCCACAACAAATCATTATAATGAAAATGAGAAGGTTAAGATTAATAATAATTGGAGTTATGTAATAGCCTTCATGGGGAATAAATATTTGAAAATCTTTTAAAGTAAATGATTCATCATCATTCTTATCAGATAAGTTCAAATCACTTTTTAATGGTGTAAATAATAAAAAGATCATAAATATGGCTAAACCAATACCAAGTGAGCCAAATATCCAGGGAAACTTATTACCGTTTCTAAGTTCATAGGGTTCGTTAACGGGTGATAATATGATTATTGGATTTATGCCGATTGTATCTTTGGTTAAAATTGCCTGCCTGTAATCTTTATAATCAGAATGTTCGCGTATCCTATTTAGGTAAATAAAATCAGCTAAATTTTTAGTGTCGAAATCAGCCTCGCTCTCTTTAGCAAACTCTTTATACAATTCTTCTTTTTCGGCTGGTGAAAGTCTATTAGAAATAGTTTTTTGGTATTTTACCGCCAACCAGGCCGCTGGCTTTTTATTTAAACTTATAGTATTGTTATGTTTTATAACTGGAGGTTTGATTTGCTGATTACTTAAGGCTGAAACTTTTTTACTTGTTATAATTATAGCGCCCCCTTTTGCTAAAGCATCCCAAAGAGGCATTGCGTATTTACTTTTCAAAACGGTAATGGTTGCTATAGAATCTTTATTTAGCTAAGCGGAATGAGTATTAATTTAAATTTAAGTGTCAATTGCTTCATTACTCCATCAATCTCCTGATCAATTCGGCACTTTGCACCCGGCCTTGCTCCAGCCTGTCGCCAAAAAACTCTTTTACCTGGTTGAAGTGTTCTTTGTAGCCTTTCATATCGCCGTATACGATGATGGACGACCATTCGCGGACGGCGGAGTGGAACTCAAGATCGTCGCCACGGATGGTTTTATCGTAAAGGGCGGCTTCGATGGATTCTTCTAAGAGTTCTTCGTTTTTGAAGAGGTATTCGGCAATGCCTAAGCGCAGGCGGAATGGTGGGGTTTGACAAATGAGGTTATCGTATGGATTTACACCGAGATGGTACCAGGCATCAACCATACTGAGCAGACTTAGGTGCGAGTTATGCTTCCGCAATCCCGGATCACCGGCAAGGGAGAACTCACGCATTACGGAATCGTTCAGCAGGATGGGTTTGCGGCTTTCGTGAAAAACAAAATCGCGGGCTTTGTAGATGCGGGCGCGGAAATCCTTTTCCTCTTCTTTGATCATCAATTTGAACAGTTCGGATTCGGAAACGGCGTAGCGCTTTACCTGTTGTTTGGCGTATGGATTCAAGATAGCGAGCCCGGCGTAAACGTGGGCCTTGTAGCTAAAGATGCGGAGGGTGGTTAGTATCTTTACGTTATCGATACCACCGATGTATGAGGCGTTTTCCCAGGGGAAAAAACCGGCTTCCTTCCAGGCGGTGCCCATGCTTTCGAAACCTACGTGGGTTACGGCCTGGGTATCGGCAACTATTTTGTCGTGCTCGTGATAATTGGGAATCTCTACGATGTCTGATCCTATCTTAATGAAGATATCCAGCATACGCTGATATACTTCCGGATTACTGCGATGCGGGATGATGGCCAGCTTTTGCTGATCGGGTGCGAAGCCGGGGCCGTGCAGGGCGTGAATAGTTACGATGAATACGTTTGATGGCAGGTATTTTTCGAACGCGTCGATCTCCGGAGATTTTACGGATGTTTGGCCGGCTACGATGGTTCCGGGTTTGGCCGATGCTCCGTACTGGGCAACTACGGCGGCTATGCTTTCGGCTTCTACCGAGTAGATCAAAACATCCGCTTTAGCGGAAACCTGGTGGCCATCGTCTAATATCTGAACGTTTGTTGCGCTTAGATCGGCTTCGACCATGGCCCTGTTCTGGGGCAGATCGCAACCGAAAACTGTGTAGCCTACTTTATCAAATGCTTTAGCGTAAAGGCGGCCCATGTCGCCCAAACCAATAATACCGATATTCATGCCGCTAATATAGTTATCGGTATGGTAATTGTACGGGTATTATTATTTGCTTTTTTTACCCATCTTTTAATATGGAGTGATATATTAGCATCGCGACAGCGACAATAAAATTCAATTACAACTGTTTATTTTTTGTACCATACACCAATTATATGAATAAGCAATTAAGCTTACTTACAGGCATACTTTTATTTACCGGGATAGCATTTGCCCAGGATACGGCAAAAAAAGCAGCAAAAGCGCCTATTAATACGGCAAAACCGACATACAAACCAGCGCCTTACGGTTATCGTGCAGCGGCTACGCAAACGCCCGCGCAACCTGCGGTGATTGATAACAGCTTAAACGGACAATATACGGCCATATACAAAATGGCCGAACATTGGCAGCAAGCGGCTCTGGTTACCTTGCATAAGAGCTATACAGACACTATCAATGCTGACAAGCGTAAGCTGAAAGAGGCTAATGCCAAACTGACTGAACAGGCTAAAACCATTGCGGATTTGCAGGGAACAACCAGTACCAAAGATCAAAGCTTGACCGACCTTCAAAAGAAAGTAAACTCCATCAGCTTTTTGGGGATACCGATGACCAAATCGGCTTATAATATTTTGATGTGGGGACTGGTACTGGTATTGGGTGGATCGTTAGCTGCAGTGATCTTCTTATCGGCAAGTAATAAGAACGAGGCTGCTTACCGCATTCAACTACATAGTGAATTGACTGAAGAATATGCCGCTTATAAGGCTAAAGCTAACGAGAAGGAAAAGAAACTGGCCAGAGAATTACAAACAGAGCGGAATAAGCTGGATGAGTTGACGGGGAGATAGGTTAAGAGAAGAATCAAGAAGCCAGACTCAAGAATCAAGATAAACTTTTGTAAGCTTATCAGGTGTATGCCACTTGAGCAGAAGATTTCTCTCTTGTACCCTGCCTACCGTCAGTCAGGCTCGTTCGAAACGACATTGATATTTAATAAAAAATGCCGCTTCCTTTCGGGGCGGCATTTTTGTTTCTTATTAAAATCTGAGGTTCAGCTAACTAAACTTTGATCTCAACTTCAACTCCACTCGGAAGCTCTAATTTCATTAGGGCGTCAACAGTTTTTGAATTTGAACTGTAGATGTCTAACAAACGTTTGTAAGAGCATAATTGAAATTGCTCACGTGCTTTTTTGTTCACGTGTGGTGAACGCAAAACTGTGAAAATTTTCTTTTCGGTTGGCAAAGGGATCGGTCCGCTTACCACAGCACCCGTAGGTTTTACTGTTTTTACGATCTTTTCGGCAGATTTATCTACCAAATTGTAATCGTAAGATTTTAATTTGATTCTGATTCTTTGGCTCATGTTACTTGTTTTTAAAGGTTGCCGTAAGAGCTATTAATTACGGTTTCCGGTTTATTTTAATGATTGATGGACTGAATGATTGAATAAATGCTTTCACATTCAAAACTCAATCATTCAATCCTTCAGTCATTGAACTTTATGCGTTAGCCGCAGCTTTTTTACCTTTTGCTTTAGCTACAATTTCTTCCTGAACGTTACGTGGTGCTTCGGCGTAGTGATCAAACTCCATTGTTGAAGTTGCACGACCTGAAGTAATGGTACGTAATTGAGTTACATAACCAAACATCTCGCTCAATGGAACAGTTGCTTTGATAACCTGTGCACCTGCGCGTGAATCCATACCCAAAAGCTGGCCACGACGACGGTTCATATCACCGATAACATCACCCATGTTTTCTTCTGGGGTCAGGATCTCGATCTTCATGATAGGCTCTAACAACATTGGTTTACATTTTGGCAAAGCTTCGCGGTAAGCGCCACGGGCACAGATCTCGAAAGATAATGCATCCGAATCGACAGCGTGGAATGAACCATCTATCAAACGTACCTTCATGTTTACCAATGGATAACCTGCCAATACACCATTATCCATAGCAGCTTTAAAGCCTTTTTCTACAGATGGGATGAACTCGCGAGGGATAGAACCACCAGAGATCTCGTTCACAAACTGTAAACCAACTGTACCTTCGTCTGCAGGAGAGATAATAACCTGGATATCAGCAAATTTACCACGGCCACCGGTTTGTTTCTTGTATGTTTCGCGGTGTTGTGTTTGACCTGTGATAGATTCTTTGTAAGATACCTGTGGAGCACCCTGGTTAACTTCAACCTTAAACTCACGTTTCAAACGATCCATGATGATATCTAAGTGAAGCTCGCCCATACCAGATATAATGGTTTGGCCGCTATCTTCGTCAGATGTTACACGGAAGGTTGGATCCTCTTCGGATAATTTACCTAAAGCCATACCTAATCTATCAACGTCAGCCTGAGTTTTAGGCTCAATAGCCAAACCGATAACCGGCTCAGGGAAGTTCATCGACTCTAAAACGATTGGGTGTTTCTCATCACAAAGTGTATCACCTGTTTTGATATCCTTAAAGCCTACTACCGCAGCAATATCACCAGCACCTACATTAGGGATAGAGTTTTGCTTGTTAGCGTGCATTTGGAAGATACGTGAGATACGCTCTTTGTTATCAGAACGCATGTTATATACATACGAACCTGCTTCCAGGTTACCAGAATATACGCGGATAAAGCACAAACGACCTACAAATGGATCTGTTGCGATTTTAAACGCTAATGCTGCAAATGGTTCTTTTTCTGATGGTTGACGAATAACTTCTTCGCCAGTGTTAGGGTTGGTACCTACGATACCGTCTACATCCATTGGCGATGGCAATAACTCCATCACGTAATCTAACATGGTTTGTACACCTTTGTTTTTGAAAGATGAACCACATACCATAGGTACGATTTTGGCATCTAATACCGCTGCACGTAATGCATCAAGCACTTCGCGCTCAGTGATAGTTTCAGGAGCTTCGAAGAATTTCTCCATCAGGCTCTCATCGTAATCAGCTACAGCTTCAAGCAATTTCTCTCTCCACTCGGTAGCTTCTTCGATCATATCCTCAGGGATCGGAACTTCGGTAAAGGTCATCCCTTTATCGTGCTCATTCCAGATGATACCTCTCCAGTTAATCAAATCAACAACACCTTTAAAGCCTTCTTCGGCACCAATTGGTAATTGCAAAGGTACAGCGTTGCTGCCCAACATGCTTTTAACCTGTTTAACAACCTTCAAGAAATCGGCACCAGAACGGTCCATCTTGTTAACGAAGCCTATGCGGGCAACGTTGTAGTTGTTAGCCAGGCGCCAGTTGGTTTCTGATTGTGGCTCAACACCATCAACGGCAGAAAACAAGAACACCAAACCATCCAATACACGCAGTGAGCGGTTTACCTCAACGGTAAAATCCACGTGGCCCGGTGTATCAATAATGTTGATATGGTATTGTTGGTTACGATATTTCCAGTCGATAGTTGTAGCAGCCGAAGTGATGGTGATACCACGCTCCTGCTCTTGTGCCATCCAGTCCATCGTTGCAGCACCTTCGTGCACTTCACCAATTTTATGGTTAACACCTGCATAATATAATATACGCTCAGTAGTGGTAGTTTTACCTGCATCAATGTGTGCAGCAATACCGATGTTCCTGGTGTATTTTAGGTCTCTTGACATATTATTTTAATGATTGATTGTTTGAATGATTGAAGGATTGAATGTTTTTGCAATGCTTCAATAAATTGAATTTGAATTTTATAGATGAAGGATCGAGTTAATGACTTTAAAAAAAATCTTAACTCAATCCTTCAATCTTCAATCCTTCAATAATTAATTAGAAACGGAAGTGAGAGAACGCTTTGTTGGCTTCGGCCATTTTGTGCGTATCTTCTTTCTTTTTAACCGCAGCACCTTCGCCTTTAGCAGCGCTGATGATCTCTCCGGCTAATTTTTCCATCATGGTTTTTTCGCCACGTTTACGTGCGTAGCTAATTAACCATTTCATACCCAAAGCTATTTTACGCTCCGGACGAACTTCTGTTGGTACCTGGAAGTTAGCACCACCAACCCTACGGCTCTTTACCTCAACGGCAGGCATAATGTTGTTTAATGCTTTTTTCCATGTTTCTAATCCGCTATCGCTGGTTTTTTTCTCAACTAACTCAACAGCATCATAGAATATAGAGTACGCGGTAGATTTTTTACCATCGTACATCATGTTATTTACAAACCTTGTTACCAAAGTATCATTGAACTTTGGATCAGGAAGGATAATTCTCTTTTTTGGTTTTGACTTTCTCATTGCTTTCTATCCTCCTTAATTATTTCTTTTTACCTTTTGCCGGAGCAGCTGCAACTTGACCTGGTTTAGGACGTTTGGTTCCGTATTTAGAACGACGTTGGTTACGGCCCGCTACACCTGATGTATCTAACGCGCCACGGATGATGTGGTAACGTACACCTGGTAAATCTTTAACACGACCACCGCGGATTAACACGATAGAGTGCTCTTGCAGGTTGTGACCTTCACCAGGGATATAAGCGTTAACTTCTTTTCCGTTGGTTAAACGTACACGCGCAACTTTACGCATTGCTGAGTTTGGTTTTTTAGGGGTAGTGGTATATACGCGTGTACATACTCCTCTTCGCTGTGGACAGCTGTCCAACGCTGGTGACTTACTCTTGTCAACCATAGCTACTCTACCTTTTCTAACTAATTGCTGAATAGTAGGCATTGTTCCTTTTTAATGTTTTGTTTACCCCGCATAAATTACGGGACTGCAAAGGTAGGAAGTTTAATTTTGTTAATCAAGTGGTTAGGGGATTTTTTTTTGAGGGTTTTAGTGTGGAAGACCGAGGTTGGGAAACGTGAGATGGGGTGGTAGTTTAGGGTTGATTTGGATTATATTGAACTTTGCAAGTGTTGAACAAGACAATATATTATTATACAGGCGCTATTAAAACTGAACAACAATATGATAATGCATTGGCGTGTATTTACGAGTTGACGCAGACAAACATTACTAAAAATCCCGCTACAGCTAATGAGCTTGAAGCACTGAGCATTCAGGTTAAGGAATATGAATTAAATACTATTTGATGTAATGCGCAGAAGGCACAAGTACGCCACCTCTTTTCCCATCGCTGCATACTTGCGCCAGTGCGTAGATAATGCTAAACAATATTAATTGTCGCTCAACACAACTCCTTTTAAATTAACAAGGTATTTTACTGTTTTTCTTTGGTTAAATACACCATAGTCAATAATAATTAAAATACTTCCGTTGGACTGCGTGTTAATATTAAGAAATTTAGGGTCATAAAAGTTACCTAATTTATACAAATGTTGTTCGAGTACCTCATCACCATTAGCAATTGCAACTAATATTTGATGCGTTATTTCATCTGTGCCTTCATTATGCGCACTACCCGATTTATTTGACACTTTATAAATATTAATTAATAGATCCCCAGTCTTTCTTATAATAAGCGTATCAACCGAGGCCAATAATGGTACCAATCTTTTTTCTTTTATTTCGACTGGTTTAACATTTGCGCTTTGTGCATGACAGCTAATAACTATCGCAAAGCTGTTAAATAATGTGATTAAGAAAATTTTCATTTTAATTATTGGCTATTTACTGAAATGTGAATATGATCTCCGTGTTCACTTACATTAAATGGTTGTCCAAATTTGTGCTTAAATGCAGTACCAAAATTTCCTCTAATTATTAAAGATTGATCAAATTCATTTTGCGAGGCACGCACCACTGCTGAGTTACCTACAAATTAAATGCACAACCCCTCGCTGTTCGAAGTCTTCGAATTCGAACCAATATGCATATAAATCGCATCACGCGTTTTCGAGAGATCTGAACTTCGCTTATCAATCAATAATTTTACGGCGCATTACATAGTAAACGGTACTTGTACCAGGTGCTCCAAGTACATAGCTATTTGCAAACATCCACCCTTTACGAGCCATGTAATTAAGTGCACCAACAATCGAATTAAATTCTATTTTGTTACCATTTTCATCTTTCAATCTTTGAACAAAAAGCTTTGTTTCCTGACCAAAATCTACCGAAACCTCAACTTTAGAACCCGTAAGCTTAGGCGCGACATTCATAATACAATACACATCGTGCGATTTTACCTTGACCGTATCTACTTCTTGTGCAAAACTCAAAACTGGACTAAACAATAGAATAAACAATATTTTTTTCATAATTATTTTTTTTCTAAGATAGAATATCATCTAAAAATTCACAAATTGTGTAGGACATCATAAACATGGTTGTCTCGTCCTAAAAGTAGATGACTATAATATTATATTGGTTATTGAAGCTATGGCGGTTATTAGGCCTTCTTCAACGCAAAAACAAACCTTGACCCTTCGTCCGGTTGGCTCTCGACCCAGATGCGGCCGTGGTTGGCTTCGATGAACTCCTTGCAGAGAACGAGGCCCAGGCTGGTGCCCTTTTCGTCGTTGGTGCCGTCGGTGCTTACGTTGCTGAGGTCGAAGATGCGGTTGATGCGGTTGGGTTCGATGCCTACGCCGTTGTCTTGTACGATGAAGTTTACCTCTGTTCCATTTTTGGCGGTTTGGGTGCTGATGGTGACATCGCCACCTATGGCCGTGAACTTTACGGCGTTCGAGAGTAGGTTACGCAGCACAAACTCGAAGTGATCAGGATCGGTTACTACGGCTACATCTTTACCAACCTGGTTTTGGATATAGATGGATTTGACCTGGGCGGCACCGGATAACATGGCTATGTTACGCTCAATAGCTTGGTTTGGGTTGAGGATAACAGGGTTTAGGCGAATACCTTTGATCTGCATTTCGCCCCATTTAAGCAGGTTGTTCAGGATATCCAGCGATGCACTACTGGTTACGGATACCAGGCTAATGAGTTCTTTACGCTCTTCGGGTTTAATATCATCATCATTAATTACCTGTAACAGGCCGATGATGGTTGAAAATGGCGCACGCAGATCATGAGCCAGAACGGAGAAAAGCTTATCCTTAATGGTATTGGTTTCTTTCAATTCGGCATTGGCCTGGTTAAGCAGGGCGTTAAACTTACGGGTACGATAAAAGAACAGGCCCATAATTACTAGCAGCAAAATAAAGCCGATAGCAAAACCCAACACCACCTTGCTTGCTAATGATTGTTGCGCGTTGAGGTACTGTAACTCCTTTACGCTGGCACGTGATTTACTAAGATCATAACCCGTTTGCAGGTTTACGATCTGCTTGGCCATCCGCTGCAGGAAATATTTATCGGCAATGGTGTATTGCTCTTGTTTGGCCGCATAGGCTTGTTTATCATTACCTAAATAGTGGTACATATCGGCCATACGGCCCAAAATTTCGATGGCTTGTTTGTGGGCGCCTTTCTCTTTCACTTTATCAAGAGCCTGCTTAAAATACACAAGCGCGTCTTTGGCATTGGCCTGTCCGTAAGTTTCGGCAATGCTCATCATGGTTTGATACTCGCGGATAAAGTTATGAATGGCCTGCGCTTTAGCCAATGCCTGTTTTTGTAGCTGAATAGATTTATTCTTAAAACCCTGTTTGTTATACAAGGCAGCAAGGGTATTCATCAAGGTGATATTGAGGCCCTGGTATTCGGGCTTGTTACTTAAGGCGAGGCCCTTTTCCAGATAGGATTTAGCCTGATCATAGTCGCCGGTTTCCCGGTATATATTGCCATAACTGATATAGATATTCAAACTCAGGTTTGATATGGGCAGGGTTTTATTGATCTGCTCGGCCTGGTTAAGGAATTTGAGCGCGATATCTATTTTATGCTGTAGAATGTAAACCTCGCTAATGGTGAGATAGGCTTCCATTTTACCGGGCAGATCTTTGTTTTGCTCGCTGATTTTGAGCGACTCAAGAAAGTAGCTGAGCGCTTTATCATAATTGCCTTTACGATTTTCGATCACGCCCAAACGGATGGTTTCGATAGCAACACCTTTTGTTGAGTTGGCACGCTTGTAAAGTTCGATAGCTTCGAGATAGTTTTGGCGCGATTCGTCAAACTTGCCTAAGTTATCCTCAATCATACCCAATTGGTTGAGGATTTTGGCAAGGCCCACATCATCGTGATTAGCATGTGCTAATGCGATGGCTTTTTGGGTAAAATAGATAGCGGAATCGGGTTTGTAGTAACGGTAGCGGCTAATGAGCTTATCGTAATCGGCAATGGTTAGCTGAGTTGCATCTTTATTACCGGCAGGCGCGGGTTTAGCACAGGCATATATTGGCATTGCCAATAAAAATAATATGATGCGCTTATAGAAAGCCATATATAGCGGGCCAATTAATCTGGGTGATTATATTCTAATACGCTAAAATTAGGGTTATATTTATAATTACACAATCGATATTATTAACAATTACTTAAAAACTATAAATATCAGGTTTATTTTGCTGCATAATCAGAAAATACGAGGTTATCCGAAAAGAAAGCCAATACCTTTTGATTGATGCGCTGGCCAATGCGACTGGTATGAGTACCGGGATATATCTCGAAAGAGTGCTTAATACCGTATTTAGCCAGCTCGGCATCTAACACTTTAATGCTGGCCGCTATGCCAGGGATGTCCTTATCGCCAGCATCAAAGCCCATGGCATGCAAGGCTTTAAGGTTGGTAATATATTGATCGAGCGTGGCTAAGGGGGCGTTGGCTATTATTTTAGCTTGTATAGCTGGTAGCGCTTTTCCATCTTTAAACGGCAGATCGAAATAAAATGGCGGGTTATTCAAATCGGGCGCCCAGGCCGCCAGTGATGCAAACATATATTTTGTACCGAAATCGGTTTTGTTAAAATCGGTTATGGTTTTGATGGACTCCAGCTTAACCATCTGGTCTGCGCTGAAAGTCTCCATAAAGGGTGTTAAACTTGCAGGGCTAAGCATGTAGATGGACGAGAATACTTCGGGATGCCGCTCTCCTATCCGCATGGTACCGTAGCCCCCCATGGAATGGCCGGCTAAACCCCGGCTTGATGCTTTGGCAATGGTGCGGTAGTGGGTATCCATATAGGCCACCATTTCGTGAGCCACAAACCCTTCCCAATTACCGGTGGTGATGGAGTTGGAATACATGCTTCCGCGGAAGCGGGTATCGGCATCGGCCGTTACAAAAATCATTTCTTTGGCCTTGCCCGATGCAAATACGGTATCTAATATGGCGGGCAGGTTGACCCAGTGTTTGGTTAAACCGTACCATTTGGAGTCGTTATCGGTAAAGCCGTGTAAAAAGTAAACTACCGGGTAATGGCGTTTGGAGCTGGTTTTATAGCTGGCCGGTAAATAGATGGATAGATTACGATCTGTTGAATCGCCGTCGAGGTTACCTTCTAAACTTTTGCCGTGTAGTTTAACATGCAATACAGTGCCTTTGGCTGTTTGGCTATAGCCGGATGAAATGCTGAATGCTACACATAGCAAGGTTATTGATACCGCGGTAAATATTTTCATAAATAGTGATGATGAGCCGGTTGATGTTTTAAACCCTGATAAATGTAAGCGTTTTACCTATAAATTTAAAATGCCAGTAACCCGTTACTTTAAGTTCTCCTTTGGTATTAATATAAGCTGATGAATCCCAATGATGGCCGTGCAGGGCGTCATAGATCACACCGTTTTCCCAGGAATTGGATTTAGGTACATATACCAGCTTCTCTAAAATACTCGATCCCAATATTTTTTGGGTGCGGAGTTTGGGGTCCGGATTATCGGCATCAAGGCGGGTTTCCATAGGACGGCTTTTATCATCGGCATCGTTGAACCAGATGATCTTTGCTTTGTAGGATGTTGCTCCGTCTTTATAAATTTCGACCGTGAGGTTTTTAGTGTTGATCATCCATTTACCGCAAATGAGGTCCTGTGGTGGTATTTTGGTAAGAGCAGCTTTTTGCGCGGATGCTGTGTGATGGATAGCGATGAAAAAGATGATCGCGATGATGTAACCCAGAAGTTTTTTGCCCGTGACTGCCATTGCTGTGAAGATAAACAATTTGATAATTGTTTAACAACCGGATGTGATTTTGTTTTTGAGCAGACTTTTTAATTAATTACTGTTCAACGCTGGCAGGCTACGCTTATCTGGCGGCAACTCTTTAAATTTTTTGTAGTTATCGTTAATGTAAACTACCAGGGTTTGCTGTGAACTATTCTTGGCGAAAGCTAAGGTTGGACGGTACATGGCCATAAAATTTTCCAATTCTTTTCCTTTTAAGGGCACAACACTGCTCACTAATGCTCTGGTGAAGATGGCATCTATCTGTCTTTGTTCAACCTCATTTTTAAAGTAGCGTTTCAGGCGACGGGCATCGCGTGATTCTTTGCCAAACATGCGGGATGGGGAGAGCGCGAATTTACTTTTACGGTAGATCTCAGGATACTCAGCTTCGGGATTGAAAACGGCTTTACTATCGGCAATGTTTACCGCTTGCAAGCTGATACCGGCTTGTTTAAGTTCGATGTGCTTAGTTTTAAGATCGACAACAAAAAGGGTATCAGATACATATCCCGGTAAAGAAAATATAAGGGTATGATTGAGTGAAGTGCGGATATCAAACTCGCCGGATTTATCAGTAAGTGCAACCTGCTTGCTACCTATATCGCGAATAAAAACGTTTTCGAGGCGGGTATTTTTGCCAGCTTCGGTAACGGTACCACTTAAAACCTGGCCCTTTGCAGATAAGGCTATAACAAACAGGGCGGCAAGAGTTATGATAGATCGTAGTTTCATGGTAGTAGGTGTCTTATAGCAAAGGTAAAGTTTAAAATGGCTAAAGTTTTAAACTAAATGTTAAATAAGAGCCATAAAAAAAGCCTCCCGATAAACCGGGAGGCTTTATAAAGTACCTTACAGGTTAAATTATTTTTTACCTGCTTCTTGCTCTGCCTGACGTAATGCACGTGAAGTAGTTACAGAAACGATAGTATCTTCGATAGCGTTGGTGATGATCAGTTTTTCTAATTTCAGATCACTAACACGTACAGATTTACCTACTTCTAAAGTTTCGATGCTCACGTCGATGTTATCGATATGATCTTTAGGTAAAGCTTTGATACGTAGTTTACGCAATTTTTGAACTAATTTACCACCCACTTTAACACCTGGAGAAGTACCGGTTAAACGAACCGGGATCTCGATGGTAACTGGTTTTGCAGCATCAAGAGCCAAAAAGTCAACGTGAATAATCTCGTCGGTTAATGGATGAAACTGAATATCTTTGATGATAGCCTGAGTTTTTGTTCCGGCTACGTCAATGTCGATGAAATGAACAACGGGTGTGTAAACAACCGGTTTCAAATCAGCTACGGACACCGCGAAGTGGGTTTGTGTTGCCCCACCGTAAAGTACTGCAGGCACTAAGCCTTGGTAACGCAGCTCTTTGGCGTCTCTTTTCCCTACGTTCTGTCTAACAGAACCGCTAATAGTAATTGATTTCATTGTTTTTATTTATTGTTTTTGGATCGTAACTACATGCTACAATCCGGTATTACTCTTTTACTTTCCGACAACCCATCGTTCGGACTTACCAATTTCCGGCCTTTCGGACTAATTAATCAACCCTGAACAGATCACTTATTGATCCGTGCTCGTTTACGTTGGCAATGGCCTTGGCAAACAGGGTAGCGGTTGATAGTACCCTTATTTTACTACTTTGTTGTTTTAACTCGATAGTATCTGTTACGATCAATTCTGTTAAAACCGAGTTTTCAATGGTTTCGTAAGCCTTGCCCGATAATACCGGGTGCGTACAAACCGCTCTAACACTCCTTGCGCCTTTTTCCATGATCAAAGCTGCTGCTTTGGCTAAGGTTCCGGCTGTATCGATGATATCATCTATCAAAACAATATCCTGCCCGGTTACATCACCAATTACCGACATCGATTCAATTTCGTTGGCCCGTTTACGGCGTTTATCGCAAATTACTACCTCGGCGTTAAAATACTTGGCAAATGTACGTGCCCTGTATGAGCCGCCCATATCCGGCGAAGCTATGGTCAGGTTTCCCAAATTTAAGCTCTTGATATAAGGTACGAATATTACTGACGCGTCCAAATGATCAACCGGTATGTCAAAGAAACCCTGTATTTGTGCAGCGTGCAGGTCCATCGTCATGATACGGTTAATGCCTGCGGCTACTAATAAATTAGCCACCAGTTTTGAACCAATGGCTACACGCGGTTTATCTTTCCTGTCTTGTCGGGCCAAACCGAAGTAAGGTATCACCGCCGTAACATAATGTGCCGATGCCCTGCGCGCGGCATCAATCAGCATTAAAAGTTCTATCAGGTTATCAAAGGGTTGGTTTGTGCTTTGAATCAAGAACACATCGCTACCTCTGATGGATTCATTAAAGTGGGGCTGAATTTCGCCATCACTAAACCTGGATACAATTACATCACCTAATTCCCTACCATACGATTCTGCAATTTTAATTGACAGTGCTTTAGTAGCCGAGCCTGAGAATAATTTAACAGGATTGAATTGTAAAGGCATGATTATTTCGGATGTCGAAAGTGTAATTCGGATTTAGAAACTCATTAAAATAAAAAATTCGGATTCGAAATCGAAACTCCGAAATCCGAATTTTTATGTTGCCCGACCAGGATTCGAACCTAGACAAACGGTACCAAAAACCGTCGTACTACCATTATACTATCAGGCAATCTTCCACCGGTTACTTGCGTTTCCGAAACGGAATGCAAATATAGGACGATATTTTTAAGTTCAAAAGCATTTTTTAAATTTTATCGCTTAGTTGTCTAAAACAACACCCATCGAACAAAATTTCTCGATGCGTTCGCTTACCAACTCATCAACATTTTTCTCTTTTAACACCTTTAAATCCTTAATTAGCTGCTTTTTAAGGGTTGCAGCCATGGTGATGGGATCTTGATGGGCGCCACCCAATGGTTCTTTAATTACACCATCAATCAGCTTGTTTTTAAGCATATCTACGCTGGTAAGCTTCAAAACCTCGGCGGCTTTCTCCTTATTTTCCCATGTTTTCCATAAAATGGTTGAACAGTTTTCGGGAGAGATCACAGAATACCATGAATTTTCGAGCATCATTACCTTATCGCCAATACCAATACCTAAAGCTCCGCCCGATGCACCTTCGCCAATAATAACGCAGATGACAGGCACTTTTAGGATAGACATTTCTAACAGGTTACGGGCAATGGCTTCCCCTTGTCCGCGCTCTTCGGCTTCTAAACCTGGGAATGCTCCGGGGGTATCAATCAGGGTAACTACGGGTTTGTTAAATTTTTCGGCAATGCGCATTAAACGTAAAGCTTTGCGGTAACCTTCGGGATTAGCCATACCAAAATTGCGATACTGGCGCATTTTGGTATTGATACCCTTTTGGTGACCAATGAACATTACAGTTTGTCCGTTCAGGGTACCAAAACCACCTACAATGGCTTTATCATCGCCTACCGTACGATCGCCGTGCATCTCAATAAAATCATCACACATTAGCTCAATATACTGTAAAGTATACGGGCGCTCGGGATGGCGCGAGATCTGAACACGCTGCCAGCCTGTTAAATGTGTAAATATCTGTTTCTTGGTAGTTTCAAATTTCTCCTCGAGTTCGGCCAAAGTTGCCGACATATCCACCTTGGTTTTCTCTTCAACCTGTTTTACCTTTTCCATCTGCAATTGCAAATCGGCAAGCGGCTTTTCAAAATCAAATGTAATCTTCATTTCACTCATACGGGTTGCAAAAGTAAATAATTCAATCGGTATATTGCTTAATGATTAAGTTTCTGTAATTGTTCGTACTTTTTACGCTGTGCGGGAGTTAAAATGGCTTGTACCTTAACGGCAGCCTGTAAAACGGCGTTGCGCATTTCGCCCTGGTATAAACCATAACGGTTGGTGTAAAATATCAATGTACCATCGGTTACTTTTTTGGTGCGGAACATCTCGTCTAAAGCGCGTTCGTTTTTCACAATGAAGTCGCCCATTTCTTTCATCTTCCGCACAAGCGTACTATTAATGCTTGTTATATCGGTTACCTGTACTACAGATAGGTCAAGTTCCCTTTTCCAGTTCAGTGCCTTTTGTGGTTCGGCATAATGATTAAGGCTGGCTACACCTGCTAAATTAAATTGGTCTATCCCATCAATATATGCCTTGTACTGTACATAACTCATGGTTTTTAAGGGCGACATGCCCGTGGTATCGGCACCTGATTGCGCTAAAACAACCGTAGTAATAAAGAACAGCGGAATAGATAATAAATATCTCATCATAATATTAAATGTGCGTG
>NZ_JBDSCA010000082.1:0-185705 GCF_039921305.1 Mucilaginibacter sp.
GCAATGACACAGTTTTATAGTTTTTAAAATACCCACAATCTGTTATTCGGGTTATTTTTATAATCCCTTCACAAACTCACGAATTGCGGCGCCCGGGTCTTGCTCTTTCATAAAGTTTTCGCCGATGAGGAAACCGTTGTAACCTGCTGCTTTAAGTTGTTTGATGGTATCGGTATTGCTGATGGCGCTTTCGGATATTTTGAGGAACTCGGTTGGGATGTGCTCAAATAGCTGGAACGAAGTTTCTACCGATACGGTAAAATCGGCCAGGTTGCGGTTGTTTACACCGATGGCGGTTAGGTTAGGATCGATTGAGCGTTGCAACTCTTCGAGGTTATGCACTTCGAGCAACACATTCAAGCCCAAACTTTTGGCTAAGGCCGACATGCTTTTGATCTCGGCAGGAGTTAGTATGGCCGCTATGAGCAGGATGATATCGGCACCCCAGGCTTTGGCTTCAATGATCTGGTATTCGTCGATCATGAAATCTTTGCGGAGGATAGGGATCTGGTTTACGGCGCGGGCTTTAAGCAGATCGATCTGCTGGCCCATGAAAAAGTCGGTATCTGTTAATACGGATAGAGCCGATGCTCCTGCCGCCGCGTAGGCGGTGGTTACATCCTCAACCGACACTTTATCGTTGATGATTCCTTTTGATGGGGAACGGCGCTTAAACTCGGCGATGATGCCGGTACGAGCAGGCGCCAGCAAAAAATCCCGGAAGGAATAGGTTCCGCTGTTAAAGGCTGCTGATTGCTCCAGTTCTGCTGTTGAGGTTTTAGCCTTAGCCGCTATTACTTCCTTTTTTTTATTGATGACGATTTGATCCAGTATGTTCATTTCAATATGGTGTTGTCATTGCGAGGAACGAAGCAATCGCGGACTATGCAAGTCCGATCTGCTTCCGTGCGATTGCTTCGTTCCTCGCAATGACATTTGTAAATTAGTTCGAGTTTACCCAGTTACCCATCATTTGCTTGCCGTATTCGGTCAGTACAGATTCCGGGTGAAACTGTACGCCGCGAACATCGTAAGTTTTGTGGCGCAGGGCCATAATGGAACCATCCTTTTCGTCGATTGCGGTTACTTCCAGTACATCGGGTAAACCATCGTTTGATACCACCCACGAATGATAACGGCCTACTTTAAACTCAGTTGGAAGCTCTTTGAAAACTATCTCGTTAGCATCAGTTACTTTGATAGGCGTAGCAATGCCATGCATTGGTCGGCTCAGGTTGTAAAGCGTTCCGCCAAAAACTTCGGCAATAGCCTGCTGGCCTAAACATACCCCGAAGATGCTTTTGGTTGGCGCGTATTGCTCAATTACTTTAAGCAGTAAACCGGCTTCGGACGGTATACCGGGACCGGGTGATAGGATGATCTTATCGAATGCTTCCACATCGGCTAATTCGAACTTATCGTTTCTCCAAACCTCACATTCCAGGCCAAGCTCGTTAACCAAGTGGACTAAGTTGTACGTAAAGGAATCGTAATTATCTATGATGAGTATTTTCATTTTAGTATCAAGTAGTTAGTATCAAGTAGCAAGATTTATTAAGTATTAAGGCTTTTTTGCAAACCATATATCATTTTTTGTATTTCTGTAACTAAGTTACAGGTAGTATTTAGTATTTCATTATTAATATATTCAAACTCTTTGGCAATTATTAGTTGTGTTTCCAATTCAAACGCTGAGCCTAAAGTAATGTTCAAAAACTGGTGGAGCTCTTTGCTTGACTTTCTCCCACATCCTTCGGCAATATTTGAAGGTATAGAAACCACCGCTCTATTCATTTGTGAGATCAAACCAAATCTTTCATCAGCAGGGAATGTTTTAGTTAATGTAAATATGGACTTCGATAACTCAATACCACTTTTCCAAACTTTAAGTTCTTTAAAATTATGCATGTAATCTTCTGTCTTGATACTTGATACTAAATACCTGCTACTACTACATTAATCGTTTGTGCCATATCAACGGCTTTGCGCAGGGCGGCAATTTTGTTGTTCACTTCCTGCAGTTCGTTTTCGGCGATGGAATCTGCTACGATACCGGCACCAGCCTGATAGTGTAGTACGTTGTTTTTGCTTAGGAATGAGCGGATCATGATGGCGTGGTTAAAATCACCGTTAAAGCCTACATAACCTATTGCTCCGCTGTAAAAGCTGCGTTTGGTTTTCTCGTTTTCGTCTATGATTTCCATAGCGCGGTATTTCGGTGCCCCGCTCAGTGTTCCTGCGGGGAAGGTATCGGCAACGATTTTGAAAGATGATACGCCCGGTTTCAATTTGCCACTTAGGTGTGATACCAGGTGGATGAGGTGCGAATAGTATTGAACTTCTTTAAAGGCCTTAACTTCTACATGTTCGCAATGGCGGCTTAGGTCGTTACGGGCCAGATCAACCAGCATCACGTGCTCGGCAGATTCTTTAGGGTCGTTTTCTAAACGGCGTGCTTCTTCAATATCGCTCTCATCGTTACCAGTACGTTTAATGGTTCCGGCTATTGGGAAGATGCTTGCCGTGCGATTTTTGATGGTGATCTGCGCCTCGGGCGATGAACCGAAGATGCGGAAGTTGCCGTAATCAAAGTAGAACAAATACGGTGATGGATTGATAGAGCGCAAGGCACGGTATACATTAAACTCATCGCCAAGGAATGATTTTGAGAAAGCGCGTGATGGTACGATCTGGAAAACATCACCACGGTAAATGTGTGTCTTCATTTTCTCTACCATATCCATAAATTCCTGGTTGGTTAGATTGGATTGTTCTTCGCCGGTTGCTTCAAAATGGTATTCGGGGAAGTTTTTGTTCTTGATCAAAAACTCAACCTTTTGCAAGCCGCCTTCGTTTTGAGCGCCCTCGTATTCGTTATGGAAAATGTAGAGTTCGTTTTTAAAATGATCTATCGCGATAATGTAGCGGTAAACATGGTATTGCATTTCGGGTATCCTGATATCGCTATCAATCTGTTTGAGTTTGATAGTTTCGAAATGCTCAACGGCTTCGTGGGTAAAGTAACCAAATAAGCCGTTTGATATAACCTTGAGCGGTGTTTCTTCGGCATCAAAAGCGGCGATGAAAGCCTCTATCTGGGTAACCAGATCAAAGCCACCTTTGCTGATGCTGTTGCTTGTTCCATCAGGATATTTGGTTTGCAGTTCGCCATCGGTTAGGGTTAAGCCCGCGATGGGTTCGCAGCAAACATAGCTTAAGCTATTTTCGCGACTGTGATAATCCGAGCTCTCTAACAGCAAAGCGTTAGGAAAAACATCGCGCAAGCGCAGGTATATGCTTACCGGCGTTGTGGTATCGGCCAGTAGCTTTTTGTAGGTTGTTGTTAATTTATATTGTGCCATTTTGTTGTTGATGCTAAATTATGATTAAAAAGAAAAACCCGGTCGATGGGTTTCGCCGGGTTCTCTATTAGGTTTAAAATTGATTAGATTTTTTTCAATAGACACAGATCATCCGGCTGCCACTATGTGGTGCCACCAATTACGGTTATTTGTGATTTGTATCATATTGTGGCGCAAATTTAGAAAGTTTTTTGAAAGCGCAAATTTTTATGCAAATTATTTTTTAAGCCGAAACGCCAAAGAATGGTCTGTGACTCTGAACAATAGCCACTACAACTATCAACAGGGCCAATCCGTAGAATATAAATACCGCACGGTGCTTAGCCTCTGGAAGTACCGCTTTTTTAGATTTACTATGGCCAATGGTAATTAACACAATGGCGAATATCATCATGGCTAAATGCTCAACCGTCCAATAACGGGTGGTAGCCTCTTTCATCGTTGTACTTCCAAATTGTACAAACGGGCTCAAAAAGTAAAGCACTATACCTAATAACAATTGAGTATGCGCCGATATCATGGCAAATAGATTGACCAGTCTGTTACCATTGGTATAAGGTTTTTTACCTAACATACCAGCTATAGATTGTATTAGGGCAAGCAGTACCAGTATCACTACTACATACCTGAAACCCGAGTGAAAATATTTGAAAAAGCCGTAAGCGTTCATGGCGAAATTATTGTTTGATGCGAATATACAAGAAATATTTATGCTGCTGATTGGGCCTTTGATGTAACAAATATATTATGATAAGGAATTATATTAATTTACTGATCTTTTAAAGATATATTAGAGCTTAAAACTGACCTTATAATGAAAAAAATTCTACTCTTTTGCTTCGCCCTTTTGGCGATGCATTACACGCGGGCACAAACCTATCCGGTTAACGGCTCGTGGGATGTGCGCCCAGGGCTCTACGCATTCACCAACGCAACCATTGTTGTTAGTGCCGATCAAACCATTATCAATGGCACCCTGCTAATTAAAGATCGTGTAATTGAAGACGTTGGACCGGGCCTCAGCATTCCAAAAGGCTATATTATTGTTAACCTGAAAGGCAAATTTGTTTACCCAAGCCTAATTGATGCCTATACAACCTATGGCACACCCGAAGCGGCACGCCAGGCATTTGGCCCGGGTGGCGGCGGAGGTGGTGGTTTCAATCGTGTATCTGTACCGGTTTCAACCAAACCTGGCCCGTACGGATGGAACGAATCTATCAAGCCCGAAATGAGCGCCAAAAGTGTTTTCCATGCAGATGCTACAAAAGCCGCTGACCTGAAAAAAAATGGTTTTGGTGTGGTACAATCATTAATACATGATGGTATTGCCCGCGGCACTTCTATAGCAGTTACTTTAGGCGACGAGCGCGATAATTTTGTAATGTTGAATGATAACGTAGCTGCACATTACTCATTTAGCAAAGGTACTGCGGCTACCAACTATCCATCATCGTTAATGGGCAGCATCGCTTTATTGCGCCAAACCTATTATGATGCGCAATGGTATAAAACTCAAAAAGAGGAATATAATATCTCGTTAGATGAGTTTAATAAAACGCAAGGCCTGCCACAAATTTTTGAAGCTACCGACCCGCTGAATATTATGCGAGCCAATAAGATAGCTAAAGAGTTTGGCAAAACCTACATCTTTAAAACCGATGGTAAGGAATACCAGCGCATTAATGATATGAAAGCTACCGCCAGCAGTTTCATTATTCCGCTTACCTTCCCCGGCACTTATGATGTTGAGGACCCTTTTGATGCCCGTAACGTAAGCTACGCGCAAATGAAAGACTGGGAGCTATCGCCAACCAACCCGGCTATTTTAGAAAAAGCGGGTATCAACTTCGCCATCACTACTTATGGTTTGGAGAACTCACGCGATTTTTGGACCAATCTGCGTAAAGCGATAGATTACGGTCTAACTCAAAAACAAGCCCTAAAAGCACTGACCGAAATACCGGCAAGCATGTTAGGCATTAGTGATAAAGTTGGAACATTAGCTAAAGGTAAAATGGCCAACTTCATTATCACATCGGATACGTTGTTTAAAAAAGACGTTGTGATCTATGAGAACTGGATAGAGGGCCGCCAGTATGTTGCCAGCAAAATGGATATTTCTGATCTGCGTGGTGCATATACCTTAAACGGCGATGGCTTATCCAACGTCAAATTGAACGTTACCGGAACACCAGGAACATATATATTAAGCGTTGAACGCGATAGCACCCGCGCTCAGGGTACATTTACCCGTACGGGAGATGCTGTAAGTATCAACTTCGATTTAAAGGTGAACCCGGCAGGTACTATCCGTTTAAACGGATATATTGAAAAGACATCGCCAATCACTATCCGTGGCGAGGCTGTGTTGCCTGATGGTACGGCATCACACTGGACAGCTACTTATACCGGTCCCGCGCAAGCGGCTGGCCCGGGTGGCTTTGGTAGTCGCCGTGGTGGCGATGCTACAGTGGCAACTAAACCTAACACCAGCGTAGGCCCTGTAGTGTATCCGTTTGTTGCTTATGGCAATGTCGAACTCCCAAAAGCAGAAACGGTATTGTTTAAAAATGCCACCGTTTGGACAAACGAGGCAGAAGGCATCCTTAAAAATGCTGATGTACTGATAGAGAATGGCAAGATCAAAGCTGTAGGTAAAAATCTGGCTGCAGGTAATGCCAAAGTTATTGATGCTACAGGCAAACATATTTCGGCCGGTATTGTGGACGAACACTCACACATTGCAGGCTCAGGTGGTATTAATGAAGGCACCCAAGCTGTAACCGCCGAAGTACGCATAGCGGATGTGATCAACTCTGAGGATATCGACCTGTATCGCCAATTAGCCGGTGGGGTCACTACATCGCACATTTTACATGGCTCGGCTAATCCTATCGGTGGTCAAAACCAACTGATCAAACACCGCTGGGGTGTTAACCCCGAGGAAATGAAATTTGAAGGTTCTGATGGCTTCATCAAATTCGCTTTGGGCGAAAACGTGAAACAAAGCAATAGCCCGCAACAGTTTGGCCCTAATGTTCGTTTTCCGCAAACGCGTATGGGTGTTGAGCAGGTTTATATTGATGCCTTTACCCGTGCTAAAGAATACAAAACGGCACGCGCCGTAAAAGGTAACACCGTTCGCCGTGACCTGGAGTTGGATGCTTTGGTTGAGATACTGGATAGCAAGCGTTTTATCACCTGCCACTCTTACATACAATCGGAGATCAACATGCTGATCCATGTTGCCGATTCGCTGGGCTTTAAGATCAATACCTTCACCCATATTTTAGAGGGTTATAAGGTTGCCGATAAAATGAAAGCGCATAACATAGCAGGTTCAACCTTTAGCGATTGGTGGGCATATAAAATGGAGGTTGTTGAAGCAATCCCGTACAACGGAAAGCTGATGCACGAAGTTGGTGTACTAACCGGTTTTAACTCGGATGATGCCGAAATGGCCCGTCGCCTAAACCAGGAAGCTGGTAAAGCGGTAACCTACGGTAACATGAGCGAAGAAGAAGCTTTGAAGTTAGTAACACTTAACCCGGCTAAAATGCTGCACGTTGATAAACGCATTGGCAGTTTGAAGGCAGGTAAAGATGCCGACTTAGTAGTCTGGTCGGCAGATCCGCTTTCTATTTATGCTGTTGCTGAGAAGACTTATGTTGATGGTATACCTTATTGGGATATTGAAAAGGATGCCACCAAACAGAAGGCGCTGAAAGCCGAAGAAGGTCGTTTGATCCAGAAAATGATTGAAGCTAAAAACAGTGGCGCGCCAACTACAAGGGCATTCACACCACGCCGCCGCCAATACGAGTGCGAAACTACAGAAGACGACGAAGCACAATTTGTAACAGGTTTAGGCTATTCACAAGATTCAAGTAAATAATCGCATAGCAATTAAAATCATGAAAAAAGTATTTTTAAGTTTCGGAGGATTATTGCTGGGCACTATCCTTACATACGGTCAGGCCAATATTGTTCCTGCCAAAGCACAATCACAAGCTATTGTAATAACAGGCGCCACCATACATGTTGGTAATGGCCTGGTTATCGAAAATGGTTACATCGCCTTTGATAAAGGTAAAATTACAGCCATTGGCAGCGGCATGGCTCCGGCAACACCGGGGGTGCAGGTAATTGATGCCAAAGGCAAACAAGTTTACCCAGGCTTCATAGCACCGATGACCACCTTAGGTTTAGTAGAAGTTGAAGAAGGCGCACGTGGTACGGTTGACGATTCGGAAACAGGTGATCTGAATCCTAACGTTCGTTCACTCATCGCTTATAACACCGATTCAAAGGTTACGCCAACAGTACGGTCTAACGGTGTCTTATTGGCGCAGCCGGTACCATCGGGCGGGTTGATCTCGGGTCAATCATCTGTAGTGCAGCTTGATGCCTGGAACTGGGAAGATGCCGCTTATAAAAAGGACATGGCTATCCATTTGAACTGGCCAATCGCACGTGCAGGCCGTGGCAGAAGGCAACAGGTGGCCTTGCCGGGTGCCGAATCGGCGGCAGATAGGGCGCAAAGGATTTTGGATGAGTTGGACAAGTATTTTGTGGAAGCCAAAGCTTATGCCGAGTTGCCAAAACCAGCGGTAACCAATCTGCGTTTTGAGGCAATGAAAGGTTTGTTTGACGGATCGAAAAAGCTGTTTGTAATTGCCGATGGTTCTAAGGAGATCATCCAGGCGGTAGCTTTTGGTAAAAAGATGAATGTATCGGTTGTAATAGTAGGCGGTAAAGAATCGTACCTGGTTGCCGATATTTTGAAGGCAAACAATGTATCAGTAATCATCCGCGAAACGCAGGCACTTCCCGATAAGGATGAAGATGATGTATACCTGCCATACAAACTCCCTAAAATTTTGCAGGATGCGGGTGTACTATACGGTTTAACCGGAACAGGTTTTTGGCGCCAGCGTAACCTGCCATTTGAGGCTGGCCAGGCTGTTAGTTATGGCTTAACTAAAGAACAGGCCGTATCAATGATCACCCTGAATAACGCCAAAATATTAGGTATAGATAAAACCACTGGTAGTTTAGAAACCGGTAAAGATGCCAACCTGTTTATATCTGGTGGTGATGCTTTGGACATGATTAGCATCAACGTTCAAACCGCTTTTATACAAGGCCGGAGCATTAATCTGGATAATTTACACAAGCAATTGTATAGGAAGTTTAGCGATAAGTATGGATTGAAAGCTAATTAAGTTTATTAGCTTCCCACTTATTAACTAGTAAAGTCTGCTTATTACACTCCTTGATAGTGCGTAATGGTAATTACCCCTTTTAGGCAACCTTAAAAACCAACAACCGCATTAAAATGGCCCCGGGAATCAACCGGGGCCATATATACTCACTTAATCAAACCTATAAATCTGTATCCTTTATCTTATCAGGGTAAATGATATATAAGGTTTTTGGGTATTTGTTTTACCACTATAACCGCTGGAATACGCGGCATACGTACGTCTGTCAAGCGGTACACTTGTACTTGTGTAAACAGCTAATACTGTTGCCGCTGTTTTAGCAGCACCTGCTGGCCTTATTTTCCAGTTTTTGATTACGCCTGATTTCATTAAGAAGTCAGGTGAGCTTTGCAGGTATGCAACATTGCCTACGATTAATGAATCCGTACTTTGATCGACAGCAGTAGCTAAAGTAGCGCCATAATAAAGATCAATAGCCGGAACGTTAGGCATCAAATTGATAAAATGGAACCTTGCACTCAATGAATCCGGGCGGGCAAAAGTTTCTTCTGTTAAAATAGCTTTTTCTGTGGCAGCCGTATCCGTAACATGTAATACATAACTTTTTCCTGCACTTAATTGAACATTAGTTGTAAATAACTCTAAAGAGTCAGTACCATTATCAATTTTGTGAGGCAATGCTACCGAGAATTTTACATCGCCAGAATTTACCTGCATAAAATCGGCGGTACTACCACCACCGGTATTGTAGCCACCACCCGGGAAAGGTGTTCTGCCTGTAACCAGGTAACTTATACGCTGATCGTTAATTTTGAAATAAACCAACCGGTTATTAGCGTACTGTGATGCGTAATTGATTTTTAAGAGCGACTGGCTCGCACCATCAAATTTTTCTATATCGCCGTAGTTTAATCTGTTCTTCACACAGCCAAAAATTACAACGGATACGATGGCCAGGGCGCAAACAGTTATTATTGAGATCTTTTTCATTGTTTGATTTCTTTAAAATATTAACATTATGGTGTAGTCAAACTAAACCACATTTCCTGGGTATTATAATTAGATAAATCACCACCAAATTTTGCCAACTCAGCAAGGTTCCATACATACTCCGAGTTATAACGTGGCCTTAAACGATATGACATTTTACCGCCGTTGGTGGCCGATAAAGGCAATGCCGAAGGCGAAGTAGGCAACGAAAAGTTTGGATAGATTAAAGGATCGTAATGATATTTTCTCAAATCGCACCACGTTTCAATACCACCCCATCCCCATAAGGCTATGTATTTTTGCTGCATGATATCCGACTTAGTTAGAGTTGCCGCGCTTTGGGCTACTTCCGAAGATGTCATGTAAGCAGTAATATCTGCTGCGGCTATCACTAGATCTGGCGTAGCTTGTGTACGGCCGTAAGTATTATAAAAGTCAAATGTAGCGCGTATTGCATTAGTATACGTTGGATAGGCCACGGTTGCACCACTTTTTATAAACTGTGCCTCGGCTTTAATAAATTGTAATTCGGCATAGGTCATTATTGGATAGCGGGCTCTATCTGTAAACATGTATTTGCCGTTATATCCAACAGTGGTACCCGTAGCTAATTGCCCCAAAATTGGAGGGACGTTTGTAGGAGTAAAAAGCCCTGGCGTAACGCCAACATATATTGGCGAAGTTGTTGCCGCTGTTGTACCCGGAGTTAAAAACCTGCTAAAACGAGGGTCTAACGAAGTGGTTGGCGATGGTGTTGCCGTACCTTTGATACCGCCGGTCAACATTTTTAATATAGTAGTGGTTTGTCTTCCGTAATAAGATGCCTGACTACCGGTGGCAGATAACCAACCCGAGTTTAACTTGGGCGCGTTAAGTACACCAAAGGGGTTAGCATCGGCAACGTTTGATGCTGTAAAGTAAATTGTGGCATCGTCACTAACACTGGTGAATGAAAGATCGGCGTATTTAGTAACACTATCAGCCAATGCGGTTGGAAAATTTGGTTTATTAACTAAGTGCCCATATTGTAAGGCCAGTAAACCATAGCAAAATTTCTTCCATTTTGTTTTATCACCTCTGTAAATGTTATCACCTGTAGCAAGTACCGCTAATGACGCTGCAGGGCTCGGGGATGGGTCCGTCATGTTAAAATAACGGATAGCCTGGTCAACCCACTCACGTACGCGTTGATAAACAACAGGCTGATCCTGATAGTGGAAAGTTAATTGGTTTGGCGTAAAGGCTTCATCAAGTACTATTGGCCCATAGGCATCGGTAGTTGTTTGATATGCCCAGGCTTTCATGGCGTAACCAATACCCGCGTACTCCCATTTTTGGTTGGCTA
Organism: Mucilaginibacter sp.; assembly: GCF_039921305.1. Taxonomy (GTDB): domain Bacteria; phylum Bacteroidota; class Bacteroidia; order Sphingobacteriales; family Sphingobacteriaceae; genus Mucilaginibacter. The sequence goes on from NZ_JBDSCA010000082.1 coordinate 10,926, forward strand.
CCGCGTCTTTGATCATGTTCTCAAGGTTAATACCAAGGTCGTAATAGGTCATGCGCCACATTACACCACTTACATCGCTCGATCCTACGTAACCTTGCCTCTCCCAAATGTATGCTACATCATCATTGACAACGCCGGCCATGTTTTGGGTCAACTTTGATACCGCCCTTTCGTAATCCTGTCCTGTGCCATTAGCCATTTGAAACTGCATTGGCGGCAAAAGTATCTCGGCCTTAACCACCTGTGGTACTGCCGGGTTTGAGTTGATATCCAGATATTTGTTACAGCCTGAAGTAAAAACCAAAGCTGTTAACAGTGCTGATATTTTATATATTTTCTTCATCTTTTTTCTTCTTCTTAAAGTTTAACGGTAAAGCCTAAATTGAAACCTATAGGTTTACCTACGTTACCATAATCAATACCGTAACCACCTATACCGCCCGAACTTGCGTTGGTGGCATTACTTTCAGGGTCGGTGCCAGAGTAGTTGGTAATTAATACCGCATCGGTTACTGTAAAGGTTACTGCCAGGCTCTTAACAAAACCTAACTTATGTAATGCTGATTGTGGTAGATTGTAACGCAAAGTAGCATCGCGCAACCTTAAAGCTTTGATATTGTGCTCAACAAACATTTCGGGTGCTACGTTAGTAGTATAGTAGTTAGATATAGCGTAAGGTGTTAACGATATGGTGTTAGGTGTTGGATGATCGGTATTTTCAAGTCCATCTTTCAATACACCGGTAATCACCCTTGGAGTTTCCCTGTCAAGCGTTTTGGTACTGATCTCCCTTGTATAGTTTTCGTACTCGGTATCGTTTATCACATCTCCGCCCCAGCGTAAATCCCAAAGGAAAGATAAGCTTAAGCTTTTATATTTGAAAGTGTTAACCAAACCTGAAGTAAATAAAGGTATCCTATCACCAATAGGGTAGAAGGTGGCATCAGATACAGTTGGCATACCGGTTGTTGGGCTGATTAAAATTTGACCAGCCTTGTTCCTATCAAAACGGGTACCTGTTACGTTACCAGTACTTGCTCCTGGCGAAGCCGCGCTTCTTAAGTTACCTACAACCCAGGTATCAGAGTCGTAAAGCTCAGGCAACTGGTTGGCTATCGAAACTACGGTACCTTTATATTGGGTATAGGTAAGGCTTAAATCCCAGCTAAAGTTTTTGGACCTGATCGGTGTTCCGGTTATTTGAGCCTCAAAACCCCTGTTTCTAACCGTACCGCCGTTCAATAATTCTAATACGAAACCGCTGGCATAACTTAAACGCGGGTTAATGATCTGGTCGGCGCTGGTTAAGTTAAAGAAGTTGAAGTCGACACCCAAACGGCCGTTAAACATTTGCGCTTCGATACCTGTTTCAAAGTTTTTAGATGTTTCTGGCTTCAATGTGGCATTACCCGCGTTAACACTCAGGTAATAACCGCCACCTGTTGTAGAGGCTGATACGTAATTTGTACCTAAAGCGTATTCGCGATAAGGCTCTTTACCGGTAAGGGCGTATGATGCACGAAGCTTAGCATTATCAAGCCAAGGCAAAGCGTCTTTAACCTTTTTTATCTCGCTAAAGTTAAATGCCATACTGGCTGATGGGTAGGCAAAGTATGGATGTGCCTCGGCAGTAGTACCGGTATTGGCGTTCAGGCTTGGAAATAACCTTGAAGTACCATCAACACGGCCGGTTAAGGTTAAATATAATAGAGCCTTGTAACCAAATATAGTTTGTGCGAATGCACCCACATTGCGGAAGCGTATGATAGAGTTATAAGCGTTCCTGGTAGTAGGTAGGGTGTTGTTAATACTGTAAAAGTTAGGGTCGTAAAAATTGGTACCTGATTGCGACTGTGTATTGGAATTAAAATCGTTAAAGCTACCACCAATAACGTATTGGCCGCTAAAATTTGCTCCAAACTTGCTTTTTGCCGAAGCCGTTAACGAACCGTTATACAACTTATCAAATTTTTGATAATTGAGTATATAACCACCGGTAGGTGCAGATGCACTACCCGAGCCTTTATATGATTGACCATTGTAAACTTGTATGCCAGCGGTTGAAGCTATATCGGCACCAAATATGCCGGTTACGGTAACCCATTTTGTAGGTTTTAACTGTATATTAACGTTGCCTAAAATACGATCGGTTTTATCTACAGCGGGATCTTTATTTACATCCCATAGTGGGTTATCATACTCACTGAAAATTGAGGAATAGTGCAATAAACGCGTTCCATCAGGATTTTGATATTGCCTGATATCAAACGAAGGGTTAAACCTGGCCAACTGCATTAAAATTCCGTTAGGGCCTTTATTTACCTTATTGTTAACAGCGTTGGTGTAAGCAAAAGTGTTTGTGATCTTAAGCCATGGTGTAACTACGGCGCTGGCAGTTATACGGCTCGAAAAGCGTTTATAAGCCGATGTTGGAACAACACCGTTTTGGTTTGAATACTCGTTTGACCAACGGTAGGTATATTTATCTGTTCCGCCCTCAATAGCAACATTCTGTTTTGATGTGAATGCGGTTTGATAAAACTCGTTAATATTATCATATATCTGCGTTCCGGGTAAAAACCGCGGACCACCAAATACGGTAGAACTGGCAAATACACCACTTGTACCAGAGTTATACACGGTTTGAAACTGAGGGAACTTGTTTAAGCGCTCTAACCTTTCGCTTGTTGTATAAGTGATACTGGCCACACCCGCTTTACCTTTTTTAGTGGTGATCAATATAGCACCACCCGCGCCCGCGCTACCATATAATGCAGTAGCCTCCGGGCCTTTCATTATAGTATAGCTTTCTATATCATACGGGTTGATATCCATGGCACGGTTTGAATAATCCTGATCGCGGTTAGCCGCACCGGATACCAATTGACTGGTTTGGTTAAGTGTTGTATTGTTAACCGGAACACCATCTACAACGATCAACGCGTTATTATCGCCACTGATAGAAGTAAAACCACGCAAAACGATCTGGGCTGATGCGCCTGGGTTACCGCTGGTGCTATTAATGGATAAGCCCGGCACACGGCCTTGCAAACCACCAAAAAAATCTTCACGTTGGGTTTCGGATACCTCGTCGCCTTTTACCGTAGGCGTTGAATAACCAAGACTCGGCTTATTCCTTTCGATACCATAGGCCGTTACCACAACCTCGGTTAAGGCTGTTCCTTCAGATTCTGCAAGAGTAACATTGTAAGTGCCAGCTGTACCAACAGTAACATCTTTACTTACATATCCGATGAACGAAAACACCAGCACTTGGCCATTATTTGCTCTGATAGAATAAGTACCATCGGCATTGGAAATGGCAATAATAGCCGAATTTTTAACTTTGATGGTAACTCCGGGAATGGGTGTACCATCTTTTTCATTGGTAACTTTTCCTTTAACTGTAGTTTGCGCCATAACCTGCATGGCACAGCAACTAATCAGCAAGAAAAGAATGAGTAGATTTTTTTTCATACTTGAGTTTATTTATAGTTGTTATTTAGTTGAAAATTAATTGAACCATTGAAGAGCATATCCCAAAACACTAACCATCCTCAAACTCACAACAGCTACGTAACAATAAAAAAGCAATGTATAATGAAAAATAATAAACCGTAAGTGCCGTTTAGATTTTCAGATAACTGTTTTTATACTAAAATCAATCGGGGTATACGGGCAAACGTGCAATAACATGCAGGCCCCTGTTTGCAAAATATGAACTGCAAGGCTAATTTAAATAAAAATTATTTTATTATTTGCATGTTTCAGACAATTTAATTTTTAAAATCCGCAAAAAAATGCAACTTTAAATAAAATCTAAATAAGCCTTAAACAAAATGCTCAAAAAAGAACGACACGCTTTAATTATCAAAGAAATAAATCTGCATAATAAAGTATTATCATCCGATCTGGCCCTGCAACTCAATGTATCCGAAGATACCATCCGCCGCGACCTTAATGAGATGGATGAAGCGGGTACAATTGTTAAAGTGCATGGCGGCGCATTATCCCGCTCATATCATTACCCATTTCAACAAAACGACATTTATGCAGGCGAGGCCAAAAAAGAGATCGCTAAAAAAGGCATGGACCTGATAAAAGATGGCATGGTGGTTTTAACCGGCGGCGGTACTACCGTTTTGCAAATGGTTGGCATGTTGCCGCCAACCCGCACGGCTACTATATTTACCATTAGTCCGTTGGTAGCATTGCAACTGGCAGACCACCCTTTAATTACGGTGATATTAATAGGCGGCCAATTTTCAAAAAACTCGCAGGTATGTGTAGGCACGCAGGTTGTGAGCTATTTAAGCGAGATCCGTTTCGACATCTGCTTTTTAGGTACCAACGGCATTTCAATAGGCGATGGATTGACCGATTCTGACCTGGATATTGTTCAGGTAAAAAAGGCGATGATCAAAGCTTCAAATAAACTGGCTATTATGTGTGTTGCCGAAAAGCTGAACACCGTACAACGCATGCGCGTTTGCGAGCTGCACCAGATAGATTGCCTGATAACCGATCTGGAACCTGATGATAGCGCCCTTAACGCCTACCGCCGCGAAAACATACAGTTATATTAATACTATATCGGAAAGCTGAATTTCCCCATTAAAACCTGGGGATTACTGCCTATTGTAATAGGTTCGCCGCAAAGGGCTTCGTTTCCTAAAAGGGCGAACAATATAGCCTCTTTGGCGTCGGGCTGTATACCCAGTTCGCTGGTATTGCCAATAACAACATCGGGTAATAACCGTTGCAATTGCTGCATTACGAACGGGTTATGAGCGCCGCCGCCACTGGCAAATAGTTTTGCCCCTTGCGGGATATTGAATTGCATAACCGCATTAGCAATAGTTTGCGCGGTAAACAGGCTTATAGTAGCCACAATATCCGAAGGAACTATACCGATAGTATGAGATCGCTGTTGCGCTTTACGTAAATACTCCAGATTAAACAACTCCGGGCCGGTAGTTTTGGGTAACACCTCATTAAAAAACGGATGATCAAGCAGAGCATTTAATAGATTATCATTCACCGTTCCCGATAAGGCTATCTTTGAATCCTCATCATAAGCCCTATCAAAGTACAGCTTACACACAGCATCTATCATGGTATTACCCGGGCCAATGTCGGTACACATTACTCTCGAAGTATCCCCATCTCCCGGAAGAAAAGTTAAATTAGCAATACCACCTATATTTAACAATACCCGGTTCTCCCCAGTTTTACTTCCCAAAATCACATCACCATATAAAGCCAGCGGGGCACCTTGTCCGCCGCCTGCAATATGTTTCTGCCTGAAATCGCTAATGGTCAGTATCCCGGTTTTAACCGCTATATGGTCACCATCGCCAATTTGTAATGTAGCGTTGGGGTAATCAACTTGCCCGTGCAAACTTTTAGGCGCATGGTATATGGTTTGGCCGTGGCTGGCAATAAAATCAACATCCCCGGCATTGATCTTCCACTCCGATAAACAGGTAAGTATCAATGCACCATGATAACTCCCGATAAAAGCATTCAGCAGAGTAAGCTTTTCCAAATCAACCATCTTTTTAGAGAACACCTCCCGCACTTCACTCTTAAAATCATCAGGGTACGGTATGGTTTCAAAAGCTACCAACTCAAAACTCGTATTCAATCCACTCCCGGCAAAACGGCAAAACGCAACATCCAAACCATCCAGCGATGTACCCGACATAAGCCCGATACCCAACCGCTCCGCCTTTTGTGCCGATTGGAATAAACGCTGTAAATTTGAGTTGAGCCTATTCATTTAAACCAAAGATGTGCAATTACTTCGATAACCCGAATAACAAATTATGCCTGCCTGTCGGCAGACAGGGGTATTTATGGGTGTTTCAAAAAACCACTCAAGCCAAAGGGGGGATAAAGTAGGAATTTTAAAGTCTTGATTTCCTGTCTGCCGACAGGCAGGCTGATTCTCAACTCTTGATTCTTCCAAAGGGAGGGGGATAAAGTAAGATTTTTTTAATTCTTATTCCTTGCTCTTTATTCTCAAACCTCTCCTAACACAAAAATACGAAAAATCCTTCAAATAGGTATAAGATCAATTGACATTCAACTCTTAATTCCCTGTCTGCCAACAGGCGGGCTACCTTTACTTCTTGATTCTCATTTACTATATTTGTTAAAACCAACACCAAACCATGGCCCAACAAACCCTTGCTCCCGATGCAAAACTGAATAACAGGCTATTATCGCTCGATGTATTTCGCGGCTTAACCGTTGCCGGGATGATACTGGTGAATAACCCCGGCGATTGGGGCCACATTTATGCTCCGCTTGAGCATGCAACGTGGAATGGATGTACACCTACCGATCTGATATTCCCTTTCTTCCTGTTCATCGTAGGCGTATCCATCGTGTTCGCCATGGAAACTAAAAAGGCTGATACCGCTAACCATAGCAAATTATTGATAAGCGTGATCAGGCGCGGAGCTATATTGATCGCTTTAGGTTGGTTTTTAGCCTTATACCCCAAATTCAATTTCAGCACTATGCGTATCCCCGGCGTATTGCCGCGCATAGGTTTAGTATTCGCTATTTGCGGGATCATCTTTGTAAAAACCGAACGCAAAACCCAACTTATTCTGTTCTGGACATTCCTGATCCTGTACTTTATATTAATGACTTTTATACCCGTTCCGGGAATAGGCTACGCCAACCTGCAACCCGAAACCAACCTGGGTGCCTGGGTAGATCGTACCTTAATAGGTAGCGCACACCTCTGGAAATCATCCGTAACCTGGGATCCCGAAGGTTTATTAGGAACAATCCCCGCCTGTGGTACAACCTTGTTCGGCATACTAATAGGCACCTGGCTAAAACGGAAAGATAAAGACGAACCCACAAAAGTTACCTGGATGTTTTGCGTAGGCTTAGGCGCGGTAATATTAGGCTTACTATGGGATCTGTTCTTCCCCATCAACAAAGCCCTCTGGACAAGCTCATACGTACTCTACGCCGGCGGACTGGCAACCCTCGGCCTCGCCTTTTGCTACTGGATAATTGATGTACAGGGCTACAAACGCTTCACCCAGGCATTTGTAGTATACGGCGTAAATGCCATCACCGTATTCTTTTTATCAGCATTTATTGTAAAATCAGCAGCATTGATCAAAGTAGGCGATAAGCAGCAAGGCATTCTGCAATACTGTTATCAACATGGCTTCGCACCCTATTTTTCACCGGTCAACGCCTCACTGGCCTGGGCCATTTGCATGGTGCTCTTCTTTATGCTGATACTAACCTGGATGTATAAAAAGAAGATTATTATTAAGGTGTAGGTAAGCTCCCCTAGGCCGCGCGTCATTGCGAGGTACGAAGCAATCCCTAACTATACAGGGCGAACTTACATGGCCGCTCTGCCTAAAGAGATTGCTTCGTACCTCGCAATGACGCTTCTTCGTTTACTTCAACATCTTCCATCTTACCTCTCACATTTTCCATCATTTCAGCACTTCCCTCGATATCACTATCTTCTGAATCTCAGAAGTACCCTCATATATCTGTGTGATCTTGGCATCACGCATTAAGCGCTCTACATGGTACTCTTTAACAAAGCCATAGCCACCGTGTATCTGCACAGCCTCAATGGTTACCCGCATGGCCACATCCGATGCAAATAACTTAGCCATTGAACTGGCTTGCGCATACGGTTGTCCATTATCTTTCAGCCAGGCCGCCTTTAAACACATTAAACGGGCCGCTTCAATTTCGGTAGCCATATCGGCCAGTTTAAACTGGATAGATTGATGCTCAGATAAAGGCTTACCAAAAGTTTTACGCTCTTTACTATAAGCCAGAGCCAACTCATAAGCGCCGGATGCTATACCTAACGCCTGCGAAGCGATACCAATGCGGCCACCCTCCAAAGTCTTCATAGCAAATTTAAAACCGAAGCCATCTTCACCAATACGGTTCTCTTTAGGCACTTTCACATCGGTAAACATCAACGAGTGTGTATCGCTTCCGCGGATGCCTAATTTATTTTCTTTAGGGCCAATGGTGAAACCCTCCATTCCCTTCTCTACAATTAAAGCATTGATCCCATGATGCCCTTGCTCGGCATGAGTTTGGGCTATTACCAAATAAGTTGATGCATTGCTACCATTGGTGATCCAGTTTTTGGTGCCATTCAGTAGGTAATGATCACCCATATCAATAGCGCTTGTATGTTGCGATGTAGCATCGCTGCCCGCTTCGGGTTCCGATAAGCAAAACGCGCCTATCTTTTCGCCTTTGGCCAGGGGTACCAAATATTTTTGTTTTTGCTCTTCGCTGCCAAAGTGCTCTAAACCATAACACACCAGCGAATTATTAACCGATACCACTACCGATGCCGATGCGTCTATTTTAGATAGCTCTTCCATCACCAGCACATACGATATGCTATCCATGCCGCTCCCACCATATTTGGGGTCAACCATCATACCTAAAAAACCCAGCTCACCCAGTTTCTTAACCTGCTCTGCCGGGAATTTCTGATGCTCATCACGCTCAATAACACCTGGTTTAAGCTCTTGCTGTGCAAAATCACGGGCCGCCTGGCGTATCATCATGTGTTCTTCTGATAGTTCAAAATGCATATCTATGTTTGGTTATGAGGATCAAGATAAAGAGATAAAATCAATTTCCTCCCCTTGCAAATACCAACAATGGACATGCTTTTTTGTCCTGATTCTTGATTCTCGGCTCTTGATTCCAATTTATAATTCAAATATAAACTATTATGCATGCATAGCAAAATAGTTTACGCAAAAAAAGAGAGCTCTTTTGAAGCTCCCTTTCCCCTAATTAATTTAAACTATTGATTAAACCCAAACAAAGAACACAAATTACTCAGCATGGGCGTCTGAGAACTCAAAACAAAAAATTTTTCATGGGTAGATGCAAAATTTTTATTTCCTAAAGTGATAAGCCTTGGTACTTCGTTTTGTATACACCAAATGTAAGCGCATAAATAAGTACAAACAAATACTAAAACGTCAGGAAATTTAATTTATCTTTAATTATTCATTGGTGTGGTTACCCTAGTAGGTAACAAACACGCTTGTTTTTAAACTTATTGTAATATATTAGTTACAATAGAAGTACTTACAACCTATAGGAACAAATTTGACGACAAATGCTACTTACTGATTTTGAATATTTAAACACGTCAGAAATCGCCTTTAAAAAAAAGGTGGCCCTCCAAATTAAGCGTTTGCGTAGGCAAAACCAGGTGAGCCAGGAAAAATTCTATACCGAAACAAACATCAACATTGCCCGTTTAGAATCCGGAAAGGTTGATATCCGTTTAGATACCCTGCGTAAAATATGCTACTACTTTGATGTATCCTTGTCGGGATTTTTCCAGGGTATTTATTAAGCACCTTTTTTAATGGATATTACAAAGGCGATAGAAACTTGGTGGGCCGCCCAAAGTACATTGGAGGTTGTGGGCGTAATTACCGGTTTGCTATGCGTATACCTTGCTGCCCGCAATAACATCTGGAACTGGAGTTTCGCCATTGTGAGCGTTGGTATTTACATCTTCATCTTCTGGGATTCCAAGCTTTACGCGGATATGGGCCTGCAATTTTATTTTATGGTCATGAATATTTATGGCTGGTATTTTTGGAGCCGCAAACCTAAAACCGAAGCCAAAACCCCCGTACTAAAAATTACCCATACCGAAGTATCCCTCAGTATTGCAGCCGTTATTGTGTTTACAGGTTTATTAGGCATTCTGCTCAAAAAAAACACCGATGCCGCTTTTCCTTTTATCGATAGCTTTTGCACCGCATGCAGTTTAGTAGCGCAAGTATTTTTAGCCCGCAAGGTTTTAGAGAATTGGCTCATCTGGATCTTTGTCGACGTAATATACGTTGGTGTATATTCTTTCAAGCATCTTAACCTAACTGCCCTAATGTATGCCATTTATATTGCCATAGCTTTAATGGGGTATCTGGACTGGCGTAAAGATTATCGTAAACAACAAACTATCCAGGCATGAGTGGCATCATCAAAATAGCGATAGTAGGGCCCGAGTCAACAGGTAAATCTACCATGTCGGCCTATCTGGCTAATCATTACCATACCGTTTGGGTGCCCGAGTACGCCCGGGAGTACTGCGACGCCTTAACCGAACCACCCACCTGGCAAGATGAGATCAACATGTTTCACGGCCAGATAGCCCTCGAAAACAGCCTGATCCCCCAAGCCAACAAAATACTCATTTGCGACACCACGTTTATCACCGTCAAGATCTGGAGTGATCAGATGTTTGGCAAAGCACCGCAAGTGGTTATTGACGAGCTATCACAGCATCATTATGATTACTACCTGCTCCTCAATATCGATTTGCCCTGGGAAGATGATCCCCTACGGGATTTCCCAAACATGCGTGAGCACTTTATGCAGGTTTGGCATAAAGAGTTACAAGCGCTAAATGCACCATATATAGTTATTTCGGGTATTGGTGATGAAAGATATCAAAGCGCGGTAAAGGCGATTGATAATTTTTTGAAAGATCATACCATATAAAACACCATACCTCCATCGCGTCATTGCTGTAAAGGTCAGATAATTCGGTAACAGAATTAGCTTTATACTATGTAAGCTAAAAGTTATGCGGAATATTAATAATGACCTAACGCTAAAGCGGAACTATCTGAGCAAGTATCGTTTCCTTATTGGAGAATATGAACAGGTAAAACGTGGAGAGCACACGACCTTTAAGTTTGCCAAGGACTTCTATTCGGCCCATGACACTGACCCACGAAGTTTTCTGAAGTATTACAATCGTTTTAAGCAGTCCGGCAACGAATATGATCTGTTACCCGCCAAACGCGGGCCGAAGTATAGTACCCGTCGTCCTGATCCTGAAGATGAACAGCAGGTATTAGATTTGCGTGCCAGAGGCTGCAATAAGTTCGAGATAGCAGATCGGTTTAAGCAAAAAGGTAATAACTTTACACCATCGCCTTCAGGTGTATATAACATTCTGAAGCGGCACAATAAGAACCGTTTAGCTGTTGCAGATAAAGAAGAAAAGCGAAAGATTATCAAAGAGCGTATGGGCCAATTAGGACATATAGACTGTCATCACCTCAGTAAAAGTGTGATCAGGGGACAAAACAGGAAGCTATACCTGCTTTGCGTATTGGACGACCACTCCCGCCTGGCCTGGGCAGAAGTAATGGAAGATATTACCGCTTTAACCACGATGTTTACAGCACTGCGCTGTATGCAGGCACTTAAACGTGAGTTCGGTATTCAGTTCGAAGAGATCATCGCTGATAATGGCCCGGAGTTCGGCACTTCTACCAGTTTGAATAAGAAAAACCATCCCTTCGAACGAATGCTGGTAGAAACAGGTATCAAACGACGTTACATGAAGCCTTACCGCCCGCAGACGAATGGTAAGGTTGAACGTTTCTGGCGTACACTTAAAGAAGATCTTATCGAGGATACCGATTTTGACAGCTTTGCAGAACTCGAAGATGAACTTCTTAAATATCTCGTTTACTATAATTGGGAAAGGCCACATCAAGGTATCAATGGAAAAAAACCTATCGAAATGACCACCCTAAACAACAAATAAAAATCCTGATTCTATTACCGAATTAATAAACCCTTACAATTGCGAGGTACGAAGCAATCCCCAACTGTACAGAGCCACTATGTAAGTCTGTTTGTCCTAAAGAGATTGCTTCGTACCTCGCAGCAATGACGCTTCTTTAAAGTATCTTTAATAAACATTAACATTTTTTCACGCTCATATGCAACGTTTTAAAAAACGCTGTGTCATTTAACCTGAAAGCTGAATAAAAAATTTGGAAGCCGTTTATGTAGACAAACATTACAACCTGGTGGTTGAATGTAAACAGGGAAGCAAACAGGCTCATTACGAGTTATACAAATTATACTCAAAAGCGATGTTAAATACCGCTTTCCGTATGATGAATAACCTGGATGAGGCCCAAGATGTATTGCAGGAAGCATTCCTGGATGCGTTTGCACGGATAAAAGATTTTAGGCAGGAAACAACTTTTGGCCTTTGGTTAAAGCAAATTGTTGTACACCGCTGCATAAATCAATTGCGCAAACGCAAAATGGATTTGGTTGACATTAACGGTGAAGAAATAGAGAACTTGGCCGATGCTGACCCGGATGACGATAGCGAACTGCAATACAAAGTGGACCAGGTTAAACAAGCCATGAAACTATTGCCCGAAGGTTACCGCATTGTTTTATCGCTTTACCTTTTAGAAGGGTATGACCATGAGGAGATAGGGCAGGTTTTAAGTATAAACGAGAATACATCTCGCACTCAGTTTTTAAGAGCAAAAAGAAAGTTAATTGAAATTTTGAAACAGAAAGGAATAACATCATGAGCAAGCGATTAGAAAATTTCATCAAAAACAATACCGACGAGTTTGATGATCTGGAACCCGGAAATGATTTATGGACTAAGATAGAAGCAAAACTCCCGGCAACGGAAGTACAGCTCCCAAAGCGCGAAGCCAAAACCTTTACACTGGGTTTTGTAATGCGTGTAGCCGCTTTAATAATAGTAGTAATGGCTATAGGTTTCGTATGCTATATCAAAACCGAAAAGCACGATCACACAAACACCCGCGATATAGCAAACGCCATAAGCCCTGAGTATGCCAAACAACAGGCCCACTACGTATCATTGGTTGAAACCAAGCGTACCGAGTTAAGAACACTGGCAAAAAATGATCCGCAGCTATACAAAGAGTTTAGCGGCGAGTTAGCAAAAATGGATTCCACCTATAAAAAATTAAATAAAGATTTAGTAACCAGCCCCGACCAGGAAAGTGTTTTACGCGCAATGATCCGGAACTTGCAAATACAAACCGAGGTGCTTAATCAGCAATTAAATGTAATAGAGCAGTTTAATCAAAGTAAAAAACAACAAAAAGATCATGAAATCAAAAATATTTAATACCAGCCTATACACCCTGATTATGGTGGTGGGCCTACATACCATTGCCTTTAGTCAGGATGTGCCTCCTGCAAAAGAGAAAGCCCTTGAAGAAAAAATGGTGCAAATGGAGAAGAAATTACAAGATATGCAAACCAAACTTGATAGCATGAAGGTACTTACCAGGCACAATTTGCAGGCCGCAGCATTAAACGGTCAGCTTTTTAGCACCTCTACCAATGGAGTGGGGATCGTTATTGATAGTAACGGGAAAGAAGTAAAAATTAATGGACAACTTTATACTACCAAAAGCCTTAAAGCTTTAAAGGTAGCGCCCAGGGTATATAAAGTAGCGCCTACAGCACCTTTAGTAGTTCAAAGGTATGGCTATACTTATGACGGAAGCGCCGCCAAAGCGTATCAGGGTGTAGCAAAGTCTTTTAGCCATAGCAGCAATACATTTACCTATAACTCTTCGGATAAAAACCTTGATGAAAAAATTAAAAGCGGCGAAGTAAAAGAGAAAACAAAAACATTCAGCAAAAGCTATTCGGTTAGTTCGGGTGATAAATTGCAGATCAATAACAGCTATGGTAAAGTAACCGTAAACACCTGGAATAAAAACGAGTTTAAGGTTGATGTTGAAATTAAAGGTATAGCTAACGAAGAAGAAGATGCCCAAAAATTATTAGATGGCATTACCATTAACGATAATAAAGATAATGGCGTAATATCATTCACCACCAAAATTGAGAGCCAGAACCACCAATGGGGCAGCTGGAGTAACAATGGCAAAAGCTACGTAAACAAAGCGGTGGTAAATTACACGGTATACATGCCATCAAAAAGCGCGTTAGAAATTAAAAACCGCTTTGGCGCCGTAACCCTGCCCGATTTTAAAGGCAAGTTATTGATCAATACCCAGTACGGTACTTTTACCGCCAAAGATTTAACCAATACCGAAAACGATATAACCACCCGCTTTAGCGATGTCAACATCGAATCAATAACCGGAAGCACGCTCAACTGCCAATACAGTAATGGTGGTGGTGTTAAAATAGGCAGTGCCAATAACCTCAAGTTTACAGGTGTGAGTATTTCCGCCGATATATCCACAATTAAAAGCTCGGGCGAAATATCGGTAAGATACGGTGATGGTTTAAAGATAAACGGTCTGGATAAAAATGTAAAAATATTAAACGTTAACTCATCTTTCGCGCCGGTAACTTTAAGTTCAAAAAACAACTTTGATTTCTCTGTAGCGATCAGAATGGGTGGCGAACTTAAATATGACGACGACCGTGTTAAAGTAACCAACAAAACACCCGAAGATTCAAAACGTTTTTCCACAACAAAAACCTATACCGGCTACGCAGGCAAAAACAACTCCGATACCAAGGTTACCATTAATAACTCGTACCAGGGCGTACAAATTCTATAGTCCCTTATTCAAATCAAATATCCCACAAGCTCCGCCCATCAGCGGGGCTTTTTTTTATTGCGCAGTACCGATCCGTTGCCAAACCATTTACGTAAATACACGTTGGTAAACAAAATATATAATTGAAACAGCCCATCAGCATTTTTTGGTTCCGGCGCGACTTGAGATTAAATGATAACGCAGGCTTATATCATGCCCTTAAAGGCAACACACCTGTACTATGCCTCTTTATTTTCGATCCCGAAATACTGGATAAACTGGAAGATAAAGATGATGCCCGCGTAACCTTCATCTACCAAACCATCCAAGGTTTAAACAGCGAGTTAGCAACCCACAACTCATCGCTCTTAGTCAAATATGCCAAACCTTACCATGCCTGGGACGAGATTTTAAATGAGTACAACGTACAATCCGTTTATACCAATCACGATTACGAACCCTATGCTCTTGAGCGTGATAGTGAAATGAAAAAGCTATTCAATAAAAAAGGCATTTCATTTAACACTTACAAAGACCAGGTTATTTTTGAGATGGACGAGGTTATTAAAGATGACGGCAAACCCTATACCGTATTTACACCTTACAAACGCAAATGGAATGGCAAGCTTAACGCTTTCTATCTTAAATCATATCCTACCACAAAATACCTAAAAAACCTTGTCGGGATAAAACCACTGCCTATCCCAACATTAAAAGATATGAGCTTTGTGAAAAGCAAAACCAGCTTCCCACCAAAGGAATACAAAAATGTAATTGATAATTATGCAGGGAAGCGTGACTATCCGGCTGTTAAAGGCACGTCGCACATTGGCCTGCATTTACGTTTCGGCACAGTAAGCATCCGCCAGCTGGCAAGCGATGCCAACCAGGCCCCCGAAAAAACATGGCTGAATGAATTGATATGGCGTGACTTCTACGCCATGATATTATACCACTTCCCCCAAATGGCTACACATGCCTTTAAGCCAGATTACGACCGCATTAAATGGCGCAATAACGAAACCGAATTTAAAGCCTGGTGCGAAGGTAAAACAGGCTACCCCTTAGTTGATGCCGGCATGCGCGAATTGAATGCCACAGGCTATATGCACAACCGTGTACGTATGGTTGTTGCCAGCTTTTTAAGCAAACATTTATTGATAGACTGGCGCTGGGGCGAACATTACTTTGCCCGCCTGCTATTAGATTACGAAATGGCAAGCAACGTAGGCGGCTGGCAATGGGCCGTCGGATCGGGTAATGATGCGGCTCCGTACTTCAGGGTATTTAATCCCGAACTGCAACTCAAACGCTTTGATCCCAAATTGGAATACATAAAAAAATGGGTTCCGGAATATGCCGACTTCAGCACATATCCAAAACCCATTGTTGATCACGTTTTCGCTCGCGATCGTTGCCTTAAAGCTTTTAAAGCGGCTTTAAGTAAATAAATTAATTGGCAACCGTTATTATGCTCATATCAAAACGCAAACAGCTAAATGCCGGTATCCCAAACCCACCGCTCGCGCTATTAGTAGCTCCGGCCACACCATAAGCCAACGCTGATGGTGTAATGATAGAAATATCTGCACCCGCAGTAGCCTTAGGTAAAGCGCCAAGCATCGCGTCAACAACCTCATCTTTGTACAGTATCAATGACGAAGCCGCATAATTACCTTCAATTATCTGCTGATCAAAAATAGCGGTGTTAAATAAAAAGCCCGTATACTGAACCCCAACAACCGAGCCTATGCCAATTTTATCAGTACCTGTACCGGCCTTGGTAATTTTGTAATATAGCCCCTTATATTTACCTGTATCAATTCGGGTATAACCGCTAAAGCCTTGCGCGGCAAGGTATTTTTTAATACTGATCTCATCATAAACCGCTTGCTTTAAAACAGTTTCGGGCTGGTTGGTTAAAGGGTTGGTAACAACCATGGTACCCTTCTCGTCCATAATAGTAATAGTATAATCAATACCCTGGTTACCCGGAATTGTAGTGGTGGATGTAGTTGTATTTGATGTATACCGGGTTACTGTTGTACCATTAATACCATAGGCCATTCTTGATGGCACCAAAACACGTATTTTAGTACCCCTTGTTTTTGCTATATTTTTAATAGCGGTTTGTAAACCTGTTGGGCCTATATAAGGCGCATAACTGTAAACATGGTTCAATATAGTATCGCTGGAGTTAAACTGACCATCGAATGATTTGGCCGTATATAAATACGCCGTTTGTGTAGTGTTCAGGATAGAATCACCTTTACCGGGGATAATAACCTGGTAATAAATACCGGTAGTATCACCATTGCCGGTATACGGTTTCATCTCCGTAAGGTTATTGCTTTTAATATAGTTTTGTATCTGATTGTCGTCAAACTGTTTTAGGCTGATATCAGTGCCGCTTTTTCTGCATGATAATAAGCCAAAGGCACACAATACCATCAGGGTATATAAAATTCGCTTCATTAAATTAGTTGGTTATATCGTAAAGTTTTATTCTAAAATCAAGTATGGCGTTAGCCGGTAAATTATAATCAGATTGCGGATATGGCCCATAAGCATATCCCGATGGAACGATAAGCCTGATGGTGCCGCCCTTTTTATTAAAAGGAAGCCCCAATTGCCAGCCTTGAATAACATTCCCCAAGGTAAACGATGGATGGAAACCGGCCATATTATCAATAAATGTATTGCTTTGGCCAAGTATACTACCTTTAAAGCCAACAGTTACCAAAGTTGAGTTTGTAAACAAGGCGGTACCGGTACCCACAGTATCGATAATATAAAACTCCCCTGTTTTTCTGATCTCTTTAGCCACCGTATTCAAATTGTTATCAGTAAGGTATTTGTGTATTATAATGCTATCGGCGGCAGCTTGTACACGTGCGTTATCTTCCAGCGTATTGTCTTTTCCACAACCGCTCATTATTATACACACAGCAAATGCCAATAACAGTATTCTGCCCATTTTACTAATAAAGGGCAAATTTATTCTTTTAAAATTCAAAAACAGAACCTTAACACTTTTTAACACATTTTAGTTGAAATAAAATATGTTGTTATTGCTCAAACATGCTTTGAAACCCTATAAACGCACAAATATCACTTTTAGTTCAATGCCTGTTTTATAACGCATTTAACATAAAAAGCCGCCACCTTTTGGCAGCGGCTTCGGCATTATATATTAATGGTCAGTTAATAACAATATTTGTTGGCCTCAATAATTTGTTTGGCCACACGCTGGCGCGCATCCTTAATATTAAACGGCGCTGTTTTGGTGAATCGTTTTAATCCCATCATCATTGCGGTAAACTCGTCACCTTCGGCAAAAGAGTTCAGGGCCTCTTTACCTGCAAGGTAAGTATGATCAACGGCTTCGTGCAAATAAATGCGCATCATATCCAGCTGGCCCTTGCAGGCTTCTTCGCCACGCATGCTCACCAGTTTCTCGGTACGCAGTATGGTTGATTCGGCTACATATACATAACCAATAATGTCGGCAATGTTCATCAATATCTCTTGCTCTTTGCCCAAGGTAGCCATCAGTTTTTGTACCGCGGCACCGGCTATCATTAAACCGGTTTTCTTTAAATTTTTCAACACCCTTTTTTCGTAAGCGAAAGGCGAATCATCTTCGGCACCAAAATCAGGGATAGCCATTAACTCTCCGGCAACAGCCATGGCTGGTGTCATCAAATCCAACTCGCCTTTTAGGGCGCGTTTTAATAACATATCTACGATCAGCATCCTGTTGATCTCGTTGGTACCTTCAAATATCCGGTTGATACGGCTATCGCGGTAAGCACGCTCCATCGGCGCCTCGGCGCTGTAACCCATACCACCGTAAACCTGCAAGCCTTCGTCAACCACATAATCCAAAGTTTCAGATCCCCATACTTTTAGTATGGCGCACTCTACGGCAAATTGCTCTACCGATTTTAGTTTGGCTTTCGCCAGATCCATGCCACCGGCGTGTAATGCTTCGTAAGCATCATCAATATTCTGACCGGCACGATATGCCGCGCTTTCGGTAGCGTAAATCCGTGTTGCCATCTCGGCAAGTTTGTAACGGATGGCACCAAACTTAGATATCGGCAGTTTAAACTGAACACGTTCATTAGAATAGTTAACCGCGTAATTTATAGCCATACGTGACGAACCAATAGCTGCTGCACCCAACTTGATACGGCCAATGTTCAGGATGTTTACGGCGATCTTAAAACCGTTCTGGCGCTCTGATAACAAGTTCTCAACCGGAACCGGGCAATCGGTAAAGAATACCTGACGGGTTGACGAGCCTTTGATACCCAATTTATGTTCTTCAGGGTTCATGCTGATACCACCGAATTCCTTTTCAACAATGAACGCGCTCAAATTAGCATCATCATCAATTTTAGCGAACACCACGAAGATATCGGCAAAGCCACCATTGGTGATCCACATTTTTTGACCGGTGATCAAATAATGCGTTCCGGCTTCGTTCAATATAGCTTTGGTACGGCCCGAGTTAGCATCCGAACCAGAATTTGGCTCAGTTAAACAATAAGCAGCTTTCCACTCACCAGTACCTAATTTAGGGATGTATTTGTTTTTCTGAGCTTCGTTACCATAATAAAGGATCGGCAACGTACCGATACCGGTATGAGCAGATAAAGCCACCGCGAACGAATACCCCGCGCCAACAGCATCAGCAACCAACATGGAAGTGTTGAAGTTTTTACCAAAACCGCCGTATTCTTCGGGGATGGATACACTGAGCAAACCTAATTCGCCAGCTTTATCCATTAGCGTTGGCATTAAACCTTCTTCCTGTGCATCAATACGTTCAAGGTTAGGGAATACTTCGGCAGCCAAAAAATCCTCACAGGTTTTTTTGATCATCTGCGATTCCTCGTCAAACTCCTCAGGTATAAAAATATCCGCGGCTTCAGTTTCTTTAATAATGAACTCACCGCCTTTTATTGCCTTTTTTTCTATAGTGTCCATGACTTTAATATTTCTTGTTCTTAACCCGTTTATAACATTTCGAAAACGCCCGCAGCGCCTTGTCCCGTTCCAACACACATGGTAACGATACCATATTTCTTATCCACTCGTTTCAATTCGTTCATCAATTGAACCGTTAATTTAGCGCCCGTACAACCAAGCGGATGCCCCAACGCAATGGCACCGCCATTTACATTTAACTTGCTTTGATCAATGCCTAACTCCCTAACTACCGCTAATGATTGTGATGCGAAGGCTTCGTTCAATTCAAACAGGTCTATTTGATCTAAGGTCATTCCCGCTTGTTTAAGTGCTTTCGGGATAGCATAAATAGGCCCAATACCCATAATTCGTGGCGGAACACCTGCAACGCCATAGCTTACCAAACGGGCTATAGGTTTTACATTCAATTCTTTCAGCATCTTTTCGGATACGATCAAAACGAACGCCGCTCCATCTGATGTTTGTGATGAGTTACCCGCGGTTACCACACCATCGGCACTGAATACCGGTTTTAGTTTGGCCAGTTTATCAATGCTGGTATCAGCTCGTGGCCCTTCATCAGTATCAACTATGTATTCTTTGGTTTTCTTTTTCAGATTGTCATCCAGATAGGTTTCCTTAACGGTGATAGGCAATACACCTTGTTTCATGTGCCCATTCTGGATAGCCTTGATGGCCTTCTGGTGTGAGTGGTACGAAAACTCATCCTGGTCTTCGCGACTAACATTATATTCTTTAGCAACCGCTTCGGCAGTCAGGCCCATGTTCCAATACCAATCCGGATGCGTTGTAGCAACGGTTTCGTTCGGAACAATTTTCCAGCCGCCCATTGGAATGGTCGACATTACTTCAACGCCACCGGCAATAATACAATCTGCCATGCCCGCACGGATCTTCGCCGTAGCTGTCGCGATAGTTTCTAATCCTGATGCACAGTAGCGGTTCATTATTACTCCCGGAACCTTATCAGTATCTAATCCCATTAACGAGATCAAACGTGCAACGTTTAAACCTTGTTCAGCTTCGGGTGTAGCGTTACCAACGATAACATCGTCGATACGTTCTTTATCCAATCCGGGAACTGAAGCTACTAAGGCGCGGATAACTTCGGCCGCCAAGTCATCGGCACGGGTAAATCTAAACACACCTCTCGGTGCTTTTCCTACTGCTGTGCGGTATCCTGCAATTATATATGCTTCTTGTGCCATTTTTTTATTATTGGCGTCATTGCGAGGTACGAAGCAATCTCTAAATTATACAGAGCGGCTCTGCTTACGTAGAGATTGCTTCGTACCTCGCAATGACGTGATGTTAATTTCTCAACGGTTTTCCTTTAGTTATGATACTCTGTATTCTCTCTAATGTCTTCCTTTCACCACAAAGCGATAAAAATGCTTCACGTTCCAAATCCAACAGATATTGTTCGGTTACTAAGGTTGGTGATGATAAGTCGCCGCCGCACATTACGTAGCCTAATTTTTCGGAGATCTTTTTATCGTGCTCCGATATGTAATGGCCCGAATACATGGAATTAGCACCAATGTAAACCATACCTAAACCTGCTTTACCTAATACCTTAATATCTTTACGATGCGCTGGTTGGGTATATCCGGCATCGGCTAATTCGATCGCTTTTTCTTTGGCATCAGCAATTAAACGGCTACGGTTCATGCTGATGCTGTATTTATCTTTCAGCAAGTAACCCAATTCGTAAGCTTCTTGTGCCGAGGTTGAAACTTTAGCCATACCAATGGTAAGGAAGCGGTCTTTTAAAACGTTTTGCTCTATCTGGCCTTCTTTAAACTCATCGGATGTTCTCAAAGTAAACTCTTTGGTACCGCCGCCACCGGGAATCAATCCTACGCCAAACTCAACCAAACCCATGTAAGTTTCGGCGTTAAGCTGAACGTGATCGGCATGTAAGCAAAACTCGCAGCCACCACCTAAGGTTAGGTTATGCGGCGCTACCACTACCGGGATGGATGAGTAACGGATACGCATAGAAGTATTCTGGAACATTTTGATAGCCATATTCACCTCGTCCCATTCCTGCTCAACGGCCATCATAAATATCATACCCACATTGGCCCCTGCCGAAAAGTTGGCTCCATCGTTACCGATAACTAAACCGCGGTAATCTTTTTCGGCTAAGTCTATCGCTTTGTTAATGCCTTGCAGCACCTCGCCGCCAATGGTATTCATTTTAGTGTGGAACTCCAGGTTCAATATACCATCGCCTAAATCGGTAATGGTTGTGCCACTGTTTTTCCAAATGGTTTTGTTGGCGCGGATGTTATCCAATATAATAAACTGCTCCGTTCCCGGGATGGCTTTATAGCTTTTAGTCGGGATATCGTAATACATTTTAACGCCGTTCTCTACCTTGTAAAAGGTTTGGTTACCGGCATCCAGCATTTCGTGTACCCAGGCAGCGGCTTCGTTGCCTTTTTCTTTCATTTTGGCAACGGTATCTTTAATACCTAAAGCGTCCCAAACCTCAAACGGACCAAGCTCCCAGCCAAAGCCAGCTCTTAGCGCATCATCAATACGATAAAGCTCATCGGATATTTCCGGGATCCGGTCGCTCACATATTCAAACAAACCATAGAACGAGGTGCGGAAAAACTCGCCTGCCTTATCAGTTCCTTTGGCGTAAACCTTCATCCGCTCACGCAGGTTTTCAACCGGTTTGGTTGCCTCCAGCGTGGCCGATTTTACTTTGATCTGCGGTTTATATTCTAATGTCTTCAGGTCTAAAGCTAAAATCTCGCTTGAGCCATCGGCATTTTTAACTTTTTTGTAAAAGCCTTGCTTCGTTTTATCGCCCAACCATTTGTTTTCGGCCATCTTCTTCACGTACTCAGGGAGTACGAACAAATCGTGCGCCTTATCATCCGGAAGGTTATTGTATAAACCGTTGGCCACATTGATCATGGTATCCAATCCCACAACATCGCTGGTGCGGAAGGTTGCTGATTTTGGCCTGCCCAAAACCGGACCGGTAAATTTATCAACCTCTTCTACCGTTAAATCCATTTTCTCCACCAAATGCAACAGCGCCATAATGGAGTAAACGCCAACCCGGTTAGCGATGAATGCTGGTGTATCTTTACATAAAACCGTGGTTTTGCCTAAAAACTTATCGCCGTAATGCATCACAAAATCAACAACCTCTGGGCTGGTGCTTGGGGTTGGGATGATCTCTAATAACCTTAAATAACGTGGCGGGTTAAAAAAGTGCGTTCCGCAAAAGTTGGCTTTAAAATCATCACTGCGGCCTTCGGCCATCAAGTGAATGGGGATGCCGGATGTGTTAGACGTAATCAGCGTACCCGGCTTGCGGAATTTTTCAACCTGATCGTAAACCTTCTTTTTAATATCCAGGTTTTCGACAACAACTTCTATCGTCCAGTCGCAACCGGCAATATCTTTCATGTTATCGTCAAAGTTCCCGGTGCTTATCCGGTTCACTACAGCTTTGGTATATACAGGCGATGGGTTCGATTTTACCGCCGCTTCTAAAGCCGCGTTGACTATGCGGTTTTTAACTTTGGGGTTATCAAGCGCCAGGCCTTTAGCTTGTTCGTCGGGTATTAGTTCTTTGGGTGCAATATCCAACAGCAAAACCTCAACGCCAATATTGGCAAAGTGGCATGCTATCCGCGAACCCATAACACCGGAACCTAAAACGGCTACTTTTTTAATTGATCTCTTCATTTGGATAGATGTTTTCGCCCTTAAACAAATCCTCCCACTGGCTGGCGGAGAGAATCTGCAAAGAGGGCTTACTCAGGTTTATAATCGAGGGTCAGTTGATTTATTTTTTTTAATGTTTCGGCTAACTGGTCTTTTTCGCTTTCGCTGATATGATCGTTTAAGTAGTCGTTAAACTTGCGTACAACAACGCGGGCCAGATGCCTTTTTTCGCGACCAAGATCAGTAAGGTGTATTTTAACAGAGCGTTTATCGCCTTTGTTCGACTCACGGTAAATTAAGCCATCCGCCTCCAGGTTACTCAGCATCCGCGATAAACTGGTTGATTTTAAACCAAGCAGCGCAGCTACCTGCGACACCGTTGTTCCTTCCTTTTCGTTAATGTTAATTAACAAATAGCCAATAGATTGGGTGATGCCAAACTCGGATGCCAGCTGGTTGTACCGGTTAGCTACCGTTTGCCAAACTACTTTTAAATAATAATCGATGGTTTCTTGTTGGTTCATATTTACTATGCAAGCATAACAAATATATAGAGTAAGATTTTAATATGCAAGCATAATGATTAGAAAGTTTTTCATGAGCTTTTAGCTGCAAGCGACAAGTTTCAAGCAAATACTATTCTTTAACTTTTTTGATCAGACTGGAGAGCATTTTCTGGACCTCAACTATTTGTTCAAGAATTTCTGGCGTAGTAAGCTCCGTAATATAGTTAAGTTTATTAGATAAGATTATTTGTGTTTCTAATTCCAAAGACGAACCCAGCGCACGTTGCAAATATTCACCAAAATATTTTGCGTCGATGCACCAGCACCTTCTGCGATATTTGATGGAATGGATACAGCAGCGCGCCTTATTTGAGATATCAAACCAAATTTTTCGTCGGCTGGAAACTTATTGGTAATAGCATAAATAGATATCGACAAATCCATAGATTTTTGCCAAACCAAATAATCTTTAAAGTTTCTCATAGATTAAAATACGCTATTACTAAAAACTTGAAGCTTGTAGCTTAAAACTTGCAGCTCCCCTACCAACCTAACTTAGTATCATCGCCCCGCGGATCGGCGCCACCTTCATAGTACCCCCACTTGTTGAGCAAGATGGCATCTACCCTACCTATCTTAGCTCCAACATTAAACCTATAGCCCTTTTGCTCAAGGCGAATCTTAGCTAAACTATCAATAGCACCCTTTTCGGCAGAAATTTCATCGGGTAACCATTGGTGATGGAAACGTTTTGAGGTTACAGCTTTTTGCATGCTTTGGTCAAAATCGATCACATTTAATAGGGTTTGGAATACCGAGGTAATGATGGTTGAACCGCCCGGTGTACCTACCACCATAAACAGCTTGCCGTCCTTCTCCACGATAGTGGGTGTCATAGACGAGAGCATACGTTTGCAGGGTTGTATAGCATTGGCTTTGCCACCAACCAAGCCAAACATATTGGGCACGCCCGGTTTAGCGCTAAAATCGTCCATCTCGTTGTTCAGTAAAAAGCCCGCGCCTTTTACCACAATGCGTGAGCCGAAGCCCCCATTTAAAGTTGTAGTGACAGATACGGCATTACCATCATGATCTACAATAGAAAAGTGGGTAGTTTGGTCGCTTTCGTAACCAACAAAAGAGCCTGGTAAAATAGTTGAACTTGGCGTAGCGGCAGCCCAATTGAAACCCTTCATTCGTTCTTTAATATACGTAGGGTTTAGCAAGCTATCAACAGGCACTTTGTAAAAGTCCGGATCGCCTAAGTATTTGGAGCGGTCGGCATATACCCGGCGCTCCGCTTCCACGATGAGCTGCACGGTCGAATCACGATTGAATCCCCAGCTTTTGATGGGATAGTTCTCTACCGATTTAAGCAATTGCAATAAAGCTATGCCACCGCTTGATGGCGGCGGCATGGTGATGATCTTGTATCCCTTATAATTGCCAATAATGGGTTTGCGCCAAACAGAATGGTAGTTGGCTAAATCAGCCTTCGTAATCAGGCCATTGCCACTTTTCATTTCGGCAACTAACGAATCCGCTATAGCACCCTCATAAAAACCTGAGCGGCCTTTATCGCGGATAAGCTCTAATGTTTTAGCCAGGTCTTCCTGAACTAATATATCACCTTCGGCCCAGCCTGTATCTTTAAGAAAGTAAGCCTTGCCGGGATTGAGTTGTTTGATATCAGCCTGAACAGCATTCAGCGCACCGGCCAATTTTTTGGTTATCTTAAAGCCATCGCGGGCCAGATCGATAGCCGGTTGCAGGAGTTGCTCCCATTTAAGTTTGCCGTATTTTTTGTGAGCCTCAACCATACCATCTACAGATCCGGGTACGCCCGAAGCCTGGTGTGTGGCTAAACTCATGTTAGGTATTACATTACCGGCACTATCTAAAAACATATTGGTAGTTGCCGTAGCCGGGCCTTTTTCGCGAAAATCAAGGGTATTGGTTTCGCCGGTTGATGAGCGGTAAACCATAAAGCCACCACCGCCAATATTGCCAGCATCCGGGTAAACCACGGCCAATGCAAACTGAACGGCTACGGCGGCATCTACCGCGTTACCACCCTTTTTCAGGATGTTTAAGCCTACCACCGATGCATCGGGATAAGCGCATACCACCATCCCGTTACGAAACTGATCGCCATTATCTTTACCCAACTGCCCCGATACACAGCTCCCCAGCAAAAAAAATCCTGCCACAACGGGCAGGATGTAATGATATTTTGAAACGGTATTTGATGACTTAAGCATGTGGCGTAGCGCTTTGATAAATTTTCACTACTAATTTATCATATTTCTTTAAGATCACCTTACGCTTCAAACTTAATTTAGGGGTCATCTCGCCCGTAGCTATCGACCATTCATCGGCAATCAGCTCAAACTTTTTAACCTGTTCCCAATGGCCAAAACCTACATTATAGCGGTCAATCTCGCGCTGATATTTTTCAATAACCTGAGCGTTGGTAATGATATCTTCTTTGGTGGTGTATTTGATACCCTTTTTAGCACACCAGCCTTTCAGCGCATCAAAAGCAGGTAATATCAAGGCAGCAGGGAAACGTTCGTTTTCGCCAATCACGATGATCTGCTCTATCAGTGGTGATTCTTTAAATTTATTTTCGAGCGTTTGGGGAGCGATGTATTTACCGCCGGCGGTTTTGAAGATCTCCTTTTTCCTATCGGTAATGCGCAGATACTTGCCGTCAACCAGTTCGCCAATATCACCTGTATGGAAATAGCCCTCGGCATCAAGGGCTTCTTTAGTGGCATCTTCGCGTTTATAATATCCCTTCATTACATTGGGACCTTTCACCATGATCTCGCCATCCCCGGCAATTTTAACCGATACACCTGTCAATACCGGGCCAACCGTACCAAACTTAGTACCGCCCGGCATCGGGAAATTAACGGTGATTACAGGGGAGGTTTCGGTTAAACCATAGCCTTCTAATATCTTGATCTCGGCAGCCCAAAACACCCGGGCCAAACGTGGTTGTAAAGCCGCACCACCAGATACGATGGCAATAATTTCGCCACCCAAAGCCTCGCGCCATTTACTGAAGACCAATTTACGTGCAAGTTTAAGCTTGGTTTCGTACCACCAGCCATTTGCACCATCCAGCTCGTATTTTAATCCCAAATCAAGCGCCCAATAAAAGATGCCTTTTTTGATGCCTTGTAATTCCGCTCCTTTGGCAACTATCTTATCATAAACCTTCTCTAACAAACGCGGAACAGTGGTAAAGCAATGCGGCTTAACATCCTGCATATCGGCAACAATGGTATCCATGCTTTGGGCATAATATACCGATATACCCAAATAGAAATACATATAAACCACCATCCGCTCAAAAATATGGCACATGGGCAAAAAGCTCAATGCACGCTTTATTTCAGCGGGATATAGTTTGGATGATTCCATCACATTGCTGATCAGGTTTCCATGTGTCAGCATAACGCCTTTAGGTGTACCGGTTGTGCCGGATGTATAGATCAGCGTAAGCAGATCATCAGGTTGTATTTTATCACGATATTCCTGCAGGTTTGGCTCCTGGTGCTTTTTGCCTAATTCAACAACCTCGCTCCAATGTTTTGCGCCTTTCATTTTGTCGTAAGTATAAACGATCAAATCAGGGGCTACTTTTTCTTTAAGAATCTCAATTTTATGATAGATGTCTTTATCAGACACAAAAACCATTTTAATTTCGGCATCCTTCAATATAAATTCAATATCGGTATCGCTTAGGGTGGGGTACATAGGCACTTGTGTAGCGCCGATCTGCATGATACCAAAATCGCAAAAATTCCATTCAGGGCGATTACCCGACATGATGGCAACTTTATCATCCTTTTTTATCCCAAGCTCCAACAAACCATGACTTACATTATCGATGATATCCGTAACCTGCTTCGATTCATACTTAGTCCATGCACCGTTCTCTTTATAGGCAAGCATATCGCCCATCGGAAATTTTTCCAGATTATATGGTAACAGATCAAAAACCCTAGTTATGGCCATTGTAGTAGGTATTAAAGTACAAAAATGAGCGGTTATATTGGTTTGGCTATGCCATTAATCAAATATATAAAATTATGCTTGCATAGTAAATTTTACGAGTTAATTTTTCTCCGGTCTTAAAAACACACCAAATAAATACTGCAAATGCTATTTTTACGTTTTGAACCCAACATGCGCTTTAACAGCATGCTAACAACACAAACGCTAATATGAAAAAGCTATTACTAACTACACTGCTGTTTAATGTAATTTTATTTGCCGCTACACAATCAAAGGCACAAACCAGTTATCAATTTGCTGCCGGCTTAAAGTTTGGGGGTTATGAGAACGGGATATCGGGAAAATACTTTGCAGGAAAAGATATCGCGTTAGAAGGCATATTGGGTTTCCGCTCGGGCGGAGTAGTAATAACCGGTTTATACGAGATCAACCAAACTGCTTTTAACGTTGCCGAACTTAAGTTTTATTATGGAGCAGGCGCGCACATTGGTTCGGTTGGAAACTCATATCAACGTTTTGGCAGCAATGGCACTACATACACTAATAATCAATTGCTGTTAGGTGTTGATGGTGTGATTGGATTAGAATACATAATCCCCAAAGCACCTATTGCTGTTAGTCTTGATCTAAACCCTCGTATTGAATTGGCAAGCGGCCCTTTTGTTGATCTGGCTCCGGGTTTAGGTGTTAAGTACACTTTTTAATTCTTCACAATTTACAAGCAAAAAAGCCGCAGCTATATTAAATATACTGCGGCTCTTATTTTACCTGCAATTATTTTGCGATAGACAATCGGCGTAAATAGGTTTTATCGCCAATTGTTAATTGCATAAAATATATACCCGATGGCAAGTTTGTTAAATTAAGGATATCGTTATAAGGCCCGGTAGCTATTGTATTACTGGTTTTATATACACTTTGCCCTGCGCTGTTTACAACTGAAACACTTAAGCTTTCGCTCTTTGTTGCATTAAATGCAAGGTTCACCCGGCCATTTGACGGCACCGGGAAAACAGCCAAAGCTATTTCTGAACCATCGTTGTTATCCTTGGCAGGTAAAACAAAGCTAAAATCGTCCGATCTGGAAATACAGCCTGTACTACCGGTTACATCAATCCGGTATATACCACTGCTTGCCGGAGTGTAGGTAGCGTTTGTAGCTCCGGCTATGCTATTGCCGTTTAAGAACCATTGATTACCCTGACTTATATTTGATACCAGGTTAACACCATTTAATGTAACAATAGGCTTACTTAACGGAACAGCAACCCTTGCTACCGACTGGCAACCAAAAGCCTGTACGTGCATGTTATAAAAGTAATAGTAAAAACTTTTATAAAAATTGGGGTCAACCGGTGTGGTGCCTGATGTGGCATTATTTTTTGTTATACTAAATATATTCCCAATACTAAATGGATAGCCGGTTACCCCTCCGTTACTGCGATAAATTGTAGCGTTATCCGGATAAGCTATACTTAAAATATAGTTACCGGCAACAGGCAACACCAAATTTAAATTGTATATAGCACCTTGGTCAGTCGCGTCGTCCAGAGTTGCGCCCGGAGCCGGGTTAGACTTTGTGGCTACAGCATCAATGGTTGTGCTTGATACAACAGCGCCACCCTCTGTGGCTACATTAAATGTTATTTTACCGCTATTACCTATATAAAGCCTCGCGCTTTTGATAACCAAGGGCACAGCCGTGGTTACGTATACAGCACCTGTAAATTGGTTATAACCACCAGCCGAGAATACGCCTTTATTTGCCGGACCAACATCGCCACTGAAGTCATTTATACCGGCATAAAAGGTATCGGTTACAGGTTTTTCTATTGTTGTGGCGCTTGGCCCTACAGCAACCACATTAGCGTCGGTCAAACTTTTATACCAAAAAACAGAGCCAGCACCCGTCGCTGTTAAAGTATAGGTTTCGGCATAATTACAATAAGTAGCATTTGAACTAGTAATGACTGGTGAATTATTTACAACCGCTGTTGATGATGCCTGATTATTGGTTGTTATAAAATCGGATGCCAGGTTTGTAGTTGCCAAAACCGTATACGAAGAGCCCGCCACGGCGGTAAATGTACTTGCTAATGTAAAGTCCGTTTCTGCTAATGGGGCAAGTGTGCCAGTGTAGGTATCGTTCAAAGTGGTTATAACACCTGTGCCCGAAGTTAGAGTTACCGTTACCGGGATAGCTGTTTGTGATACTGTACCAAAGTTTTTAAGATGTACCGAAACCGTACTGTTACTACCTGGGCATGTTCCGTTAGTGGCTGGCGTATTGATAGCCGTAACACCTACATCAATACTTGCTTTTACAAATGCTACTTTATAATCCTGAGTTTCACCTTTACCATAGGTGCCACAAGGAGTAACCTGTGTTGGGTCGCTTGTTTCGGTTAAAACAACACGCATTAAGCTAAAATTACCCGGCACAACGGTTGCCGGTACAGAAATTGTAGTAGAATAAGTACCTGTAGCCGTACTAATTACAGGCGTAGTTGCAACCAATTCACCTGCATCGGTAAAAGAGTCATTGCCATTCCAGTCAATATAAACTTTAGCTATTTTATTAAACGATGCCCCACACGTACCCAAAGTTAAACTTATGGGGTAGGTTTTTCCTTGTTCTAACGTGGCAATAAGGTTTGTGTAGTTTGAATAGGTTGTACAACCGGTAGTTTGTGTATTATTGATACCTCCCAGGGTAACATTATTGATCCTCGAATCGGCACTTGAGCCTGGCGCGGATGCGCAATAAGCTG
This sequence comes from Mucilaginibacter sp., assembly GCF_039921305.1. Classification (GTDB taxonomy): domain Bacteria; phylum Bacteroidota; class Bacteroidia; order Sphingobacteriales; family Sphingobacteriaceae; genus Mucilaginibacter. Next base: position 41,310 of record NZ_JBDSCA010000082.1, read on the forward strand.
ATCCTCCAACTCCGGTCACTATCAATGAGTAATTTTGAGCTCCCCCACTTAAAGTCCCTTTATGGCTTACTTTGATGGTGTATGATACCCCCGGAACAGCATTAGCCAAATATACCTGCTCAACATTATCAACACTATTATCACTTGTTGTGGCATTTGCCGATGGATTAGCCGGATTGAGTACCCAGGGAGTATAAGTTATTGAGGCATCGCTTACGCGGATGTCCAGATCATTAACCAGTTTGGGGGTACGGCTATTGATCGTACCCGAAGCCGTTGGCGTTCCGGCCGGATCTGTCCACACGATGGTAGCTTTTAAGGGGCCATTGCCCGATGCCACAACCGTTATTGTTTGTGTTTGGCCCTGAGTTAAGGTTTTCTCACTTACTATGCTTTTGGTACCATTATCAGTTATAGCCTGCGCTGCTTTTTGCATATCCAATAATCCCCATCCATAAATATAATCGGGGCCAGGGTTGCCGGCATCAAATGCGGTATGGCAGGCCAGCCCCTTTAATGTAGCCGAAAGCATAAAATTGCCCGAGTTTTTTTGCGAATAGTACTCCTGCAATAAAAACAACGATCCGCTTACATTAGGCGTAGCCATTGATGTACCCGATTCTACGATATAGTTATCATTTGATGCCGGTCCGGTAGATAGTACATTTACACCATCACCACAAATATCCGGTTTAACACGGCCATCATCTGTTGGCCCCCAACTGCTAAAGCTGGCAACTTGCACATCACTTACATTTACCGGTCCATTAGGCAATGGGTTAACCGCCCCTACTGTTAGTATATTTTTAGCGTTTGCAGTAAGCGCTAAAACATCATAGCTATTATTACTGCTAATAGTGGCAGGGCGCGGGCCTTTATTTACAATGGTAAAATCAGTACGGGTATTATAGCCAAAGTAGGTAACTCCAACAGGTGGGCCGATGGAGCCGCGGTTATTACCTGCCGCCACAACAATTAAATATTTAGGAGCATTAAAAGCTATCTGATCAAAAGCTTGCGCATTGCTATCATAAAAGCCAAATCTATAGTCTTCAGTATCACCTGCTAAACCAAGCCATTCCCACCTGGCCTGGGCATCGTTATAATTCCACCCAACTACATAGCCATATGAGTGGTTTGATACCAATAAATTAGGCGCCGCTGTAGCCATTTCGCCAGCATCGTTATTAAAATCGTACGATAATAATGTTGTAGCACCATATGACATTCCCTTGGCCGGAGCATACACACCCTTTGCTACCATAGTACCGGCAACGTGTGTGCTGTGATCGCTAACTGTGGAACTACCATCGCCCGCTGTAATGGTTTTACCTGCAAATTCCTGGTGGGTTGTTAAAATACGTCCGCCATCCCAAATGCCTAACTTACCGGCCATCTGGGTGCTCGATCCACTTAAATTAAGCCCGAGTGTGCCGCCACCCTGAACGGTATTGGTACGGGTTGTTCCTGCTGCAATTACGTTGTTAAATTCCATTAAATAAACAGGGGCACCTCTTTCGTCTACTCCGGCAAGGCTAATTATGGCTCCGTTATTAGTAACTTTAAAGGTCATCCAGCCTTTTTTTGCGGCCAAATCATAAGCTTTTTTACGGTTTGCGGTGCTAACCGCTGTTAAACTGGTAGAAAGGTTACCAAGTTGTTTAATTTGAACCGCATTTGTCAATACATTTTGTGACATTACGTCACTTGTACAAAAAACAAATCCAATCAATAAAAATAAACGCGTGTAAAGTTTAATCATATAAAAAATGTATTACCCAAATAACTAAGAGAATAACTATTAGATTGCAACGTTAATTTGAAGGGTATGAATAAAATATTATTACTATATAGTTTAATTACCTTGTCTGTAGTCATTTATCATCCACCCGTAATTAAACAAGGGATAATGGGTAAAATTTATTTACGCAAGGGTAATTACATGCCATCGCCAGGGCAAATAACTCCACAAGGCAAACCTGTTAAGCGGACTATTTATATATACGAGGTAACTAACCGGGAGCAAGTTACAGAAAATGGCACGCATTATTCAAACATTAAAACCAAATTGATTGCAAAAACTAAAAGCGACGATACGGGATGTTACTCAATCGCACTACTAACAGGATATTATTCTGTTTTTGTTGATGATAACGATCAGATTTATGCCAATAGTTTTGATGGCAAGGGCAATATTAATACCATTGAGGTTAAAAAAGGTAAGGTCAGCGTGCTTGATATTATTATCAACGCCAGTAACGCGGTTTATTAAGATAAATATTTACCAACAATAGGCATTCTGCGGCCCATTCCAAACGCTTTTGGCGATACCCGCAAAATTGGCGGTGTTTGATAGCGCTTATGCTCGGCAGTATTTACCAGTTTAATTACACGCTTTACAACTTCCTCGTTATATCCCATGTCAATGATCTCGCTTGATGATTTGCGGTGCTCCACATACTCCATCAAAATAGTATCAAGTATATCATAATCCGGTAACGAGTCCGAGTCTTTTTGCCCTGGCCTCAACTCGGCCGATGGCGGTTTTACAATGGAGTTTACCGGAATGATCTCCTGATCACGATTGATGTAATTAGCTAACTGGTAAACCTGAGTTTTATAAACATCGCCCAAAACAGAAATACCACCACACATATCGCCATATAAAGTTCCGTAACCAACTGCAGCTTCGCTTTTGTTTGATGTATTGAGTAAGATGTATCCAAACTTATTACACATGGCCATTAATAATACCGCACGACTGCGCGATTGGATGTTCTCTTCAGCAATATTAAAGGGCAGGTTATTAAACTGCGGCTGCAACGCCGTTTCAAAAGCATCGGTTATAGTTTTGATGGCTACGGTCTCACTTTTACAACCTAAGTTTTTTACCAAAACTTCCGCATCGGTAATAGAATGATCAGACGAATATTTAGATGGCAGCAATACCGCCATCACATTTTCTGCACCCAATGCTTCGGCGGCTAAAGCGCATACCACGGCAGAGTCAATACCACCAGACAATCCTAAAATAGCCTGCTTAAAGCCCGACTTGTAAAAATAATCGCGTATGCCCAAAAGTAACCCTTGGTATATTTGTTCAATATCAGTAGTATGTTGCGGCTTAAAGGTTTCGCTATGCTCAAAGCTGATCACAGCTTTTTCACCAACCTTATCTAATTTATAGTACGATACATGTTCTTTAAAATAAGGCAATTCATCCAGCATATTACCTTCGGCATCAAACACCAATGAGCCTCCATCAAATATCAGCTCCGTTTGCGCGCCCACCTGGTTTACATAAAATAAAGGCAGTTTATAATGGATAGAATTATCGCTCAAAATATCAATGCGCTCGGTATCGTGATTATAAGCAAACGGCGAAGCCGCAATATTGATCATCACATCCGGGTTTTGCTCTATCAGGCTATCCATTGGGCGCGTAATATATAGCGGGTTTTCGATAGTGTTCCACAGATCCTCGCAAATGGTTAAGGCGATGCGGAAGCCTTTAAAATCGATACAGTTAAAATCCGTTTCTGGTTCAAAGTAGCGGTACTCGTCAAAAACATCATAATTAGGCAATAGAGCCTTATTTACAACCGCTTTTACTTTACCATTCTCAATAAAATAAGCCGAGTTAAAAAGCTCCTTACCCTGATCTTTCAAATTAGGTGTTGGCAAACCGATGATACAAGCGATATCAGTACAATGCGCCGCAATTTGCTGGGCAGCTTCTTCACACAGATCGATAAACTCTTTAAACTCGAAAAAGTCACGGGCGGGATATCCGCAAACGCATAGCTCCGAAAACACGATCAGATCCACGCCTTGATTACGTGCCACATCAATAGTGCTGATTATCTTTTTTGTATTCGATTCGAAGTTGCCAACGTGGTAATTTAGCTGGGCCAAAGCTATATTTATCATCTTGTATAAGGTAGTAACGGAATAGCCTTCCGTTTATGTAATTTTTAAACTTAATTTGCGATTGTATGAATGCATTGCTGCGCAACAAACCTATAAAACAAATTTACCTTTTTTTTTCTATAGCCCTGCTATTTGCAGCCTGCCAACAGAATAAAAAAGTTGATGTAAGTAATATTCCGGTCAATATTAAGATCTCACGCTTTGATCACGACTTTGATTTAATGCGTACTAACCCCATGTCTGCGCAAGCCGAGGTACTAAAAAAGCAATACGGCGTTTTTTATCGCGATTTTATCGAACGCGTTTTAAAAATAGGCAGTACTAACGATACCGTATACTTTGCCACCCTGCGTAAAATGTTTGCAAGCAAAGATTATATGGCCGTTAAACAGGAGGTCGACTCCATTTACCCCAACCTGGATAAGCAAAACGCAGAACTAACCGATGCCTTCAGACGCATAAAATACTATTTCCCTAAACAACAAACACCACAGATATTTGCTTACTTATCGGGATTTCAGGCCCAAACCTCTATTGGGGATAGCTACTTCGCTATCGGGTTAGACCAGTTTTTAGGCGCCGGTTCTAAATTCTACCCGGGCCTGACCGAGAATTACCCACACTACATATCGCGCCGGTTTACACCCCAAAATATTTCATCACGGGTAATTGAAGGCGTATTGCGCGAAGATATGTTCCCCGAAAAGGAAGAAAATAAAATGCTGCTGGCAAAAATGATCTACAACGGAAAGATCATGTATTGTATGGATCAAACCCTGCCCGATGTTCCCGACTCTATCAAAATAGGCTACACACCCCAACAGCTAAAATGGTGCGAAGATTTCAAACCCCAGATTTGGGCCTATATATTAGATGAAAACTTGCTATACGAAAGCGACTTCCAAAAAACACAGAAGTATTTAAACGAAGCGCCTTTTACACCCGGCTTAGGCGAGCATAACCAATCGGCACCTAAAATTGCGGTGTGGACAGGCTGGCAAATTGTAAGGCAATACATGGATAAGCACCCTAAAATAACTTTGGCACAATTAATGGCCAATGATGACGTACAAACCATACTAAATGAATCCAAATACCGACCCAAATAAACCGCACAAAATTGGCCTCGCGCTTTCGGGGGGTGGCATTCGTGGCGTATCGCACTTAGGCGTTATACAGGCTTTAACCGATCATGGTATCCAGTTTTCGCATATATCCGGCACAAGCGCGGGCGCTATTGCCGCGGCATTTTTTGCTGCCGGCTTTGCACCTAAAGAGATTCTGAATATTATTAAAGAGGCCAAACTGTTTAAGCTTTTGCGCCCTTCTATCGGTAGTACCGGCCTGTTATCGATACTAAATGTACAACACCTCATCAGGCAATACATTCCGCATAACTCATTCAAAGAATTAAAAACCCGCATTACCATATCATCTGTTGATTTGGGCGAAGGCAGGCTGGTTTACTTTACCGAAGGCGAGCTTGATTTGGCTCTCTTAGCCTCATGCTGTTTACCGGGCGTATTTAAGCCCATCATTATTAACGATCATATGTATGTTGATGGAGGTATATTAAACAACTTCCCAGTTGAACCATTAATAGGCAATTGTGATTTCATCATCGGTTCAACCTGTAATCATTTACCGGTGGTTACCGAAATAAGCTCTTTTGGCAGGATGATAGACCGCGCGGCCATGATTGCCATCAACGCCAGCCTCAACACCCATAAAATATCCTGCGATGTGGTAATAGAGCCTCACGGCCTTGGCGGCTACGGCATATTTGATACCGACGCCGCCGAAGAAATTTACATGATAGGCTACGAAGAAGGTTTAAAAGCCATCCGTAGTAACGAAAAGCTACAGGCTATTGTGCAAGCCAATAAAAAAGGAAGTAAAAACAAGGCTTAATCAAAAGCTACCCCAACAAAAAAGCGCATCAGTTATATAACTAATGCGCTTTTTATATAATAGATATGCTCCTTATTTCATTATTTTGAACGTAGTTACCAAAGCAAGGTAAATACCAACAACAAACACTACGTTTGATATCGACGTTAACATAAACGATTCTGGTCCCCAAAAACGGATGTAAACACCAAACAGGCCAATAATAATGGCTATGGTTAACATTACATAATGGCGGGTATCGTTTGCGTTTGCTCTTGAACTCATGGTTATACGTTTTTTATTGCCCCAAAAATAGGAATGTTTACTGAAAATATATAGGGCATTCCAAAGTTTTTTTACAAGTGATTATCTATGGCAGTTCTCTTGTAACCACACGTCTGTTCTTAAAATATCTGTAACCAAACCATCCGCAAATGCAAGCTAGCATAATTGGCCACAAATTCATCAGCATAACAATAAGCTCACTTAACACCAACCAGCCGTTTTCAAAGGCCATACCTATCCTTTTTATTAGTGGCAATTGATATGCCGATGGATCATCATTGGCAACCATATCCTTTGATATTGTATTGCTTTGGTAAATACTTAACGCAATTGTGCTGTATTTAACATCTGCATCAGTATGTAAATTATTGATCTTCCGGTCAACAATATCGTCTTTCATCGATAGTAAATCGGTCGAATCTTTAAGCTTTACCCTGCCTTCTTTTTGATCCTTTACTACGCCGCTCCTGTTTTCAGTTTTCATTTTGGTAGCCAGGTAATCAAGTGTCCGGTCTTGCACATCCATATTGCGCGCATCAATATAAATGGCCATTTTACTTACCTGATTCATAAACTGCTCCGTTTGTACACTTGGTATTCTTACAAGCATGTCGGCTGTAGTATTATATAAGGTAACATGCCCTATCGAATCGTTATTTAATGGTATATCTTCACTTTTTTGCACTGTAGAGTGTACCGCATGATGCATAACCATTCCTTTGCAACTCGCGGTTAATGCTGCAATATCTTCGGTTGAACGTTCAACATCCTTTACTTTAAAATGCATATCTGCTGTTTTTACCAACTTAAGGCTATCTTGTGTACTCTCTGCTTTTGATGAAATTGAAGCCGTATCGGCCGTAGATAGCTTATGTTCCGATTTATTACCGCTACATCCCATCCATAAAATTGAGCATAGCAATGCCATACAAGTTAATTGTTCTTTTTTCATGATAATTAAGATTTAAATGATTTACTATTAATGCATTAATCCTGATTAGGTGACCGTTAAAAACCTTCCGTAACTTAATTATTACCAAACGGTCCCTTTGTATTTTGTTGATTACAATTCTGCAACCGGTTTAAAATTGCCCTATCTTCACCTATCAATTATAACATCATGAAAACACTTAAGGCCGGCATATTAGCGGTTTCTTTATTCCTATCGGGGTATCTCGCGCAAGCGCAAACCACCTATAAATACAAAGTAGATGCCGAAGCCTTTGGCGATAACTCACGCCACTGGTATGGCATAGCCGATAAAGGCAACGTGATCAACCCACTACCTAACAGGCCCCGTTACAAACCGGCCGATATTATCCAGGTATCTGATAACATCCTGCTCTTCCAAAAAAACAACGGAGGATGGCCAAAAAACTACGATGTATTTGCCATACTCTCCGATGAGCAAAAAAACAGCCTTACAGCTTCTAAAAACGCAACAAACACCACCTACGATAACGACAACACCTATAACCAGATCATCTGCCTATCCAATGTATACACCGAAACGCATATCGATAAATACAAAGATGCCGCTTTGAAAGGTCTCGATTACATCCTCACATCGCAATACCAAAACGGCGGCTTCCCGCAATATTACCCGCTCGAATCAAACTATAGCCGTTACATTACCTTTAACGATGGTGTTTTCGAGGGCATTATCAGGTTACTATACGATATCAAAAACAACAAACCCGAGTATGCATTTATCGATGGCGATCGTCGCCAAAAATTGGCAGCCGCTTACCAAAAAGGCCTCGATTGCATCATCAAAACCCAGATAGTGGACAACGGCAAACCAACCGCCTGGTGCCAGCAACATAACGAGGTTACCCTCCAACCCGCCTGGGCCCGTAAGTTTGAACCACCAAGTATTTGCAACGGCGAAAGCAGCGGTATTGTACTCTTTTTAATGGGATTAGATCATCCTTCAAAGCCCATAATCGATGCCATTCAAAATGCTACAGCATGGTTTCAAGCTTCAAAGATCTATAACACCCGTATCCAAACCATACAGGCAACGCCAGAGCAAACGCCATTCCGCCTTTCAACTACCGACCGTGTGGCTGTTACCGACTCAACCGCGCCCCCCATCTGGACACGTTATTACGAGCTCAAAACGCACCGCCCCCTATTCTGCAATCGCGATAGTAAGTATGTATACTCCTTAGCCGAAGTTGCCCGCGAACGCCGCGATGGCTACGGCTGGTACACCTACAGCCCCCAAAAAGTGCTGGATAAATACCACGCCTGGCAACAAAAATGGGCACCCGGTAACGATGTATTGAAGAAGTAGCTGCTGTTATTTTGAATAACCAGCATTTGTTGTAAAGAACGGCCAAGTGCGATTCCCTCCCAACGGGAGGGTGCAGGGAGGGGTTTCTGCACCAACTATCTTCCATCGGCAGGCTATCTCTTAAAACCAGTCTCTTCATTTACTATATTTATACCTTTGCAGCCATATGCTAATCCGCAAAGCCACCTTAGCCGATATTCCAAACATAATGCAGCTCATCCGCAAGGTAGTCCCTCTAATGAATGCCGCAGGCAACTTTCAATGGGATAACACCTACCCAAACCCCGAAGTCTTTAATAACGACATCGCACTCTGCCAGCTTTGGGTAGCCGATATTGAAGGCAACCTTACCGGGATAGCCGCTATCACCACCGATCAGGATGCCGAGTATGCCAATGTTGGTTGGGGCATTACTCAAACCGCCATCGTAACCCATCGCCTCGCTGTCGACCCCGATTACCGTGGCCTCGGCATAGCCGCCGCCCTGCTCAACCAGGCCGAGCACGAAGCCATCAGCAGGCACATTCCTATTCTGCGTACCGACACTAACAGCAACAATCAGGCAACCCAAAAACTCTTCCCAAAACTCGGCTACATATATGCCGGCGAGACCACTTTAGCCTTCCGCCCCGGCCTTAGCTTTTATTGCTACGAAAAACAATTACCCCAATAATAAAACATGGGGAAATATGGGTGTTTCAAAAAGCGCGATGGGTGTCATCCTGAGCGTTAGTCGAAGGACGGAGCGCAAGGCCCTAACCCAACATGCAATAACCGCAATGACCATCAAAAACCAAGAGGGGGATAAAGTAGGTTTTTTCATAAACCACATCTTCCATCTTACCTAATCCATCTTCCATAAAGAGGGGGGATAAAGTAGGTTTTTTCAACCACATCTTATCTAAAATAGCAATGAACTCTCATTCCCCTTCAGGGGGTTAGGGGGCCTACAAAAATACGCTATTCCTTCCAAAAAACCAGTGCACGTATTTGCGCACTACTTAAAATCTTGATTCCTGAGTCTTGCATCCTGAGTCTTTTAACCTATCTTTAAATTTACAAAACATAATAACCATGTTCAAAAAATCTATCCTCATAGCCTTCGTGGCAAGCGCTATCATAACCACAACTACACAAGCGCAAACTACAACTACTACCACCACAACAAGCACATCAACATCAAACTTTGTTGCCGATGGTAAGCTGTGGAGCAGCATGTACCAGCAAAAAGCCGCCGAGTATAAAGCTTTATGTTTCCAGGCATATAATATGGCTCACTTACGTGCCGATATGGCCCTGCTTAAGAACAAAAGCAAGTCTAAAATTAAAAGTAAACCCTTAGCTATAGTTACCGATATTGACGAAACCGTGTTAGATAACAGCCCAAACTCAGTACACCAGGCTTTACAAGGTAAAGATTACGAACCGGCCGCGTGGGCCGAGTGGACAGCCATGGCTAAAGCCGATACAGTTCCCGGAGCGCCATCTTTTCTGAAATACGCGGCATCAAAAGGCATCGCCATCTATTATATCACCAACCGCGCCGAAAGCGAACGTGCGGCAACCATTAAAAACCTTCAATTATATGGTTTCCCTAATGCCGATAACGCACATTTGATATTACACCAGGATGGTACCCCATCAAGCAAAGAAACCCGCCGCCTTGAAGTTGCCAAAACGCACAACATCATTATGCTGATGGGTGATAACCTGGCAGACTTTTCGGCCATGTTCGACAAAAAAACTACCGATGAGCGTAACCAAACCACCCGCGAGCATTCCGCACTTTTTGGTAAAACCTTCATCGTAATACCAAACGCCAATTATGGCGATTGGGAATCATCATTATACCAATACAAAAGGCTAAACACCGCTCAAAAAGAAGAAGCATTTAAGACTAATCTGATCAATCAATAAGATTCAAAGGGGCGTCAATATACTATCCTTTTATATAGTTACTTGGTTGCTGTACTTAAGCATAATCAGCACTTACATAATTTACACACTTATACCATTGTTAAAACTTTGGTTTGTCGCCGTTGTTATATCATCACAAGCTATCGTGTAAACAACCCGGAAACCAATGAACAAGGCAGAAAAGATAATACTCTCCGGTATAATGGGCACCAACTGTATGACGATGTTTAGCTACATTGTTTCAGCACTGTCCAAAAAAAACTTTAGTGAGCCTGAGCATCTTTCAACACTCATAAACAGGGCACCCGGTAGCTCAAAAAAAACAAATCGCATAGCGGGCTGGAGCGCGCATTATGCTGTACGTGTGTTATTTGCTGCTGTGTATGTTGAGCTCTGGCAGACCGGCCAAATCAAACATACGCTAAAAAATGGCATCATCATGGGCGCGTTAAGTGGTATTCTGGCTGTGATGGTATGGAAAGCAACCTTTAAAATGCACCCGCTACCACCCTGGATAGATTTTACAAATTATTACATTCAGCTCGTTCCGGCACATATTGTGTTCGCTGTTTTTTCAACAATTACCTATTCGCTGATCAAGACACAAGAGGAGGCTTATGAAGAGCCCAAAAACTAAATACTATTCCGGTACAAGCGGCCTCGTTCTTCCCATACCCAACAAAGCCGGCTATCCGCCCGGGTTTCAGGATAAAACGCGCCTCACTTACTACGGCTCACTATTCAACAGTATCGAGGTCAACAGCTCTTTCTATAAAATCCCTCAAGCAAAAACAGTAGCTAAATGGGCCAGCGAAGTTCCGGACGGGTTCAAATTCACGTACAAACTTTGGCAGGGTATCACCCATCAAAAAGGCTTAGTATTCAACCCCGATGATGTAACACGTTTTATGCAGGTAATCAACGCTGCGGGCGATAAAAAGGGAAGCCTGCTGGTACAGTTCCCGCCATCAATTAAATCAGATAGCGCCCGTCAGTTAGAAAACCTTTTAAGTACGATCAGAACTGAAGACGAACATCAGCAATGGGATGTCGCCGTAGAGTTCCGCCACAAATCGTGGTATTCGGATAAAACCTATCAACTGTTAGATCAATACCAAATGGGAATGGTTATCCAGGATCTGCCCGCATCAGCATCACCCCTTGAAATATTGGACCGCGATTTTATCTACCTCCGCTTCCACGGCCCCAATGGCGGCTATCGCGGAAGCTACACCGATGATTTCCTATCCGAATACGCCACCTACATCACCGAGTGGCTGGCCGATGGCAAAACCGTTTACGCCTATTTCAATAATACCATGGGCGATGCGGTGCATAACCTGGTAACGTTGAATGACTATGTAAAAGATCAATTATAAGCGTTCAGCATGTAATAGCGTACAGCTCCAAATATGCAACCGGCTATGGCAAAACCAATAATTAATAAATATGCCTGCTTTTTTTGCTCGTTAAAACTATACACAACCTCATTACCAAGCTCAACCTGGTTGACCGAATGCACAAATCCCGAACACAGTATTTTGTAAAGCACACTGGGATAATAAATGGTTACTTCGTCATCAACATGCAACAGTCGAGACAGCTTACTTCGAGCAGCAGTATCTTCCACATCGTAATTTTTTCCGTTAACTATAATGGCTAAAACGTAATTGGGCCGATGTCCCGAACTTTGTTTGCTGTACGATCTAATCCTGGTTTGCAGCTCACTAATTTTGCCAGTTACCTTATCCAACTGGTCTACTTTAACAAATTGCCCTATTATTTGTCCCGCGCTTAACAAAAAGAAGAAACCAATAACAAATGGCAAAATGTATTTCGCGTTACGATATTTTTGATCTGGAGTGGTATAGGTGTACACGGTTTAGTTTTTTTGTGATCTATCAAATATAATGGTTGGATAAATACCACACATTAAAACCAGATTAAACAAAAAAAGGCCCCGCGTTGCGAAGCCTTCATAAACGGTTTATAATTGGAGAAAGTCTTAGTTAGATAATGCCGCTGCTCCGCTTACAATTTCGGTAAGCTCGGTAGTAATGGCTGCCTGGCGTGCCTGGTTGTAGCTCAACTTCAGGTTACGCAGCAGTTCGCCTGCATTATCGGTCGCTTTATCCATCGCTGTCATACGCGCCCCATGCTCTGATGCATGTGAGTCTAAAACAGCTTTATATAATTGTATCTTAATATTTTTAGGGATCAGTTGCTCAACAATCTCTTCCTTTGATGGCTCCAGAATGTAATCAACAGTCGAAGTAGCGTTAGCTTTCTTTTCAGCTTTAGGTACCGGTAGCAATTGCTCGGTTTTCAAAACCTGCATAGCAGCGTTTTTAAACTGGTTGTATACCAATTCAACACGGTCGTAATCACCTTTCACAAAACCTTCCATTATTGATTCCGTAACTACGCTTACGTTCTCAAAATTCAAGGCGTTAAATATCTCATTATTGTTACCAATAACATTGTACTTCCGTCGTTGATAAAACTCCTGTGCTTTTTTACCAATACCTACTATAGAAACATTGCCTGCCTTTAACTGCGCGCTGTACTTTTCGGCTATTAAAATATTAGCTGTTTTAATAGCGTTAGTATTAAACGCGCCGGCCAAACCACGGTTTGATGCAACAACAACAACCAGTACACGTACAGGTTCACGTTCTTGCAAATATGGCGAAGAGCCATCCTCAATACTTGCCGATAGGTTGGCCAGTATATCGTTCAGCTTATTGGCATAAGGGCGCAGCTGTATAATAGCATCGGTAGCACGCTTCAGCTTGGCCGCCGAAACCATTTTCATGGCCTTGGTGATCTGCTGGGTCGATTTTACGGAGGCTATCCTGTTTCTTACTTCTTTTAAGTTTGCCATTCTTTTTTTGGTATCAAGTAGTTAGTATCAAGTATCAAGTAATGAAAACGGAACGTCTTGATACTTGATACTCAATACTTGCTACTTAAAATTAATATTTTCCAGTCAAATCCTTAGCTACGCTTTCAAGCACACCTGTTATGCTATCATCCAGTTTACCGGCTTTCAAACCAGCTAATACTTCAGGGTGACGCAATTCCAATTGGCTTAAAAACTCAGCTTCAAACTCTCTAACTTTATTGATAGGTACGTTACGCATCAGGTTCTTAGTACCGATGTAAACGATAGCTACTTGTTTTTCAACCGATAGCGGAGAGAACTGTGCTTGTTTCAAAATCTCAACGTTACGTGCACCTTTATCCAGTACAGTTTTAGTTGAAGCATCCAGATCCGAACCGAATTTAGAGAAAGCCTCTAACTCACGATATTGAGCCTGATCTAATTTCAAAGTACCCGCAACCTTCTTCATCGACTTGATCTGAGCGTTACCCCCCACACGAGATACCGAGATACCTACGTTAATAGCCGGACGAACACCCGCGTTAAACAAGTTAGACTCTAAGAAGATCTGACCATCGGTGATCGAGATCACGTTGGTTGGGATATAGGCTGATACGTCACCGGCTTGTGTTTCGATGATAGGCAAAGCTGTTAAGCTACCACCACCTTTAACAATACCTCTTATAGATTCAGGTAGATCATTCATGTCTTGCGCGATGCTATCAACCGATACGATCTTAGCGGCACGCTCCAACAATCTGCTGTGCAGATAAAACACGTCACCAGGATAAGCCTCACGGCCCGGTGGGCGTTTCAACAACAACGATACCTCGCGGTAAGCCACAGCTTGTTTTGATAGATCATCATAAACGATCAAAGCAGGGCGTCCGGTATCACGGAAGAACTCACCAATAGCAGCACCTGCAAATGGAGCAAAGAACTGCATTGGAGCAGGATCTGCCGCAGAAGCCGCTACAATGATAGTGTATGGCAATGCACCATTCTCTTCCAAAGTACGCAGGATGTTTGCAACGGTAGAGTTTTTCTGACCGATAGCAACATATATACAATAAACTGGCTTGCCAGCTTCGTAAAATTCTTTTTGGTTGATGATGGTATCAATACAAACAGCGGTTTTACCAGTCTGCCTGTCACCAATAACCAACTCACGCTGGCCACGGCCGATAGGGATCATCGCGTCAATAGCTTTAATACCTGTTTGCAAAGGCTCAGTAACCGGCTGACGGTAAATTACACCTGGCGCTTTACGCTCCAAAGGCATTTCGTAAGTGGTACCTGTGATAGGGCCTTTACCATCAATTGGCTGGCCTAATGTGTTAACCACACGGCCCAACATGCCTTCACCTACTTTAATAGATGCAATTTTGCTGGTACGTTTAACGGTATCACCTTCCTTAACACCGTCACTGGCGCCAAGCAATACAACACCCACATTGTCCTCTTCCAAATTCAGTACTATACCTTGCAAACTGCCGTCAAAATCAACAAGCTCGCCTGATTGTACTTTGGTTAATCCGTAAACACGGGCGATACCATCCCCAACCTGGAGTACAGTACCTACTTCTTCTAATTCAGATGCTGACTTAAAGCCCGACAATTGCTGACGCAATATTGCTGAAACTTCGTCTGGTCTTACCTCTACCATTTTTTTTATTTTAGAGTTTTTGTTTTACTATATATTAAACTGCCTTTTGAGCAAATTCCAATTTCAATTTCTTCAAACTGCTGGCAATACTGGTGTCAATTTGCCTGTCGCCAACGGTTAATACAAAACCGCCAATTAATGCCGGGTCAACCTTGGTTTGCAGTATAATATTACCACCAACTTCGGCCGCAACCAAATCAGCAATTTGTTTTTGGTTAGCTGCCGATAAAGGCGTAGCCGATGTTACCAAAGCCTTGATGATATTCTTTTTGGTATTGTACTGGTTGATAAATTCCTGAGCGGTGTAATACAAAACCTCGCCGCGGCTTTTAGTTACCATTATTTTAAAGAAACCTATGGTAGCTTTGCTAACCTTAGCGCCAAAAATGGCATCAAGTATCTTTACTTTTTTATCGTGAGATATTATAGGGTTGCGCAAAACAGCATACAATTCATGGTTCTGCTTTACAACATCTATAAAAAGCTCCATATCCTTCTTAACCTCTTCCAGAATATTTTCATCCTGTGCAAGATCAATCAATGATTTGGCGTACCTGGCTCCTACTGTTAATTCCGACATATTCTTATAGTGATTTGTGAATTGGTGAGTAGTGAGTTGTAAGCGTAAACTCACTACTCACCGCTAACTATTCACTATCTTAATTTAACTTCACTTGTTTTAACAGGTCAGCAACTAACTCATCCTGTTTGCCTGCTTTTTCAAATTCTGTGCGTAAAACCTTTTCAGCGATCTCGATAGATAATTCTGCAACAAGGTTTTTCACATCAGCCATCGCGATAGCTTTTTGGCTGTCAATTTCAATGCGGGCTTTCTCAAGCATTTTAGCACCTTCTTTTTGTGCCGCATCCTTAGCTTCGCCAATGATTTGATCTTTCACTTGTTTAGCTTCTTTCAATATCAAATCGCGTTCAGCACGGGCGTGTTTCAATAACTGGTCGTTCTCGTTAGTTAAACGGGCCATTTCTTCCTTAGCAGCTTCTGCTTTTTGCAAAGCATCTTCAATAAATTGCTCACGCTCGGTAATAGAACCCATGATAGGTCCCCAGGCAAACTTTTTAAGGATGAATAATAAGATCAGGAAAGAGATCGTCGTCCAGAAAACTAAACCTAATTCGGGTGTAACTAATTCCATTTTACTATTGTATTAATACAGATATTTTTTCAGTCTTTTTAAAAAAAACTTACCCGGGGCCAATCGCACCGGGAAGTTCTTTTCTTTTTTTGTTGCTTTAAATATTAAAGCAATGCAACTACCACAGCAAACAAAGCAACACCTTCAACAAGTGCAGCAGCGATGATCATGTTAGTTTGAATTTTAGAAGCAGCCTCTGGCTGACGGGCAATACCTTCAACAGCTTTACCACCGATTTGTCCGATACCGATACCAGCACCAATTACGGCTAAACCTGCGCCAATGGCAGCAATACTTCCGTGAACTACATCTTGAGTCATTGTTTGTTAATTTAACGTGTATATAATAGATAATTAATTAAAAATTAGTGATGGTGTTCTTCAACAGCCATCCCGATAAACAAAGCCGAAAGCATGGTAAAAATAAATGCTTGCAGAAATGCCACCAAAACCTCAATCACATCCATAAACACTACGAACAGAACCGATACCGGTGATATCCAAAGTGTGTTAAAGATAAAGATCAGTGATATTAAGCTCAACACAATAATGTGGCCCGCTGTAATATTCGCGAACAAACGTATCATCAACGCGAACGGGCGTGATATGATACCGATGATCTCAACCGGAACCATGATAATATACAACCAATAAGGAATATCAGGTGCTAAAATGTGTTTCCAGTAATATTTATTCCCGCTAAAGTTAACGGTTAATAAAGTAATAGTAGCTAAAGTTATTGTTACCGCTATATTACCGGTTAAGTTATAACCACCAGTAAAAAACGGCACTAAACCCAAAACGTTATTGATCAATATAAAAAAGAAGAACGTTAACAGCAAAGGCATGTAACGGGCGTATTTAGCGCCGATATTAGGGATAGCGATATCATCACGAACAAATAGGATGATAGGCTCTAAAAACGATTGCAAACCTTTAGGCGCTTTACCAACACGTTTTTTGTAGCTTGATGATACGCCGATGAAAACAATAAACAATACAAGGATAGAGATCCACATGGAAGCAACGTTACGGGTGATCGAAAAATCCCATACCTTTTTAGATGCGGCATCGTCAACCTCGCCTGCGGCATTCAATACCTTTATCTTATTATGCACTACTGTGTATTTGTAGCACTTGCCCTGGTAAGGCGTAACAGCCTCATGAGCTTCTAAGTTTGCCGACGAGAACACCTCTATACCTTTATCAGTATATAATATAATAGGTAGCGGCGCTATATAAGTACCAACCACATAAGTAAGGTGTAAAGAATGCGAATCTGAAATGTGTTCCAGAATTGTTTCTTTCGGACTAAATTTCTCAGCCTTTTCAACCTTTGCAGTGTCAGTTTCCTGTGCAAAAGTAATTGCTGGTGATAGTAACGACATTAAAAAAACGCCGAAAATTAACTGTAGTGTAAATATTTTTGATTTCAAAATCGAGTTCTTATTCATCCAAATGAAGTTTTCTACTTTAAATTTTGGTTGCGCAAGCTACGTAACAAACCGTAAACTTCAAAGGCCGTATTTAAGAAATATACATAAAAAAAATTGCCCGTAAAAAGCAGCCTGTGAACCTCGTTTTTGTGAATAAAAATGAGCGCGAAAAACAGGCATGCCAGTATCTTCAGCGTAGTGCCCGCCAAAAAGGCCTGGGCATATAATTCCTTATTTATTTTTTGAACAACCAATATGGTTATTACAACCATAAACGTAAGAGCCGATATAAAAAAGAAAATAAGCCAAAAATGAGGGGTGATCAATGAGGTATTGCCACTATATAAAAGCGCCGCTGGAGGTATCGCTATCAGCGCTAAAAAAATTAAATAGGATATGATCGATTTCCGGATACTCATTCTTTTACCGACCGGAAAACAACATACATCGCAATAAAAACACCTGTTAGCGCCAGTATAGCCGTAACCCACTTGGTTTGGTGCCCGGCGTACTGGTCTATCTTATATCCCGCGAAGGAAAAAATTCCGATTATAGCCACCATTTGAATCCCAATTCCACTATATTTAGCGTAATTACTAATGGGTTTATTCTTGTTGTCATTAGGGCTTGCTGATTGCATGCGTCAAAACTACCAATTATCATTAAATAAATAACAGTACAATTGGTTTGAACCAAAAGATTATCAAATATCTTTGTACAAACATTTACTACCGCTAACCAAATTGATATTGAGGCTATCATTATATAAAAAATTAAACAATCCTTATTTCTGGATACCGGTTTTACTACTGGCTGGCTGTAACCTTGAAAAACAGAGCCGCTTTAACCGCAGTATGCAGAATTTAACGGCGCATTATAACATTCTGTTTAATGCTAACGATATTCTGGCCCAAAAGCAGGAGGGCACCGCCGTATCATACATTGATGCTTACGACAGGTTTTTGAGCGTTTATCCGGATACCACAACCAAAACCGCCACTGCCGATAAAATGCTCGAAGCCGCCATAGCCAAGGCCTACACAATTATCAATACTAAAGAGCAAAGCCATTACATTGGTGATGCTTACCTGGTTTTGGGCAAGGCCAATTACATGGAAAACAACTTTTTTAACTCCATCGAGTTTTTAAACCAGGTGATATTAGGTTTCCCCAAACAAAAAAACCTGGTTCAGGAAGCCCGTGTGTGGAAGGCCCGCGGTTTAATGCGCATCGATCAGATGGATTTGGCCGATACCGTTTTGCGTACCGCGATGGATAGCATCTTTAAAAAGCAAAAGAATATTGCCGATGTATACGCCACCCGTCTGCAATACGATATTTACACCGGGCATTTTACCGAAGCCGAAGAAATGGCCAAACAAGCCATCCACTACAGTGGCGATATTAACCATAAACTCCGCTGGACGTTTATTTTAGGCCAACTACAAGAATACAACCACAAGCCAGCCGACGCCGTGATAAGCTATACGCGGGTGCAAAACAGCAACGCGCCCTTTGGGATGTCGTTCAATGCTAGCTTGAATTTGATACGCATACAAGAACATCCTGTCGGCCAAAGTAAATTTAGAAGTGCTATAGGTATCAACCCGGCTTCTAACACAATGCAAAGCAACTTAGTACTGGTGCCAGGCAAAAAAATCACCCGCATTGAAGCCCTGCGCCAATTGCTAAAAGAAGATAAGAACGCCGATTTTATTGACCAGATCTATTACCAGATGGGCCAACTGTACCTGTCTCAAGGCGATATTGATCTGGCTATCAAAAACTTTAAGTTATCAGCTCGTAAAAGCACCATCAATCAAAATCAAAAAGGCTTGTCGTATTTACGCATTGCCGATATTAATTTTAAGGATAAGGCAGATTACCCCAATGCTAAAAAATATTACGACAGCACGCTAATCAGCCTGTCGCCCAATTATCCCGGTTACCAGGCCATCTACAAAAAGGCAAATAACCTGCAATTACTAACCGACAGACTGCAAACCATAGCCCGCGAAGATACCCTGCAAATGCTGGCCCGCTTAAGCGAACCCGAGCGTGCCGCCAAAATTACAACAATGGTTACAGCTATCATCGCGCAGCAAAAAACTATTAGCGGCAAAAGCGCGAGCAACGCTTTAAATGCAGGCAGCCAATATTCATTACCAAATTCGTTAGGTACTAATAATACAGGTGGCAGCACTTTCTATTTTTACAACAGCAGCGCCGTGAGCCAGGGTTTTACAGATTTTAAACGGGTTTGGGGCAACCGCCAACTGGCCGATAACTGGCGCCGGAGCGTAAAATCAGGCAGCGAAAGCAACAATGTTCAGGTGGCTGCAACTCTCCAGGGTTTAAACCCAACATCCTATGGTACACAATCACAAAAATCGACAACCGATGTGGTTTCTACCAAAATACAGCAAGATCTGTTGCAGAATATCCCAACAACCCCGGGCTTACTGATCCAATCTAACGCGCGTATTTTAAATGCTTATGTAGATATCGCTAACTTTTACCGTGATGTATTAAATGATAAACAAGAAGCCATCAATACTTACGATAAGGTGCTGGTATTGTATCCAAACAACAACAATGTAGCTTCGGTATATTATAATTTATATAGGCTTTACAGCGATATAGACCAAACCAAATCCAATTATTATAAAAACCTGATCCTGAAAAAGTATCCGGAAACAAACTTTGCCAAAGTAATTCTCGACCCCGATTTTAATCAGAAACTGAACGACCGCAATGCCGAATACACCGCATTCTACAACCAGCTATTTGATCAGGTAACCTCGCAAAAATACCCTGAATCTGCAACCCGGGCCGACGAGCTTATCCAACAATATCCTAACAACAGCCTTACCGCGCAGGTGTATTATTTACGCGCCATAGCCCTGGGGCATACCCAATCGCTCGAACCATTCAAAGCCGAACTGCAAGAAATAGTAGATAAGTTTCCGGATGACAGGCTGGTAACCCCATTGGTTAAGCAACACCTCGACTACATTGTTGCCAACAAAGCCGAACTGGAACAACGCAACCCGGTATTGGTAGACAGCGACCCTAACGAGATACCGTTTTTGCTGAGGCCGGTACATGTTGATCAAACCTATTTCCCTAACCGCAATATCCCAAAACAGCAACCGGCTGTAGTTAAAACAACAACGCCAGCCGCAACCAAATCCACAATAACAGCCCCGGGTGCACCGGCAGAAGAGCCTAAAGAAGCCCCTTCAATGTTTTCATTGCGCGATAGTACCCAGTATTATTTTGTAGTAAATGTGGCTACCAACACCGTAAACCTGGCCCCTTCGCGTTTTGGTATCGGGCAGTTTAACCGTTCAAATCTGCCGCAGGGCACAACCGTAAAACACCAGCTAAAACCCATTTCCGATCATCAATTGATATACGTTGGAAAATTTAGTAGTCTTGGAGCCGTTAAAGATTATGCCCGCGCTATTGTACCTTTGCTGCCTAATATTATTAAAGTACCGGCAGATAAATACACTTTCTTTATCATTACCCAAGAGAATCTGGATAAATTAGCCGATCAAAAAACATTAGATAGTTATTTCAACTTCTATCAAAAACATTATTAACCCATGTGGACCAAACCCGCCAACAATAAATTAACACCCCAGGATATTAAACGTTACAACCTGTACGTATGGAAGTTTATAGGTGCGTGTTTCGCCTTTGTGATATTGGTGATAATGCTCACCACTTTCGAGATCTTCGGCAAACTGCCATCATTCCGTGATCTGGAAAACCCTAAAAGCAACCAGGCATCAGAGATCATATCATCAGACAAGCAGGTTTTAGGCACTTATTATGTAGAGAACCGCTCCAACGTAAACTATAAAGATATATCACCAAACGTAATAAACGCCTTAATAGCTACCGAGGATAAACGCTTTTTAGAACATTCAGGTATCGATTTTAGCCGCATATTCACCATCTTTTTACATAATCTTTTAGGCAGTAAACAAGGTGGCAGTACCATTACACAACAGTTGGCCTTAAACATGTTTTCGGATAAGGGCCGTGAACATAATGTTTGGAAACGTATCCCACAAAAACTAAAAGAGCTAATTACCGCCGTAAGGATAGAACGCCGCTATACTAAAGAAGAGATCATCACCATGTACCTAAACACGGTTGATTTTGGAGCCTATAGTACCTTCGGTATCAAATCGGCATCCCGGGTTTATTTCAACACTACGCCAGATAAATTAACGCCAGATGAGGCCGCGCTTTTAGTAGGTATGCTAAACGGAACAGCTATCTATTCACCAATAAGGCACCCCGATAAGGCACTGGCACGCCGTAACCTGGTGTTGAACCGCATGGACGAAGCCGGCTTTTTGAGCCACGGCCAGGCCGAAGAGTTTAAATCTAAACCGTTAGGACTGGACTTTAAACCGATAGATCATAATGAAGGTTTGGCAACCTATTTCCGCGATTACCTGAAACAGGATATTCAAAGAATATTTGAAGAAAAATCAATAGATAACAATGGCACCCCATGGGATTTGAACCGCGATGGTTTAAAAATATACACCACCATTAACTCAACCATGCAGGATTATGCCGAGCAAGCGCAAAAAGAATACATGCGCAACCTGCAAAATCAGTTTAACCAGCACTGGAAAGGCCATAGCCTTTGGAAAGAGATTCCCGATTTTAAGAGCCTGCTTGATGCCGGTATGCGCCGCAGTGACCGTTACCGCGAACTAAGGAACGAAGGAAAATCTGACGACGAGATCAAAGCCGATTTTGATACTCCTGTCAAAATGAACATCTTTACCTGGCGCGGTAATATTGATACCACAATGAAGCCAATCGACTCCATTGTATACTGTAAAATGCTTTTGCGTAACTCGCTCATGAGTATGGACCCAACCACTGGCTATGTCAAAGCATGGGTTGGTGGTATCAATTTTGAGCATTTTAAGTACGATCAGGTAAAGCAAGGTATGCGCCAGGTAGGTTCAACAGCTAAACCGTTTACTTACGCTGTAGCTATTGATAATGGCATGTCGCCCTGTATGGTGATACCAAATGTACCGGTTACGTTTCCAGATGGTTATACACCCGGTTCGAGCGATACCCGTGCGGGCAATTTAACCTTGCGCCAGGCTTTGGGTTATTCGCAAAACTGGATAACCGCCGCTGTACTTAAGGAAGTTGGCGTACCCGCAGTAGTAGAGCTAACCAAAAAAATGGGTATAACCAGTAAAATAGATCCTTACCCATCGGTTTTCCTTGGGCCCTTTGATGCATCTGTTTATGATATGACGGGTGCTTACTCCGCATTTGTTAACCACGGTTTATGGACGGAGCCAACCTACCTGTTACGCATTGAAGATAAAAACGGAAACGTATTG
Source organism: Mucilaginibacter sp. (assembly GCF_039921305.1). Lineage (GTDB taxonomy): Bacteria > Bacteroidota > Bacteroidia > Sphingobacteriales > Sphingobacteriaceae > Mucilaginibacter. Next base: position 64,166 of record NZ_JBDSCA010000082.1, read on the forward strand.
TACGAGAACAAACCTAAAGTAACCCAGGCGCTAAATGAGCAAACTGCCTACGTGATGACCTATATGCTAAAAGGTGTTATTGAAGACGGTACAGGCTCCCGTATGCGTTATAAATACGGATTAAATAACCCTATCGGCGGTAAAACGGGCACCACACAAAACAACTCCGATGGTTGGTTCATCGGCATCACGCCACAGTTGGTTACCGGCGTTTGGACTGGTTGCGAAGACCGTGCTATCCACTTCCGTTCCACATCATTGGGCGAAGGCGCTAACTCCGCACTTCCAATTTTTGCCCTGTACATGAAACGCGTTTACGCCAATACCGAGCTGGGCATCAAAAAAAATGTTGATTTTGACCCACCTAAAGCACCGTTAACTATAACACTGGATTGTAACGCCTACAAGCAGCAACAACCAGGTACAACGGAAGCGGATAAAAAATTGAGTTTTTAGGGAACCCTTTATTCCCACGCGTCATTGCGAGGAACGAAGCAATCCCCGACAAGCAGAGCGGCAATGCAAATCCGCCCTGTACAGTTAGGGATTGCTTCGTTCCTCGCAATAACATGGTCCAATAAAATCAGTAAGAAAATACTAATTACACATATCCTGTGGGATAACCTTGGTTATCTTCACTACCTTCTTCACTACAATAATACTATCATACTGGGTATCCAGGGCATCAGCTTTGGTAGCTTTGATCTTTTCACCTTCAACCTCTATATAAACAGGTTCGTAAGGTTTTTGGAAGTTTAGCTTGGCATATTCCTGTTCTAAGCCCGCCTTATCGGTTGCCCAAAACTCATTGCCGGTTTCACAATCGTTAAACGATTTCTCTTCCGGGCCCGATTTGTAAACACCTTTGTATATTACACCAGTAGTTTCTTTCTTGTCCGAATTGCCGCAGCCGGCACATAGTGCTACCAATATTGATGCGGCGAATAGTTTAAGGTTTAGCTTCATGCGTTTGCAAATTTACAAATCCTGTTTGATTTCGTCTAATCCCTGCACACTAACTCTTGCACTTATTCCGGCAGAAATTACCGAAATAAAGCTAACCGTTAAAAAAACCAATATCACATCACTAAATTTCAGGTTTACCGGGTAAGCATCCAGCACACTGGTAGCGCTTCCCATTTTAATTAAGCCGTATTGCAATTGTACTACGCAAAATATCAAGCCAATAACCAAACCCGCTATACAACCTATCCACGATATCAGCATCCCCTCAAAAAAAAAGATGCGTTGAATTAAACCCTTACCCGCGCCCAAGCTACTTAATATAGCTATATCCTTCCGCTTATCCATTACCAGCATGGTTAACGAGCCTACAATATTAAAAATGGCAATTATGAGCACAAAGGTGAGGATACTAAACACCGCCCACTTTTCTGAATTAAGGATACGGTACAAAGCCGTGTTTTGCTCACGTCGATTTTTCACCGTAAAACCCGCACCCGCCTTTTTCTGGATCTCCTCTTGCATTTGGCTGATATCCGTTCCCGGATTAAAATTTAACTCGAGCGACGATACTTCATTAGGTTGCTCCAGCAATTCGCGGGTAAACGATAACGGTGTTACCACGATGTTATCAAAGTCCTGCTGAATAGAAAAGATCCCTGCCGGAGGAATACTCCGCTGAATAAATTCGTCCATCACGTTAACAGAATTAACCACATTTCGCCTTGGCGAATAAACTTGCAGTGTGGTAAACTGGTCAAAAATATTAACCGACAGGGTTGATTGTATAATACTCCCTATCACCGCCGAAGGGTGATTATGCGCATGCAGATCAAACGAACCCGCTCCCGGCACAATGGTCTTGGCCAGATCAGGGTTTTTCAAAAACTCAGAGCTTACACCTTTTATAATGCCTATTGTTTTACGGTCGCCGTAAGCTATAAGTGCCTTTTCCTCTAACACTTCGCTAAAAGACAGCACAGAAGCATTCTTACGCAGATCATTAAAGTGAAGTGTATCGGGGTTAAAGGTTTTGCCCTTTACCGGTTCAATTTTCAATTCCGGACTAAAGTTATTATACAAGGCCAGTATCACCTTTTCAAAACCATTAAATCCCGAAAGGATTATAATAAGTGCCGCGCTCCCAATAAAAACCCCAAGCATAGATATACCCGAAATAATATTGATAGCATGTGTGCTTTTACGCGAAAACAGGTACCTGCGGGCTATATATAATGAAGTATTCAATGGCGTTTTATTTGTTATTCAAAAAAAGGATTGGTTTCCTTTTCATACCCGATAGTAGTATCAGGGCCGTGTCCGGGATAAACAACGCAATCAGCCGGCAAGATAAACAGTTTTTGCTCTATGTTGTTGATCAGCGTTTTAAAATCGCCACCAGGCAAATCCGTACGGCCAATGCTCCCACGAAACAGCACATCGCCGGCAATTAAAAAGTTCTCTCTAACCGCGTAAAAACACAAGTGCGCAGGTGAATGCCCAGGCGCGAATATGATCTGGAACTCACTATCCGCCACTTTGATCGTCCCGCTTTCAGGCAAAAAAGTATCCGGCTGGGGCGACATTTCGTAACGCATCCCAAACTGAGCACCACGAGTCGGCGCGTCATTCAACAAAGGCAACTCTCCTTTATGGAATTGTGGTTTCAGGCCATATTGGTCAAACGTGAATTTATTACCTAAAACATGGTCAATATGGCAATGGGTAGCCAGCAACATTACCGGCTTAAGGTTGTGCTGCTTAATAAAGTTCACAACAGCATTTTGCTCGGCGGCGGTATACATACCCGGATCAATAATAGCGCACTCGCCACCCTCTTCATAAACGATATAAGTATTCTCCTCAAAAGGATTATTAGGAAATGCTTGTACTTGTAACATGTTTCAAAAATAAAAAAAATTGGTGAGAGGTGAGCGGAGAGACGTTATTTGTCGACAAACCTTTTCTATCTTAATACAACCACTCACTATTCACAACTCACTATTAACTTACTTCCACCTCAGGGTTTTGATCATCACATCCATATCCTTTTTAATAAATGTGAGTACAGGCTGGATAGAATCAAGCCGGGGTTCGGCACGAAAATAAAGCGCGGCGCGCAAATAGTGGCGGGTGGTATCGGTCAAAAAAAACTGCGCGTTTGATGCCGTATTGCCATCAATAGTATAATACATCCCATAAACCTTCCTTTCGGGATAGGCCATCGGTACACCATCTATAGATGATGCTTTAATAGCATGTTTAGATGCAAATTGATAAGCGTCTTCCACCAACTCGTTAAACATTTTTTTAGAGGTCACATCCTCATAACTCAAATGCAGCGTACCATTAAATTGCGGGAACTGCACGTTTAACCAGCATGGCTTTGATCCCCGCATACTATCTATCTCTACTTTAGCGTAGGTAGGGTAATCAAAAGTAAACGGGCAACCGCCGTTATAGCTTTGATAGGCTTTCGCCGGAAAATCAATACGGAAAAAACCGCGTGGCTTTGGCGAATAATCATGATCGCCACATGCCGAAAGCAATAGCATCATAATCAATGCAAAACCACAAAGCTTCATTAAGGATGGATAGTTTTTGAACCCCATATCTCCCATGATTTTTCGGCTTGCAGCACCAGCATTTCGTAACCATTTTTGATGGTGGCACCTGCCTCAAGCCCCTTTTGTAAAAACAAGGATACCTCAGGGTTATAAATCACGTCATATAATAAATGCTCATTGGTAATAAACTCGTATGGTATAGGCGGACACTCGTGCACATTAGGCGAAGTACCTAAAGGTGTAGTATTGATGATCAGTTTATGTTCATCCATAATTTCCTGCGTAAGCTCACTGAACAAAATACTTTCGTCGGTATGCTTACGGGCAACTATGGTATATTCAATATTCAATTGATCTAATACATATTTCACTGCCCTTGCACCCCCACCATTACCTAATACCAATGCTTTTTCGTGCGAACTGGTTAGCAATGGTTTTAACGACATTTCGAAACCGTAGATATCGGTATTAAAGCCTTCCAATCTAAAATCATGTCCTTTTACACCTACTTCGCCATTAAAAGCGGCCATTACCGGACTTTCGTTCGAAATACGGATACAGTTTACCGCGCCCACTTCTCTAGCATCCGGATTTACCCAATCCAGATATTTCATTACACTAATTTTATGTGGGATAGTTACGTTAAGCCCACAAAGATGCGGATGCTCATGCAACAACGCTTGCAGGCCCGTTATGTGTTCGAGCGGAAAAAGTTTGTATTCGTGATCGGTTATTTTTTTATCCGCGAACTTTTTCTCAAAGTATTTTTTTGAGAAAGAGTGCGTAAGTGGAAAGCCTATTAGCCCGAAATGCTTCATATATTGTTTTGGATTACACCGATTATGATACATAATCACTAATTATAGTGACAGCTACCAAAACTACGTTGTTTGTTTGAATTTTAAAATCAGGTTTGGGTAATAAAGTGATAAAACACTTTTATAATAGCAGCTCCAATGGTCTGTACTCATTAATTTATAAATAAAAAATCCTTTGAGTGTTAATGCTCAAAGGACTTTTTAATCTCGTGCTTTTAAAATCTTATTTCAGCGTAAAGCTGGTTTTACCCATTGTATAACCATCGGCATACATCAAAACGGTATAAGCGCCCTTTTGGAAAGTGCCCGGGTTAACCCAATCAATACTATAACCGCTGCCATCATCCTTAAAATCAATAGCGGCTTTAAAGGTATATTGAAAATCCTGTCCATCAGCCTGAAAGTTTTCAGAATCCGTTTGGGTCATTAAATTCCCGGTAGGGTCAATAATACGAACATAAACATCGTGCAGGCGTTTTTCAGCAACAGCATTGCTCGGTATCGTAAAATCAATCTTGATCTTTTTAGTAACTGCTGCCCTGTTTTTCTCTACCTCTTTCCCGCTCGATTTTAGCTTCAATGTAGAAATATTGATACTACCTATTTTCAATGCCGAAGCAATTTGAACTTTGGTACCCAAATCTTCGTTTTGTTTTTGCAGGGTGGTAGCTTTTTGGCTAACGGTAACCAAATTAGTTTTTAAAGTATCGCGCTCAGTAGTTAACGATTCATTTTGCTTTTTCAGCTCATCAATATCGGCGGTGTATTTGGTAACAAAATAACGCAGTTGCTTAACATCTTCCTGCGCTTTGCTCAACTCAGCAGCGGTTAATTTACCTTTAGCCAATTCAGATCGTAATATCCTGATCTTGCTTTTAAGCGAATCATTTTTAGCCTGCAGTGCGGCAGTCATTTTGGTTTTACCTGCATTTACCTGCTCTATTTGGCTCTCAAGGCTATCCAACTCCGTTTTAAGGCGATCTTTATCCCCTTCCTGGCTAACAATAATACTCTCGGTTTTATTTTTGGTTAGCAACAAATAAACATCGCTACCAACTAAGGCCAAAATAACAACTATTAAAAAGTAAATTACATTCGAGTTTCTTTTTGGGGCTCTGTCTGGTTGGTTTTCCATACGCTGATTAAATTGGTTATAGGCTAAAACGTATTAAAGTTAGTATTGGTGTGCTATAAGTGTTAATTTAACATATACGGGCCTAAGATATATTTTTATAACTCTTTTTTAAAATTAAACATCCGGCAGGCCTGTTAATATTCGCACACTTCGTAAATCATTACAAACATTAGGGTGGTTTTGTTTTCTCTTATACCAAAAAAAGTTTACCTCAAATCTCCAAAATCAACCATCATATAAAACAATTCATACTAAAACTCATTACTCATAGTTTAATATCTTTGCCACTTCAAAAAATTTAATGGCTAATGGGTTTGTCAAAAAAAGCATTATTTATTCTTCCTTGTTTAGCGATACCATTTTTATCTGCAAACGCGCAACCCAAACTTCAACCTAAGCGCGAGTTTCGTGGCGTATGGATAGCCACTGTTAGCAATATCGACTGGCCAAGCAGTAGCCGCTCATCATCATCAACCCAGATCCGTGAATTAACCGACATATTAGACGCGCACCAGGAAACAGGCATTAACGCGGTCATGTTCCAGGTACGCCCCGCGGCCGACGCCTTTTATCTCAAAAGCCACGAACCCTGGTCGCAATGGTTAACCGGCACCCAGGGCCGCGCTCCCGATCCACTGTACGACCCCTTAGAAATAGCAATTAACGAGTCCCACAAACGCGGCATCGAGCTCCATGCCTGGATGAACCCCTACCGCGCCACCATGTATGCCGGCGCCAGCATAGCCCCCAATAGCATCATTAATAAAAAACCCGAGTGGTTCTTTACTTACGGAGGTCAAAAGATCTTTAATCCCGGTATACCCGAAGTACGCGAATACATCATCAAAATAATTTTAGATGTGGTGGATAACTATGATATCGATGGCATCCACATGGACGATTATTTTTATCCATATCCAATTCACGGTCAGATCATCAATGATTCCGCGGCCTACAGAAAATATGGGGCCGGTTTTGATAATATCGACGATTGGCGCCGCAACAATGTAGATGTGATGATCAAAGCCGTTGGCGATAGTATCCATAAACATAAACCACACATCAAATACGGTATAAGCCCTATCGGCATCTGGAAAAACCGCAGCCAGGATCCGCGCGGTTCCGAAACCAATGGTATATCAACCTATACCGAACTTTATGCCGATACCCGTAAGTGGATGATGGAGCACTGGATAGATTATATCAATCCACAAATCTATTGGCAAATAGGCAACCGCGCCGCATCTTTTGATAAAGTGGTTGACTGGTGGAGCGATAATACATACGACAGGCACCTCTACATTGGCCAGGGACCATACCGCAGCTTTGAAACATCGTCGGCAAGTATAGCTTTCCGTAACACACACCAAATGCCCGATCAGATCAACTACATTCGTAAAAACAACCGTGTACAGGGCAGTGTATTTTTCAGTTCCAAATCGATAACTAAAAATCCCTATGGCTTTGCCGACTCGTTAAAACGAAATTTTTACCGCTACCCGGCCCTGCCGCCACCCATGATATGGCTCGATTCCGTATCGCCAAACGTGCCGCGCAATCTGCAAATAAAAGTAAAGCCAAAATCGGCAACGTTAACCTGGGAAGCGCCGCTATTAGCCAAAGATAAGGAAGCCGTTTACGGTTATGTAGTGTACCGCTTTTACCAGGGTGATCGCATCAATATTGATGACCCTAAATACATCCTCAACATTCAATACGATACCACTTTAACTTTTGAAGATACTACTATAGAAGAAGGTAAAACCTACCAATATGTAGTCACGGCCATTGATAGGTTGAAAAACGAAAGCTTCCCAACGCCTGTTGTAAATACTGGTGTGCAATAGTTATGCATACTTTTAGGAAACAATAACGCAAGACACGGGCATTTGAAAAGCGTTGAGAAACCCCTCCCAACGCGAGGGTGTAGGGAGGGGTTTCTCAACAAGTGCTTAAATAATAACTTCATTATCCTGCATTATGGTTCCTGTTCACCCTTTAGGGGGCTTCTCCATTCGTATGGGAGATTCCGGCTGTCAATAACCTTCCAATCGTTCAACTCATTTACAAATTGAGGCTCAACCAAACCCGCCTTTTTAGCCGCATTTTTATAAAATTCGGCTTTGGTAGGATGAACGGGCGATACTGCATTATAAATCTCTCCCCACATTTGCTTGTCTAAAACCATTTGAATAATACCAATGCAATCCTCAAGTTGTATCAGGTTAACCGGAGCCTGCCCGTTCGGAATATCCTTCTTACCCGCGAAAAATCGGGCTGGCTCCCTGCCCGGGCCAATCAATCCGCCAAAACGGATAACCGTTGTTATAAACTGAGTGCTTTGTGCAAATAGCATTTCCGATTGATACAACGCCGAGTTCTCATCCACCTCGTCCGTATCCACAATAATTTTATTCAATTCCGGGTAAACCGAAGTTGAACTGATAAAGATCACTTTTTTTATAGGTGATGCTTCCACAACCTCAACCAGATTGCGCATTTCATCCAGGTACTCTTTACCGCTCCGCTTTCTTAAACCGGGGGGTACGTTAACGAGTAACACCTCAGAATCCCAAAAATTGCTCTCTTTAGTTGAAAGTATTTGTTGTAACTGTACTAAATATGGGTCTATTTCGTTTAGTAATAATAGATTAAGCTTATCTGTGGATGTGGTTGACCCTTTTACTAACCAACCATTAGTAATCAGGTAGATAGCTAGTGGTAAACCCAGCCATCCGCAGCCTAAAATGCTTATTTTTTTATTCAAGATCCATCTTTAAACGGCAAATGTACTATAAAATAACTTTGGCATTTCATTTGTATATTTACCCACAAATACAAACTATTATTACTGTTATGAAATCGTTCAAATTAAAACTGGCAACATTCGGCATGGCATTGGCCACCGTAGCTATGTTGGGTACAAGCTGTAACTCGTTAACTAAAACTCAAAAAGGTGCTGCAATTGGTGCCGGTGCCGGTGGTAGCATAGGTGCATTAATTGGCAAACGTGCCGGTAATACCGCTTTAGGTGCTATAATAGGTGGCGCTTTAGGTGGTACAGCAGGCGCTTTTATAGGCCGTAATATGGATAAGCAAGCCGCCGAAATAAAAAACACAGTACCCGGCGCAACGGTTGAAAGAACCGGCGAGGGTATCATCGTCAAATTCGATTCGGGTATTTTATTCGATATTGATAAAACCGCTTTAAAGCCTGTTGCAAAAAGTGATATCGAAAAATTATCAGCATCGTTAAAAAACAACCCTGAAACTAATATTCTGATTGTTGGCCATACCGATAATACCGGTACAGCCGCTCACAATATGGATCTGTCTATCCGCCGTGCCGAGGCTGTTAAAGCTTATGCAGCCGCAGCAGGAGTTTCACCATCACGTTTAACAACAAGCGGCAAAGGTGATATTGAACCAATTGCCGATAACACTACCGTTGATGGCCGTACACAAAACCGTCGTGTAGAGATCGTTATCGTAGCTAATGATCAAATGAAAGATCAGGCTAAACAAGTTGCTAAAAACTAATTTGTCAGCGTAAAACTGAATATTAAGCCCTTTGATTAAATCAAAGGGCTTTTTTGCGTTCAAGAAATGCATCAAGGCAACCAGGTAAACAATCCCTTCGTATTTTCGTTATCTATCAACAAAAACGATCTTCATGAAAAAATTCCTGCTATCCTTATTCGCTGTAATTTCAACCTTAACCTTCAGTTTCGCCCAATCCCCGGTCCGCGCGAAAGTAGCCTGCTGTTACCCAACCGCAACACAACGTTTCGCGATGTTGGCTGCCGACAAAAAATTTGTAATGGCCCATCCAAAACCCAAAGCTACCCGGTTTCAAAGTAGCATTGGTAAAGCCATCACCTACACCGCTACCGATGGCAAAACGGCCTACGCTTACGAACTAAAGGCCAAAAGGCCAACCAATAGCTACCTGCTTGTAATACACGAATATTATGGTCTGAATGATTACATCAAAAAAGAATCAGAAACCCTATATAACCAATTAGGCGATGTTAACGTTATTGCGCTCGACCTGTACGATGGAAAATCATCTGCCGATCGTGCCGAAGCTGCCAAACTAATGCAAGCCGTTAAAGAAGATCGTGCTCAGGCCATTATCAAAGGCGCAATAGCTTACGCCGGGCCAAAAGCCCGCATTGCTGCCATAGGCTGGTGTTTTGGCGGCGGCTGGAGCTTGCAAACTGCCCTGCTTGCAGGTAAACAATCCGTAGCTTGCGTAATGTACTATGGCATGCCCGAACAGGATGTAGCCAAACTAAAAACCCTTAACTGCGATGTATTAGGCAATTTTGGCAACAAAGATCAATGGATAAACCCCAAAGTAGTGGCCGGTTTTGAAGCCAGCATGAAAGCCGCAGGCAAAAACTTAACCGCTTACGAATACGATGCCAACCACGCCTTTGCTAACCCAAGCGGCGATAACTACAGCAGCGAAGCAGCCAAAACAGCCAATGAGCGTACATTAACGTTTTTAAAAGCGAAGATTAAATAATAATAAACGCCTTCTCCACGCGTAATTGCGAGCCTGTCTGTCTGCCGACAGGCTCGCAATTACATAATTAATTAAATTAAACCCCATGCCCAAACAAAGCGCCGGAATCCTTCTTTACAAAACCACAGGCCAAATCCACCAGGTTTTCCTCATTCATCCCGGTGGCCCATCCTTTAAAAACAAAGACGAAGGCGCATGGAGTATCCCTAAAGGCGAATTTTTTGATGATGAAGATGCCTTGCTTGCCGCGAAACGAGAATTTGAAGAAGAAACAGGAGCAGTCCTTAATGGCGATTTTATCCAGCTTAAATCCGTAAAACTAAAAAGCGGAAAAACCATTCATGCCTGGGCGTTACAAGGTGATATTGATGCCGATAGTATAGTGAGCAACACTTTCCAAATAGAATGGCCACCTGCATCCGGAAAAATGCAAACCTTTCCCGAGGTTGACCGCGCGGCATGGTTCACCATAAGCGAAGCCGAAGCGAAACTAAACCCGGCCCAGGTTGCTTTGGTTTTAGAACTACAAGCCTTATTGGCTTAAGCGCTCATAAACTCTTTCTGGTAATTAAGCGGACTTTTACCCGTGGTTAGTTTAAAATACTTATTAAAGCTGGCGAAGTTATTAAAGCCGCTATCATAACAAATGTGCTTAATAAAGTATTTATTCTCGATAAGCAGTTTGCAAGCGTGCCCAACACGTATCTCGGTAATAAATTGAGAATACGTTTTTTTGGTCTTTAACTTAAAATACCTGCAAAACGAGTTCGGACTGATCCTGGCTACTTCGGCAATTTCATTCAACTCAATTTTGCGCTTATAATTAGCGAATGAGTATTCATAAATCGCGTTGATACGTTCATCTTCGGCCTCCACAACATCGTGGTTAAACGCCATTGATGATAGTTGTTTTAAGCCTTTGGCATGGCTCAACGTGTTCAACACATTCAGCAATAATATTATTCTTTCTAGTCCGGTACTATCCAGCAGTTCATCCAAAGTTGCGGCAATTTTATCCCTAATCTCTGCCGGAACAATAAACCCGCGGCGGGCTTTTTCAAGCAAAGTACGCATGTTGGTACTTTCGGGCAATTGTAAAAATTTATCGCCCCAAAATTTATCGTCAAACTGCGTTACCGATACATGTACCGCATCGTCCTCTTTGGCTTGCAAATACGTTTCATCATACTTAAAAAAGTGCGGCAACTGCGATCCGATCATGTAAATATCACCCGCCTTAAATTTTTTGATGCTATCGCCAATAAAGTGTGTCCCCTCGCCTTTCTTAATGTAGATAAATTCTATCTCCGGGTGATAGTGCCAGCGTTTATTGGCATCAAAACCAACATCTTCCCTCACGGTAAATGAATTGGAATGTCCCGGAAAAACCTTTAATAGTTGTGCTTTCATTAATTGCCCTATCCTTAACTAAAAAATTTACCGCAATGTACAGTTTGTATTTGGTACCGCTAAATTACATTTATTACGCATATATCTCAACCGAAGATTGTTGCAGATGAACACGCTGTTGTAACAGCTTTAAAACGCCTGTCTATTAATTATCGTATTGTTTATAAACGTATATATTTGCACCTCTTAAAACACAAAAGCATGATACCATCAAAATTGGCTCAAAACCTGCGCGGATCCGAAATTATTAAGATAGCGGGCGAGATCAATGAACTTAAACGACAAGGACAAAACATTGCCAACTTAACCATTGGCGATTTTGACTCAAACATATATCCCATCCCTACCGATCTAAAAAAGGGCATTGTTGATGCTTACGACCATAACCAAACCAACTATCCACCAGCCGACGGTGTTTTAAGCTTGCGCGAAAGTGTGTCCGATTTCATCACCAAAGAATACAAACTGGATTACAAACCTAACCAGATCCTGATATCAGGCGGTTCACGCCCCTTGATCTATGCAACATATTTGGCATTGGTTGATCCGGGTGATAAGGTTGTTTTCCCAACCCCGTCATGGAACAATAATCATTATTGCGATCTGTTAAAGGCCGAAGGCATCACGGTACAAACCCAGCCCGAAAACAATTTTATGCCTACGGCAGATGAATTGCGCCCGCATATAAAAGGTGCAACATTACTTGCTTTATGTTCTCCGCTTAATCCAACCGGAACCATGTTCACCAAAAAGGACCTGGAAGAAATCTGCGATATGATCATCGAAGAAAACAAAACCCGTAAAGCTGGCGAAAAACCACTGTACTTACTTTACGATCAGATCTACTCGCAACTAACCTTTGGCATACATAAACACTACGACCCGGTTTCCTTACGCCCCGAGCTGAAAGATTACACCGTATTTGTTGATGGCTCATCCAAATGCTTTGCCGCAACGGGCGTACGTGTAGGCTGGGGCTTTGGCCCAACCGATATTATCAATAACATGAAAGCCATTGTTGGCCATATGGGTGCCTGGTCGCCAAAGGCGGAGCAGGTTGCTATGGCCGCTTACTTAAAAGATGGCGCGAGTGTTACCAGCTTTTTAAACGGTTTTAAAGAGCGCATCCAGGCCAGCTTACAGGCCCTCTACAGCGGCTTTATGCAATTAAAAGCCGAAGGCTTCGCCGTTGATGCCATTGAACCAATGGGTGCCATATACCTCACCGTAAAAATCGATTACAGCGGCAAAACTACGCCCGATGGCAACCCGATTAAAAATTCGACAGATGTAAACTTTTATTTAATTAAAGAAGCCGGATGCGCCTTGGTACCATTCTCAGCCTTCGGAACAGACGAAAGCGAAAACTGGTTCCGCGCATCAGTAGGTGCATGTACGCTGGAAGAAATTCAAGCTATGATACCGAGAATAAAAGCGGCATTAGCAAAATTGTAATCGTCAATATTACTGTTCACCCATCGCGTCATTGCGAGGTATGAAGCAATCTCTTTAGGCAGAGCAACTATACAAGACTATCTCTTGGTGGTAATAATTTGTCGCAAACAGCCATCAAAATTGTCGCTTACATGGCTTACACCAAATGCGGGTCTGTTGTAAATTTGGTAATCAAACTTCATACTATGCAAAATCAGCAAAGCCCTTTCCAAAAACTCTCTAATCCGGCACAACGTGCCTTGGCCAATGCTGGGATAAAAACATTGAAAGAGCTATCCACACTTACAGAGAAACAGTTTCTGAGCCTGCACGGCGTTGGTAAAGGCTCATTAAAGCCGGTTAAGCTTGCTTTAGAAGCAGCGGGCCTGTCATTTGCCTGAAATAAAAAGCCGGAATTTCTCCGGCCTTCTTCATTCTTATAGGGTGTATGTTTAACTACACATGCTGCTCAACAGTTGTTGGAGCTGGCGCGGGTGCCACCGGTTGTTCAGCCGGTTTTGTAGCGTTATGAAACTCGTCTGTTACCCCCGAAGTCGCATTTTTAAATTCTTTAATACCGGTACCTAAGCCGCGTGCCAATTCCGGAATTTTCTTTCCACCAAATAATAACAAGGCCAATACCGCTATAATAGCAATATCCGGCGCACTCATAAACAACAGGGTTGTGTGTAACATATCTTTAGTTTTAAATGATTATCGCGTTAGTTTAAATCATATACGTGCCGCAACAGCGTATGGTTTTATATTATGGTGTATTTGTTGCAGTCTTACTCAATATGTTAATAAACAACCGATATGCACCCGGCACCCCCGCAGGCAACTGCCTGAAAAACGATAACGAAGTATAAGTAAATCTACCCTTGCCATATTCCGTAGTAATGATCGATCCCCTATTGGCTTTTTCATCCGGGTCGTTCATCTGGAACAATTGCTGATATTTAGGGTCAACATCGGCAACATGGTAAAGGCTGCGTTCCTGTACCCAGTCATCAAAATCACTTTGTGTTATTTTATTGGGATAGTTTAACAACGGGTTTTTCGGGTCAATAACAGTTACCTTGGCGTTCTCATCAGTAATCCGCTCATTAACCGGCTTAAACGGATACGGCCCAATGTTAGGTGTAACCAAGCCAGCATTGTTATTATACTGCACAACCAGATTACCACCATTTTTAACATAGTTCAACAACTTCGGTTGCTCAACCGCCATGCGTGGGTTCACATTATAAGCACGTATCCCGGTTACTATAGCATCATAGCCACTCAAATCTCCCTTCATTACATCTTCTTCATTTAATAGAGTAACCTTATAACCTAACTGTCGCAGGGCATCGGGTACTAAATCGCCTGCACCTATAATATAGCCTATGTTTTTACCCGGCGTTTGAATATCCAGTTTCAACAACTTGGTTTGTGCAAACGGGAACAAAGTAATCACCGGGATATGGTCATAACTAATACGCTGCAAACCTAAATTATAAGCCGTACCATTTACCGTAGTAATAGCCTGCAAAACATCGCTGCTTGGTTTCAGGTCCAATGGCGTAACGGTGAAGTTTTCTACCCATTCCTCACCTTTTACTTTTCCACTAAATGATGCCTGCTCGGGTACTATTTTCCATCCCAATGGCGCCTTTAACACGATACTGCCGCTCGAATTGGTAAAGCACTTCAATTTAACCGAAATACTTTGCGATCGGGTATCCTTAAACACATAAACCGGGTTATCAATATTAGCAGTTACCGGCGGAGTGATCTCAACATTCCGATAAACCTCACCACGCACCGGGTCAACAGATTTATAAACTAATCTGCGCTCAAAGCGGATAGGTTTACCGGCTATCACAAACTCAAAACTAACAAAAGGCAGGTCGTTGTTTTCCGGGTTACCAACCTTATTCATATCCGCTATTTGATACGAGCCTAAAGTTCGGGGCGTTTCTAACCAATAAGGCTGTGTTATTTTATTGGCGAAAGTTTTAGTTTCGAACGTTTGCAACTGGTTAGCCGGAATAACGGCATTTATTTTTTTGTATGGCGATACCAAAGCCGGTACAGCATTATGCTTTACAATAATAACATTGGTAAGGCTGTTCAGCTTTACATTATTACTGTAACGATTGATCACTTGCGACCGCACGCTAATGCTATCCCCCAAAGCGTAAGTGGGCTCTGCAGCATAGGCCTCAAACCATAATCCCGCGCAGGCGGCTATTAAGTTTTTTAAACCCTTTGCTTTTTGCTCGCGCCAATAACTGTTTGTGGTTTTCTCTACCCTATCTAAAACCTTAACCAATGCCGGTACCGATTTTTCTGGAGCATTCTCATCAAACTCTTTAGCTATAATATTGATGGTGGCTTCTAAACCCTCGGTATTGCTTATCCGCTTCCAGGTAGTATTAATACCATCCATCAAATCGGTTTGCGGCGCATCACCCAAAATGGTACTGAAATACTCAAACGACTGCCCCCTTTGCTTTGCCGAACCAAAGCCCTGGCTTTTATGGTTGCTGCGGCTATCGGCGGCTATCTCGCCATAACCTTTGCCCAGTAACGGGTTATAAACACCCACATCAATTTTAAACTGACTATCAGCAGTGGTATTAACCGAACCAAAATTGAACGTGTTCCACAATAAACGCTTGGCTTGCCATGGCTGCACAAATTGCAATTGTTCCGGAAAGCGTTTCGGATCGGCGGCGGCCGTAAAAGCCTCCTGCGCCAGTATTGCCGATGCCGTATGGTGTCCATGCCCGCCCCTTCCGTCGGTAGGGAAACGGCAGATGATAACATCCGGTTTAAACTTGCGGATCACCCAAACCACATCGCCCAGTACTTTTTCTTTATCCCATATCCTCAAGGTCTCGTCCGGGCCTTTTGAAAATCCAAAATCATTGGCCCGTGTAAAAAATTGTTCGGCGCCATCCATGCGGCGTGCCGCTAATAATTCCTGGGTGCGTATCAAACCAAGCAACTCGCTTTGCTCATTTCCTATCAGGTTTTGCCCGCCATCGCCACGCGTCATCGATAAATATCCCGTACGATAATGTTTCTCTTGCGCTAAGTAAGCCAGCAGGCGAGTATTCTCATCATCCGGATGGGCCGCAACGTACAACACGCTTCCCAATACATTTAACTTTTTAAACTCTTGTTTAATATCAGTCAAACCGGCGGGTGGTGCCGTTTGTGAAAATGCCATCGGCGCAAGCAGTAACAATGCGAATGCTATTTTTAAAAGCTTCATGGTTCAAATTTATGGTTATGAAGGTACTAAAAACACTTCATAACCATAAATATCCATTGTAATGCTACTAAAACGCCATTGCCATATTTTACTAACTGTTGTTAATTACTTAACATGTCTTTAATTTTTTGGCTTGTTTTTTGTTGAATTATCAACGTCCAAACCCATCTCCCGAATAATTGCTAAGCGTTTTACAAAAGAATGACAGTTAATCAGTTGATTAATTCAATCGATTGATTAATTTTGTACCCGAATTACAATGGAAAAAGAAAAAATAGACAAAAAGGACCACATCCTTGACATAGCCGAGAAGATATTCTCTGAGCTGGGTTATGATGGCGCTTCTACCCGGACGATCTCCGGCGAAGCTGGTGTCAACATGGCTATGCTTAATTATTACTTCGGTTCAAAAGAAGGATTGTATCTGGCTGTATTCGAACGCAAAATATCAGCTTTCCGCACCCTGATACAGAACATCGGTAACGATGGTAGCATTTCTACATGGGACAAATTAGAACGTTGTATTGATAATTATGTAGATAGGATAATTACCAACACGTGCTTTCAAAAATTGATCAACAGAGAGCTGTCGCTCAATACACGTACTGAGCTGGCCGATAAAATGGTCGATATTTTAATGAGCAACGTTTTAGAGTTTAAAAAAATAATGCAGGAAGGTGTTGATGATGGCTCCTTTCATGCAGATGCCGATCTGGAAATGGCTATCATAACCATCTTCGGTACCAAAAACTACCTCATCAATTCGCAACAAATGGTATCTATTATGCTGGGAAATAATGTGCGAGACGAAGCCTATTTAGAGGCAGACCTTAAACCCCGCATGAAAACGTACATGAAAAGACTTATGAAATCATACTTAGTTAAACAATAATAATGACAAACAACACCGATCAAACCGCCAGCCATCCCTTACTGCAAAGGGTGGTTCAACCATTAAAACGGTATGGTACCGCATTGCTGTTCTTTGGCTTAATAACAACACAAGCCGCCAAAGCACAAGAGAAAAACCTGACCATACAAGAAGCTATCAAATTAGGTATCGATAACAGCAAAACGCTAAAACTATCTCAATCAAAAATTGACAGGGCCGTATCGCAATACAACCAGGTTAAAGATGAGGTACTACCCACCGGTAAAGCCAGCTTTGCTTACAATCGTGCTCAAATACCTGCTAACACGCTTAATTTGGGCGAAACATCATTACACCTGCCAAGCAGTGCGAACGCTTATTTAGGTACTGCCGCTGTAGAAGAAACCATCTTCGCTGGTGGCCGTCTAAAATACGCGCAGCAATCAACGGATCTGTTGGTTCAGGTTGCCCGTTTAGATGCCGATAAGGATAAAGACCAGATTATATATGATGTGATAAACGCTTATTACAACCTGTACAAAGTTTTACAGAGCAAAAAAGTAGTTGCTCAAAACATCAACTCAATTGATGCGCAGTTAAAACAAGCGCAACGCTTTTTTGAGCAAGGTTTGGTTACCAAGAACGATGTATTGCGTTTCCAACTACAAAAATCAAATATTCAGTTAAATGGTTTGGATCTGGAAAGCAATCGTAAAATTATCAATTACAATATTGATGTTTTATTGGGTTTGCCCGAAACTACAGAGATCAAAATTGCTGATATTAACGAAGCCAACCACAACCTGGCGCCGCTATCTAATTATGTTGATACAGCTTTAAATACCCGTCAGGAATTAAGACAGCTTGATCTCCAAAATAAATATGCTGCAACCAATATCAAAAGTATTAATGCGCAAAGGTTACCAACGGTAGGTGTAGGGGCTAATTTGTACTATATCAACGCAACCGGTAATCCGCTACCGCAAAGTGGCAACTATATTATGCCTATCACTTTAGGTGTAACCGCGGCCTGGAATTTTGGTACCCTTTGGACAAACAAAAACAAAGAAGCCGAAGCCCGTATCCAGTTAGATGAAACCGTGATCAATAAATCGGTAACTACCGATAACTTAAAAGATGAGGTTAACCGTAATTATCAGAATTACAAAACCGCTCAGGATAAGATCGTTTTGTTAGAAACAGCTATCGCGCAAGCAACCGAGAACAACAAAATTCTCGAATCAAAATATCAAAGCAATATAGCATCGGTAACCGATAGGGTTGATGCGCAAACTTTACTATACCAGGCTCAAATTAACCTGGAATTAGCTAAAGCCGATGCAGGCCTGGCTTACTATACTTTATTAAAATCAACCGGAAAACTGAACAAATAATAATAAACAACACAATGACAAAGAAATCAGAAGAACAAGCAGAAAAAAAATCAAGCAAGGTAATGCCTATCATATTAGGCTTATTACTTGTAGCTGGTATATTTTTTGGTGTTAAAGAGTATATATACTACGGCAAACACGAAGATACGGACGATGCGCAGATCGACGGCGATATAAGCCCGGTTGTGGCCCGCGTTGGTGGTTACATTGATACCATCATGTTCGAAGAAAATCAACATGTATCACAAGGCCAGTTATTGGTTAAAATAGATCCACGCGATTACCAGGTGAAATTAGAACAAGCATTGGCCGCTCAAAAAGGGGCTAACGCTACCGTTGGTGTATCACAATCACAGATCTATACCAACACTGCAAATTCAGCAACAGCTAAAGCCAATGTTGAAACCGCCAAAATTAAATTAGACCAGGCCAAACGCGATTATGATCGTTACGCTAACCTGATCAAAGATGGTTCGGTAACCAAACAACAGTTTGAGCAGGCAGGCGTTGCCCGTGATGCGGCGCAAGCGGCTTATCAGGCTATGCAAGATCAATACCGTGCGGCTTTAGAGCAAATAAAAGGCACTCAAAATCAATTGAACGTAACCAATACAGGTGTATCGGCTAAACAAGCCGATGTTGATTATGCTAAACTGCAATTAACTTATACCAGCATTACGTCACCGGCAACAGGTATCGTATCTAAAAAGAGCATTCAAAAAGGTCAGTTGGTACAAGCCGGACAAACCTTATTCTCTGTGGTTAACGATAACAGCTTGTTCATCACAGCCAACTTTAAAGAAACCCAATTGGGCAATTTAAGAAGCGGCGAAAAAGTGGAGATAGAAATTGATGGCGTACCCGGCGAAAAAATTGAAGGCGAAGTTTATAACTTTTCACCTGCAACAGGTGCTAAATTCTCTTTATTACCTCCGGATAACGCAACCGGTAATTACGTAAAAGTGGTACAACGTGTACCTGTAAAAATTAAGATCAAAGCGAGCAAAGAGATCATGGCGAAACTTCGTCCGGGTATGAGCGCGAATGTATCTGTAATATATAAAGACTAAATAAAATGGCAGAAACAGGTTTTAGGAAATGGATCATCACAATCACGGTTATCATGGCCGCTCTGTTAGAGCTTATTGATACCACGATTGTGAACGTTTCTCTCCCCGTTATACAGGGGAATCTTGGGGCAACCCTCGAAGATGTAGCCTGGATAGTAACAGGGTACGCCGTAGCAAACGTAATTGTATTGCCCATGTCGGGCTGGTTAGGTAGTTTCTTCGGTCGTAAAAATTACTTTTTAACCTCTATCATCATATTTACGGCGGTATCTTTTTTATGCGGTAACGCCACAAGCTTAAACGAGTTGGTTATCTTCCGTATTATGCAGGGGTTTGCCGGTGGTGGCTTAATATCAACCGGGCAGGCTATTTTGATTGAAACCTGGCCGCGCGAAGAAGTAGGTACCGCAACCGCCTTATTTGGTTTAGGTGCCGTATTCGGACCAACCGTTGGGCCAACTATAGGTGGATTTATAACCGACCACTTTTCCTGGCCATGGATATTTTATGTAAATATTCCGGTTGGTGCACTTGCTGCTTTCCTTACGGTGACGTTTGTTCACGAAACACCCAAGGACGCGAAGGGAAAACCCGTCGACTGGTGGGGTATTGCTTTACTGGCTATTGCTGTAGGTAGTTTACAAACTATTTTGGAAAAAGGCGAAAGTGAAGACTGGTTTGCTAAAACATACATCCTGGTGTTAACCATTGCGGCAGTATTAGGGTTGTTCTTATTCATATGGAGAGAAAGCACCTTTGAGTTTCCTATAGTTAACTTTAAGATCATGCGGCATCGAAGTTTCGCGGTGGGGATGTTTACATCCTTTGTGCTGGGCTTTGGTTTATATGGGTCTGTATTTGTGTTCCCTGTGTTTTGTCAAAACCTGCTTGGCTTTTCGGCCGAGCAAACAGGAATGATCCTTTTTCCGGGAGGTATATGTACTATTGTGCTGATGCCTTTTATCGGTAAAATGTTAAAAGCGGGTGTTCCGGCTCAGTTTATGGCTACCGGTGGAATGATATTGTTCTTTGTATTTACTACCATGTTAAGTCACTCAACACTGGCATCCGGTACAGGCGACTTCTTTTGGCCCTTAGTAATTCGTGGTGTTGGTATGGCCTTGTTATTCGTGCCGCTAACCACATTAGCCATCCAGGATTTGAAAGGCCCCGAATTAGGCCAGGGAACAGGTTTAAATAACATGATGCGTCAATTAGGCGGTTCGTTCGGTATAGCTGCTTTAACAACGCTTATACACGTTCGTGCAGGTTTTCACCGCAGTGCACTTATAACGCACATCAATAACTATAACGGCACGTTTACGGCCCAGCGCGATATGTTTATTAAAAACTTCATGTCAAAAGGTTACAGCATACTTGATGCTACCAAAATGGCAATGCAAGCTATGGAAGGTAAAGTGATCAAACAAACATTATTGCTAACTTATAACGATGCCTATTGGGTAGCAGGTTTAATTATGCTATTCAGTATCCCATTGATCTACCTGCAACCCTTCAAAAAGAATGTGGCCCTGCCGGTAGATGCTCACTAAACAATAAAAGCCGCCGGTTTTTTGAACTGGCGGCTTTCCCCAAAAAAATTAACAATTAAATCTTATTAAACACCGAAACAGGTTATATACTTTTAGCTGGTACTTTAAAGTATAGCCTTTGTTTCAGGCCTTTAATCTTATGATTATAAAATTACTTTTTATGCTTTAATTATCAAAATTTAATTTGAGAAATTATTTATTTCGTTAAAATAAAGAAGGAGTTATTTTTTGAAATTATATTTTTACCCTTTTGCAGCGGCTTTTACACTCTTCGCCCTGATCAAGATCATATTATCTTTAAAAGAACCCCCGGAAGTTTTATTCAGCGTATCCCGCTTTATAACCTGTATAGATTCAATGTTTTTAGGGTTAATATGTCTAAGTTCCTCTTCTGATATCAATTTCCCATCCAACCTAATGGTTGTTATTGCCCGGTTTGAAACGCCCACCATACTTGCGGATACCGGGATACGAACCGAGTCGCCGGCTAAGTGCCTGTAAAAGAAAACCGAGTTTATCCTTTTAGCTACTGCTCCACCAGTTATCATTAAACGCGCTGTATCAGTCGTTCTTCTTCTTTCAGCTTCAGCCAACGAAAAATTAACCGGCATGGTGTATTGCACCCTAACCACGCTTCCGTTTTGTATGCCCGGGTGCCATTTTGGTGATAACGATAAAACACGCATTGCCTCTTCACCCAACCCATCCCCCGGATCGCGCAGGTTTTTTAAGTTACTCAGGCTGCCATCTTTCTCAACCGTAAATTGTATAAATACACGGCCCTGTGTTTGGTTTTCTTTAGCCTTATCGGGATAACGAATGTTTTGAACTAAAAACCTTCCAAAGCTCTCCTCTCCCCCAGGGAAAGTTGGATTTAACTCCACGGCAGTAAATAACGGCGACTTTTCCACCCTTACCATACTATCCTGATGCACCTGTAATGCAGGTTCAGCTTCAGGCTCCTCTTTAAAATTGTGAACATTGCTTTTTGGAGCCACTACAATCTTGTCCTGCGTGTCAGTTACATTGCCGTCAAAAGCATTGATCCCCGAAATAGAATCATTCAGTGATTCTTTAAACTGCTCGGTATTAACCGAAAAAGCTTGCTCTGTTTTTTTGTTAATGATTTGTACAATGCTGCTATTGTTCACCGTTGCCGATGATAAAACAAGCATCGCAGCAAAAAGCGGTGCCGATAAACCATATTTCAATAAGGCCCTGCGGTTTGAATCATTCTGGTGCAACATCATGATCCGTTTTTTAAGCAAACTGTTATTGAAAAAATTATTGGTCAGTTGGTGCGGTGCCGTACCAAAGGTTTGGCTCAATAATAGTAAAGCATATTCTGTTTTTGATGCTCCTGTTTCAATGGCCTGTCTGTCGGCAATATACTCATGCACATGTTTAATGGCTTTCCTGTAAAAGTAAACAACAGGGTTAAACCAATTGATGATCATTACGGCCTCGATCAGCAATACATCTGCCGAGTGCCATTGGCGGGTATGTACCCGCTCGTGCTCAATTATAGTTTGCTGGCTTGGCAGGTTGTCGTCAACGCGTATTTTTTTGAAAAAAGAAAAAGCTACCGGAGCATCTGCCCGGTCAACTAAGCGCTTCAACAAAAACAATTGGTAAATAAGGCGGCACAATAAAAGCGTGGTGCCAATAAGGTATATCCATGCTACAATTTCGCCTAGGGTAATAGGGTTACTTTCAACAGGCTTAACCTCATAAATAAATTGCGGGTTAACAGTGGCATATATGGTTTGATGTACACGCTGGGTAATAAAAAGGTTTTTTATCCAATCCGACTGCATCAACGGTATCACAAACGATAAAATAGAACCTGCCACAAGGTATGCCCTGTTTAGCTGGAAAAAAGTTTCTTTATGTAAAAACACCCGGTAAAACGTAAAAAACAACACCAGGTACAAGTTCACCAATAACAAGTAATGCCACCAGTTCATCATAACTTACTTATTTTTAAGTTTTTCTATCAGTTTCAGTATTTCATCGGCCTCTTTCAAATCTATCTTTTCTTTCTTCACAAAGTACGAGAACATGTGTTGCACCGAGTTATCAAAATAGCCATTCAGCAACTTTTCGGTAGCAAAATTCTGGTATTGTTCTTTGCTGATGATGGGGTAATACTCGTGGCTTTTGCCATAAGCCTTGTGGTCAATAAATCCCTTGGTCTCTAATATCCTGATAATGGTCGAAACCGTATTATATGCCGGCTTGGGTTCTGGTAGTTCATCAATCACGTCTTTTACATAACCCTTATTTAACTGCCATAGTATCTGCATCAATTGCTCTTCGGCACGGGTAAGTTCTTTAATCTGGCTCATCATACAATGAAGTTAAAACTAATATATTAGTTTTCCAAACCGGTTTATAAAAAAGCGCCCATTAAAGGCGCTTTTTTTAATTATTATAGAAGTTGTCGCGGAGCCAATTATGGTTACGAAGTCAGTATTACAAATATATCAATTTGTAATTTAAAAAATAAAACATCAGTTTGTAATTTTTCTGCGATTTAATATTCTGTTAAATATCGTATTGGTGAAATTATAGGTACTATAACCAGTATTCGTATATTCGTTAAAAATCACATCAAAACAAATGAAAAACTATATTGCGCTACTGCTCATCACAATAGGCTATTGCAGCTATGCCCAAACCATTGTAAAGCAAGATGTTGTTATAAAGCAAATGGTGAACGAGGTATCGGATAAAAATATAGAAACCATTGTGCGCAAGCTGGTAAGCTTTAAAACAAGGCATACCCTAAGCGATACCACCAGCAAAACCGAAGGCATTGGCGCGGCCCGTAACTGGATCAAAAGCGAGTACGAAAAATACGCGGCAGCATCAGGTGGCAGAATGACCGTTCAGTTTGATAGTTTTTTACAACCCGTAACCAGCCGCATTGATAAAGCTACTATTTTAAAAAATGTACTGGCTATATTAAAAGGTACCGACCCTACTGATACCCGTGTTTATATTATATCCGGCCATTATGATTCGCGGATAAACAACATAATGGAAGCCAACTCGGTTGAGCCCGGCGCCGTTGATGATGCATCCGGAACTGCGGTTTCTATGGAGCTTGCCCGGGTAATGTCAAAACACGCCTTTCCGGCTACCATAATTTTCATGGCCGTTGCCGGAGAAGAGCAAGGCTTAAACGGCTCAACCCACGTAGCAAACCGCGCTAAGGATGAGCATTGGAATGTAGATGCCATGCTAAATAATGATATCGTGGGCAATACGCACGGTATGGAAAATAATTTAAAAGATAATACTCATGTACGCGTATTTAGTGAAGGTGTACCATCAACCGATCTGCCTGTTCGTGGTGATAGCCTTGCAACCCGCCGGGCCAATACCGGTATAATTTCGCTGGTGGGCAATGGTGGCGAAAATGATAGCCCATCGCGCCAACTGGCCCGCTACGTTAAAGAAACAGCCGAACGTTATGTTGAACATCTGGACGTGAAGTTGATTTATCGTCGGGATAGATTTTTGCGGGGTGGCGATCATGTTCCCTTTTTGCAAAACGGTTTTACTGCCGTTAGGTTTACCGAAATGAACGAAGATTTTACCCGCCAGCATCAAAATATCCGTAAAGAAAACGGCATTGATTATGGCGATCTGCCCGATTTTGCCGATTATCAATACATCCAAAAAGTTGGCCGTATGAATTTGTCTGTACTGGCTAACCTGGCCCTTGCCCCTGCACAGCCACAAAACGTGGTGGTGCTAACATCGGCATTAACCAATAAAACCAGCCTTAAATGGGATGCCCCCATCGGCAAAAAGCCAGCCGCCTACTATATTTTAATGCGCGAAACCACAAGCCCGTATTGGGAAAAGAAGTTTTATATAGCCGATACCCAGGCCACACTTGAATATTCAAAAGATAATTATTTTTTTGCAGTACAAGCCGTTGATGCCGATGGGCATGAGAGTTTACCGGTATTTCCTAAACCCGCAAGGTGAAATTTTATTATTTAAAACAAGTCTCTAAACAACTCGTTTAACGTCTGTATTATTAAGTCATATTTAGTAAAAATAAATTGAGACTTAAACATGTATTTTATGAGTTTTTTCAACAAAAAGGTAATTTTTATGCGTTATTTTTAATGATTTTTTATTATCGGCACTTTAATTTGATAAAATTTAAATTAATGGTGTGTGAAAAAATGTTTAATATTGTAAAAATAATGTAACAAATCTGTAAAGGATTTATGGAGCAAGCGTCTGCAAATAATATAGAAAGCGAAGAAGTTTATTTAAGCCATGTGGTAAGAAGTATTAAATCCTTATTAGTTTTTTTAATAAGCAAGTGGGTTTATATATTGCTTTTTGGCGCTATTGGTGCTTGCATAGGCTGGGCATATTCAAACTTTAAAAAACCCGTTTATACTTCAGCTTGTACTTTTGTTTTGGATGAAGGGGGTAAGGGTTCTTCTATGGGCCAATATGCCGGCCTGGCATCAATTGCAGGAATAGGTATCAATACTGGCGGTGGCCTTTTTGAGGGTGATAATATACTTGAGTTATATAAATCACGCACAATGATAGAGAAAACTTTATTAAGTTTTGGGGATTTTGGCGGCCCAAAAAAACTGTTAATAGATCGCTACATTGAGTTTAATAAACTTAGGGAGGGTTGGAATAAAAGGGATGATCTAAAAAACATTTCTTTTACGGGTAATGGTGATAGCTTTAACCGCAACCAGGATAGCATAATGACAAGTATTGTTAATGCTATAAATAAAAAGGGCTTAACAGTAGCAAAACTTGATAAAAAACTAAGCATTATCAATGTTCAGGTCGAATCAAAAGATGAGTTGTTTGCTAAGGAATTTACAAATAGGATTGTTGAAAATGTAAATAGCTTTTACATTTTAACAAAAACCAAAAAAACATTAACAAATGTAGTGATCCTTCAAAAGCAAGCTGATAGTATAAGGACGGTATTGAATTCTTCAATTAACGGCGTTGCGTCGGCTAGTGATGCCGTTCCTAACGCCAATCCAACGATGCTTACTTTACGTGTGCCATCGCAAAAAAAGCAAATAGATGTTCAATCCAGCTTAGCAATATATAGCGAAATTGTTAAAAACCTGGAAGCGGCAAAACTTTCATTAAGACAAGAAACCCCATTGATACAAATTATTGACAAGCCAGTATTGCCATTAAGTGTAGAGCATTTAGGTAAATTAAAGGGCGCTGCTATAGGATTTATTTTAGGGGCGCTTATTTTCATTTTTATGATACTAATTAAAAGAGGCTTTGCTTCTTTAGCTATTTAATTAATATTATGAAACATTACACGCTTAAAGTATTAGAGTTACGTGCCGAAACCGCGGATACTGTAACTGTTGTATTTAAACAGCCGGGCCTAAAAAAAATAAGCTACATAGCCGGACAATATTTAACACTAATATTCAGAATAAACGGCCGTAAATATATCAGACCATATTCTTTTTCATCAGCTCCTTTAGTTGATACAACTTTAGAGGTTACCATAAAAAGGGTACCCGGAGGTATCGTTTCTAACCATATAATTGATAAATTAAAAGTTGATGATGTGGTTGAGGTTATGCAGCCAATGGGTGATTTTACGCTTCAAAACACGTTTATCAACACAAATAGCCATTTGGTTTTATGGGGAGCAGGGAGTGGAATAACTCCGCTTATGTCATTAGCTAAATATGCATTGCATCAGGGTTTGGTTAGCCATGTAACACTTGTATATGGTAACCGCAATACCGAAGCTGTAATTTTTAGCGATAAAATAACTGTTTTGCAAAATCAACACAAAGAGCATTTTTCGGCCTGGCATTTTTATACCCAGCCAGCAATTGCAATTAACAATCCTTATGTGGTTCAAGGGCGTATTGATCCCGCACGGGTACTATCGGTTATGAAGGCAGAGGGAGACCTAAATGCCACGGTTCATTACATATGCGGGCCAGAGGGACTAAAGGAATCGGTTAAAACAGCATTAAATGATTTAAAAATCGATAACGACAAAATATTTTCTGAAGAATTTGAGATCGTAAGAAATCCTGAAGAATTTGGTGATGTTGTAACAAGTGCCGTAGCTATTAAAAAGAATGGCGAAAACATCACTATCGAAGTTGTTAAAGGCAAAAGTATATTGGAAGCTGGCCTTGATGCCCTGCTTGATCTGGATTATTCTTGCCAAACAGGTAGTTGCCTGGTTTGCCGGGGTACGCTATTGAAAGGACAAATTAAAATGATTGGTTTGCAAAGCAGACCGCCGGAGTTGCTAGAAAATGAGTGCCTGCTATGTTGTAGTTTTCCCTTAACAAATGCTATAGAAATAGCTATTTAATAATATAAATTTAACTATATGAAAGTTGTTTTACTTGCCGGTGGTTTAGGTACTAGATTAATGGAAGAAACAGAAGCCCGGCCCAAACCAATGGTTGAGATAGGTGGTAAACCCATACTATGGCATATCATGAAAATTTATGAGGTTTATGGTTATAATGATTTTGTAATATGCTTAGGTTACAAACAACAGTCTATCAAAGAATACTTTTTAAACTATTATCTCTATAATTCTGATGTTACAATAGAATTGGAACAAAACAAAATTGATGTTCACTTTTCTAACTCAGAATCGTTTAAGGTTACACTTGTTGATACCGGTTTAACAACAAATACTGCCGGTCGGATTAAACGCATCCAAAAATACGTTAAAGACGAAACCTTTATGTTGACCTATGGCGATGGTGTTGCCAATATTGATATTGGTAAACTTGTGGCGTTTCATAAGCAACACGGTAAGTTAGCCACACTTACCAGCGTGCAAATACCTGGCAGGTTTGGTAATATTGAAATGGATGCTGATGGTACTGTTAACCATTTTGTTGAAAAACCACAAGGCGACGGCATGTGGATTAATGGTGGCTTTTTTGTTTTAGAGCCAGGCATATTTAAATATTTAGAAAATGATATGGACAATATTCAATGGGAGAATGTACCATTGAAAGAAATAGCTAACGATGGGCAGCTTGCCGCATACAAGCACTCTGGTTTTTGGAAACCAATGGATGCTTTAAGAGATAGGATAGAACTTGAACAATTGTGGAGCAGTGGTAAAGCCCAATGGAAAATATGGTAACTATGTTTGATAAGTTAAAAGCTGCATATAGCGGAAAAAAGATCTTTCTTACTGGCCATACCGGTTTTAAAGGCTCGTGGTTATTAAAAATATTTTCGATGCTTGGCGCCGAAGTAAAAGGCTATGCCCTTGCCCCCGAAAATGATTTTGATCTGTATTATTTATTAAATGGAAATACGCTTTGTAAATCAGTAATAGCCGATCTGCGAGAGAGAGATACCTTAAGTAAAGCCATTACCGATTTTGAACCCGATTTTGTATTTCATTTAGCCGCCCAACCCCTCGTTAGGCTTTCTTATGAAATACCAGTTGATACATTTGAAATAAACGCCATTGGTACAGCCAATGTTTTAGAGGGAATAAGGCAGCTAAACAAACCTTGTTATGCCGTATTAATTACAACAGATAAAGTTTATCACAACAAGGAGTGGATTTACCCATATCGGGAAAATGACCGCTTGGGGGGCTATGACCCCTATAGTGCAAGTAAGGCGTGTACAGAGTTGGTAATTGACTCTTACCGCAATTCATTTTTTAATATCGGAAAATATAGCGACCATCAAAAAGCTATAGCAGTTGGCCGTGCAGGTAATGTAATAGGCGGCGGTGATTGGGCAAAAGATCGTTTAATACCCGACATTGTGAGAGCGTTATCTAAAAATGAAAAGATCGAGATCCGTAACCCCCACTCTATACGGCCATGGCAACACGTTTTAGAGCCTTTATTGGGGTATTTAATGTTGGGCATTAATTTAAATAGTAATCCAACTCAATATAGTCAGGCCTACAATTTTGGACCTGCATTTACAGATGCTTTGCCGGTATCAAATATGGTTGAACTGGCTATTGGCTGCTGGGGCAAAGGGGAATATTTTGTTCACCAAACCCAAAACCAACTTCATGAGGCTGGTTTACTTAAGCTTGATGTGAGCAAAGCGCAGGTAGAATTGGGCTGGCGGCCAAAATACGATGCTCAATTGGCTATAAGCAATACCATTGAGTGGTATAAACATTTTTTTGAAGCGAAGGATACCATTACAGAGTTTACAGAAAAACAGATCATAAAGTTTATTAATGGCTAAACAAAAGGCTTATATAACCGGAGGAAGTGGTTTTCTGGGTTCGGCAATCATGACATCGCTTCTGAAAAATAATTTCGAGGTGATGGCCGCCCGGCGCCCGCAAACCGATTTGTTCCGTTGTATAGCTTTTCAGGATCAGGTTACATGGGTTGATACCAGTAATGACCGGTATAAAGAAGAGGTAATTTTATTTAAACCCGATATTATAGTACATGCCGCCTGGACGGGAGTAAGCTCCAAGGAACGCGTTGATTGGGTTCCGCAATTAAAAAACTTTGATCTGTTAGGTGATGTGCTGGAAATATCAAAAAAAGTTAATTTAAAAAAACTTTTAATTTTGGGTTCACAAGCCGAATATGGAGCTATTGATGGTAGAGTTAATGAAAACCATCCGGTAAATGGCACAGATGCGTATGCTGTATGTAAACAAGCCTCACAAAAAATAATTGAAAACTTTTGTAATCAAAACAATATAGATTGGTATTGGTTACGTGTATTCTCGGTATTTGGGCCTGGTGAAGCTTTAAATTGGTTTATTCCGTGGGTAATTACAAACCAGCTAAATGATACCGATTGCGATTTAACGCTATGTGAACAAGAATATGATTACCTGTTTGTTAACGATTTTGTAGCTATGGTAGTTAACATTGTTACATCAGTAAACAGTTCTTCCGGAATTTTTAATATCTGTTCAGGACAAACGATCGCATTAAAAAAAATTGTTGAACAAATAAGCCAGAGTATAGCAGGTAAGGGCAAAGTCAATTATGGAGCTATAGCTTATCGTCCCAATCAGATAATGGAAATAAGTGGGGATAATAGCAAATACAATGCTACATTTGGTAAACTAAAACAAACAGATTTACATTCAGCACTAGCTGACACCATAACATATTATAAAAAAGCAATATAACGCGATACAACAGGGGGATGAAAGCATCAGATTATATAGCGGATTTTTTGGAGAAAAAAGGCATTACCAACATTTTTGAACTGTCTGGGGGGATGATTACTCATCTGTTAGATTCAATTAGCCAAAAAACAAAGATAAATATTGTTACGATGCATCATGAGCAATCGGCCGCTTTTGCTGCAGATGCTTTTGGGCGTGTAACCGGTATACCTGGCGTAGCCATGGCCACCAGTGGTCCGGGTGCAACTAATTTGCTTACTGGTATTGGTAGTTGCTATTTTGACTCATCTCCGGCTATTTTTATTACGGGGCAGGTTAACCGGCATGAGCAAAAAGGTGACAGGGAAATACGCCAACTGGGTTTTCAGGAAACCGATATTGTGGCTATGGCAAAACCTATTACCAAAGCAGCCTATTTGGTTAACAATCCTAACGATATTCCCCGGATATTTGAAGAAGCATTCAAAATAGCGACTGAAGGCCGGCCCGGACCGGTACTGATTGATTTGCCGATGGATGTGCAACGCACCCAGATTGAGCCAGAATTTATCGCAGATCTGCCTAAACCAACCAGTAAAATTGCCGATACCGACCTCGATAACTTAATACAGGATATTAAAAAGGCCAAACGACCGCTTATATTAGCAGGTGGTGGTGTAAGGGCCTCAAAATCGTTACAACAATTTGAGGCGTTTGTTAATCAAACTAAAGTTCCGGTAATTACCACGCTACTTGGTTTGGACACAATTGCTGCCGATGATGCTATGCGCGTAGGGTTTATTGGCAGCTACGGTAACCGGTGGGCAAACATAGCTTTTGGCGAGTGTGATTTGCTTGTAGTATTAGGTAGCAGGCTTGATATACGCCAAACAGGAGCCGATACTAAATTTATAGAAAACAGAATAATATATCACGTAGACTGTGATGCCTGCGAGATCAATAATCGTATAAAAGGGTGTGTGGCTATAGTTGCAACCCTATCACAGTTTTTTGAGGCTTTTAAAAGCGCATCGCAAAAAACAACTTTCAACAGGCCAGATGAATGGCTGGCTTACGTAGCCGATTTAAAAAATAAATGGCCGGATACAACCGAACTTACACCCGCTGGCATTAATCCCAATATATTGATGCGCGAGTTATCGGCAGTTAGCCAAAAAGCAACAACCTTCCTTGCCGATGTTGGTAGCCACCAAATGTGGTCGGCGCAATCATTGCAATTAAACAAAGGGCAATTGTTTTTAACATCAGGTGGTATGGGAGCTATGGGCTTTTCATTGCCAGCAGGTATCGGAGCCTGCATTGCTACTGATAAAAAACCTGTGGTTGTATTAATTGGCGATGGTTGTATGCAACTAAATATTCAGGAATTGCAAACCGTGGTACGCAATAAGCTTCCGGTAAAGATCATCGTGTTAAACAACAAAACGCTGGGAATGATCAGGCAGTTTCAGGATAGCTATTTCGAATCAAGATATCAATCAACCTATTGGGGATATGATACTCCCGATTTTGAAAAAGTTGCCACAGCCTATGGCATTAATGCCAAAACCATTAGCGAGCCACAACAAGTTAAAGATGCTATGGAGTGGCTTTGGAATGACGAAAATGCAGATAAACCAACTGTACTACAAGTAATGGTAGATCCGCATACCAATACATATCCCAAAATAGCATTCGGTAAGCCAATTACCGAAATGGAACCTTTTTCGGCTCCTATCGGTATGGAGAGTACTTAATTAAAATATTAAAAGAATTTCACAACACAATAGTATGTTAAAGAATATCCTACAAAGCACATCATTAGAAAGCAGTTTAAGAGAAATTGCAAAAGCTAAAACAACACAGATCATTGTTCCTGGCCAAAATTACATCCCGGTAACCGGTAAAGTATTAGATGAAGAAGACATTTTAATGGGCGTTGATGCCGCATTAGATGGCTGGTTGACTACAGGACGCTTTGCCAATGAATTTGAATCGGAATTTGCAAAATATTTTAAGGCGCCTAAGGCCTTATTGGTTAACTCTGGTTCGTCGGCCAATCTGGTTGCCTTTTATGCGCTTACCTCACCTAAACTTGGCGACCGTGCCGTAAAACCGGGCGACGAGGTAATTACCGTGGCTGCGGGTTTCCCTACAACGGTTAACCCAATGATACAGTTTGGCGCCATACCTGTATTTGTTGATGTTGATATTGCTACACATAACGTTAAAGCCGAAGATATAGAAGCCGCTGTATCACCAAAAACCAAAGCCATTATGATAGCCCATTCGTTGGGTAATCCATTTGATTTGGACGAGGTAATGCGTGTTGCAAAAAAATATAACCTTTGGGTTGTTGAAGATGATTGCGATTCGTTAGGCGCTACATATCGTGATAAAAAAACGGGCACTTTCGGTGATATATCAACTTTTTCTTTTTATCCGGCCCACCACATCACTATGGGCGAAGGTGGCGCTGTTTTAATCAATAACCCCGAGTTGGCAAAACTTGCCGAAAGCTTTAGAGACTGGGGACGGGATTGCTATTGCGAACCGGGTAAAGATAATACCTGCGGATGCCGGTTTGGCCAGCAGTTAGGCACCTTGCCTTACGGTTATGATCATAAATATACCTATTCGCACATTGGGTTTAACTTAAAAGTTACCGATATGCAGGCTGCTTTTGGTGTATCGCAATTAAAAAAACTGGATCATTTTGTACAACGCCGCCGCGAAAATTATAAGGCCTTATATGAGCGCATGAAAGAGTTGGAAGAAATATTTATACTTCCGGAGCCAACAAAACATAGCGATCCATCGTGGTTTGGTTTTTTATTGACACTACGGGAAGGTGATGCCGCCGACAGGCACATGCTGGTACAGCATTTGGAAGAAAACAAAATAGGCACACGCCTGTTATTTGGGGGCAACTTATTACGTCAGCCAGCCTACGCCAACATACAACATAGAACCATTGGTGATTTAAAAAACACGGATACCATCATGAACCAATCTTTTTGGCTGGGTGTTTGGCCAGGACTAAACGAAACACATTATGATTATATGCTTGATGTGATAAAGGGTTATATTAATGGATAATAGTCAAACTTAAAGGAGGGGTATGCATATTTCTATAATAGGTACAAATGGTTTATTATCTGCATGTATCGGATCGTATTGTAATGAACATGGCCTCGAATTGCACATGTATGGTAAAACAGAACCGAAGCATCATACCTATACTAAATTTATCAAGATCGATTTATTAAATGAGAACCTGCACTATGAAGAGCTAAGCAAATCTGATGTTATCATTTATACTGCCGGAGCTGGTATTCAGTTTCATTTAAAAGAAAGCCCAGATGCTGTTTACAATTTAAATGTGTCTATACCAGTGTCAATTTGTAATAATTTAATTAGAACAGGATACAAGGGAGCATTTATAAGCTTTGGTTCTTATTTTGAGATTGGAGAAACAGCAGAAGAATCAGCGTTTACTGAAGTTGATGTTTTGAGATCACAATTAGTAGCTCCCAATGATTATTCTATTTCTAAAAGAATGCTTTCACGTTTTTTTAATTCGTTTAGAGCACCCTTTACATTTTTGCATTTTATATTGCCAACCATTTACGGTGAACACGAATCGGCCTACCGGTTAATCCCATATACACTCAGAGCAATAAATGAAAATACAAATTTGACCTTAACTTCAGGAGTGCAAGTAAGGCAATATATATATATACAAGATGTTGTTAACGTTTTATTTAATTCGATAGCATCAAATCTGGTCAGTGGTATTTATAACATATCAGGAGTAGAAGAGTTTTCGGTTAAAGAGCTTGTAACCGTGCTTTTTGATCTGAATGATAAGGAAATACCTGACAATATTTTTGGAAAAACAGATCGAGTAGATGTTGGAATGAAGGTACTTAGACTAAATGGGGATAAACTAAAAAATAGTATCGGGTATACGCCGAGTACTAAGATCGCCCAAGTTTACAATAAATACATTTGCAATGGTAGCTGAGGCCAGGAAACAAGAAGCACCTTTAATTAGCATCTGTATAGGTACCTTTAACAGATCACAAAAGGTTTACAAGCTTGTTAATGATATTTTGCTCTATCCTGGAAACGAAATTGAAGTTATAGTACTGGATAACTGCTCAACAGATGATACAAAGATATTATTGACTAAAATTAAGGATCCCAGATTTTTGTTTGTTGAAAACAGCAAAAATCTGGGCGGTATAATAAACCCTATTAAAGCACTTACCCTGGCCAATGGCAAGTATGCCTTTGTTTGTTTAGATAAAGACAAAATTGAACCTGAAAATATTAGAGGTTTAATTAATAGGCTGAATGCCGATCCTGGTATAACATTTGGTATTTGTGTTTTAAATTTAAAAAAAGAAAAACCAGATATCCATTATGATAAAGGGTTCGCATCGGTTTTAAATATGGCTTATTTGGGGCACCATCCCACAGGCTTTTTTTATAATTCTAATACTTACAAAGAGCTCCCTATTGTAAAAAAGCTCCTTGAGAAGCATGAAAAGTTTGGCTTTTATTTTGATCTTATCAACGCCGAGATGGCTGTATTAGGCCGGTCATCAATAATAAAACTACCGCTATTTTACACCGAGACAAAGGATGAATGTTCAACCGCACCGTCCTTTACATACACAGAGAAGGACGTGTTTTTTTCACCAGATAAAAGAGCGGTTGAGTTTGATATATATTTGCAAAGCGCCTCAGGCTTGACCATATCAAAAAGCGATCTTGCCAAACTAATCAAAAAGCTATATAATAATGGATTGATGGCATCAACTCAGATGTATAAAAAAATAATGGCCGATGATCTTATTTGTGCACACTATGGAATGAAGAGCAGGCGTGTTTCTTATCTCGAATTATGGAAATTAGGAAGAAACTTTACAAATTTTTTTTTATGTAAAACAATTGAAATGAACATTGCAGGAAAAGTATATATAGTTATCGAAGGATGTGCGAAGGTTTTAGCCAGATCTGTTTTGTCAAAATAAAAAAGTGGATAACAACCAAACAGGCTTACTGCTTTCGATATGTATCCCCACCCGTGGGCGACAACAGATTTTG
This sequence comes from Mucilaginibacter sp., assembly GCF_039921305.1. Taxonomy (GTDB): domain Bacteria; phylum Bacteroidota; class Bacteroidia; order Sphingobacteriales; family Sphingobacteriaceae; genus Mucilaginibacter. Next base: position 99,431 of record NZ_JBDSCA010000082.1, read on the forward strand.
AAAAAAACCTTATCCAGTATTTTTAATTCAAAAGTTAATATATCTGATTACGAGGTTGTTATATACGACAGCTCCGACTATGGAGGATCTGAATATGACATATTAAGAGAATTTCCGTATGCTAATCTTGTTTATAAAACCGGACCTAATAATGGGTTTTTAAATATTATGAACGCATTAAAAATAGGTAATGGAAACTTCTTAAAGTTGCATAATGACTATTGTGAGTTTTGTGAGGACGGCTTGCAACAGATGGTAGATTTAGTAAAAAACTCAGTAAAAACCCAGCCAGTACTATTTTTCCCCAACGGGAATGTTAAAATCAATAAAATAGAGGGGTTTGATAGCTTTAACGGCTTTATGTATAGTATATCGTTTTACAGTTCGTGGAGTTCGGCTTTAGGTATTTGGAAAACTGATTTTGAGCGCATTAAAAACATAGATGTTGAGCCAATGTTCCCTCATGCATCTTTGCTATTTGCGTTATCGGACAAGCCATCGTACTTAGTTAATAACAATGTATTGGTTAAATATCAGGAAGTCAACACAAAAGGGGGTTATAATTTATTTGAAACCTTCGCCGTGATATACCTTGGAATGATTAAAGGCTGTTTACAAAAAAAACAAATAACACTATCTACATTTCAACATATTAAATCTGATTTGCTGATAAATTTTTTAAGTCTTTGGTACTGTAAAACCAAAATTTTAGCAAATCAATATACATTTACTTTGTCGGGAATTAAAAGTTCAATAAAAATCTACTATTCTAACATGTCTTATTTTAGTATGGTATTGTTGGCATATGGTTATGCTTTAAAAATGCTTATTAAAACATTTTTAAAGCTTTTACTAAATAAGAATACAGTATGAAGGTGAGGTTTTTGTAATTATGGGAGAAAGTAAGGAGTCGTATAAACAGATATTTAAATCAACAAGTATTGTTGGGGGGGCGCAGGTCTTTAATATAATTATTGGCATTGTAAGAACTAAAATTATTGCAATATTGCTAGGCCCTGGAGGGGTTGGCATGTCTGGTGTCTTTCAAACTATAATTGATATGGTAAGAAATGCCACTGGCTTTGGTGTTAATTTTAGTGGTGTAAAAAATGTAGCAGAAAACAATACAGATCCGGAACGTGTTGCCCGTACCATATTAATACTAAGGCGATGGGAGTTTGGTACTGGCTTAATCGGCACATTGGTGGTTCTTGTTTTATGCCGTTTTTTTAGTATATACTCATTTGGCAATACAACTTCCACAGCAAGCATAGCCTTAATGTCGGTAATTTTACTAATTAATGCAGTATCTGCGGGGCAATTGGCAATATTGCAAGGGTTAAGAAGAATTAAAGAAATGGCTAAGGCTACTCTTTTAGGCTCTATATTGGGCACAGTAGTTTCCTTACCTTTTTTTTGGTGGTTAGGCATATCTGGTATTATTCCGGCAATGGTACTAACGGCACTTGGCTCATTAGCTGTTTCGTGGTTTTTTGCAAAAAAAATTATAACCCAAAACGTTGAAATATCAATATCCCAAACTTTTAAGGAAGGATTGGGAATGGCTAAATTGGGGTTCTTTATTGTTATTAATGGCTTTGTAGCGGCAGCATCAATGTACGTAATTCGCGTATTGATACGATCCCACATGGGATTAGATTCTGTTGGCTTTTTCCAATCTGTTTGGACAATATCAACACTTTATATTAATATATTACTTAATGCAATGCTCGCAGATTACTTTCCTCGATTAAGCATGATCCAGCACGACAATAACGCGAGTAACAAGTTAATTAATGAACAGTTAGAAATAACATTATTAGTTGGGGCACCAATGCTTATGGGCATGATAGCGTTTGCTCCATTGGCATTAAATTTATTGTATTCTTCTTCTTTCAATGCTGCAATTCCCGTTTTAAAATGGCAAATGATGGCTTCGTTTTTCACATTGATCAGCTGGCCACTGGGTGTACTTTACCTTTCAAAAAACAAAGGCTTGTATGCTATAATTAGTGAAACCTTACGCCAAATTATATATAATGTTTGCGTTTTTGTAGGCTGGCGTTATTGGGGGTTTAATGCGCTCGGAATAGGCTTTTTAATTGCTAACTGTATTAATGTGTTTTTTGTTTTTTTCAGCGTTAAAAACATTAGCTCTTTTAAATTTTCATTTGTAAATACAAAATGTATTTTTTCCCTGGGAGTGGCCTTGGCATTGGTTTTATGTAGTTCTTTACTATTAAACGGATTTCCACAATATATTATAAATGCAACTATTTTATTAGCTAGTTCGATCTTTTGTTTTGTTCGATTAGATAATATACTGGATATCAAAATTTGGATAAAAAACCGCAAAAAAGTATAATGATAATTGTAATGCTGTGCGTAACATACATTTATAATATCTTGAGTAAGTGATATTATAAATGTATGTTACGCAATTGGTTTAGCCCCCACCCTTCAAAAAAAATGACAATGGATTGCTACAAGGGATAATGTGCACATACCTTACCAGTAGCATGAGATGTATGTTGACAGTAATAGGATTCAACGTAATGAAATTATCTCCCATATTTTGTAAACTTGCACAGGGTAAAAGGTAGTAATAAAGATAATGATTAGCTTAATGAAGTCAGGATTATAATGAAGAACAAATGTAAAATTAGACCCAATATTGACTGCGAGGCAGAATATTTATACTAAGGAGGTATTTTTAAATGCCGAGCCAGATAATAGCGAATTAAAACGAACAAGAAATATCAGAATCATTAACAATAATCTAATCTATAGTTGAGCTTTTCTCTTTGTTTATTTTAATTAAAACCATGATTTATAACACTTAATCGAATATTACGCTTAAAAACACTATAAAAGCTCTATAAGTTCGGTTGTTTGGCCCCGTTATTTATTTAACAAATACGTTAGTCATACTTTACCGTTATTTTGTAATTTACATATGGAAACCATATAATATAGTTAACAATAGCTCCACCACATAAGGTTTTAGTACAATTAGATATGAAAGGCAGTAGTCAAAAATTTATAAACAAAATAGGAGTGCTTTTATCTTACATATTTCCTTATAGTTTGTTCGTAGGTGGTAAAAAGATCAAAGCCCGTATTTTTAGCGGGTATATAAAAAGACAATTTAATAGTGTTGGTGAAAATTTTTTGATTATGTCGCCAATCAACCTTCATGGAGGGCAATATATTGAAATAGGAGATAATTTTGGTGCAGGAGCTAGACTGAGAATAGAAGCTTACGATCATTTTTTAAATGATCAGTATTCACCTAAAATAACCATTGGTAATAATGTGACAATAAATTTTGATTGTCATATTGGTTGTATAAATCATATCCGTATTGGTAATGGCGTTTTAATTGCCAGTAAGGTTTTAATCATAGATCATTTTCACGGCGAAATAATACCGGAAGCACTTAAACAACAACCGCTGCAAAGAACACTTAGCTCAAAAGGAGGAATTATTATTGGAGATAATGTTTGGATCGGCGAATCATGTGCAATAATGCCCGGTGTAAAACTGGGAGAAAATTGCATTGTTGGCAGCAATTCGGTTGTTACTAAAAGCTTTGGGGCAAACTGTATTGTTGCAGGTAACCCAGCCAGGTTGATTAAACATTTAGAGTAAGTTGTATTAGCGTAGCTAAACAATTATAAAAGGATTTATAATTGTTTAAAACCTTCAATAGTATTACAGGTTAAGTTTACTTATAGAAACGATATAACCGTTGATTAGTAACAAAAATGACGAAATATAAGGTGTCTGTTGCGATGGCAACATATAATGGAGGGATGTATCTGAAACAGCAGTTGGATTCCATTTTAAATCAAACGTATATCGTTGATGAGATAATTATATCTGACGATCATTCAACAGATAATACTTTATCGATATTAAATGAATACCAAGAAAAAGGATTGATTAAGTACATGATAAATGGTAGCGAAGGTGGTGTTATAGCTAATTTTAAAAATGCAGTTAAGCACTGTAAGCCTACGAATTATATTGCTCTAGCGGACCAGGATGATATTTGGCTACCTCAAAAAATTAAAGTTAATATTGATGAACTTAGTCAAATTTCTCCCGAAATACCAGCATTGGCTTTTTCCGATCTATCGGTTATAGACGGTAACAATAAACAACTGAACCAATCTTTTTTTAAAGAAATTGTTGAAGCAGACCCTCAATTTGAAAAGCTTAGATCGTTATTATATTCCAATAAAGTAATAGGCTGCACAACAATGTTTAACCCCGCTATGAGGCTGTATTTTGATAGTATGCCTAATAATGTTTTTATGCATGATTATTGGATAGCACTAATTTCTTTTACTTTTGGCAAACATATATATATCAATGAGCCGTTAATTCAGTATAGACGCCATGGCAGCAACGTTACAGCAACACATGACAGTTTAGCGAAAAAGATTGCAAAGGAGCTAAAAGATTATTTGTTTAATAGACGAGTTGAATTGGATGAACATATTGATACAGTTATATTGTTTAGTGGATTATACAACCAAATGGTTGAGTCGGGTGTAAAAAAAGAACTTTCATTGTTTATTGATTTAAAAAACAGATCCACATTCATAAAAAGGATGAAGACATTCATGTATAAAAGTTCTAAATGATTACTATCTATAAATTAAATGAGTAAACTTTTTCAACCAGTAATATTATTCGCTTTAACCTGGTTATTTGTTATACTGCTCTTTTCTTTGCGGTTAAGCAACATCCTTCAAGAAAGCATTTCAACCGCATGGGAATTTTATGCTCTTATTACTATAACCTTTTTTTCAGGCTACACATTTGCATTTTTTTTTAAAAAAAAAGTATCCTTAAGCACAGATATAATTTACAATGTAAATGAATACTTTTTTAAAAAATACGACAAATTTTTGATTGGATTAATTATCCTATCATTTATTGAGGTGATTTATTCAAAAGGGGTACCATTAGCCTGGTTATTTATAGGTAATGGAAAAGTTTATACCGATTATGGAATACCATCTATTCATGGGTTTACAAACGCGTTGGGTTTAGTATTAGCTTTAATTTCTTCATATTACTATAAAATAACAAAAAAGAAAAAATATCTTATTATAACAATTGGCTTTATAATTTGGAATATAATTTTAATATCAAGACAAGTAATTGTGTCATTGATGATAGAAATCTTTGTGATAAATTTTATTACTTCACAAGAAAAGCGTAAAGTACTCTTAAAAATTATATTTTACATGTTAATCATAGTAACAGGTTTTGGAATATTAGGCGATTTGCGCACCGGTGGCGATGCATTTCTTGCTTTGGCAAGCCCGTCAGACAATTGGCCACTCTGGTTACCCTCGGGTTTTTTGTGGGCTTACATATATGTAACAACGCCAATAAATAATTTACTATTCAATTTTACTTTTAGTATTACACACTATCATTACCTTTTCCCAAATACTTTAGCTTTACTATTTCCTAGTGTTATTAGAAATATAATATTTAACCCTGCTGATTATACAACGGGAGGCGACTTAGTAACCGAGGCATTTAATGTAAGTAGTGCATTTGTGTCACCCTATATTGATATGGGATACATGGGCATAATTATTTTCACTTTTGCCATTGGCATAATCAGTAATTTGGTGTGGTGGGTAAAGGGTATTAAGCGTTTCTTTTATAGAGCTATACTTATACAAATTTTAGTTTTATCAATATTTTATAACATGTTTGTATATTTACCTGTTGTTTTCCAATTTGTTTGGATTGCTATCTTTTTTGCAGGCTTCAACAAAAAAAACGATCCTGCATATGAGTAAAAGCACCTATCTATCCCTTTGTAAAATACAATCTCAAAAGGCTTCAGGCAAGCCTTATTTAATTTCAATAGCTGTTAGAGTAATGAATGAACTAGGAGCACTGAGTTTGTTTTGGGAATCTCTAGTTAAGCAAACAATATATAACAATTTAGAAATTACCTTCTTAGATAGTGGAAGTACAGATGGGACATTAGAGTTATTACAAACTTACAATTGTAACATTTATACAATCACAAAAAATGAATTTAGATTTGGCGACAGTTGTAATTTAATGATGGAGCTTACAAACAGCCAATTGGTATACTTTTTTTCAGGACATATCATATTAGAAGATCCGTCATTATTAGAAGATTCATACCTTTTTATTAAAGATGACATTGGATCAGGATATTTTAGACAAATACCCAACAAAATATTAGGCTATTCTAACTACGATAAAGCTTTTTTGAAAAATAGATTTCCACGATATCCGCTGTCTTCACCTATTCGAATAGTAAAAAAACACAGTTTTTCTAATGCTGCAGCCATAATAAACAGAGCTCACTGGGAGTTAGTAAAATTTGAAGACGTTCTTTTTGGAGAAGACGAAATATGGGCAGAGGCGGTATTAAAAAAGCAAGGAAAACTATATTATTTTCATGCCTACAATATTTTGCATAGCCACAATGACAGTTATGATGATGTTTACAAAAGAGTAAGCATGGCCGCGAAGGTTAAATTTCCTAATGGAATTAATGTTTTCAAACTTGGTTATATTTTTGCCAAAGTTTTTGCAGCGGTTTTTTTAAGCAGTATGAAACTAAAATCATCTTTGAAATATGCTTACGCACATTCAAAAGCCTACAAAGACATCAAAAAATGATTAAAATAGCAGTTTATATTCCCACATTAAATGCTGGTATTGATTGGCCTCTACTTTTAGAAAGCATATCTACTCAAAACATATCAATTGCTCATAAGGCCATAATAGACTCTGGCTCTATAGATAACACAATTGATACGGCTAAGCAGTATGGCTTCGAGATAATTCAAATTAATAAAAATGAATTTAATCATGGTGCTACACGGCAAAAGCTGGTTAACCTACATAAGGATGTAGATATTTGTGTTTTTTTAACCCAAGATGCAATATTAACTTCTTTTGATAGCATTGCAAATATTACGAAAGTATTTGAAGATTTAGACGTTGGTATGGCATATGGCAGGCAACTGCCGCACAAGGGGGCAAAAACGCTTGAAACTCACGCCCGATTATACAATTATCCATCAATTTCTAATACGCTTACGTTATCAGATAAAGATCGGCTTGGTTTTAAGGCTTTTTTTTGTTCCAATTCATTTTCGGCATACCGGGTTAGTATGTTAAATGGGGTTGGTGGATTTCCGTCCAATTCAATTATGGGCGAAGACGCTATTGTTGCAGCCAAAATGTTAACGGCGGGCTTTAAAAAGGCGTATGTAGCTGATGCGACTGTTTACCATTCACATAGTTATACTTTAACAGAGGAATTTAAACGTTATTTTGATACCCGTGTTTTTCATGAACAAAATAAGTGGCTTTTAACCGATTTTGGTAAACCTACAGGCGAAGGATTAAAGTTTATAAAATCAGAAATAAGTTATGTAATTAAAAATGATTGGAAAACTTTACCTAAATCACTAAACTCTGTTTTGGCTAAATGGCTGGGATATAATACAGGCAGATTTTTTAAAAGAATGCCACTTTCCGTTCTTAAGAAGCTGTCCATGCATTCATTTTATTGGAAATAAAGTATTTTAATGCCATAGTAAATAAAACTAATTAAGATATGAACGTTTCAGTAAAAAACGACGTGAAGGTGTTGGTTATCGGTGATATGATGTTAGATCATTATATATACGGTATTTGTAATAGGATATCGCCAGAAGCTCCGGTACAAATAGTAGAAATAAAAGAGGAAGAATATACATTAGGCGGGGCCGGTAACGTTTTAAAAAACTTAAAATCTTTTAATGTAAACGCAAACGTTATGTCGGTAGTTGGAAACGATGACAATGCTCAAATCGTTAATGAACATTTAAATGCGATGGGCGTATTTAACTTTACTCTAATTAATGATGAAGAACGCTGTACAACTGTAAAGTCAAGAGTTTTGGTATCTAACCACCAGCTTATCCGATTGGATAAAGAAGATATTCGGCCTATCAATAATAACATAGCAAATCAACTGATCCGATTGCTTGAAAAAAATATCAAAAACTATGATATCGTTTTATTATCTGATTATAATAAAGGCCTATTATCTCCTACACTATTAAAACACCTCTTTGCTATTTGCAAGGCCGAAGGTATACTTACTGTAATTGACCCTAAAGGCATTGATTTTTCAAAATACAAGGGTGTTAACGTAATTAAGCCAAATAAAAAAGAAGCCATAATCGCATCGGGTATTAATATAACAAACTATGAAAGTTTAAGAGCAGCTTGTGAAAAAATTAAAGAAATAACAGAATGTGATAGCGTTATAATCACGATGTCAGAAGATGGTATGGCCTTTTTTAATGAGGATGTTTTAGAAATTATACCAACTAAGGCTATAGATGTTGTTGATGTTACCGGCGCTGGCGATACCGTACTAGCATCATTAGGTTTAGCTTTTGCATCGGGCTATACCTTAAGAGAGGCTTGTAATTTCGCTAATCATGCAGCGGCAGTGGTTGTAAGTAAAGTAGGCAGTGCAACAGCTACGCTTGATGAGGTTGAACAAAAGTTATTGAATTAGTAAATAAAGACATGGATCATAACTCAACCATCATAGTAACTGGCGCAGCCGGCTTTATTGGTTCATGCATGGTTCAATATCTAAATGAACAAGGTTATTACAACCTGATACTTGTTGATGATTTTGATATAGTCAACAAAACTCCAAACTGGGAAAACAAAAAATACAGCAGCGTAATTAACCGTGCAATATTTTTTGAAACTCAAAAACAACAACCCTATAAAATTGATTTTGTAATACACCTGGGTGCCCGTACAGACACTACAGAATTTGATTATTCAATTCATGAAGAGTTAAATGTTCAGTACTCAAAGGATATGTGGCATTACTGTGTACAACAAAATATTCCGCTTATTTACGCATCATCAGCAGCAACATACGGTGGTGGCGAGTTAGGTTATAACGACGACCATGATGTAATTGAACAGCTTAAGCCGCTTAACCCATATGGTATTAGTAAAAATGAATTTGATAAATGGGCAATAAAACAAAATACGCATCCGCCGTTTTGGACAGGGTTAAAGTTTTTTAACATTTACGGCCCTAACGAAAACCATAAAGCACGTATGGCCAGTGTGATATGGCACTCTTTTAACCAGATAAATGAACAGGGCTTGGTTAAACTATTCAAAAGCCATAACCCCGATTTTAAAGATGGAGAGCAATTACGTGATTTTGTATATGTAAAAGATCTTTTGAAGGTTATGTATTGGATGATGACATCAATGCTTGATGAAAAATGGGATAAATCGAAAAATGGTTTGTATAACCTGGGAACCGGTACCGCAAGAAGTTTTTATGATTTAGTATGTGCCACTTTTAAAGGATTAGATAAAAGCCCCAACGTGGTGTTTATTGACATGCCTGTAGACATTAGAGATAAATACCAATACTTTACCGAAGCAAACATGCAAAAACTCCATTTGGCTGGCTATATCGATAAATTTTATACATTAGAAGAAGGTATAGGTGAGTATGTAAGGAAATATTTGGCCAAAGGTGAAATTTATTAAGATGGAAGAAAACATTAAGGCATTTTTTGAGCAACATATAGAAATAGCAAAAACATCGTCTATTCAATTGAATGCAAGTATTGCTCAGGCCTGTAGTGTTGTAATAAACTGCATCAAAGGCGGCAATAAAGTTTTGCTATTTGGCAATGGTGGCAGCGCCGCTGATGCCCAACATATAGCAGCCGAGTTTACCGGCAGATTTGTAAAGGAACGGCGTTCATTGCCTGCAATAGCATTAACTACCGATACATCTGCAATTACAGCTATCGGAAATGATTATGGATTTGACCGTATATTTGAAAGGCAGGTAGAAGGTCTTGCTAATGCAGATGATGTACTTATCGGCATATCAACAAGTGGCAACAGCCCCAATGTGGTAAAAGCACTGGAGGCTGGTAAAAAGCTGGGATGTAAAACAATAGGATTATCAGGCAGAGATGGTGGGCAAATGAATATATGCTCGGATATCAATATCGTTGTACCCTCAAATATAACGGCACGTATACAAGAAATGCATATTTTAATTGGTCATATTATTTGTGAGGCTATAGATGCCGATTGCTGATAATATTGTATACGTCTATCATAAATAAATTTGAACCTAAATAAAAAATTTATGTAATTAAACTATTGGCATCGTTTTTGGTTTAACATAAGGATAGTGTGTATTTATTGTCAATTTAATAATAAATGCAGCCCTTATTAAAAAAAGCTTTACTTTTGACTTAAATTAAAATATATGTCGATACGTTACTCAAAGTATTTTCCTGGGTTTATATTTGTAACGGATTTATTATTATTGAACCTAGCGGTTTATAATTCGCACTTAATTGAAACCCAATCTACGTCTTCAAGCACTGAATTATCTTTATTTTTATTCCTCGTAAACATTATCTGGCTGGGTGTTTCAGCCATAAGCGGTAGTTTTAATATAAAAAGGCCCTTGCGGTTAAGTGATAACATAAACAGGTTTATGTTAACGCTGATGTACCATTTACTTATTGTATTTACGGTTTTTTATTTTTTCCACTTAGGTTATTTTTCAAGGCTGTTCCTGCTTACTTCCTATGTGCTGTTCTTTACCTTTGTTATAATTTATAGGTCAGTAGTGTTCTTTTTTTTAGACTATGCCCGGAAAAAAGGATACAACCACAGGCAGATAGTTATAATAGGAGACGAAAAAATTGCACAACGACTATTGGAATCTTTTAACCATCACCCGGAGTATGGGTATGATTTAGCCGATTTTATTTCTGAAGAGCGTATTTTGACAATGAACGAAGACTCTTTAACAGAAAGTTTATTAAGTAAGAAGCCAGATGAAGTATTTATTTGCTATAAGCAAATGGATAGCGAACTGTTAAAGAGACTTATAAAATTTGGCGATAATAACTTTATAAAAATAAAAGTTGTTTCTGATCTGATACTTAGTAATAATGCAGCCCAGTTAGTAAATTACAATAACCTTCCTGTATTGCATATTACGTCTCACCCGGAGATAGCCATGAAGGTCAGGTTTTTGAAAAGGAGTTTTGATATTCTGTTTTCAACAGGTGTAATGGTATTTGGTTCGCCGATATTTTTAATATTGGCAATAGTTACCAAAACAACATCAAAAGGCCCGGTTTTTTATCGCCAGGAAAGAATTGGCCGGAATGAAAAACCATTTTACATTCACAAATTTAGAAGCATGCGTATTGATGCTGAAAAATGGGGGCCACAACTGGCTAGGGAAGACGATCCTCGTGTTACAAAGTGGGGCAAAGCTATGCGTAAAACCAGGCTGGATGAATTGCCACAGTTTTGGAATGTATTACGTGGAGATATGTCAGTTGTTGGTCCGAGACCCGAAAGACAACATTTTATTGAACAGATTGTTGAAAAAACGCCGAATTATAAAAAACTATTACGCGTAAAACCAGGACTAACCTCAATAGGCCAGGTGCATTATGGATATGCTGAAAATGTTGACCAAATGTGTGACAGAATGCGTTATGATTTAGTATATCTACAAAACATAAGCCTGAATTCCGATTTGAGCATTATCCTTAAAACGGTTAAAGTTATGGTTCAGGGCAAGGGTAAATAATAGGCTCGGACTCAAAAAAGCGAAAGCTTTTTATTTACTTGCCATTGTACCACCAAGTGGACCCCTTTTATAACCTGTCGTAAAAACAAGGATTTATTTTACATATCAATCTTCGCCGGTTGTGGCTTGCAGCTCATCTTCTTTTTTGCCTTTGCCTAAGCGTATTTTAGGTTTATCCTGTGTGCCGGTAATGTTCATCGGGATGCCTATGATACCTAATGGTGGCAAGCCAAGCCTGAATTGTAAATTCATCTTTTTATCAAAGCTAACCTGACCTTCAAAACGGGCGCGGAAACCTGCCATACGCATTTTGGTACGTTCAATGGTTATAATGTTATTGGCTATGGTTGTTTTGATGTTTACCTGTGATACATCAGGATTATTATTAATGCTATCATGTTTGGATGCTTTACCTATAGCGTTAGATAGTTTAAAGCCCCGCATTTTAATTTGTTTGGCTGATAATACCCCACCACCTTTTAATGATGGATATATTGGCATCATATCGCCATCCAGTTTTCCGCTTAAGTGGTAATCTAATGATACCAGGCCTTGCGCGTGCTCTGCGGCGGTTGCCATATCGTGGAAGAGTTTGATGTGTTTATACGCTTTCTGGATATCAAAATCTTTGGCATTGATGTGATAGTCAAAAAACGCCCGGCTTGGGTTTAAGCTCATGTAAGTGGCATCCATGCTTACCGGTGAACCAATCATATTAAAGCCGGTTTGTTTTAGGGTGATGGTGCCATTATTAACCGTCATCTGGCCCTTTGCATTTTTTAGGACCAGATCGTTATAGGTTAGTTTTTTTACGTCGGCGGTAAAGTTGAGGTTGATATTTTTAGGAACTACAATAACGCCCGATGAACTGGTGTTTGCCTGCGGCGAGCCAGAGTAAGCCATAAAATCGTCGGCTACTAATAGGTTACTGCTTAGTTTAAAATCGCCGTTAAGGGTTGAGCCGGGTTTAATAGCATAGTTGATGACGTTGGATAATGCGCCGTTCAATATAATTTGTGAGCTGCCGTATTCGCCTACAAAACTATCAAACAGCATTTTATCCTGGTTAAAGCTGAAATTGCCTTTGGTTATGGTGAATGGCTGCGGTAATAGGGTTGATGCTAACGTTATGTTTTTAACTTTTAGCGTGCCCGAGTTTTGCAGTTTATCGTAATGCCCGGCGGTTACATCGCTTTGTTTGCCCTTGAGGTTTACATTGGTCGTTACGCTACCATTTACATTATAGCCTTTAACGGCGAATACCTTGTAAATTTTGCCAATATTGATAGTGCCCTGTGCGGCCATATTATATTCCAGATCGGCAAAGTTTTGCAGGTTTGCTTTGAGCGAGAAAGGCTCTCCCTCAAACTCGAACGATATCGGTTTAACCCAAACTTTGGTGCCGTTTGCTGTGCCCGTGTTATTGGTTATAACCGTATTTACCTGTATATTTTGGATTGGGTGAGGATAGTATTTAGTTTGGATAGCGCCATTTTGCAAACTAATATTTACCACCGTTACCGGGAACTGTTTTTTAGCGGCTATGTATTTACCTTTAATTTTGATGTCGGTGCTCAGATCGCCTTTCAGGTCGAGGCTATCTATAGGGTAAAACTGTTTTATATCGGCTAAATTGAGTTTGGATTGCAGGCCGGCATTGATCGGGAAATCATCTGCATTACTAAGTTTGAAGTAACCTTTAATGTAATTGTTAAGCGCGGTTATGTTTAGGTTATCCATAGCCATGCTAATGTGCTTGTAGTTATTATCCGGACAGTTAGCTTGTAAATTAAAGCTGATGCTTTGAATGGCCTGGGGTAGACTGGCGTATTTAAAATACCCGTTTTTATATGACGATGTGAGGGTGAATTTTGGGATGCTGGTAATAATCGTATCCGCCTTTTTATGTTTATTGATGATGATACCTTTGGCGTATTTACCTTCGGCCAGCAAATGCATTGAGTATCGGCCCTTGATCTGGAATGGTTTGATCCCGAAGGCGTGGTTCCATTTTTCCAGATCGATCTCGGTGTTTACTTTGGCGTAGATCAGGGGCTCTTTCACCCCTTTAACACGTATAACGGAGCTGAAATAGTCTTTATCAATGTTAAAGTAAATGGAATCGATATTGAGGAAAAGGCTATCAGGATTTAAGCCCGGCACTCTCGACTCCAAATTAAGATACAGGTTTTTTACCGGTGATGGTGATTTATTATTAGCTACAAAACCATCGCGAATTTTGAGTTTGAAATCCAGATCGGGTTTAATGTTGTCTTTAACAATATATTTACCTTTCAGCGAAACCTGCACGCTTCCCGAGCCATCCACATCGGTTTGTTCCAGCATTTTTTGGTACTCGGCAGGCAGGGCCGTAAAGATATCGCTCAGATCACTTTCGTGCGAGTCTATCTTAAAGTCCATATCATAACCATCTTTTAAAAACTCAAACTTACCGGTAAATTGTACCGGGAGCTGATTGATCATCAGATCGTTTTTTTGAAATACAAAGGCCAGCGATTTGGTATTGATCTGTGTGACCAGGTTGGCATTTACTTTTTTGTTGAGGATGTAGGCCTGATTGGCGTAATAAATATCCAACGATTTGATCTCGGTATGGGTATGGAGGTCGAAAATATCCTTGCTTAGATCGCCGCTGCCGGTGTAGTTAAAGCCGCGGGCATTTACCAGCATGGGTAGCGAGCGGTCGTGATAAACCAGGCGGCTGTTTTCTATCAGGATCTGATCAATGCCCAGTGATGTGCTGCTGCTATCTTTACTAGCCGTTTTTTGTTCGGATGATTTATAAACGTAGTAATTTGCCTTGCCGCTGCTATCTGCCTGTAAGTTGATAAAGGCATTGCTGAGGTATATTTTGTTGATGTTGATCTTACTTTTGAATATGGACGGAAGATCAATCCCCAACGATATTTCTTTGGCGGCAATTAGGGTGTCGTTTTCAAAAGGTGGGCTGCCTTTTAAGGTAACATCGTTCAAGGTAAGCGTAAGTGCTGGGAAGTGCTTAAAAAAGGAAAGCTCTGTGCCCGAAAAAACAATATGCCCGTTGATGTTGCCATTTGCCCATTCGTTAATTTTTTTGGTAACCGTTCCCGGGAATAGCATCGGCACCAAAAACATCAGTAATAAAATGCTTCCTATAGTTATACCACTTATTTTAACCGTTTTGAATAAAATCTTTTTTACAGGGATCTTCATAAAAATAAATAAGTGGTGATAGGGAAGTAGCGGCAGATTATTTAGAAAAACAAGGTCGAAAGAACATTGGTTGCGCTTGGGGCGGCAGGCTTTAATCCCAATAATTTGGCGTATTGCGCGGCTGTTAAAGCTGTTTTTAACTTACCAAGCAAACCACTTTGCAAGCCTGTAAACTTAGTTGCATAAGCGGCCTTATCGGTGTTTAATAAGGGCAGTATAGCGGCTTTGTCTTTTAAAAATCCTGTAACATCGGTTGATACGGCTGGTTTTTCGGCAGTGGTTAAACCTAAGGCCGGGGTTAATTTGCCCATAATGGCATTTTTAGCGCCGGTAATATTAGTTAATGATGGTAGCGAAGAAACCGATGGTGCGGTAATGCCCTGTGATGAAGCAGCAGCTTGCGCGCGGTTTAAAAGACTTTGAGCGGAAGCTACACTTGTAGCAACGGTAAGCAAAAATGCAGCGGCAATTAATTTCATGATATTTGGTTTAGTATTACAAAATTAGCAATTTATAAATTACCCGGTTATTACTATTTAAAGTAAGTTGCGGGTATAGTATCGTATGTGATTTTTAAGTTACCCACAGGCAATTATACCAACAAATACGGCGTTTTAACACAATGTTTAGTACATTAGCTTAATAAACCACCATGCAGCAAATTAGTAATTACGATTTACTGATACAGAAGATTGATACGTTTATACGCAGGTATTATTTAAATAAATTACTGCGTGGCGTTATCTTCTTGGGTGCCATATTGTTTTCGGGATTTGTGGTAGTTACCCTGAGCGAATACCTGGGTAATTTTAACACTGTACTGCGCAGCATTTTATTTTTTGGTTATATTTTACTTAACCTGGCTGTATTTGGCTGGTTGGTTTTGCCGCCGCTGCTTGCTTATTTCCGTTTGGGGAGTACCATTAGTCATGATGAGGCTGCCGAAATTATTGGTACGCATTTTAGCGATGTTAAGGATAAGCTGCTGAATACGCTTCAATTGAAACGCTTGTCGGACGAGAACCCGAACCAACGCGCGTTGATACAGGCGAGTATTGATCAAAAGATCGTTTCGCTCAAACCGGTTAGCTTTCCATCCGCCATCAAGATCAAAGAGAATACTAAGTATTTAAAATGGGTTGTAGTGCCATTTTGTGTGATTGTGATTTTGGCTTTTACGGCACCAAGTATGTTGAGAGAAAGTACCGAGAGGCTGATCAAACATAACCAGTACTTCGCGCCTAAGTCGCCCTTTCAGTTTGTAATTACCAATAAGGTGCTTTCGGTAGTGCAGGGCGAAGATTTTAAACTGGACCTGAAGCTGGTTGGAGATAAATTTCCGAATGATGTTTATCTGGAAACGGGTAGCAATACATTTAAGCTGGATAAGGATAACATCAGCAAGTTTCATTATGTATTTTCTAATTTGCAGCAAAGCATCCGGTTTAAGTTGATGGGAAATGATTTTTCATCGCAGGAATACCAGATCAGTGTGAATTTGAAACCATCGCTGTTGCACTTCGATGTGGAATTGCAATACCCGGCTTATATTCATAAAAAGAACGAACAACTGAATAATGCCGGTGATTTGACTTTGCCTATAGGCACAACCGTTCGCTGGACACTGCATACCCAAAACGCGAGTGGTATGCTGTTTGAAATGAACAACCGCACATTGGAAATTAAAGGCGAAAGCAATACCTTTTTGCATACTGAGCGGGTATTAACGCAAGGTAGCTATACTTTAAAAGCGGTTAACCAGATGGTGCGCCGTGGCGATTCGGCATCTTACAGGATCAACATTATTGCCGATCAACCGCCGAGCATTGAGGTGAATGAAAAGCCGGATTCGGTAAGTTCGAAGGCTATTTATTTTAACGGAAAGATTCAGGATGATTACGGGTTTTCGTCGTTAACGTTCCATTATACCGTATCGTCGCATGACAATGCCAAACCGCGAACTTATAGTAAAACAGTAAAGGCTGATTTGAATGCGAACCAGGCCGACTTTTTCCATTACTGGAATTTGAAGGATCTGGATGCCAAACCGGGCGAAGAAGTGAGTTATTATTTTGAGGTGGCCGATAATAATTCGGTAACGGGTGCGCAAAGGGTACGATCTGCCGAGCATACTTTGCATGTACCTACCGAAAAGGAGTTGAACCAGCAACTGGATGCCAGTACACAGTCGGTTAAAAACAAAATGGCTTCGGCTATTAAGCTGTCATCAGAGGTAGAAAAGAACGCTAAGAAGCTGAACGAACTGTTGATGAATAAGAACTCATTATCATTTGATGAGAAGAAGCAGGTTCAGGAATTGTTGCAGAAGCGCAAGGAATTGGAAAATATGGTTCAGGATATCCAGAAAGAAAACAAACAAAATTTGCTGAACCGCCAGGAAAATAAGAAAGATGATCAGGAGATATTAGATAAACAAAAACAGATAGAGAATTTGTTTAACAATGTGCTGGACGAGAAAACCCGCCAGTTATTAAAGAACCTGGAAAAGCTTTTACAGGAAAACCAGAAAGACCCAACGCAGGATGAGCTATCTAAAATGCAGATGGATAATAAATCCCTGAAAAAGGAACTGGACCGGATGCTGGAACTTTACAAACAATTAGAGGTTGAGCAAAAGGTTAAAGAGAATATTGATCACCTGAATAAACTGGCCGAAAAGCAACAAAAACTGGCCGAGCAAAGTAAAAAGGATAACGCGGATGCTAAAGACCTGCAAAAGCAGCAGGAAGATATTAAGAAGGAGTTTAAAGATATTGAGAAAGCCTTAGATGATGTGAAAGATAAGAATGAGGACCTAGAGCAGAAGACCAATTTTGAAAACCCGAAAGAGGACGAAAAAAAGATAAATGAGCAGATGGATAAAAGCTCGGACGATTTGAGTAAGAATAACAAACAGAAGGCTTCAAAATCACAACAAGATGCAGGCAAGCAAATGCAGCAACTGGCGCAAAAACTGCAGCAACAGCAGCAGGAAGGCGAAGAGAAGGAGAATAATGTGAATGCCAAAGAGCTGAGGGAATTGATCAAAAATTTGGTAACAAATTCTTTTGACCAGGAGAAAACCATGCAGACTTTACGCAGTCTAAGTATTGCCGACCCGCAATATATTGTGTGGGCGCAAAAACAAAAGGATATTAAGGATAATATGAAGAATGTGGAAGATAGCTTATATTCGTTAAGCAAACGGGTTCCGCAAATTCAATCAACGGTAAATAAGGAAATAGGCATAATTAATAGTAATATTGAGCTGGCATTAACCAATTTGGGCGACAGGCGTACGGGTGAAGCCAACAACAATCAGCAGTTTGCCATGACATCTATGAATAATTTGGCATTAATGTTGGATGAAGCGTTGGGCCAGTTGCAAAGCGCAATGAAAAATGCCAAAAGTGGTAAGGGTGGTAAAAAGAAACAACCATCCATGTCGCAACTAAACCAGATGCAGCAAAAGCTGAACGAGAACATGCAAAAGGCGCGTGAACAGATGAAACAGCAAGGTAATCCGGGTAAGGATGGCAAGGGTGGTAACCCCGGACAGATGAGCGAACAGTTTGCAAAAATGGCGCGTGAGCAGCAAATGATACGGCAAAGTTTGCAGCAAATTAACCAGCAAGATAACAAGGATGGCCGTAAGCCGTTGGGCAATCTGGACAATATTTCGAAAGAAATGGAACAAACGGAGAAAGATCTCGTAAACAAGAAAATATCGGAAGAGACGGTTAAGCGACAAGAGCAAATAAAATCGCGGATGCTCGAGGCCGAAAAAGCGGAACAGGAACGGGATCAGGATCAACAACGGGAAAGTAAAGCAGGGAAAGATGTGGCGCCGGGTTATATAAAGGCACTACAAAACTACCAGTTAATGAAAAACAAACAAACGGAACAAATACGGACCGTTTCGCCAACGTTGAATTATTATTACAAATCAAAAATTAAAATATACTTTGATCAAATAAATGGTAAATAATATGGAACCAGCCAATATAGAAACAGGGGAATTATTTACTTTGCAACTATCATCGGAGATGGAGAGCCTTACTGCGCTCGAAAAGTTAATTGAGGATCTGGCTGATAAATACCAGATAAGCGAGGATACCTTTGCTAATATGATGACCTGTTTGAACGAGGCGTTTATCAATGCTATTGTTCATGGAAATAAGCTTGACGTTAAGAAAAAAGTATTTATAAATGCCGAGGTTGATGCCAGGCGCATTATATGGACCATTAAAGACGAAGGCGCGGGTTTTGATTATAACAACCTGCCCGACCCGACCGCTCCTGAAAACTTAGAGAATTTGACAGGTCGTGGTGTTTTTATTGTGAAACAGCTTGCCGACCAATGTATATTTAACGGCATAGGTAACGAACTGGAGTTGCACTTTAAAATTTAAGGATGGCCATACCTGTCTTTTTTTTTGAAGAGGATACACAGTTTAAACCTAAAAATAAAGCCAAATTACGCGATTGGATAAAAGCGACTGTTATTGCAGAAGGCTATACACTTAGCGAACTCAACTATATTTTTTGCTCGGATACCTACCTGCTGGCCATGAACCAGCAATACCTGGATCATGATACTTATACGGATGTTATAACGTTTGATAACTCGGAGTTAGCAGATGTTGTAGTTGGTGATATATTTATATCGATTGACAGGATACGCGAGAATGCCGCGCAGTTTTCGGGTAATGAAACGGATGAACTGCACCGCGTAATGATACACGGCGCTTTGCATTTACTTGGCTATAAGGATAAAACCAAAGCCGATAAAAGCTTGATGACAGAGAAAGAAAACTTTTACCTGGCTAAACGTGTTGTGTAACAATTTATATGTTTTTGAGCAAAACCGATAAAATCTGCTTAAAATTGCTCTATTAAATTAAACGAAATGAAAACATTAGCATTATTGTTAGTCACCTTGTTATTTGCCGCCCCTAAAAGTCCTACATACGAATTTAAATTGAAGGATATTGATGGTAAAGATTTTAGGTTAGCTAAATACAAGGGTAAAAAAATATTGGTTGTTAATACGGCTTCGGCATGTGGTTTTACAAAGCAGTATGCCGAATTACAACAATTATCAGAAAAGTATAAGGATAAACTGGTAGTAGTTGGTTTCCCGGCTAATAACTTTGGCGGGCAAGAGCCTGGCTCAAACCCTACCATTAAAGAATTTTGTTCTCAGCACTTTAACGTTACTTTCCCGATGAGCGAAAAGATCAGTGTTAAGGGTGAGGATATTGATCCGTTGTTCAAATACTTAACATCGGCTGCAAACCCTGATTTTACAGGTGACATTAAATGGAACTTTGAAAAGTTTTTATTGGATGAAAATGGTAACCTGATACACCGTTACCGTTCGGCTACTACGCCTATGTCTGCTGATATTACTAAAGAGTTGTAATTCAAATTAAATAAATTGCAGCCCCTTAATTATTTGAGGGGCTTTTTTGTGTCCGAAAAAAATAGTTTAGTTGAATTTGAAAACAAAGTTTTAAATTGTTGATTATCTACAGCATAATACCTGATTATGAAATTTAAAATACTGCTTGTTGGGTTGTTGATATTCGCGATTAATAGCTTCGCGCAAAGCATATTGCAGCCACCGGTTAATATTGTGAACAGTTACAATAAGGGTACGCGCTCTTATACCGGTAAACCAGGCAACCTGTATTGGCAAAACACTGCAGACTATAACATCAAAATTAATTTTGAGCCTAATAGCAGGAATATTAGCGGTACTGTTGATATTGATTACACTAATAACAGTCCGGATACATTAACGGAGCTGGATTTTAAGCTTTACCCTAACTTTTATAAGAAGGGCGCCATGCGCAATTACAAAATGGACGCGGTGGATATGAGCGATGGCGTGCAGATCAAAAAAATGATCATAAACGGCACCGATCAGGATGTGAACAAGCTGGCTATTGATGGTACGAATATGACGGTGGGGCTGGTTTCGTTTTTACCCAAAACCAAAGTGCATGTGAGCGTTACGTATGAATATACATTGAACAGGACATCGCACGTGCGGACGGGGCAGATAGATTCGGGTTCGTACTTTGTGGCTTACTTTTTCCCGAGGATAACGGTTTATGATGATATTGATGGCTGGAATAAGTATCAATACCTGGGCAACGAAGAGTTTTATAATGACTTTTGCCATTTTAACGCGGAGATATCCCTGCCTAAAAATTATACGGTTTGGGCAACCGGAGATCTGAAGAATGCTAAAGAGGTTTATGCGGATGAGTTTATAAAACGGATAGATCTGGCCGATAAGCTGGATAGTGTGACGAACATCATCAGCGAGGCTGACCTTGCGGCGGGTAACATCACCAAACAAAACCCTACCAATACCTGGAAATTTGAAGCGAGCAATGTGACCGACTTTGTTTTCGCGACAAGCAATCATTATTTATGGAAAGCCAGCAGTTTAATAGTTGATTCGGTTACCAACAGGCGCACGCGGGTAGACGCGGTGTTTAACCCGATACATAAGGATTTTTATAATGTGATTGGCTACGCCCGTAAAACGGTAGAAGCGATGAGCTTTAAGTTTCCGAAATGGCCGTACCCTTACCCGCACGAAACGGTGGTTGACGGGTTGGATCAGATGGAATACCCAATGATGGTAAACGACAATCCATTGGAGAACAGGGAAGACGAAATTGAACTGACCGACCATGAGATATTCCATACCATGTTCCCGTTTTATATGGGAATCAACGAAACCAAGTACGGCTGGATGGACGAAGGCTGGGCCACTATTGGCGAATGGATAATTACAAATATGATAGACCCTACTATACATGATGATTATGGGATGGACCGCTATCAATCAACCGCCGGGAAAGAAGAGGATCAACCTATTATGACTTTGACACCGCAGCTTGCCGGTACCAGTTTTATGACAAACTCGTACCCTAAACCGGGATTGGGTTATTTATATGTTAAAGACCTGCTGGGTGACGCCTTATTTACCAAGGCCCTGCATTATTACATTGAGCAATGGCACGGCAAACACCCCATGCCTTACGACTTTTTTTATTGCATGAATGCAGGATCGGGTAAAAACATGAATTGGTTTTGGAAGAACTGGTTTATGGATAGGGGCGTGCCGGATCAGGCGATAGGGAAGGTTACGCACCGGGGGCATGAGTGGCAAGTGGCAATCAATAATGTGGGTACGAAGGCTGTTCCGGTTGATTTGACTGTTACCTATAATGATGGTACAACCAAACTGGTACACAGGAGTATTGCCGTATGGGAAAATGGCGCCAGATCAGCCATGCTTAGTTTTGTTGCCGATAAGCCGGTTGCCAAACTGGTGTTGGGTACTTTATACGACCCTGATATTAATAAGAATGATAATGTTTACGAGGTAAAGTAGGCTTATTTAGCGCCTACTTTTTCGTTGATTTTTACCAGTGTTTCGATGCCTTTGAGGGATTGCTCTATGATATCTGCATCCGGTTTAACCGCGTTTTTTTTGAAGAGCTGGATAACGGTTGAACCACCAAACTCAAACCAGCCTTTTTCTTCGCCGCGTTTAAAGGTGTAGGCTTCGTTGTGGCGTTGTACCACTTTACCCACAAACAGGGCGCCTACTTCTATGTGCACTACTTTACCAAAGTTTTCGGTGTGGAGTATGGTTAGCTCGCGGTAGTTTTTAGCCATTACCGAGTTGGTTACGGCCAGGGCTATGCGGTTTACAGAGTGAAGTATGCCTTTTATTTTTCTGACAGGTTCTTGTTTGCCATTGTCAATATAGCCGTAGCGGTGATAATCTGAAGGGGCCAGGCGATACATGTAGCACCACCCATCGGCAAACTCATTGGTGATTTGTTCGTCTTTAACCAAATCGTTTAGTTTGTACCAGTAGCCTTTTACGGGTAGTTGTTCGGCTTTAGCCAAATCCCATATCAGGAGCCTTGAATCTGCTGGTGAAATCAAATGTTCTGGTGTTTGATCTATTGGCCTTACTTCGGCTTTTAACTCACGGATAAAGAAATCGTTGAAGCTTTTGAATGAGCTGATTGGCCTTTTGATCTCGTTAATATCTATATTGTAATGTTCAATAAACTTGGGGATTTGCTTAAGGCTACGCTTACCATCCATTACCCTGCCGTATGATTTGGAAACGAACCTTCTTTTTAACACCAGATTGGTCAATAGTTTCCCGGTAAGGGTTTTGTATAAAAACATGAGGCCACCTACTTTAATGGCGTTTTCTTCAATCGTTTTTTTCGACTGTCTGTCGTATATGTAAACTGGCATTTTGAAATTCTTTGGGATATAATTTAAGATTTTAAGCGGGCCAATATGGTATGGCCGCCTTTTACCGCATCATCAACATCAACGTCGACATTGGTCCCGATAGGTAAAAAAACTTCGAGTTTTGAACCTAACATGCTGAAGCCAAATTTTTGGCCCTGTTCAACCGCATCACCTTGTTTAACGTAGGTTATGATGCGTTTGCTGAAGCCTGGAATCTGACGATAAACTATAGGTGTACCCGCGGCGTTTTCTACCGCGATAGTTGTATGCCCATCGGTATTGACATATTTAACGGTACCCTTAACGGGATTGCGATTTGTGTGCGTATTTAAAGGTGATATGGCTATGGATATTTTGGTACTCCGGCCTTTTAAAAATTCGGGTTCGTTTACTTCTTCGATAGATACTACTTTACCATCGGCAGGGCTTAGTACTGCCTTTTCGTCGGAAATAACATCAACAGATGGGCTGCGGAAAAAGTAAACAACGGCTACAAACAACAGGAAAGAAAGGATGTAAACGATCCACTTAAAAGTGGTTGCCTGTGGCATGTAGAACTGAATGAGCGCATTCGATACAAAGATGAAAAGAATGCACAGAGCTATGGAGGTGTAACCTTCTTTATGAATGGTCATATATTGGTAAATGATCGATATTAATTAATAATGTAAAAGTACTAATTTGTAATTAAGTACAGGTAAACAAAAACAGCGGGAGCGGCAAGCAGTAGTCCGTCGAACCTATCAAGCAAACCACCGTGACCGGGAAGGATATTGCCGGAATCTTTCACATCAAAACTGCGTTTGAGCATGGATTCGATCAGATCGCCCATTGTACCGAGGCATGATATCAGTACTGCTATAGATACCCATTGTTGCCAGGTGATATCAGTAAAATAATGTGCTATTACTCCGGCTATAGCCATGGTGAAGAGCATCCCACCAATAAAACCTTCCCATGTTTTTTTAGGAGAATGGCGTTCAAACAGCTTTGTTTTGCCGAACTGGCGGCCAACCACATAGGCTCCGGTGTCGTTACTCCAAAGCAATAGCAAAAATGCCAGGGGGAAATGATCGTTAAAATGACCGGGGATGAAGGCCAGCGCGAATAGGAAGCAGAACGGCGATACTGAAAAAATGAAACCCAAACAGGTATAGGCGATATTGGTGAACGGTGTATCGGATTTTTTGTAGAGTTCAGCGATGAAGATGCTGAGTAATACGGGGATACTGATCAGTAAGAATTTAGGGTCAATATCTAAAATATAATGCAGCGTGTTGCCGGCAAAAATACAGGCACCACCTATTAAACCTACAATGCGGTTAGGTTGGATCTGATCGGTTTTAACCAGGTTGTAAAACTCGTTGAGGCATAATATACTTAAAATGCCCAGGAAAGCGGTGAAGATATATTCGCCGTTTAATAACGAAGCCAGCATGACAACAATAAAAAAGAAGCCGGTTATAGCACGGGTTTTCATCAGTTAAAATTGTATTTGGGAAACTGCTTTTAGCTTGTGGGTTGATTGAGTATCATGATCTCGATGGCCTGACTAAAGTCTTCCTCGTGAATGTAAACCTCAATATTGCCAAAGTTGCGGTGGGCAGAATCTTGTTTATTAATTAATACGCTGGTAATATGGTTTTCAATGAGCATTTGCTTTACAATCTCTGATTGATAGTAATTGGTAGAAGTAAAGATCTTGACCCAATTTTTTTCCATTATTCCAGTGGTATAGTTTTTTGCTGTAAAGTTAATTTACGGTATAATGTAAACAAAAGTACAGTAATTATCAAACTGAAGGCATAACCTGCATAATTAAATACGTGTTGATCATCGGGATTGAGCTTTATTAGCTTTTGTTGAAACAAATAAGTTACAACTACGGCGGTGCCGTTATTCAAAAAATGCGCCCAAACGGATGTCCAGATACTGCCGCTCCACCATACAAAATAGCCGAACGCTACGCCCAGCATCATGCGTGGTAAAAAGCCGAAGAACTGCATGTGCATGGCGCTGAATAATATGGCGGCTATCCAGATACCCCAATGCGGGTTTTTTGTCCAGCGGGTAAAAATGGTTTGGATGGCTCCGCGGAAAAGGAACTCTTCACATATTGCAGGCAACGCACCAACCATAATTAAATTAATAATCAGGTCAGAGGGCGATTTCATGTTTAATAATATCTTCATAGCCTGTGTGGCCTGATCTTCACTATCTTTCAATTTTTGGAATAACCATTTCAGAGAATCCGGGAAAACCATGTTTTGATTGAGTGTTACCATCCATTCCATTAATGGCGATGAAATAAACACGATAATTAATACAACCAATAATAATACCGATGGAAATTTGATGGTGAATTTCAAGTAGTTACGAGGCTCATGAACAATTATCCTCGCAAAAAAAACGGGCGGTAAAAGAAAGAGAAATACACTTGATAGGCTCTGCAAAACACGGAATGCATTCAATGCTTTCGGTGTGATGTTATCATTTAAAGAGCCTAATGACTTTATAGCGTCTAAACCATAAAATCCAATAATTAGTGAGCCACCTACAATGCACAAAGCAATAAATCCGCACCCGATTAGTAAAACTAATATCATAAATTGACTTGCCGGATGCAAATCAGTGCGTTGCTCTTCTATCTCTTCTGTCATATAAGTTAATATTTGTATTTTTGCAGCGTTTAAAGATACGGATGTCTGTTCAAATCGGAAATATTGATCTGGGTAAATTCCCGCTGCTGCTTGCCCCTATGGAGGATGTGAGTGATCCGCCGTTCCGTTATGTGTGTAAGCAGAATGGCGCGGATATGATGTATACCGAGTTTATATCGAGCGAGGGTTTGATACGTGATGCTGCCAAGAGCCGTAAAAAGCTTGATATTTTTGAATACGAAAGGCCTATCGGGATACAGATCTTCGGTAGTGATATTGAGAGCATGCGCGAGGCGACCAAAATTGCCACCCTTGCCGAACCTGATCTGATGGATATTAATTATGGTTGTCCGGTTAAACAGGTAGCCTGCCGTGGCGCTGGTGCCAGCCTTTTGCAGGATATTGATAAGATGGTAGCCATGACCAGGGCCGTAGTGGAATCTACGCATCTACCGGTAACGGTTAAAACCCGTTTGGGCTGGGACGATAATACCAAAAACGTGTACGAAGTTGCCGAACGCTTGCAGGAAGTGGGGATAAAAGCCCTCACTATTCACGGACGTACCCGCGCGCAGATGTACAAAGGCGAGGCCGACTGGCGTTTGATAAGTGAAATAAAAAAGAACCCCAATATTGAGATCCCGATATTCGGTAACGGGGATATAGATTCGCCTGAAAAGGCTGCCAACTGGCGTTTAGAGTATGGTGTGGATGGAATGATGATTGGCAGGGCTGCCATTGGCTACCCCTGGATATTCCGCGAGATCAAACATTTTTTTGAAACCGGGCAACATCGCGATAAGCCGACTATTGCCGAGCGGGTTGATGTTTGTAAAACACATTTGGAAAAATCAATAGAGTGGAAAGGCCTGCGAACAGGCATTTTTGAGATGCGGAGACACTATTCTAACTATTTTAAGGGACTCGACCACTTTAAAGAATACCGCATGGCCTTAGTAAGCACCGAGGATGTGCAGGAAATATATGACCTGCTACAAACAATTACCGAGAAGTATAGTGTAGAAATGGCTTAGTTTTTGAACATAAATATTTAAGCCTTAACACAATAAAATAATTTGTGCCGTGGCTTTGAATTTATGCGAAAAAATTTTTTAAGTTTGAGTTGAAAGGTATTTGCTATGATTAATACAATTACAGAAGGAGTTAAGGTTTCGGTAGAAACTATTTACCAGCCGGAGTATTCAAACCCGGCGAACGACCATTTTATGTTTGCTTACAAGATCAACATTGAAAATGTTGGCAACCATGCTGTGCAGTTAATGCGCCGCCATTGGAATATATTTGATTCGAACGGTACCCAGCGCGAGGTTGAAGGTGAGGGTGTGGTTGGCTTACAACCGGTTATTGAACCCGGCCAGGCGCATGAGTATGTATCGGGCTGCAACCTGAAAACAGATATGGGCAGCATGAAAGGCGAATACCAGATGCTACGTTTAGTTGATGAGGTGTTATTTGATGTTACGATACCTGAGTTTTATTTGATCGCTCCTTATAAGCTGAATTAATACAGCTTTTTAGATATTTGAAAACCCGCTTTTGCGGGTTTTTTTGTGCCCTGTCAGTTCGAACGAGCCTGCCTGCCGGTAGGCAGGGTACGAGAGAGAAATCTTCTGCTATATAAATAATGTGCACGATACTTTAATGGAGCAGAAGATTTCTCTTCGCGCCATGCGCTGTCCCCCGCTGCTCATCGAAATGACATGGTGGCGGAAGCTTGGATATATCTTCACACCCCAAACTGCCGTAAATGGTGATCCAGATGTTTAGAGAACATATTGTTCCATTCGGTAGTGCTTAATGGGCCGAAGGAATGTGATTCCTTGCCGTCGAAATGGGTTTCGCCTAATTCTAATGTTTGGTTGATGTGATCTATTAAGCGAGCTTTTTCGGCGGCGAAATCTTTGTCGTCTTTAATGATAAAGGCCGGGGCAGTTTGACTGCTTTGTTTGTAGGGGAGTTCGGTTACTACTTTATTTTTCACCAACTTTTTCAGGATGAATTTCATAAAAACGTTTGGCTTGGGATGCTTATCGGTGTAAACCATTTCGTAAGATACGTTGCAATGGGCCAGCATTTGGCCTACGGCCATTGTTCCCCATAATGGCGTTGATGATGGGCTTAGTTTGTTAACGCGATCTGTGAGGGCACTTACATCTGTCGGATTGAATACGCTTGGCATGGTTTCGGGGTTTGATGGTTTAAATATAGGGTTTTATGTGTGCGGATAAAAGTTTGCAAGTTTTTTAAAGTAATTTCAAATGTTATCCGTTATCCCAATAAAACACACGAACGAATACCACCTGAATGGCAAATGCTCCGGCTCAAAATATTGTAAAAGTTGTTACCGACTATGGCAAAGGTCTGTTCAGTTTTATACGTGGCCGGGTGAAAACCGAGGAGGATGCCGAGGATGTTTTGCAGGATGTTTGGTACCAGCTGAGTAATGTTGTTGATATTGATGAGATAGAACAATTGAGCGGTTGGCTTTACCGTGTTGCCCGCAATAAAATTATAGACCGCTATCGTAAAAAAACGCCCGAGGCTTTGGATGACCTGGGTTTTGAGGACGAGGATGGCGAGTTCAATTTCAACGAGATCTTATTGGCCGATGATGACGACCCCGAAACGGTTTATGTTAAAGAACTGTTTTGGCAGGAGTTATTTGTGGCTTTGGATGAGCTGCCCCAAAACCAGCGGCAGGTTTTTATCTGGAACGAACTGGAGGATAAAACGATGCAGCAAATTGCTGATGAAACGGGTGAGAAATTGAAAACCATCATATCCCGCAAAGGGTATGCTGTTAAACACTTAAGAAACAGATTGCAAACTTTATATAACGAGTTTTTAAATTATTAATCACATAATCATGTTCAACGAATCGAGAAATCCCATGCACCGTAAAAAGAAATTTCTTTTAATACCGGTTATGATACTGTTATTTTTCGCGTTAAGCGCGGCTGTTCAGTTTTTATGGAATTCGGTTTTGCCGGAGGCCATGCATGTTTCTCCGTTAAGTTATTGGCATGCCGCCGGGCTATTATTGCTTTGCCGGATATTGTTTGGAAATTTTGGGTTTAAAGGCCGTGGTGGCGATAGGCATTTTGGCGGCCCAACCCGTGAAATGCGAGAGAAATGGATGGGTATGAGTGATGAGGAACGTGCTAAATTTAAGCAACGTTTTAGGGATAGATGCGGGAACAGGAGATAGATTGATAGCGTATGATTGATAGCGATGGGTGTGGAACCTATCGCTATTTTTTGTTTTATGGGGTTTTTTGCGTATATTGTATGGAGGGAGAATCAAGAGCCAGGATGCGGGAATCAAGACAAAAAAATCTTACTTTATCCCCCGTTAGTATCAGGTAGCAAGATAATGATAAAAAAATCCCATTATATTCCCCCTTTGAATTTCTGTTGGGTGCTGATTTTGTTATTGTGGTTATTTTGATTAGCCAGGTGGTTAGTACTTTAGAGTAATTTAGATGATTCCCCGTCTACCTAAACAAATAAGATTAATATGTTTGGTAGATATCATACAGCAAGAGGCGCACAAGGTTGCGGCCCTGCATCAGGAAAATTCAGGCACGGTAAATTTGAGCACTTCGGCAGGCACATGCGCGATGGTGGTTTCCGCAGGCCTAAGTATAATGTGCCATTAAACATCACGGATAACGAAACCAACTTTGAGGTACACGTGTACGCGGTTGGTTTTGCCAAGGATAATATTAAGTTATCGGTAACGGATGACGTACTCTACATTAGCGGAACCCGCACAATAAGCGAAGATGATGAGCCTAATTTCAGCAGGCAGGAGTTCCCTGTAAAATCGTTTGAGCGGGTGTTGAGCCTGAACGGACAGGTTGAGGTGGAGAACATCAGCGCTAAACAGGTGGATGGTGTATTGATCGTTACCTTGCCAAAAACGGCAGATGCTCAAAGGCCGGCGCAAGAGATCAAGGTTGATTAATGATCAGCTTTTAACAGAATATAAGCCGGTAAAATCCGGCTTATATTTTAGAGAATTTGGATTTAAAGGTACCCTCGGTGATGGTTTTAGTTGTTGTTGCACTTCCATTTAAGCTACCAACAAATTGAAAAGTACCGGCTATGGTGTCGCTGGTTAATGATGTTATGGTTAATGTACCCGATGTGCCAAGGTATGTATTACCGTAAGTGCTATCAAGGGCCGTAGCTCAAGATGGTGCTGGCAGTGGTAATATCAAAAGTGCCTACTTTAACATTGTCTACACTAATGTTAACTACTCCGGAACCGGCTAACTGCCCAAGAAGTTGAAAAGAGTTAAGGCTAGTATACATTATGCCAAACTGCGTAACTGCAGATTTACTAGTTCCATCAACCTTTAATGTAATGTAGTTGCTTGCAGTGCTGGTAATAGTTGTACCGCTTGCCCCATTAAGGTATGTTCCCGGCATTTTAGTGCAGGAGTTTAGGGTAAGCACAAGTAATATAGATACAAATAATATCGCTTTGAGGTTTTTCATGAGCAAGCCAGGTATTGCATGTGATAAATATAAGCAATATCTGCTAAATACTCACAAAATCACATAAAAAGCTCCCGGTAATGAACCAGGAGCTTTTTATGCATCGTATTAGTTTCGCCTGTTAAACAGGAACGAGGCATAATATAATAAAGTAGCCAGCGAGCCTAAAGCGGCTACAACATAAGTCATGGCGGCCCACCAAAGGGCATCTTTGGCTTGCTCGTGTTCCTGGTTGGTTTGCATTACGGTGTAGTTGTTGTTGAGCCAAAGCAGGGCGCGGTTACTGGCGTCGAACTCTACTGGCAGGGTGATGAAACTGAATACAGTTACCAACCCTAAGGCTACAACACCTGCGGCTAATACATAAGCATTACCCGAGAAGATGAGCAGCATGAAGCCGATGGTTAAGGCCCAGGTAGTTAGGGTTGATGCGGCGTTTACCACCGGAACCATAAAGGAGCGGAAGCTTAACCAGCTATAAGCTGTTGCATGCTGAACGGCATGGCCACATTCGTGAGCGGCAATGGCTGCCGCGGCAACACTGCGGCTGTGGTATACATCGGGACTCAGGTTCACGGTTTTATCGGCAGGGTTATAGTGGTCGGTTAACTGCCCTTCTACCGAGATCACCTGCACATCGTAGATGCCGTTATCCTTGAGCATCTTTTCGGCAACCTCTTTGCCCGACAGTCCGGAGAGTAAACCGATCTCGGAGTATTGTTTGAATTTGCTGCGGAAACGCATCTGCACAAAAAAGCTGACTATCGCAATGGCTATCATTAACAGCCAGGCGGAGCCCATAGGTATATATGCTGTAATTAAAAGTAAGTGGTTCATATCTTTGTTTTTTATAGTACATTCAAAAAGTATTCCGAAATTTTGAGGTAAATTATTAAGGCATTGGCAATAAGCACATTTTCGTACTGGGAACAAACCGCGTTTATCAATAATGCCGATGTGATCATCATAGGCAGCGGCATTGTGGGTTTAAACGCAGCGTTGCGTTTAAAAACCATGCAGCCATACTTAAAGGTGATGGTTTTGGAGCGTGGCTTTTTACCAAGCGGCGCAAGCACTAAAAATGCCGGTTTCGCTTGTTTCGGGACGGTTTCGGAGCAATTGAGTTATTTGGAGCAAACATCGGAAGAGGAGATTGTGAAGTTGGTTAGTTACAAATGGCATGGCCTGAAACACATGCGCGAGAATTTGGGCGATGCTAATATTGATTATCAGCAGCACGGTGGTTATGAGTTATTTTTAACTGGTGATGAAGTACGTGCAAATGAAAGCATTGAAAAAATAGATTACCTGAATAAGCTATTGAAAAAGGAGATTGGGGTTACTGACATTTATGCAGTTGCCGATGCTAAAATTGCAGCTTTTGGCTTTAAAGGCGTTAACCGGATGATATACAATACCTGCGAAGGCCAGATACACACGGGCAAAATGATGCGGGCTTTATTGACTAAGGTGCAAAGTTTAGGTGTGTTGGTATTAAACAGTTGTGAGGTTGAACGGATAGAACAACAAGAGCATATTATTGAGATCGTTACCGCACAAGGGAATTTCAAATGCAACAAAGTTATAGTTGCAACCAATGCCTTTGCGCAGCAGCTTTTCCCGCAGCTTGAAGTGATACCGGGGCGCGGGCAGGTTTTGGTGACCAAGCCAATTGCGGGTTTAAAGCTGAAGGGTACCTATCACTTTAATGAGGGTTATTATTACTTTAGGAATATTGACGACCGGGTATTATTTGGTGGGGGCCGAGAGCTTGATCTTAAAGCCGAGCAAACCTGGGATTTTGGGCATACCGAAACGGTTAAGCAGCAGCTAACACAATACTTAAAGGATGTAATATTGCCCGATCAGGATTTTGAGATAGACTATTGGTGGAGTGGGATTATGGGCTTTGGTGAAGATATTAAACCCATCATCAAACAAGTAGAGCCCAATGTATTTTGTGCCGTAAGGTGTAATGGAATGGGTGTTGCTATGGGCAGTTTGGTTGGCGAAGAGGTAGCCGAATTGGCTTTGCGATCTTAAAATAACTCTACCAATCGTTCCAAAGCCATACCGCGCGAACCTTTGATCAATACTGTTGAGTTTTGAATAAGATTAGCTTTTAAACCTGCCTGTGCATCTTCAACGGTTTTATAAAAGGTAGCGTCGATAACTCCGTTTTGCTTGTAGAACTCAGGGCCAATGAAAATGCGCTGGTCTATTTTGGTGTCCATTGCTTTTTGTACTACGGATACGTGCTCGGCCGGTGATTCATCGCCAAGCTCAAACATATCGCCCAGTATAATTACCTTGTGTGCTTCGGGCAGTTTGCCAATGTTTTCTATGGCTACGAACATGCTGCTTGGGTTAGCGTTGTAATAATCACAGATGAGGGTATTGCTTGCGGTTTTGGTGATCTGCGAGCGATTGTTTTGAGGTTGATATCCGCTAATGCCCGCGTTGATCTCATCCGGCGAAAGCTTGAAATAATGCCCTATGCTAATAGCGGCTAATATGTTATCCATATTATAAGCGCCTGTTAGTTGTGTTTGTACCGTGTGGTATTCACCGCCTTTAATTTTCCAGCGAAGTTTCAGGTAGGGGGAATTTTCCAATAATTCGCCGCTGATCGTGCTATCGGTACCGATGCCATAATAAACCACATGCTGTAAAGCTCGTTCGGCAATCATGCTGGTTAGTATGCTGCTATCCTGGTTAACAAAGGTTACTCCGTTGTGTTCTTTCAAATAATCATACAGTTCGCCTTTCCCTTTCTTTACACCCTCGGTGCCGCCAAAACCTTCAAGGTGCGCCTTGCCTACATTGGTTATTAAGCCGTGACTGGGTTGTGCTATACTGCAAAGCAACTCTATCTCTTTTTGGTGATTGGCGCCCATTTCTATCACCGCTATTTCTATTGTGCTATCAACGCCCAAAATGGTTAGTGGTACACCAATGTGGTTATTGAGATTGCCGGTTGTTGCATAAGTTTTATAATGCTGGGATAGTACGGCTTTGATAAGTTCTTTAGTAGTGGTTTTCCCGTTTGACCCGGTAAGGCCAATAAATGGGATGTTTAATTGCTGGCGATGGTAGGCGGCCAAATTTTGTAGTTCGGTTAAAACATCATCTACCAAAATGCATTTGTCGCTTTGGTTGTATTCGGCATTATCAATTACAGCATAGGCTGCACCTGCAGCCAGTGCTTGCTGGGCAAAGGTGTTGGCATCAAACTTATCCCCTTTAAGGGCAAAAAAAATGCTGCCATGTACAATTTTCCGGGTATCTGTACTAATAACAGGATGTTTGAGGAAAATGCTGTAAAGTTGTTGGATGGTCATGATAAATTGCTGTATTGCAAGTTTAAAAATTTACCATGAATAAAGATGAAAAAAGATGCGATGTAATATTACGGGTGTAGAAATTGTAATTATTTTAAATTAAGCGGCCTAAATTAAAAATATGGTAATGGATTTGGTTTTAGTTTGGAATATTTTTTCTAAAACCTACGTTCTGGTATGTAAATTCGCAATAAAATGGTGGTATTTTTGTATTGTATAAGGTTTAGAAACTCATTTAACACTTGCCGCTATGATAAAGGTTAACATTGATGCCACTAAAGGCTTTAACACAGACGAACTCAAAAGAATTGAGGAAGCACAACAGCTTTTGATCAAGGTTGTTAATCATGATAAATTTAAAGAGCGTGTTTTGCGTTTTACAACCGATGGCCTATACAGGTTTCATTACCGCAAATCATTTTTGGGTAACTGGATAGATAAACCCTACTCCAACAGGCAGGTTTACGAAATTATTACGCGTTCATCCGTTTCTGATGACACCGCCGAACAAATTGATATGAAGGTTGCGGTATTGCCCGGTAAAGATATAGACGCGTTAGGTTACACCAGTCCGGGTGGGGATCTGATCTATACTTACCGTAATTGGGTAAATAACTTATCGATGGCTCAATATGTGGGCCATTTGGCACACGAATGGTGCCACCAGTTAGGTTTTGATCATGAAAGTAAGCGTACGGAAAGGAATGAACATTCAGTGCCTTTCGGTATAGGTAAGATCATCGAAAATATTGCCTGGGAGTGTTAAGCGGTTTCGCGTTGCATCCATGATACTACGGCCTTGATCTCGGTATACGAAAAGTTTTCGCCTAATATTTCTTTTAGAGGGGCCAGTCTTTCGTAACCATAACTTTCTACAGTATCCATAATGGTGCGCATCTTGCTCTCGTTAACCAGTTCGGATACATCCAGATCGCCTGTTTTAACAAATTCGCATAAGTGCGATTCGATGGTGATGGGCGATAAGCTTCGCTTCTGAGCGATCTCGGGAATGCTTAATCCCGACCGGTATAAGTTCAAGCTTTCGATCTTTTTTGAATTTACTGCGACGGTGGTTTTAACTTTCCGTTCCCGCTTAGCCGCTTTTTTGCTGATGCGGGATGATAAATCATATTGCTTGCAGTAGCTTGCAACAGCACCGCTAAATTCATCGCCATAACGTTGCAGCTTCACATCGCCAAAGCCGGATATTTGCCTCAACTCCATTAAGTCGGCAGGTAAGTAAGTTGCTATTTCAATCAGCGTAGCATCTGATAAAATAACATAAGCCGGTACATTTTCGCGCATGGCAATTTGGGTACGGATGCTCTTTAATTCTATCAGCAAACCTGCTTCGTATGGTATAGCCTCGGCGGCTTGCTCATGGTGTATGGTTTGGGTTTTAATAAGTTGTACGGTTTGCAAGCCCTTTAATACATCTGATGCAGATGGATTAAGTTTGAGTATCGGGTAAGGGTCGCCCTCACTGCGGATATAATCACGAGCCATTAGTTCGCGAATATATTGCTGCCAATCGCTTTTACTAATATCGGCACCAATGCCATAGGTTTTAAGTTGCTTATGATGATCACGTATCTTGTCGTTTTTTGAGCCGCGTAAAAAATCGATCAGGTAACCCATTCCAAAGCTTTCGCCTAAACGGGATATGGCCGAGAATACTTTTTGGGCGATGATGGTACCATCAATTTTTTCGTAATCACTCAGGCAAACATCACATGAGCCGCAATCTGATGCTGAATCCTCGTCGAAGTATTTTAAGAGATACTGGCGACGGCAGGTTTGCAACTGGCAAAAGCGGACCATATCGTCCAGCTTTTTGAGCATGATGCGGCTTTGCTCTTCGTTGCCTTCAACTTTGGCAAAGCCTTTTAATTTTTCGGCATCGCCGTATGAAAAGAATAGCAGTGCCTTGCTTGGCAAACCATCCCGACCGGCTCTTCCGGTTTCCTGGTAATAGCCTTCAATGTTTTTGGGCAAGTCCATGTGCACCACATAGCGCACGTTTGATTTATTGATACCCATACCAAAGGCAACCGTAGCTACAATGATCTTGATCTCATCGCGCAAAAAGGCTTCCTGGTTTTGATCCTTAATTTTTTTATCCATGCCCGCATTATAAGCTTGCGCCGAGTAGCCTTGGTTGCGGAGTTCTGAAGCGAGGTTTTCGGTTGATTGTCGCGATAAGCAATAGATAATACCCGAATCATCTTTATGCTCATCCAAAAAGGAAAGTAGCTGACTAAAGCTGTTCTTTTTAGGCGCGATGCGGTAATTGATGTTCTTCCTGTCGAAAGATGATACAAACTCGCGAGGGTTATTCAGGTTGAGTTTATCGAGAATATCCTTACGGGTGATCTTATCTGCCGTAGCAGTTAAAGCGATAACCGGAATGGTTGGAAATGACAATTTCAATCCGGACAGCATCAGATACTCCGGACGAAAATCATGCCCCCAATGCGAGATACAGTGAGCCTCATCTATCGCGATAAGCGAAACCTTTAGGGTTTTCAGGAAATCGATCAGGCGGCTTTCGGAGCTGAATAAACGCTCGGGAGCCAAATAAAGTAGCTTGATCTGTTTAGCTTTAAGCTGTTTGATAATTTCGCGCTGCTCGTTATCTGATTGGGATGAGTTTAAAAAGGCCGCGTTGATACCATTAATATTCAGGGCATCAACCTGGTCTTTCATCAGCGCGATCAATGGCGATATCACAACCGTTAAGCCATCGAACATAACAGCAGGCAATTGGTAGCAGATGGATTTTCCGCCTCCGGTAGGCATCAATACCATGGCATCTTTTTGGTGTAAAAGATGGTTGATTATCTCTTCCTGCTCGTGGCGAAACTCGCTGTAGCCAAAATACTGATGTAATGCCTGTTGGGTTGTCATGGTGTTATTATCAATGTAAAGGTATTAATAAGTGCTAAATAAATTAGTAAAAATAGTATTGTAGATATAATATTTCTGTAGGCGCCCTAACCCTAATTGACAATTCTTTTTTAGATTAGCTTATTGATATCAAATACATGAAGAACTTTTTTGCCCTTATAATTGCTGTCTGCTTTTCTGTTAACGCTTTTGCTCAAAAAATTCAGTCACCATCGGAGTTTCTGGGTTATAAACTTGGCGATCAGTTTACCTATCATTACCGCATTGTTGAGTATTTTAAATATATCGCGCAAGTTTCAAAAAATGTGAAATTACAGCAGTATGGCACAACTAACGAAGGCAGGCCGTTGATAGCCGCCTTTATCGCATCCAACGAAAACATCAACAGTCTTGAAGCCATCAGGCACAATAACCTGCGTTTAAGCGGCATAGAAAGCGGCACCGCTGATGTGAATACCCAGGCAATTGTTTGGTTAAGCTATAACGTTCACGGTAACGAGCCAAGCTCGAGCGAGGCGGCTATGTTAACGCTATATGATCTGGTTGACCCGGCCAACGCTAAAACTAAAGCTTGGTTAAAAAATACGGTGGTGGTGATAGATCCCTGTATCAATCCCGACGGGCGCGACCGTTATGTAAACTTTTACAACCCGGTACGGAGTGCTGCTCCGGATGCTAATCCATCATCGCGAGAGCATATGGAACCCTGGCCGGGGGGGCGCGTAAACCATTATTACTTTGATTTGAACCGCGACTGGGCATGGCAAACGCAAAAAGAATCGCAAGAACGCCTGGCTCTGTTTAACCAATGGCTGCCACAGATCCATGTTGATTACCACGAGCAAGGATATAATGCGCCTTATTATTTTGCCCCCGCGGCCGAGCCCTTTCACCGGGTGATCACGCCATGGCAAAAGGTGTTTCAAAATTTGATAGGACACAATAATGCCAAATATTTTGACCAGAATGGCTGGCTGTATTTTACGAAGCAAGAGTTTGACCTACTTTATCCATCATACGGTGATACCTATCCTTTATATAATGGCTCCATCGGGATGACCTATGAGCAGGGCGGTATACGCGGCGGTTTAGCGGTGCAAACATCAGACGGGGATACTTTAACCCTGGATGACAGGATTGCACATCACCACATTACTGGTTTAAGTACCATTGAAATGGCATCGCTCCATTCGGCAAAGTTGATCAGTGAGTTCAAAAAGTTTTATGATAACAGCCGCACTACGCCTCCTGGTGAGTATATGAGCTATATTGTGAAAAATGATAACTGGGATAAGATAAATGCTTTGAAACTGTTATTGGATAGGAATGGCATCCAATACAGCTTTGGCCAAACGGCTAAACAGTTATCTGGCTATAATTACTTTTCGGGAACTAAGGAAAACTTTAGCGTTGCCGGTAGTGATATGGTGATTGACGCGCATCAGCCTAAAGCAGTTTTACTCAACGTGCTTTTTGAGCCTAAAACATTTATAGCCGATTCAAACACATATGATATTACTGCCTGGGCATTGCCTTACGCGTATGGTTTAAAAACATATGGCTTAAAACAGAGCGTTAAAATGCTTAAGACTGATAGGCCTATGATAAGCGACGCCAATGTATACCCTTCACATGTGTATGCTTATGCCTGTGCATGGAAATCGCTGGAAGATGTTAAGTTTTTGGCCGCGTTGCTTAAACAGAATATTAAGGTACGCTACTCCGAAACAGCATTTGAAACCGGTGGAAGTAAGTTTGATGCAGGTTCGCTCATTATAGCGCTTAATGGTAACAAGCAAAAGAATTTTGACGATCTGGTGTTGAAGATAGCCCGCCAGTTTAACCGCAATATTACACCGCTGTTATCTGGTTTTGTTGATAAAGGCGCCGATCTGGGTTCGGCGCAGATCCGGTATATCAGCAAGCCTAATATTATGCTGGTTGCCGGCGATGGCGTATCATCGGGCAGTATGGGTGAAATTTGGCAGTTGTTTGAGCAGCAAATCGGTTACCCGGTAACCATTATCCGATCGCAGGATCTGAACCGTATTAAATGGAGCGATTTTGACGTGGCTATCTTTCCGGACGGCAATTATGATGAAATTCCGTTTGATAAGTTGCAAAGCTGGGTTCGGGATGGTGGTAAGCTGATCGCGATGGAAAGCACCATTAATATACTGGTTGATAAAAAGGGCTTCAACATTAAACAAAAGGAAGTTAAAAAAGACGAGAAGGCTGATGCCGATAAGAAAAGCGCCAGCATGAAGATTTATGAAGCGCGTGACCGTGATGCCATTAAAAGCAGTATCCCCGGCGCTATTTATAAGGTTAACATTGATAGTACACATCCGTTAGGTTTCGGTTTGCCCGGATATTACTATGACCTTAAATTGAACGATCAACTTTATGATTATTTGGGCGATGATGGCTGGAATGTGGGTACGCTTAAAAAGGGAGCTTATGTTTCGGGTTTTGTTGGTCAAAAAACCAGGGAAAAGCTGAATGATGGTTTGTTATTTGGTGTACAAACATTGGGCCGTGGCTCGATAGTTTATTTAACGGACGACCCGCTGTTCCGTAGCTTTTGGGAAAATGGCAAGCTGCTGTTCAGTAATGCCGTGTTTATGGTTGGACAGTAAAATACCAATCCCTTTCTCCCTTTTAGAGAAGGGGGCTGGTATTATTTTAGATCAAGGATCAATTGCCACCTTTTACCCTGTTTTTTTCATCCGAATTTGTTGAGTGCTGGCGCATTTTAATTTTGGCATTACCAAAGTTGTAGGTTAGCGTTAAGCGCCCCACACGGCTTTCGTTTTTCTGATTCAGGTCAAAGTTTACACTTTGGTAGCGGCTGCTCAACCTGTTTCTGTTGGTGTTAAAAACATCGCTTACCGAAAACTTGATATTCAACTTCTTTTCCATGAAGGATTTGCTTAGTCCGGCATCAGCAGAATAACGCTGTTCAATTTTATAAATACCATAGGTTTGTGGCGATTGATAATTAGTAGCCACCTCGGCTTTAAATGTTTTGCTTAGTAAGAACGTTTGCGTGGTTTTTAGCTGGAAGGCGGCTTTGCCATCGTCCAAATTACCACCAGCCAAATCGTTTGATTTAAAGTTGATATAATAAGTGATCAGGCTAACATTACCGTTCCACCATTTGCTAATAGTGTACGGTGCGTAAACGTTGATGTTATATGCATTTTGGCTTTGCAGGTTTAACCTGGTTTGATGTGTTGATTTCGCAAGTGTATCGGTCAAAATGATCTCGGTGATAGCATCACTGGTATGGCTGTAGCTTAAGGTAACATTTATAGCTTTATTATAAGTATAGTTAAACTCGAAAGAGTGTGTGTATTGTGGATTTAAAAATGGGTTACCCTGGCTATAGGTATATTGATCTAAATAAAACACAAAAGGGTTTAAATCATCATATCCCGGCCTGTCAATACGGCGGCTGTAAGAAAAACTCACTTCGTTTTTAGGCGAAAGGGTTTGGTTAATGAATAAGCTTGGAAACAGGTCGAGATATTTGCGGATAACCGGCACACCGTTACGACTTATCAGATCGCCGTTTGAAGTTGTATGCTCTGTCCTTAAACCAACCTGAACCGATGTTTTTTTAAACTCTTTAGCCAGGTTAAAATACCCAGCTATAATTTGCTCGTTATAAACAAAGCGGTTTGTTCTTGACGTATCGTTTATCCAGGTACCGCTTTTTAATAACTGTGCCTGCAAATCATTATCAGTTTTTACATTGCTTGTTTTAAAGCCTGCTTCTAACTTTAAAGTTTTAGTTAAAGGATAGGCATAGTCCAGTTTTTCGGTATTGATGGTTATAGTTGAGGGGCTTTGATTGCGGATGAATGCCGGTGGGAATTGCTGCACGCCCGCTGGTGTATAAAAATAAGTATCGTAATGGGCATTGTTGTTATTGTTGAATTTTGAATAATCAATATCAAAAGAAAGCTCTTGTCCGGCGGTGTCTATCTGATACTTGTCATTCAGGTTTAAAGCAAAGTTGGTATAGCTTTGATCAACCTGTGAATAGGTGTACTGGTGCGATTGGATCACATTCGGCTGATCACCTATTAAAGTGTTATTATCATTATAGTTATGCTCGCCATTAAAGTATCCGTTCACTAAAAAGCCAATGGTATTCTTTTTAGTTATATCATAATCAATACCAAACCTGTAATTATTGTTATATGGCTTCTGCCCCATAAAGGTGTGTTGTGTAAAATAGGTTGTTTTGGTAGCGCTATCAACCAACCTATTGAGCTGAAAATTGTTAGCGCGCTCCCTGTTGCCATGACTGTAGCTCCCGAAGATGTTTACCTTTCCATCTTTATGGTTTAAGGATAACGACTCGCTGCTTTTGAAATAGGTACCCAAACCTCCTGATAAAGACAGACTACCATTGGTGCCAGCCATTTTATTCTTTTTTAGTTTGATGTTGATGATACCTGAATTACCCGATGCATCGTATTTTGCTGATGGGTTGGTGATGATCTCGATAGATTGAATGGTATTACCATCAGTTGAGCGTAATAATGTTGCCAGTTGCGCTGATGAAAGGTAGGTCAACTTACCATCAAGCATTACAGTAACGCCCTGCTTACCTTTCAGGCTAATGTTATCGTCCTTATCAATAGTAACGCCGGGAGCTCGTTCTAAAATCTCTAAAGCTGAATTACCTGCTGCCAGAACGCTGTTTTCCACGTTCATTATCGTACGATCGAACTTGCGTTCAATTAATGGCTTGTTGGATGTTATGTTTACTTCCTTTAATGCCTTACTGCTGCTGCTTAATTTAATAACAGGTACCTTAATATCTGTAGCGTCCGCATTAACGTTTATCGGTTTACTGTTAGTTTTGGTATATCCCATAACGTTAACGCGCACTATATAAGATCCCTGATTTACGCGTTCAAACTTGTAACTGCCGTTTTCGGTAGTAATGGCGCCTTTTACTAAAGATGAATCTTTGGCTTTTAATAATCCTATGGTAGCGAAGGGCATGGTGTTGCCTTTTTCATCAAGCACGCTACCTGAGATTTGGACATTCGGTTTAGCCACTTGGGCCCATGCCACGGAAGTTTGCAACAAGGCAAATACTGCAAGTGTAGTGTATAATATATTGTAAAGTGTTTTCATGGTTTGGTTAAATTTGGGCAATAGTTATCCTGCAAAGGGTTTTAAGGCCTTTTTAGGAATGTTGTTTTATTTGTTTAGTTATTTGCTCAAACCGGAAGTAAGAGCTTAATCAATGTTATACCTTTTCGGGATATATTACTAAGATGCTATCAGTGAGTATTTGGTTACAGACTAATTTGATTTTTTTAGAAAGGCAATGATCTGCCCGAAAA
Organism: Mucilaginibacter sp.; assembly: GCF_039921305.1. Taxonomy (GTDB): domain Bacteria; phylum Bacteroidota; class Bacteroidia; order Sphingobacteriales; family Sphingobacteriaceae; genus Mucilaginibacter. The sequence goes on from NZ_JBDSCA010000082.1 coordinate 141,444, forward strand.
TCCGGACGATATAAAGTGTAAAGAATTATCAATAGCATTACGTAGGGGGTTTATACAAGCGCTATCTCTAAGCAGTCCCTTTTTGGTTTTTTTAAACCAATAGGTACGCAAACCCGCAGCAGGATCTATCGGATAATGATTAAACATAAGCCCACCCGTTAAAACGGAAAGGCTTATGCTAATAAAGAGTAGCTGTTTCATAGCTATTGTTGTTGGTTTGAATTAGTATCAATTACGGGGTTTGAATTGTATGCCGGTTGAGCAAGGGTATCAACCTTGCATTCAAGTCCGGTGCTGGTCATAACAAAAGTGGCGGTTGTCGCGTTTTCATTTTTGTTTGCTTTGGCACATTCCCATAATGATAGGTCGTTTACATATCGCTCCAGTTTTCTATCAATAACCAAAATGGCATTTTTAGGTATTTTGAGGGTGAGCTTTACTTCCTGATTACGCCACAAAGCATTGAAAGGTGTTTTTAATGTTCTGTCGAATGTTAATACCGAATCCTTTTGTGCAAAATAGTAAGAGCTGTTTGTAGCATTTGCCAGTGCTTGCTTTTTACTATAACCCCGCGCGCTGAATGATTCTACCAGTACAGGTTGGGGCACATCACTTCTTTCTATATAAATGTTAACACTTTGTGGGCGGGTTTCGTGGCGATTATCATCCTCGTCTTCATCATTTAAAATGATACGGCCTTTAAATTTGTCGTTAATATCAAGCTGTATGCTATCCTCTTTACTTAGGTATTTAACATCGTTCAATTTAAGGTAATAGGTGTTATTGGCCGGAGCTTTGAGGTTTACCGTTTGGCTGAACGATGCTTCTTCTTTAAAATCGGCAATTACTTTTGATGAGTAGTATCCTAATAAAGTTATGGCCACTATCCATAATATTAACATGGTATAACCGGTTGAACGGCCCATAACTTTGCTGTTGAATATCACCCTTAGCGTTGACAGCATAATGGCCAGTAAAGGAATAGTTATAACAGCAAAAGTACTAAAGGCAATAATATCGCTGTAACCATTATTAATTACGCTGAAGGGGAACACATGAAACACATCACGGCCCTGAGCTGTAAAAAAGGTTAACCCTACTATGGCACAAATAGAGAAACCGAGGCATAGCATTAGTATAACTACACCAATGAGTTTTAACAAAACCCTGCCGGCACCATTTAAAAAGTATTTGAAGTAATCAAAAAAATCACTGATAAAATCGCGAACCTTGTATACGAAGGGACGGGCATTGTGGCTTGCGTTATTAAAAGTTTGGTGTACGTTTTTAACCTCTTCTTCAAAATTTTTTACAAAGCCTTTTAAATCGAGCTTTTCGCCTTTCATGGCCATTCTATCGGCCCGTGATGTTGCTTTGGGTACAATGATCCATAATATAATGTAAGCGAGAACACCACTGCCGCCCAAAAAAGTGGTTATGGCAAATGCCAGGCGTATCCAAACGGTATCAATATCAAAGTAATTAGCTACACCGGCACACACACCACCAAGCAAATGGTCATCCGGATCGCGAAATAGCTTGCGGTTATCGGTAAACTGCTTTTCTGTATAGGTAGTATTCTGCTGCTCGGCTTCGGTTTCAAAATCTTCTATGGTACCCATTTGGCTTATTACCGTAGTAACATCTATGGTAATTACAACAGGCCTGTTTTCGCGGGCTAATATTTCGCTAAACATTTCGGCAATGCGGTTTTCAATATCGGTGGTAATCTCAATACTGTCTTCTTCGTTCGCGAAATGGCGTTTCACGTCGGTCATGTAGCTCCTTAATATTTCGTAGGCATCTTCCTCAATATGGAAAACGATGCCGTTTATGTTGATTATGATGGTTTTATTCATGATATTTTATACTGATAATGTTTGTGGTTTGATTATTTTCTGTTTTCGAGCGCTGTTTGTACCGCTAAGGATAGCTCTTGCCAGGTTTTATCCAGTTGCTCCAATACCGCCCGGCCCTCGGGCGAGAGTACATAATACTTGCGTGGCGGCCCGGATGTGGACTCTACCCAGTTATAAGTTAATAAGCCGTTGTTTTTTAAACGGGTGAGTAAAGGATATAAGGTTCCTTCAACAACCAGCATCTGCGATTTTTTTAGATCGGCAATAATATCTGATGCATAGGTTTCTCCTTTTGATATGATGGACAGGATACAGTACTCAAGTATACCCTTCCGCATTTGGGTTTGTGTGTTCTCTATAATCATAATACAAAGATATATGTTTTAGATTGTATTATGCAATACATAGTACTAAATTTATTTAAATATTTTTTATTTATTGTTTCGTCATTTTTTTGCAATTATTATTATTTTTCACTTTTTAATTGCAAAATAGAAAGCTTAACCCTACATTTATGATTAATTAACTATTAACTGATCTTATTTATTAACGAACATGAAAAAACTTTTACTCGTAAGTTTGTGCTTCCTGCTGCTATGTGCCAGCCAGGTTTTTGCACAAGGAAAAACAATTACAGGTACAGTTACGTCAAAGGAAGATGGTTTGCCACTTCCGGGTGTATCTGTTAAAGTAGTTGGAACTCAAATTGGTACGCAAACAAATGCTAATGGTGTTTATAGTATTGCTGTACCCTCTACAGCAACTAAACTTCGGTTTTCATATGTTAGCTTTGTTCAACAAGATGTAGCTATAGGCTCATCATCTAAAATTTCCGTTTCTTTAAACCCGGATGCAAAAGCATTGAGCGAGGTTGTTGTTGTTGGTTACCAAACAATTGCCCGTAAAGATGTTGTTGGAGCTATCGCGAATGTTGATGGTAAAGAATTGGAAGCTAAACCGATCGCATCATTTACACAGCTTTTGCAAGGTACCGCTCCTGGGGTTCAGGTAGTAGGTGCAAGTGGAAGGCCAGGTAGCAACGGTGTTATCCGCATACGTGGTACTGGGTCAATCAGTGCTGGTTCCGATCCATTGATCGTTGTTGATGGCATCCAGGTACAATCTGCAGCTTATAATGCGATCAACCCTGATGATATTGAAAGCGTTAGTATTTTGAAAGATGCTGCCGCTGTTTCTATCTACGGTTCGCGTGGTTCAAATGGTGTATTGGTTGTTACTACTAAAGCTGGTAAACCAAACGCTCCGCAATTACGTTATTCTTTCCGTTTTGGTAAAACAGAGCGCCAGGCTTTGAAAAATGTTCAGTTGATGAGCTCGGCAGAAAAATTACAATATGAGTATGAGGCGCAATATACCAACCCTACTCTGGATTCAATGATGACTAACAGGGGCATTACCGCAACAGCGCAAGCTACAGGTACTAAAATTAACTGGATACCTGCTGCTACAAGACAAAATTTATGGGATATAGCTATCAGCAGAGGTGCTGGTGATTGGGCAAAATATTTATTCCAAACCGCTACCATGAGAACACACGAGGTTTCGTTATCGGGTGGTGCTGATAAATTGACTTACTATCTATCTGGTAATATCAATGATAACCCAGGTGTTGAAAGGTTTTCTCAATTTAACAGAAAAGGTGGTAGGTTAAATGTTACTTATCAGGCTAAAGAATGGTTTAAAGTAGGAACTAACATTGGTGTAACCGCCACCCATGATAATCGTTTAAGAGAGAATTATAACACCCAAAATAGCGGTGGTGCGTTATATTTCTTTAACCCATACGAGCAACCTTATTTAAATGATGGTTCATATAACTCAACATGGCAAGGTTTTTCTCCGTTAGAAGGTGCGGTTAATAACCCAGTTAGTTATGATAGGGTAAACCAATTTGGTTCATTTTATGGTGAGGCATCTTTTTTTAAGCATTTAAAATTGAAATCACAATATGCTATTAACTATAATACCTTAGCGTATCAAACTTACTTGCAGCCGGGTTCAAACTTATCTAATATATTAGGCTATAGCCAAAAGACTGATCAAAATCAAACTGATTTCTTTTCCAGTATAACTAACACTGCAAACTGGAACCAAACAGTTGGAAAACATTCATTTAATGGTTTAATTGGTAATGAGTATGATAAGGATGAATTTTATAACTCTACTGCTACCGCAAGAGGATTTCCTTCAAAAAATTATACTACTTTAGAAAATGCAGCTACTCCAACCGTTGCATCAACTTCAAGAACTCAATTTTCATTGATATCTTATTTTGCAAGCTTATCGTATGATTACGACAAACGTTACTATGTAACCGGAAGTTTCCGCCGTGATGGTTCATCACGTTTTGGTGCCGATGTTAGATTTGCTAACTTCTCGTCAATTGGTTTAGCTTGGGATTTGAAAAATGAGAAATTCTGGACTTTACCAAGTGTAATCAGCGATTTGAAACTACGTGGTTCATACGGAACATCAGGTAACAACAACATTGGTGAATACCAGGCTTTGGGTACATACTCATTAACAAGCAAGTATAACGACCAAACTGTTGCTATCCCACTTAAATTATCAAATCCTACTTTAACCTGGGAAACTACGTACCAAAAGGATTTAGGTTTAACATTTGGATTCCTTGATTCAAGAATTACCGGTGAGGTAGATTATTACAGTCGTGAGAACAAAAACCTGCTTTATAACGTTAACGTATCAACCACTACTGGTTTTAGTTCATATGTTGGTAACGTTGGAGCTGTTAAAAATAGTGGTATTGAGCTTAGTTTAACTGGTACTGTTATCCGCCAGAAAGATTTTAAATGGAGTTTAACTGCTAACTATAGCCATAACGATAATAAAGTTACCGCGCTTTACTCTGATAATGCAACCGGAGTATCAGCCAATGGTTTAAATAAACTTAAAATAGGTGAGCCTATTAACGTTTTTTATCTTGTTAATGAAAAAGGTGTAGATCCTACCGATGGTAGAGAAGTTTATTATAACATTGACGGTACCGAAACTAAAACTTTTTCAGGTGGTCAATCTCAAATACAGAGTGGAAAATCTCCAAACGTTAAGTATTATGGTACTTTTGGTACTGATTTGAGTTATAAAGGAGTTGATCTTTCTGTAAGGTTGTACTACTCAGGTGGTAACTATATTTATAACCAAATTTGGATGGATGAAGTTAGCAGCAGCAGTGTAACAGGTAACTTGTTTACAGAAGCATCTAACTATTGGAAAAAACCAGGTGATGTTACTCCTTATCCAAGGGTTATTGACCCAGCAACTGGCAAACCAGATCCAATCCAGGCAACTGAAAACTTCTCGACTAAATTCTTAGAAAAAGGCGATTACGTATCTTTAAGAGATGTAACTTTAGGTTATACCTTAAAAAACAAATACACTAAGAAAATTGGTTTAGTAGGTGGTATCAGATTATTTGCACAAGGAACTAACCTTGCCATATGGACGAAATTTCATGGCAACCCAGAAGTTTCTGAAGCTGGTGAAACCACAAGTTACTCTGGTAACCTTGCGTTGTATGGGTATCCACCAATCAGAGGTTATACATTTGGTATAGATGTTAAATTTTAAGGCTATTTAAAATAAAAGAATTTATGAAAAAGATATTATATACAGCTGTATTGGGCACTATGCTTGTGTTAGGTGCAGGATGTAGCAAAACAAAACTGGATCTTTATCCATATAACCAGGTTGCTACCGAGCAAGCTTTTGTTGATCAGCAGGCAGTTACATTCGACGTAAACGGAATGTACCAAGGATTAAGAGCTTCAGGATCTTATTATGTTGGCGGTATCTGGAACATCTTAGGTGATGTTTTAGCTGATAACTTAGTATTAAGTCAGGCTGGAAGACAAAGCCAGAAAACTTATTACCAATGGACCTATAATTCAACCAGTACATATGGATTGTTTACAGGCGGTTATACAATTACAAGACGTGCAAATGCTATTTTAGAGAATATAGGCGGTTTTACTCCTGGTACGTTTAAAAACGACGCTATGGGCCAAGCCTTAGCCGTTAGAGGATTAGTTTATTTTGATATGGCTCGTGCTTACAGCAAAATATATGTAAACGCCGCTGATGCAGATTATACTTTGCCATATGTTACTACAACATCGGCTACAAATATGCCAGCCAGCGAACCTTTAAAAGGTTTTTACGATAAAGTAATTGCTGACCTTGTGCAAGCTGAAGGTTTAATTAGTGCAACGGGTAGTGGTGTAACCAATATCCGCATGAACAAGCAAGCTGTTGCAGGTTTGTTAGCAAGAGTATACCTGTACAAGGGTGATTATACTAACTGTATAGCTGCTGCTACAAGAGCTATCGGTGCAACACCTACTGCTTCTACCATTCCTTCAATCGCTCTTTTCCCTGGTATTTGGACTGATGCAACTGCTTCTGATGGTGCGGTTTTATTTAAAGTTAAGAACACTAGTTTAGATAACTTGAACACGCAAGGTGTTAACTATTATCAGGCTGTTACAGGTGGTATCAAATCTGAATATGTTGTTGACTATACCTTTAACAGTCTATTTCAAGCAACTGACGTAAGAAAATCATCGTATATCAGTACAAGCGCCTATAACGGAGTAATGCAAAACCACATCATCAAGTATGCTGGCAGAGCAGGTACACCAGCAGGTGTTGTTGATGGTAAAGCTATCAGAGTTGCGGAAGTGTTATTAGCTAGAATGGAAGCAGAATACAGAAATGGTGCTGCCACTATACCTGCTGCAGTTGCTGATCTAATTTTATTAAAAAGCAATCGCTATACTGGGTACGTATCTACTGTTGATGCTGCTTTAACTGGTACAGCATTACTTAACGAAATTTTACTGCAAAGACGGTTAGAACTTGCGTTTGAAGGTGACAGGTTCTGGGATCTGAAACGTTTAAACCAACCTGTAGTACGCGATGCCGTACATGGTGAAAACGCAGATGGATCAGGTACTCCTCCATCCTCAACAATAGCTACGTTAGCTGTTGGCGACTTTAAATTTAATTTGCCTTATCCACAAGGTGAGTTGACATTTAACCCTGCAATCAAACAAAACCCTGGTTATAATTAATCAATAAACGTGAATCGTCCTGAAATAAGTTGACGGATTTACGATAGTCCCAGTTGCGTAAGTAACTGGGATTTTTGTTTATAAACACTTTCGGGTGTTTTCATCTTCAAAGATAAATGTGGCCGGTAATTATTGTATAAATCTATGGCTTCTTCCGTTAATAATTTAGCATGAAGTTTAGATTTCAATACATTACCAAGACCAAACTCTTCTTTTAAAGTTCTATTCATTCGCTCGGCCAGCGCATTTTCGTACGGATCGCCATTCTCTGTCATGCTCATCTTTATCTGATGACGGTCTGCTATACTTACATACTCTGCGCTGCAATATTGTAGACCCCGGTCTGAGTGATGGATCAACGGATGCTGGTTGTTTTTCCTGTTTATTATAGCCATTTTAAAAGCTTGCTTCATTTGTGCTGCTTCCATGTTATCTGCTATGGCGTAACCCATTATCTTTCTGCTATAAGCATCTGTAACCATATTCAAATAACAGTTTCCCTCATCAGTTTTAAGATAAGTAATATCACTTACCCAAAACTCATCAGGCCAGTTAACAACAATATCTTTAACCAGGTTAGGGTACTTTCTTAGCCAATGCCTTGACATTGTAGTTTGAATATACCTTCGCGTAGGCAAAATAAGCATTCCGTGCTTTCTTAAGAGCGTAAACAGCTTATCTCTTCCAAATTTGATCTGACTGGCTTGCCGGTTATCCCGGATCTGATGATGAAGCTTTCTTCCGCCTAAACGTGATAATATCTTTCGCTCCTTATCGACAAGTTGTTTTACCTGTAATTCTTGCGCTGTTCTGCGTTCCTGCTCTTTGCAATGCTTATAAAAATATTGCCGGCTATACCCTAAAACTTTAGCTACAAATCCAACGGTTCGCCGTTCTTGCTTTGAGCCTGATCTGTAGCTTCTGACAACAGGCTCAAGTACTTTTTTCGGATATCTGTGTTTAACTGGCTGTCCGCTATGTCTATAGCCCGGTTTAATACTTCCTTCTCCTGCTCAAGCCGCTTAAGCTTTTTCTCCAGTTCCCTGATCTTTTTATTGGGTGTGTCCTTTTTCATGGCTTCGGATTCTTTCCAATCTAATCTACCATGTTTCCGCAACCAAATCAATACCGTACTCCGCCCTTGGATACCATAACGTAATTGAGCTTGCTTGTACGTGAGTTCGCCTTTTTCTACCGCGTCTACAATCTCCAGTTTAAACGCTAAACTGTAATCTCTTTGAGTCTTCCTTTGGTAACTCTTAACTTCCTGTTCTTTCATTTGTTAACACTTTTTGTGTCAACTTATTTCAGGACGAGACAACGAGTTAAAATAAAAAGCCGCCTTACTTATTGTAAGGCGGCTTTTTTATTGTTGCACTTTTAGATTGGTAAAAGAGTATCTCTTACTTTTTATCTACACTATATTTACCCGGCCCAACAAATATTAAACCTGCAAATATAATAGCATCTTCAATAGCGTGAGCGGCTTCCTCTAATCCGCCACCCGTATTCAGGTGCATTAACGTGGCCACGGTAAGGGTTATTAATAATAAAATACATACAGGCCTGAAAGCTAAGCCTAACGCCAACAAAAAGCCGCCAAAGGTTTCGGTACAGGCGGCCATAAAGCCCCAAAAGGTTGGTGCAAAGTGGATGCCTATGTATTTGGTTGCCGAGCCCAATTGCTCCCATTTATCGGGGCCTCCTAACAATTTAGGATATCCGTGTAAAACAAACATTACACCTAAACCCACCCTGATAATGAATAATCCGGTGTTGCGGTAACTACCTAAATTTGATAATATAGCCATACTTAAATATAATTAATGGTTGTATCGCTTTGGTTTATTGATAGGTTTACTTCCCGCCCAAATATTAGCGCCCGGTTATCTGAAATATGCCCTGCGGGGAAGTCAAAGCATACGGGGTAATTGTATTCTTTAACCAGGTCCATTACAATCTGTTCAATGGTTTGGCCGAAAGGGATATCATTATCTTTTATTTCGGTAAAGCCTCCAACAATTAATCCCGCAAGGTTTTTGAGTTTACCAGCGCGCTTGAGATTGTACATCATCCGGTCAACAGAATAGAGATATTCGCCAACATCTTCTATGAATAGGATCTTATCATCGTAATCCATATCAGACACCGAACCCGAAACGGCTACTAACAAGCTGAGGTTCCCCCCTATTAAAATACCTTCGGACTTACCCTCACGATTTAAAGCGTTTGATTTGAATTGGTAGCTAATATCCTCGCCAAATAAAGCTTTTCGCAAAGTTTCTAAAGATTTTTCCGAACCCTCAACTACATTAACAGGCATTTGGCCATGTATGGTTTGAATACCGAAATTGGTTTCAATGTGCGAGTGTAGTACTGTGATATCGCTAAAGCCGATGATCCATTTGGGGTGTTTTTGAAAGTTGCTGAAATCAAGCTTGTCGACCATCCTTATGGTGCCGTAACCACCCCGGGCAGCTATGATAGCCTTGATACCAGCATCATCTAAAAAACGCTGCATATCGCGGGCACGCAAATTATCATCACCGGCAAATTGGTGGTATGAGGCTGTTACGGTTTCGCCAATCACAACTTCCAATCCCCACGATTCTAACAGCGCGATGGCGGCCGTCATTGGCGACGGAAGTTTTTTAGCTGGACAGGTGATAGCAATTTTATCGCCTTTTTTTAGATAGGGTGGAATTGTGCTCATTTCATTCGTTAGTCCGGAAGTCGGGAAAGACCGAAAGTCCGAAAGTTTTTTGTTTTTTGTTAGTAATCGTTCGGATATAGCCTATTTCTTTCGGACTTTCCGTCTTCCGGTCTTTCGGACTAATCAAAATAATTATCTTTGCCAAACTATAAAAATACAGTTTAAATAATTGGAAGCGAAAACTTATAAACGATATACCATTACTGCCGCGCTGCCGTATGCCAATGGACCCAAGCACCTTGGCCATTTAGCCGGAGCCTATATACCTGCAGATTTGTATGTGCGCTACCTGCGCCTGCAAAAACGCGATGTTGTTTTTGTGTGCGGAAGCGATGAGCATGGTACGGCAATTGCCAACCAGGCGATGAAAGAGCACACCACGCCACGCGAAATAGTAGATAAGTATCACAAGCTGATCAAAGAATCTTTTGAGCAGATAGGTATCTCATTTGATATATACCACCGTACCAGCGACCCATTGCACCATCAAACCGCCCAGGATTTTTTCACTAACCTTAACGACAAAGGCATTTTTGTTGAGAAAGAAGAAGACCAATATTACGATGAGCACGCAAAAGCCTTTTTGGCCGACCGTTATATTATTGGCACCTGCCCTAATTGCGGTAACGAGAACGCGTATGGTGATCAATGCGAGAGATGCGGTACATCGTTAAGTCCGGAGGAGTTGATCAATCCACGGTCAACCCTGAGTGGTAATAAGCCTGTTCTAAAGCCAACCAAACACTGGTATTTACCTTTGGATAAATACGAAGGCTGGTTGAAGGAATGGATATTGAAAGATCACGCCAAAGACTGGCGCGCTACCGTTTACGGGCAATGCAAAAGCTGGATTGATGGCGGTTTGCACCCACGTGCGGTAACCCGTGATCTGGATTGGGGCATTAAGGTTCCGGTGAAGGATGCCGATGGCAAAGTTTTATATGTTTGGTTTGATGCACCAATTGGCTATATATCGGCAACCAAACAATGGGCCATTGATCATAATAAAGACTGGAAGCTGTACTGGCAGGATAAAGAAAGCAAGCTGGTGCATTTTATTGGTAAGGATAATATTGTTTTCCATTGCATTGTGTTCCCGGTAATGTTGCAGGCGCATGGCGATTTTGTATTGCCTGATAACGTACCCGCCAACGAGTTTATGAACCTTGAGGGTGATAAAATGAGTACCAGCCGTGGCTGGAGCGTAGAGATGCATGAGTATTTGGAAGACCTGCCCGGTAAGGTTGACGAACTGCGCTATTACCTGACCGCTATTGCACCCGAAACCAGCGATAGTGAGTTTACCTGGAAAGATTACCAAGCCCGTGTTAACAACGAGTTAGTGGCTATTTTGGGTAATTTTGTGAACCGGGTGATGATACTGATGCATAAGTTTTACGAGGGCAAGGTTGAAGCAACTACCAATACGGTAAATTTTACAGATGATAACCTGAGCAACGAGATCGGTATTTTGTATGACGAACTTGAAGCTAACTTTGAGGGATATAAATTTAGACAGGCACAGCAAACGATGATGGAAATTGCCCGTTTGGGTAACCGTTATCTGACTGAAAAAGAGCCCTGGAAAACTATTAAGACTGACCCGGAGGCGGCTAAAGATGCTTTGCATAACTGTTTGGTGCTGATTGGCCATTTGGCAACATGCTTGCAGCCTTTTTTACCGGGAACGGCTAAAAAGATATTCTATATGTTGAATATGCCGAATGGTGTGGTGCATTTTGATGAAGAACTGGTGTTTAAGAACGGCCATCAGCTAAACCCATCATCATTATTATTTGAAAAGATTGAGGATGATTTAATAGCCCGCCAGATACAAAAGTTAGTTGATAAAAAAGCAGCTATTGAAGGCCCCGTGGTTGAGGTAGAAGCCCCGGTTATCCCCGCCAAGCAAAACATTAGCTTTGACCAATTTGCGACCATGGACGTACGTGTAGGAACTATACTAACCGCCGAAAAGGTTGCCAAAACCAAGAAGCTGATGAAGCTTACCATTGATACGGGTATTGACCAGCGCACGGTAGTATCGGGCATTGCAGAGCATTTTGAACCCGAGGGTATTATTGGCCAGCAGGTGAGTATATTGGTGAACCTGGAGCCAAGAGAGATCAAAGGAATCATGTCGCAAGGGATGATATTGATGGCTGAAGATTCGGCAGGTAAGCTCAATTTTGTTTCGCCGCTTAATTTTACAAGCAACGGTTCGGTTGTGAGATAGCGGAATAATTTGCACCTTTGCAGCAAATAAGAATATGGTCCCGTAGTTCAACGGATAGAATAGGAGTTTCCTAAACTCTAGATATGAGTTCGATTCTCGTCGGGACCACCTCACGGGAAAGCACCTCGAAGTCGAGTGTTTTCCCGTTCTTTTTTTTGTCTAACATGTTGTTTATCAGGTAAATAACTTCAGCTAAAACATTGGTCTTAGGAGTTCGATGTTCAGCCCCGTCAAAATCGAGTTTTTCGGGGAAAAGTGAACTCAATATATGCCTCTGCCTTTTTGTATCTGCATTGTCGAATAATTTATCAAGCTTTGAAAAACTCTCAATGATCTTATCAACTAACTTTTCAATATCCACCCGCATTATCTTTTGCTCCGAAATATCCTGCAATTTGGCTTCTAAACGGACTATTATAGCTTCACAGTCCACTTTTATAAGTTTATAATCTGCCGAATCAATTTCTTCTTCAACCAGTAACCGGCGTGCTTTCGCCATCTTTTCGTTCTGTTTCGTAAGGTCATTTAAAACCTCTGCTTTGGCGTTAAATTGGGTTTTAGTTCGACTTTTGTACGCTGAGGTTACAACCATCCTAAAAAGCTCCACAGCGGCCGGATTGATTACCCATTCCTGAAGTTTTTCCAAAAACTTCACATTGGTGTTAACTGCATTATGACGTACACCACACATCGAATCACAATGATAATAGTAGTAATGATGGTACTTACCTTTCGAAGAACTACCTGTAAGCATCTTGTGGCAATTAGAGCATCTTATAAAGCCTCTCAAAGGAAGTGATTTCAAAGACACCATCTTAGCCGCTGTTTGTCTTTTTCTACCGTTAAGGATGTCCTGCGCATCATAAAATAAAGATTCAGATACTAACGGCTCATGCTGACCATCTACTATATAAGCTTCCTCTCCTTTGTGCTCTTTAATAATCAGCTTGCCACAATAAACGGGATTACGTACCATACGCCAAAAATTGGCACGCGAGCTATTTAAACCAAGCATATTTGCCTGTTTTCTGATTTGTTCCAGCGCAAAACTATTTTTGGAAATTTCTTTAAACACCCATTTCATAATAGCCGCCTCTTTCTCATAAGGGGCTATATATTTTCGTCCCTGCGGAGTAGTTAAATTCTGATAGCCAACGGGAGCGCTGCCCATCCATCTACCCTCTTTTTTTGCCCGGCGCATACCATAAAATACATTGAGTGCCCGGCGGTCATTATCAACCTCGGATGCTGCCAGGTATATCGCCAGCATCATTTTACTTTCAGGGATGGACATATCCAAAGGTTGCTCTATAGAAATAGGCTGTACATTCAGTTTTTGCAGGATGCCGATCATCTGATAGGATTCGCTGACATTCCTGCTAAATCTATCCCATTTGGTAAACAATATCATATCCACCTTACCCTTACTCTTTTTCAATTCAGAAAGCATGACCACCCATGCCGGGCGAATAAAGGTTTTGGCAGAATGATCCTCAAAAATAACCTGGCTGACATGGATGGAATTTTGCTCACAATAACGATGGAGCCGTTCGTCCTGATCTCGTTGCGAATATCCTTTATCAGCTTGCTCATCTGTGCTGACCCGGATATAAAGAATAGCTTTTTTCATAAAATTATCCGTTAAAGTTTGAATGATTAATAACGTTAAGTTACTCAATTATAACGTTTTATCTAAGCTTTTATTATCTATAAAGTGCTGATCTATAGATAGATTAGCTAAAAAATACATAAAATCGAGAATTGATTTTGCTTCCTCTAATGTGACCGTAATTCCATTTTTTTTGAGAACACTAACGGCGACTTCGGGCTTGATCAATCCGTCATGATGATAATGTTTTCCCATGATTTGCTTTTATTATATGCAGCAAAAATCAAGTAGTAACAAAACAAGCATTCCCATTGATGGGAACGGCATGGGATATATCACTATCTTAGTAAAGATGATAGAAGAAAAAACACTAACGCCGATACTGGATTTTTATATGACTGCTCCTTACGAGGATGTAGTAAAGAACATTATTGACAAGCAGCATGTGGACTATATAAAAAATATGCAAATCATCATTTATTCCAATGACCATAACCCACCGCACTTTCATGTAATATCTAAAGACAAAAGTGTTGATGCAAAATTTACCATCGAAGATTGTAACTATCTGGGCGGGGATATTGGCAATAAAGATTTAAAACGGATACAAGCGTTTCATGCAGACATGAAAACCCAAACAGTCATGACGATGATCTGGAATAAAAGAAAACAATAGGCATTTATTCTTTTGGCTTGTCTTCCCCCTCGTTATTATAATCTATATCTCTTTCCTCGTCTTCCCATTGCTTATGCAGCTTATCCAATGATTCAATCATTCGCTCCGGCAAATCACTGTTGCCGCTGGTCAATTTCAGCGTATTAAAATCAACATCATCACGTAAATCAGGTTTAAGCAACCCTTTCATCAACTCAAAAATTTCCTCGTCGGTGGCTGGCTCATTTGTTTCAGGATTTACTGGTCTACCCACTTCTTTCAAAAGTTCGACGAATTGCACAAAGTCAGCTGCACTACCTGTAAATTTGATTTCTTCCGGTGGTACCTCATCACCGACGACCAATAAGGCTTCCAGTTCATTTTCTAAATGATCCCGTAATAACTCATAAGCGCGGAATTTAGCAAATAGGTAATCAAATCCGGTAGAGAACCCTTTTTGCCCGTAAAAGAAAACCGGGTCTATTTCTATTGGTAAATCGCGAAAATTAAACCTGTCCTCAACCTGCCGTACAAAAAACCGGATGTCCAATGTTTCCAGGCCATCTTTGTAATAGCTGTACAAACTTTCATGCTGCTTAAAAAATAAATCAATCTCGTCAACCTCATCGGCCAAGAAATCTTTTTCTTCAGCACAATCAAATGGCCGGAACATTTCTTTGTTATGGACTTCGCACATATAAATGAGCCTGCCCATGATAACAGGCTTTACCTCTTTAAAAAAATAGATCTCTTCCGAACGCTTATTAAAAGGATGTTTAGTCACAAACTTTTGCAGGCGATCAAGGCATTTTTCTAAGTAAGGTATTGAATGTTGCGACCATTGAGCAGGCTTAGGATATTCAAGTCGTAAGCTCAATAATTCTTCTCCCATCTGGTCGATCAGGTCAGTACAGAAAAATTGTAGTTCTTCCATAGGATGTTTATAGATACTAAAATAAGCAATTTTATTGCTTACAGTGGTGAATTGTTAACAAAACCGCCCATTTTGGCGGTGGTCTGATCTTTAAATTTTTCATAATCAATTACTTGCGTTTTTTGTGGTGGGTTACTACCTGGTAGATAACCAACAGCGCCAACATGATGTTAACCTGATTCATGTGGCAAAGGGTTTCAGACGCCTAAACCGGCCTCAACCTAAAATCTCCCATCCGTAGGAACAGCATGGGAATGATCCGCGGCGCAGGGCGGCATCTTTGGCGGAAACAATAACCGCCATGAAACCGGAAAAATTAAAGCCGCCCGACCATTAATCAAGCCAACCTTAACCACAATCAGTATCAAAAAAAAGCAGTGTTAAAACCGGAAGCTAAAGCAGGCTTTTCGTAAAGTCCGTTGGCCTCGCGTGAGCCCAGCAAAGATGTATTTTCGTCCACGAAAATCACTTTGCTTGTTGCCACAAGAAAACCAGGGGCGGCGGAACTTGCCCCTTTGCTTGCGATAAGAAAAAAGTAAATGCCACGAAAAAAGTACGCCAATCCTGAAGCTGTGCTTACCCACTTTGTCCGAACGAGATTAACCAAAGCCGCCTTTAACCGGCTGGATAAGATCAGGCAAAGCAGCGATTGTCATAGCGTTGGCGAAGTGGCACGAAAGCTACTTAGCCAAGAAAAGATCACGCTCTTTTATAAAGATATGACGTTGAACAGCGCAATGGAGGAATTGGCCTTAATACGAAAAGAACTTAAAGCCATTGGTATCAATATTAACCAGCTAACCCGTGGTTATCATATTGCCAATAAAAAGGGGCAGTCAACCGATTCTCACTTATTGCAGGTCGCAAAACTTTACCAATCCGTTGATAAGCGGACAGACGAAATCTTACGGATCATTAACCAGCTTAGTCAAAAATGGTTGCCAAAATAATTATCGGAAAAAAATTGAGAGGCGCATTGCAATACAATGAAAACAAGGTATTGGAAGGCCAGGCAGATTTATTGCTGGCCAGCGGATTTGCGGGGGATGTTGACCAAATGAATTTCCACCAAAGATTACAGCGGTTTGAAAACCTAATGATGCTTAAACCAAGTGTAAAAACCAACACCCTGCATATTTCCCTCAATTTTGATGCGGTCGAAAAAATGGACGATGCAACCTTGCAAAGGATCGCCATTGCTTACATGGACAAGATCGGTTTTGGCGACCAGCCTTACTTAGCTTACCGCCATCATGACGCGGCACATGACCACGTGCATCTTGTTACCACCAATATACAGGCCAATGGAGAAGCTATTAATCTGCATAATATTGGCTTGCTTAAATCCAAAAAAGCAAGAGAAGAAATAGAGGTTGAATTTAACCTGGTCAAAGCAAAAGGCAAGCAATATAAACCCGACCCAGCGATCAAACCGGTAAACCTCGAAAAAGCTTTGTATGGCAAAACACCAACCAAACGAGCAATCAGTAATACGGTAAACGGGGTAATCAGTAGTTACAAATACGCTTCAATTGCCGAACTCAATGCCATATTGAAACAGTTTAATGTGATTGCTGAACGGGGTGCAGAAGACACGGCCATGTTTCAAAAGAAAGGATTAGTTTACAGTTTGTTGAACGAACACGGCAATAAGGTAGGCATATCGATCAAATCAAGTTCCCTGTATACCAAACCAACTTTAACCTATTTGGAAAAGCAGTTTATTCAGCATAAGGAAAACCGCCAGGAATTTAAACCAGCCTTAAAAACCCGGATTGATACCGTCCTGAATACGGGTAAGTACAACGAGCAAACTTTCACGGAGGCACTTAAAAAACAGGGGATAGCCGTTTTATTCCGGCGAAGCGATGGAGGTCAGATTTACGGGATCACCTTTGTAGATCACCAGAGCAAAACGGTTTTTAACGGCAGCGATTTAGGTAAAAGGTATACCGCTAAAACGTTAACAGACCAATTTAAGCAAGGTTACCCTTTACTAATGGCAAAGAGTAACCCACAACAGAGAACGGATAACAACCGCCTATCCAACAACTATAAACAAGACCAAATAAAATTTTCAGCAAATCCATTGGAAGCATTGCTAAAACCCACGCAGGAAAACGGTTCATTCCTGCCTAAGCGGAAACGCCGTAAAAAGAAAAAAATAAGCATTTAAAGTACTACTATGCAAACCGGAGAAAACATACAGGCCCTGCGTAAGATCATGGATTTTACCAGGTTGGCCAGCCTTCTGATGCTGGCGATCCATTTTTATTTATACAGCTACGGCGCGTTCCATGAATGGGGCTGGACAGCACCACTTATAGATAAGGTCATTACCCCATTAAGCAAACTGCCTTTGTTCAAAAGCGAACTTTTGAGCAAAGCGGCGGCTATACTACTATTGGCTATATCGCAAATCGGGGTCAAAGGCCGCAAAGAAGAAAAGATCAATAAAGAAAGCGTAATAGCCTACCTGATAACAGGAGTGCTCATTTACGCACTTAGTCATCTATGCCTGAGCTTTCAATCCGGCAATAAGCAAGTTGCTTTATTCTATATTGTTACCACCCTAACCGGCTACTTACTGATATTGACAGGTGCAAGTCGGTTATCACGTTTAATAAAAATCACTTTGGGTAAAGACATATTTAATAATGAAAATGAAACTTTTCCCCAACACGAACAGCTAATAGAAAACGAATTTTCCGTTAACCTGCCCGCTCAATATATCCTTAAAGGGAAGGTAAGGCAAAGCTGGATTAATTTCATCAACCTATTCAGGGGCTTGCTTGTAATTGGCACACCCGGTGCCGGTAAAACCTATTTTGTTATCCGGCATGTTATCGAACAGCATATAAAAAAGGGCTTTAGCATGTTCTTATATGATTTCAAGTTTGACGACTTGTCGCGAATTGCTTATAACGCCCTGCTTAAATATTATAAGAACTATAAAGTTAAACCAAGGTTTTATACCATTGATTTGGACAATCCGAAGTACCGCTGTAACCCGCTCGACCCGGAAAGTATGGAAGACATCACCGATGCGACCGAAGCCAGCCGCACGATCATGTTGGGGCTAAATAAGGATTGGATACGAAAGCAAGGTGATTTCTTTGTGGAATCTCCCATCAATTTTGTGACGGCTGTAATTTGGTATTTGCGTAAATACAAGGATGGTATCTATTGTACGTTACCACACGTTATTGAATTAATACAAACAGATTATGAACAGTTGTTTCCGGTGCTACAAATGGAGCCCGAAATAGAAGTATTGATAAATCCTTTTATTTCCGCTTTTATCAACGATGCCACCGACCAGTTGGAGGGGCAGATCGCCAGCGCCAAAATAAGCCTGGGGCGTTTGGCATCACCTAAACTTTATTACGTTTTAACAGGTAATGATTTTACGTTGGACATCAATAATCCCGAAGCGCCGAAAATCGTTTGCGTCGGAAATAATCCGCAAAAGATACAAACGTATGGGGCGGTGCTATCGCTCTACGTTTCAAGAATGATCAAGTTGGTCAATCGTAAAGGGCAATTAAAGAGCAGCCTGATTTTTGACGAGTTCCCCACCATTTATCTGAATAATATTGACGGGCTGATGGCTACCGCACGTTCTAATAAGGTAGCCACAACGTTAGGCATCCAGGACTATAGCCAGCTTAAAAAAGATTATGGCAGGGAGCAAGCCGAGGTTATTATGAATATTGTCGGTAATGTAATTAGTGGGCAAGTGACGGGCGATACTGCCAAACAATTATCCGAGCGTTTCGGTAAAATCAACCAGGTAAAGGAAAGTTTATCGATTAATAGTATGGATACTTCCGTTAGTAAATCAACCCAATTAGATTATGCGATACCAGCCTCGAAAATTTCCACGCTATCATCAGGCGAGTTTGTCGGTATGGTAGCAGACGAGCCTACTAACAAGATAGACTTAAAGATATTTCATAATGAGATCATCAATGACCATGAGGCCATTAAAAAAGAGGAAGCAGCCTACCAACCGTTGCCAAAAATCAGGGAGGTAAGCGAAGAAGAAATTATGGAGAATTATAACAAGGTAAAAACGGATATTATGGGATTGATCGAAGAAGAATTGGCCAGACGCAACCCTGCCGGGGCTATTGTCGAGCCGAAGAAGCTGGCAAGGGGTCAACGTAAGCAACCGCAGAAAAAGGAAAAACGCAGTTTATCCTTATAGCGTATAAAAAACCAAAGCCCAATTGCCTTTTTCACAAAAACAGGATTGCTTAATAGCATTTAACACTTTATAGAGCCTTATTTAAAGCCGATTATTTACTTTGCGCCAACTTTTTGTTAAATTCGTTTGAACTTAACGCATTTTGGCAACGCAAAGCACCCCTTCGGATCAGGAATTGGTTGACTTATTAAAGTCGGGAAACCATGCTGCGTTCACCGAACTCTACAAGCGTTACTGGGCCGTTTTATTCCATCATGCCCGCAAAATGTTGCAGGACGAGGATGCCGCGGTAGATATTGTACAGGACGTATTTACCACCATCTGGATCAAAAGCACAGAAATCAACATTAACATTTCCATTAAGGCTTACCTGTATGCCGCGGTACGAAACCGTATCGTCAGCAGCATCCGCCACAGTAAAGTACACGAAAGCTATTTGGATTCCTTGGTCACTATCATCGAAAAAGGTGAAATGGTAACCGACGAACAGGTACGCTACCGGGAGTTGTCGGCACAGGTCGAAATGGAGATCAGCAAGCTGCCGCCTAAAATGCGGGAGGTATTTGAACTCAGTCGGAAAGACGGCCTTTCGCACAGCCAGATCGCACAGGAACTGAACATCGCGGACGAAACCGTAAAAAAACAAATTTACAAGGCCATGAAAACCCTTCGCCTGAAGCTGGATGCCTTTTTGTTTACCCTGCTGCTTTGATCAGAAGCCCCAGACTTCCCCCTGTAAACTCCACCTTAAATTATTATTAACTTTTTTTATAAACCGCGTACCACTTTAGTCCCGGTAGTGCGTCATCATACAAAAAGGGACAGCTATTACCAAACAATGGATCAAAAAATTGCCAAAGCACTGATCGACAAATACCTGGCGGGGGAATGCACGTCCGAAGAACAGGCACAGGTCGAAATCTGGTATAACCAATTAGCCGCCCGGCAAAAAGATTTGCTGGAATTGCCCGATTACGAAGTGCGCAATGCGCAGATCATGGCAGGCTTACCGCCTGATCCCGATGTCCAGCCCAAAGTCATCCGCTTATGGCCGCGTATCGCTGCCGCCGCGTCGATCCTGCTATTCCTCGGATTGGGATTTTATTTTTATCAGCAAAACAAGCACCAGCCTTCGGCTTTAATGGCCAAAAACGATATTAAGCCGGGTAGTAATAAAGCGGTCTTAACACTGGCTAATGGGCAGCGGATCATTTTAACCGGTGCCAAGAACGGCCACCTTGCTGCCCAGGGTAATACGGCGATCAATAAAACAGCCGACGGGCAGATAGCCTATGATGCCAAAGCTGGCAAAGACAACGCCGCTCCTAAACTCGCTTATAACACCATTACCACCCCACGCGGTGGGCAATACCAAGTGGTGTTACCCGACGGCAGCCATGTTTGGCTGAACGCCGCTTCCTCGATCACATTCCCTACCGCGTTCAAGGGTAAAGACCGTGAGGTAGCCATTACCGGCGAAGCGTATTTCGAGGTGGCGCATAATAAGGCCAAACCGTTCCGGGTAAGTTCCAATGGGCAAACGGTGGAAGTATTGGGTACGCATTTCAATATTAATGCCTATAACGATGAACCCGTAATGAAAACAACGCTATTAGAAGGTAGTGTAAGAATAACTAAAGGTAGCCGGGAAGCGCTGTTAAAGCCGGGTGAGCAGGCCACGATTGCGGACGCGGGTAATATCAGTGTGAAGGCCGTAGATACCGAGGATGTGGTTGCTTGGAAAGATGGATTATTCCAGTTCAAGAATACGGATTTGCCAATAGTGATGCGCCAATTATCACGCTGGTATGATGTGCAGGTCGAATATGAAGGAAAGATGCCGCAAACGGTATTTAATGGTAAGCTGCACCGAAACGTGAATGCTTCTCAGGTGCTGGACATCCTCAAATACTTCAATGTGAATTTCCGCATCGAAGGAAGCGGGAATCAAAAGAAAATTATAGTAACACCCTAATAGATTGATTAACCCTTAAAAACAGATTTGCCTATGGCTTAAGTTTACGAGAACAAAAGAGACAAATGGTTACAAAAGAAAAAACCGCAAGAGTGGTCGAAGACTCCTGCGGAAATATCCGGGTTAACCCCTCCCGACGGATCGGGATAAAAAACAATTGGTGAACTATTTTCTGTATTAACCCAAACATTGCAAATCTAATGAATTTAAACGCGATTACGATGGCAAAGCCGGAGGCATGGCCCCCTCCCCAGCGATCTCTGCCGAATGGCCCTGTTTTCACCCGGAATCTTCCGACCTTAAAAAGTATTTGGATGCGGATCAATTTAATTACCCTTCTTTTAATGATCGGGCTGCTACAGGCCAGTGCTTCGGTAGTGCTGGGCCAGGTTACGCTGAAGGAGAGCCATGCGCCTTTGGAAAAGGTGCTGCATACGATTGAAAAGCAAACTGGTTATGTTTTCCTGTACACGGGTAAGGATGTGCAAAGTTTGACGGTGAGCATAGAGGTGAGTAATGTGCCAGTTACCGAGGCTGTGGAAAAATGCCTAAAGGATTTGCCGCTAAGTTATAAGATGGTGGATAAGAATATCTTATTGAAACGGAAGGTTGTGGTGCCTGCGGTGGATAAGCCGGTTGTGCCGGTGAAGGTGTTAGGTAAGGTTGTGGATACTTTAGGTAAGCCTTTAGTTGGTGCGACGGTACTGGATAAGAATAGTAAAATGGCGGTGTTGACGAATGTTGACGGTGAGTTTGCGCTGAATGCGCAGGCTGGTGATCAGATCGCGGTTAGTTTCATTGGGTATAATGTTTATACGTTTTCGGTGACGGAGGGTATTGTGGTGCATAATGTGGTTTTGCGTGAGGGGGTAAGTCGGTTGAATGAGGTGGTGGTGAGTACTGGTTATCAGGAATTACCAAAAGAGCGAGCTACAGGGTCATTTGATATTATTGATAGTATGCTTATTAATCGAAGTGTAAGCACAAATATACTTGACCGTTTGAATGGTGTTACAAGCGGATTAATATTCAATCAAAACAAACAAAATCCTAATGGCAGTAATATTACCATCAGGGGAACAAGTACACTTTTCGCAAATGATCAGCCTTTAATTGTGCTCGATAATTTCCCTTATGAGGGAGATTTAGGCAATATTAATCCTAATGATATTCAAAGTATAACCGTATTGAAAGATGCTGCTGCCGCAAGTATTTGGGGTGTACGGGCTGGTAACGGCGTGATCGTAATTACTACTAAGAAAGGAAAGGCAAACACACCGCCACAGGTAAATTTCAATTCAAATATCACCATTGCCGATAAACCAAATTTATACTATACACCTCAACTTACGTCCGCCCAATACATCGGCGTTGAAAAATATTTGTTCAATCAGGGGTATTACTACAACGTAAGTGACGGCTATAGTGCCATTTCGCCAGCGGTAGCAATTTTGAATGCAAATCAAAACGGGCAACTTTCAACGGCCCAAATGAACGCACAATTGAATGCATTAGCGAATAATGATGTAAGATCAGACCTCGGTAAATATCTTTATCGTAAACCCGTTAGTCAACAATATGCCCTAAGCGTAGCAGGTGGCGGTAATTCCAATAAATATTATATATCAGCTGGCTTCGATGACAATCTTCAGCCTTTAGTTACAAATAGCTATAAAAGGGTGACATTAAACGCTAACAATACCTATTCCCTAATAAAGAACAGGCTGGAATGGACATCAGGAATTCAATTTACTCAAAGTACTACCAAACAAAACAGCAATAGCTTCGTACCTTCAAATCCATACGAGATGCTTAAAGATGCGTCCGGTAACAATCTTGCTGTCGTGAACGGTCTGCGTACTTCGTATATTGACACAGCAGGCGGGGGTAAGCTTTTGGACTGGAGGGATATACCACTAAATGATAATAAACCGAACCAGACAACCACTTTAACAGATTATCGGCTTAGTAACCAGGTTTCCTTAAAAATATTGTCGGGGTTACAATTATCTGCCTATTATCTGTATGAAAAAGGCACTACTGATTTCAACCAGGATAATACTGCAAACTCTTATTACACGCGCAATCTGGTTAATACCTATTCTCAGATAGACCCGGTTACAGGTTCAGTGACACAAATTTTTCCGGCCGGGGATATCGTTCTGAATGACAATAGTTATTATACCCTTAACACAGGTCGCTTACAATTAAACTTTGACCGGCAATTTGGCAGTGATCACCGGCTGACGGCTTTGGCTGGTTATGAGGTCAGTAGTTATAATAGCTTTGACAATAGTTTTACCCAGTATGGTTACAATCCGTTAACCGCGGTAAATGCAAACCAGTCAATTAACTTTGCAAGTGATTACCCGCAATTTTATGGTTATAACACTGGACAGATTCCTGCTGGCATAAACAGTAATGGCACTATTGATAGAAATCGATCTTACTTTGCCAATGCTTCTTACAGTTACAAAAAACGGTATATCATTTCCGCAAGTGCACGCCGGGATGAATCCAATATATTTGGTGTCAGTACGAATCAAAAAGGGGTTCCACTCTGGTCGTCCGGTTTGGCATGGAAGATCAATCAGGAATCATTCTATCATTGGGAGGCGATGCCATTATTATCTTTCAGAGCAACGTATGGTTATAACGGAAACACGGATAAATCGACGACGGCATACCTTACTGCTGTTTCATCAGGAGGACAAGTTAATTCTTTTAACGCACCTTATTCTGTAATTACTAATCCGCCTAATCCTGGTTTGAGGTGGGAAAAAGTCGGAGTAACGAATCTGGGATTGGATTTTGGATTAAAAAATGACCTGATAACCGGGTCAATAGAGTACTATATTAAAAATAGTACGGACCTTATAGCCAATAGTCCTGTTGCACCACAATCAGGCGTGACTCAGTTTAGAGGAAATTCCGCTGATATGCGTACAAGTGGAGTTGATGTCGTACTTAATCTTAAATTACTACAATCGCCATTTCATTGGGATGCAATGGTGCTTTTTAACTATAATAAAAATAAAGTCACTAAATACCAGGCAATTACTGGTACTGATGAGGAGATTGCACAGGGCAACTATTTGAACCCCTTAGTAGGCTATCCTCTTTATTCAATTTTTAGCTTTCCCACGACAAAACTGGATGCAAAAGGAAATCCTCAAGGTTATTTGAACGGGCAACTTAGCGAAGATTACGCATCCATCGTAAACTCAGCAAATCCATCAAATATTACCTATAATGGTTCCGCAACACCATTATATTTTGGAAGTATAATCAATAATTTCAGGTATAAAAAGATTGATCTTTCAATAGGTATCGGCTACAAATTGGATTATTATTTCCGCAAGACTTCATTGAATTATTCTACATTATTTAACGGCTTTTACCAACAAGCTGATTTTGCAAAACGGTGGCAAAAACCAGGAGATGAAAATACAACGACTGTCCCCGCTATGATTTATCCTAACGATCCAAACCGGGATCTCCTTTATACTTATTCAAATTCGCTGATTGACCGTGCGGATAATATAAGATTGCAGGATGTTAAATTAGGATATACACTGGATAAAAACTCAGCCCCAGGATTGCCTGTCAAAACGATCCAATTCTATGTTTATGCTAATAACCTGGCTATCCTTTGGCGGGCTAATCACGATGGACTCGATCCTGATTCGCCATTCGTTTCTCCAGCAACCAAATCGATTGCCTTTGGTGTCAGGGTTGGATTTTAATTTTAATGTACACAGTTATAAAATTATTTATATGAAAAATAACAAACACTATCAGAGCCTATTAACAGGCTTGATGCTGATTATTATAGGTATATCTTTCGGTTGCAAGAAAGATTTTCTGGACGCAAAGCCAAGTACTTCAATTATTAGCCCGACATCGCTGTCAGATTTTCAGCAGTTAATTGACAATGGCAATGTTAACAGGTCTTCATCTCTTCCGCAATTATCATGCGATGACTATTATCTAATTAATGAGGCAGCTTGGCAAGCAAGTACGCCAACCGAAAGGAACGCGTATTTATGGAGCAAAGATCTATTTGGCGGAGAAGTAGCCAGGAGCGACTGGAATTCACCTTATTTGTCGGTCTTTTATGCGAATAGTGTTTTGAACGGCTTAGGTTCTGTAACTGTCAATGCTACTAATGTAAATGAATATAATGACATTAAAGGTCAGGCATATTTTATAAGGGCGTTCGCCTTCTTTGATCTTGCCAAAAATTTCGCCCCTCCTTATGATCAGGCAACTGAAACAACTGACCTGGGCATTCCTCTAAGGCTATCGCCAAATGTTAACGAGATAATTCAACGTTCAAGCGTACAACAAACTTATCAGCAAATTATCAATGATTTAAGCAGCGCGTGTCAATTATTAAAGGGAGATGTTCCCGTGGTAAGCCGCAACAGGGCAAGTAAACCTGCCGCCTATGCGCTTTTTGCGAGATTGTATCTTAGCATGCGAAATTATCAGAAAGCAGAGGTTTATGCTGATAGCTGTCTTATTTTGTATAATCAGTTGATAAACTATAATACCGTTAGTAAAACTTCAACTACTCCATTCCCTAAAACAAACAATGAGAATATTTTTTGGGCTTTCGCCGCGGTCGGATATAATAATTCATTATATAATGCGCCGGCTAACTTAAATGTGGATACCGCATTGTTGGCCTCCTATGCACCTAACGATCTTAGGAGAAATCTTTATTTTATTACGGCTAATGGCTTAACAAAAGAGAAACGCGGCTATTCTGGGTATGGCTCACCATTTACAGGCTTGGCGACAGATGAGATATATCTTATTAAAGCAGAATGCGCTGCAAGACGGCAAGATGTCAATTCAGCAATGACTTATTTAAATGCACTTTTGGTAAACCGCTTTGCTAAGAATACTTATGTTCCCTACACGGCAGGCACGCCTAATTTAATTCTAAATACAATCCTGCAAGAACGACGAAAAGAACTGGTTTGGCGGGATGGTTTACGCTGGGACGATCTGCGCCGTTTGAATAAGGAAGGAGCAAATATTACGCTAAAAAGGATTCTAAATGGGGTCACTTATTCAATTCCACCAAATTCTCCATTGTATGTATTCCCTATACCTGATGATGAGATAATACTTAGTGGTATTAAGCAAAATGCACGCTAATTTATTTAATACATATTTACGAAGATAATATGAATATTATAAAAATAATTTTTATCAGCTTTTTAATCACAATGATATGGCTGCCTTTTAACGGTAATGCCATGCCTGACAGTGTAGTACTTGTCGGTAAGTTTTTAGATAAAACAAAAGATGGAGGAGTCTTTGAATGCAAGGTATTAACACCAGGTGCCCCTCTTGAAGGACAAAATATGTTTACTCAAACTTATAATACCACAATTGTTAATGGGCAATTCAGGTTAATCTTGCCTGTTGATTTCGATTGGTTTGATGCTACGTTTTCTTTGCTCGCAGGTGATGAAAAAACGCTAATAAATCAGGGTAATCCACTTGAAGTGACTTATATTTTGCACAAGGGCGAATTGATAAATATGTTGTTTCGCGACGACGGCTGGATCGATTTTAGTGGGACGGGAGCAACTCGTCTTTCCTGTCAGCAGAATATATATAGTTTAGGCCGATTACCGGCCGGTGCCAACGCCGCCTATAATCAAATATATAACTCAGCAAAGTATTCGGAGGCATTTAACACGTATGAGAAATTTCTTCAAATTCAGTTAGATATGAAACGAAACATACTGAAGGTATATCAAGATAGCATGCCATCTTTCATTTATGACCGAATTTGGTTGGACATTTTAGGACAAAGTGATTGGTCATGGTTTTATTCATTGTATATACACGGTTTGAGTAAAGATAGGGCAATGAGATACGTTTCCAGAGAGTTTGCTAAACAGTTACTTTCGGAAATGCCCCATGCCGATACCACTATTCAAGCCTCAAATTCTGCTTATTATGCAAATAGCGTCCTGTTACGAGAAGTAGTTGAAATTACATGCGGTCGAAATATTGATTCTTTAAGTAAAGTGACTTATCCTGAAATTTTTAATGCTATTAATAAACACTATAAAGGTAAGATGCGTAATAAATTGTTAACGCTTTCCTTAATCAATAAGCCTTATTTCAAAGGTGATATTTCTGATTTTATATCAAAATCGAAGGAAATCCTAAGTAATGATGAAAATAAAAATATTTTCATTCAATTGTCCACATCAATTAGTAAAGGTTCGCTTGCATTCCCTTTCAAGTTACCAGATGAAAAAGGAAATATAGTCTCGCTATCGGATTTACGGGGCAAAATTATAATCGCTGACTTTTGGTTCAATGGATGTTTAGGTTGCACACAAATTCCTGCGGCAATGAAAAGGGTTTACGAGAAATATGCATTGAACAAAAATGTAGTGTTTCTCAGTGTTAATGTTGACAAGCAAAAAAAATGGTGGGATTTAGGTCTTAAAAAAGGAATTTATACAATTCCTGGAGCTTTACACTTGTCATTATTTGGCCAAGGTACCGATCACCCCTTAGTTAAATACTACAATTATGATTCGTTTCCACAGCTATTGATCATAAATAAAAAAGGGGAAACTGCTTCAGCTTATCCAACTGACCCGCGTATTGATCACGGGGTGGGTATGATCAAAATAATAGAATCCTTGTTGTAATTTGAATAATTATAAGTTAAAAATGAATTTTATAAAAACACTAAAAAGTGGATTGACAGGCTTATTAATCATATGCACATTCCAAACTATTGCACAAAGGGTGAATTTTTCAGGAAATTGGCACTACAATAAAGAAAAAAGTGATCTTTCTGACCACCCAGCCTATTCATTTCCCGCCGAATTACAGGTAACAATGACGGCAGATTCAATTTTTATTGACGCTATAATTAATAAAGTAAACGAAAAAACGAGAAATACTGCGCCTGCTAAATATTCGCTTGACGGAACCCAAACAAAATATGCTCTTCAAGACAATTTAAAAAGACTGTCTTCTTGCCAAATTAGCAGTGATAAGAAAAGCTTATTAAAAAAATCAAAAACAACTCGGGCTGAAGAAACACTACGAACAGTTAATGAGCTATGGACTTTATCCGCCGATGGTAAAGTATTAAATATATCATTAACAGAACAAGACGACAATCAAGAGCCTTATACAGTAATAGGGGTTTTTGAAAACCAATTTCTATAAAAAGTTTAAAATTAGCTTTTATCGCTTAAATATCTTTGGCTGTAAATGTTGGGGTCAGAATCAGCAGCATATGAAGCAAGCCGAACCTTTTAGTCACCAATGGATATTACAGATAACTGCATATTCGCTGGTTTGGCCCTGCTGATTATTGTTTTGCTGTATATAATTATAAAAATGATCTGGAACCGCATCAATGGCCGTGACGAGCTGGATGGGTTCTTTTAAAATACTCCCTGTTCTTTTAGTTTTTCATTTCAGTTATGAGAAAAATAATAGTTAATTAATGATAAAGCGCCCGCTGATGGAGCGGCGGGCCTTTTTAAGATTCTTACGATGACGACCAGCCTATCAATTGAAGCGTTTCAAAATTACAGATATCTGGGCCTATTATTTATAAGCACCAATTACAATAGAATCAGCAAGAGGGCTTAATATGCGGTAAGGGTTAAACCCTATTTTATGACTGAAGCACTTGCTGTTTTTTTTGTAATAGAATATAAATTAACAGTTAAGAGATAAACGGCAAGAGGGCTTAATAGGCGGTAAGGACTAAAACCTATTTTATGACTGAAGCACTTGCTGTTTATCTATTAAATAGGTGACTGCAAAGAAATAAACAGCAAGAGGGCTTAATCCCCTGGCAGGAGTTGGACCTATTGCAGGACTGAAGCGCTTGCTGTTTAATTAAGATTGATAAATTAACAAGAAAGTTAAACGGGAAGAAGGCTTAATAAGCTGTAAGGGTTAAAACCTATTTCATGACTGAAGCACTTGCTGTTTAACCATTATATAAATCAACGGCATGGCGAATTATCCGGAAACTTAGGATTGTCCTCAAAAGAGGTACAACCTGTCGTTTATTTGAACTTATAACGGCATGGCACATTACCCGTAGTCTGAGGATCAAGACCTAACAAAAGACGTAATCCATGCCGTTAATTTATCTATGCTCGGTGTGAGGTATTAACCAGCAATCAAGGAAGATAGTCAGACCTATAAGTAAGCTATGCCGTTACTCCTACTATTTATTAATTATGAATATTAAACCTATAAATTATACTTATTTTATCGGCATCGATGTTTCAAGGAACAAGCTCGATATTGCAGTTATGGCTGGAAGTAATCTCTTGTTTCACCGGGAAATTAAAAATCAACCTGATGATATATTGTCCCTGGTAAATGAATTAAAAATATTACCAAAGTTTGTGATGACCAGGGCGGTGTTTTGCATGGAGGCTACTGGAATTTATTGTAATCATTTGCTTTCGACGCTGAGGAAGTTCCAGACGAATGTTGTGCGGGAAAATCCCTTGCAGATTTTAAATTCATTGGGAAAGATACGCGGCAAACACGACAAAATCGATTCAATGCGTATCGCAAATTATGCTTACAAGAACCGGCATGAATTGGTGCTGAAAACCCATCGGAGGCCGGTGATCGACCAATTAGCGTATTTATCCGCGTTGAGAAAGCGGCTTGTTGCCACGATCAAAGCTTTAAGGACTCCGCTGAAAGAGCAGCAAACTTTTATTAAAAAAAGCATACAGACACAGGTAACCGCCCTCTCAATAGATAGTTTGAAAGCTCTTGAACAAGATTTGGCGCGGGTAAACGAAGCTATTGTGCAGGTAATGAAGGATGACGATAAATTGCGGCATATAAACACGATTATTACCTCGGTTCCTAATATAGGGCAGATAACTGCGCTTCAGATTGTCATTGCCACGAATGAACTGCGAGATTTTAGCGATGCAAAGAAATTTGCCTGTTATGCAGGAATTGCTCCTTTCCGGGACGAATCAGGACTTCATAAAAACAGACCGAGGGTTTCCCACATCGCCAATAAAGAGATTAAGGCATTATTGCATTTGTGTGCGCTTGGGGCAATTCGCTGTAATCCTGAAATTAAAGCTTATTTTCTACGTAAAACCCAGGAAGGGAAACCTAAGATGTCGGTTGTGAATGCCGTTCGTTTTAAATTAGTGTTACGGATTTTCGCTTGTTTGAACCAGGATAGGTGCTATATAAAAAATTATGAGCGTCCAACTCATAGCATAATTCAGAAAAAAGTTGAAGCGGTTAATGATGTTCTGATGTAACCTGAAGGGACGTATAAAGACAAGAAAGATGGAAAGTAAGTTAGCTCGTGTCCCTTTTCAGAAAATGCTTAATGAGTTCCCCGTACAAGTTGTCAGGTTGAGCGAATTACCCCATTCCTCCTCTTTCAAACCTCATCGACATTCCTTTTATATGTTATTTTGGACAATTAAAGGGAAAGGCTATCACCGAATCAATTATCGTAGTTACGATTTGGTGCCGGGGACAGTCTTTTTTATGCATGACGGGCATGTTCACCAAATGCTTGAATATCCGGAGGACGGTTATATTATCTTATTCAAACAAACCTTGTTTGACGATTATCTGCGATCTAATCCGCAGGATGAGCAAAATGGGCTGTTTGATTATTTTAACCGGCAGCCATTTGTGTTTTTAGATGATTCCGTTACCGCAGTGTTCCAAGCGCTTATCCCTTTAACGGCGAAAGATGCATTAAATGAACCTTTTGGGCGTAGCTTAAATATCGACTTATCGCTTTTACTCTTTCAGACCAATCGATTATTTACTAATCCAAATCCTATTCAGGATAACACGAAGATTGAACTTCTACGCAAATTAAAAGTGCTTATCAATGCTCATTTTTGTACTCAACGAGATGCACCCTTTTATAGCCAGGCTTTGGGTTTGCCTGCACGAAAACTAAATGAAATTACAAGAAAGTATTTTGGTAAAATGGTTAAGCGTTTAGTTGCTGACCGATTGCTGACAGAATGTGAAGCTTTATTGGGCGGTACCAATATGCTGATAAAAGAAATCATTATTGATCTCAATTTTGCCGATAACGCACACTTCGCCTATTTTTTCAGGAGAGAAAAGAAAATGACACCTTCTAATTTTCGTAAGAAGATGCACGACTTACAACTAAATAAGACAGTTTGATAATGATTTAATGTGGGTTAATTTTTGAAATTTGGAATAGTTGGCGTTTGATCGACTTGCCCTATAACTCCCCTTAAAAGGAATTAAGGGAAGTTATAGCAGTACAACGTTTAGATATGAATAATAACTTCAAAAAATGAATATAACATACTGATATCCAAAGTCACTAAATAAAATGCCAACGAAACGGAAAGTTATTAAAATCAGGGACAGTGAACAGACCCAAAACGACTTGTTAAATTCTGTCGGCAAAGTTTTGGCGGAAAAGGGTTTCCGTGGATTAACTACTAAAAACATCACTACCTTAATTGGTAAGGATAAAAATATTATCCGCTACCATTTTAAAACCTTAAAAGAATTGGAAAAAGCTTATATCAATAAAATAGACTATTGGCCACCAGTTTTAAAGAAGGTTCAGTTGAGTGCTACTACAGATAAGAAAGAACTCGCCGGTTTGATTAACGGGATAATGCTGGAAAATTTCAGACAATTCTGTGATAACAAAGAAATGCAGCAAATTATCCTTTGGCAGATTAGTGAAGCTAACCCTTTGCTTAAATCTATTTCTGGCAATCGGGAAATTGAAGGTGAAAAACTGCTAAAATTAACCGATCCGTTTTTTGAAAATACCAACGTCAATTTCCGAGCTGTCATTGCGTTGTTGTTAGGTGGGATTTATTATCTGACGCTGCATGGTCGCTATAATAAAAGCACGGTAAGTGGCGTGGACATTAATAACGCGAAAGATAGGCAGCAATTAACAAAGGCAATTGAACAGGTCTTAGGATGGGCCTGGCAAGATGCTGATAAAAAAATAAACACAAAAAATTAGTTTACCTATATTTACGGAGGATTAAAAATGACAATACAACACAGAGATACGTTTCATTACATATAATATAACATTCGCATTCACCGTCTTTGGCCTTTGAAAAACCGCTAATTTTTAAAAGGAGAGCCAAGAGCAAGTGCAATGCCCGCTTAAACGCGGGCGTGCTTGTTCATGGCTCTCCGGGTTACTTAGCGGTACCTTCAAAGGCCTGAACATTCATTGCCCGCGTTTATGCTATAATCAGATTTCTAACTTAAAGATTATGGATTATGTTGTGGTTTTGGATAACGTTGTTTTTGACAATTGCTGTGATTAGTTTACTGCTGATTAACATTAAAATTCACAGAAGAAATAAGGCAGAAAGAAGGCTTAAAGCGCGGGAAGCTAAAGCCGAATTGGAAAAAGTATTTCAAATGAACTGTGAAGCAGCCGGGCTTACACCAAGGGTAATCGATACGGTGCGCTTGGTGCTTGACGGACGTACCTATAAAGAAGCCGCCGATATCCTATTTATTTCCGATAAAACAGTCGAATCACATATGAGCAACGCCTACTCTAAACTCGGGGTAAAGGGACAGCTCAATTTATACAAGAAACTCTACAGCCAAACCCTGAACCCATAAAGGGATACCCCTGAAGTGCTGATTTTCAGCCAAACCCCTATTGTTTTCATCTTGGTCAGCTTTCATCTTTGGTTAAAATTATTGCCTATGGAGAAATGCTACACGTTGCTGCCCTACGGTGGGGCGGCTGTCATTAGATGTCAAAATTATGTTTACACAATTTTATGATGAGCTGTATAAAAAGCTAATGGGATTTCTCAATGTTTTAACTGACAAAGAAGCTGATCCCGTAAAACGACTGTCCCAGGCTTTACAGGAAATTAAGACTGTACTGCAACAACTTAGGGAAAAAGTCTTGTCCCGCCCTTTCCCTTCTAAAGAAACCGAAATCTCCTTTTTCAAAAACATCAAACCTAAATTTTACGCTTGGCGTATTTTTCATTTGGAGTTGTATAACCTCGATATGAATAAGCCAGCGGGTACACGAGATATGTTGCTGGCATTTTATAAACATGAACTTGGTTTGGTCGAACGGTTCTTTAAGTTGAACGCTTTCCTTTATCACTATTTCAAGGCCGGGTTTTCAGAAATGGACGGAATGTATTTTATCCGGGGCGCAGAAATACCGACGGTATTACAACCTGAAATCCCTGATGCTGACCAGCAATTTTCAACGGGAATGGATTACTTATACGCCCGTTTTATGGCTTTTGAAATGCTGCAAAAAGAAATATTAGACCGCATGAACGGACTGGATGGCACCTTGCACCCTGTGGAACCTAAGAAACCCAAGCCCGTGCCAACGCTAAAATGGACGGGTAGCCACGTGAACTTAGTGGAGTTAGTGTACGGCTTATACTATACCATGCAATTAAACAACGGCCATGCCGATGTAACCGAGATCGTGAATTTAATGGAAGATACTTTTGGCATTAAACTTCGGGATGCCCACCATTCTTTCGTTGAGATACGTCGCCGTAAAGTCGATAGCCCGTCCCGGTTTTTGGAACAGATGGCCGCAGCCATACAGCAACGCGTAGAGGACGATTTAGACTATAAGCCCCAACTGAAAAAAGCACTCAAAGCACAAAAAGAGGGTGATTAAGTAGCTAACATACCCATGCCGTTCCCATGATGGGAAAGGAAAATCGTGGGTCTGGAAACCTTTGTTGCGTTCCCGGCAATGTCGCCGGGAATGTAAAAACAAAGGTTTATGTTGATACATTTTGGGTGGCCCGTATTCGGGCTTTGTGCAGGGATTTTCCTGGTGGTTTACTTCATCGTTATTACCCGGCTGTATTTCAGGGAAGATGCCAAATCGTTCTTTAACAAACAAGAAAAGCAGGAAACAGGCGAGGAAGAAACGCCGGAGCTGGCGGGAGCGGTTGCCCCTGAACGGGGTTTATCAAATGTCAGTCTGAACGATCTGGACTTTGGCAGGGAGGAACAACAAGGGGATGTACCCGATCTGTTGGAAGAACTGAAATGGTTTTTCGACCAGGCTGCAAAGGATGGGGTGGAGCAAAAGGAAATCTTATCGCTCTTATTGCCCATACTGGAACCGCATACCGAACTGTTGCAAGGGGAGCGCGGAAAAGCGATCCGTGAGTTCATGAAGGCGGAATGCCTGGAACAGTTAGGTTATGAATTGCCGGAAAAGCGCAATACTATCCTGCATAGCGGGGGACTTGCCGTATTGCTGGTGTTACTGTCGGTCGCTGCACAGGCGCAGGATGGCAATTCGGGCATTCAGCAGGCGACCACGATGGTCAAAGGCTACTTTGACACCGGCTGTAACCTGATGTACGCCATCGGTGCGGTAGTCGGCATCGTTGGGGCAATCAAGGTTTATCAAAAATGGAATGCTGGCGAACCCGATACCGGCAAGGTAGCCGCTTCGTGGTTTGGTTCCTGCATTTTCTTAGTGGTCGTTGCTACCGTTATCAAATCATTTTTCGGGTTATGAGCAGCATTTATCAGATCAACAAGGGTATTAACAAGAGTATTGAGTTCCGCGGATTGCGGGCTCAATACATCGGTTACTTAGCAGCGGGTTTGGTAGCCCTATTGATTTTATTCGCGGTTTTATATATCGCCGGGGTCAACACGTATGTCTGCCTGGTCGTCATCTTTGGTGCAGCCAGCGCATTGATCTTTTATACGTTCAGGCTCAGTAATAAATATGGCAAATATGGCCTGATGAAAAAACGCGCCAGACGGCAGCTACCAAACTACCTCAAATTCCGCTCACGGAAACTATTTATTCACCTTAAGCAAAACGCCTCATGATTGAAATAGAAAAAATATTGCCGATCTACAAAGTTGAACATGATGCGTTACTATCGGCCTATGGTGATATAACCGTCGTCTATGAAGCCGGGCTGCCGGACATCTTTACGCTGTCGGGAACGGACTACGAAACCTATCACCAATCCTGGGTAAGCGCGATCAGGGTGCTGTCGAAACATACCATCGTGCATAAAAAGGATGTGTTTTCCCGTAACCATTACCGGGGCGAAGGAACTAACAAAAGCTTTTTGGCTGCCGCAGCAGACCGTCATTTTGAGAACCGCCCTTATTTGGATCACCGATGCTATATCCTACTGACGAAAAAGGCCGAAGACCGCAAAGCGGCCAGTAGCGGTTATTCCGGTTTGATGCGAAAAAGCATTGTGCCCAAACAGAGCACCGATTCCCGCCTGTTGCCGGAGTTTTTGGAAAAAGCAGGACAATTCGAGCGCATTTTATCGGATAGTGGCTTTGTTAAATTACGTAAGCTGACCGATGAAGAACTGGCGGGGACGCAAGTTGCGGCGGGCTTATTGGAGCAATATTGCTTCAACTTGGGCGCTGGTGAGCGTCCTATGATTAAAGATGTGCACCTGAAAGACCGTTTGCAAATTGGTGATCAATTCGGCCAGGTATTTACATTAGGTGATGCGGAAGACTTGCCTGCTTTATGCGGTAGCCGCGTTGATTACGACAAGTACAGCACCGACCAAACCCGCTTTCCTATTGGCTTTTCCGCCGGGCTTAATTTGTTGCTGGACTGCGATCACGAGTACAACCAGTACATTTTTATTGATAACGCGCAGAAAACGATGAAGCTATTGGAAGCGAAAAAGCGCCGCCTGCAATCGCTCTCCGCTTACAGTCGGGAAAACGCCATTTCCCGCGATGCCACTAATGATTTTTTGAACGAGGCCATTAGCCAGGGCCGGTTACCTGTCAAAGCGCATTTCAACGTAATTGCCTGGACGCAGGATAAAGAAGAATTACAGGACATCAAGAACCTGGTGGGTTCGGCTATGGCTAAGATCGGTGCAACCGCCAAACAGGAAACCGACGGCGCAGCACAAATCTGGTGGGCAGGTATTCCCGGCAATGCCGCTGACTTTCCGGCCAATGATACGTTTGATACTTTTTTGGAGCAGGCGACCTGCTTTTTGAATTTGGAAACCAATTACAGCAGCGACCCACCGGCGAGCGGTATCCGCTTTTGCGACCGGTTGAGTAACAAGCCCGTTTATGTAGACTTGTACGATCTGCCGCGACAACGAGGGTTAACTTCTAATATGGGTACGCTGGTCTGCGGCACATCTGGTGGCGGCAAATCCGTAACGGTTAACCATATCCTGCAAACCTTGTACGACCAGGGCGCACATTGTGTGGTTATTGATATTGGCGGCAGTTATAAGGGTTTGTGTGAATTAGTAGGTGGATATTACTTCACTTACGAGGAAACCGATCCTATCCGGTTTAACCCCTTCTATTTGGCTGAAGGCCAAATATTGGATACCGAAAAGAAAGAAAGCCTGAAATCACTATTGGTTGCCTTATGGAAACAGGAGAATGACAGCTTTAACCGAAGTGAATATGTGGCATTATCCAATGCCTTGCAGGGTTATTACCAATTCTTAGCGGTAAGTCCAACCGTGTTTCCTTGCTTTAATACCTTTTACGAATACCTCGAAGAACATTATACGGAGGTGTTAAAAAGCCACCGGGTCAAAGACCGGGATTTTGACCTCGACAATTTTATGTATGTGTTACGGCCTTATTACAAGGGCGGGGAATTTGACTACCTATTGAATGCTACCGCGAACCTCGACTTATTGAATCAGGCTTTTGTGGTCATAGAGTTGGACAATTTGAAGGATCATCCCGTTTTGTTCCCGGTAGTTACCCTAATTATAATGGAAATGTTCATCTCCAAGATGCGCAAGCTAAAGGGTGTCCGTAAAGTATTGTGTATAGATGAGGCCTGGAAAGCGATCTCTAAAGCGGGCATGGCCTCGTTTGTTCAATACGCCTTTAAGACCATCCGCAAATTCAACGGTGTACCGATGGTGGTTTCCCAGGAAGTGGACGACCTGATCAGTTCACCTATTATTAAAGACGCGATCATCAATAATGCCGACATCAAGATATTGATGGACATGCGCAAGTTCCTGTACAAGTTTGACAAAGTACAGGATGCGTTAGGCTTATCGGATAAAGCCAAAACTATCACGCTTTCGGTTAACAAAGATGACCGGGAAATCCTGATCGATATTGGCGGTGTGGTTACCAAAGCGTACAAGAATGAGCTTTGCCCCGAAGAACTTTATGCCTTTACCACCGAGGGCAAGGAACGGGTCAAGGTTCAGGAATATGCCGCCCAATACGGCAGCATGGAAAAAGGCATTACCGCCTTAGTTAACGAACAAAAATTACTTACCAAATCTAAAAACTGATGAAAGTATATCTTTTTATGGCAGGCTTGCTGTTACTATTTGCGGCCTGCACCCATTCGCAACAGGTGACCAATTTTATACCCGGCATTTATGCCAATCATGCCGAAAGCGCTTACAGCGTTGCCGATGATACGCTCATCGTTACAGGCGAAAATGGCAATGCCAATAATTACCACATTATCCGCAGGACAACATTCTGGCGTAAAGAGGGTAATAAAAAACAGCCGCCGCAGCACAAGATCAAAAACTATACCGCCGTTTGGGATAATAGCAAACAGGTTTTGCAGATCACGCAGAACGGCGGCCTCTTGCTGTTCCGGCCGGATGAAAACAAACTGCTGATGGAAAACAGCGAATACCGAAAACTTTAAACCTACAACTATGAAATTTTATAAGATCGTGCTGCCCGTCAGTATGGTAGTGGTATTGATTACCCTTCCGGAGCAAAAGGCCAATGCGCAATTTGTCATCGGTGAAGTATTGAACCAAACCGTCGGTAAGATCATCCGGGCCATTGACCTCAGTGTTCAGCGGGCGCAGAACCAAACGATATGGCTACAAAACGCCCAAAAGGTGATCGAAACCCAATTAAATCAATTGAATTTAAGCGAGATCGCTGGTGTTGGCCAGCAGCAAACGGACTTGTTCAGCAAGTATTATAACGAGTTATTCGAGGTGAAAACGTTGATAAGCGACTACGAACAAGTCAAGAATATTACCTTACGGCAGGAAATGTTGGTGAAGGAATACCAAAGCGCCTGGGCGTTGACACAAGAAGATGAAAACTTTTCCGCTGCCGAATTGCAGCACATTTCTGCGGTCTATTCAGGCATACTGGATGAAAGTGTAAAGAATCTGGATCAGCTTATGGTGGTCATTAATTCTTTTAAAACCCAAATGACAGATGGCCAGCGCATGGAGATCATT
The DNA here is from genome assembly GCF_039921305.1 of Mucilaginibacter sp. GTDB lineage: Bacteria > Bacteroidota > Bacteroidia > Sphingobacteriales > Sphingobacteriaceae > Mucilaginibacter. The sequence goes on from NZ_JBDSCA010000082.1 coordinate 180,025, forward strand.
GACCATATCTCCAAAAAGATCGATGGCAATTACAATGACCTTAAACGTTTCAATAACGAAAACATCCTGTTAAGCCTGGGCAGGTCAAGAAGCTCACAGGAAACTCAAAGCATCAAAAACTTATATGGTATCCATTAAAAAGACAATCATCCTGCTATTGTTAGCTGCAACACCCATTTTAGGCAAAGCGCAATCTTTCAGTTTCGGTGATTTGTTCGGGCAGGCCAATAAGCAAAAGCAATATTACCTGCAACAGATTTTAGCCTACAAGGCTTTTGAATCCGAATTGAAGCAAGGATATAACGTGATGAAAAACGGGTTAAGCGGTATTCGCGACATTAATACCGCCGAATTAAATGCGCACAACGCTTATTATACTTCGCTCAAACAGCCGGGCAGTTCGGTTAAAAACAGTAATCAGGTAGCAGACATATTAAACTGGCAAACGGAAATAAACGAATGCTTTGCGCCATCTTTTACCGGTCTTACGGCAGATGAGCAAACCTATGTAGGGACAGTAAAAACCTATTTGCTGCAAGATTGCAACACTGACCTAACAGAGCTGCAAAGCCTCTTACAGAGCGGAACTTGGCAAATGACGGATGATGAACGCTTGAAACGCCTTGCCAAAATTCATGCGGACATGCTGGATAAATATGAGTTCAGCCGAAGCTTTAGCAGTGCGATCCGGCTATTAACCGCACAGCGACAACAGGATTTAAACGAAACACAAACATTAAAAAGCATTTATGAAACACCTTAAATTTTTGGTGATCGCTATGGTGCTATTATGCACGGCGGTCACTACCCAGGTCAAGGCGCAGACGGAAGACCTGACCCAACTGATTTTAGATATTGAAAAGTTGACCCAACTGAAAGGCATCCTAACCGATATGAAAACCGGTTATGACATTATCAACGGCGGATACAACGAAGTCAAGCAAGTTGCCAGTGGCAACTTTAACCTGCATTCCACTTTTTTAAATGGGTTGTTGATCGTTAGCCCCGCAGTAGCGAATTATGGCAGGGTCGCCGACATCGTTTTAAAACAAGGTTATATCGTTACCGAGTACCAGCGGTATTACGGACAGTTTAAAAATAGTGGCACATTTAATGGCGACGAAATCGCTTACCTCGCCAATGTTTATACCACACTGTTACAGCAAAGCCTTCAAAATCTCAGCCAGTTGACTGATATTCTCATGGCGGGTAAGTTGCGCATGAATGACAACGAGCGGCTTCGGGCGATAGATCATATCTACGCTGATACCGACGATAAGCTCACCTTTCTGCGAAACTTCGACCAGCAAACGGCAATCATGGCCGCGCAGCGGCAGCATGAAGTAAACAATCTATCCACCGTTCAAAAACTTTATTGATATGGATAATCTGACAGGCTTACAAGCCACCTTAGAGCAGGTATATAACCAGATGTTGCCTCTTTGCAGTTCCTTGATTGGCACGGCGCAGGGATTGGCAGGTTTCGCAGCATTATGGTATATAGCCTCGCGTGTCTGGCGGCAGATTGCCGCCGCCGAACCGATTGATTTTTACCCCTTATTGCGCCCGTTTGCGTTAGGTATCGCTATTATGCTTTTTCCAACGGTGATCGCGGTAATGAACGGTGTGATGCAACCCGTAGTCAGTACCACAAACGCAATGGTTTCGGATAGCAATGCAGCTATCGCCACGCTCTTACAGCAAAAGACCGAAGCGGAGAAGAAAACACCATCTTACCAAATGTATGTTGGCGCGGACGGGGAGGGAAACAGGGATGCCTGGTATAAATATACGCATCCCGACGACCCAAATGATAGTAACGAGGGTATGATCGGCAGTGTCGGCAACGATATGAAATTCGCAATGGCGAAAGCATCTTACAACTTTAAAAACAGCATTAAGGAATGGATGTCCGAGGTATTACAAGTATTGTACGAAGCTGCCGCTTTATGTATCAATACGGTACGGACTTTCCAATTAATTGTGCTGGCGATATTGGGGCCATTGGTATTTGGATTTGCGGTCTTTGACGGTTTCCAGCATACCCTTACAGTCTGGATGGCGCGTTATGTCAACGTGTTTTTATGGTTGCCGGTTGCCAACATCTTCGGTAGTATCATCGGTAAAGTGCAGCAAAATATGCTGGCTTTGGATATTGCGCAGATCCAAAGTACAGGTGATACTTTCTTCAGTTCGACGGATGTGTGTTACCTCATTTTTTTGGTCATTGGCATTGTTGGGTACTTCACGGTGCCGAGTACCGCCAGCTATATCGTTAACGCGGGTGGTGGCAACACATTAGTTAACAAGATTAATAGCATGGTCATTAGTTCTTCACGTTCAACCACATCTGCGATGTCCGGCGGTATGCAGGCCGATGCTTACGGCAACCAGCGCGAGAACGTTTCGCAAAGTATGGCCGATAATTCTTTAAGTAAAGGCTATTTCAAAGACAAGCCGGACAATGGCTCAAATTATCAAAAAGACAAATTAGGAGGCAAGTAATGTTCACACAAACCAAAAATATCGACACGGTTGCCAGGCTCAACCGGCGATTTAATATCATGCTCATGCTGGTAACCGCCACCATTTTATGTTTCGGTATTTACAAAAGCTATGATTTTGCCGACCGTGCCCAGAACCGGGTACGTATCTTGTATAACGGTAAAGTACTGGAAACTTTCTTATCCGACCGTAAACACTACAAACCGGTAGAATTGCGCGACCATATCAAAACATTCCACGAAGATTTTTTTAACCTGGTGCCGGATGATAAGCAGATACAGGTTACCATCACCAAAGCACTTTATTTAGCGGATGAAAGTGCCAAGCGGCAATACGACGACTTGCGCGAACATGGTTATTACGCCAACTTGATCGCAGGTAATATCAGCCAGCAGGTGAATATAGACAGTACCGTTTTGGACATGAACCAAGTACCTTATGCGTTCACCTGCTATGCCACTGAAAAATTAGTCAGGGCGACCAGTACAGTAACGCGCAAACTCGTTACGCAAGGTAAAGTCCGGGAACTAAACAGCGAAACGGATAACAACCCGCACGGTTTTCTGATCCAGAATTGGGAGGTTATCAGTAATAAGGATATTGATTCACTAGCCGCTAAACCATGAAAACAGAAGTATTGGCCAGCCGTATCGCTGGCCGGATCATTCGCAAGCAAACACAGATCGCCGGCTATTTAAACCGAAAAACACAGCATTGGAATAAGCAATCAAAGCTAATCGCACTAACACTATTCGTGCTACTGTTCGGTGGCCTGTGTATTTATTTAATCATTAAATCCATTTAATATGCAAAACAACATTCAATTTCAAAGAAAGCGCAAAGCACTGTTAGTGCTGCCGTTTATTATTGTCGCCTTGTCCGCCTTGTGTTTTTATGCTTTAGGCGGCGGCAAGGAAAGCAAGCCGGTTACGGCTGCAACAAACCAGGGTTTAAACACCACGTTACCATCGGCCCAGTTTGACAAACACGAAAAAGCCAAAGATAAAATGAGCTTTTATACGCAGGCTACATTGGATTCCGCCAAGCAGCAATCCAATAACAACAGCCCCTTTCTAAAGCAGTTAGGTTTTAAATCAAAGGAGAATACCGAACAGGTAACCTCAAATTCAGCACTCACTTCGGCTTACGCCGACCCTAACGTGGTTAAGATCAATCAAAAATTAGCTGACATCAATCGGCAGATCAGCCAGCCGCAAACGCCACCTGTTTTACCGGTTTCGGTGACTAACAAACCCGTTGCAGATAAGACTTTGACCGACCAGGTAACTAAGTTGGAAACCCTAATGAAAAGCATGAACAACAGCCAGGGCAGCGACCCGCAGATGCAGCAGTTGAGTAAAATGTTGGAACAGATACAGCAAATTCAACACCCCGAATTAGTGAAAGCCGACACCAAGACCGCTGCCCCGACCGATAATCCTTTCAAAGCCGTTAGCGCCACAATTGATGGCAAACAAAAGGTCAGGCAAGCTGGAGCCGTCAAACTTCGTTTGAACGATAGCCTGATCGTTAAAGGCCAAATCATTCCGAAAAGTTCGCCGGTTTACGGCACCGCCAATATTACCAATCAAAGGCTGTTAATTTCCATTAAAAATATTCGTTTAGGACAGTCTATTATTCCGGTTGACCTCGCTGTTTATTACACCGATGGGATGCCGGGCATTCCGGCACCGGAAGCTGAATTTGGCGAAGCCGCCGCCGGTGGCGCAGATAACGCTATGCAAAGCATGGAATTTTTGAGTATGGATCAATCATTGGCGACCCAGGCAGCAGCAGGTGGAATTAGCGCGGCCAAAACATTATTCAGTAAAAAAGTAAAACGTATTGTAGTACATCTCAAAAACGGCGATGCAGTATTACTGCGCAACAATCAAATCCATTAATACCAATCCATTATGGCAGTCAACGAAAATAATTTAACTTACAACAAGAATCTACTGGAAAAATTAGGTTTTGGTAAGGCGCTACACGACCCGCTTGAAAAATTTATTATTCAGCAGCAACCAGAAATCAAGCTGAAACACGAAGCCAGTCATTTTAAGGACAACGTGGAATACACCCTTCATTTCCGTAAATCGGATACGACAGATATGTATTTCTTTAACAGGTATGAGGCTACACTGAAAAGTAACGACGAAGCTTTTAACCGTACCCAATCCTTTCAGATACGCAATGGCAACAACATTACCGCCCAGGAATCTTTTAACCTCATTTCCGGCAGGGCTATTAACAAGGAACTGTTTACCGTTAATGGCGACCGTTACGAAGCCTGGCTGAAATTGGACTTTTCACAGAAAGATAAATACGGTAACAACGAAGTGCAGCAGTTTCACCAAAACTACGGTTACGACCTGAATAAAGCCTTAAATAAATTTCCGATCAAGGAGTTGGAAGATGCCGACCAAAAAGGTCAACTCATGGCATCATTAAAAAAAGGCAATATGCAGCAAGTTACCATAGAGGTAGACGGCAAGGAAAACAAAATGTATGTCGAAGCCAATCCCCGTTTCCGCACCCTCAATGTCAAAGACGAATTGGGTAACACCGTCAAACGTGACCGCGTGGAAAAGAAAGACCTCACTAAAACACAAAAACTGGACGAAGCCCTAAACAAAGACAAATCCCAATCCCAAAAGCAGGGTAAGAGTAAAGGAATGTCCGTCAGTTAACCTTAAATATAATTAACGTCCCGGTTTTCCGGGTATTATTCACCATAAAAAAACAATAAAATCATGTCAGCATTTCAAAAATTAAAAGACTTAGTGGCAGCCACAGAAGCAAACGCAAACGCATTCCACACCAAAGGCAACAAAGCTGCGGGCACTCGTTTACGTAAAGCCTATCAGAAGATCAAAATTCTTGCGCAAGCAGGCCGCGCTGAAGTCACCGAACAAAAAAACAAAGCAAAATAACCCTTTAACAACTGTTTGGGTAAAAAGGCCGCCAACAATGGCGGTCTTTTTATAATTAATTATACCAGTTTTAGCTGCAACACAATCCTGCTTACCGCACTTTTAAATTTTCGTATAGTAATCCTGTCTTGGTTAAACTCAGAAAAGTCGGTTGAATTAATTCTTTTTAGCTCTTCTATATTCTCCCAGTACTCGTCAGCTTTTTCAATTGGCCGAATTTGATTTTTCGCAACCGTAAATAGA